>NZ_JABBYK010000013.1:0-1463 GCF_013168765.1 Brevibacterium sp. CT2-23B | reverse complement strand
ACCTGACGGCTGTGAGTCTTGGTAGTGGCTGGTCTGGGACCGGCTGGCAGAGTAGGTGCTGGCCTCTCCACCCCGTGATCGTGACTCAACCTGGCGGTGACCCACCCCCTTTGGTGGTGTCTTCGGGCCGATTTGTCCGATCACATGGGTGGTGCGGCCGGCACCGACTCGGCCCACCTCGGTAACTTGATCAGAAGGTTGTCCGCCCCTTGCCGGGGGCGTGACTCATCACAGTGTTGTTCCGAAGTGACCTCATCCCGGACCGGTGCCGGCCGCAAGCGGCCGCACAACCTATCGGTCAAACAGGGAGCTTCGAACCGCTATGTCCATTGTCGCGCACTTATACAACTTCTTCATCGGCGTCGATACACACGCCAGAAAACACGTCTACACGATCATCACCAACACCGGCATCCTCGTGGCTACCGGCAGCTTCCCGACGTCGAGGGCCGGCATCAAACGGGCCCTGGCATGGGCAGGCCGGTGGACGAAAGGTGACCTCGACACCCTGTGGGTCGTGGAAGGAACAGCCTCCTATGGTGCGGTGCTGACCGGTCATATCGCCGCTACCGAATACCCCGTGGTCGAAGCTGGACGCATGGATGCCAAAGCCCGGTACGGCGTGGGTAAGAGCGATGAGCTCGACTCCTACCGGATCGCGAAATCCGTGC
This sequence comes from Brevibacterium sp. CT2-23B, assembly GCF_013168765.1. Taxonomy (NCBI): domain Bacteria; kingdom Bacillati; phylum Actinomycetota; class Actinomycetes; order Micrococcales; family Brevibacteriaceae; genus Brevibacterium; species Brevibacterium sp. CT2-23B. The sequence continues at coordinate 792 of NZ_JABBYK010000013.1, read as the reverse complement.
TGGCGCTACACACCGACCAGCTGCGGTGGCCACGCCAAGGCGAAGGCGTCCGCCAGGGCCTGCGCGTGCTGTTGGCAGCCCGGGACGCGATGACCACCGAACGTACCCGGATGATCAACTCCCTGACCGCGTTGGTGCGCATTGTCGATCTGGGAATTGATGCCCGTAACTCGTTGACCGATACCCAGTTCGTCGAGATCGCGAAATGGCGGGACAGGAAGGAAGACATCGGCCTGGCCACGTCCCGGGACGAAGCGGTCCGTTTAGCTAAACGCGTCCTCGATCTTGACGACGATCTGCAGGACAACCATGACAAGCTCGCTGAACTTGTTGAGGCCAGTCCGGCGTCAGTCTTGCTGGCCGAACCCGGGATCGGTACGTTCACTGCCGCGGTGTTCTTCACCGCCTGGTCGCATCCGGGACGAGTCCGTAACGCGGCTGCGTTCGCAGCCCTGGCAGGGGCGAATCCGATCCCTGCTTCGTCGGGCAACACGCAACGACACCGGTTGAACAGGGGTGGGGATCGGCAGTTGAACCGGGCCTTGCACACGGTGATCACGAACCGGATGATCCACGATGAGAGAACCAGGGATTATGTTGCCCAGCGCTTTGGTGAGGACCCGACGAAGAAGTCGAAGAGGGAACTCAAGCGCAAGCTCAAATGGTATCTCGCGCGTCGAGTTTTCAAGATTCTCAACGGGCTAGAAACAATTCCCACGCCGGCTTGACAGACATAGAAGGATCGGCCCAGCAACCTCGCGCGAGGTTGCTGGGCCGCCGTCAGGTAGCAAT
>NZ_JABBYK010000012.1:0-1545 GCF_013168765.1 Brevibacterium sp. CT2-23B | reverse complement strand
TGGAGTGGTCCCCAATAGTTGGACTGCTGTGGGGTCAGCATAGAGCAGTTGCCGGCTGTTCGGCTGTGGCGGTCTTGGTCCGATATTCCATCGGGGCAAGGCCGCCGAGTCGCATCGAGATCCTCTCAAAGTTATACCAATGAATGTACTCATCGATCGCTTTCTTCAGGTCCTCGATCGAGTCGAATTTCTGCAGATAGAACATCTCGGACTTCAACTGCCCGAAGAAATTCTCCGCCATCGCGTTATCCCAACAGTTTCCCTTCCGCGACATCGACGGTGTGGCACCGTGTTTGGCCAGGATCGCCGCCCACGACACGTGCTGGTACTGAAACCCCTGGTCCGTGTGCACCAACGGTTTCTGACCCGGCCGAAGCCCCTGACACGCATTCGTTAGTGACTCGTTCGTCAACGCCAGGTTCGGTGACGTCGACGTCGCGTACGACACCACACTGGTATCGAAGAGATCAATGATCGGTGACAGGTACAGTTTCTGATCCGCCACAGGAAATTCCGTGACGTCCGAGACCCATTTCTTATTCGGTTCATCTGCGGTGAATTCCCGGTTGAGGACGTTGCCGGCAACGCTGCCGATCGTGCCGCGGTGGGAGTTGTAGCGCTTCCTGCGCACCTTGGTCTTGATGCCCATGTCCTGCATCAACCGCAGCACTGTCTTCTTTGCGATCGTGATGCCTTCTTTGACCAAGACTGTCCAGATTTTGCGGTGCCCGTAGCATTCGCGGCTGTCGGTGAAGATCTCCCGGATCCGGCCTCTCACCTGCACATACGGGTCAGGCTTCTGATCGAAGCGTTTCTGGTGATAGAAGAACGTCGACCGGGCCAAACCCGCAATTTGCAGCAACACGGGCAGGGGGTAGTTCGCCTTGAGACTGGCAACAATGCGTGCTTTTACAGCTGCCCGTTCTGCCTCAAGGCCTTCAGTTTTTTTAGGTACGCGTTCTCCGCTTCGGCCCGCAGCAGTCGGTCTTGTAACTGGCGGTACTCGGCCAGGCTGATGTCCTCGACACGAGCCTTCTTCGCCAACACGTCCGGCTTCGCCGGGACCTGTTCAGCATCCGGGTCCTGCCCGTTGTCGATCGCCCGCATCCGAGCTGTCTTCCCCTTACCCGATGCTTTGCGGGGGGTGAAGGCGTCCTCGCCTTTGTTCCGGTACTCCTTCGCCCAGTCCAGGATGGGACGTGACGAGGCTAGACCGAGTTCCTTGGCGAGTTCGACTTTGTGTTCGCCGTTTAAGTACCGTTTCGCGGTCGCGATCTTCGTCTCTTTAGGGATGCGGCGGCGTTGATACGGTTCCATGACCGATATTGTTCCACGCACTAACCATCGGTCGTGGAGGAGTTTGAGCGTGGGTTTATGGACGTGGAGTTTCGTAGCGGTCGCAGCGTAACCCAGGCCCTGGCTAAAGAGTTCGATCGCGGCATGAGCTTGGTCGTTGGTGATCAGACAGTCCTGACGCATGGAGTGGTCCCTTTCAAGTTGGTTTGTGTTGATCACAGTCCAACTTTCGGGGACCACTCCAGCGCG
>NZ_JABBYK010000011.1:0-1894 GCF_013168765.1 Brevibacterium sp. CT2-23B | reverse complement strand
CCCCCGGAACCACGCCGACCGCCCCTACGAAGAGGCAGGCTCGCCATCAGTCCTTGGCTCAACCGAGCCCGCACGCCGCGCGGTTCAGCTGACCGGGCGGATAGCTTTGCGCAGACGTGCGAGCTGCGTGTCGATGACGGTTCCCATCTCGGTGGTCTCTGCCCGTCGGATCCCGCGTTCTACAGCCAGCGACCTCCACCCTTCGACCGCGCTCACGACCTCATTGAGCACAGACACAGCAGTTGGCTTCGTCAGATGGCAGAGAGAGGCGAATTCGAGCAGCGCCTCCGCCTCGATCTCCGCGGACACAACGCCGTTGATCGCGGTCTGCCGTTCGAGCGCGGACTCCGGTTCCGGGTTGATGTCGAAAGCCGGGCTCAGCTGCCATCCCGCGTCCGCCCGTATGAAGCCATGGTTACGCAAATGATCATCCGTATTGTGCAATGCAACTGAGAATGCCACTCGGCGATACAGTTCCGCACAGTCGCTGCGCCAGCGCCGGCTGTGGTCTTCGATAGCTTCGACGATATCGAGATAGTCACCGGGCTCCCCGTCTCGACGCCCGGCTGCTGTCATCGCACTCATATATCCGATCCGACGGCCGGTCGTGCGATCGAACCTCTGCAGAAGAAGCACGGATCTCTCGTCGATGCTCAGCAACCGAGATGCAGAGGTATCGATTCCAGCCCTACGGGCAAGTTCGAGTGCCAGGCTCTCCCACGCGATGACGTCTCGATCGTCACCGGGTCGGGAGAACTTTGCAATCAGCAGTCGTCCCTCATCGTCCGCCACAGAAGCTTTGGGCCGCGCCCCTCCCAGAGACCCTGTCCCAGCGTCAAGAAGGCGCTTCACAGCCGTGCCCGACCCTTCTGCGGCACCATCAGCAGCCCGCTGCAGCTCGGGCAGGGAGAGCAGCTTAGGTACACGGCTCGTCGGGCTGAGGAAGTCCTCGTCAGCAGCACGACGAAATCGCAGAGCCCCTTGACGAGTGCGATCGCTCACTCCGAGCAGGAAGTCGATGTCGGTCAGGCGGCGATCACGGACGACGCCCTCGGCGACCTGCCGCCGATGCTCCTTCGCAACGAGGTTACGACCCCACCGGTCAGGAGAGCAGTCGGCGAAGGCTCCCGGCAGACCGGTTACGTTGAATGGGGCTGTCGACAGTGGGAGCTCCGGGTCGATGGAATAGGCCCATCGAGCTCCCGCGTACTCATCGGAGTATTTGAACGTCGTCGAGATATGCCGCCGTGCGATGTGGAAGTACGCAGTGCCGACGAATACCGTCGTTCCGCCCTGGTCCATCTCAACCCGGATCTGCTCACTCATCGACGGACCCTGTCTGGAAGCGTTTCAGCAGAGCGCAGTCTGCCGACGTCGGTGCTCAAAGGATCGAATGAGGCGGAAACGTGGTCGAGCTGTCCGAGTGCCTGCATAACCGACATCACTGCGCCGATTGATACCCCCGCGTCACCACGTTCGACTTTCTGGAGCGTCGATCGAGAGATGCCGGCCCGCTCTGCGACTTCGACAGCCTTCAACGACTGCATGAGTCGCCACCGACGAATCGCGGATCCGATCTCGGTGAGGCGGCGATCCACCTGGCGAGTGACGCTCATTTTGGCTCCTTATGAGTGCAATAAACACCATATGATTCATTAACGACTAGAATACGCGGCATTAGACTACCCGGCAATGTTGATTTCGGGAGGATCGGTGGCCGGCTGCTGTCCGGTTGGACTCCACAAGATCTCTGAACGTCCGTGAGAACACCGCTCTCAGTTGGCCGGCCACGAGCCGGAGAATACACGAATGACCTCGTCCGACTCCCATTGGGAGTTGGACGAGGCCATTTGCTACCTCCCCTAATTGCTACCTGACGGGGGCGCAGCAACCT
>NZ_JABBYK010000010.1:0-5624 GCF_013168765.1 Brevibacterium sp. CT2-23B | reverse complement strand
TTTTCGGGTGGTGGTGATGGGTGTGTGTTTGTGGTTTGAGAATCCAATAGCGTGTTTGTTTGAACAAGTTGTGATGCCAGAACATTTTTATTTTCTGGTAAGACAATCACCTGGCCAAACATTGGTTCACCTGTGGTGGGTGGTTCTTCGCCGAACCTCCCACAGCATATGGGTGGATGGTGTGTTTGGTCAGTATTTTTTGGTCAACCTTCTCACCCCGTGAGGGGTTGGCTGTCTTGCTGGGATTCATTCGTAACATAAAGTTTTTTATGGAGAGTTTGATCCTGGCTCAGGACGAACGCTGGCTGCGTGCTTAACACATGCAAGTCGAACGCTGAAGCCGACAGCTTGCTGTTGGTGGATGAGTGGCGAACGGGTGAGTAACACGTGAGTAACCTGCCCCTGATTTCGGGATAAGCCTGGGAAACTGGGTCTAATACCGGATACGACCTCCTGACGCATGTTGGGTGGTGGAAAGTTTTTCGATCGGGGATGGGCTCGCGGCCTATCAGCTTGTTGGTGGGGTAATGGCCTACCAAGGCGACGACGGGTAGCCGGCCTGAGAGGGCGACCGGCCACACTGGGACTGAGACACGGCCCAGACTCCTACGGGAGGCAGCAGTGGGGAATATTGCACAATGGGGGAAACCCTGATGCAGCGACGCAGCGTGCGGGATGACGGCCTTCGGGTTGTAAACCGCTTTCAGCAGGGAAGAAGCGAAAGTGACGGTACCTGCAGAAGAAGTACCGGCTAACTACGTGCCAGCAGCCGCGGTAATACGTAGGGTACGAGCGTTGTCCGGAATTATTGGGCGTAAAGAGCTCGTAGGTGGTTGGTCACGTCTGCTGTGGAAACGCAACGCTTAACGTTGCGCGTGCAGTGGGTACGGGCTGACTAGAGTGCAGTAGGGGAGTCTGGAATTCCTGGTGTAGCGGTGAAATGCGCAGATATCAGGAGGAACACCGGTGGCGAAGGCGGGACTCTGGGCTGTAACTGACACTGAGGAGCGAAAGCATGGGGAGCGAACAGGATTAGATACCCTGGTAGTCCATGCCGTAAACGTTGGGCACTAGGTGTGGGGGACATTCCACGTTCTCCGCGCCGTAGCTAACGCATTAAGTGCCCCGCCTGGGGAGTACGGTCGCAAGGCTAAAACTCAAAGGAATTGACGGGGGCCCGCACAAGCGGCGGAGCATGCGGATTAATTCGATGCAACGCGAAGAACCTTACCAAGGCTTGACATACACTGGACCGTTCTGGAAACAGTTCTTCTCTTTGGAGCTGGTGTACAGGTGGTGCATGGTTGTCGTCAGCTCGTGTCGTGAGATGTTGGGTTAAGTCCCGCAACGAGCGCAACCCTCGTTCTATGTTGCCAGCACGTGATGGTGGGAACTCATAGGAGACTGCCGGGGTCAACTCGGAGGAAGGTGGGGATGACGTCAAATCATCATGCCCTTTATGTCTTGGGCTTCACGCATGCTACAATGGCTGGTACAGAGAGAGGCGAACCCGTGAGGGTAAGCGAATCCCTTAAAGCCAGTCTCAGTTCGGATCGTAGTCTGCAATTCGACTACGTGAAGTCGGAGTCGCTAGTAATCGCAGATCAGCAACGCTGCGGTGAATACGTTCCCGGGCCTTGTACACACCGCCCGTCAAGTCACGAAAGTCGGTAACACCCGAAGCCGGTGTCCCAACCCACTTGTGGGAGGGGGCCGTCTAAGGTGGGACTGGTGATTGGGACTAAGTCGTAACAAGGTAGCCGTACCGGAAGGTGCGGCTGGATCACCTCCTTTCTAAGGAGCACACATTAAGATCCTCATGGTATGACCCGTCTGTGGTCATCATGAGAGCTCAAGGGTGGAACATCACTTCTTCCGCTCGCCCACACAGCCCGGCTGGGGTCAATGCCCCGGGTGCGGTGAGTGATCGGGTGGGCTAGAACGAACACGTTATTGGGTCCTGGAATCACAAACCCCACACGATTGTGTGGGTGTGGTTTCAACCAACAGGACCAACCCGACCAACAGGCAGCCACAGTGTGGGTGTGTGGTGGTGGGTGTTTGGTAGTGGTTTGAGAATCGTATAGTGGACGCGAGCATCAAACACCATATTTGTGTGGTGTTTATGTAATGTGATTTTTCTTGTCATCATCTAGTTAAGGTGAATGAAGCAATATTTTTCGCGCACATGAAGCCGGTCCCTTTTTGGGGGTTGGGTGAGTGTGTAAGAGCGCATGGTGGATGCCTTGGCATCAGGAGCCGATGAAGGACGTGGAAATCTGCGATAAGCCTCGGGGAGCCGATAAACAGGCGTTGATCCGAGGGTCTCCGAATGGGGAAACCCCGCCACTCGTGAGGGTGGTGACCCGTGTCTGAATATATAGGGCATGTGGAGGGAACGCGGGGAAGTGAAACATCTCAGTACCCGCAGGAAGAGAAAATAACAATGATTCCGGGAGTAGTGGCGAGCGAAACTGGATGAGCCTAAACCTGTGCAGTGTCAAGCGTGCTGGTGTTGCTGCAGGGGTGTTGTGGGGTGTACGTGGTCCGGTCCAGCATGACCGGTCTGTGAGTGTTGTTGGTGTAGTCGAACCTGGTGGGAAACAGGACCGGAGTGGGTGAGAGTCCCGTAGACGAAACGCTGACTGTTCGCAGTGTGTGCATGCCCGAGTAGCACGGAACTCGTGGAATTTCGTGTGAATCTGCCAGGACCACCTGGTAAGGCTAAATACTTCCTGATGACCGATAGCGGATAAGTACCGTGAGGGAATGGTGAAAAGTACCCCGGGAGGGGAGTGAAAGAGTACCTGAAACCATGTGCTTACAATCCGTCAGAGCAGTATCTAGATGACTGTGATGGCGTGCCTTTTGAAGAATGAGCCTGCGAGTTAGCGGTGCGTGGCGAGGTTAACCCGTGTGGGGTAGCCGTAGCGAAAGCGAGTCCGAATAGGGCGATCCTAGTCGCGTGTCCTAGACCCGAAGCGGAGTGATCTAGCCATGGGCAGGGTGAAGCGTGTGTAAGAGCGCGTGGAGGCCCGCACCCACTTCAGTTGAAAATGGAGGGGATGACCTGTGGTTAGGGGTGAAAGGCCAATCAAACTCTGTGATAGCTGGTTCTCCCCGAAATGCATTTAGGTGCAGCGTTGCGTGGTTCTTGCTGGAGGTAGAGCTACTGGATGGCTGATGGGCCCTACCGGGTTACTGACGTCAACTAAACTCCGAATGCCAGTCAAGGTTCAGCGTGGCAGTGAGACAGTGGGGGATAAGCTTCATTGTCGAGAGGGAAACAGCCCAGACCATCAACTAAGGCCCCTAAGCGTGTGCTCAGTGGGAAAGGATGTTCAGTTGCGAAGACAACCAGGAGGTTGGCTTAGAAGCAGCCACCCTTGAAAGAGTGCGTAATAGCTCACTGGTCAAGTGATTGAGCGCCGATAATGTAGCGGGGCTAAGTACACCGCCGAAGTTGTGGCAGCACCACAATCGCCGTAATGGTGTGGTGTTGGGTAGGGGAGCGTCGAGTTGCCGGAGAAGCTGCCGTGTGAACGAGTGGTGGAGGCGATTCGAGTGAGAATGCAGGCATGAGTAGCGAAAGACGGGTGAGAAACCCGTCCACCGGATGACCAAGGGTTCCAGGGCTAGGCTAATCCGCCCTGGGTAAGTCGGGACCTAAGGCGAGGCCGACAGGCGTAGTCGATGGACAACCAGTTGATATTCTGGTACCGACACACAACCGACAGTACCAAAACACACGATACTAACCCTGTGATGACCCCGTCAGGCCTTCGGGCCTGTGGTTGGGTTTGAGTGGGGGACCTGAGTGTGGAGTCGGTAAGCGTGAGGTGTGACGCAGAAAGGTAGCCAGGCCGTGCGATGGTAGTCACGGTCTAAGGTTGTAGCACGTGGGGGTAGGTAAATCCGTCCCCGCATAGAGTGTGAGAGCTGATGGGCGCCCCACATTGGTGGGGTGATCTGGTGATCCTCTGCTGCCGAGAAAAGCATCGACGTGAGGGTGTGTGTTGCCCGTACCCTATAACCGACACAGGTGGTCGAGTAGAGAATACTAAGGTGATCGAGAGAATCGTGGTTAAGGAACTCGGCAAAATGCCCCCGTAACTTCGGGAGAAGGGGGACCATCCCGGTGAACCCAACTTGCTTGGGGATGTGCTGGTGGTGGTCGCAGAGGCCAGAGAGAAGCGACTGTTTATTAAAAACACAGGTCCGTGCGAAGATGTAAGTCGATGTATACGGACTGACGCCTGCCCGGTGCTGGAAGGTTAAGAGGACCTGTTAACCCGTAAGGGTGAAGCGGAGAATTTAAGCCCCAGTAAACGGCGGTGGTAACTATAACCATCCTAAGGTAGCGAAATTCCTTGTCGGGTAAGTTCCGACCTGCACGAATGGCGTAACGACTTCTCTGCTGTCTCAACCACGAACTCGGCGAAATTGCATTACGAGTAAAGATGCTCGTTACGCGCAGCAGGACGGAAAGACCCCGAGACCTTCACTATAGTTTGGTATTGGGATTCGGTGTGGTTTGTGTAGGATAGGTGGAAGACTTTGAAGCCCTGACGCTAGTTGGGGTGGAGTCGATCGGTGAAATACCACTCTGACCATAGTGGATTCCTTAACTTCGGACCCTGATCGGGTTCAGGGACAGTGCCTGATGGGTAGTTTAACTGGGGCGGTTGCCTCCTAAAGAGTAACGGAGGCGCCCAAAGGTTCCCTCAGCCTGGTTGGCAATCAGGTGTCGAGTGTAAGTGCACAAGGGAGCTTGACTGTGAGACGGACGTGTCGAGCAGGAGCGAAAGCTGGGACTAGTGACCCGGCCATGGCTTGTGGAAGCGTGGTCGCTCAACGGATAAAAGGTACCTCGGGGATAACAGGCTGATCTTGCCCAAGAGTCCATATCGACGGCATGGTTTGGCACCTCGATGTCGGCTCGTCGCATCCTGGGGCTGGAGTCGGTCCCAAGGGTTGGGCTGTTCGCCCATTAAAGCGGTACGCGAGCTGGGTTTAGAACGTCGTGAGACAGTTCGGTCCCTATCCGCTGCGTGCGTAGGAAATTTGTGGAGGTCTGTCCTTAGTACGAGAGGACCGGGACGGACGAACCTCTGGTGTGCCAGTTGTTCCGCCAGGAGCATGGCTGGTTGGCTACGTTCGGGATGGATAACCGCTGAAAGCATCTAAGCGGGAAGCCGGCTCCGAGATGAGATTTCCAACTGACTTTTGTCAGGGGAGGTGTCCTATAGATGATGGGGTTGATAGGCCGGGTATGGAAGCACTGTAAGGTGTGGAGTTGACTGGTACTAATACACCGATCACTCATCAACCATTCCAATGTGGGGTTGGTGTGTGCGAAAAGATGTTTTGTTTTTTCTAGGATGGCTTGAAGAGTTCACACCCTCGGGTGTGCATGTTGCATAAGTTTTTGGTGTTCGCGTTCGCTGTGCGGTTCTTGGACCACTACCACCCAAACGTTTTGGGTTTGGGTGTGGGTGGTTTGTTGGTTTTGCGGTGGTGATAGTGGTGGGGAAACGCCCGGTTAACCGTTCCGATCCCGGTAGCTAAGCCCATTCGCGCTGATGGTACTGCAACTTGGTGGTTGTGGGAGAGTAAGTGACTGC
>NZ_JABBYK010000001.1:0-1108710 GCF_013168765.1 Brevibacterium sp. CT2-23B | reverse complement strand
CATGGGTGTGGTGTTTGTGTTCGTGTGTGGGTGGGATGCCCGGTGCTTATTACTACCTGATGGGGGTACTGCTACCTGGCGCGGGGTTGCTGGGCCGCCGTCAGGTAGCAATTAGGGGAGGAGGGAAGGGGTGGAGATGAAGACAATTGACGTTCTCAAGGCCGAACTTGCTCGCGACGGTGAGGTCGCGATCGGGTTCAATCGGGCTAAACAGTTTCTGCGCAATCCTGTTGGCGTCCTTGGACTACGGCGGACCGGGCCGCCCGCACCACAGGTGATCGTCAATGACTTCGGTCTCTGGGCTGCTGTTGACGGTTTCCCTGAAGGTGGCGTGCCGTGGGCGCGCATCCTCGAAGTCCACATCACCAAGGTCAACGTCAGCTCCTATATTGACGTGAGCATCAAAACTCCAGATACTCCCGACCGCCGGCGGACGCTGCGGATGCCCCATATGCTCGAAGTCGACCCGGAGACTCTCGCCAAATGGATCGTCATGGAACTGATGGTTCGCGGCAATCCGATCTGATAGGCGAGGCTCGTCGACCATCAGCAGACTCTCAGCCGCTGTACATGTTCCGGGCTCAGCACCGTGCGACGATGAAACTGTCCGCTGTGTCGGATGCATCAAAACAATGCCGTCCGAACAGACAGTAAAGGAGAGACCGCATGAACGCGTCAACCATCATCTGGATTGTCGTCGCCATCGTCGTGGTCCTGATCATCGTCGGGATCATCATCGCAGTCAGCCGCAAGGCGGCAGCGAAGAAGCGCGAGCACCAGCGGCAAGAGGCCGCACAGATCCGGCAGGAGGCCGCGGAATCCGAACATGATGTTCGTGCTCGAGAAGCCGAAGTCGAGAAACAGAGAGCAGAGGCCAAGCGCGCAAAGGCTGAGGCCGACGCTCGTGCTGCCGAGGCTGATCGTCAGGCGGCAGAGGCAGAGCAGCTGGACTCTGAGGCAGCAAAACGCGAAGAAGCCGTGAAAGCTGAACGCGTCGAACACGATCGCAAGTTGCAGCGTGCTGACGAACTGGATCCGGACACGCCGGAAAACGCGGGGGACACCCGTCGTGCAGACGGCACCGGTGCTGTTGGGACGGCAGGCGCTGGCGCTCACGGAGCGTCGGCAGTCAACCAGAACGAACAGCTTGCCGATGAAGCTGCGCCGCGGAACGCTCCTCGGCAGGACGAGCAAGTTTCGCCGAACGGTACTCGGCATGATGCGCAGGCGCAGCAGAATTACGCGCGTCAGGATCCCTCAGCCCACCAGGCTGATCCGTATGGCGATCAGTACACGCAACAGAGCGGACATCGCCCTGACGAGTCGGTACCGCGCAACGACGTTCGCCGCGAACACCCTGTTCAGCAGGGTGCATCCCGTCCCGATCAGCCAGTTCAACGGAACGACGCTTATCCTGAACAGCCTGTTCGGCAGGATGCGCCTCGTCCGGACCCGTCTGGCGGTCAGGAACCGGTGCGCCGCGATCCCTACGCCCAGCACCAGGACGTCCGTGCTGATCAGCAGATGCCGGAACAGGGCGCTCGTCCTCGTGCCGAGGAACCGTTAGCCGAGGGTTACGACCCTCGTGCGGACCGCCGCGGCGCGCGAGACCCATATGTTCAGAACGACGGACGGGTGGATCCTCTCGACGACGGTGGAGAGCCAGACGTGCCGAAACACTGACACGCTTGCCTCCGGAGGCAGGCGAACCTGCTGAGGCTGACGAGACGGTGCCCGAACCCATCAAGGTTCGGGCACCGTCTCGTTGTATTCGGACTTCCGGGTAGCGCAGATGAACGGGACGAACATAGGGTAGGGCCGCCTCGGCCAGGGGTTGGCCAGGAGTGCAGTGAGGCGAATTCGTGACAAGCGGCTGTGTTGAAATCAATTGATGCTTCTGTAGTGTGGACGGCAACATCCCTACGGAAGGTACGCCATGCTCGTTAAGCTGCACGACGCACTTCGACTCCGAACCAACCCGGCCATCTTCTTCTCCTCTGCGGCCGTGATCATCATCTTCGTCCTCGGGACGATCTTCTTCACCGACCAGCTCGACGCCGGCGTCTCTGTCGCCTCGGATTGGCTGCTGACGAACCTCGGATGGTTCTACATCCTCGGCGTCACAGTCTTCGTCGCATTCCTCATCTACATCGCCGCCTCCCGGTATGGGCGAGCGAAACTCGGCCCCGATGACGAACCGCCGGAGCACTCCAACGGCGCCTGGTTCGCCATGCTCTTCGCCGCCGGCATCGGCTCGATCCTCATGTTCTGGGGCGTGGCCGAACCCGTCAGCCACTTTGGAGATCCGCCCCGCGGATCCCTCGGAATCGAAGCGGGAACGCCCGCCGCCGCGGTCGATGCCATGAACTTCACCTACTACCACTTCACCCTGCACACCTGGGCGATCTTCACTCTGCCCGCACTGTGCTTCGCCTACTTCATCCACAAACGGAACCTGCCGCCGCGGGTGAGCTCGATCTTCCAGCCCATCCTCGGTGAGAAGATCCACGGTCCCATCGGCAAGACCATCGACGTCGTCGCCATCATCGGCACCGTCTTCGGCATCGCCGTCTCGATCGGTCTGGGCACGCTGCAGATCAACGGCGGACTCGCTCAGGTCATCGGCGTTCCGGAGAACGCCCTGTGGCAGTTGATCATCATCGGCGTCGTCTGCGGGCTGGCCACGATCTCGGTCTCTCTCGGCCTCGACAAAGGCATCAAGGTCCTGTCGAACCTCAATATCGTCATGGCCGTGCTGCTGCTCATCTTCATCGTCGTCTTCGGCCCGACGCTGTTCATGGCCAAGGGCGTCTTCGAATCCTTCGGCACCTACATCCACCAGCTGCCCGAACTCGCACTGTGGAACGACACGTTCGCCAACACCGGCTGGCAGAACACGTGGACCGTCTTCTACTGGGCCTGGACGATCACCTGGTCACCCTTCGTCGGCATCTTCATCGCTCGCATCTCCCGCGGACGTACCATCCGCCAGTTCGTCATCGGCGTGCTCGCCATCCCTTCGGCCTTCTCGATCCTGTGGTTCGGCATCTTCGGCTACGCCTCCTTCGACATCGAGTTCAACCAGGGCGGGGGACTGGTCGACCGAGTCGTCGATCAGGGAGACATTCCGGGAGCGCTGTTCGCATTCCTCGACCACTACCCGCTGGCCGGACCCGTGTCGGTGATCGCAATCGTTCTCGTGGTGATCTTCTTCGTCACCTCGGTGGATTCCGCAGCGCTCGTCGTCGACACGATGAACAACGGCCACGAGGACTTCAACCCGTTGCCGCAGCGCATCTTCTGGGCCCTTGCCGTCGCCGTCGTCACTGCGGCTCTGCTGGTGTTCTCCGGCTCCGGTGGACTCGAGGCACTGCAGTCGACGATCATCCTCGTCGGTCTGCCGTTCTTCATCATCGCCTACTTCCAGATCTACGCCCTCATGCGAGCGCTGCGCGAGGACGCAGGCATTCTGCCGCGGGTGCGCATGCGCCGCTGGAAGAAGGTGCTGCCGCCCGAAGAGGTCGAACGCCGACAGGGCGGGGACGAGCAGTTCGGTCACGAATACGACGATGAGGAGGAGGTCGTCACCGAACCGCAGGCCGTCGAACCGGCACCGAAGTTCCGTGACCCCTATATCGAAATCCCTCATGAGAAGAAGGGGCGACGTGAGGGGACACTGGCCAGCCGCACCGGCAGCCGTCCGGGCAGTCACGGTAAGGGCGGCGACGCCGACTGAATCTGTCCGGTCCGGAAGCGACAGCCGATTGTCGCTGTCGGACACGACGAAGGGGGCGCTGCGATTGCAGCGCCCCCTTCGTCGTTTCGGTTCTGGGCCGAAGTTCCCACTCAGGTCATCGAATCAGCGCAGGGCCGCCTCGGTGATCTGAGCATATGACGACCAGATCAGTCCAGATCACTGACCGTTCTTGATCATCTCCGCGCACTTCTCACCCATCATCATCACGGTGATGTTGGGGTTGACCGTGGTGATCTCCGGCATCGCCGAGGCATCGACGACGCGCAGACGATTGACGCCCTTGACCCGCAGCTGCGGATCCAGCGGTGACATCTCATCATCGGCAGCACCCATGCGCACCGTGCCGACCGGGTGGTAGACGGTGTTGTGCGTGCGGGTGATGTAGTCGGCGATCTGCTCGTCGGTCTGGACGTCCTTGCCGGGGAACAGCTCCTCGCCGGCCCATTCGGACATGGCGTCCTGGGAGACGATCTCGCGGGCCTTCTTGATGCCGGCGACCATGACGCGCATGTCATGGCCTTCCGGATCGGTGAAGTAGCGGGGATCGACCTTCGGCTTGTCACGGAAGTCCTTCGAGCGCAGGCGCACAGTGCCGCGCGACTTCGCATGAGTGACATTCGGGGTGAGGCAGAAGGAGTTCTCCGAGGTCTTGTAGCCCTGACGCAGGGTGTGCATATCGAAGGGCACCGAGCCGTAGTGCATCATCAGGTCCGGACGGTCGAGCCCGTCCTCGGTGGGGGAGAAGATGCCGATCTCCCACCACTGGGTGGAATCCTCGACCATCGGCTTCTTGGCCTCCCAGGAGATGACGCCCTCCGGGTGATCGCCCAGGTGCTCGCCGACTCCCGGCGAATCCACGCGAGCCTCGATGCCGACCTCGGCGAGGTGGGCCTTCGGGCCGATGCCCGAGAGCATGAGCAGCTGCGGGGTGTTGATCGCGCCGGAGGAGACGATGACTTCCTTCTTCGCCTCGATCCGGTTGGTCTTGCCGAAGGCGTTGTTGACCACGAGCACGGCCGTGCAGTTGTCGTCCTCGTCGAACTCGAGCTCCTTGGCCTGAGTGTCGGTGAGGATCGTGAGGTTCTCACGGTCGAGGATCGGGTGGAGGTAGGACACCGAGGAGGAAGACCGGGTGCCGTCGTCCTTGCGGTTGACCTGGAAGAAGTTCGCACCGTTGATGACGGTCTGGCCCTCGTTGAACTGCACGCGAGGGATGCCGGCCTGCTCGCAGGCATCGAGGAGTGCGACGCCACAGGGATCGACCGGGGGCACGTTCATCAGACGGACCGGGCCGTCGTGGCCGTGGTGGTCGCCGGGCAGTTCATTGTTCTCGAGCTTCTTGTACAGGCCAAAGGTGTCCTTCGAGCCCCATCCGGCTGCGCCGTGCTTCTCTTCCCACTCGTCGAGATCCTCGCGCGGAGCCCAGAAGGCGATGCACGAGTTGTGGGACGAGCAGCCGCCGAGCACCTTGGCGCGAGCGTGGCGCATGTGCGAGTTGCCGTTCTCCTGCTCTTCGATCGGGTAGTCCCAGTCGTAGCCGGATTCGAGGAGCTCCATCCAGCGGTTGAGCTCAAGGACGACGTCCTTGTCCGTGTCGGTGGGGCCGGCTTCGAGGAGTCCGACGGTGACCTCGGGGTCCTCGCTCAGTCGGGCCGCGACCGCTGCACCGGCAGAGCCGCCGCCCACGACGACGTAATCAAAGCTATGAGTAGTCTTCACTGTTCATCTCTCCTTGTACTGCGGTATTCGTCTACAGGCTGCGGCGGATCACTTGGTGTGATCGGGGAACCAGCCGGTGACTGCCGGCTCGAGGTTCTGGTAGATGTGCTTGGCTTCCTGGTATTCGGCCAGACCAGTGGGGCCGAGCTCGCGACCGAAGCCGGACTGCTTGTAACCGCCCCATTCGGCCTGCGGCAGGTAGGGGTGGAAGTCGTTGATCCAGATGGTGCCGTGGCGCAGACGCTGAGCGACCAGCTGGGTCTTGCCCGCATCCTGGCTCCACACTGCTCCGGCCAGACCGTAGTAGGTGTCGTTGGCGATCTCGACGGCCTCGTCGACGGTGGAAAAGGTCTCGACGGTGACGACAGGGCCGAAGGCCTCGTCGGAGACGACGGACATTCCGCGCTTGACCTCGTCGAGCACGGTCGGCAGGTAGTAGAAGCCATTCTCCAGGTCACCTTCACCGAACTTGCCGCCGCAGCGCAGACGCGCGCCTTCGGAGATGCCCTTCTCCACATAGGCATGCACCTTGTCGCGGTGCGCGGCGGAAATGAGGGGACCGGTCTCTGCGTTCTCATCGAAGGGACCGCCGAGGCGGATCTGCTCGGCACGCTCCACGAGGCGGTTGACGAATTCCTCGGCGATGGATTCCTCGACGATGAGTCGGGCGCCGGCCGAGCACACCTGACCGGAGTGGACGAAGGCGCCGTTGAGAGCATTATCCAGAGCCGCATCGAAGTCGGCATCGGCGAAGATGACGTTCGGGTTCTTGCCGCCCAGCTCAAGGGCGATCTTCTTGATCGAGTCGGCGGCGTTGCGGAACAGCAGTCGACCGGTGACGAGGCCACCGGTGAACGAGACCATGTCGATGTCCTCGTGCGTCGACAGCGGGGCACCGGCATCGGCGCCCGCACCGAGGATGAGGTTGCCGACTCCAGCCGGCAGACCGAGTTCCTCGAGGACCTGCATTGTGAGGATCGCCGTGTGCGGGGTGAGCTCGGCAGGCTTGAGGATGAAGGTGTTGCCGGCGGCGATGGCCGGGGCGATCTTCCACGCGGCCTGCAGCAGCGGGTAGTTCCACGGAGTGATGAGCGCGCAGACGCCGACGGGCTCGTGCACGATCTTCGACGCAACGGTGTCGGTGCCGGCGTCGACGACGCGACCGGCATCGTTTGCGGCGAGCTTGCCGAAGTAGTCGAAGCAGTTCGCGATGTCGTCCATGTCGATCTGCGATTCGACGAAGCGCTTGCCGGTGTCCAGCGACTCGGCACGCGCGAATTCGTCCTTGCGCTCACGCAGAACGGCGGCGAACTTCAGCAGCAGATCGCCGCGTTCGCTGGCGGGAACCGACGACCAGACGCCGGAGTCGAAGGCGCGGCGAGCGGCCTTGATCGCCAGCTCGGTATCTTCGGGGCTGGCTTCGTCCACCTCGGCGACGAAGCTGCCGTCGGCCGGGTTATGGATCGTTCGGATTCCACCGTTGACGGCTGAAACCCACTGTCCGTCGATGAAGAGTGTGTTTGGCACGATTTCTCCTATTCCTAGCGGGTGAACGGTTGTGTGATCTGAAGGGCCGAGCGCGCAGTCGCGGCAGTGGAGCCTGTGGTGTCGGGGAGTTTCCGGACGGCCGCGGATCTGCCGTTTGACGCGCGACGCGAACTGCTTCGGCGGCATTGATTCACATGCTTCCGGCAATCACAATAGGCGAAGTCAGGGGCCGAATGCGCAATCCGATGATGCTGGTCACACCGGCAAGTGATCTTGGTCATCTCATGATGGGGAATGCCAGTCGTGCTGGGGGACCGGCCGGCACTAGCCGCACCGGGGGACGGGCAGTCAACGAGGTCTGAAATTCTGATCGTGGAATCGCGGAGACATCCGTCATCCGCACAATGAGCTTCCACGTCAGGTGTCATTCGTCCCCTGGTGTCGAGGCGGCGCGGACATCCGCTGCCGCCGAGCCTCTTCGATTGCCGTCGGCCGTTCCACTGGATTCGCCTCGATTCTAACAGAGCGCTGAGGCGGTGACCTGGGCGTTGACCCACAGAACAACGGGCGCGACGCTGAGTGGAATCGAGGTGCTGACGTGTCCCCGCCCACACGGCGTCGAAGCGGTGAGTGGACTAGAATAGAGCGGAACACCGAAAAGACTTCATAGGGAGAATCGTGGCCCAAGGGGATTCGCGAGACAGCCAGGACAACCGCCGCGCAGATGGCGGTCACCGCTCAGATCGCGACAACAATCGCAACCGTCGACCGGACAGCCGGGACGGCCGCGGGCCACGCAAGTCCGACCGCCGAGGCGGCTACCAGGGCAATCGTCGCACCGACGACGACCGTCGGGGCGGATACCAGGGCAACCGTCGCAATGACGACGATCGCCGAGGCGGCTACGGACAGAACCGCCGAAACGATGATGACCGTCGTGGTGGCTTCAACCGGGATCGCCGTGATGGTGACGACCGTCGCGGTGGCTACCAAGGTAATCGTCGCAACGACGATGATCGCCGAGGCGGCTACCAGGGCAATCGTCGGAACGACGACGACCGACGTGGCGGTTATCAGGGCAACCGCCGGAACGACGATGATCGACGTGGTGGGTTCAATCGCGACCGTCGTGATGGAGATGACCGCCGGGGCGGATACCAGGGCAACCGTCGCAATGACGATGATCGCCGTGGTGGGTTCAATCGCGACCGTCGTGATGGAGATGACCGCCGGGGCGGATACCAGGGCAACCGTCGCAATGACGATGATCGCCGTGGTGGGTTCAATCGGGATCGTCGTGATGGTGACGACCGTCGAGGTGGCTACCAAGGTAACCGTCGCAATGACGACGACCGCCGGGGTGGCTTCAACCGCGATCGTCGCGACGGTGATGACCGCCGTGGCGGCTACCGCGGAAACCGACGGGACGACAACCGCGGAGGACGCGGCGGCTACGGCCGCAACGACAACGACCGCCGTGCATCCCGCAAGACCGACACCGGCGACTACGCACGCGAACAGCGCGCCCGCCGTCCGCGCATTCAGGAACCCGAAATTCCCGAAGGCGTCACCGGCCGTGAACTCGACAAAGAGATCTCGTCACAGTTGCGCTCCCTCGACAAAGAGAACGCCGACATGGTCGCCAAGCACCTCGTCGCCGCAGGCGGGCTGCTCGACCTCGACCCGGAACGCGCCCACGAACACGCCAAGGCCGCCATGGCCCGCGCCGGTCGTGTCGCCGTCGTCCGCGAAGCACTCGGCATCGCCGCGTACTACGTGGAGAACTACGACGAAGCCGTCCGCGAACTGCGCACCCACCGTCGCATCTCCGGCTCGAATGACAACATCGCGCTGATCGCCGACGCCGAACGCGGCCGCGGCAAGCCCGAGAAGGCCATCGAGCTGCTGAAGAACTCGGAAGAACTCGACCTCGACAACGACACCCGCACCGAACTCGTCATCGTCGCTGCCGGAGCCAAGTCCGACCTCGACGACATCGCCGGTGCGCGCCGACTCATCGAAGCCGAGGACTTCACCCAGAAGCCCGGCGGCGGACTGGTTCGTCTCATGGCCGCCTACGCCGAGGTGCTGCGCATCGACGGCGAACCCGAACTCGCCGACAAATACGAAGAGCTCTCGCGCCGGACCGCCAAGGCGACCGGCACCCTCTTCGGCGACGAAGAGCCTGACCTCAACGCCGGCGTCGAAATCGAAACCGTCGAAGAAGTCGAAGACGAGCCCGAGGCTGCCGACGCCGAGACTTCCGAAGGCACCGACGTAGATTCAGCCGACGGTGAGGCAACAAACGGTGAGGCTGCCGACACCGAGACCTCTGCAGGCGCTGACGCTGAGGCCGCCGATGCTGAGACGGCCGAAGCCGTAGAAGGCTCGGCCAGCGCGCCCGAAGCCGAGAAGCCGCAGACGGAATCTGACGTTGCCGACAATTCGGCGGAAGACACGGGCGCCGAGGCTCCGGCCGCAGCACCGAAGTCGAAGACACATGTCTCGGCGAAGGAACTGAAGTCGGTCAAGGTCTCCGACGACGAGATCGAAGCCGAACTCGACGAGATCCTCGCCGATGCAGAAGCCGACGCAGGCTCCGAGCCCGACACAACAGCACCCGAGGCCGACGGAGAGCAGTGACACTGACCGCCGAACAGCACAACTCAGCAGATGGGCGCCTGCCCGAGTCATCGGGCACGCCCATCGACTGCGTCCTGTTCGACCTCGACGGAGTCGTCTACCACGGCACACATGCCGTCGATGGCGCCGTCGACGGCATCAATTGGCTCCACTCCCAGTCGATCCCGGTCAACTACGTCACGAACAACGCCACCCGCACGGCCGCAGCCACCGCCGAGAAGATCACCGGAATGGGCGTCAACGCCTCCGAGGGCGAAGTGACCACCTCGGCGCAGGTGCTCGCCGAACGCTTAGCCGAACGATTCGGGCCGGGCGCCCGCGTCCACCTCCTCGGCACGACAGGACTGCGGGTCGCACTCGAAGAGGCGGGCCTCGAGATCACCGACTCACTCGACGCGTCACCCGTCGCCGTCGCTCAGGGACTCGACCCGGAGATCGACTACGCGAAGATCGTGCGCACCTGCGAAATCATCCGCTCGGGCGCCGAATGGTGGGCGAGCAACCCCGACTTCTCCCTCCTCACGGAAACCGGGAAAGTCCCCGGCAACGGTGCCTTCGTCGACCTCATCGCCCGACTCACCGACGCCACCCCCGTCATCGTCGGCAAACCTGCACCGCACATGATGGACTTCGCCGCCGGCCGCCTCGGCGCGCACCGGCCCCTCATGGTCGGCGACCGCCTCAACACCGATATCGAAGGCGGCTGTGCCGCCGGCATCGACACCGCCCTCGTCCTCACCGGAATCCACGACATCCACGATGCCCTGCGTGCCGGTCCGGAGCGTCGACCGACGTTCATCCTGCCGAATCTGCGCGGACTCGAAGCCCTCATCACCGGCACCGACCGCGGCGAGTCCGCCCGGATCGAAGCCGAACTCCGCCGAGCCTGGGCAGCCATCGATGCGGGGGAGACCGACGCCGAGGCGGTCCTGGCCGAAGGACGCCTGCCCCGCCGGATCGGGGAGGACTCATGAGCCAGATCCCAACACCCGGCCCAGGGCCCGGAACAACTCCCGGCATGAACTCGACCCCGACACCCGGCCCTGCCACTGCCCCGACACCCGCCTCGGTGAGCGGGGACGTGCCAATCGAGACCTGGCGGTCCAGCCTCGCCGAGGCCAAAGAAGCACCGGCAGCTGAGCGGCACGAACTTCTCAACTCCCTGCTGGGCGACCTCGACGCGCAGGTGGGCTCCTTGTGAGCAGACTCGACCGGGCACTCGTCGACCGCGGGCTGCTGAACTCCCGCTCTCGCGCCGCCCGTGAAATCGCCGCCGGTCGCGTCAGCGTCAACGGCCGCACCGCGACCAAGGCCTCCCAGGACGTGAGAGACACCGACGACGTCTCCGTCACCGAACCCGACCCCTGGGTCGCCCGCAGCGCCCACAAACTCCTCGGCGCGCTCGAGGCTTTCGACCTCACCGACCGACTCAATGATCTGACGGCCCTCGACGCGGGCGCCTCCACCGGAGGCTTCACCCAAGTCCTCCTCCATCACGGTGTCGCACACGTCTGGGCCGTCGACGTCGGTCACGATCAACTCGCGACCATCCTCCGCAACGACCCGCGCGTCCACGTCCGCGAAGGACTCAACCTCCGCGAACTGACCGACTCCGACGTGCCGACCGTCGACCTCGTCGTCGCCGACGTCTCCTTCATCTCCCTGCGCCTGCTCATCGGACCGCTGCTGGCTGCGACCGCCGCGACGGGGGAACTCCTCCTCATGGTCAAACCCCAATTCGAACTGGCACGAGCATCGCTGGACAAACACGGAGTCGTCACCAGCCGGGAGAAACGCCGCCGCGCCGTCGACTCCGTCCTCGACGCCGTGAGAGAACACGCCGGACGCGTCACCGACATCGCACCTTCACCGCTGCCGGGCCCCAGCGGGAACCGAGAGTACTTCCTGCGTGTTCGCCCAGGCCGAACACATGACCAGTCCGATAGGCTCGACCAAGCAGACATCCCCGCCCACCTGGACGAAATGATGAGAGGAGAGTCGTGACCAGACACATCATGGTGCTGCTGCACCCCCAACGTGATGAGTCGGCCGTGGCCGCCGTCAGCGTGTTCAAGGCCCTCCTCGACGACGGAGTCACCCCCGTCGTCCTCTCCGACGAGATCGTCGGCATCCGCGCCCGCCAGGCCGAGGCCGTCGACGACGAACCCATCCTCAACCACTGCGTCATCATCGACCCCTCCGAACTCGGTGAGTGGAAGAACGCCTGCGAACTCGTCATCGTCCTCGGCGGCGACGGCACGATCCTGCGCGCCGCCGAACGCTTCCACGGGTCCGGTGCCCCGCTCATGGGCATCAACCTGGGCCATGTCGGCTTCCTCGCCGAAAGCGAGAAGGAAGACCTCGCCGAGGCGGTCCATCGCGCCTCCCAACGTGACTATTCCGTCGAGGAGCGGCTCGCCCTCGACGTGTCCGTGTGGCACGAAGGCGAGAACATCTTCAACGCCTGGGCCCTCAACGAGGCGACCATCGAGAAGACCTCGAAATCCCGGATGATCGACGTCGTCCTCGGCGTCGACGCCCGCCCTGTGTCCTCCTTCGGCTGCGACGGTGTCATCCTCGCCACCCCGACCGGCTCGACCGCGTACTCGTTCTCCGCCGGCGGACCCATCGTCTGGCCCGAGGTCGAAGCACTCATCCTCGTCCCGATCTCCGCCCACGCCCTGTTCTCCAAACCGCTCGTCGTCAACCCGACCTCCCGCCTCGGCGTGGAGATCTCCCAGATGAACCCCGAATTCTCCGCAGTGCTGTGGTGCGACGGCCGCCGCGCCCTCGAACTGCCGTCCGGGGCCCGTGTGGAAGCCACCCGCTCGAAATCACCGATCCGACTCGCCCGCCTCCACACCGGCCCCTTCACCGACCGACTCGTCGCGAAGTTCCGCCTGCCCGTCTCCGGCTGGCGAGGACCGATCAAGGAGGCCTGAATGATCTCCGAACTGCGCATCTCCCACCTCGGCGTCATCGCCGAGGCCGCCGTCGAACTCGACACCGGCTTCACCGTCGTCACCGGTGAGACCGGTGCGGGAAAGACCATGTTCGTCTCCGCCCTGTCCCTGCTCATGGGCCGCAAGGTCGGCTCCGGAGTCGTGCGCAAAGGCGCAGAGAAAGCCGAGGTCGAAGGCATCTTCACCGATGTGGCCGAACCCGTGCGCGAACGCATCGAAGAGGCCGGCGGCAGCGCCGACGACGAAGCGATCATCTCCCGCACCGTGGCGCTCAAAGGCCGCGCCCGAGCCACCGCCGGCGGTCGCACCGTGCCGATCTCCGTGCTCACCGACATCTCCTCCGACCTCATCACCCTCCACGGCCAGTCCGAACAGCTGCGCCTCAAAGGCGCCGCCCAACAGCGTCACCTCCTCGACGCCGCCGGTGGCACTGCTCTCGCCGAGGTGGCCGATCGTTACCGTGCCGCCTTCGAGAACTGGCGCGAGACCGAAGCCCGCGTCAGCCGCATCAAAGACTCCACCGCCGCCCGCCGCGAACGCATCCTGTGGCTGCGCGGCTGTCTGGAGACCATCGACAAGGTCCGCCCCGAACCCGGCGAAGACGAGACCCTGGCCGCACAGTCCGCGAAACTCGGTGCCGCCGCCGAGATCACCCGCGCCGTCGGTGCCGCCCACGACCTGCTGCTCGGTTCCGAGATCGACGATGCCGGCGCCGCCGTCGACCTCGTCCACCAGGCCATCAGCACGATCGCCGATGTAGAAGGCTCCGACAAGGAACTCGTCACCATCCGCGAAGCCCTCGGCGACGCAGTGCTGCGCCTCTCCGACTCCGCCGCGGAACTGTCGTCCTACCTCTCGGGATTCGACGAACTCGGCGAGACCTCGCTGGAAGAGACCGAAGCGCGCCGCGCGGAACTCGGCACCCTGGCTCCCTACGGCCAAGACGTCGCCGAAGTCCTCGACTTCGAATCCCGCTCGGCCGCGGAACTCGCAGAACTCGAAGCCGAGGACCGCGACCTCGACGGACTCGACGCCGAACTCGACGAGGCCCGCGAGACCATGGAGGCGGCCGCCTTAGCGCTCACCGAGATCCGCAAGGCCACCGCGGACGAATTCTCCGCAGCGGTCAGCGAAGAGCTCACCGCCCTGTCGATGCCGAAGGCAGCGGTCGCCTTCGAGATCTCCGAACGCGAACCCACCACCCACGGGGCCGACGAGGTCCGACTGACCTTCGCCGCCCACGAATCCTCCATCCCCGACGACATCGCGAAGATCGCCAGCGGCGGTGAGCTCTCCCGTGTCATGCTCGCCATCGAAGTCGTCCGAGCCGCCAGCGAATCCATCCCCACCTACGTCTTCGACGAAGTCGACGCCGGAGTCGGCGGCAAAGCTGCCGTGGAGATCGGCCGTCGGCTGGCCAAACTCGCCCAGGGCGCCCAGGTCATCGTCGTCACCCACCTGCCGCAGGTCGCCGCCTGGGCCGACACCCATGTGACCATCGTCAAGGACGATGACGCCGAGACCGTGCGCTCGGGAGTGCAGGAACTGACCGACGAAGAACGCGTCGTCGAACTCTCCCGCATGTTGGCGGGCATGGACGACTCCGCCTCCGCGAAGGCCCATGCAGCCGAACTGCTCGACAACGCTCGGCAGGTCAAGGAGGCCGGCGTTGGCAGCAGATGAGAGAATGGGCTGACCATGAAAGTGCGCAGACACCGTGAGAACCTCACCGCACCGACCCGGTTCGGCCCCGCCCCTGCCCGCTTGGACCGACGCACGAAGAATCTGACGAAACGCCTCCAAGCAGGCGACATCGCCATCATCAAGCACTCCGATATCGACCGCATCTCCGCCGAAGCCCTCGTCGCCTGCCGGCCGGCCGCGGTGATCAACGCCGACAAGTCGATCTCCGGCCGCTACCCGAACCTCGGCCCGAGCATCATCGTCGACGCCGGCATCCCCCTCATCGACGCCGCCGGTGCCGACATCTTCGATGCGGTCGACGAAAATGCCGAGATCTCCATCGAGGGCGCCACCGTATACGCAGGCGAAACCGAAGTGGCCACAGGAGTCCTGCAGACGGCCGAGACGATCTCCGAGGACATGCACGCCGCCGAGGCCGGAATGAACTCCGTGCTCGTGGACTTCATCGACAATACGATCGAATACATCCGCAAGGACTCCGATCTGCTCTCGGCCGAACTCGTCGTGCCCGAGGTGAAGACGACGTTCACCGACCGGCATGTGCTCATCGTCGTCCGCGGATACCACTACAAGGAGGACCTGGCGATGCTGGCCTCCTACATCCGCGAATACCGACCGCTGCTCATCGGCGTCGACGGCGGAGCCGATGCCATCATCGAAGCCGGCTACCGACCGGACATGATCGTCGGGGACATGGACTCCGTGTCCGACACCGCCTTGACCTCGGGTGCCGAGATCGTCGTCCACGCCTACCGCGACGGCACCGCCCCGGGCACCGAACGGGTCGAAGCCCTCGGAGTCGAATGCGTGGCCTTCGCGGCCTCGGGCACGAGCGAGGACATCGCCATGCTGCTCGCCGATGACAAGGGTGCCGAACTCATCGTCGCCGTGGGCACCCACGACACCGTCATGGAGTTCCTCGACAAGGGCCGCAAGGGAATGGCCTCGACCTTCATCACCCGACTGCGTGTGGGATCGAAGCTCATCGACGCCAAGGGCGTGTCCCTGCTCTACCGGCAGCGCATCTCCAGCCTGCAGCTGGCCGTGCTCATCATCGCCGGTCTCGTCGCCCTCGGTGTGGCGATGACCGCGACCTCGGCCGGACAGACTTTCCTCGGCCTCATCGGCGCCCAACTCGACGGCCTCTTCGGCTGGATCGGCTCCCTCTTCGGCGGCGACCCCGCAGCTTCGACCGATTCCGCCGGCCTCATCCAAGGACTGACCAGTGATTGATTTCCGCTACCACCTCGTCTCCCTCGTCTCGGTGTTCCTCGCCCTCGCCGTCGGCATCGTCCTCGGCGCGGGACCGCTGAAGGAACCGATCGGGGAGTCCCTGCAGAGCCAGGTCGATGCGCTGCGCTCGGACCGCGACAACCTGCGCTCCGACCTCGACGCCGCCAAGGGCAATATCGACAAGCAGAACGAATTCGTCACCGCCGCGGCCCCGGAACTCATCGACGGCACCCTCGACGGGCAGGAAGTGAGCATCATCGCCGCCCCCGAGGCGGACTCCGAGCAGGTCGAAGAGGTCAGCAACCGGGTCAAGGAAGCCGACGGCACCATCGCCGGTGACGTCTCGTTCGTGCCGAACACGCTCAGCCTGGAGGATTCCACCCAGTTCCTCAAGCGGCTGCGCACAGTCGTGCCGCACCTGCCGAAGGACGATTCGACCGCGATCCGCGCCGCCCTCGTCATCGCCCTGACCGGTGACGCTTCGATGCTCGAAGACGAGGACGATCAGGCCGATGCGGAGAAGCAGGCGGCGAAGCTCTACGACGTCTTCGTCGAAGCCGACCGTCTGCGCACCGACACAGACCACAAGACCACCTCGCTGTTCATCGTCATCGATGATGAGAACTCGACACTGGCCGAGGACACCGAACCCAGCCCGAAGGCCACCGACGACAAGGGCACCCGCACCCTCGTCACCGACTTCATCACCGCGCTCACCGCCGAAGCCACCTCGGTGGTCGTCGCCGGCGACGCCGGCTCGGCACAGAACGGACTCGTCAACGTGCTGCGGACGGAGAAGTCCCGCGCCAGCACCGTCGACGGCCTCGGCCTCGGCGCCGGTCCCGTCATCACCGTGCGGGCCCTGGCCTCCGGGGAAGCCGGAAAGCACGGACACTTCGGATTCGCTGAGGACGCCGAAGGCATTCTGCCGGGCAAGATCGAAGAGAAGCCGTCCGACGACACCCCGAAGGGAGACGAGAAATGATCCGCTCCATCGTCAGCACCGCCGTCGCCGGACTCGCCGGCTTCGCCGCGACGAAAGCCGTGCTCAGATCGCGGCTGCGCACCCACGATTCCGTGGTGCGCACCAACCACGCCGGACACGACGTCTCGCTCGCCGAAGGCCCTGCCGTCGCGGCGGGACTGCTGGCCGGCAGCCTGCTCATCGAAGATCCTCGGCAGCGGTCGGCGACCCTGCTGGCCACGGCCGTGGCGGGCAGCCTCGGCGCCGTCGATGACTTCTGCGAATCCGGATCCTCCAAAGGACTGCGCGGTCATCTGTCGGCTCTGGCCCGCGGGGAGATCACGACCGGGGCCATCAAGGTCACCGGCATTCCGCTCGCCTCGATCGCGGCCGCCGCGATCCTGCGCAGCCGCACCCGCCCGTCCGGGCTCTTCGGCTCCACGCACTCGACAAGCGACCGGCCCTGGTACGCGGCCACCGCGGATGTCATCGTCACAGGGGGAGTGATCGCGGGCTCTGCAAACCTGTTCAACCTCCTCGACCTGCGGCCGGGCCGGGCACTCAAGGCCGGAGCACTGACCCTGGCCTTCACCGACCACCATCGCCGCGTGTCCTGGGCACCAGCCGGAGCGATCGCCGGCGCCACGGCCGCAGCCTTGCCCGACGACCTCGCCGGTGATGCGATGCTCGGCGACACCGGAGCCAATGCCCTGGGAGCGGCGATCGGCGTGATCCTCGCCGAAACCGCCACACCGGCACAGCGACGCCTCATCCTCGCTGTCCTCGCCGGACTCACCCTGGCCAGCGAGAAGGTCTCCTTCACCTCCGTCATCGAATCGACTCCGGGACTGCGGGAGATCGACTCGTTCGGCCGCGAGGATAAGTGAACAAGCTCGTTCGAGTCCTCGCCTCCACGGCGCTGCTCGTATCGATCATCACCCTGCTGACCCGTTTGGTCGGCTTCTTGCGCTGGCTGGTGTTCTCGGCAAACGTCGGCGCCGGCACCGTCGGCACCGCCTACCAGAGTGCCAACCAGGTCCCGAACATCCTCTTCGAGGTCGTCGCCGGAGGCGCCCTGGCCGGAGCGGTCATCCCGCTTCTCGCCGTGCCACTGGCCAGATCGGACCGGGAGACCGCCGGACGCATCGCCTCCGGCCTGCTGACCTGGGCGGTCAGCGTCACCCTGCCCCTGTCGATCCTGCTGGCCGTGTTCGCCCCGCAGATCGCGAGGATCCTCGTCGACACGAAGACGAGCGCCGCGGGAGTGCAGGCGACCGTGGAGCTGCTGCTCATGTTCTCCCCGCAGCTCGTCCTCTACGGAATCGGCGCCGTGCTCACCGGAGTGCTGCAGGCCCACCGGAAGTTCCTGTGGCCGGCGTTCGCCCCGCTGCTCTCCAGCCTCATCGTCATCGGCAGCTATATCGCCTACAGTTCCGTCGGCGGCAGCGACGACACCTGGCAGACCCACCTCGGCTGGCTCGGCTGGGGCACCACCGTCGGCGTCGCAGCCCTCGCGCTGCCGCTCGCCCTGCCGATGGCCACGACCGGGCTGAAGCTGCGTCCCACCTTCTCCTTCCCACCCGGAGTCGCCCATCGTGCGCTGCGCCTGGCCGGCGCCGGAATGTCTGCCCTGCTCGCCCAGCAGGCCGCTGTGCTCGCAACCCTGAGCCTGGCCAACCATGTCGGTGGGGACGGCACGCTCGTCCTCTTCAGCTACATCAACGCCGTCTACCTGCTGCCCTACGCGGTGCTCGCCGTGACCGTGGCGACGGTGGTCTTCCCGACCTTGTCGACCTGGGTGGGACGATCCACCGACCCCGAGGCGACCGAGCACAGACGTGCGGAAGCCGGGGTGCGGATGCGGTCGGTGACCTCGACGACGACGGCCCTCATCATCGCTATCGGCGGACTCGGCGCCGTCATCCTGCTCTCGGCGGCCGGCCCCCTGCAGACCTTCTTCATCGCCATCGACGCCGAAAGCGAATCCGCTGCCCCCTTCGACTCCATGGCCACGGCGATCATGGTCATGGCCTTGGCCGTGCCCGGGTGGTCCTTCGTGGCGTGGGGCACCCGCGTCTTCTATGCGGTGGAACGCTCCCGCTATTCGGCTGCCGCCACGACGACGGGGTGGATCCTCGTCATCGTCGGCATGGTCGGAGCCATCCTCGTCACCGGCTCGAACGGCAATCCCGGACTGACCCTCGTCTGCATCTGCAGCGGCTATGTGCTGGGCATGACCGTCGCCGGAGTATTCCTGCTCGTGAATATGCGCCGCGTCCTCGGCCCCACCGGACTCGCCCTCGTCGGACGCCGGTCGCTGCTCGCGCTCGGGGCCGCCGTCGTCGCGGGCACCGCCGGGGTCGTGACCTCGCAGTGGTTCGGGGGACTCCTCGACAACTCGGCAAGCTCCGCGGTCATCGCCGGAATCGTCGCAGCTCTCCTCGGCTGCATCGTATTCGGACTCATCGTGCTCATCATCGACCGCGGGTTCCTCGGAGAGATCCGCGGCCTGCTCGCCGACCGGAACCGGGCCGGCGTCAACGACGAGACGACCGTGCACGCCGCCGAAGCACAGACCAGAGATCACGGACCCAGCGACACCGACAGGGAGGAAGACTCATGAGAATCGTCTTCACCATAGGCACCTCGACCGGGGGAGTCGGCACCCACGTGCACGCACTCGCCCGCGACCTCGCCGCCGCCGGACATGAGATCGGCGTCATCGGACCGGCCGCCACCGACGAACACTTCGGCTTCTCGCTGCTGCCCGGCGTCCGGTTCGGCGTCCTCGAACTCGGTACCGGAATCGGCCCCTCCGACGCCGCCCTCGTCCGCCGGCAGCGCACACTGCTGCGCAGCTTCTCTCCGCAGATCGTCCACGCCCACGGTTTCCGCGCCGGGCTCATCACCCTGCTGACCCTGCGCACGCTGAAGACCCGACCGAAGTTCGTCCTCAGCCTCCACAACCAGGCCAGCGGACAGGGACTGCGCGGACGGGTCGAAACCCGAGTCGAGACGATGCTCGCCCGCGGGGCCGACCTCGTCCTCGGCGCGAGCACCGACCTCGTCGACCGCGCCCGCGAACTCGGAGCGCAGACCGCCCGGTTCCTCCCGGCCGCCGCCCCCGAGGTGACCCCCGTATCCGCCGAGGCGGCCGCCGCCACCCGCGCGAGCTTGGCCGAGGAGTTCGACTTCGATCCTGGGGCACTCATCGTCCTTGCAGTCGGTCGCGTCGCCAAACAGAAGAACTACCCGATGCTCGTGCGCGCACTCGTCCGCCTCGGCGAGGAGAACCACCAGGGCGAGATCGTCGCCCTCATCGCCGGTGCCGCCGATGAGGAGGTGCTCGCCGACGTCCGCGCTCAGTACGATGACGCCGCAGCCGCCTCGGCGATTCCGGCCCTGCACTTCCTCGGACCCCGCGATGACATCGCCGAACTCGCAGCGGCTGCGGACATCTACGCGCTCACCAGCGTGTGGGAGGCCCGGGCGCTCGTGCTCCAAGAGGCGCTGATGACCGGCAAGGCGATCGTGGCCACCGCCACCGGAGGCAGCGCCGAACTCGTCGGCGATGCGGGGATACTGATCGACCATGACGACGATGCCGCCTTCGCCGCTGCCGTGGCCGAACTCGCCGTCGATCCTGCCCGCCGCGCAGAACTCGGAGCCAGGGCACGGGCACGCGGAGCGGAGCTTCCCGATGAGAGGGAAGTTGCCGAAGAACTCGCAGGTCTTTACACGGAACTCGTGCCTGCCCAGGTAGGCTAGAAGCAGCGTCGAACGAAAGAAGAGGATGAGGAAATGAGCGAATCCGGCGAGGTCAACCCACTGAGCGCAGACACGAGGATTCTGCACGTGCTCGCCGATACCACCGGTCCCGTCGTCGAAGTGGCGAAGCTCGCCGTGCTCGGTCACCTCCGGGCCGGTTTCAAGGTCGCCGTCGCCGCGCACCGGTCACTGCTGGGCACCTTCGGAGTCCCTGAGGAACTGGCCGGCGAATTCCGCGAGATCGAACTCACCGCCCGTCGCCGACTCACGACCGCTGACCCCGGCTCCGCCTTCACTCTTCACAAGTACTACCAGCACGTGGACATCGTCCACGCGCACGGACTGCATGCGGCGACGCTCGCCGGACTGGCCTTCACCGGTCTGCCCGCCCGCCTGCACCCGAAGGTCGTCGCCACCATCGAATCCTTCGACTCCGCCAACGTCATCGAGAAGACCGGAGCCGAGATCGTCGGCCGTACGGCCACCGCAGTGCTCGGCACGACCGAACCCGTCGTCGACTACTACGGCGGCCGCGTCCCGGTCGTCGAACGCGCCGAACTCGTCCACCCGGACATCGACGCCGACCTCACGGTCCGCACCCCGCGCGCCGAGGTCCGTCGCGAACTCGGCCTCGCGGAAGGCACCTGGATGGTCGCCAGCCCCATCGCGCTGCGTGACCACACCGCTCTGGCGACGGTCCTCGACGCCGCCGACCAGATCAACCAGCGCCGCCGCGACCGCAAGGTCGTCTTCGTCCTCACCGGCACCGGCAAGGACCGGTCGACGATCTCCCGCGAATTCTCCGACCGCGGCGTCCTTGTGGCACCGGCTGGAGACCTCGTCGATGTCGCGGCCGCTGCCGATGTCGTCATCGCCAGCGAGACGATGACGGGACTGTCCCACGAAGACCTCATGCAGCTGTCGAAGCCCGCGGTCTTCATCGGCAGCGAACGCCGCGCCGGCATCTGGGGAGAGGCCGCGAAGGCCGTTCCCGCCGACGACACGGAGGCGCTGCTGCGTGAGATCAATCATCTTCTCGACGACCCGGCCGGACGCGGAACCTCCGCCGTGGCAGCAAAGAAGCGGGTCATCGACGTGAGCAACGGTGCGGCGATCTCCGAGACGCTGCTCGATCTGTACGCCGAGGTCGACGCTGTCTCGGATTCGTGAGCCGGACTTTGATAGAATCAAATCCCGTGGTGAATCGAACTGGCCCAGGCGGCACACATACGGCAAAGCACATCTTCGTCACGGGAGGCGTCGCCTCCTCGTTGGGCAAGGGTCTGACGGCATCGAGCCTCGGCCATCTGCTCACTCAGCGCGGCCTCACCGTGGCCATGCAGAAGCTGGATCCCTACCTCAACGTGGATCCCGGCACGATGAACCCCTTCCAGCACGGCGAAGTCTTCGTCACCGAGGATGGTGCCGAGACCGACCTCGACATCGGCCACTACGAGCGCTTCCTCGACAACGACCTCGACGGCGCAGCGAATGTGACCACCGGACAGATCTACTCCTCGGTGATCGCGAAAGAACGCCGCGGTGCGTACCTCGGCGACACCGTCCAGGTCATCCCGCACATCACCGATGAGATCAAGGCGCGGATGCGTGCCCAGGCCGAACGCCCCGAGGCGGACCGCCCCGACGTCATCATCACCGAGATCGGCGGCACCGTCGGCGATATCGAATCCCAGCCCTTCCTCGAGGCGGCCCGCCAGGTCCGTCACGACATCGGCCGGGACAACGTGTTCTTCATCCACGTCTCCCTCGTGCCCTACCTCGGGCCCTCCGGAGAGCTGAAGACGAAGCCGACCCAGCACTCGGTGGCCACCCTGCGCTCCATCGGCATCCAGCCCGATGCGATCGTGCTCCGCTCCGACCGCGAGCTGCCGGATTCGATCCGCGCGAAGATCGCCGGCGCCTGCGACGTCGAGACCGAAGCTGTCGTGTCCTGCGTCGACGCCCCGAGCATCTACGACATTCCGAAGGTCCTCCACGACGGCGGCCTCGACGTGTTCGTCATCCGCAACCTCAACCTGCCGTTCCGCGACGTCGACTGGACGAAGTGGGACTGGGTACTCGAACGCGTGCACAACCCGTCCCGGGAAGTCACCATCGGCATCGTCGGCAAGTACATCGACCTGCCCGATGCCTACCTCTCCGTCACCGAGGCGCTGCGCCACGGCGGCTTCGCCAACGATGCGAAGGTCAAGATCAAGTGGATCCAGTCCGATGACTGCTCCACCGAAGCCGGAGCCGCGTCGGCACTGTCCGGCCTCGACGCGATCTGCGTGCCCGGAGGCTTCGGCATCCGCGGCATCGAAGGCAAGCTCGGCGCACTCGAATTCACCCGCACCAACGGCATTCCGACCCTCGGCCTGTGCCTGGGTCTGCAGTGCATGGTCATCGAATACGCACGCAACGTCGCCGGCATCGAGGCGGCCTCATCGTCCGAATTCGACCCCGAGACC
Source organism: Brevibacterium sp. CT2-23B (assembly GCF_013168765.1). Classification (NCBI taxonomy): domain Bacteria; kingdom Bacillati; phylum Actinomycetota; class Actinomycetes; order Micrococcales; family Brevibacteriaceae; genus Brevibacterium; species Brevibacterium sp. CT2-23B. The sequence goes on along the minus strand of NZ_JABBYK010000001.1, from coordinate 1,086,000 downwards.
ACGGTTCCGGTCATCGCGACCATGGCCGAGCAGCTCTCGATCGTCGAAGGCGAAGGCGACCTGGGCGGCACCATGCGTCTGGGCACCTACGAAGCCAAACTCACCGAAGGCAGCGTCGTAGCCGGCGTGTACGGGGACACGACGATCAGTGAGCGTCACCGTCACCGCTACGAGGTCAACAACACCTACCGGGATCAGCTCGCCGAGGCGGGGCTCGAGTTCTCCGGAACCTCACCGAACGGTGAGCTCGTCGAATTCGTCGAACTGCCGCACGAGCAGCACCCGTTCTACGTCTCCACTCAGGCGCACCCCGAGCTGAAGTCGCGTCCGACCTCACCTCATCCGCTGTTCGCGGGTCTGGTCGCCGCCGCTCTCGAGCGTCAGTGACCGTTGTCCATCTTCACAGCGAATGCCGTCGGCCAGAGCGCCGGCGGCATTCGCCGTTCCACCACCGTCGAGTTTCGGGAGGCAGCCGATGAGTACCCAGCACGATGAGATCCTGCAGGACGATCCGGTGATCCCGCCGATCACCTCCTCCGAGGTCGTCTACGAAGGCGCAGTGTGGGATATCCGCAGAGAGACCTTCGACCTGCCCGAGGCGTCCGGGCTCGTCCGCGATCTCATGGCGCACACCGGTGCCGTCGGCGTGGCCGTCGTCGACGACCAGCAGCGGATCCTCCTGGCCCAGCAGTACCGGCATCCCGTCCGAGCGAGGCTGTGGGAGGTCCCGGCCGGTCTGCTCGACGTTCCCGGAGAGGACCCGCTCGAAGCGGCGAAGAGGGAACTCGTCGAGGAAGCCGACCTCACGGCCGACCACTGGGACGTCCTCAGCGACTCCTGCCTGACCCCGGGCGGCAGCTCCGAGACGATGCGTCTCTACCTGGCACGCGGGCTGTCCTCTGTTCCCGAAGCCGACCGTCACGAACGCGGCGAAGAAGAGGCAGGATTCCGTTACGCCTGGGTCGGCATCGACGAAGCACTCGCGGCCGTGACCGATGGACGGATCACCAACGCGATCGCCCAGCTCGCGATCTTCCAGGTCGACCGGGTGCTGCGCGCCGAAGCTGCGGGAGCACCGGTGGAGTTCCGTCCCGTCGATGCGCCGAGGCGACTCGTCGACGGCCGCCCCGAATTCGGCCGTGGTGCACAGGTCGAGACGGCCGATTCGAGCGAGGACTGAGACCCTGTGGCTCGGCACGGCGCCGAACTCCTGCCGGAGAACCTGCCCGGAGACCTGCGGCGCGCCTTCGAGTCCTATCTCGCCTCCCTGCGGTTCGAACGCGGACTGTCGATGAACTCGATCGACGCCTACGCCCGTGACCTCGCCCGGTACGGAACCTGGCTGACCGAGGACGGGGTAAGCCGCCTCGGCGATGTCGATCGACAGAAGGTGGAGAACTTTGCGCTTCACCTGCTCGATTCGGGACTGGCACCGCGGAGTCGGGCACGCGCACTCGTCGCGGTGCGACGATTCCACACGTTCGCGCTGGGGGAGAACCTCGCGCCCACGGACCCGGCCTCCGAGGTCAGCCCACCGCAGGAAGGACTGCGACTGCCCAAGGCACTGGCACTCGACGAGATCGAAGCGATGATCGCCACCACCGACGGCGAGGAACCCGTGCAGATTCGGGCCGCGGCCCTGCTCGAACTCCTCTACGCCACAGGTGCACGCATCTCCGAGGCCGTGGGCGTCGACCTCGACGATCTCGACCTCGACTCGGGGCTCGTCCGGCTCTACGGCAAGGGCGGGAAGGAGAGGATCGTGCCCTTCGGATCCCACGCCGCGCGCGCCCTGGGAGCGTGGGTGTCACGGGTGCGTCCGTCGATGGCGGCGAAGGCGAGATCCTCGGCCCCGGCCGGGGCACTGTTCCTCAACGCACGCGGAACCCGGCTCTCCCGGGTCTCGGCGTGGCAGATCGTCAAGGACGCCGGAGAGGCGGCGAAGATCGACGCCGAGGTGTCTCCGCATACGTTCCGACACTCGTTCGCCACGCACCTCCTCGAGGGCGGTGCGGACATCCGCGTCGTCCAGGAGCTGCTCGGCCATGCCTCGGTGACGACGACGCAGATCTATACGAAAGTCTCCGAGGAGACACTGCGGGAAGTGTACGCGACCTCGCACCCCCGAGCGCGGTAGGGTTGGACGTAGAGCAACGAAAGGTGGCCATCCGAGAGATGAATACGCAAGAGGCGTTGGAGATCCCCCAGCAGCGGACCGCAAACGAGCCCCAGGACTTCCCGGAGCCGGCACCCCTGGCTTCGCACGGACCCGCCCGCATCATCGCGATGGTCAACCAGAAGGGCGGGGTCGGCAAGACGACCTCGTCGATCAACCTCGGTGCGGCTCTGGCCGCCTACGGACGCAAGATGCTGCTCGTCGACTTCGACCCGCAGGGCGCACTGTCCGTCGGTCTGGGACTCAACCCCTATGAGCTCGACATCAGCATCTACAACCTGCTGATGAACCCGCGACTGGACCCGCACGAGGTCATCGTCGAAACGGACTTCGACAATATCGACATCCTGCCGGCCAATATCGACCTCTCCGCCGCCGAAGTCCAGCTCGTCGGCGAGGTCGCCCGCGAGCAGGTGCTCGCCCGTGCCCTGTCGAAGGTCGCCGACGAATACGATGTCATCCTCATCGACTGCCAGCCCTCGCTGGGACTGCTCACCGTCAATGCTCTGACTGCCGCCCATGGTGTCGTCATCCCGCTCGAGACCGAGTTCTTCGCCCTGCGCGGCGTCGCCCTGCTCGTCGAGACGATCGAGAAGGTCCAGGACCGGCTCAATCCCTCGCTCGAGGTCGACGGAATCCTCGCCACGATGTTCGACTCGCGGACCCTGCACTCGAAGGAAGTCATGTCGCGAGTCACCGAAGCCTTCGGCGACAAGGTCTTCGAGACCGTCATCAACCGCACCGTGAAGTTCCCCGACGCCTCCGTGGCCGCCGAACCGATCACGAGCTTCGCCCCGAAGCATGCCGGCTCCGAAGCCTACCGCCGACTCGCCCGGGAGCTCATCGCCCGCGGAGGCGCACCCTGAGCGACTCCGTAACAGATGTGGAGGAAGCGGCATCTGCCTCGAGCGGTGGCGTCGCCTCGGGCGATGGCGCTGATTCCGGCACTGACATCGTGTCCGGCGATGGCGCAGCGCCCGGCGATGATGCCGCACAGGGATTCCAGGTGCGGTTGGACAACTTCACCGGCCCCTTCGACCTGCTGCTCGGACTGATCTCGAAGCGCCGCCTCGACGTCACGGAGATCGCGCTCGCCGAGGTGACCGATGAGTTCATCGCGTACACCACAGAGCTGAAGGACCAGGCGAACCTCGCCGAGATCTCCCAGTTCCTCCTCGTCGCCGCGACCCTGCTCGATCTCAAGACGGCACGGCTGCTGCCGCACGAAGACGGTGAAGAGGTCCTCGACCTCGAACTGCTCGAAGCCCGTGACCTCCTCTTCGCCCGGCTGCTGCAGTACAAGGCGTACAAGTCCGTGTCCGGGTACCTGGCCGAAGCGATGGCCGCCGGCTCGATCCGAGCCCCACGCGATGTCGACCTCGAGCCGGAGTTCCAGGACGTGCTGCCGCCGCTGGAGCTGAACATCGATCCCGGTGAGCTCGCCGGAATCTTCGCCACGGTGCTCCAACGCGACCACACCCCGCCGAGCGTCGCCGTCGACCATATCCACCTGCCGCTCGTGAGCGTGTCCGAGCAGCGCGGGCACATCCTGTCCCTGTTGCGCGCCGGAGACGTCGACTTCCAGGATCTGCTCGAAACAGCCGAGAACACCCTGGTCGTCGTGGCGAGGTTCCTCGCTCTGCTCGAACTGTTCAAGGTCGGCCTCTGCGACTTCGACCAGCCCGAACCTCTGGGACGGCTGCTCATCCACCGCACGGAGATGAACGAAGACGGAGTCGACCTGCGCACCGAAGGCGACTGGAGCGGAGACGAAGAAGAAGGGGAACAATCATGATCGATGACGAGATCCTCGCCGGTATCGAAGCCGTGCTCATGATCACCGATTCGGCCGTCACTGTCGAAGACCTTGCGGGCTCCCTCGGCCTCGACGAGGACACCGTCCTCGAAGCCATCCGCACACTCAAGGCCGATTACGACGGAGACGAGCACCACCGGCAGCGCGGGTTCGAGATCCGCCATGTCGCCGGCGGCTTCCGCATCTTCTCCCGCGGAGACTACCACGAGGTGGTCAAGGACTTCCTCACGGCCGGGCAGAGCGCGAAGCTCTCCCAAGCCGCGCTCGAGACTCTGGCAGTCATCGCCTACCGGCAGCCGATCTCCCGGCCCCGCATCGCGGCCATCCGCGGAGTCAGCGTCGACGGCGTCATCCGCACCCTGCTGCTGCGCGGACTCATCGTCGAAGCCGGCAAGGAAGCGTCCACCTCGGCGCTGCTCTACGCCACCACGCGTACGTTCCTCGACACGATGGGTATGAACGCGATCGACGACCTGCCCGATATCGCCCCCTACCTGCCCGAAGACGCCGACGTCGCCGAACTCGGCGCCGAAGTCACCGAAGTGCTCGCCGAGATCGACGGCGCCCTCGACGACGATCTCGACGATGACTCCGATTCGGCCGCCGAGATGTCACGAGTCGCTGATTGATTTGAGAGAATGGATGTATGAGTCCCTACCGTGATCACCGCGCCCCCGGCGGGCGCCAGAACCGACCCAGCCGAAAACAGCGCGCAGCGACGGCGAATCAGGCCTCCAACAAGGGTGGTTCGGGAGCCGGTCAGACATCAGACGCCCACGTCAGCGGGGGTGTGCGGCTGCAGAAGGTGCTCGCCGAGGCGGGACTGGGATCACGCCGTGCCTGTGAGCAGCTCATCGCCGATGGCCGCGTCGAGGTCGACGGGTCCATCGTCACCGAACTGGGCACCCGGATCGACCCCGAAACACAGTCCGTGTACGTGGACACAGTGAGAATTTCGACACAGACCAAGAAGGTCTACCTCGTGCTCAACAAACCTGCGGGAGTCGTGTCGACCATGAGCGACCCCGAGGGCCGACCCTGCCTGGCCGACTATGTGCGCAACAACAATGAGCGCCTCTTCCATGTCGGCCGTCTCGACACCGAGACCGAGGGCATCATCCTGCTCACCAACGACGGGGAGCTGAGCAACCGCCTGGCCCACCCGCGCTACGAGATCCCGAAGACCTACCTCGCGAAGGTCAAGGGGCAGCTGGCGAAGGATGCCGGTGCCATCCTCAAGGCCGGAATCGACCTCGAAGACGGGTTCGTCAAGGTCGACGACTTCAAGCTCGTCGATTCGACTCCGGGCAAGTCCGTCGTCGAACTCACCCTCCATTCCGGGCGCAACCGCATCGTGCGCCGCCTCCTCGCCGAGATCGGCCACCCGGTGGAGCGGCTCGTGCGGCTGAAGTTCGGACCGATCGTCCTCGACGAGCAGAAGCAGGGCAAGATCCGCCCGCTGCGCTCCGATGAGGTAGGCGCACTGTTCGAGGCCGTCGGTCTGTGAGAGTCCACATCATCGGCACCGGCCTGCTCGGTGCCAGCCTGGGGTTGGCGCTGAGCGCGAAGGGCCATCAGGTGACCCTCGAAGACACCTCACCGACCGCGCAGCAGCTCGCCGCGGATCTCGGCGCTGGTCAGGTCGTCAATCCGACCGAAGACCTCGCCGAGGCGGCCGACCCGACCGTCGCCGCCGACGCGGCATCTTCTGCCGCGCACCCGGACATCGTCGTCGTGGCCACCCCGCCCGACGTTGCCGCACGGGTGATCGCCTCGGCGCTCGAGGACTACCCGAACGCTACGGTCACCGACGTCGCCAGCGTGAAGACCCGCCTCCTCGAAGCGGTGCGCGAATTGGTCACGGAACCTCAGCTCGATCGCTATATCGGTTGCCATCCGATGGCCGGACGCGAGAAGTCCGGGGCGATCGCCGCCCAGTCGGACCTGTTCACGGCCCGGCCCTGGGTGATCTGCTCGGATGAGCAGACCCCGGCCGACCGCCTCGGCGAAGTCATCGCCATGGCCGAAGATACGGGTGCCTCGGTGCTCCACCTGGATCCGCGCATCCACGATGCCGCGGTCGCGAAGGTCTCGCATGTGCCGCAGATCGTGTCCTCCCTCGTCGCCTCTCAGCTGCGGCATGCGCCTCTGGAGGAGATCTCACTGGCCGGGCAGGGACTGCGCGACGTCACGCGCATCGCCGCCTCGGACCCGGGTCTGTGGACGCAGATCCTGACCGGAAACGCCGAAGAGGTCCGTTCCGTGCTCATCGATCTGCGCACCGAGCTCGACGAGGTCATCGGCGCACTCGAACTCGGACCCGGGTCGACGGGACTGCTCGCCAAGGCGATCGCATTGGGCAACGAGGGCCACGACCGAATTCCCGGCAAGCACGGGCAGCCGCCGACCACCTATGCTGTTGTCACGATCCTGGTTCCGGATACGCCCGGAATGCTGGCCCGGCTGTTCAAGGACATCGGCGACCTCGGCGTCAATGTCGAGGACTTCCGGATGGATCACGCCTCCGGTCGGAAACTGGGCATGGTCGACGTGTCCGTGGTCCCGGCCATCCAGCAGGAGCTGGAGATCGGATTGCTGTCGAAGGGATGGCAGATCCCCGAATCCGCCATCGAGAAAGAAGGAACTGCATGAGCGTCGTAGCCATTGACGGACCGTCCGGAGTGGGCAAGTCGAGCACCGCCAAGGAGGTGGCGCGTCGGCTGGGGTACCAGTACCTGGACACCGGTGCGATGTACCGGGCGATGGCGTGGCTGTGCCTCAACCGCGGGGTCACCGACCCCGTCGACGTGCTCGAGCAGGTGCGCGGAGCGGATCTGGAGATCTCGCTCAGCCCCGACGAATTCTTCGTCTCCGTCGACGACATCGACGTCACCGAGGACATCCGCGGTGAGGACGTCTCGGCGAACGTGCAGACGGTCTCCGGTGTCATCGACGCCCGCGAGGAGCTCATCGAGATGCAGCGGGCCTATATCGCCGCCGCACCCGAGGGCATCGTCGTCGAGGGCCGGGACATCACCACAGTGGTGGCCCCCGATGCTGATGTGCGCATCCTCATGACCGCCCGCGATGAGGTCCGCGTGGCCCGCCGGGCCAAGGAAGTGCACGGCAATGCCGACGCCGAGGCGATCGCCGCCACTCAAGACCTCGTCACGGGCCGTGACGCCAAGGACTCCGCCACGACGAGCTTCTTAGAGGCCGCCGACGGAGTGTTCACACTCGATACCAGTGACATCGACTTCGACCAGGTGGTCGAGACGGTGCTGCAGCTGGTGAAGGACTCACAATGAGCGAATCCGAATTCCACGAGACACCCGACGAAGACCTCGTCGATCGTGTCGAGAGCATCAGCGACGAGGAGGCCGAGCAGCGGGCGACCGCGCTGGAGGCCGGACTCGAAAGCTATGAGCTCGAAGACGAAGACCGTGCGCTGCTGCGCGCCTACGGCTTCGATGAAGACGACGACGAGGCCCTCGGTGCCGCACCAGTGCTGGCCGTCGTCGGTCGCCCCAACGTCGGCAAGTCGACGCTGGTCAACCGCATCCTCGGCCGCCGCGAAGCCGTCGTCGAGGACGTTCCGGGCGTCACCCGTGACCGCGTGAGCTACCGGGCGGAATGGAACACGAAGGAATTCACCCTCGTCGACACCGGCGGTTGGGATCAGGACTCCAAGGGCATGGCCTCGCGCATCGCGATCCAGTCCGAGGTCGCCGTGGACATGGCCGATGCCGTGCTCCTCGTCGTCGATGCCACGACCGGCCCGACCTCGACCGATGAGATGGTCGTGAAGATGCTGCGCCGGAAGAAGAAGCCGGTCCTCCTCGCCGCGAACAAGGTCGACGACGAGCGCGGCGAGCTCATGGCCGCCGAACTCTGGGGCTTGGGCCTCGGCCAGCCGTGGACCGTCTCGGCTCTGCACGGTCGGGGAGTCGCCGACCTGCTCGACGAGGTGCTCACGATCCTGCCTGAGGTCTCGGCCGTCGACACCCGCGTCGAAGAGGGCGGACCGCGTCGTGTGGCCCTCGTCGGCCGTCCGAACGTCGGCAAGTCGTCCCTGCTCAACCAGCTCATCGGTTCCGACCGGGTGCTCGTCGACAATGTCGCGGGCACCACTCGTGACCCGGTTGACGAGCTCATCGAGCTCGGCGGTAAGCAGTGGCGCTTCGTCGACACTGCCGGTATCCGCCGTCGCGCTCATCAGGCCAGTGGTGCCGACTTCTATGCAGCGCTGCGCACGCAGACCGCGCTCGAACGCGCCGAGGTGGCTCTCGTCCTCATGGAGGTCCAGGATCCTCTGAGCGAGCAGGACGTCCGCATCGTCACGACCGCCGTCGAGGCGGGACGTGCCGTGGTGCTGGCGTTCAACAAGTGGGATCTGCTCGATGACGAACGTCGCTTCTATCTGGAGCGGGAGATCGAACGGGATCTCGGCCATGTGGCATGGGCACCGCGCGTGAACATCTCGGCGAAGACCGGCCGTCATGCGGAGAAGCTCGTACCGGCGATGGAGACCGCTCTTGAAGGCTGGGACACCCGTATTCCGACGGGACGACTCAATGCGTTCCTCGGTGAGCTGGTCGCGGCCAACCCGCACCCGGTGCGCGGCGGAAAGCAGCCGCGCATCCTCTTCGGCACTCAGGCGCAGTCGCGTCCGCCGAAGTTCGTGCTCTTCACCACCGGCTTCCTCGATCCCGGTTACCGCCGGTTCATCATCCGTCGCCTGCGCGAGACCTTCGGCTTCAAGGGCACTCCCATCGAGGTGTCGATGCGCATCCGCGAGAAGCGTCGGGGACGCTGAATGAACGAGGACGAGCAGGCGCAGGCGTCGGGCGCCGCTGACGGTGCGGTCGGATCAGCCGGCGATGCCGCGCGCCCGGCCGAGCCTGCGCCGTCCTCAACACCGTTAGCCGGTTCGACGTCCGGGCACACGGGCCCTGTGGCGGACTCGGAGTCTTTACACGCTGACTCTGCGTCGGGGAAGGTCGGATACGCCGCCTCCGACGCAGCGGGCGAGGCACGGCCCTGGCATGCGCGGCCGCCGGCACGGGCGCTGATGATCGCGGTGACGCTGGCGGGCCTGGCGTACGCGCTGATGTTCTTCCGCGGACTCCAGGACATCGTGGCTCCGGTGTTCCTTGCGCTCAACTTCTATATCGTCGTCTACCCGGTGCAGAGGCTGCTCACTCGGATCAAGGTGCCGCGGGCGATCGGGGCGTGCATCTCGGTCGTGCTCGTGCTGTGCATGATCTTCGCTTTCTTCGGCCTCACGGCATGGTCCGTCGCCGAGCTCGTCATCCTCATCCCCAGCTACAGCAATGAACTCGTGGCCACCTACCAGAGCACTCTGGCGCTGCTGTCGGACATCGGGGTGACATCCTCGGTGATCCAGCAGCAGCTCTCGGCTTTCGACGTCCGCTCCGTGCTCGACGCCGTCTATCCGCTGCTGACGAACCTGTCGTCGGTTGCGGGCCTGCTGACCACGGTGATCATGGCGGTGTTCTTCGTGGCGATGGACTCGATGGGCATCGACAAGCGGATGGCGATGCTGCTCGATGTGAAGCCCTCGCTGTCGGCGTCGATCGGCGACTTCGCCAGTGGCGTCCGCCGCTACTGGGTGGTGGCCACGGTCTTCGGCCTCATCGTCGCATTCCTCGACGTCATCGCCTTGGCGATCATCGACGTCCCGCTCATCTGGGTGTGGGGAGTCCTCGCATTCCTGACGAACTACATCCCGAACATCGGCTTCGTCATCGGTCTCGTCCCACCGGCTCTGCTGGCGCTGGTCGACAGCGGCTGGCAGTCGGCCCTGTGGGTGGTCATCGCCTACAGCGTGCTCAACTTCGTCATCCAGGCGATCATCCAGCCGAAGTTCACGGGTGAGTCGGTGGGCGTGACCCCGCTGATCTCGTTCCTGTCACTGCTGTTCTGGGTGTGGATCCTCGGCTGGCTCGGCGCCCTGCTCGCACTGCCGGCGACACTGCTCATCAAGGCTCTGCTGGTCGACGCGGATCCCAGAGCCAGGTGGGTGAATATCCTTCTCGCCTCCGATCCGCGCACCGCCCGAGCCGAACTGGTCAAGGGCCTGAAGAAGCCAGTGACGTCGGACTGATCAATACCTCTTGCTCGGTCTGGGAATCTGACGGACCGACCCGACGCCGCCGAAAGGTTTCGGCTCGAAGAGCCCACCGTTTTCGCATTGCCGGGCACTTGTCCGTCAACCCCTCGCACTGTGGCGGCAGAGTGGTTAGCATGAAGTATGGCGACACTACTGAATATCCATCCGGAGAACCCGCAGGACCGACTGATCGAGAAGGCCGCTGAGTCACTCAGGAACGGTGGCCTGATCGCCTATCCGACTGATTCCTGTTATGCCCTCGGCTGTGCCTTGGACAACAAAGAAGGCATCGAACGGATCACCCGCATCCGGCATCTCGGTTCGAAGCACCATTTCACGCTGATGTGCCATGACTTCGCTCAGCTGGGTCAGTTCGTCATCGTCGACAATTCCGATTTCCGAGCCATCAAATCGATGACGCCGGGGCCGTACACGTTCATCATGAAGGCGACGAAGGAAGTCCCGCGCCGGATGATGCACCCGAAGAAGCATTCGGTCGGCGCCCGGATTCCGCAGAACGTCACGGCCCTCGCCCTCGTCGAGGCGATGGGGGAGCCGATCCTGTCCTCGACGCTGCTGCTGCCCGGCGATGAGGATCCGCTGACTCACGCCGAGGATGTCATGGACCAGCTCGGCAATGACCTCGATATCGTCATCGAGTCCGGTGTCCCCGGAGTCGTGCCGACCTCGGTCATCGACTTCACCGGACGGTACCCCGAGGTGGCTCGCGTCGGAGCCGGGGACGTCTCCCGGTTCCAGGATGAGTGAGACGGCCGGGCACGCCCAACCGAATTGACTGACCGTTCTGGACGTTCGGAACGATCAACTCAGCGAAATCTCGCCGAGGTGGCCGGGCCGCCTCGGCGAGATCTTTGTACTGCGCAGTCTTCCTGCACGAATGGGAGGCGTCCGCTCGTCAGAGGCCGAGGTAGGCCGCCTGCACCTCAGGGTTGTCGAGCAGCCGGGAGGCATCATCAGCGAGGACGATCCGCCCCTCAGCAAGGACGTATCCTCTGTGGGCGATCGCCAGCGATGCCTTCGCGTTCTGCTCGCTGAGCAGGACGCCGATGCCGTTTCGATTGATCTGGGCGACTGACTCGAGCACCTGCTCGACGACGATGGGAGCCAGGCCCATCGACGGCTCATCCAGGATCAGCAGGCTCGGGTCGGACATCAATGCTCGTCCGATTGCGACCATCTGCTGCTGTCCGCCGGACAGGGAGCCTGCTGGTTGCTTCGCCTTCTCTTTGAGGACCGGAAACATATCGAGGACCTCAGCGTAGACCTCTTCTGTTCGCGATCTGTTCCGGTGAGGATAGGACCCCAGACGCAGGTTCTTCTCCACCGACATCTTGCCGAACAGATGGCGACCTTCCGGGCAGTGCGCGATACCGGCTTTGACGATGGCATTCGGGCGAGCTCGTTGCAACTGACGACCCTCATAGGTGATCGACCCGGCACGGACACGCATCAGTCCGCTGATGGTTCTGAAGAGTGTCGTCTTGCCTGACCCGTTCGCTCCGAGGACCACGGTGAGCTCTCCTGGGTTCGCCGTGATACTCACCCCGTGGAGAACGTTCGTGGCGTCGTACCCGGTGCTGACATTGTCGAGCGTGAGCATCAGTTCTCCTCCTGTGCTGTCGAACCGAGATAGGCACGGATGACATCCGGATTCGATTGGATCTCCGCCGGTGCGCCGAGCGCCAGCTTCTGCCCGTGGTCGAGGACGAGGATCGTGTCGGCGAGGTCCATGATCATCGTCATCTTGTGTTCGACGAGGAGGACGGAAACGCCTCGCTGTGGCAACGACCGAATGAGGTTGCCGAAATCGACAGTCTCCTCTTCGGGGATGCCGCCGGCGGGTTCGTCGAGCAGCAGCAGCTCTGGCTCCGTGGCCAGCGCCATGGCCACTGCGGTGCGCTTCTGCACTTCCTGCGGAACATTGGACGCCAGATCGTGCCGATATTCTGCGACCCCGCAGAACTCAAGAGCTTCCATCGCCTTGTCCTCGTTGATGCGTGATTCACGACGATGGCGAGGCGTGTGGAAGACCGCGTCGAAGACGTTGGACTTCGAACGGACGATTCGACCGGCCAAGACGTTTTCCAACAGAGTGCTGTCATCGAACAGATTCGTTGTCTGGAATGTGCGGGCAATGCCGCCGGCCACAGTCCGGTGTGGTGACGAATGAGTGATGTCCTCACCCTTGAAGCTGATGGTCCCGGCTGTGGGCCGATAGAATCCATGGACAAGGTTAAACAGCGTTGACTTGCCTGCTCCATTGGGACCGATGACTGCAGTGATCTGACCTGCCTCGACGTCCAGATTGACGTCCTTGACCGCATCGAGCCCGCCGAAGCGCTTACCGAGGTCTCGTATTTCAAGCATTGTCATTTCGTCTCCTCGGAAGAGGGGGTGCCTCCGGTCCGGCCGGCACCCGATTCGATCCCGTCGGCGACGTTGCGTGCGCGGTGGTCGCCTGTTCCGCCGGAGGTCGAAGCACCTGTCGAATCGAGATCGTCGTCGGCACCACGGGCTTCCTCCGCCCTGCGCCGTCGATTGTGTCTGTCGACGAAACCGCCGAGGTATCCGACGATTCCCCGCGGCGCGAAGATCACGAGGGCGACGATGATGGGACCCAGCACGATGAATCGATAGGCCTGGAAGTCCTGGAAGAGTTCAAACAGGAATGTCACGATCATGCTTCCGAGCAGAGGACCCGCGACAGTGCCCATGCCTCCGACGAGAATGAACATGAGGAATTCGAAGGTCTTGTCGATCGATGCCGCGTCGGGTCCGATGAAACCGACCACTGTTGCGTAGAGGCCGCCGCCGACTCCGCCGAAGACAGCCGAGGCGGCGAAGGCGAGCTGTTTGCTGAAGCCGACGCGCACTCCGATCGCATCCGCCAGGTCTTCGCTCGTCCTGATGGTCAGCAGTGTGCGGCCTACGCTTGAACGCCTGATCGCATAGGTCGTGTAGACACAGATGAGCAGGATTGCGAACACCAGGTAGAACATCGCGACCGGAGATTCGAAGTCGATGAGCCCTCCGCCTTCGGGGAATTTCACATTGTTGACCCCGGAATGGGCATGAGTCACGGGCTCCCAGCGGCTGATGACGAGGAAGATGATGAAGCCGATGGCCATTGTGAAGATGGCGAAGTACTCATCCTTGGTCCGCAGGGCGATCAGCCCGCAGAGGTAGCCGATGACCGCAGTCCCGATGACTGACACGACGAAGGCTGCCCAGAAGCTCCAGTCGTAATCGGTGGTGAGCAGCCCGACTCCATAGGCGCCGATTCCGAAGAACCCGCCTTGAGCCAGGTTCAGCTGTCCCGTGAAGCCGAGGATGATGTTGAGGCCGTAGACAGCGATCGCCGCACACATGCCCACGGTGATCACTCGCATCGCGTAGTTCTCCTGTGCAAACGCCAGGGGCGTCAGACCGAGCAGAATGATGACGGCGATGGTGCCGATGATTCGAGGATTCTTCATTGGGTTCATCGCTGCACCGCCTTCGTGAACAGTCCGTTCGGCTTGATGGCCAGCACGGCGACGAGAACGATGAATGCCACGGCCTCACCGACGGCTGAGGAGATGTAGGTCGCCGTCATCGTCTCTGCGATAGCGAGTGCGAAACCGCCGACGATGGCGCCGGGAAGCGACCCCAGACCACCGAGGATGATAATGGCGAACACCTTGAGATTGAGTGCGTCGCCCATCGTCGGAGACAGGAGATTGATCGGTGCGACGAGGCCCGCCGCGATCGTGGCCAGGAGGGCGGACAGCCCCAGTGTCAGCATTGAAACCATCGACGGGTTGATGCCGACCAGCGATGCACCGACGCGGTCCTGTTCGATCGCTTCGATCGTCTGGCCATGGATGGACCGCTTGATGAACAGCGCCAACAGGGCCAAGACGATCACAGCGGTGACGATGATGACGATTCGCTGCGCAGAGATCTCGGCGCCGAGAATGCGGAGTTCGCCGGTGATCGGTGTGTCCATGCGTCGGAAGTCAGCGCCCCAGATCGCTTGAGCCAGTGCTTGGAAGAAGAACATCGCACCGACGGCCGCGATCATGTGGTGAGTATGCGGGGAGTTGCGCAAGGGGTGGAAGACGAGGCGCTCGAGACCGACTCCGACAATGAAGAGCATGATCGCAGCGATGCCGATTGCGGCGATATAGGGAACGCCGACGGTTGTCAGGAAGAAGTAGGTGATGTAGGCGCCGAGCATATACAGCGCACCGTGAGCCAGGTTGGGAATGCGCAGCACTCCGAATACCAATGTCAGCCCGATCGCAGCGAGACAGTAGACACCGCCCAGCGCGAGGCCATTAAAGAGTTGTTGGATGAAGAGGGTCATGATTGTCGGGTCCTCTGCAGGCATGAGTGCGGCCCGGGTGAGGCGCACCGATGCGCCTCACCTTAAGAACGGCCGTTGACGGAGATTACTTGTCGTCGGATACCTGTTCGATCGGCACCTTGGTGTATTTGCCGTCCTCATTGAGGAAGGTTGCTTCCAGGTTGGGATTGAGGAGGTGGCCCTGTTCTGTGATCTCGTCGGGGAAGCCATTGACCTTGTACTTGTCATCGACCTCAGGCAGTGCCTCGCTGATGGCTTCGCGAATCTTCTCGGGGTCGTCGGTCGTCCCCGCAGCTTCCATCGCCTTCGCGATGATCGCAATTCCCTGGTAGTTCAGTGCCGTTTCACTGGTCGGGACCTTCTTCTCTCCGGCCTTCTCAGCAAATTTCTTCAGGAAGTCCTCGGTACCGGGATCCTCATATTCGGAGACTGGCAGGACACCGACCGAATTCTTGAGATTGTCGAGCTTCGTCACCGTGGCCATTTCATCCAGTTTCGCCTGGTCCATGACGAGGAAGCTGCCCTTGAAGCCCTGCTTTCGAGCTTCTTCCATGATCAGCGCTGTCGGTTGGGAAGGTCCGCCGACGAAGATGGCGTCGGGCTTCTCTGACAGGGCTTTCGAGACGGGGCCCGCAAAGTCGGACACGGTGGCGTAGTCGACGCTGTTGTCGCCGCCGATCTTCCCGCCGGCTTCACTCCAGGCATCCTTGATCGACTTGGTCCACTGTTGTCCGTACTCACTCTGAGTACCTAGCAGAGCGAGCTTCTTGCCTCCGTGCTCCATGGCAGTTTCGGAGAATTCCTCGGCATAGGACTCGAAGTTCGGAGGAATCATCATCGTCAGAGGGTTGTCGGCCTGCACGATCGCCGGGTCAGAGGTGTAGGCGGAGATGAGGAAGTTCGACCTGCCGCTGTTGATCTGCTGAATCGCCTTGATCGCTCCGGCGTTCGGGGAGACGACCACCGGGGCCTTGTCCTGATCGGCCAATCGTTGAGCATTGCTTGCCGCGGTGGATGGTGCGTATTTGTCGTCGAGGGACTTCAGCTCCAGTGTCACGGGATTGCCGTCGACCTCTACACCGTCTGCGTTGAGGTCGTCGATGGCCATTTCGAGACCGATCTTCACGTTCTCGCCGTACGCGGCGCCTCCTCCGCTGAGCGGTCCGGTGTAGCCGATGACAACCGTGTCACCCTCACCCGAGCCACCACCTCCTCCGCAGGCTGTGGCAGTCAATGCGATTGCTCCCAAAACTGCGGCTGCCGAGAGTCTGCGGCGGCGACTTCGCGAGACAGAGTTCATCTTTTCTCCTTTGAAAAGCTCCTGGAGCGGGCTCGCTCCACACGTTGCCCGAGCCGTCGTCAGTGACGGTGCTCGGAGTCGTCGGCAATCCGTAATGGACTTCGACTGATGTGAACACTTCCAAATCACTCTGGTGAAGTCAATGGTTTTGAGCTAGATTTTTGAACGTTCGATAATCTGCCGGGCGAGCCGGGCAGGGAGAACAAAAGGCGAGGTCGGGGTGCTTGCGAGCGGAGCTTCGCAGAACGGCGTCGAGGTTTTGAGTCGCTGGACCCAGCTATATGTCTGAAAGGTGAGCAAACAATCGTTCAGTGACGGAATTGGTCTACAGTGGCCTTAGCTGCATGGGAGAGCTGTGTCACATCGGTTCCGGTGCAGACGCGAACCGCAGTCGAACACTCGGTTCCCCACGGCAATGACGCAACATCATCTTTAGGAGCTTGTTCATGACTCGTACAGCAATCGTCACAGGTGGAGGCCGCGGCATCGGAGCCGCCATCGCCAAGCGACTCGGAGCCGACGGACTCAAGGTCGCCGTTCTTGATATGGGCCCCACCGATGAGACCGTTGCCGCCATCAAGGAAGCCGGCGGCGAAGCGCTCGGCCTCGAAGCCGATGTCTCTGACGAAGACTCGGTCAACGCTGCGGTCAAGCAGGTCGCCGAGACCCTCGGTGCGCCGACCGTTCTGGTCAACAACGCAGGGATCCTGCGTGACAACCTCTTGTTCAAAATGACTCACGAGGAGTTCAACAAGGTTCTCTCCGTCCACCTCGGAGGAGCGTTCCTCATGGCGCGGGCCGTGCAGTCGTACATGGTCGAAGAGAAGTTCGGCCGCATCATCTCGATGTCGTCGACCTCGGCTCAGGGCAACCGCGGACAGACGAACTACTCCGCCGCCAAGGCCGGTATCCAGGGCATCACGAAGACCTGGGCGATCGAGCTCGGCAAGTTCGGCATCACCGCGAATGCCATCGCTCCCGGCTTCATCGAAACCGATATGACCAAGGCCACCGCCGAGCGCGTGGGTATGGGCTTCGAGGAGTTCGTCAAAGCCTCCGTCCAGCAGATTCCCGTGGCGCGATCGGGCAAGCCCGAGGACATCGCCCACACCGCGTCGTTCCTCGCCTCCGAGGCCGCCGGATTCGTCTCCGGTCAGGTCATCTACGTCGCCGGCGGTCCGAAGGACTGATCGCCACCGTCCTCACGACGAGTTCACGAACATCTTCGAAAGGTGAGACCCATGAGAGAAGCAGTGATTGTGTCGACGGCTCGCACGCCGATCGGCAAGGCCTACCGTGGTGCCTTCAACGACACCCAGGCTCAGGAGCTGGCCGGTCATGCGATCAAGCATGCTGTGGAGCGCGCCGGTCTGGAAGGCGGTGAGGTCGAGGACGTCGTCTTCGGTGCCGCTCTGCAGCAGGGCAGCCAAGGGACGAATGTCGCTCGGCAGGCGGCACTGCGAGCCGGGCTTCCTGTGACGGTTCCGGGCATGTCGATCGACCGGCAGTGCGCTTCCGGGCTGATGGGCATTACGACCGCGGCGAAGCAGGTCCTCTTCGACGGCCAGGAGATCGCCGTCGGCGGTGGCGTGGAGTCGGTGTCGCTGGTCCAGAATGACAAGATGAACACGTTCCGGGCCAAGGATCCGTGGCTCGTGGAGCGCATCCCGGGCATCTACTACCCGATGCTGGCGACGGCCGAGGTGGTTGCCGAACGCTACGGTGTCAGCCGTGAGGCTCAGGACGAGTACTCCTTATCTTCGCAGCAGCGTACCGCCGCTGCTCAGGAGGCCGGACGGTTCGATGACGAGATCGTGCCTCTGCCGACGACGAAGGTCGTCGTCGACAAGGAGACGAAGGAGACCTCGCGTCAGGATGTGCTTCTCGAAGCCGACGAGGGCAACCGGCCGTCGACGACGATCGAAAGCCTCGCCGGACTCAATCCGGTGCTCGATCCCGGTGTGGCGTCGAAGGTTCCGAGCATCACCGCCGGCAACGCCTCGCAGCTCTCCGACGGAGCCTCTGCTTCGGTGGTCATGTCGAGCGACGAAGCCAGTCGGCGCGGACTCGAACCGCTGGGCGTCTACCGCGGTATGGCCGTGGCCGGCTGTGAGCCGGACGAAATGGGCATCGGACCGGTGTTCGCTATTCCGAAGCTGCTGAAGACCCATGGCTTGTCGATCGATGACATCGGACTCTGGGAACTCAACGAGGCCTTCGCCGTACAGGCGCTGTACTGCCGTGACCGCCTCGGCATCGACCCGGAGAAGTACAACGTCGACGGCGGCGGCATCTCCGTCGGACATCCCTATGGAATGACCGGTGCCCGTCTCGTCGGTCACGCTCTCATCGAGGGACGTCGCCGCGGAGTGAAGTACGTCGTCGTCACGATGTGCATCGGCGGCGGCCAAGGCGCAGCCGGACTGTTCGAAGTCTGCTGAGGCATTCCGCCGGCAGCTCAGCAGAAACGGAGGGCCGACGATTCTCTGGTCATTCTGACCGAGAACCGCCGGCCCTTTCTGCGTGCTCCGTTGATGTGGAGAGCGACGACTCTCGGGTTGAGAGGACCTGCCTCAGGGCATTGCGGGGTTGTCGGAGTCGTCTCAGAACGGTGGAGGTTCGCCGTTGTCCCAGAACCAGCTGCGCAGTTCGGCGTTGTCCTCGTCTGTATGCGCGGTGCCAGATGTGGTGCCGGAACTGTTCGGAACAGGCGTGGGTGTGAAAGCGAAGAGGTCCTCGTCGGTGAGCTCCCTCCAGCCAGGGGATCCGTCGGTCGCGGCCGGTTCAGGGCATTCCTGTGCTCTCTTCCGATCGCCGGGCGCGGGATCAGCGGTGTCTGCATCGCCGCTGTGTGCAGACGACGTCTCGGCGCCAGACTCAAGATCGCTGCCGGACTCGTACTCGGCTGTTGGAGCGCTCTCGCGGGTCAGAGGACCTTCTGTGCTCGACTCCTCCGGTGCTGCTGCTCGTCCCATGCGGGAGAGGCCCCTGCCGAACCGTTCGAGGAACAGCCGCGCATGCTCAACACTGATCGGGTTGTCCGGTGAGACGACCTCCACGGTGACGCCCTTGCGGAAGACGTACTCCAGGTGGCCGGGCTCGGTCATCCGCACGTCGAAACTGCCGTTGGTCTTCTGCAAGTGGTGCGCCTTGCACAGGCAATGGAGATTTCCGAAGCGGGTGAGGCCACCTCGGGTCGGGTCGGAGTGATTGAACGGGTCGATGTGGTCCACTTCTGACACTTCGGCGGGCTGAGTGCACCCGGGGAAGGTGCACGTAACGAACTGTGCGACGAGAGTTTTGCGTACGCTGTTGGGAATGGCGTAGGACGTTGCCTTCGCATCGACCGGTGTTCCGGTCGCAGGGTCGGTCAGCAGCCGAGTCCAGGTGGTGGAGTTTCCTGCGACCCGCCGCGCCATGTCGGCGGGAATCGGCGACCCGTTTGGAAGCATGCCAGCCAGGTCGCACACCTCATTTGAGGTCAGCGGTCCGTCAGGTCCTGTAGTCGGTGTGTTTGAGTCGGTCGGTGTGGTCGGTGCGGTCGGTGGTTCGGCCATGGGCGGCAGGTCCGGGGAAACTATGGGCGGCGGTGGCGCATCAGGGGGATCGGTGCTCAGTGGCGGTGGACCCGGCGGATCGTTTGTCGGCGGCGGCGCACCCGGGGGATCGGCGGTAGGTGGCGGAACGTTGCCGTCTTCCGACTGGAATTGGGTGAGCAGAGTCAGTAGAGGAACGGTGATGAAGGTGCTGGCCTGATTTGCCAGCCAATACTCACTGGTCGGCATATCAAGCAGGAACTCGAAACTGATGCGGCGCTCGCCGGCGTCGAGGATGGGATTGCCGAAAGCATCGATTACTCCCGCTGTCTCTGCTCCGGTGCCCTCAGCTGCGGGGCGAGCTCCGCTGGCACGCGATCCGATGAAAGTTGAGAGCGCGTCGACCTTGTCGCGGTCCGTGGCGCTGTTGCTGCTGAGGATGGCCTCGAGCATCTGGGATTCGAAGACGCGGTCGGCCGGTGTGGTGGGTGCATCGGTGGTGGAGCCATCTTGAGCGGAGGTTTCCGAATCGGTTGGCACAGGTTGAGCCTGTGATTGGCAGCCGGTCTTGTCCATGTCGTCGAATACCCGCTCGATGTAGTCGAGCAGGGACTCACCCTCGTGCATCGGTGTGCCGTCGGGTCCGGCGAAGAGGCCGTCGAGAGGGAAATCGGTGCTTGTCAACGAGCTGTCGGTGTCGTTCGTGCTGATGATGCGCAGCTTCAGCTGCGGACGCGTGCGCGTGAGGATGTCAAACATGAGAGCCGAGATCGTACGCTCCTCATCAAGGCAGTCTCCAGCCTTCAACTGACCTGAGAACGCACTCGTATTGCTCTTATGCACTGCCCGGGCAAAGGCGTCGAGCCTTCTGAAGCACGCTCGAAGCTCCGGTGCGGGCCCGGTCAGGGTGAGGTACGCAGTCCCATCGTCGCCGCTGCTGAAATCGACCCGACGACGCAGTGAAACACTCTTCAGAGTGTCCTCGGCCGGTTGGATTACCGCGATTTTCAAGGCGACCGAGCGCTTGAACGTCTCGATCGTGATGTCGGCGCGCCTGTGCGCCAGATAATCGTCGAACTTCGGCAGGTGCTCGAAGTGCAGGTCACGGCATGCGCGAGTGACACAATCGACGTGCTCGATCGTGAAGTCCCCATCGAGGCATCGCTTGAGGAACTTCGGAAGTCCCTGGGTCAGCGTCATCGACGAGGTCATATGCCTGAGCGAGTTACTCGTCGTTGCCCCGAGGAGACTCGAATAGACCCCGGCCTCAGTCGGTTCGATGCTGCCGCGCAGCCACGTGAAGAACGTCAGTTTCGGGTCGTAGCCGGGAAAGTCAGGCAGCAGAGCGGGGTCGGTCAGCAGCTGCTTTGCCAGCTTCTTCACGCGACGAGTGCGGCGACCGGCAGCGCGGTCCTTCTTCCGTCCTTTGTCTGCGTCGATCTTCCTCCCGGTTTCGGCCTCGACAGCGGCCAGTGCCTGGGTCCATGCACGTGTCTCTCTTCGGGTCCAGCTTCTGGTCGACGAGAATGCGTCGTCGTCAGCAACGTCGACGACGCAGTCGTCGCCGTCGGACTTCCGATCGACTCCCTTGTCCTCGGGCAGACGGTGCCGGGCAGCGGTTCTGGTAAAAGATGCGAATTCGTAGACCGTATCGAGCCGAGTGCCCATGAGCCCCAGAGCGTAGGCGACATCCTGTGCCACGACGTGGCTGGTGGCGATAAAGGAATTGACCTGGGCGAGGCTGCTCTGCGCATAGGTGCTCAGCAGGTCGACAAGCTCATTCTCCTCGGCGATCTCCATGCGACGTCCGTGAGCGCGGCGGAACTGGGACAGAGCTCGACGGTCAGCCCCTGCAGGGGGAGCGGTGGGCAGACCGAATTCCTGTCCGTCGCTGTCTCCGATGTTCTTCATCGGTCTCTCACCTCTCCACGCCTCTGTGGAAGTCAGTCGTCAGGGAAGTCGGCTATCTCAATTATATGATCCGCCGCTATGAATTCACATAACAAAACGATTACAAATAGAACACGCAAACTAGCAGTTGCGATCAGAATCGATTGGTAGTCATCTTTATCGACTCTGATAAGTTTGTCCTCTGAATCTACAGTTCGGCACTGACACGACATTGCGATCGGGCTTGAACCCACAACTGCTCTGCAGTGATCGATCGCGACGGACTCACCGCACCGCCGGTTCGCGACAGGCTCACCGCACCACCGGTTCGCTAGAATCGGGGACGTGGCAGCGATCGACAAAGATATTCTCCGTTTGGCCCTTCCCGCACTCGGAGCCCTGATCGCCGAACCCATTTTCCTGCTTACGGACACGGCCATGGTCGGCCACCTCGGTGCCGGTGCCCTGGGATCGCTGGCGATCGCCTCGACGATCCTGCAGACGGTGCTCGGTCTGATGATCTTCCTCGCCTATGCTACGACGCCGCGGGTGGCGAAACGGATGGGATCGGGGGACCGGCCTGGCGCAATCACGGCCGGATTCGACGGAATCTGGCTAGCACTGGGAACCTCCGTCCTGCTCATCATCATCGGGCTGCCCCTGCTGAATACAGCGATCGAGGCCTTCGACCCGGATCCGATCATCACCGCGGGCGCACACTCCTACCTTGCGATCTCATGGTGGGGGCTGCCATTCATGCTCATGGTCATCGCGGCCACCGGACTGCTGCGCGGACTTCAGGACACGAAGACCCCGCTGCTCGTCGCGGCCGCCGGCTGCATCGCCAATATCGGCCTCAACGCCATCTTCATCTACGGCCTCGACATGGGAGTCGCGGGATCGGCGATGGGCACGGTCATCGCGCAGGCCGGAATGTGCACGGTCTACCTCACCATCTCCATCCGCGCGGCCCGTCGCCTCCACGCCAGCATCCGCCCTGACTGGACAGGCGTGTTCACCTCGGCGAAGACCTCC
Source organism: Brevibacterium sp. CT2-23B (assembly GCF_013168765.1). Classification (NCBI taxonomy): domain Bacteria; kingdom Bacillati; phylum Actinomycetota; class Actinomycetes; order Micrococcales; family Brevibacteriaceae; genus Brevibacterium; species Brevibacterium sp. CT2-23B. Next base: position 1,063,745 of record NZ_JABBYK010000001.1, on the reverse strand, counting down.
GGATGGCTGTTGGTGCGCAACGCCTCGCTGCGTGCTGCCCTCATCCTCCTCGTCTTCCTGGCCACGGCGATGGGCACGACGGACCTCGCCGCGATCCAGGTCGCTCAGAGCATCTTCTTCGCTCTCGCCCTCGCCCTCGATTCCTTGGCCATCGCGGGCCAGGCGATGATCGGCCTCGAGCTGGGGGCGAAGAACACCGAGGCGGTCGCCGCGATCAACCGCCGACTGTGCCTGTGGGGGATCGTCTTCGGCATCGTCGTCGGCGTCGTCCTGTTCGCCGGCTCCGGAATCATCCCCCGTGCCTTCGCCTCGGACCCGGCCGTGGTGTCGGCACTGGCCGCCCTCCTGCCGGTCCTCGCCTTGAGCATGCCGATCGCAGGCTTTGTCTTCGTCCTCGACGGAGTGCTCATGGGAGCTGAGGACGCGAAGTATCTGGCTCTGGCACAATTGGTCGCTGTGATCGGATACGCAGTTCTGCTCATCCCGATCATCAGCATCTGGCCGGGAGCACCCGGGCTCTGGGCCGGCTTCTGCATCGGATTCGTCGGTTTCCGCGCCCTGACACTGGGCTGGCGAGTACGCAACCGGGCGTGGATCGAACGCGCCGTCGAGAAAGGAATCTCATGAACGCTGCACACACTGACGCTCATGATTCGCAGAACACCTCCGCCGATTCGCCGGACACCTCCGCTGAGGCGGCCGCCGCCTCCCTGCGCGGACGGATCCGTCCGCTCCCGGCCGAGACCGATGACGAGACCTTCCTGCCCTTCCTCGATCTGTGCTTCAACTGGTCGATGGACAGGCCCCGGATCGAAATCGAGGACCTCCGATACCGCAGCGATGCCGTCTTCTACTACCGCGGCTGGGGACGCGAGGGAGATATCGCCGTCGCCGCGCACGCCGAAGCCGATGCGCAGTCACCGATCGTCGGACTCGCCTGGGTGCGCCTGGCCGATATCGACGATGTCGTCGGGAGGGCCGACGAAAAGGTGGGCGGAGACTTCGCCGCAGCATTGGACAAGACCGGCACCGAGGTGGTGCGCAGCGAAGTCGTGACCGAGGGTGATGCTGATGCTGGGGCTGTGGCTGGCTCGGGTTCAGACGTACCGGCCGGCACCGACACCGACGGGTCCGCTGACGCAGACGACGCAGCCACTGAGCCGGCAGCCACTGAGTCAGCACCCGCCGATCTGACGCCGTCGGATGAGCAGATGCCCTTCACCGGGTACGGCTGGGTCGCAGCCGACATTCCTGAACTCTCGATGGCAGTGCTGCCCGACCACCAGGGGCAGGGAATCGGCGGAGCCCTTCTCGACACGGTCTGTGCGCTGGCGCGGATGAGCGGCTTTCCCGCCGTCAGCCTGTCCGTCGAGGACGGCAACGGGGCGGCGAAACTCTACACCGACCACGGATTCGTGTCCGTCGGACGCAACGGCGACTCGAACGTGCTCGTCCGCAAGCTCGGCTGAGGCACACCGCTGCCGAGATTTCGCAACAGCTTCTGGAGCTGGAATTTACTGAGGCGCAGTCAGCTCCTCAGCCCCCTGGCCCTTTTATGGAAGGTCCGGAAGATTCGGAAGTTCGAGCTCCTCGAGCCAAGGGCGGACCACCTCGGCGATATCACGCTCTGCCACTTCGGAGACACAGCGGATGAACTCCTCGGTGCTCACCGACGAATGACGGTACCGCTTCGTCCACTCGCCGACGGCGGTGAAGAACTCCGCATCGCCGAGTTCGATGCGCAGAGCATGCAGGCACAGGGCACCGCGCTTGTACACGCGGTCATCGAACATGTCCGGCCCGCCCGGATCACCGAGCATGATGTCCTGCGGCTGAGCGGACAGCTCCTCCCACCACTGCCGCGCACGTTCATCGGCGCTCGCACGCCCGGACTCCTCCGACCACAGCCACTCCGCATAGCAGGCGAAGCCCTCATTGAGCCAGATGTCCCTCCACCGTGACGGTGTGAGCGAGTTTCCGAACCACTGGTGCGCCATCTCGTGGGCGACGAGACGCTCGGCCTCCCACTCCGGTCCCAGATGATTGGGACCGAGCACGGACAGCGGCTGCGACTCGAGCGGGATCTCGAGCACATCATCGGTCACGACCACGTCATAGACGTCGAACGGATAGGGTCCGAAGCGGTCGATGAACAGGTTCATCATTCCGTGTTGGACACCGAGGCGTTCGACTGCCACATCCCAATGATCATCGGCATAGACGCCAAGGGGAACAGGGGACTCTGTCCGGCTGTGCCTCGTTCGCTTGCCCGACGAATCGTGAACAGACACGTCCTTGCCGGCAGCGCCGGCGACTCCTCGGACAGCGCTCGATAGGGCGTCTCTGGCCGAACCGGCAACGGCATCCTTCGCCGCCCCGCGCATCGCGGCGCCGAACCTCGTCGCACCGGAGCTCAATGGAATCTGCCCGTACTTGTAGCGACCGATCTGCACCGTCGCCAAATAGGTCGCCAGGGGAGTCGTCGACTCATAGGTCCAGCGGGTCCGCCCTGCCTTGCGCGTCTTCTTCGTCAGCGACCCATTGGACACCACCGTGTACTCGGACTCGACGAGCACCGAGACCCTGTACTGGGATTTGTTCGAGGGATGGTCATTGCACGGGAACCAGGTCGAGGCACCGACGGGCTGACCGGCCACGAGCACCCCGTCTTCGAGCTCCTCCCAGCCGACGTCTCCCCAGGTGCCGATCGCCGGTTCCGGATTGCCCGTGTAGCTGATGTCGATGACCACCGGCTGGTCGCTCTTCAGCGCCGGGGTCGTCAGCCGCAGCTTCTTCCCTCGTGCGGAGAAGCGGACCTTCTTGCCGTTGACGCTGGCTTTCGTCACCCGCAGACCCGTGAGATCGAGGACGATCGACGACGTGTCCGTGAGGACGCGTCCCTTGAGCACCGCCCTGGCGGAGAGCCGATTCGGGCCGATCCGGTAGTCGAGGTCGAGATCGTAGTGGTCGATGTGAAGGTCCGCATTGCCGACGCCCTGGGTGTAGGAATCAAGCATGCGATCGGCTCGATCGGTCGCCGTCGGAGCCTGCGTCCTCGTCGGCGGCACTTCCGCCGGCGCAGTCGCGGCCGTCTTCGTCTCGGTTTTCTTCTTCGAGTGAGGGAAGTTCTGGGGCATCCACCCAGGGTATGACAGGATTGCCGCTGAAGTAGGCATGGGCCGGCACGAACTCGCCGCGCATGACCAGCGACGTCGCCCCGACAGTGGCGTTCTCCCCCAGGGTGGAGGCCGGGAGGATGACGCTGTTGGGTCCCAAAGTAGCACCGGGATCGAGTTGAACGGTATCAAGGCTCATCACCCGATCATGGAACAGGTGAGTCTGGACCACACAGCCGCGGTTGACCGTCGAGTTGTCCCCGAGGTCGACGAGGTCGGCCTCCGGCAGCCAGTAGGACTCACACCATACGCCGTGCCCGATCTTCGCCCCCATCGCCCGCAGGTACCACACGATCGCCGGCGTGCCCACGGCGTTCCGGGTGAACCAGGGAGCGGCCACGAGTTCGACGAAGCAGTCGGCGACCTCGTTGCGCCAGATGAATGACGACCACAGCGGATGCTCCCCGGGTCGGATCGGACCGGCGAGGATCCATTTCGCGGCCACGGCCAGTCCCGCCGCTACGGCACCGGCGGCCATCATCACGACCCCCGAGGTGAGCAGGGCCAGCAGCACGGAGGCGAGGAACGTCGTCGACTGAGCGGCCACCCCGCCCGGCAGACCGAGGAAGAACCAGATGGTGAGCACGACAGCGGTGATGAGCACACCGCCGGCGATGATCGATGAGATCCGCAGAGTCTCCCAGAAGGCACGGGCGGCCTTGACCCCGAAGGTCGGGGCATAGGTGAGCGACTCGTCGGATTCCACAGCGGCGCGGCGCAGCTGCACCGGAGGAGAGCCGAGCCACGACGACCCCTTCTTCGCCTTCGCCGGCGCCGCCGACAGCACCGCGACCAGCGAGTTCTTCGGCACTCTGCGACCGGGCGAGGCGATTCCCGAGTTGCCGAGGAAGGCACGTTTGCCGACCTTCGCGCGCCCCGCCCGCATCCAGCCGTGGCCGAGTTCGTAGCTGGCGACCATGGTGTCATCGGCGAGGAAGGCACCGGCCGCGATCGTCGTCATCTTCGGAACGAAGACAACGGTGGAGATCTCAGTACCCGGACCTACCTTCGCACCGAGGAGGCGCAGCCACCACGGGGTGAGCATCGACGCGTAGAGGGGGAACAGCAGGTCCCGGGCCATGTCGAGCAGCCGCTCCGTCGCCCACACCCGGTAACCGCGGGCCGAGCGGACAGGGAACTCTCCCTCTTCCATGCCGATCGCCAGGATCCGCACCGCGATGAGGATGAACAGTGCAGTGGTGAAGAACCACAGACAGGCCACGACCGGTGACCACGCCACCAGCAGCCAGGGCGACTCGACGACCTCGACCCCGGAGACTCCGAGCATCAAGGCGATGCCCGGCAGCACAGCGAGATACGGCAGCAGAGCATTGATCTGCGAGCCGACGGCATAGAACAGGAACGGCAGACGCCGCCTGGGCGGGGGAGCAGGCCAGGACTTCTTCGCCTTGCCGACGCGCACGGCCGGTGAACCCGAGTAGATCTGATTCTTCCGAACCCGTCCGGTCACTGCGGATCCGGCTTCGATGAGGGCCCCGACGCCCACCTCGGCGCCGGGCATGAGCGTCGACCGGGCGCCGATCGTGGCGTTGCGACTGATGTCGATGCGTCCGATGCGCAGCAGATCGCCATCGACCCACCAGCCCTTGAGATCGACCTCGGGTTCGACCGCCGCACCCTCGCCGAGGGTGAGGAAACCGGTCACCGGCGGCACCGAGTGCAGATCGGCATCGGGCCCGATGCGGTTGCCCAACAGCTTCGCATACCAGGTCACCCAGGGTGCGCTCGCCGCCGAGACCGCCGCAGCAAGATCGGCGATATGCTCGGCGAGCCACAGTCGCTTGTGCACCCAGCCCGATCGCGGATAGTCCCCGGGCCGGATCCCGATCATGAGCAGACGCGCCGCTCCTGCAGAGATGAGCATTCGTCCCCAGGCGGTGACGAAGACGAGGAAGAGGACGATGACGACCGGCCACGGAGTCAGCGGCAGATCCGCGCCGAGTCCGACACCGATATTTGCCGCCAGCATCGCCAGCACCACCCACCGAACCCCGCCGAGGATGTGCACCGGGATCCCGAGCAGAACCTGGAAGGCCTGCATCCCCCGGGAGGTGCGTGTGATCGTGCGCTTGGGACCCGTCGGTCCGATGCCGGATCCTTCTTCGCCGAGGCAGAGCCTGGACAGGGCGCCGAAGCGCGGATGGGCGTAGATATCGCCGACGGTGACGCTGGGATGGCGGGTGCGCAGCCGGGACACGAGCTGCGCTGCTCCCAGTGAACCGCCGCCGGCGGTGAAGAAGTCCGTAGCGCTGCCGGGTCGGGCACCGAGGACCGCGGCCCACTGCTCGGCGACCCAATCCGTGTCCTCGTCGAAGACCTCATCGGATCCGGCCGCCTCGGCGCCGTCATCGAGCGGCCACGGCAGGGCATTGCGGTCGACCTTGCCCGAGGTCTTCGTGGGCAGATCCTCGACGAGAGCCAGACGGGGAACGAGCGCGGCCGGCAGTTCGTCACGCAGTCGGGCCTCCCAGGCGGAAAGATCGGCCTCGCCGGAACCGGCACCGGGGGCGAGATAGCCGATGAGGACGTCCGTACCGGCCGCGGTCTTCTTCACCGCCGCCGCGGCACCCTCGACTCCGGGCAGGGCCTGCAGTGCGGCATCGATCTCGCCGAGCTCGATGCGCCTGCCTCCGAGCTTGATCTGCTCGTCGGCGCGACCGACGAAGATCAGCCCGGCCGGATCGTTGACGACGAGGTCGCCCGACCGGTACGCCCGCTCCCAGCCGAGGCTCGGCATGGGGGCGAACTTCTCGGCGTCCTTGGCCGGATCGAGATAGCGGGCCAGGCCGACCCCGCCGATGATGAGCTCACCGGTCTCTCCATCGGCGACGGGCACGCCCTCGGCATCGACGACGGCCAGGTCCCAGCCCTTGAGCGGCAGGCCGATGCGCACCGGCTCGGATCCGTCGAGCATGGCGGCACAGGCGACGACGGTCGCCTCGGTGGGACCATAGGTGTTCCACACCTCGCGGTCATCATCGCTGAGCCGTCGCCCGAGTTCGGGCGGACACGCCTCGCCGCCGAAGATGAGGAGGCGGACATTGTCGAGACTCTCCGCCGGCCACAGTGCGGCCAGGGTCGGAACGGTCGAGACGACGGTGATCTGCCGCGACGACAGCCACGGACCCAGATCCATCCCGGACTTCACCAGCGCACGCGTGGCCGGGACCAGGCATGCTCCGTGCCGCCATGCCAACCACATCTCCTCGCAGCTGGCGTCGAAGGCCACGGACAGTCCGGCCAGAACGCGGTCGCCGGGACTCAGCGGCTCCCCGACGCAGAAAAGGGCCGCCTCGGCGTCGACGAAGGCCGCGGCCGAACGATGGGTGACGGCAACGCCCTTCGGGGTGCCCGTCGACCCGGAGGTGAAGATCACCCAGCAGTCGTCATCGGGAGTGGGGGACCGCAGCTCGGAACGGTCGAGGGGGCCGCGGTCGGTGCGGGATTCGATGTGTGGTCCGGCGGTGATCACTCCGGTCACGGCCGCCTCGGCGAACACGGTGCGCGCCCGCTCATCCGGATCGTCGACGTCGACGGGAACGTAGGCCGCGCCGAGCATGAGCGTGGCGAGGATCGCCAGGTACAGATCCACCGACCCCGAAGGGACACGGACGCCGACCTTGTCACCGGGGCCGATCCCGGTCTCGGCCATCTCCAGTGCGAGATCGCGGATCGCAGTGATGAGCTCCGAATAGCTGAGCACCCGAGTGCCGTCGTCGAGGGCCGGCTGATCGGGATGCGCGGCGGCCGACTCGAGGAGGACGTCGATGAGGGTGCGGTCCTCACGGGGCCGTACAGGGGACGGGAACTGCGGTGCGTATTCTCTCACGTGTCTTCCGGGTCGTTCGGGAGCTGATCGGCGCCGGGCCGACCGGTGCCGCCGGTGACCATAACCCAGGAAGGTGTCGCGGACGTGAACAAGAGTCGGGGCGCGAACAGTGCGCGTTCCGGTTCCGATGTCTGATCTTAAGTCACTGTTCTCCGTGTCACCGCCCTGATCGTCACGGAGCGGTCGTCCGTGATAGATGTGAGGGGACGGCCGTTCACGGTCGACCAGCTGATTTTCAACGATGAGGAGCACGCCCATGGTCACAGTTCTCACCCACGCCACGGTCTTCGACGGAACCCGCTTCCTACCCGGCACCCGGGACGTCGTCATCGACGGCGGACGGATCGCCTCGGTGGCGGAAGGAGGGCAGGGTTCGCACAACGCCGGAGACGACCACATCGACTGCACGGGGAAGACGATCATCCCCGGAGTCATCGACTGCCACGTCCACCTCACGAGCAGTGGCGCGGCAGCCACCTCGAACTTCCACGACCCGTTCTCGCTCCAGTTCTATAACTCCGTGAAGAATATGGAGGCCACCCTCAAAGGCGGAGTGACGACCGTGCGCGATGCCGGAGGCACAGACCTCGGTGCGAAGGTCGCCGTGGAGACCGGTGTGGTGCGCGGGCCGCGGCTGACGATCGCCGTCAACATCATGTCCCAGACCGGAGGCCACGGAGACTTCCACCTCGTCTCCGGGGCGGAGTCTCCCTTCCTGGCCCCGCACCCCGGCCGGCCCTCGGGGGTCGCCGACGGACTCGAAGAGGTGCAGAAGAAGACCCGCGAACTGCTGCGGGCCGGGGCCGACCACATCAAGATCTGCTCGACCGGGGGAGTGCTCTCCCCTCGCGACGATCCGCGGCACTCCCAGTTCACCGAAGCCGAGATCGCTGTCATCGTCGCCGAGGCGGCCGCCCAAGGTGCGCATGTGATGTCCCACGCGCAGGGCGCACCGGGAATCAAGAACGCCGTCCGTGCCGGGGTGCGCTCGATCGAACACGGAATCTACCTCGACGACGAAGCCATCGACCTCATGCTCGAGCACGGCACCTTCCTCGTCCCGACCCTGCAGGCCCCGCAGGCCGTCATCAAGGCCGCCGATGCCGGTGCCGGGCTGCCTGCCTCCGTCGTGGACAAGGCCCGACGCGTCGTCGACGCCCACCAGGAGTCGATCAGCCGGGCCCACGAAGCAGGAGTCCCGATCGCGCTGGGCACCGATGCCGGAGTCGGCCCGCACGGGGAGAACCTCGAAGAGATCAGCCTGCTGGCCGAGGTGGGACTGTCCACGACGGAGGCGCTCGCCGCCGGAACCTCCGTGGCCGCCCGCCTGCTCGATGACGATCGGGTCGGCCGAATCAGCGAGGGCGGACTGGCCGACCTCGTCGTCGTGGACGGCGACCTGCGCACCGCCGACGTCCGTGGAATCGAGAACCGGGTCAACGCGGTCTACCTCGATGGTGGGCACGTCTGAGAGGTCACCGCCTCGGTGGGTGAGATCGGTCTCGGCCGGCCGCTCTGTGAGGGAAACCTAACCTAACGGGGCTATGATGGGAGCGACCGATCCGTGAAGCCGCAGTGCGTCCGCGCAGCGGAATGCCCAGAGTGAGGAGTGCGCCGCACCGATGAATCCGCTCGACTGGTCGTTTCCGATCGCAGTGACATGGCTGATCATGTTCGGCATCATCGTCGTCCGCGCCGGCGGCACCTTCGTCCTCGGCCGCTTCGCCCGCAAGGGAATCCGCAAGTTCCACCGGGTCGAGAAGATCATGGCCGGACCCAAATACCGCCGCGCCGAGGACACCATCGACCGCTTCGGGGCGCCCGTCGTGGCCCTGAGCTTCCTCACCGTCGGGCTGCAGACCGTGGTCAACCTCGCTGCCGGAACCACGGGGATGCGCTACCGCCGCTACGTCCCGGCGCTCGCCGTCGGAGGATCGCTGTGGGCGCTCATCTACTCGACCGTCGGGTTCCTCGGCTTCAAAGCAGTGGCCAAGGCCTACCAGGCCGAACCGGGACTGACCGTCGGGCTCGGCCTCGTCTTCATCGTCGCGATCGGCGGTCTGCTCATCGGACTGCGCAAGGATCGCATTCCCGCCGAGGAATCGGCCTCCGCCTAGGCGAACTGACCGGTACCTCTGCTGACTCACCGGCCGCCTCGGCGAACTGAACGATCTTCGCCGGCGGCTCTTTGCATCCATGGGCAAGCTACGTCCGTGTGGCAGACCGTGGTCCGATGCGCTGCGCGAGTTCAGTAGAGTAAGACAGCGTCAACGTCGACTGGACGAGCCTGCTCGTCGACACTGAGTAAAGGAGTCCCCGGATGGTCGTGGCCTGGTGGAGCATCATTCCGTTCGTTCTGCTGCTCGGATGCATCGCGGTGCTCCCGCTCATTCCGGCCACGGAGAAGATCTGGGATCGCAACCTCGTCAAGCTCATCGTCGCGCTCATCCTCGGTGTGCCGATCGCCGTGTGGTTCCTGCTCAGCGGAGAGTCGACGACTGTCATCCACGCGCTGCTCGAATACTTCCAATTCATCATGCTCATCGGCAGCCTCTTCGTCGCCTCGGGCGGAATCTTCCTCGTCGGCGACATCAAGGCGACGCCTCGGAACAACACGATCTTCCTCGCTGTCGGCGGTGTGCTCGCCTCGTTCATCGGCACCACGGGCGCGGCGATGCTGCTCATCCGCCCGATCCTCAACACGAACCAGGACCGCAAGCACCGCACCCACACCGTCATCTATACGATCTTCATCGTCGCGAACTGCGGCGGTCTGCTCACACCGCTGGGCGACCCGCCGCTTTTCCTCGGAATGCTGCGCGGAGTGCCATTCGAATGGACATTCGGGCTCTGGCCGTACTGGCTGTTCGTCAACGCCCTGCTGCTCATCAGCTACTTCGCACTCGATAAGAAGATGTATGCGAAGGAACCGGCCGAGGCGCTTGCCAAAGATGCCGAGTATGTGACTAAACTCGGCCTGCGCGGCGCCAGCGGTCTGCTGTTCCTCGCGATCATCATCGTGGCCGTCGCTTTCATCCCTTCGGTCGACCTGCATGCGATCGAAACAGGACATGCGAGCGCCTCGGACTTCGTGCCGTGGCGTGAGCTCGTCATGCTCGTCTCCGCGGTGACGTCATTCCTCGTCGGTGACCGCGGTGCACGGTTCAATCTCAACAAATTCACCTGGACGCCGATCCTCGAGGTCGGGTCGCTCTTCATCGGCATCTTCCTCACGATGATGCCGGCCCTGCAGTACCTGGGGCAGATCGCCCACAAGATCCCGCTGGGCGAGATCTCCCTGTTCATCTTCACCGGCGGTCTGTCCTCCGTGCTCGACAATGCTCCCACCTATGTCACCTTCTTCGAGATGGCCGCCCAGGTGCCGGGTGAACCGAAGGTGGCGGGAGTGCCCGAGACCCTGCTCATCGCGGTCTCGCTCGGCGCTGTCATGGGTGGGGCCATCACCTACATCGGCAACGGACCGAACTTCATGGTCAAGTCCGTCGCAGATTCGGCGAATGTGGCGATGCCGAGCTTCGGCGGCTACGTGTGGTGGTCGCTGCGCCGCCTGGTGCCGATCCTCGCCTCTATGGTGCTCATCTTCATGACCGGCTCACTGTGGTGGATTCTGCTCGGAGTCCTGGTCGCCCTCGTGATCCTCGGGCAGGCCGGACGCGACCTGCGCGCAGCGAAAGTCGCCAAGGCAGAGTGAAGGCCGCAGCCGGGGTCGGCCTCTACTTCACCGGCAATGGTGCCGTCTTCGCCGCTCTCCTGCCGTGGTATCCGCTACTCGTCGACCGACTCGGACTGAGCTCCTGGCAGTTCGGCCTCGTCGTCGCCTGCTTCGCCGTCGGCTCGCTGCTGTCCTCGGCCCTGCCCGCCGCCCTCATCGCCCGATTCGGAGCGCACCGTGTCGTCATCGTTGGGACGGTGATGCTCGGTGTGGCCGCCTCGGCGACGGCGTGGTCGGTCAACGGCGTGATGATGGCGATCTGTCTGCTCCTGTTGGGGTGCTGCGATGCCATCGTCGATGTCGCGCAGAACGTCGTCGGCATCTCCGTCCAGGAGCGGGCCGGTCGCACGATCCTGTCGTCGATGCATGCGCTGTGGAGCCTCGGCGGTCTGCTCAGCGGAGCCGCCGCAACCGCGGCCGCCAGCTCCGGTGCCGACATGCGGGCGTGGCTGGGGCTCATCGGTGTCGCCGCCGTGGTCATCACGATCGTTGGACGCCGCCTCATCGGAGACTACGCCTCGCCGAGGCGGGTCGCCGATTCCGATGCCGCACCTGAGGGCCGTAGCGGAGACCGGGCCGTGGGCCGTTCGAAACGGATGGTCCTCTGGGCGGCGCTGCCCTTGGCGATCGTCGCGATCTGCGGTGCCGCGGTCGAGGACATTGCGAACAACTGGGCGGGGCTGGCTGCGGTCGAATTCGCAGGAGTTCCGGCCGCCTCGGCGGGGATCGCCTTCAGCGTCGTCATCGGCAGCCAATGCCTCGGACGAATCAGCGGGGACGTGCTCGTGACGAGGTTCGGGGCCGGCCGGATCGCGGGCTTCGGCGGCGGTCTCATCGCATGCGGCGGAATCGGCGTCATCGCGGCCCAGGAGCCCGTTCTGCTGCTCGTCTCGATGGGAGCGCTCGGATTCGGGTCAGCGACGCTCGTGCCCGGAGCACTGGGAGCGGCCGCTCGTCTGCCCGGGGTCGGACGTGCCGGGGGAGTGACGCTGGTGAACTGGCTGATGCGGGTGGGGTACCTCGGGACGAGTCCGCTGGTCGGGGTTGTCGCCACCGGAGGGGGACTGCGGTGGGGACTCGGCATCCTCGTGCTCGTCGGCCTCCTGACCGTGGTCTTCGCGAACCGCTTGGACGTCCGTCGGACCTGACGAGTGTGGGCGGGATGTTCCCCGGCTCGAGTCAAGTCCCCTGGCTTGGATTGAATAGACGTCGCCACAACGCGGGGCTGACAGGTTCGGGGAACGAAAAATGTGCCGCTCCTTCGTCTCAGCGAAGTGGCGACACATTCTATTGAAAGCGGGTGATGACCCGGGTGGTCGGGCTAGCGGGATTTGAACCCACGACCTCTTCACCCCCAGTGAAGCGCGCTACCAAGCTGCGCCATAGCCCGTTACCGTACTCCCTCGTGGGCAACGAGAACTAGCTTATACCGATCGGAGGCCAACTGCCAAAACCGCGTTCCGTGACCTTCGAAAAACAGGTATCATCCCAGGTAGATACCGAAGAAGCGGGTCCTGCAGATGCCTGACAGGGTGACTCAGTAACATTTCCGTTTCGTGATTGTTATGAAAGTGGCCCAGGCGGCTATGCTTGGTACACCGACAAACTAGAGGAGTCGACATGGCAGATCTGGATTATCCAGTGTCTTTGCGGTACTCGCGCGACCACGAGTGGGTCGCGACCACGGAAGACAACGCAGTAGTCCGTGTGGGTATCACTGATTTCGCCCAGGAACAGCTGGGTGACGTCGTCTATGTCGACCTGCCTGAAACCGGGGATTCGGTCACCGCAGGGGAGTCCTGCGGCGAAGTCGAGAGCACGAAGAGTGTCTCCGATCTGATCGCACCTGTGTCGGGGACCGTCACAGAGGTCAACGACTCACTCGACGATTCACCGGAGACGGTGAACTCGTCTCCCTTCGAAGACGGGTGGATGTATCTCGTCGAACTCAGTGACCCCACACAGCTCGAATCGCTGATGGACAGCGAGGCGTACAAAGAGCTCATTCAGAGCGAGGAGGCGTAATGTCGCAGAACCACGATCAGAATCGTCCGACCCCCTCGCAGCCCTGGTATGACAACGGACAGGTCCCGCAGTCGAAGAAGTTCCCGTTCGGGGCCGGAAACGGCAACGGCGCTGACGAGTCGGCGACTCGGATGAACCCTCAGGTCGACCAGAACGGTCAGGGGAACACCCCTCCCTACGGTCAGCAGCCTGCCGACGGTGCCCCTCAGGCACCGCAGTACGGCAATGGCCAGCAGTTCGGCGGAACGCCTCAAGGTGGCCAGAACTACGGCGGAACGCCCCAGGGCGGCCAGAGCTATGGCAATGGTCAGCAGTTCGGCGGCACCCCGCAGGGCGGACAGAACTATGGTGCGTCGCAGCCGGCGAATCAGCCGTATGCCGGACAGGGGCAGGGCAGTCAGGGGCAGCCGCAGTATCAGCCTCAGCAGAATCAGTATCCGCCGCAGAACTACGGCCAGCCGCAGAGCGGTCAGCCTCAGGGCGGCCAGAGCCAGCAGCAGTACGGCTCCAATGGTGCCGGTCAGTTTGCGCAGCCTCAGGGCAGCCAAGGTCAGCCGCAGTACGGGAACCATCCGCAGCAGGGCGGCCAGCAGCAGTACGGTTCGAACGGTGCCGGCCAGTACGGCCAGTTCGATCCCAACCAGCAGCAGGGCAGCCAGCCCGGCCCCGGCCAGTATGGTCAGCCCCAGTCGGGTCAGCCCCAAGGCGGCCAGCCGCAGGGCGCTCCGACGAACGGCGGACAGGACCCGATGAACGATTCGGGTAGCCAGCAGTTCCAGGGAATCCTGGATCCGCACACCGGCGAGATCCACCCTGTGCCCGACCTCGAAGGTCTGCAGGACGCCGATGCTCTGCTCGTCGTCGTCTCCGGACCGGACTCCGGTTCACAGATCCTGCTCGACACCGACGTGGTCACGGTGGGTCGCAGCCCGAATGCCGACATCTTCCTCGATGACGTCACGGTCTCTCGTAAGCATGCCGAGTTCATCCGCACTCCCAGCGGGTTCACTCTGCGCGACACGGGTTCGCTCAACGGCACCTATGTGGGCCGTCAGCTCATCGACTCCATCGAACTGCAGAACGGAGCCGATGTGCAGATCGGCAAGTTCCGAATGATCTTCCAGCAGCGTCCGCGCTCCTGACCGGGGGATAATGTCAAAAGTCGAAGTCGAGGTTGTCGGCGTCCGCATCGAAATGCCCGCCAACCAACCGATTCTGCTGCTCAAGGCCAGCGAACCTGCTTACTATCTGCCGATCTGGGTCGGTGCGATCGAAGCCAATGCGCTCTCGATCGCGCAGCGGGGACTGACCCCGCCGCGCCCCATGTCGCACGCTCTGCTGCTCGACGTCCTCGAGAAGTACGGGGCCGAGCTGCAGGACGTGACGATCACCGGCAAGGACGGTCAGATCTTCCTGGCAGAGCTGCACACGAATGACGGGAAGTCGATCTCCGCGCGCCCTTCGGACGCGGTGACACTGGCGCTGACAGCCGACTGCCCCGTGTTCGTCGAAACACAATTGCTTGAAGAGTCCGGAATCGAAGCCCCCGAGGCCGATGAAGAGGAAGTCGCACAGTTCAGAGACTTCCTCGACAATGTCTCGGCCGAGGACTTCGAGACCGGTACCGAAAACCCATGAAAGTGAAACATTGAGTCTCCACACCGATCCGGTCCTGTCCAACAGAGAAATCGCCGCTGCCGGCCACGACAATCTCCGCGGTCTCGACGACTGGCGAGAGATGGATCCGAAGCAGCAGCCGACGTATCTTGACAGTGCTGCGCTCGACGAGGTGCTCACCGATCTGCGCAACTCACCCCCGTTGGTCTTCGCCGGTGAAGCCGATGTGCTTAAGCAGCGGATCGCCGCCGCCTCGCGCGGAGAAGCCTTCGTCCTGGCGGGCGGCGACTGCGCCGAATCCTTCGACGGAGCCCAGGCGGACAAGATCCGGGCTCGTGTGCAGACGGTTCTGCAGATGGCGGCCGTGCTGACCTACGGCGGATCGATGCCCGTGGTGAAGATCGGCCGCATGGCCGGTCAGTTCGCGAAGCCGCGTTCGGCCGATATGGAGACCCGTGACGGAGTCACCCTGCCGTCGTTCCGCGGCGACATCGTCAACGGCTACGAGTTCACCGAGGAATCCCGCCGCCACGATCCGGAACGTCTGCTCAAGGCGTACCACATCTCCGCTTCCACGCTGAACCTCATCCGTGCGTTCACCCAGGGCGGCTTCGCCGATCTGCGATTCGTCCACGACTGGAACCGCGGTTTCCTCGCATCGAACCCCGGCTACCAGCGCTACGAGCAGACCGCTGCCGAGATCGACCGTGCCATCCGCTTCATGGATGCCTGCGGAGCCGACTTCGATGCGCTCAAGACCACCGAGTTCTACGCCGCCCACGAGGCGCTGCTGCTCGAATACGAACGTGCACTGACTCGCATCGACTCACGCACCGGTGAAGCCTACGACGTGTCCGGACACTTCCTGTGGATCGGCGAACGCACCCGCGAGATCGACGGCGCCCATGTCGACTTCCTGTCCAAGGTGCGCAACCCCATCGGCGTCAAGCTCGGACCCACTGCCACGGCTGATGACGCCCTGGCCCTGGCCGAGAAACTCGACCCGGACGCCGAGCCCGGCCGCCTGACCTTCGTCACCCGGATGGGTGCCGGTCAGATCGGTGAGTCGCTGCCGGCTCTGCTGTCGGGAATCGGCGACCGTCTGCCGCATGTGACCTGGGTCTGCGACCCGATGCACGGCAACACGATCACCTCGAACACCGGGTACAAGACCCGCCGCTTCGAAGACGTCATGGCCGAGGTCGAAGGATTCTTCAACGCGCACGCTGAGGCGGGCACGATCCCCGGTGGACTGCACATCGAACTCACCGGCGATGACGTCACCGAGATCATGGGCGGGGCCACCGAGATCGACGACGAGGGCCTGCGTCGCCGCTACGAGACCCTCGTCGACCCGCGCCTCAACCACGATCAGTCGCTGGAGATGGCGTTCCAGGTCGCCGAGTACCTCACCCGACGGCAGTAACCGCCACAACTGACAAAGCCGGGGGCTCCGCAGAATCTCTGCGGAGCCCCCGGCTTTGTCGTCTGACCGACCGGAATCATCTGCGCCCGAGCGACCCGTCGTGCCTGTCCGCCCGTCGTGCCTGACCGACCGACACGTCTGACCGACGAGTCCTATTTGTCTTTGTCGTCCTTCTTGTCGTCAGACTTCTTGTCCTTGGAATCGTTCTTCTCGTCCTTCTTGTCATCCTTCGAGTCGGAGTCTTCTTTCTTCTCCTTGCCCTTGGACACGCGGACGATGATGAGAGAGTTCGCGGGCTTCGCCTCGGTGCTCTTCGGGAACTGCGAGACAACCTTGCCCTTGGGTACGTCGTCGGAGAACACCTCGTCCTTGCCGACGCGGAATCCGCGCTTGGCCAGGGTCGCATAGGCGGCGTCGAAGGTCAGCCCCTCGACGTTGGGAACCGGGATCGGCGCGACGCCCTTGGACACGACGAGATCGATCTTCTCGCCTTTCGACAGCTTGGTTCCGGCCTTCTGCGATGCCGAGATGACGGAGTCCTTGGCGACAGTGTCGCTGTACTTCTCCTCGACCTTGCCGACCTCGAGGTTGACCTTCTTCAGCGCGGCCTCTGCTTCGTCGCGGGTCGTGCCCTCGAGCTTCGGAACCGCGAACTTCTCCTCACCCTTGGACACGACGACCGTGACGGAAGAGTCAGGAGCGAGTTCTGCACCGCTGACGGGTTCGGTGCCGATGACAGTCCCGGCGGGAACCTTGTCGTCGAAGACCTCTTTGGGCTCGGCCTTGAGATCGTTGTCCTCCAGCTGCGAGGTGACTTCCCCGACGGGCTTGCCCGCCAGCTCACCGGGAACGATGGATTTCGGTGTCGGCAGGTTCGCCACCACGAACCAGGCGACCAGAGCGAGGACGGCAACCACGGCGACGAGTCCCGTAAGGACACGACGTCGGCGACGTTGGACGGGAGATGCCCCCGCCGAGGCGGCCGCGGAGCCGGCGACCACCGCAGCCTTATCGTGGCGGTCGGAATCCGAATCCTTCGACACCGGTTCGTCGTCGGAGTCCTCTCGATCAGCGGAACCGTCCGAAGCGTCAGAATCAGCTGAATCGGCGGCAGCGCCTGCGGCTTCCGCGCCCAACGTGTCTGCGTCGGGGGATTCCGAGACGGCACCGGCACCGGCACCGGCAACCGCGGCGCCGGCCACTCCGACTTCGGCCGCAGCGACGGCGGCCGCGCCGGCGGCACCGTCAGTGTGGTCGTCATCGCCATGATCGGCGTCATCGGAGTCGGCGTCAGCGTCAAGATCAGAGTCGCTCGATTCGACACCGTCGACCCCGTCGGCATCGTCGTGGGAAGCTTCCGCGACAGCCGCCTCGGCGGAGGACTCGTCGTCATCGGCATCGTCGGGATCAGCCGCACCTGTGTCCGCCTCGGTGTCGTCCTCTTCGCCTTCGAGATACGGGATCTCGTCGGTGCGGGAGCGCTTCTCCTTCGGCACCTCCTCGCCGAGGTCGATGCTCGCGGTGAGCACGGGGGAGTGCTCACCGGTGGCGATCTGCGGATCTCCGAGGTCGAGCTCGGCCTCGGACATCTCCGCGCGCGCTTCTGCCAACGCTAAGCGGAACTCGGCGGCATCGGCAGGACGGTCCTCGGGGTCCTTCGACGTCGCCCACAGCACCAGCGCGTCCAAGCGCGGACTCAGGCGGGTGACGACGTCCGACGGCGGCGGAACCGTATCGTGGACGTGACGGTACGCGACCTGGATCGGGACGTCATCGGTATACGGCTGAGCGCCGGTGAGCATCTCGTAGAACATGATGCCGACCGTGTACAGATCGGTGCGGGCATCTGCTCCGGCTCGGGTGACGAGTTCGGGAGCAACATAGCCGACCGTGCCGATGAGGGTCTTGGTCGTCGTTGCCGTGGTCACGGCACGGGCCAGACCGAAGTCGGCTAGCTTGACCTGACCGTCGGTGCCCAGCAGCACATTGTCGGGTTTGAGATCGCGATGGATGATCCCGGTCGAGTGCACGGCCTCGAGCGCGGCGAGGATCGCATCGAGGACGACGATCGCCTGTCTGGGCGTGAAGGTTCCGCGGTGCTTGAGCTCGCGGCGGAGCGTCACCGACGGCAGGTATTCCATGACGAGGTAGACGATGTCGCCGTCGCGCGCCTGATCGTGGATGGCCACGAGGTTCGGGTGGGTGAGCCGACCGGCGTTGATGGCCTCCCGGCGGAAGCGTTCGACGAAGGTGTCATCGGAGATGAGGTGCTCATGCATGACCTTGATCGCGATCTCACGGTCGAGTCGCAGGTCGGTGCCGCGGTAGACCATGGCCATGCCGCCGCGGGCGATCTTGGCATCGATGCGGTAGCGCTCATTGAGCACCGTGCCGATGAGGGGATCTCGGCGGGCGGTCACAGGGCCTCCTCCAAACGCGCACGCTGCAGTTGGACGGCGCGGACGAAGGCCTTCGTCTCCGGCAGCAGTCCGTCGGCGCGAACCGAGCGCAGGTCCTGGTAGTAGCCGGCGATGGCTTCGTTCTCCGATTCGGCGGTTTCGATGAGCCAGCCGAGGATGACGGTGCCGGCGACGATATTGTCTTCGATGTCGAGCAGGTCGAGTCCGCGACCGACGATATCGGACGCCCAGCGACCGGATCGGGGAGTGATCTGCATGATCCCGATCGCGTTGCCGGCCGAGACCGTCGTGTGCTGGAAACCGGATTCGGCAGCGGCGAGGGCCTGCATGAGGGCGGGATCGGCGCCGAGCTCGACAGCCAGCGAGGCGACGAGCAGCTTCGCCTGCGCCGGGGCCGGATGGCGGCGGTGCAGCAGAGTGTATTTGTTCAGTCGCGCCGCGTGGAGCACCGAGGGGCGGATGCCCTCGACCTGCGCGCTGGCGGCGACGCGGGGCACGTCGCTCGGCGGTTCGGCCGGGGTGCGACGCGGGCGGGCCTTCGACGGTCGCAGCAGGAGGAGTTCGCCGACCGTGATGAACGAATCTTCGCCCATGGCGTTGGCCTGCCGCAGGGTCGCCGGCGAGATTCCGTGCCGCGCCGCGATCCCCTGCAGGGTGTCACCCGGGGCAACGACGTGTGAGGGATCATCGTCCGGTAGATCGTTCTTCTCCGGCAGGGACAGGACCTGACCCTGGTGGAGGTTCTGACGCGGCGAGATGCGGTTGAGTTCGGCCAGCGCGGGCACTGAGACGCCGTGTTTGCTGGCCACACCGTAGAGGGTGTCGCCCTGCTTGACCTTGTATGTGCGGCCGCCGTGGGTGACGGGAACGGTGGCACTCGCGGTGCCCGAGATCCACTGCGGACCGGTGCTCGAGGTGGCTGCGTCCTCGTCAGCGGGGCGACGGTCGGATGTGTCCTCGACGCCGTCATCGGACTGATCGTCGGGGGATTCGGTGGTGGGGGCCACCTCGGTGGGGGAGTCGTTTTCGGGGTCGACCCGTTCGGCTCCTGGGATCGGACCGGTCGAATTCACCTTCGATGCGGCGCGGATGTCAGGAGCGGCGGTGACGGGCCTGTGCCGTCGCGGTCGTGTCATCTGTCACCTGTTGACTTCATGTCGAGTGGGGAAGCTACGGTCTCCAGCCTAACGAGTAGGCGGGCTCGACCCGAGCATTCGGCACCGCATGGCGGGGTGTTTCTGCCGAATATTGCTACGCTTGAGGGCGTGAATACCGAAGAACTCGTCCAGGACTGGGCCCCGCTGCCCGACATCGCAGAGCTCACCGGGCTCGGCATCTCCCAAGTGCGGAGGCTGCTCGAAGACGGCGCCATCTGCGGAATCAAGATCGGCAATCCGAAGGTTCTGCGGGTTCCGTTGGCCTTCTTCGTCGACGGCGAGGTCGTCAAACCGCTCAAAGGCACCCTGCACACCCTCTACGACGCCGGATTCGACTACGAAGAAGCCATCGTGTGGCTCTTCACCCATGACGAGTCCCTGCCCGGCCGGCCCATCGACCTGCTTCGCTCGGGTAACAAGAAGGAAGTGCGCCGCCGCGCTCAAGCCCTCGCGTTCTGATCTGCGCGGGCTCGAGGAGAGCAGCGCAGCACCCTTGAGGTGAGCAGCGTTTGACGTGGTCAACGCGGCACCCTCGAAGCGAGCAGACCTGTTCGCCGGCCTCAGCTGGAGCGGTAGCTCAGCGCTTTCGCAAAACCCTTGAGTCGCTCCTGTGCGGCCGATCCGATGCGCACCTGCGCCGAGGCGGTCGGCCCTGCCGCTGAACCTGCACCGGCATCGGCTTCTGCCCACGTATCGACGATCGTCGCTGCGTGGGCATGCTTGTCCGCGATGAAGGATTCGACGGCGGCGAGACCGCCCGAGTCCGTGATAATGTCAACGCATTCGGCCACCTCGGCGTCGCTGAGATCCGGATCGCCCAACCGCGCGGCGAGGACTTCGAGCTGGTCCGCCGAGATCCGGGCCGCGGTCTCGGCGATGAGCACGGTGCGTTTGCCCTCCCGGATATCGTCGCCGGCGGGTTTGCCTGTGGCCTCGGGGTCACCGGCGATGCCGAGCACATCGTCGCGCAGCTGGAACGCCTGTCCGAGGGGGAGGCCGAAAGCGGAGATCTCCTGCAGCTGCCCACCATCCGCTCCGGCCAGGGCCGCGCCGAGGAGGAGCGGCTGCTCGACCGAATACTTCGCGGACTTATAGCTCAGGACCTCCCACGCGCGTTCGGCGATCCGGTCGTCGCTGAGCGGAATGACCTCGGCGAGTACGTCGAGGTACTGGCCGACCATGACATCTCGGCGCACTGTTCCGCGCAGCTCGAGGGCCGTGCGGCTGTTGCCCAGGGCCTCCTGCGATCGTTCGAAGAGCTCCTCGCTCAGCGCCAGGCAGATATCGCCGATGACGATGGAAGCGGAGACGCCGAAGGACGCGCCGTCGCCATGGAAGCCGGAGCGCTGATGGTGGGCCTCGAACTGTCGGTGCAGGGCCGGCCGACCACGACGGGTGTCCGAATTGTCGATGACATCATCATGGATGAGCGCGGCGGCGTGGAGCAGCTCGAGCGAACCGGCCGCCTGCGCCAGACCCGCGGTGAGGTCGGCTGCGGAGCCGGCTGTCCGGTCGGCTGTGGTCCCGCCTGCCTCGCCGGCGCGGACGTCACCGCCGGCGAGCTGGAAACCCCACCACAGCAGGACGGGGCGGATCCTCTTGCCGCCGCGGGTGAACTCGATGAGCGCGTCGCCGATCGCTGTCGCATCGGGTGAGATCGCCTCGAACTCGGCAGCCTTCTCAGCGAGGAAGGCCTCCAGTTGGGCGGACACCTCGGCGGCGATGGACTCGGGAGAGTCGAGGAACTCGACAAGGGCGGGAGGGGCGTCGGCCGAGCCGGGTGCTGTGGACGGGCCGGGCTCAGGGGCGTCGCCGGTCATCCCCGATCTGTGCGAGGTCATGAACCGATGTTTCCGCCGACGGTCACGATCGAATTCGCTTTGTCCTCCGAATCCTCGGCGACCGTGACGACGAGGACGCTGTCATTGTCCTTGTGCTTGAAGTTGACCACGCGGGCGCTCTTCGTCTTCACCTCTTCGCCGAGGCGTTCGAAGTCCGCCTTGCCGAGCTCCTTCTCGTAGAACTCGAAGATGTCCTTGGCATCGGCCTTCGCCTTGACGACGAGGCTGACCTGTTCGGGCAGCTTCTTGTCCTTGTCGTTGTGAGCCTTGACGCTCGACGCGGAGAGCACCTCGGAATCCGGGTACGGCTTGATGTACTCGGGCAGATCCTTCACATCGTTCGATGTATCGGGGTCCGAGCCTGTGGCCTCGGTCGATGCTTCGGCCGAGGCGGTCTCGGATTCGGCAGGGGATGCGGAGGCAGGGGCCTCCTGAGAAGCCGAAGGGGTCGATTCGGCCTTGTCTCCACCGTTTCCCGAGCAGCCCGCGAGAGCGAGCGCGGCAACGATGGGCAGTGTCATGACAGCGGTGCGCGATACCATGCTTCAAGAGTACCTGGACTGTTCGGCGGAGCCGAAAGGAACAAGCGCGAGGGGCAGGCGATGAGTCGGAAGCAGCTGGCACGATCCGGAGGTGATCTGAGCCGTCTGGGCACGGACGACTCCGGTGCCACCATGCTCCACCTCGACATGGACTCGTTCTTCGTCTCCGTCGAGCTGCTCAGTCGCCCGCATCTCGTCGGCCGCCCCGTCATCGTCGGCGGACGCAGCGGACGCGGAGTCGTCGTCTCGGCCAGCTATGAAGCCCGCGAGTTCGGAGTCCATGCGGCGATGCCGATGTCGCGGGCCATGAACCTGTGCCCCGTCGCCGAGGTGATCCCGCCTTCCCACGGCCTGTACTCCTCGTACTCCCGCCAAGTCTTCGATCTCGTCGCCGAGGTGACCCCCGACGTACGGCAGGTCAGCGTCGACGAAGCCTATATCGATGTCTCCGGAGCCGTGCGCCGGCTCGGCTCTCCGGTGGAGATCACCACCCAGCTGCGAGCCCAGATCCAGGAGCGCACCGGTCTGAGCGCCTCGGTGGGCATCGCCGTCAGCCGCGTCGTGGCCAAACTCGCCTCGACGAGGGCGAAGCCGAACGGCCAGCTGCTCGTGCCCGCAGCCGCGACCCAGCAGTTCCTCGACCCGATGCCCATCGAAGCCCTGCCCGGGGTGGGGGAGAAGACGCAGGAGGGCTTCTTCCGCTATGGAATCCGCCTCATCGGCGACCTCGCCGCAGTCGACGAGGATTGGGCCGCACGAGTCTTCGGTGCGCACGGCCATCAGCTGTGGCGGGCTGCCCACGGTCAGGACTCGTCCGGTTTCGACCACCAGGCCAAGGAACACTCGATCAGTGCTGAGAACACCTTCGGCGAGGACATCTGGGACGTCGCCGTGCTCGAACACGAACTGCTGCGCCTCGCTGACAAGGTCGCCTACCGAGTCCGCGCAGAAGGAAAGGTCGCCACAAGCCTCGGACTGAAGTACCGTCTCGGCGATTTCACGACTCTGTCGAGGTCTGTGACTCTGTCGGCGCCGACGGATCTGGCCCGGGAGATGTACGAGGCGCTGCGCCCGGCTCTGCGCAAACTGCGTGAGCAGCGCTCCCAGGGAGTCAGGCTGCTCGGCGTCCGAGCCGCCGGCCTCAGCGATTTCGCCGTCACCGGACGGCAGGCCACCTTGGACGAACCAGAACATTCCGGACGTGAAGCCGAGGTCGCCCTCGACGAGGTGAGGCGGCGATTCGGCAGCGAAGCGATCTCGCAGGCCTCGCTTCTGCGCAAACGCCCCGAGGCCTGAGAGCGGGTGAGCGGGAGCACAGTCTGAAGACCCCGTGGGAATCCGGCTCCTGACGGCCCCCGGAGATGTTTTTTCGGCCCTCAGAGACTATGACCTCAGAGACTATGATTGGGGGAAAGACTTGGGAAGCGAAACGGGGGTTCGAGATGCCACTCTCCGATCACGAACAGCAGCTGTTGGATCAACTTGAGAAGCAGCTGCGCAGTGAAGACCCTCGTTTTGCCCGGAATATCTCGGAAACCCAGGCCGCTGCCACGGGGCCCGGTTTCTCGGCGAAGCGCTTCGTCCTCGGTATTCTCATCGCACTCGCCGGGCTGGCCGCGACGATCCTCGCGATCTCGCTCGTGTCCAACTCCGCATGGTGGATCGCCCTCGGCGTCGTCGGCTTCGGCCTCATGGTCGCCGGAATGTACTGGGCGTTCAGCCGTCCCGGCCATGTGCACACCACTCAGACGGACTCTCGGAACTCCGGAGCGAAGACCGGTGCCAAGGGCAACTCCGGATTCATGAGCCGAATGGAAGACCGGTGGGAGAAGCGCCAGCGCGGCGAATGATCCTGCTCAGGGCGATCAAGGCACTCTCGACATGAGAGTGCCTTTTTCAATGCCGGTCCGCGTACTCGCCGGTACTGTCCTTGGCGTCTTTGCCGGCGTCTTCGCCTTCGCCGAGGCGGCCCACTGGCGATCGAGCCACCGTCGGCTGGGAGACTGTGATAGCTCTGGCTCTGTTGACCGGCGATCACGGAGCGACCGGTGGTCGAGTCCAGGCGTTCGGGCCCTGACCGCGGCAGGCAGAGACGAGACCACAGCCGACAGTGACCAGATCATCATCGTCCTCGGATATGCAAACTGCGGTCAGCGACCGAACGGAATCAACCGGTTTAGGGTCCGCGCGGGTCTGCGGTCGATCGATCCGACAGCCCGGTCGACTCTCCTCATCCTCTGCGGAGGGGCCGTCACAGGACGAACACCGGAGGCTCTCATCCTCGAACGCTTCGCCCGGGACGAACTCGGCTTCGCCGGCCGAACTGTGCTGGAAGCTCAGAGCGCAACGACGTGGGAGAACATCGCCAACGCGATCCCCATCATCGACTGCGAACTCACCCCGGCCACGACGATCAGCATCGTCTCGAACTCCCATCATGCCGAGAAAGCCCGTGACCACCTGTGGCAGATGCGCCCGGACCTGGCACGACGACTGGTCCGCGGGGGAGACTACCGGTTCGGTGAACAGCCGCTGGTGAAGCCCATCGCCGCCGTGCGCGGCCTGCTCGCCCTGCGTGCACTCGATCGAGAGAACGCGAAACACGCGGCAGGGCACTGAGGTCCCGCGCTCACGCACTGAGCGCCCAGACTCTGCGAGACAGCGAAGAGGCGGCCCACAGGACCGCCTCTTCGCTCATCAGCCAGGACCGTCAGGTAGAGGCCAGGATCGTCAGCTCCTCGTCATTTCGGACGATTGAACAGGCTGGCCGGCCAGATCTTCGCGGAGATCCGACTGCCCGGCGTGGCCCGCTCCGACAAGTCTGTTCTCACTTCGTCGACGAGCGCTTGCACCTCCGAGTCATCGAGCGCCTCGGTAGCCGCACCGTAGCGCTGGGCTTCGAGGGCATCGACGAACGCTCCGAGCGCAGAGTCATCATGACCCGACTCGGAAGGACGTGACGGGGCCGGGCTGCTCAGACGTCGCAGCCGTTCATCCGAACGATCGAACGTCGAGGAACCGGCGGCATTCTCAGCGGCGGCACCGGAGCCGGCAGCCGCCTCGGCGGCGGTCTTTCGCATCGGTTCGCCGGTGTCCGGATCGATCTCTGGCGCCGTGGAGCCGGCATCCGTACCAGCCGAGCTGGAAGCATCCGCAGCCCCGCCGCCAGAGGCACCGGCAGCACCGGTTGCAGGGACGGCACCGGCGAGCACGAGCTCGTTGAAGCGCAGCGTCCGACTCGAATCCAAGCTCTGCCCGTAGTCGGTGGCCAGAGCACGGACCTCTGTCCACACCGCTTCGAGATTCTGCGGATCCTTCGTCCTGCGCGAGCGCAGGATCGAACGCCAGATCGCAGGCAGTGCCGCGAGCAGCAGCAGGACGAGCACGATCGCAGCGATGCCGATGACAGTGCCCAGGTTCGAACCGGCCGGTTCTGCGGCCTGAGTGCTCGTCTCCTCCTCGGTGGGTTCCTCGGAGCCACCGGTCGGCGAAGCAGATTCGGTCGGTTCTTCGCTCGGGCTCGCAGATTCCGACTCGTCGCCCTCCTCCTGCTGGTCGGCGCCATCGGCGAGGGTCCACTTCGGCGGATCTCCGGCGGGACCGCCGGGGGTGGGTTCGAAGCGCACCCAGCCGGCACCTTCGAAGTAGAGCTCCGGCCAGGCATGCGAATCCTGCATGCTCACATCCACGCCGTTCTCGGATTCGTCCCCGCCGGCGTATCCGACGCCGATGCGGGCCGGAATTCCCATCGTCCGGGCCATGATCGTCATGGCCGAGGAGAACTGGACGCAGTAGCCCTGCTTATCGGCCAGGAAGTCCGAGATCGCGTCGCCGCTGGCCCGTTCGGGGGCATCGAGCGAATACTCGAAGTCGCCGCCGCGGAAGTACGCCTGCAGCATGACTGCGGCCTCCCACTGGTTATCCGCATCGGCGGTGACCCGCTCTGCGGTCTCCTTCACGCTGGTCGGCAGGGAGTCGGGGACGGCGAGTTCGGTCTCGAAGTCGCTCTCGGACACCGGAGTTGCCGACTGCAGATCCTCGACGTCGGGATTCGGGGACAGATAGTCCATCGAATACTGCAGTCCACCGGTCTTCTCACCGTTGCCGACGACCGTCAAGGTCTTCTCGTCGAAGATCCACCGACGACTCAGGTCCTTCGGCTGCTGCGGAGCATACGGAGACGGCAGGTACTGCTGGTCGTAGTCGTCGCCGACGGCGACGCTGATCGTCTGCTCCTTGAAGTTCTTGTCCCGCGGCATCCCCGCGGGCCATGGCATTCCGTCGGCGGCGATCGCGAACGGATCGAGGCTGAACGGGCTCGGTGCCCAGTTCTCACCGTCGAAGTCATCGATCGAGGTCAACCGGATCGGATCCGCGTCCTCGTCCGTCGTCTGGTAGCTGAACAGCGTCTTGTCATCCCGGTCGCCGAGGTTCTGGCGCAGGTTGAGGAATGGGTTCGTCACCGTCAGATCGCCCTGGCCCTTCGAGGCCCGGTCGGGCAGGGTGGGCACCGGGGGCAGCAGAAGGGGCAGGCCGATGCCGATCGCCAGAGCCAGAGCTCCGGCGAGGATCGCCGTCATTCCTCCGCGCCACCGGGTCGCGGGCAGATAGGGGCTGAGCATGAGCAGCAGGAACGCCGCGAGGATCGCGACGATGTGCCACCACTTCACCTCCTGCGCGGCGAAGTAGACGGGGATCATCCACAGCACGAGCAGCAGCACACCGCCGACCTTCGGTGCCCGCAGATCCGAGACGAGGCCGTCGATGAGGATCGTGATGAGGGTGAAAGCGATCGTGAGCATCGCGATGAAGCCCGGTGTGCTCGCCGCCGGGGGAGCGGTCGCGTAGAGGTCGCTGACCCCCTCGGAGAGCAGATCGATCACCGTTCCGAAGGACTCACCGGTCGGGATGAACCCGAGCAGAAGCGAATCCCCGGCGCAGACGATGAAGACCGCGATGAGACCGGCCACGCACTGGGCGATGACCGCGGTGCCGGTCGAGCGCAGTGCCGGAACGGTGCGGAACACGGCGCCGACGATGACGACGACGGCGACGGCGACCAGGACGGGCGAGACCCAGGCGAAGTCCTTGAACACCGCCGATACGGCGACAGCGGTAAGGGCCATGGCGACGAAGACGACGATCGCCTCGAGCCAGCCCGTGCTCGGGCGCTCATCGCCCGTCGACGAGGGAGCCGAATAGCCGTTCGCCGGAGACTCGGAATTGGCTCCGCGCAGACGTGTGTCGGGAGTATTCAGACTCATCGGCGCACCCCCTGCGGAGTCGAGCTCGCACCACCCGGAGCCGCGGACGCGCTGCCGGCACAGGCAGTTCCCGGTCCGGGTTCGGCCGAGGTCCGACCGGTGCCGCTGCGAGAGCGCTTGGACTCGAACGTCGTCCAGGACTCCGGCAGGTCCTCGCTGAGACCGAGCATCGTCAGATCGTCGATCTCGCTGAGCGTGCGCAGAGTCACCGGCACGCGGCGGGAGAAGTGCGAGGCGAGTTCCTGCCCGCGCTGGTCGCCGACGGAGCAGATGACGATGTGGTTGGGGTTGTCGTGCGAGGGCAGTTCGACCCTGCCCGGGCGCACAAGGGCGGAGAGCAGACGCAGCTTGTCGATCTCGCGGGCTCCTTTGAATCTGATCTGGTGTCCGGGAGCGACGACATTGACTTCGTAATCGGCCTTGAGGAACGCGGTTCCGGCCGCGGTCGCCGCGGCCAGCAGGAACTCGATCTCGAGGTCGGTCGGCTCCTCGGCACCCTCATCGGCGACGAGGTCGATGAGGATGAGCGAATGGAGCGTCTCCTCATCGGCTTCGTGCCGGACCATGAGCTCGCCGGACTTCGCCGTCGAGGGCCAATGCACATGCCGCAGATCATCGCCGGGCACGTACTCACGTGTGTGGAAGTCCCGGGTGGTGTGTCCGGTGCGGACCTTGCCGTCGTCGAGGCGGGAGGGCCGGATCGACGAATCCTGCGGGATGCGCGCAGGCAGGATCGGCACGGACACGGCCACGGGAAAGGCCCCGTGGGCCTTCTTCTTCATCTTCACCAGGCCGAAGGGTCCGAACACGGTGATGAGGACCGCATCGATCCCGGAGACACCGCGGCGATTGGGGGTGAACGACGTCAGCACCGTCTGCGATGCCCCATGGGCCAGAGCCGGGACATCGCCGGAGGTGGAGTCGCCGAATCCCTCGGCCGGGGTGAAATCGATCGTCGCGGCGGGAATCGCGAGCTGGCCGACATTCGTCACGCGCGCCTGGACTTCGACCTCTTTGCCTTCGGCGGCCAGCGGGTAGCGGTCTCCCGAAGGAGACAGCGCCACTTCGTGGAGGTTCGTGCTCATCGCGATCGACACCCGACGGGTGCCCCACAGGATGAGCAGCGCCGAGAGCAGGACCAGGCCGAGCAGCAGCAGACCGGCCGGCAGCAGGCCAGGCAGCGCGAAGCGGTAGGCCGTGATGATCAGGGCCGCCCCGGCCAGGACGAAGATGATGCCCGAAGTGCTCAGTCGCATGCGGTCACTGGTTCGCGGAGACGGGCACGCGGGACAGCACCCGACCGATGAGGTCGGCAGCCAGGTCTGCGTCGTCTCCGTCGCGGGGGATGATGCGGTGGGCGAGGATGTACGGGGCCAGAGCCTGCACATCGTCGGGGGTGACGAAGGTGCGCCCCGACAGTGCCGCGCGTGCCTTCGCCGCCCGCAGCAGATGGACGCCGCCGCGCGGGGAGCTGCCGAGCAGGATCGCCTGATCGTTGCGGGTGGCATGGAGGATCGCCACGATGTACTCGCGCAGCTGCCGGCTGGCGGAGACATGGCGGACGATGGTGCGGGCCTGAGTGATCTGCTCGAGGTTCGTCACCGCGGCAGCGGTCTCGAGGGGATCGTTCTGGATCTGGTTGTCCAGCAGATCGACCTCATCGGACGTCGCCGGATATCCCAGGGAGATTCGGGTGAGGAAGCGGTCGCGCTGCGCCTCGGGCAGAGCGTAGGTGCCCTCCATGTCGATCGGATTCTGAGTGGCGACGACGATGAACGGCGTGGGCATCGGATAGGTCTGCCCGTCGATCGTCGCCTGACCCTCGGCCATGCACTCGAGCATCGCCGACTGCGTCTTCGGGGACGCGCGGTTGATCTCGTCGGCGATGACGATGTTCGCGAACACCGGTCCCTGTCGGAACTCGAAGTGACGAGTCTCCTGGTTGAACAGGTTCACACCCACGACGTCGGTGGGCAGCAGGTCCGGGGTGAACTGGATGCGGCGCACGGAACCGTCGACGACCTTGCCCATGGCACGGGCCAACAGGGTCTTGCCGACGCCGGGGACGTCTTCGAGGAGGACATGTCCGCCGGCGAGCAGTGCGATGAGTGAGAGCCCGACGGCCTCATCCTTGCCCTCGAGCACCGAGTTCATCGCGGTGCGTGCCCGCGAGGTCAGATTCTGCACCCACTCGATGTGTTCGGCGCCGATCACGGAATTGGTCTGTGTACCTTCTTGGCTGGTCGACATACCCTCCATTGTCCCTTAAAGCCCGCACCCCAGCCACACGAGTTTCTTTCAGCTTCGTTACTCCCTTCTTCTCCCCACTCCCACGCCCTCCCCGAGGCGCCCCACCCCACTCCCCACCACTCTCCCCACTTTCCTCCACGCGGACCCTCCACTTTCCTCCCCACTCGCCTCCACCTCGGCGCGGGTCTCGCCCGTGATCCCCGGATTCTCGCGGATCTGTGCCGTTCTCATCGTCCTCGCCGAGGCAGCCCACCGCCTTCGCGGGCCCGCCGTTCTTCCCGCATCCGACACTCCCGCGACGCGCCTTCGAGAAATTTTCCCCACTTTCCTCCACCTATCTGACCTGGGAAAACAATGAGTCAGGAGCATCGTTGAAGCGAAAAGCTGGAATATGTGGAGGGAAGTGGAGTACTGTGGTTGCTATCGGAGCCGATGGGTTTCGAAAGGGGTGAGACGACATGTTCTTGGGCACTCATATGCAGAAGCTCGACGACAAAGGTCGCCTCATCCTGCCCGCAAAGTTCCGCGAGGAGCTGTCGCCCGGACTCGTTCTGACCCGTGGCCAGGAGAACTGCCTCACCCTGTTCCCCACCACGGAGTTCGAAGCCGAGCACGCGCGAATCCAGAACGCGCCGAAGACGAATAAGGAAGCCCGCGATTACCAGCGTGTGTTCCTGTCGGCGGCATTTGCGGACCAACCGGACAAACAGGGACGCATCACGGTCCCGAACATATTGCGGCAGTACGCATCACTCGATCGGGAAGTCGCAGTGATCGGCATGGGCAACCGAGTCGAGATCTGGGATGCACCGACCTGGGAGGACTACCTCGTCGGCGCTCAGCAGGCCTTCGCCGAACGCGAGGAGGAGGTGATCCCCGGAGTGATCTGATTCTGCTCGGGTTTGATCCTTGCCCGCCGTGCTCGAGTTTCGGGGAACTTCCCCGTTTCCGAAGCTCGGACGTCCTGACACACTTCCCCGGTGGCAGGGCCACGGCGGTCAAGGTTCTGGCTCCAGCAGCGCACCCCCGACCACCCCCGTATGAAGGACCCACGAATGACAGCTCAGCACGTACCGGTGCTCCTGACGCGCGTGGTCGAACTCATCGGCGTCGGCGTCGAAGCCGCCAGGGGCGCGGGCCACACCCCGGTCGTCGTCGACGGCACGCTCGGAATGGGCGGTCACGCCGAAGCCGTCCTCACGGCCTTCGACGATGTCCACCTCATCGGCATCGACCGTGATCTGCAGGCCATCGACATCGCCGCGAAACGCCTGGCCCCCTTCGCTGACCGCATCGATAT
Organism: Brevibacterium sp. CT2-23B; assembly: GCF_013168765.1. NCBI lineage: Bacteria > Bacillati > Actinomycetota > Actinomycetes > Micrococcales > Brevibacteriaceae > Brevibacterium > Brevibacterium sp. CT2-23B. The sequence goes on along the minus strand of NZ_JABBYK010000001.1, from coordinate 1,033,144 downwards.
CGTCCACGCAGTCGACGACGAACTGCCCGAGGTCCTCGCCGACCTCGGCATCTCAGAGATCAGCGCGATCCTGCTCGACCTGGGAGTGTCCTCACTGCAGCTCGACGAGGACGAACGCGGATTCTCCTACTCCCGGCCGGCGCCCCTGGACATGCGCATGGACCGCACCCAGGAGCTCACGGCGGAGAAAGTGCTGGCCACCTACTCGGAATCCGAGCTGCGCCGCATCCTCCGCGAATACGGAGAGGAGAAGCTGGCCGGCAAGATCGCGAAGATCATCGTCACCGACCGAGTCGACACCCCGTGGGAGACCTCGGACCAGCTCGCGGCCATGCTCTCCCGAGTGATCCCGCAGACGAAAAAGAAGTCGCATCCCGCCAAACGCACCTTTCAGGCCCTGCGCATCGAGGTCAACGACGAGCTCGGGGTGCTGCGCACCGCACTGCCGGCGGCACTGGAAGCGCTGCACATCGGGGGAGTGGCCGTCATCGAGTCCTACCAGTCATTGGAGGACACGATCGTGAAGAAGACCTTCCGAGCGGCCACGACCTCCTCGGCGCCGCCGGATCTGCCGGTCGTGCCCGAAGAGCACCAGCCCTGGCTGACCGAGATCATCCGGGGCGCCGAAATGGCTGATGAGCAAGAAGCAGAGACCAACCCGCGGGCGGCAAGCGTCCGACTGCGGGCAGTGCAGAAGATCAGGGAGGCACGATCGTGAGCAATTCCTCGGCAAGAGCCGGTCAGCTTAACTTCCCCGAACGTCCGCGCCGGTTCGAAGAGGCCGGTGGTCAGCAGGGTGGGGCGAGGCTGCGGCTGCTCAAGTTCGAACTGCCGAAGTCCCGTCTGCCCTTCTCCATGCTGTGCGTGGGGATCCTTCTCGCCACCCTCGTGGCCGTGCTGCTGCTCAACATCTTCGTCGCCAACACCTCCTACAAGGTCGACCAGCTGACGAGTGAGAAGGAAGCTCTGGCCGAGCAGAAGGACCGCCTCGTCGAAGACAACTCGTACCGTGAGTCCCCGCAGAACATCGCCTTGGCCGCCGAAGAGCTCGGTCTCGTCCGTGATTCCTCACCGGAATTCCTCGACGCGAAGACCGGGAAGATGATCGATGCCCCCGGAATCGACGTCAGCGGTGAGAAAGAGCCCACAGTCGTGCCCGGCCCGCGCGCCGATACACGTGATGACATCCGACCCAATCTACGATCGGATGAGAAGCTCCCGGTCGTCGGGGGCAGCCCGAGCCAGGACGTGGCGGCTCCGAGCCAGGAGGCGCCGAAGTAGTCCGAGCTCACCGGGACCAGGGAACGGCCTGACCGACACATTCGCCGACCACACCAAGGACCGAGGACTCAAGCTATGGGCCCAGCCAAGACCCGACTGAAGAAGAAACGCAAGGGCGGTGGCCCCGATCTGCGTTGGCGGATGGGCTTCATCGCCGCGGTGTCGGTCCTCGTCCTCCTCATCACCTCCGTCCGCCTCGTATCCATCCAGGGTATGGATTCGATGAAGCTGGCGGAGAAGGCGCTGTCGAATCGCCTGGTCACTCGGACCCTGCCGGCCGATCGCGGACAGATCCTGGCCGCCGACGGCACAGTGCTCGCCGACAGCGTCTCCCGTTACCAGCTCGTCGTCGATCAGCAGAACGTCGCCCAGTACGAAGTCGACGGCAAGCTCGTCGGAGCCTGGGGCGCAGCCGAAGCCCTGTCGAAGCCGCTGAAGACCGACCCCGGTGTCCTCTATCCGAAACTCGTCGGCGACAAGCGATGGAACCCCGTTGCGAAGGGGCTGACCTCGGAGACCTGGCGTGCGGTGAAGAAGCTTGAGGTCCTCGGCATCTCCGCCGAGGAGTACTCCGTGCGCTCATACCCTGCCGGCGGAGTCGCCGGCAACCTCGTCGGGTTCCTCAGCTCCGACGGCACGGCCCAGGCCGGTCTCGAATCGGCCTATGACGAACAGCTGTCGGGCAAGGACGGCCAGCAGCAGTACGAACGCGGAGCACGCGGAGAGATCATCCCTCTCGGCGACAACAACATGAAGGACGCCGTCGACGGCCAGGGCCTGCAGACGACGATCGACCCGGCGATGCAGTACTACGCACAGCAGGCCATCGAAGAGCAGCGGAAGAAGCACGAAGCCGAATCCGCGTCGATCGTCATCAAAGAGATCAAGACGGGACGCATCATCACCGCCGCGGATGCTCCCACCGTCGACCCGAACTCCCCGGGCAAGGTCGACGGCCCCGACCGCGGTTCGCGCATCTTCACCGACATGTTCGAGCCCGGTTCGACCGCGAAGATGGTCACCGCCGCAGCGCTGCTCGACCAGGGACTCGTCACTCCCGAACAGGAGTTCACCGTCCCGGACAAGTGGAAGGCACCGAACGACGAGGAGTTCCGCGACTCCCACGAGCACCCCGACGAGAAGCTCACCTTCGCCGGAATCCTCGCCCAATCCTCGAACACCGGCACCGTGCTGGCGGGCAAGGAACTCACCGAAGCCCAGCGCTACGAATACATGAAGAAGTTCGGCTTCGGCACCAGTTCGGGAATCGACTTCCCGGCCGAGACCTCGGGCATCCTGCATCCGTACGAGGAGTGGGACGGACGTACGAAGTACACCGTGATGTTCGGTCAGGGTGTGGCCGCGAACGCGATCCAGACGACCGACGTCATCTCCACCATCGCCAACGGGGGAGTCCACGTGCCCTCCCGCCTCGTCGACGGAATGATCTCCCCGAACGGACGCACCATCTCCACCCCCGCAGGAGAGAAGGAACGCGTCGTCAGCAAGAAGGCCGCCGACGAGACCCTGCGGATGCTCGAAGGCGTCGTGGCCGAAGGCACGGGCAAGTCCGCCCAGGTCTCCGGCTACAGGGTCGCAGGGAAGACCGGCACCGCGCAGGCTCCGGCAGCCGAGGGCGGAGGCTATGACGGATACACCGCCTCCTTCGTCGGCGTCCTGCCCGCCGAAGATCCCGAACTCGCGATCTCGGTGACTTTGCAACGTCCTCGGAACGGCTACTACGGTGGACAGGCCGCAGCCCCCGTGTTCTCCGACGTCGCGGGCTTCGCCATGCGGCATCTCAAGATCCCACCGTCGACGCAGAAGCCCGACCTGCCCGCCCGAGAATGGAAATGATGCGCTTTTCACAGCTGCTGCCGATCGCACCCGGCACCCTCCACGGTGACCCCGAGACAGAGGTCACCGGAGTCTCCCACGACTCGCGTGCGGTCTCACCCGGTCAGCTCTACGCCGCCCTGCCGGGAGCGAACGTTCACGGTGCGAAGTTCGCCCCCGAGCTGATCCGCGCCGGTGTCGACGCCATCCTCACCGACGATGCCGGCTGGCATCTCATCACCGAAGCGCTGGGCACGGACGAGGCGGACCGGGACCTGCTCGCCGGAGTCACCGCTCTCATCGTCGAAGCACCCCGCGCCGTGCTCGGGTTCGTCTCCGCTGCCGTCTACGGGACCACCTCGGTGCCGGAGCTCATCGGAGTCACCGGAACGAACGGGAAGACGACGACGACCTACCTGGCCGACGGGATGCTCGCGGCACTGGGCCACCGCACCGCCGTCATCGGCACTGTCGCCATCCTCATCGCCGGCGATACGGTGCCCAGCGTGCGCACGACTCCGGAGGCCCCCGAACTGCACGCCCTGTTTGCGAAGATGCGCGCGGCCGAGGTCGACACCTGTGCGATGGAGGTCTCCTCCCACGCGCTCAGCCAGCACCGCGTCGACGGGGCTCACTTCAGCGTCGCCGGGTTCACGAACCTGTCCCAGGATCACCTCGACTTCCACAACACGATGGAGGAGTACTTCGAGGCGAAGGCCCAGCTGTTCACCCGCACATTCTCCGACAAAGCCGTCATTGTCGTCGAAGACGAATGGGGCGAGCGGATGACGGCGGCCGCACAGGTGCCCGTGCGCACGCTGGGACGAGACGAACGCAGCCAGTGGCGCATCGAGCACACCCCAGGCGTTTCGGACTTCGTGCTCCACCTCGACGACGGGGAGAGCATCCGGCTCCGCTCACCGCTGCCAGGCGATTTCAACGTCACGAATACGGCCCTGGCAGCCTCGATGCTCATCGAGGCCGGCGTCAGTGCCGAAGAGATCGATGCCATCGGTCGCAGCTTCGTGGCCTCGGTGCCCGGACGGATGGAGATCATCGATGTCTCCGGTCCGCGGGCGCTGAGCGAATCCCACCCGGACATCCTGCCGCGGGCCATCGTCGACTACTCGCACACCCCCGACGCGATCGCGAAGGCGCTGGCGACGCTCCACGCCGACTCCGATGAGCTCATCATCGTCTTCGGCGCCGGAGGCGACCGCGACCGCGGCAAGCGCTTCGGCATGGGTCAGGCGGCGGCACGTGAAGCCGATGTGATCGTTCTCACCGACGACAATCCGCGCACCGAGGATCCCGACACGATCCGTGCAGCCATCAGGCAGGGAATCGACGCCGAGGTGGATGCGGGACGGGCCCGTGTGAAAAAGATCATCGAGGTCCCCGACCGCGGTGCCGCCATCGATGAGGCGATTGCCGAAGCAGACGCCTCGGCGACCGTGCTCATCGCGGGCAAGGGGCATGAGACAGGCCAGACCGTGGGCACCACGGTCACCGATTTCGACGACCGGGCCAGGACACGCTCAGCGCTGTCCATGCGACTGGGCGGCGCACAACCAGGTAAAGTTCACAGATGATATGAAGCGACTGACTGCAGCCGAAATCGCAACCGCCCTGGGCGGCGAGTTGTACGGCATCGACCCCGAGACCCCATTGACCGCCGGTGTGGTGACCGACTCGAGAGAAGTCGGACCCGGCGATATCTACGTCGCCCGCCGAGGCGAGAGCTTCGACGGCATCGAATTCGCCGCCGCCGCCGTCGAGGCGGGAGCGGCCCTGATCATCGGCGAATCCGTCCCCACCATCGACGACGAACCTCTGCCGGTCGTCGTCGTCGCCGATGCCACCGAAGCGCTCGGCCAGTTGGCCAAGCACAGCATCGAAGGCCTGCGCACAGACGGCGAACTCACTGTCATCGCGATCACCGGTTCCGTCGGCAAGACCACGGTGAAGGACCTCGCCGCGGATCTGCTCTCGGGTGAGGCGGAGACCGTGTGGCCGCCGAACTCCTACAACAACGAGGTCGGAGTCCCATTGACGGCTCTGCGTGCGGTCGAATCCACCCGTTTCCTCGTCCTCGAGATGGGCGCACGGTCGATCGGCAACCTCGCCTATCTGACGAGCCTCATCCGACCAGATATCGCCGTCGAGCTGGCCGTGGGCACAGCCCACTCCGGAGTCTTCGGTTCGATCGAGAACACCGCGCGGGCGAAGGCCGAACTCGTCGAGTCCCTGACGGGCGGATCCACCGCCGTGCTCAACGCCGACGACACCCGCGTATCGGCGATGCGCGAGGTGCTCGCTCCAGAGGTGACCACCCTGTGGTTCTCACAGCGTGAGTCCCTGCCCGAATGGGTCGGTGCCGACGACCTGGTCGTGCGCGGTACCTCGGTGTCCACGGATTCCTCCGGTCATCCGACGTTCACCCTCACCCTGCCCGGTGAGGAGCCCCGCGATGTGCGTCTGGCGCTCATCGGCGAGCACCACGTCGGCAACGCTCTGGCGGCAGCCGCCATCGCCCACGCCTGCGGCGTAGCGGCCAGGTCGATCGTCACGACGCTGTCGACCTCCTCGGCGGCCAGTCGCTGGCGGATGGAGCTCATCGATTCGCCGTCGGGCGTGACCGTGCTCAACGACGCCTACAATGCGAACCCCGAATCCATGCGGGCCTCCTTGAAGACCCTGGCCTCGATGGGCCGCGGTGATGAGGAGAACAGCCCACGTCGCACCTTCGCCGTGCTCGGCGAGATGCTCGAACTCGGGTCCGAATCGGTGTCCGCGCACTCGGACATCGGCGAACTCGTCGTGCGCCTCAACATCACTCGCACCATCGTCGTAGGAGAGGGCGCGAAGCCGATCTTCAACGCTGCGAACCTCGAAGGCTCCTGGGGCAACGAGGCGGCCTGGGTCGCCACCGCGGCCGAGGCGAAGGACCTTCTGAGCGCCGAACTCGCTCCCGGCGACATCGTTCTGTTCAAATCCTCCCGCGATGCCGGTCTGCGCTATCTGGGAGACGAAATCGCCGGAGTATCGGGGGCCCAATGATTGCCGTACTGCTCGCAGCCTGCCTGGCTCTCATCTTCGCTCTCGTCGGGACACCGCTGTTCATCCGGGTGCTCGTCAAGAAAGGGTACGGCCAGTTCGTCCGTGACGACGGTCCGACCTCGCACGCGACGAAGCGCGGAACCCCGACCATGGGCGGAGTCGTCATCATCGGCGCCGCAGTGCTCGCCTACCTGCTCGGACACCTGTTCACCGGTTCCGTGCCCACAGCGTCGGGTCTGCTCGTGCTGTGGCTGGCCGCAGGACTGGCGGTCGTCGGCTTCCTCGACGACTTCATCAAGATCAAGAAGCAGCGGTCACTGGGACTGCGCCCCATGCCGAAGCTCATCGGCCAGGCCTTCGTCGGAATCTCGTTCGCCGTGCTCGCGCTGCAGTTCCCGAACTCCTTCGGTGAGACCCCGGCGTCGACGAAGGTGTCGTTCATCCGCGACACGAACCTCGACCTCGCCTTCGGTTCGGCGATCCTCGGCCTCATCCTGTTCGTCATCTGGGCGAACCTCATCGTCACCGCTGTCTCGAACGCGGTGAACCTCACCGACGGCCTCGACGGACTGGCCGCCGGCGCCTCGGTGGTCGTCTTCGCCGCCTATGTCGTCATCGGCACCTGGCAGTCGACCCAGAACTGCAATCTCATGTCTGAGGCCACGAACGCCTGCTACTACATGCGCGACCCCCGCGACCTCGCAATGGTCGCCGGCGCCATGGCCGCGGCCTGCTTCGGCTTCCTGTGGTTCAACACCTCGCCGGCGAAGATCTTCATGGGCGACACCGGTTCGCTGGCCATCGGCGGTGCCTTCGCCGGACTGGCGATCATGTCGCGCACCGAGCTGCTGCTCATTGTCCTCGGCGGACTCTTCGTCATCATCACCCTGTCGGTGATCATCCAGGTCGCTTCCTTCAAGACCACCGGCAAACGCGTGTTCCGCATGGCGCCCCTGCAGCACCACTTCGAACTCAAGGGCTGGGCCGAAGTGACGATCGTGGTGAGGTTCTGGATCATCGCCGCCCTCTTCGTCATCGCCGGAATCTGCCTGTTCTACGCCGATTGGGTGGCGCGCATTGGCTGATGAACCCACCACCAAGGAGATCCCGGCCGCACTGCACGGACCGAGTTCATCCCTGGCCGGACTGCGCATCCTCGTCACCGGTCTCGGGGTGACGGGATTCCCCGCTGCCGTCCACCTCGGCGAACGCGGCGCCGATGTCATCGTCATCGATGGCGACGCCACCGCCGATGTGAGCGAGAAGGCGCAGATCCTCGAGGTCTTCGACGTCGACATCCGACGGGGTCCCGAACACGTCGAAGCTCTGCCCGAGGGCGAACTCGACCTCGTCGTCACCTCACCCGGATGGCGTCCGGACCAGCCCGTGCTCGCGGCCGCGGCGAAGGCCGGCATCCCGGTCATCGGCGAAGTCGAACTCGCGTGGCGGATCCGCGGCACCAACGACGCCAAATGGCTCGCCATCACCGGCACCAACGGCAAGACGACGACCACGACGATGCTCGAATCGATGCTGCTGGCAGCAGGGCTCAAGGCCAAGGCCTGCGGCAATATCGGCACCCCGCTGCTCGAAGCCGTGCTCGAACCCGGGCTCGAGGTCCTCGCGATCGAACTCTCGAGCTTCCAGCTGCACTGGCAGGAGTCGATGAGCGCCGACGCCGCAGCCGTGCTCAACATCGCTCCCGATCACCTCGATTGGCACGGCAGCGCCGAAGCCTATGCGGCGGACAAAGCGAAGATCTTCCACAATGCGCAGCTCGCCTGCGTGTACAACTGCGCCGACGAGGTGACTCTGCACATGGTCGAGGACGCCGACGTCATCGAAGGAGCCAAGGCCATCGGCTTCACCACCGGTGTGCCTCGCCCCGGCGAGCTCGGCGTCGTCGAGGACCTGCTGGTCGACCGGGCCTTCATTCCGCAGCGCTACTCATCGGCCGCCGAACTCGCCTCCTTCGACGATGTGGCGACGGCCACCGGGGTCGCGGGTTCGCGGCCCGCCCCGCACCAGGTCGCCAATGCTCTGGCCGCAGCCTGTCTGGCCCGCGCCATCGACGTGCCCGGTCAGGCGATCGCCGCGGGACTGCAGAACCATTCGCTCGGCGCCCACCGCATGGTCACCGTCGCCGAAGCGGACGGCATCCGCTGGGTCGACGATTCGAAGGCGACGAACACCCACGCCGCGAATGCCTCGCTGGCCGCTTTCGACTCGATCATCTGGATCGCCGGGGGACTGCCCAAAGGCGCCGACTTCACCTCGCTGTTCGCCGACCACCGCGAACGGCTCAAGGCACTCGTGCTCATCGGCTCGGACGACTCGGCTTACCGTGAGGCCATCGCTGCGACGATCCCCGACCTCGAAGTCGTCCGCATCGAACCGGCCCTGGCCGTGGACTCCGGAGTCCCGAAACGCCGCGGAGAGGCCGTCGCCGCGGCCGCCGTCGACGCAGCCGCACGGTTGGCCGAAGCCGGAGACACCGTTCTCCTGGCACCGGCAGCCGCTAGCATGGACCAGTTCCTCAACTACAACACTCGCGGCGACCTCTTCGCCGAGGCCGTCAACTCGCACCTGGAGCGCTGAGATGGGACGGCAGACCACCGCGAAGGCGGATGAACGCCGCCGCCGCAAGCTGGCGAGGACGTCTGTCTCCGTATCCGCTCCGACGACGTCGACCACGTCACGGTCGACGACCGGGCGGCAGCAGACGGGGGTCAAGACCGCGCCGAAGGCGCGAAACGCGAAGTCTGCCGGCACAGCGTCTGCCGCGAAGACAGCGCCGACGACGACCGCAGGCAGGCGCTCGTCAGGAACCGGCAGGTCGGCATCTGCCGCACGCGACTCCAGACCGAAGGCGGGGGCGGCGAAGAAGTCTGCGAAGGCCGCGGGGAAGAGTGCCGCGAAGGCCACCTCGAAGAAGCCTGCGAAGGCCGCGGGGAAGAACAAGACCGCCTCGGTGCTCAAGAAGGCATGGATCCATCTGCGCGATGACATCTCCAGCCTCTCCGCACACCCGCTGACGACCTACTTCCTCATCCTCGCCTCCGTCGTCCTGCTCACAGGACTCGGCCTGGTGATGGTGCTCTCCGCCTCATCGATCACTTCCTACGACGGGGGAGCCGGCTCCTCATTCGCCTACTTCAACAAGCAGGCGATGTTCGCCGGGGTCGGCCTCGTCCTCATGTACATCGCCAGTCGGATGCCGCTGCAGTTCTGGAAGCGGATCGCCTGGTTCGCCATCATCGGCGGACTCCTCATGCAGGCGGCGGTCTTCGTCCCCGGACTCGGCAAAGAGACGAAGGGCAATGCGAACTGGATCGGGTTCGGCGGATTCCAGATCCAGCCCTCGGAGTTCCTCAAGGTCGCCCTCGCCCTGTGGCTCGGCTTCATCCTCGCCCAGAAGGCCGGGAAGATGACCACCTTCGGCCATGCCATGATTCCCGTCGTGCCCGGAGTCCTCGGCGCCGCCGGACTCGTCGTGGCCGGCAACGACCTCGGCACCGGCCTGGTCATCATGGCCATGGCCGTCGTCTGCCTGTTCGTCGGCGGATTCCCGATGAAGTACTTCATCCTCCTGGGCGGCGTGCTCGCCGCGGCGGTCACCTTCTTCGTCCTCAGCTCCCAGAACCGTCTTGACCGCATCCAGGCGATGCTCACCGGTCACGCGGATCAGAGCGCTGCAGACACCATGGGCCAAGCCTGGCAGTCCAACCACGGACTGTTCTCGCTGGCCTCCGGCGGATGGTTGGGGGTCGGGCTCGGCGCCAGCCGTGAGAAATGGTCCTGGCTGCCCGAAGCCCACAACGACTTCATCTTCGCCATCATCGGAGAGGAGCTGGGCCTCGTCGGCACCCTCGTCGTCATTCTCATCTTCGCCGTCCTCGGCTTCGCCATGGTCCGCGTGGTGATGCGTTCGAACAGTCTCATGGTCCAGGTCGCCACTGCCGGCTTCTTCGCCCTCATCATCGGGCAGGCCGGAATCAACATCGGCGTCGTCACCGGACTGCTGCCGGTCATCGGTCTGCCGCTGCCGTTCGTGTCCTACGGCGGCTCCTCGATCATCGCCTCTCTCCTCGCAGTGGGAGTGGTGCTGTCGTTCGCTCGCACCGAACCGGGCGCCGAGGCGGCCATCGCCGCCAACAAGGAACGTCTGCGATCCTCACTCGCCGTGCTTGCCCGCAAGAAAAGGAAATGAGATGACGAGTATCCTCCTCGCCGGTGGAGGCACCACCGGCCATATCTCGCCGATGCTGGCGATCGGCCGTGAGCTGCGCCGGCAGCACCCCGACTGGGATGTCGTGGCGTTGGGCACCCTCGACGGACTCGAAGCCGAAATCGTACCGCGCGCCGGGTTCGAACTGCTCACCATCGACAAGGTGCCCATGCCGCGGTCGATCAGTCCCGCCCTGCTGAAATTCCCGGGACGCTTCCGCGGCAACATCTCCGCCGTCAAGCAGATCATCGCCTCCCGCAGCATCGATGCCGTCGTCGGGGTCGGCGGCTACGTCTGCCCGCCGGCCTTCCTCGCGGCCAAACAGGCGAAGATCCCACTGGTCGTCCACGAAGCCAATGCGAAGCCGGGAATGGCCAACCGCCTCGGCGCCCGACTGACCACCACCGGGCGCGTCGGGATCACCTTCCCGGACACCGAGCTGCGGAACTCCACCCTCGTCGGCATGCCCATGCCCACCGAGATCACGGACCTCGACCGCAGCGACGCGGGACAGCGCGCGGGGTTCCGTGCCGATCTCGGGCTGCGCGACGACCGTCCGGTCCTCGTCGTGACCGGCGGTTCCTCCGGTGCGCAGAAGATCAACGAAGCGTTCCTGGCCACCGCGACCGCGTGTCAGGAGGCCGGCGTCCAAGTCCTCCACATCACGGGAGCCGGAAAGGGCGAGGCCCTGCGGGAGGCGGCGGCCGAGCTGCCCGACTACCACGTCGTGGACTACGTCGACGGAATGCATCGGGCCTATGCGGTCGCCGATCTGCTCGTCGCCCGCTCCGGTGCCGCCACGGTCTCCGAAGCCACGGTCGCCGGAGTCCCGGCGGTCTACGTGCCCCTGGCCATCGGCAACGGCGAACAGCGACTCAACGCCTCCGGAAGCGTCTCGGCCGGTGCCTCACTCATGGTCGACAATGCAGAATTCTCACCGTCGACGGTCGTCGACACCATTCTGCCGCTGCTGGCCGACCAGCCCCGTCTGACGCAGATGAGCCAGGCGGCACTGCATCTCAACTACCCCACCGATGCCGCGGCCCGCATGGCCGCCATCGTCAACCGCGCGCTGGAAGGCTGACCATGACCTCTGCGAACACGAGCCCCGCGAACATCGTTCCCGTCGGCGAACTCGGAGCCGTCCACTTCATCGGCATCGGCGGATCGGGAATGTCCGGAATCGCCCGGATCATGGTCATGAACGGAGTCACCGTCTCCGGTTCGGACGCGAAGGAATCCAACGTCGTCGACGTTCTCCGGACCCTGGGCGCCACGGTCGCGATCGGGCATTCGGCCGACAACCTCGGCGAGGCCGATACTCTCGTCATCTCATCGGCCATCCGCAAGGACAACCCCGAACTCGTCGAAGCACAGAGCCGGGGACTGCGCATCCTCCACCGCTCCGGAGCACTCGCTTCGCTCATGGTCGACCGGCGGGCCGTGGCCGTGGCGGGCACCCACGGAAAGACCACGACCACGTCGATGACCACCGTGGCGCTGCAGGCCTGTGGAGTCGACCCGTCCTTCGTCATCGGGGGAGTGCTGTCGACGACGGGCACGAACGCCCATCTGGGCACCGGAGACGTCTTCGTCGCCGAAGCAGACGAATCCGACGGATCGTTCCTCCTCTACGAACCGGCCATCGGCATCCTCACGAACGTCGAAGCCGACCACCTCGATCACTACGGCACCCCGGAGAAGGTGCGCGAAGCCTTCATCGAGTTCTGCGACGGCATCCAGACCCGAGGTGGAACGATCATCGCCTGCGCCGACGACCCCGGCTCCCACGACGTCGCCCTGCACTCCCGCAGTCAGGGAGCCGACGTCGTCCTCTATGGCACGTCCGAGGATGCCGATATCGTGCTGCGTGACCTCGACTCCGGAATCGGCTCGAGCTTCGTCCTCGACCTGCCCGGCCGGGACGGCGAGCTGCGAGTCGAACTGCGGCAGCCGGGGATGCACAATGCACTCAACGCCACCGCCGCCATCGCCGTGGCGCACAGCCTCGGCGCAGATGTCGAACGTGCGGCCACGGGTCTCGCCGGCTACGGAGGCACCCGCCGCCGCTTCGAAGAACGCGGAATCGCCGCCGGCGTGCGCGTCATCGACGACTACGCGCATCACCCGACCGAGGTGCGCGCGGTGCTCAGCGCCGCCCGCGGGGTCGTCACCGACGGGGGACGGGTCTGGGCGGTCTTCCAACCCCACCTGTACTCGCGGACGATGGAATTCCGGGAGGAATTCGGACAGGCCCTCGGTCTGGCCGATGAGGTCGTCGTCCTCGACGTCTTCCCTGCGCGCGAAGATCCCGTGCCCGGAGTCACCGGCGCGCTCATCGCCGACCGTGTCCCGCACGAGAACGTGACCTTCCTGGAGTCCTTCGCCGAGGCGGTCCCCTTCGTCGCCGCTCGCGTGAAGCCAGGCGATCTCGTGCTCACTGTCGGTGCCGGTGACGTGACCATCCTCGGGCCCGAGCTGCTGAGCGCGTTGGAGGGCTGACGCCCATGGTGCCGCTTCCCCCGGCTCAGGCCGGTGACAACTCCACCGCGGACCTCACCGGAGTCATTCGGGCCCGCCGCCTCAAGACCTGGCGTCGACGCCTCATCGGCATCGGCATCGTGGCCGCCCTCATCGCGCTCGTCGCCGTCGCCTGGTTCTCGCCCCTGCTGTCCCTGCAGAAGGTGCAGGTGAGCGGCAGTCGACTGCTCGACACCGATGAGGTCAGCAATTCCGTGCTCGACGACCAGGGCGGCCGACCGCTTCCGCAGGTGCGCCCCGGTCGCGTCGAGGACGCCGTGCTGGAGGAATTCCCGAAAGCCGAGGCGGCTTCCGTCCACTACGCGGGTCCCAGGGCGCTGAAGATCGAGATCACCGACCGCACCCCCGTCATCGCCATCAGAGGCGAATCCGGCTATCGCCTCTACGACTCCGAAGCCGTCGACCTCGGCACGGTCGACACGGCACCGAAGAAGCTCACGGTGCTCAGCGGCGGAGGACACCAGCCGGACAGAGAGACCGTCTCCGCGGTCATTCGCTTCATGGGCGAACTGCGACCGGAGCTGAGGCGTCAGCTGGTGACGATCGAGGCCAAGGACGCAATGAGCCTCAAGGGACGCCTCGATACCGGAAAGCAGAAGGCCACGGTCGTCTTCGGCGATTCCTCGGACTCCAGCCTCAAGGTGCGCACCGCCGCCCAGCTGGCCGCCGAGGGCCGCACCGAGATCGATGTCTCCGTGCCCTCGGTGCCCGTGACCGACTGAGTCCCGCCCGGCCAGTCGTCGGTCCGAGCCGGTGTCGAACACTTCGCCGCGGCCGCCCCGGGCCTCCGTGAGCTGCCCCGTATGGGCCAGTCGCTGCGATTGCCTCCGTTTGGCCCCGACACACCGGGTGTGAAGTTTGGCCGAACCCCGACACTCCGGCGAGAATGGTTGCAGTGAGATTGCCCCGCCCAATAGCCTCAGGGCAGAGAACACAGACCGAATGCGCACGCAGACCCTGCGGAGCGCAAGCGCTTGAGACGAGGAACCGACTTGGCTGAATTCCCACAATCCGGAGCGGACATCAAAGTTGCCGGAACCGGCGGCGGCGGTGTCAACGCTGTACAGAGGATGATCGACGTCGGCCTGCGCGGCGTGGAGTTCATCGCGATCAACACCGACGCCCAGGCTCTCGTCCTCTCCGACGCCGATGTCAAGCTCGAGATCGGCCGCGACCAGACCCGAGGCCTCGGCGCCGGCGCAGACCCGGAGATCGGCAAGAAGGCCGCCGAATCCTCCGAAGACGCCATCCGCGACGCTCTCGAGGGCGCGGACATGGTCTTCGTCACCGCCGGCGAAGGCGGCGGCACGGGAACCGGTGCCGCCCCGGTCGTGGCCCGCGTGGCCCGGTCGCTCGGCGCTCTGACCATCGGCGTCGTGACCCGCCCCTTCACCTTCGAGGGACGCCGTCGTTCCGCGCAGGCGGAAGCCGGCATCGCGGCGCTGCGCGAAGAGGTCGACACTCTCATCGTCATCCCCAACGACCGTCTGCTCTCGATCTCCGATCGCAGCGTCTCCGTCGTCGAAGCATTCCGCTCCGCCGATGAGGTGCTGCGCTCCGGTGTCCAGGGCATCACCGACCTCATCTCGGTCCCGGGTCTGATCAACCTCGACTTCGCCGACGTCAAGTCGGTCATGCAGGATGCCGGGACCGCGCTCATGGGCATCGGTGCGGCAACCGGCGACGACCGTGCCGTGCAGGCGGCCGAATCCGCGATCGCGTCCCCGCTGCTGGAAGCCAGCATCGACGGCGCCCACGGAGTGCTCTTCTGCATCACCGGCGGCGGCGACCTCGGACTCTTCGAGGTCAACGAGGCCGCACGCCTGGTCCAGGAGGCCGCGCACCCCGAGGCGAACATCATCTTCGGCGCCGTCATCGATGACAACATCGGCGACGAATGCCGAGTGACCGTCATCGCCGCCGGATTCGACAACACCTCCCCGAACGCGGAGGTCGCCGGATCCGACCAGATCCCCGCGCCGATTCCGGCCGCCGCTCCGGCCGAGACCGAGTCCGAGTCGCCCGTCATCGCCGAATCCGAGCCCGAGGCCCCCGAAGCCGACGAGCCTGCACCTGCGCCGCGCCGCAGCGAGGAACACCAGATTCCCGCTTCGCTGCCGGGCGAACGCAGCAGCTCGAACTTCGACTCCGACCTCGATATCCCGGACTTCCTCAAGTAATATGCTGCGCTCGAGGTTCGTCATCCCGGGCGGGCGCACCGCCCACATCGCCTTCACCGACCGGCACGGCGGATACTCGAGCGGGGACTTCTCCTCGTTCAACCTCGCCCGCCACGTCGGAGACGATGACGAACTCGTCGCAGCCAACCGAGCCGCTCTCGCTCAGGTCATCGGCCTGAGCGGCGAGCGGCTCTCGTTCGTCTCCCAGGTCCACGGCACCGATGTGCACATCATCGGCGACGAAGCACAGCTGCGGCAGACTCCGGTGGAGGCCGACGCCCAACTGACGACCGTCCCGGGACTCGGATTGGCGATCATGGTCGCCGACTGCACCCCTGTCATGCTCGCCGATGCCGACGCCGGTGTCATCGCCGCCGTCCACGCGGGCCGCCCGGGAATGGCCGCAGGAATCGTCGGCAGAACAGTGGCCGCGATGCACGACGCCGGTGCACGGGACATCCACGCGGTCATCGGTCCCTCGGTGTGTCCGCGCTGCTACGAAGTCCCAGCCGAGCTGAGGAGCGAGGTCGCGGCGATCGAGCCGACAGCCGCCTCGGTGTCGGTGGCCGGAACACCGGCACTCGACGTCGCCGGGGCCGTGGCCGAACAGCTGCGCCGGAACGATGTGACCATCGATCATTTCTCGCGCACCTGCACGAAGGAATCCGAGGACCTCTTCTCCTACCGCAGGCAGAAGCGCACGGGCCGTTTCGCAGGGATCATCTGGCTGCAGGAAGAAAACACCGCGACACACCCATGGGACTCACCGGCCCAGATGCTCGCGTGCGATAGTTTGGGCGACAGGTGAGCAAGTGCCGAAGTCCGAGGAGCTTTAGACATGTCAGCAATCAAGAAGACGCTGGAATACCTGGGTTTCGTCGAAGAAGAGGACGAGACCACCCAGCACACCGACCGTCGTGAACCCGCCCGCCGGGATCGCGAGGTCGTCGAGACCTTCGACGAGGACGACCAGTACGACGAACCGGCCTCAGCCGAGGAACGGACTCCGGCTCCGGTGACACCGATCCACCCGTCACCGATCCGTCCCGTAGACACCCCGGCGCCAGGAACCTCAATGAACCGCATCAGGACCATCCACCCCCGCAGCTACAACGACGCCATGGTCATCGGTGCCGCCTTCCGTGAGGGCACCCCTGTGATCATGAACCTCTCGGAGATGGACGAGAACAACTCCAAGCGCCTCGTCGACTTCTCCGCCGGTCTCATCTTCGGCCTCCACGGGTCGATCGAACGCGTGACGAACAAGGTCTTCCTGCTCACCCCCGAGAACATCGAAGTCGCCGGCGAGAGCGAAGCCGATTCGGATACTCAGGCCAGCTTCTTCAACCAGAGCTGAGTGGGCCGGAGAAGCTCTCAACTCGTCCTCAGCTGGAGCCGATAGGCTGAAGCCCCAGAACTCAAGCAACAACGAAAGGCGCGGGGGACCCACGTGGCCATCATCTTCTACATCCTCGGGACTGCACTGAGCCTCTACGTCTACGTGCTCCTGGCGCGAGTCGTGCTCGATCTGGTCCAGGTGTTCTCCCGCGATTGGAGGCCCACGGGCTTCCTCCTCGTCCTCGCCGAGATCGTGTACACACTCACCGATCCGCCCCTGAAGCTGCTGCGCAAGATCATTCCGCCGCTGCGGCTGGGACAGGTCTCGCTCGACCTGGGATTCATCGTCCTGCTCATCGGCATCCAGATCATCGCGTCGGTGTTCTTCAACCTTTCGCACACCTCCGCCTGATACCCGGCATCACAGTGTTCTCCGCCGAAGAACCACTGTGAATGGATATGGGGAACGGCGTGAAGATTGTGCCGGTCGATGAAGGGTATTCGATTGATCGAATACCGGATAAATGGTGAATATGGTCACCGGAATTGGCTGTCCGTGTGCTCGAGTTGTTAGCCTCGAACGCGGAAAACTTCGTCATTGAATGCGAGACACGCCATTACTGCGGGACAAAACTGCAGGTGTTACGCTAATGTGACGTTGAAGCCGTCCTTCTGGGCGGCAGCGTAATGAATGTAGATCGACCGAAGGTGACCTCATGGCGCTCACGCCTGAAGACGTAGTAAACAAGCGGTTCCAGCATGTGAAGTTCCGCGACGGGTACGACCAGGACGAAGTCGACGATTTCCTTGATGAGGTCGTCGTTGAGATTCGCCGTCTCTACCAGGAGAACGACGAACTGCGTCAGAAGCTCTCCACCGCCGAACAGCGCGTGAAGGAACTCGAAGCTGGCGGCGCCTCCGCTGCACCGGCACAGGACATCGACGCCACTCAGGCGATGCCCGCCGCCGTTCCTGCTCCCGAAGAGAAGGAAGAGGCTCCGGCTCCGGCCGAGGCACCTGCCGCTCCGGCACCGGTCGAAGAGACCCCGGCCCCGGTCGTCAAGGAAGCCGCTCCCGCTCCGCAGGACAACTCCGCCGCACCAGCGATGACCGCCGGTGCCGCCGGTGGAGCTGCGGGTGCCGGTCTCGGTGCTGCCGCGGTCGGCGGCGACGGAGACGCTCATGGTCTCATCGCTCTGGCTCAGCGCGTCCACGACGAGCATGTTGCCGAAGGTGAGCGCAAGCGCGACGAGCTCATTAAGGGCGCCGAGAAGGAAGCCGCCGACATCGTCGGCAAGGCCGAGTCCAAGCGCGACGAAACTCTGTCGACCCTCGAATCGCAGAAGTCGACCCTCGAGCGCTCCATCGACCAGCTCTCGAACTTCGAGCGCCAGTACCGCACTCGACTCAAGAGCTACCTCAACGATCAGCTGCGTGACCTCGAGAACTCCACGAGCCTGGCTCCGGAGACCCTCGACGGAAACGGCCCACTGGGCGGTTCCTCGAACCACAAGCTCTGATCTCAGCGCATCACCGACCGAGGTCCGGGAACTCCGCGGAGTACCCGGGCCTCCGTCGTGTCCGCACACTGCACCGTCGTGCGGGTGAATCCCGCGGCCTCGGCGGTGGTCTAGAATGAACCAAATGAACGATCCTGCCTCACGGGTGAAACGACCTCGCGCCGCCATGATGGCCCTGCTGTTCACAATCGCGGCAGTCGTGCTCGTGATCGATCAGTTCACCAAATTCCTCGCCGTCAGTCTCCTCGAAGACCATCCTCCGGTGCCTGTGATCGGATCGCTGGCCGGATTCACCTTCTACCGCAATCCCGGAGCCGCCCTCGGCCTCGGCTCGAGCGTGACGTGGATCTTCCCGATCATCGCCATCGGCGTCTTCGTCGCGATCCTCGTGATCTCGCGCAAACTCGGCTCGAGAGCATGGGCGATCGGTCTCGGTCTGCTCTTGGGCGGACTCTTCGGCAACCTCGTCGACAGGCTCTTCCGCGAACCCGCATTCCTGCACGGAGCCGTCGTCGACTTCATCGATCTGTCGCTGTTCATCTGCAATGTCGCGGACATCGCGATCTCCGCTGCCGCGGTGACCTTGGTCATCGTCAGTCTCAGAGGCATCGACATCGACGGATCGGACTCCACCCGCGTGAAAGAGGACTCTCATGACTGAACGCTCCATCCTGGTCCCCGAGGGACTCGACGGTCAGCGCGTGGACGCTGCGATGTCGAAGCTGCTCGGCCTTTCCCGGACCGCCGCCGCCGATATCTGCGCCGACGGGGGAGTTGAGATGTCCGGGCGCCCCGTCATCAAGTCCGATCGCGTCATCGCCGGCGAACGGCTCGACATCATGATGCCCGAACCGAAGAAGCCCCTCGAGGTCGTGCCCGATCCAGTGCCGGGAATGCGCATCGTCCACGACGAGGACGCATTCGTCGTCGTCGATAAGCCCGTCGGGGTGGCAGCACACCCGGCTCTCGGTTGGACCGGACGCACCGTCGTCGGCGGGCTCGCCGCCGCTGGATTTCGCATCGCGACTTCCGGCGCCCCCGAACGTCAGGGCATCGTGCAGCGACTGGACGTCGGAACCTCGGGTCTCATGGTCGTGGCGAAGAGCGAATACGCCTACAGCGTGCTCAAACGCGCCTTCAAGGAACGCACGGTGGAAAAGACCTACCATGCGGTCGTGCAGGGACTGCCCGATCCAGTGCTCGGCACCATCGATGCCCCGATCGCCCGACACCCCAAGCACGACGGACTCTACGCAGTGCGCACCGAAGGCAAGAACGCGATCACCCACTACGAGGTGATCGAAGCCCACCGCCGCGCCGCACTCGTCGAGGTCCACCTGGAGACCGGACGCACCCACCAGATCCGCGTCCACTTCTCCGCCACCAAACACCCCTGCGTCGGCGACCTGCCCTACGGTGCCGATCCGGTGCTGGCGAAGGAACTCGGTCTGGAACGCCAATGGCTGCATGCCGTTAAACTCGGCTTCCACCACCCCGACACGCAGAAGTGGGTCGAATTCGAAAGCGGCTACCCCGAGGACCTGCAGACCGCGCTCGACCGCATCCGGCCGCACTGACGCCGCGCCCACGCGCTGCCGCTTGCCGGACTGTGTCGGAGACTGACTGCTGAGCGACGCGCCGACGGGACCCGCACAAACCGGAACCTCGTCGTGAAGTGCCCGGAACAACAGTCGCGGGAACCCGCTCCACGGGTGCCGATGGACTAAGCTGGAACGGCAACACCGGCAACTTCAGGAAGGCGGCGCCCAGTGCCGAACGAGGACTTCGTCCACCTCCACGTCCATACCGAATACTCCATGTTGGACGGTGCGGCCCGCCTCGCCGATCTGATGGCGGCGACGAAGGCATCGGGAATGTCCGCTATCGCCACGACCGATCACGGATACCTGTTCGGCGCCTTCGACTTCTGGTCGCAGGCGACAGCCGCCGGAATCAAACCCATCATCGGCGTCGAGGCCTATGTCACCCCCGGCACGGACCGTCGGGACAAGACCCGCGTGAAGTGGCGTACCGACGAATCGCAGAAGAGCGACGACCTCTCCGGCGGCGGTCTCTACACCCACATGACCCTGTTGTCTCGGAACAACACAGGCATGCGCAACCTGTTCAAGGCATCGTCGTATGCCTCACTGGACTCGGTGACGGCGAAATGGCCTCGACTGGACCAGGACCTGCTCGAGAGCTACTCCGACGGACTCCTCGCCACCACCGGCTGCCCGTCGGGAGAGGTGCAGGTGCGGCTGCGCCTGGGACAGTACGAAGAGGCCAAGGCGGCCGCCGGGAAATACCGTGAGATCTTCGGCAAGGACAACTACTACGTCGAACTCATGGACCACGGTCTGTCCATCGAGAAGCGAGTGACGAAGGACCTCATCCGGCTGTCGAAGGAACTCGACATTCCGCTGGTCGCCACCAACGACCTCCACTACACGCACGAATCGGATGCGAAGGCGCACGAGGCGCTGTTGGCCATCCAGTCCGGCTCCAAGCTCATCGAACCCACCTACGATCAGGGCGGTTCGCGATTCGCATTCTCCGGTTCCGGCTACTACCTCAAGACCCCCGCAGAGATGCGGACCCTGTTCAAGGAATTTCCCGAAGCCTGCGACAACACCCTCGAGATCGCCGAGAAGTGCGAAGTCTCCTTCGACACCTCGGCGAACTACATGCCGAAGTTCCCGTGCCCTCCCGGTGAGGACGAGACCTCGTGGCTGATCAAGGAAGTCGCGAAGGGTCTCGACTACCGGTACCCGAACGGCGTACCCGACGACGTCCGCCGGCAGGCCGACTACGAACTCGACATCATCATCTCGATGGGCTTCCCCGGCTACTTCCTCGTCGTCGCCGACTTCATCAACTGGTCGAAGGACAACGGCATCCGCGTCGGACCCGGCCGTGGTTCGGGAGCCGGCTCCATGGTCGCCTACGCCATGCGCATCACCGACCTCGATCCGCTGCAGCACGGACTGTTCTTCGAGCGCTTCCTCAACCCGGACCGTGTGTCCATGCCCGACTTCGACGTCGACTTCGATGATCGTCGCCGCAGCGAGGTCATCGACTATGTGACCGAGAAGTACGGCGACGAGCGTGTGGCGATGATCGTCACCTACGGCACGATCAAGACGAAGATGGCGCTGAAGGACTCTGCGCGGGTGCTCGGCAAACCCTTCTCGATGGGTGAGCGGCTGACGAAGGCGCTGCCGCCGGCGGAGATGGCCAAGGACATCCCGCTCAAGGACATCGAGGACCCGGAGTCCAAGCGGTACAAGGAAGCCGGGGAGTTCCGCGAACTCGTCGACACCGATCCGGAGGCCCGAGAGACCTTCGAGACCGCGAAGGGCCTGGAAGGGCTGAAGCGTCAGTGGGGCGTCCACGCCGCCGGTGTCATCATGTCCTCGGACCCGATCATCGACGTCATCCCGATCATGCGTCGGTTCCAGGACGGTCAGGTCATCACCCAGTTCGACTACCCGACATCTGAGGGCCTCGGGCTCATCAAAATGGACTTCCTGGGGCTGCGGAACCTCACGATCATCTCCGATGCGGTGGAGAACATCAAAGCCAACCGGGATTTCGATCTCGACCTCGAGCACCTCGCCCTCGACGACCCGGCGGCGTATGAGCTGCTGACCCGCGGCGACACCCTCGGCGTGTTCCAGCTCGACGGCGGCGGTCTGCGTGCCCTGCTGCGGATGATGAAGCCGGATAACTTCGAGGATATCTCCGCGACCCTGGCGCTCTACCGCCCCGGTCCGATGGGCGCGGATTCGCATACGAACTATGCCCTGCGCAAGAACGGTCTGCAGGAGGTCACCCCGATCCACCCGGAGCTCGAGGAGCCGCTCAAGGAGATCCTCGACACCACCTACGGCCTCATCATCTACCAGGAGCAGGTGATGGCGATCGCGCAGAAGGTCGCCGGCTATTCGCTGGGACAGGCCGATATCCTCCGCCGCGCGATGGGCAAGAAGAAGAAGTCCGAGCTCGACAAGCAGCAGGTCGGCTTCTTCGGCGGAATGAAGGAACGCGGCTTCTCCGAAGCCGCCGCTCAAGCCCTGTGGGACATCCTGCTGCCGTTCTCGGACTACGCGTTCAACAAGGCGCACTCGGCCGCCTACGGCGTCGTGTCCTACTGGACCGCCTACCTCAAGGCGCACTACACGGCCGAATACATGGCGGCCCTGCTCACCTCGGTCGGTGACAACAAGGACAAGCTCGCGATCTATCTCAACGAGTGCCGTCGCCTCGGAATCACCGTGCTGCCTCCGGACGTCAACGAATCCGCCCTCCACTTCACCCCTGTCGGTACGGACATCCGCTTCGGCATGGGAGCGGTGCGCAACGTCGGCGCCCACGTCGTCGAGGGCATCGTCGAGGCCCGCGGAGAGAAGGGCTCCTACACCTCGTTCACGGACTTCCTCGACAAGGTGCCCAGCCATGTGTGCAACAAGCGCACGATCGAATCGCTCATCAAGGCCGGCGGCTTCGACTCGCTCGGCCACAGCCGCCGCTCACTCGTCGAAGTCCACGAGGAGGCCGTCGACTCGGTCATCGGCGTCAAGAGGCAGGAAGCCAACGGTCAGTTCGATCTCTTCGCCGGTCTCGGCGGGGGAGACGACTCACCCGGATTCTCCGTGACAATTCCCGACCGTCCGGAGTGGGAGAAGAAGGAGAAGCTGTCCTTCGAGCGCGATATGATCGGCCTCTACGTCTCCGACCACCCGCTCAACGGGCTCGAAGGCGTGCTGGCCGCTGAATCAGATGCCTCCATCGCCGAGGTGGTCGACCCTGAATCACACCGTCATGACGGATCCCAGATCAAGGTCTGCGGAATGATCACGCAGGTCACCCGCAAGGTGTCGAAGAACTCCGGGCGTCCCTATGCGATCGTGACCTTGGAGGACCTCGAAGCCGAGATCGAAGTGATGTTCTTCGGCGACACCTACGAGCCCGTGGCGAGCCTTCTCGCGACCGACCTCGTGATCTCCCTGACCGGACGCATCCGCACCTCCGATGACCGTCCGACCTCGCTGATGGCGATGTCGATGACGATTCCCGATGTCACCGACCCCAACGATCGGCCGCTCAACCTCATCATGCCGATGGAGAAGGCGACAGAGGAGATGGCGACGAAACTCAAGCAGATCCTCGAATCAAACAAGGGCCAGACCGATGTCCACATCACTCTGTCCCAGCCGGGACGGCAGACGGTGATGCGCCTCGACAGGTCGATCCGAGTCGACCCGAACCCGAGCCTCTACGGAGATCTCAAGGCGCTGCTGGGTTCCCGCTGCCTGAGCGTCTGAGGTGAGAGCGCCGAGCCCGCCCTCGTCCGCACTTCGGGCGGGAGGAGAGCGGTGCTGCTGCGGAGACTAGAATGGTGCGGGTGAACATTCTGGACTTCCGTGGTGAGACCCTCAACAAGCGATTCCTGGCGCAGAAACTGCCTCGGGCCGCCGAGACCCATGCCGATATCGAACGACGGGTGGCTGAACTCCTTGACACCGTCGCCGGTGGGGGAGCGGCCGCGGTGAAGGACTTCACCGAACGCTTCGACGGAGTGCGCCCCGAAACGCTGCGGGTACCGGAATCCGCGCTGGCCGAAGCAGCGGCAGAACTCGATCCCGCAGTCAGGGCCGCGCTCGACGAATCGATCGCCCGCGCCCGGAAGGTCGCCGCCGATCAGCGCCCCGTCGATGTCCGCACCGAACTGGCCTCCGGTGCCTTCGTCACCACCCGTCACCTGCCGGTCGAACGGGTCGGACTCTATGTGCCCGGCGGACTGGCCGTCTACCCGTCGACTGTGATCATGAACGTCGTGCCAGCACAGACGGCCGGTGCACGCTCGTTGGCGATCGCCAGCCCACCGCAGAGCAATGGTCTGCCGCACCCGATCGTGCTCGCCACCGCACACATCCTCGGCGTGGACGAGGTCTGGGCGATGGGTGGGGCACAGGCGATCGGTGCTCTGGCCTATGGCTTCGACGACGGTGAGGACCTCGAGCCGGTCGACCTCATCACCGGTCCTGGAAACGCCTATGTGGCTGCGGCGAAGTCGCTCGTCCGCTCCCGGGTCGGCATCGACGCGGTCGCCGGCCCCACAGAGATCATCATCCTCGCCGACGAACAGGCAGATCCGCGCTTCGTCGCCGCCGACCTCATCAGTCAGGCCGAACACGACGAACTGGCCGCCTCGGTGCTGGTCACCGACTCCGTCGATCTCGCCGAAGCGGTGCAGAAGGAGTTGGACGTGCAGGTGCCGGAGGCGATGCACACCGAGCGGATCGGGACGGCTCTGGCCGGACGGCAGTCGGCGATCGTGCTCGTCGACGACCTCGACGCCGGGATCACCGTCGTCAACGGCTATGCCGGTGAGCACGTCGAGGTCCACACGGTCGATGCGGAAGCGGTCGGGGCACGAATCACGAACGGGGGCGCGGTCTTCCTCGGCGATTGGGCCCCGGTGTCACTCGGTGACTACTGTGCCGGGTCGAACCACGTGCTGCCCACGATGGGCACCGCCGCGCACGGCTCCGGGCTGGGTGTGCACTCATTCATCAAGGTCAGCCAGGTCATCGACTATGACCGACAGGCACTGTCCGCGGTGGCAGAGCACATCGGTGTTCTCGCCGACGGCGAACAGCTGCCGGCCCACGGCCGGGCTGTCGACATCAGGTTCGAGGAGTAGAGATGCGCTGTCCGTTCTGCCGTGAGTCCGATTCTCGGGTCGTCGATTCGAGGACCAGCGAAGACGGCGCTGCGATCCGCCGGCGCCGGCAGTGCCGTCATTGCGGTCGCCGCTTCACCACGATGGAGGCCACGAGCCTGTCGGTGATCAAACGCTCCGGAGTCACCGAGGAATTCTCCCGTCAGAAGATCATGTCGGGTGTGCGCAAGGCCTGCCAGGGACGTCCGGTCAGCGACGATGATCTCGCGAAGCTCGCTCAGCGGGTGGAGGAGAATATCCGGTCGCGCGGAATCGCCGAGATCGACGCCGACGAGGTGGGACTGTCGATCCTCGAACCGCTGCGCGAACTCGACCAGGTCGCCTACCTGCGATTCGCCAGCGTCTACCAGGGATTCGACTCGCTCGAGGACTTCGAGGCAGCGATCGATTCGCTGCGCGCCGATGCGCTGCTGCAGTCCGGTCAGACTCGGGAACCCACCCCCGACGACTTCGCCGACTGAGATGCTCGGGGACCCGGCCGACCGGATCCTGAGACTGCTGAGATTTCTGTCAGAAATCTTCGTTTCGAGTACCGCGGTACAGAAATAGTTGTGTAGTATTGAACGTGCGCGCTACGGCGCGCGGCCGCTTGCGGTTCGGAGGGGAAGCCGAACCCAAGCGGCCTTTCACATTCACCCCTCAATTACTACCTGACGGCGGCCCAGCAACCTCGCGCGAGGTTGCTGGGCCGCCGTCAGGTAGTAATAAGGGGTTTGGGGTCAGCCGGCTTGGCGGATCGTTTCGGCGGAGAAGAGCTCGGTGAGTTCCGTCGATGCCGATGCCAGGACACGCAGACGTTCAGTCGTGCGGGTCAGCGCCACATAGAGGCCGCCGACGCCCTCTTCGCCGCCGTGCGGAGCGATGCGGCCGGGTTCGACGATGATCACCGCATCGAACTCGAGGCCTTTGGCCTGCTGCGGGGTGATGAGGGCGATCTGATGATCCAAGCCCGTGACCGACCGCCCGAAATCGAAGTCCGCGATCGCCTCGGCGATGGGCTCGATGAGTTCCTCATCAGCGATGACGGCGATCTTCCCACCTTCGGCGGCGGACACCTCGGCCGCGACCGCCTCGGGGAGGGCGCCCAGCATCTCCGATTCGTCGGCGAAGGTATCCAGGCGCGGAACCGATCCTCCCTGGCGCACCGATTCGACGAGCTCGAGCTGCGGGAAATGCCGGTGCAGGTAGCGGTTGGCCAGATCCATCACCGACTGCGGGGTGCGGTAGGAGACCGTGAGCACCTGGAGGGCGAAACGATCTCCGACGAATTCGCTCAGGATCGATGACCAGGTGCGGGCGTTGTCGACCTGCGAGGACTGGGCGAGGTCACCGACGACCGTGGCCGACTTCGACGGCACGCGACGGAAGAGCACCCGCCACTGCATGGGAGAGAGCTCCTGCGCCTCATCGACGACGAGGTGGCCGTACGTCCACTCGCGGTCCTCGAGAGCGCGTTCGGCCAGCGTCATCGTCGGTCCCTGCTCCTCCCAGCGGGCAGCGAGGGTCTCGGCGGAGACCATCCCTCCGGTCTCGGTCATGTCGACGACGGCTTCGGCGTATTCGCGTGCCGAGTCATCCCGCGCCTGCGTCTGCTGTGGGGCGGAACCGAGCAGCTCGGCCAACTCGTCGAGCAGCGGCACATCGTCGACCGTGAACTCATCCCGACGCTGCTCGAGCAGCATCGACTGCTCGGCAGGAGTGAGGACCTTGCGGGCAGCGGCCTGCAGCTTGTGCGGCCTGCCCAGCAGAGACCGCAGCGCGGCGGCCGGGCCGATGGGGAACCATGCGAGGTTGAGGGCGCGTCGGACGTCGACGGAGGAGCGCAGGTCTTCCAGCAGCTCGGGCAGCCGTTCGCCGGCCGCATCCATCCCCATCTCACGGGCGAGATCCTCGGCGAGGATCTTCAGCAGACCGGTGACGAAACCGGTGCGGGCGGCATTGTGCGGGTCCCCGCTGCGACGAGCCCGATCGCGCGCGGACTGAACGTCCTTACGACGCAGCACGATCGTGTGCGAACGCACCCGCATCTCGACATCGTGATCGGGAATGCGCTGATAGTTCGCAACATGGTTCTTCAGCACCCGAGCCATGACGGAGCGGCCCTTGATCTCGGCGACAGCCGGTGCATCTGCGGCATCCGTATCGAGGCCCGGGTACAGCTGACCAGGAGTGAGCAGAACGGCCCCGGTTTCTCCGAGGCTGGGCAGAACCTTCTCGATGTACTTGAGGAACACCGTCGACGGGCCGACGAGGAGGACACCGGACTTCGCGATGCGCTCACGGTGACGGTAGAGCAGGAAAGCGGCACGGTGGAGCGCGACGGCGGTCTTGCCGGTTCCCGGCCCTCCCTGGACGACGAGCACGCCGGAGAGCGGACGGCGGATGATCGCATCCTGCTCGGCCTGGATGGTTGCGACGATATCGCCCATCCGTCCGGTGCGATGAGTGCTGAGGGCGGCGAGGAGTGCGCCTTCGCCCTGGAGATTCGACCGCTGAGCGTCATCGAGTGCGTCGATGTCGAGCACATCGTCTTCGATGCCGGTGACCTTCCGGTTCGCGGTGACGAGGTGACGTCGGCGGGCGATCCCGTCGGGGTTGGCGGCCGTCGACTGATAGAAGCGCTCGGCAGCCGGTGCCCTCCAGTCGATGAGGATCTGCTGACGCTGTTCGTCGGTGAGTCCGATGCGACCGATGTAGGTGGGGTCGTCTTCGTCGATGATGTCGAGGCGACCGAAGCACAGCCCCTCCTCGGCGCCGTCGAGACGGATGAGCTGATCTTCGTACATTGTCGCGAAGGCATCGCGTTCGGTGCGGTGCTGGTGGTTGCCTCCGACCTCGGAGACCCTCACCGTGCCCAGGCGGGCCGTCGTCTCCTCCCGGAGCTCATCGAGGCGGGCATAGAGCTCGTCGAGCTTGGTCTGCTCGACACGAATTTCTGAAGTTTCGGTCATCTCACCTTCTTGGGTCGGCATTCAATTATGCCGAACTTTCCCCGGTGTCTGTAGTCGCATCGTCATTTCGGACCGGGGCGTACCTCACATTCCCTGTCTGCCGGGGGTAGGCAGAGCCAGCCGGGTCAGCAGGGCGAGGGGAGAAGAGCCAGCTGGGTCGGAAAGTGCAGGAGCGTGGGACCCGAGAGGCGGCCGGTGCCGACGTGAAGGTCAGAGTCCCGATCTCGTGAAGATCAGAGGCCCAACCTGGAGCGCAGTTCTGCTCCCGCCAGGAAGGTCGCTGAGGAGGCGGCGGTGCGCAGACTGCGGTCGAGCCCGCCCGTGTCGAGGGGAGTATTGGAGGCGAGGACGACGACGTTTCCGCGTCGACGTCCCTTGAGGATCGCCGGTTCCGTGGCTGCGGCAAGATGGGCGAAGTGGTCGCCGAGGCTGCGGAGTTCGGACCGGAGGACGCGGTGGTCACCTGAGTCAGGCACATTGGCGACATAGATGCCGGAGCCCTTGACCGCCTCGGCGCAGGAGGCGAAGAACTCCGACGTCTGCAGAGAGGCGGGAACCGAGTCGTGGTCGAAGGCGTCGCGGACGAGGACGTCGAGGGTCTCGGGCCGGAACTTGCCGATCTCCACCGCTCCGTCGCCGGCGCGCAGCGCCAGGGCGGGGGAGCGGGGCAGGTCGAACCAGTCGCGAGCGAAGTCGAGCAGCTTGGCATCGATGTCGATCGCCGTCTGCTTCGATCCCGGTCGTGCCGAGTTCAGCGCCCGGGCCAGAGCACAGCCGGCGGCACCGATGTGTGCGGCCCGCAGCGTCCGGTCAGGGAAGTGAACGTCGATGATGCGTCGCATCCAGTCCAGGTACTCGAAGTCCAGTCGCTGCGGATCGCTGAGCGTGATCGACGAAGAAGGGACCCCATTGACGTGGAGCACATAGGAATCGGCCTCACCGTCGAGCTTCTCCAGCCGGGCTTCACCCGTCGAGATGTCGACCACTTGAGAACCAGGAGCTGTGTATATCCGTCGCTTCGCCACCCCTCACTTGTATGCCAGTAAGGCGTGTGAGGCAATTCGGCCCGGATTCTCGTGGGGATGACGGATGCGACTCGCCCACCAGAGCGCTGTGGACCCGTGCGGTCCATCCACAGGCGCAGACCAGGATCTGGAGGAACGGATGAGGGATCGGTTGAAGTGGGTACCCAGACAGGCAGCCCATCCCAGGCATGGGCCTCGCCTCAGGCACAGGAACCGCTCCGCATCAGCCGGTTCCACACTGATCAAGGAGGACGCAGTGAAGACACCGGCCCGCACACCCGAGGACATCATCGGGATCATCCCCCATACTCTCGGGTACACCCCGCGTCGCAGCCTCGTCGCTGTCATCGTCGGCACCGAGCTCAACGGGTCCCAGACCAGTTCGACCACGATGCGCATCGACTTCGACCGGGAGAGCGCGGCGCAGACGCTGTCCCAAGGCGGCGGCTGGTACGCCGACCTCGTCATGCGCGCCGGTACGGTCACCGGGGTCTTCCTCGTTCTCTATGATGACGACTATCAGCCGGTCAGCGCTTTCGGCGCCGGTGCAGACGCCGAATACGCGGAGGTCCACCGTGGTCTCATCCGAGCAGCGATCGACGAACTGGCCATCACCTTCGCCTCCAGAAACGTCGACACCCTCAGCGCATGGTGGGTCAACCAAGAGCACTTCGGACGCATCGACGAGGACGGCTATGACTGCACACCGCTGATCGAGGCAACCACCTCGGCGTGTGCCACCGAACTCGTCGCCGGCGGATCCAACCCAGTCAACGATCCGGAGGACCTCGTCATCGCCCCGATGCCCGCCGAAGCCTTCGCCGACAGTCGTCGCGGACACGCCGAGGAGTGGATGGGCACGGACGAGGCCTTCGCGATCCTCGCCGAGGTCTACCCGCGCCTGGACGCCATGCGGTGCGAGGAGGACGCGATCGACGAGGCGCGCATCCACGACCTCATGGACCTGCCCACCGTGATGGCGCTCGATACCCTGCTCGTCGAGAAATGGTCGCGCGACGCACTCGAGATGATCCTCAGCTTCGACCACCCAGACTTCCCACCCTCCCTGGTCAAGGGACTCGACGGTGACGAACTCATCGTGATGAGCCGCCGTGTGGTCTCCCAAGCACGGGCGGCTCAGCAGCTCGTCGGACTCTCAGCGCGTGCGCCCAGGCCACGCGACATCATGCTCACCATCGCCTTCCTCAAGGACTACCTGCAATCCGGCCACCCGCGGGCCAGAGCCAACACCTATGCCGTCATCGCCTGGTTCGAATGGTCTCTGGGCGGATCGACGATGGCGCTGAACTATGCCCGTGCCGCCCTCGGGCTCGAAGCCGAGCACGGGCTGGCCGAGCTCATCGTCAGCGCAGTCGATATGGGATGCCTGCCTCGCTGGCTGACGGAGACTCAGCGTTCGACCATCTGATCGGCGCCCGTGTACGGCGCGAACGGTCGGCCTCCCCGATGTGGGCGGCCGGCCGCCTCGGCGAGATCCACGCGAGGGGGAGGCGAGGGGAACAGATTCGCAGGTCACATTGTTGTCGGGGACAGGTCGGACGGATCGTCCCGGAGTCTTCGACGGCCGATTCGCAAAGCGGGGAATAACGTGAGAAAATTAAGCGTTGACCCAGTCATTGCATGATGGGCGAACTCTGCGTTCGCCCCGGACCGCACGCGGACCACTTGACTTGGGTCTTAGTACTGTCCGAATGCATGGGGAAGTTTCAACGCTCGCGAAAGGTGAACACGTGCCCAGAGTCGACAAGGAATCCACAACGGTGACGGAGAAGTCGGAGGGAACGGCTGGCACGACCTCGACCGGTGGATCCAAGACCACTGCGGCGTCGAAGTCCACTGCGAAGAAGACGACCGCTGCCGGAGCCAAGAAGACAGCGACCGCGAAGTCGGCGACTGCGAAGTCGACTGCCGCAAAGACCGAGACGGCTGCGTCGAAGAAGACGACTGCTGCGAAGAAGACAGCCGCCGCGAAGTCGACGGCTGCTCCGGCGAAGACCACGACGAAGGCCACCGCCGCCAAGGAAGCCAAGAAGGCGACCAAGGCGAAGAAGGCCGACGACGATATCGACACCACCGAGGAAGTCGAACCGGCCGCGGACGCTCTGGCCACAGAGGAGAGCCCCGCCGAGGCGACCGAGACGAAGAACTCGGAAGAGAAGGAGAAGAACGCCGCCGTGGCCGAGGCCGGTGGCTTCATCGTCTCCGATGCCGACGAAGAGGACGCGCCCGCTCAGCAGGTCGTCTCCGCCGGTGCGACCGCAGACCCGGTCAAGGACTACCTCAAGCAGATCGGCAAGGTGGCCCTGCTCAATGCCGCCGAAGAGGTCGATCTCGCCAAGCGCATCGAAGCCGGAATGTACGCCGAGCATCTGCTCGACGGCGGAGAGGTGACCGACCCGCGCGAAACGATGGACTACAAGTGGATCATCCACGACGGTCGCATCGCGAAGAACCACCTGTTGGAGGCCAACCTCCGACTCGTCGTGTCCCTGGCCAAACGCTACACCGGCCGCGGAATGCTGTTCCTCGACCTCATCCAGGAAGGCAACCTCGGCCTCATCCGCGCCGTCGAGAAGTTCGACTACACGAAGGGCTTCAAGTTCTCGACCTACGCCACGTGGTGGATCCGCCAGGCCATCACCCGCGCGATGGCCGACCAGGCTCGGACGATCCGCATCCCGGTGCACATGGTCGAGGTCATCAACAAGCTCGCCCGCGTGCAGCGCCAGATGCTGCAGGACCTCGGTCGCGAACCGACCCCGGAAGAGCTCGCGAAGGAACTCGACATGACACCCGAGCGTGTCGTCGAGGTCCAGAAGTACGGTCGCGAGCCCATCTCGCTGCACACCCCGCTCGGTGAAGACGGCGACTCGGAGTTCGGCGACCTCATCGAGGACTCCGAGGCAGTTGTGCCCTCGGACTCGGTGAGCTTCACCCTCCTCCAGGAGCAGCTGCACTCCGTGCTCGACACGCTCTCGGAACGTGAAGCGGGAGTGGTGTCCATGCGTTTCGGACTCAACGACGGTCAGCCGAAGACCCTCGACGAGATCGGCAAGGTCTACGGCGTCACCCGTGAGCGCATCCGCCAGATCGAGTCGAAGACGATGGCCAAGCTGCGTCACCCGTCCCGCTCGCAGGTGCTGCGCGACTACCTCGACTGAGTCTGAACTCGGCCGGTGCACGAGCCGGATCAGTCAGATGCGAACGCCCCTGGGATCGTCCCAGGGGCGTTCGGCATTCACGGGTCAGAACCAGTCGACGATGCCGTCGAACAGGGCGTCGGCGTATTTCCTCTGCCCGGATTTCGACTCCATGAGCTCTGCCTCCGACGGGTTGCGCATCTCTCCGCATTCGACGATGACGGCGGGAACCGATGCGTTGTTCAACCCGGCCAGATCCGGGCGACGGCTGATCGCATCCTTTCCATAGGCCCTGTTCGGGGTGAACTCCTCGCCCATCGAACTCCCCACGGACTTCGCCAGTTCCCCGGAGGCCTTCTCGGTCTTCTCGTCCTCACCGGGATCGGCGACGATGATGTGGAAGCCCTTCACCGAACTCGACTCACTGCCGTTGGCATGGATGCTCACCAGCGCGTCCGCGTCGTCGGCGAACTTTCCGCGCTCGTCCACGCACGGTCCGACTCCTGCGTTGTCCTTCCGGCTGAGCACGACCTCGGCTCCGGCGTCGGTCAGCGACTTCTCCAGCTTCTTCGCCACGGCCCAGGTGAAATCGGACTCCGGATAGTCGGAATTCGTCGAGGTGCCCGTGGTGTTGCAGGCCTTCGTTCCGCCGCGCCCGTCCGGAACCTGCCGGTTGATCTTCTCCGGATGGTCCGCATTTCCGCCATTGTGTCCCGGATCGATCGCAATGACCTTCCCTTTCAGATCCGTTCCTTCCTCCTTCGCCGAGGCGGTGCCCGACTTCGCGTCGTCGCCTCCGTCCGCACCGTTGCCGGCAGTCGGAGACGCGTCGGTTGTCTCGGCCGCCTGACTCGTTCGTTCGGGGGCACCTGCGTCCTGGGAGCAGGCCGCCAGTCCGGGCAGGCTGAGAGCGGCGGTGAGAAGGAGACTTGGGACGAGGAGGCGATGCGGCATGACTCCATTGTTTCAGCAAAGGCGTGCCCATGGTCGGGGTCGACCGGATGCATTCCCGACACGAGCCCGAGGGAATAGGGTCCTGAGCGCGCAGCGATTAGAATTTAATCGAACGAGAGGAATTGTGTGGAAGACGAAAGCTACGGCGCCAGGCACCTGTCCGTCCTGTCCGGTCTTGAGGCGGTTCGCAAGCGACCCGGCATGTACATCGGCACGACCGATTCCCGTGGACTCAT
Source organism: Brevibacterium sp. CT2-23B (assembly GCF_013168765.1). NCBI lineage: Bacteria > Bacillati > Actinomycetota > Actinomycetes > Micrococcales > Brevibacteriaceae > Brevibacterium > Brevibacterium sp. CT2-23B. Next base: position 1,000,085 of record NZ_JABBYK010000001.1, on the reverse strand, counting down.
GCACTGTCTGTGGGAGGTCATCGACAACTCCGTCGACGAGGCGCTCGGAGGACACGGTTCAGAGATCCTCATCGAACTCGCCGCTGACGGATCGGTGGCCGTCACCGACAAGGGCCGCGGCATCCCCGTCGACATCGAACCGAAGACCGGGCTGACCGGCGTCGAAGTCGTCATGACCAAGCTCCATGCCGGCGGAAAGTTCGGCGGCTCCTCCTACGCTGCTTCGGGCGGACTGCACGGAGTCGGCGCCTCGGTCGTCAACGCCCTGTCCGCTCGCCTCGACGTCGAGGTCACCCGCGGATCGAAGGTGCACAAGATGTCCTTCCGCCGAGGCGTTCCCGGACGCTTCGACGACTCCTCCGGCACAGCGAGCCCCGACAACCCCTTCGAGGCCTTCCAGGAGCCGACCGGTCTCGACATCGTCGGCAAGGCCAAACGCGGCGCCACCGGCACTCGGGTCCAGTACTGGGCAGATCCGCAGATCTTCCTGTCCAAGGCTCAGTTCGACTACCCGCATCTGGTCGAACGCGCCCGTCAGACCGCATTCCTCGTGCCCGGTCTCGAGCTGCGCATCGTCGATCGTCGCGGTGTCGCCCGTGACGAGACCGGTGCCGTCATCGAGGAGCGCGAAGAGGTCTTCAAGTTCGACGGCGGAATCACCGAATTCGTCGATCACCTCTCCATCGACCCGCCGATCACCGACACCTGGCGATTGCAGAACACCGGCACCTTCAAGGAGACCGTCCCGGTCCTCAATTCCTCGGGTCACCTCGAGTCCAAGGAAGTCGAACGCGAGGTCGGCGTCGATATCGCTCTGCGCTGGGGGACCGGCTACGACACGAAGCTGAAGTCCTTCGTCAACGTCGTCGCCACTCCACAGGGCGGCACACACCTCGCCGGGTTCGAACAGGCCTGCCTGAAGGCGATGCGCAAGGCCGTCGACGCCAACGCACGCAAGCTCAAGGTCGGCAAGGACAAGCTCGAGAAGGACGATGTGCTCGCCGGCATCACCGCCGTCGTCACCGTGCAGCTGGCCGAACCTCAGTTCGAAGGGCAGACCAAGGAGGTCCTCGGCACCGCGGCAGTGCGACAGATCGTGGCGAAGACCGTGGAGTCTCAGCTCGGCGAGGTGCTTGCCTCGACCAAGCGTGCTGAGAAGCAGCAGGCCGCCGTGCTCATGGAGAAAGTCGTGGCCGAGATGAAGTCACGCATCTCCGCCCGCACCCACAAGGAGAACCAGCGACGGAAGACTGCGCTGGAAGCCTCTTCGCTGCCGGCGAAGCTCTACGACTGCCGTGACAACGGGGTGGAGAACACGGAGCTGTTCATCGTCGAGGGAGACTCGGCGATGGGTACGGCGAAGGCCGCTCGCAATTCCGACCATCAGGCGCTGTTCCCCATCCGCGGGAAGATCCTCAACGTGCAGAAGGCGACTCTGGCCGACATGCTCGCCAATGTCGAATGCTCAGCGCTCATCCAGGTCATCGGCGCCGGCTCCGGGCGCAGCTTCGATATCGACGCTGCACGGTACGGCCGAGTCATCATCATGACAGACGCCGATGTCGACGGAGCGCATATCCGCACTCTCCTGCTGACTCTGTTCTTCCGGTACATGAAGCCGCTGGTCGAGGCCGGTCGCGTCTTCGCGGCCGTGCCTCCGCTGCACCGAGTCGAGGTCGTGACGAAGCGCGGAACGCCCAACGACATCGTCTACACCTACACCGAAGCCGAGCTCCACGCTCTGCTGAAGAAGCTCGAGAAGCAGAAGAAGACCTACAAGGAGCCGATCCAGCGGTACAAGGGCCTCGGCGAGATGGATGCCGATCAGCTGGCCGAGACGACCATGGACCCGAGCATGCGCACCCTGCGTCGAGTGACGATGGCGGATGCCGAGATGGCGGAGAACACCTTCGAGCTCCTCATGGGATCATCGGTCGGGCCGCGCAAGGAATTCATCGTCTCCGGCGCTGCCGTCCTCGATGCCGAACGCATCGACAGCTGACCTCGACTGCTGAGTCAGCACCAATGCTGAGTCAGCACCGACAGATCTGAGCCCGGACCGAAAATCGGTCCGGGCTCAGATGCCGAATGAGGACGGTGTGACGATGAGCAGGGTCGGCAGGAGCAGCAGCAGAACGGCCAATCCGATCGACATCAGCCGCACGGGGATCCGCGCCGGATCCAGGGGATGCGACAGGCGCTGGATACGCTGCGCGGACAGATCACTGCGGTGATCGGGGCTGATCGCGGCGGCCGATCTCACCGCCTGAGCCAGGATCTGCGGATCGACATGGTCGCGGGCCTGATCATCGGCCATGAGCTCGATGAGCCGATTCACCGAGTTCAACCCGATCGCCGTGGCCGAGAAGTACGGCAGGGCCCTATGCCAGGCGGCGAAGGGGATGACGAGCACATCGTGCCGGAAATCCAGATGCGCCCGCTCATGGGCGATGACGGCGGTGCGCTCATCCTCGTCGAGGGCCTTGAGCAGACCGGTCGACAGGACGGCAGTGCCCTTCCGGGGCCCCTTGGGCAGGCAGTAGGCGACGGCCTCATCGGTGGTGATGATGCGCGTGTCGGGATAGGCGATCGACGGTTCGCTGAGCAGATGCAGGATCTCGTCGTGGCGCAGGCGAGTCTGCCGAGCCGAATAGAGGGTCAGGATCAGGCAGCCGAGCAGCCGACCGATGAGGAGCACGGCGATGACGAGGAAGATCCAGGCTAAGAGTGAGAGCTGAGTGTGGTCCTTGCCCCGGATGAGGTCGAAGAGTCCCTGCGGGAGACTCGTGGTCCCCGGGGCGACCGCGAAGGCGAGCGCAGCGCCGATGAGGGAGAGTCCTCCGGAGAGTCCGACAGCCTGCCAGAGGACGACCTCTGAGATCGGGTCACCGCGGAAACGCGCGAGGGCCGCAGGAATAGGCCATGCCAGCAGAAAAGCCAGCACGGCCAGAACGATTCCCACGATGGTCATTGAGGTGACCGGCCTGAGTCAGGACTGCGTCGAGTGATTGCGCCCGAGCAGATTGCGCAGCGCCTTGGTGTCGGCCTCCGAGACGGTACCGAGGAAGCGAGCGAGGACAGCCTGACGATCCGGTGCCTGAGACAGCATCTCGGTCATCAGCTCCGCAACGTGATCCTCACGTGTCGATACCGCGACGTAGCGATGCGGACGGATGCTGCGATCGCGAGTGACAAAGCCCTTCTTCTCGAGTCGAGACAGGACAGTATGGACCGTTGTCAGCGCGAGCTCGCGATCCGAGAGGACTTCGCGGAGTTCAGCGGCACTCAACCCGTCGTCGTGGACCCAGATGGCGTCCATGACGCTGCGTTCGAGTTCACCCAGTGTTCCCACAGTTCTTTCGCCCTCAATTTCTTTGTCGGTCTGATCGCTCCAGTATATCTCTACAGCCTGTCGAATTCCACATAGGCGCGTGTGTATCGGCAGAGGGGCGGCCCTGGTCAGGGAGCTTGCCCGAGAGCATACTTGGAATCGGGAGTCTTGAATGATGAAACCACCCGGGCAGCGTTTCTACGGACTGTAGAATTCTACGTGACGTAGAAACATTGCTCGCGTGAAACCTGAATGGAGCACCCATGGAGCTGGACCCGGTCCTCATCGGACGGTGGCAATTCGGAATCACAACGGTCTACCACTTCTGGATGGTGCCGTTGACCCTGGGCCTCGGCATGCTCGTGGCGGTCCTGCAGACCATCTACCATCGCACCGGCAACGAGGTGTACCTGCGGAGCACGAAGTTCTTCGGCAAGCTCTTCCTCATCAACTTCATCATGGGCGTGGCCACCGGCCTGGTCCAGGAATTCCAGTTCGGCATGGCGTGGAGCGAATACTCCCGCTTCGTCGGCGACGTCTTCGGCGCGCCCCTTGCGTTGGAGGCCCTGCTGGCGTTCTTCCTCGAATCGACCTTCCTCGGCCTGTGGATCTTCGGTTGGGGCCGACTGCCGCGGGCGGTTCACCTCGGCTCGCTGTGGCTGGCCGTCATCGGCACATGGATCTCGGCCTACTTCATCATCGTCGCGAACTCCTGGATGCAGCATCCCGTCGGCGTCGAAATGGTCGACGGCCGGCCCGTGATGACCGACGTCTGGGCGGTCCTCGGCAACAACACCGCCATCGCCGCCTTCACGCATACGATCTTCGGCGCCCTGGCAGTAGGCGGATCCTTCCTCCTCGGCATCTCCTGGTACCACCTCTACCACCGGCGCAAGGCCGGAATCGACACCGTCGGTGCCGACGGCAAGGTCATCGTGGGCTCTTCGAAGGAGCTTCCAGGACGGGACAAGACGGATCATGCGGTGTGGATCAAATCCCTGCGCATCGGCGCGATCGTCGGCGTCCTCGCCTTCGCCGGCGTCTCGATCACCGGTGACGTCCAAGCCAAACTGATGTTCGACCAGCAGCCCATGAAGATGGCCTCCGCCGAGGCGGCCTGCCACGACGGCACCCAATTCTCCGTCCTCACGATCGCCGATCCGTCGTCGAACGACTGCGACGGAGTGCAGAACATCTTCGAGATCCCCGGTCTGCTGTCCTTCCTGGCCAACGGCGACTTCGACACCCCGGTCCACGGTGTGACGACGCTGCTGCCTGAATACCAGGAGCGCTACGGCACGCATATCCCCGACGACCCGCGGTACGGCGACCATGCCGGCGAACCCATCGACTACCAGCCGATCATGATCGTCACCTACTGGGGCTTCCGCATGATGATCGGCTTCGGCGCCCTGGCCGCCGGTGTCTGCGTCATCGGACTGTGGCTGGCCCGCAAGGGCACGGTGCCCGAGTCGAAATGGCTCAGCCGCGGATTCGTCCTGGCCATCACGGCACCGTTCCTCGCGAATTCGGCAGGATGGATCTTCACCGAAATGGGACGCCAGCCCTTCGTCGTCGCACCGAACCCGGCTCAGCTCGACGGAGTGTACATGTACACCCAGGCGGCGCTGTCACCCGAGGTGACACCGGCGATGCTGCTGTTCTCACTGATCAGTCTCACCTCCGTCTACGGAATTCTGATGGTCGTCGAACTGCGGCTGATCACGAAATACGTCAAGGGGGGAGTCGCCTCGGCGATGCCCGAACTCGACCAGACGAATACGAAACCCACAATCACCGACAACGGCGACGACGTCCTGTCGTTCGCGTACTGAGGGAAGGTCACGATGGAAATCCTCGCCACAATCTGGTTCGTCCTCATCGTCGTGCTCTGGATGGGATACCTGTTCCTCGACGGCTTCGACCTCGGCGTGGGCATGATGATGCCCTTCCTCAGCCGCAGCGAACGCAGCAAGCGCGTTCTGCTCAACTCGATCGGTCCGGTCTGGGAAGGCAACGAGGTCTGGCTGATCACCGCGGCCGGAGCGATGTTCGCCGCCTTCCCACACTGGTACGCTTCACTGTTCTCCGCGCTCTACATTCCACTGACCATCTGCCTGCTCGCGCTGATCTTCCGCGCCGTGGCCATCGAATACCGCGGCAAAGGGCACTCGGAGAGGTGGAAGACCTTCTGGACCTGGGCTCTGGCCGTGGGATCGGCCGGAACAGCCTTCTGCATCGGTGCGATGCTCGCACTGACGACCATCGGGCTGCCGCTCAATGATCATGGCGACATGATCGGCGGTGCCTTCGCCTGGATGTCGTGGCCGGCTCTCGCCGGCGGACTCGGCGGGCTCGGCTTCTCTCTGGCCCACGGGCTCATCTTCCTCGGTCTCAAGACTCAGGGCGAGGTCCGGGCGCGGTCGCGGCGCTGGGCCGGTCGGATCATGCTGCCGGCCGCGATTCCGTTCCTCATCTGGTTCGCCTCCTCGATCACCCAGCGGACCTGGCTCATCGTGCCGGTGCTCGTTGCGATCGTCGCTCTCATGTTCGCGTTCGTCGCGGTCCGCGCCGGTGCCGAGAAGCGCGCCTTCATCCTGCACGGGATCTATCTAATCGCCGGTCTGACCGCCGTCTTCGCCGGTGTCTTCCCGAACGTCCTGCCCTCGACGATCGACCCGGCGAACTCGCTGACGATCGCTGCGGCATCCTCGTCGGACTACACCTTGAACGTCATGCTCATCGTGACGATCGTGATCCTGCCGATCATCATCGCCTACCAGATCTTCAGCTACCGGATGTTCCTCGGCCGCATCGCCGAGACCCACATCCCCGAAGCTCACAAGCTGCCGGTGGCGATCCGATCGTGAGCTCACCCCTGTCGATCCTGCTCGAGCTGCCCACCGGTCGGCGGGGGTTGGCACTGTCGGTGCTCTCCGCCCTGTGCCGGTCGGTGGGAATCGTCCTCATCGCCGAAGCCCTGGTGAGAGCCATCATCGGCCACAGCGCGCCCGGGCTGTGGGTGGTCCTCGGCGCCCTCGGCGCGCTGCTGCGCGGCGGCGGACTCTGGCTCGACCGCAGTCTGGGCACCAGCCTGGCAGCCGTTTCGAAACAGGGTCTGCGGCGCTCGATCCTCTCCGGTCTGCTGCGCGGACGGGGACGCCCGCGGACGAATGCGGCGGTCACGGTCACCCGCGGAATCGACGATCTCGATGACTACTTCACCACGGTGGTGCCGGCCCTGACCGCGGCCGCGGTGGTGCCCATCGTGCTGCTGGTGCGCATCGTCTTCAGCGATGTCCTCTCGGCGGTCATCATCGCGGTGTGCCTGCCGTTGGTGCCGATGTTCATGGTGCTCATCGGCCGCTACACGGCAGAGTCGACCTCGGAGACCATGGCGGCTCTGGAGCGGCTGTCGGATCACCTGGCCGAACTCGCCGAGGGGCTGCCCGTCCTCATCGGCCTCGGCCGTTCTCGCGATCACGCGCGCCGGCTGCGGGAACTGGGGGAGCGCTACCATCAGGCGAACCTCACGACGCTGCGCATCGCGTTCCTCTCCAGTTTGGCACTCGAGCTCATCGCCACGATCTCGGTGGCGCTCGTGGCCGTGGTCATCGGTCTGCGCCTGGTCAATGGGACGATGGAGCTGGGCGATGGCCTGTTGGTCCTGCTCATCGCGCCCGAATGCTTCATCCCTCTGCGGGAGCTCGGGGCCGGCTATCATGCGAGCGAGAACGGACGCGAAGCTCGTGAGAGGGCCCGGTCGCTGCTGTCGGAGACACGGTCGGCGGAAGCGGAGACTCCGTCGGCGGCGGGGGCACGCGCGCTCGATGCCATCGGCTGGCCGGGGGACCAGTGGGTTCGCTATGCCGACGGCACACTCATCTCGTGGTCGGGGGTCATCGACACCCGGCCGGGAGTGACGACGATCAGCGGCAGGTCCGGAACCGGCAAGTCGACCGTGCTCGGTGCGCTGGTCGGCAGTCTGCCTGCCGACGCGCACACCACCGCCGATCCGATGAGCGCGGCATACGTGCCGCAGGCTCCACGCATGTTCGCCGAGACCATCGGCGCCGAACTGGCACTCTTCGGACTCGACGACGACCAAGCTCGGACGGCCCTGTCCGCCGCCGGACTGCCCACCGATCTGTGTGTGCAGACGGAGGCGCTGAGCCCCGGCCAACAGCGTCGGCTGGCCCTCGTGCGAGTGCGGCACCGCCTCGGTGACGGGGCCGAGCTGCTCGTCCTCGACGAACCGACCGCCCACCTCGACGCCGACAATGCCGCCATCGTCATCGACATGATCGCCGAGGCGGCCGCCACCCACCGCGTGATCCTCGCCAGCCATGACGAACAGGTTCGCGCGCTGGCCGACACAGAGATCCGCCCGGAGAAGACGCACTTTGAAGCGGCAGAGAACGGTGCACCAGCGGAATCAAAGTCGACCGTGATCGCGGATCAGGCCCGAACCGACGCCGCCGAGGTTCCTGCAACAAGGGCGCGGACTGAAGTTCCCGCTCCGGCGGAACGGACGGGTTCGGGCAGCGAGCGCGGGCCTCGGTCCGACGTCGAGCGGCACCCGGATGTCTCGACGCAGCACTCCGGAGGCGAGTCCTGGACAGCTGCACTGCGACGTCGCTGGTCGATACTGGGCTCGAGCCTGCCGCTGTTCACCCCGACCATGCTGGTGGCCGCGCTCACCGCCTGCGCGTCCAGCCTCGCGGCCATCGCTCTGACTGCCGTCTCCGCATGGCTCATCGTCGAAGCTTCGTACCAGCCGCCGATCATGCTGCTCATGGTCGCCATCGTCGGTGTGCGATTCTTCGGGCTCAGCCGCTCCGTGCTGCTCTACGCCAGTCGGCTGAGACTCCACTCGGCGATCTTCGCCGCGCTCACGAAACTGCGCATACGGCTGTGGGAGCACTTCGAGCGCGTCGGCATGAGTGATCGGCGGCTGCTGACCTCGGATTCGGCGCTGCGCGCCATGGTCGCCGACGCCGACGACGTCCGCGACCTGGTGCCCCGGACTCTGTTCCCGCCTTTCGTCTCCACCATGGTCGTCATCGGCGTGAGCATCACCGCAGCACTTCTCGACGTGAGGTCACTGGTCTGGTTCATCCTGGTGGGCGCCGTCAACCTCGTCATCGTCCCGATTCTCGTCATCCGGGCAGAGAGCCGGTTGGCGTACGGAATCAGGGAGGACCGCAACCGGATCCTGTCCGTGCTCACTCGCGCTCTGTACGCAAAGGACGACCTGCGCACGAACCGGGTCGACTCTGCGGTCCTCGGCCTGTTGGCCGACTTGGAGGCCGACCTCGAGAAGAAGCAGAAGGCCTCTGCCCGCAACTTCGGGCTCGCCCAACTGTGGCTGCAGCTGAGCACGTTCACCACCGCAGTCATCCTGGCGGTGTCCACGGATGCTCCGACCGAGATCGTCGCGGTGCTCTCCCTCATGGCCTTGGGCCTGGGCGAAGTGTTCGCTTCGGCACTCGAAGCGTTCCGCCAGCTGCCCGCCCTGGGGTCGGCACTGGACTGTCTGCCCAATGCGGACAGTGCGGCGGACCGCGAAGCCGAGGACTCGGGACTCGACGTCGAAGTGCAGGCTCCTGCTGCCGGAACGACGGCCGGCGAGAGCGACGACTCGTCGTGCCGCTCTGGCCCGGTCGAGCTCGTCGGCGTCGACGCCCTCGAATTCGATGAGATCACCGTCGGATGGGACGATCAGGCTGTCGTCGCAGGACTGGACCTGAGAGCTCAACGCGGCAGTTGGACCGTGCTGTGCGGTGACAGCGGAACCGGTAAGACGACGAGCCTGAGCGTGCTCCTGCGGTTCCTCGACCCCTGGTCCGGCAGGTACCGTGCCCGTGACCGGAGCGGGACCGACCACGATATGCTCACCTGCTCACCCGAAGACCTCGTCGGCCGAATCGCCTGGTGCCCTCAGGAGGCACACGTCTTCCGCTCCACAGTGCGCGGCAATCTCGCACTCGCCGGGCGGTCGTTCCCCGGGGACGACGAGATGATCTCCGTGCTGAGAGCGGCAGGACTGAGCGACTGGGCCGACTCCGCGGGGCTCGACCGGTGGGTCGGCGACCACGGAGCGGAGATCTCCGGCGGTCAGCGACAGCGTTTGGCAGTGGCCAGAACCCTGCTGACCGGAGCCGATGTGATCGTCCTCGACGAACCGACGGCGCACTTGGACGATGAGACGGCTCGGCTGCTCATCGACGATCTCCGCGGGAGCCTGGGCGACCGCACGGTCGTCATGGTCACCCATGACAGGAGACTGATCGCGGACGGCGATGAGGTCGTCGACCTCGGCACAGTCGAACCGGGTGCAGCGGGCCTCGGCACACGCGACCCCGAGGGCGAACACTCGAGAGTCTGAGGTCAGTCCCGTTTCGACCCGAACATGATCTCGTCCCAGCTCGGGATCGAGGCACGCGAGTTCTTCTTCGACTTCGGCTTCGTATCCTTCGCCGAGGCCGAGTCCTTGAACTGATCGTCGTGATCGCTCACTCCGGGCTCATTGAGCAGGGAGAGCTGATTCTCGTCGTCGAAGACGCCGACCTTCTCGGTCGGCTCCTGCGGTTCCTCAGCCGAGGCAGCCGCATCTTCTAAGGCGAAGACTTCGTCATCGGTGGCGGCTTCGGGCTGGCCCGGAGCGGTGTGCGCTCCCTGCGGGTGAGTCTCGGGGTCCTCGGTGACCGCGCGCAGACGGGTCCGCGGCTCTTCCTCGGCGTGGCGGCGCTTGCGCAGATTCTCCAGAATCCGGCCGGTTTCGGCCTGATGATCGCGGGCCTGCTGCGACGGCGCCGAACCGGCGGTGGGCCGGACCGGTCCGTCGGCGGCGATCGACGCGGACGACTGATCGGTCGCCGGGAGGACATCGACCTCCTCGGTGTTCCTCTGTCGTTCGGCCCCGCTGCCGTAGTTCGGGATCGGTCCGGTGTCGGTGGGACCGGAATCGGCGAGCCACTTCGCCTCATCGTCGATCGGGGTCAGCGAACGGCGGTAGTAATGCCAGCTGGCGGTGCGGACACGATCAGCGGCGGTGAAGCTGAGTTGGATGTACCAGTTGCCGTCCTGCTGCTTCCAGGAATCCCACTCCATCGTCTCGATATCGACGTCGCGCATCGCCAGGCGTTCCTGACACAGCTCGATGAGCGGAGTCGGTTCACCGTTGGGATCATGATCGGAATAGATGGGATGGCGGCTGGCGAGGTAGGCGGTGCGTTCGCGTTCGGCCATCGCCGGACCTTCGTAAGTGCGCACGTATTCGATGTCGGCACCGGTGGCGGCCACGACCTCCTCGGCGTCCATGCCGCCGCGGATCATGGCCTGGATCTCTTTCGGGCGCACGGGAGTCTCGGACTTGGGGTGGGAGCGGTCCCTGCGGACCGCGGCGAAGAGAGCCTCATCGAGGACGACTCGGTACTGAAGCCCGTTCTCGTCGTTCAACAGCAGATGTGTGCCGTCTGCGTTGACTCCGTTCAAGATCAGTTCACGCATTGCCTTAAGCTCCTTTGTCGCGTCTCAGAAGCATCGTGTCACGTTCGGCGCGTCGTGCCGGGCAGATTTCCGCGCGAGTCGCGAAATCACGGGGCAGATCGGGAGCCGGCGGGGTGATTCTGTGAGACCGGCCACGCACGTGCGAGAAATGTGCGAAAGGGGAACCTGCGCGTCGGCTCCGACAGCGTCGCCACCACGCCGCCGGCGTCGCCACGACACAGGCGAGGGCGGGCGTCGGACCCTCCGGTCGGCGTCTGCACCGTGAGTGGGCGCGGCTCACTGTGCGGACAGCGGGCCGAGCGGCTCTACAGTCTGTAAAATCGGGAAGGTGAATACGACTGCACCCATCGACGCCCTGATCCTCATGTCATTCGGAGGACCGGAGGCCCCAGAAGAAGTGGTTCCATTCCTGCGCAACGTCACCGCCGGCCGCGGGATTCCCGAGGAACGGCTCGAGGAGGTGGGGGAGCACTATTTCGGTTTCGGAGGCAAGTCTCCGATCAACGATCAGAACAAGGCGCTGCTGGCCGCGCTGCGCGACGAACTCGATCGCCGCGGAATCGAGACCCCGCTGATCTGGGGCAACCGCAACTGGGATCCTTATCTCACCGACGAGGTGCGCAAGCTGGCACAGGACGGTGCCACGCAGTTCCTCTCGATCGACACCTCCGCGTATTCCTCCTACTCGTCGTGCCGGCAGTACCGTGAGGACTTCGCGAAGACGATCGACACGCTCAAGGACGAGGGTCTCACTGTCTCGATCGACAAGATCCGTCAGTTCTACAACCATCCCGGCTACGCCGACGCCTGCGCCGACTGCCTGGGCGACGGCCTCGCCGATTTCCGGTCGAAGGTCGGGCAGATCGATTCGACCAAGCACCGGATCCTCTTCGTCACCCACTCGATCCCGAACGTCATGCAGGACGCCTCAGAGGTGGCCACCAACGGATACCGGGCCCAGCACGAAGAACTCATCGAGCACCTCATGGGGCGCATCGATGAGGCCGATCGTGTTCCGTCCGAACTCGTCTACTGCTCACGTTCCGGCTCACCTGAGGTGCCCTGGCTCGAACCCGATGTCAACGACCGGATGACCGAACTTGCCGAGGAGGGGGTGACCGGTGTCGTGCTCGTGCCCATCGGTTTCATCTCCGACCATATGGAGGTCGCTTTCGACCTCGACACCGAAGCGAAGGAGACTGCTGAGGAACTCGGTCTCGACTTCACCCGGGTCGACACCGTCGGCACTCATGACGCCTTCGTCGGGGGACTCGTCGACCTCGTCGAGGAGCGCGTGGCTCAGCTGCGCGGGGAAGACGTCGACGTTCCGGCTCTGCCCGGGACGAAGGCTCTGGTGCCTGGCAGCGGAGCCTGCAGCATCGACTGCTGCCGCGGCCGCATCGAACGTGCAACCTATCCGAACTGGGCCATGGCGAACTGAGTCCTGAAGACGAATGAACCCTCCCTCACCGAATCGGTGAGGGAGGGTTCTTTGCTGTGTGTTCTCTCAGTAGTCGTCGGGACTCGGGATGACCGGCAGGGCTCCCGTCTCGGCCTGGATCGCCTCGGCGATGGGACCGGTGTCGACATCGTTGCGTCCGGCCAATTCCATCAGGTTCTGCAGGTCGTCGATGAGATTTTCGACGAGGAAGTCGTCACCGGCGGAACGGGCCTCGTGAATGCGATGACGGACATCATCGATTCGTGTGTCGAGCTGATCAGCGAATTCACTCATTGTGGATCCGTCCTTCCTCGGGCCGCCTCCACAGGGGACGAGCCCGGTATTCGACCGACAGAGCGTGCTGTCGGTGCTGTCCATCACAAGCATTCTTGCAGAGCATTTCGTGAACTCTATGTGTGCTCCGTCCATGCGGACAAGCTGGTGACGAGAATCACCGCATCAGGTGCTCATTCCATCTTGCCAACGGCAAGCATACAGTGCACAATGCTGGGGACACATCTCGGAAGAGGAGAAGATGCTCCTCTTCGGCACCCCCTCCGGACAGAGAGCGATGAGGCCATATGGCAACAGACTACGACGCACCTCGCAAGCAAGACGATGAGATCAAAAGCGATTCGATCGAGCAGCTCAAGGCCCAGCGTTCCCAGGCTCAGGCGAGCAAGATCGACGAAGACGAGACTGCAGTAGCCGAAGGCTTCGAACTTCCCGGTGCGGACCTGTCGAACGAAGAGCTCTCCGTTCGGGTCCTGCCGAAGCAGAACGATGAGTTTACCTGCATGGAGTGCTTCCTGGTCCGCCATCGTTCTCAGCTTGCGACCGAAGAAGGCGGTGTCCCCATCTGCACAGACTGTGCAGGCTGAATCGCTTCTCTTCGCGAAAACCCGAAAACGGACCGCACCCTCGAAAGGGTCGCGGTCCGTTCTTCTCCCCTTACTACCTGACGGCGGCCCAGCAACCTCGCGCGAGGTTGCTGGGCCGCCGTCAGGTAGTAATCAGGGGGTGAGGGCGGCGGCTAGTTTGTGGGGGTGACGGCTCGAGACGAGCCAGTACGGGGTCGGATCCGTCTCATCGTCGAGATCGATGCGGACGACGGATTTCACCCACGGGCGGATCTTGAGGAAGGCGCGGGCGTCGAGATCGACACCGCGGGCCTGCCGGGCCTCCTCGCCGTCGAAGGCGACCGCACCCGGAACGAACGTGCGGTCGATATGAGCTTCGCCGACGAACAGCTGTCGTTCGGTGACGATGATCGTCAGCGTCAGCGAATTCAGCCACCAGGCGAAGAGGACGAAGCTGACGACGGGAAGGATGATGGTGCCGAGCTGCCAGACGGGCATGACCATGAGTGCCGTGGACAGAGCGGCCACCACGACGAGGATCCACATGCCGACCGAGGGGCGGACCTTCTCCTGATAGACCACGTGGGTTCCGGATTGAGTTGTTGCCATGCGGCCATTGTCCCATAGCGAGAAGTTTGGCCACGCTCAGGCTGGAGCGTTAGAGTGCATCTTTGTGACGGAAACCGTGAAGATCAACCTCCAGCTCCTCGACGCGGGCATGAGCGCGCCCGGCTACGCGCATGCGAGCGACGCCGGTGCAGACCTGCATTCGGCGATCGACTTCGTGCTCGAACCGTTCGAGCGCCGTGTCGTTCCGACCGGAATCGCGATCGCCCTGCCAGAGGGCTATGCGGCCTTCGTGCATCCGCGTTCGGGCCTGTCGAGCAAGCACGGAGTCACGGTCGTCAATGCGCCGGGCACCATCGACGCCGGCTACCGCGGCGAGATCAAGGTGCCGCTGATCAACCTCGACGCGAAGACCCCGCTGCGCGTCGTGCGCGGCGACCGCATCGCCCAACTCGTGATCCAGAGGATCGCTCACGCCGACTTCGACATCGTCGAATCCCTCGAAGACAGCGCCCGCGGCGCCGGGGGATTCGGATCCACCGGCGGAATCGTCGCCGGCCTCAGCGAAAAGGAGAAGTGAGGACTTATGGGACTGTTCTCCCGGTTCAAGAAATCCACACCGACCGATGACGACGTCCGCGCCGACGACGAACTCACCGACGACGATGAGCTCGACGCTCAGGACACCGACACCGAGGCGGCCGATCGTGCAGACGACGACGCCGATGACGACGAGGCAGAGTCCGCCGCAGAGGCGGCCGAGTCCGATGAAGATGTCGACGAGGAAGAAGCGCGGCTGGAGAAGTCCGCACCCTTCGACCGGTCCGAGAAGGGCCCCTTCGACATCTCCGAGGAGTACCCGGAGCATGACCGCCTCGACCTCGGCGCGCTCAAGGTGCCCGTCGTCGACGGCATGCAGGTGCGCCTGGACACGGACGACGATTCTCAGCGCGTGCTGGCCGTCACCCTCATCCACGACGGTGGAGGCATCCAGCTGCAGGCGTTCGCGACACCACGCTCCGAGGGCCTGTGGAACACGGTGCGCGGTCAGCTCGCCGAATCCGTGACCAAACAGGGTGGGGAATCGACCGAGCTGCACACCTCTCTCGGCAAGGAGCTGGCCATCGAGGTTCCGGCGAAGACGGAATCCGGTCGCCCCGGCAAACGCGCCATGCGCTTCGCCGGCATCGACGGACCACGCTGGTTCGTCCGCGCCGTGTTCTCCGGCAAGGCCGTGACCGATGACGAGGTGCGTGCCGAACTCTCCGCACTCTTCCGCGGAGTCGTCGTCGATCGCGGTGAGGAGGCGATGGCTCCCCGCGAGCTCATCGCACTGACCGCACCGCAGGTCGACCAGGACGAGGCGGAGGAGAAGAAGGACGAGGACGAACTCAACCCCTTCGAACGCGGCCCCGAGATCACAGAGGTCCGCTGAGCGCTGATGCGGAACCTCATCCCTCGCCTCGTGCGCGACTTCGGATCCCGTGAGGCCGAGGCCCGGGCCGATCTGCGACTGGTCAGCCAGATCCCCGGGGTTATTCCGGTCGAAGAGCTGGAGGCGCGAAAGACCTCACGCATCGCCGGAGTCGTTTCAGCGACCACTCAGTCGTGCAGCGCCGACAGCCCCAGGCTCGACATCACCGTCGCCGATGGCACCGGCGAAGCCCGCGCCCAATTCCTCGGACGCCGGGAGATCAGCGGCATCCGTCCCGGGTCCCTCATCGTCTTAGAAGGACGGTTCTGCGGCAAGGACGGAGTGCTCACCGCACACAATCCCGTCTACGAACTCCTGCAGACCCGCGACGACTCCGACGACTGACCGTCCCGAGGGGCCGGGCGGCCGTCGGCCGCAGAACTGACGATCTCGGCCGCAGACGACCGGGCTCAGCCCTCTGCGTTCTCGTCGGCTTTCGCAGTCTCCTGCAGCAGCGCTAGCAGCGCCGGCTCCTGATCGGGGGAGGAGAGGAAGAACAGTTCGTCTCCGGCCTCGATGACATCATCGGCGCTCGGAGCGAACGCCCGCGAATTGCGGATGATCGCCACCAGCACCGTATCGAGCGGGAAGGTGATCCCACCGACGCGCTCGGCCACGAGTTCGGCGTTCTCGTGCACTGTGAACTCGAGCAGGCCCGCCTGCCCGCGTTCGAAGCTCATGAGGTGGACCAGTCCGCCGACTTCCACGGCCTCCTCGACGAGCGCGGTCATCAGGCGCGGAGTCGAGACGGCGACATCGACGCCCCAGTTGTCGTCGAAGAGCCATTCGTTCTTCGGATTGTTCACCCGCGAGACCGTCCTGGGCACCCCGAACTCGGTCTTCGCCAACAGGGAGAGCACCAGATTAGTCTTGTCATCTCCCGTCGCGGCCACGACGACATCGGCCTCCTCCAGCCCCGCCTCGGCGAGACCGGCGAGCTCACAGGCATCGGAGAGCAGCCATTCGGCGCCCGGAATGCGCTCATGGCCCAGCGCCTCCTTGCTCTGGTCGATGAGCAGGACCGAATGGTCCTTGTCCAGCAGCTCCCTGGCCACCGAACGTCCGACGGAGCCGGCTCCGGCGATGATGACCCTCATTCTTCTTCCTCCACGGTTCGCACGGGCTGATCGAGGATCCGTTCGATCTCGCCGAGGCGGTCGACCGGAGCCATGAGATGGACGAGGTCGCCGTCCTGGAGGAGCAGATCATCGTGGGCGACGATGCCCTCGGACAGGCGGGTGACATAGGCGACCCGAGCCTTGGTCCGTGTTTCGATCTCCTTGATCGGACGGGCCACCCAGCCAGGATCCAGATGCACCTCCGCCAGGACGAGGTTGCCGGAGGGCTCACGGTATTCGGTGATCGACCCCTGCGGGACGAGCTTGCGCATCACCTGCTCGGCCGTCCACCGCACGGTGGGCACCGTGGGGATGCCGAGACGTTCGAAGACCTGCGCACGGTCGGGATCGTAGATGCGGGCGGCGACATTGCTCACCCCGAAGGTCTCACGAGCGACACGCGCGGCGAGGATATTCGAATTGTCACCACTGGAGACGGCGGCGAAGGCGAAGGCCTCGGCGGTCTTCGCCTGGGACAGAGTCTCGCGGTCGAAACCGACGCCGGTGATCGTCGAACCGCTGAAATCCCGACCGAGCTTGAGGAACGCGTCGGGGTCCCGGTCGACGACTGCGACGGAGTGCCCATTCGCATCAAGGGCTTTGGCCAGGGAGGCCCCGACTCGACCGCAGCCCATAATCACGAAGTGCATGGGTAATCCTTCCCGCAGTGATCTACCATTGGTTGCCGTGGCCAGCAGTTTTTCTGATGCCGTCAAAAGACTACTCGTTGGACGGCCCTTCCGCAGTGAGGACAGGCGTGCGCCTGCGCTGAAGAAGCGCATCGCGATGCCCGTCTTCGCCTCCGACATGCTCTCCTCGGTGGCCTACGCCCCCGATGAGATCCTGCTGGCACTGTCGCTGACCTCACTTGTGGCCCTGACCGTCGCCCCCTGGATCGGTGTGGCCGTCGGCATCGTCATCCTCGTGATCGTCGCCTGCTACCGCATCAACGTCAAGGCGTACCCCTCCGGCGGCGGTGACTACGAGGTGGCCTCGAAGAACCTCGGCTCCGGTGCCGGGCTCGTCGTCGCCGCGGCCCTCCTCGTCGACTATGTGCTCACCCTGGCCGTGTCGATGACGGTCTTCGCCGCCTACATCACCACGGCGTTCCCGATGCTCGCGCCCTACCGTGTGCCCGTGGCCATCGTCGGCATCCTGCTCATCTGCTTCGCCGGTCTGCGCGGTTCCCGGGCCACTCCGATGCTGCTGGCCGTGCCGACCTACCTGTTCCTCGGTGCCGTGTTCCTCACGATGTCGGTCGGTCTCATCCGCGTCGGGCTCGGTGACACCCCGCACGCCCAGACCGCCGACTACACGGTCGTGCACAGCAACATCGGCGATCAGGCGACGCTCGGCCTGGCCACCGTCCTCATCGTCCTGCGCGCGTTCTCGTCCGGTGCCGTCGCACTGGCCGGCGTGCAGACCGTGGCCACGGCGGTTCCGGCGTTCAAGAAGCCGCGTGGCAAGAACGCCGGCAACACCCTGCTGCTGTCGGGACTGCTCGCCGCCCTCATGCTCACAGGGCTGACCTATCTGGCGTCGGCCACCGGAATCAAATACGTCGACGACCCGCATCTCTATCTCGTCCGCGGCGACGGCAGCCCGGTCAGCGCCGAATACGAACAGGAACCCGTCCTCGCGCAACTGGCGCACGCGATCTTCGACAATGCGCCGGCGATGTTCTTCATCGTCGTCCTCATCACCGCGCTCGTGCTCATCGCCGCTGCGAACACTGCGGTCGAGGGGTTCCCCGGACTGGCCTCTCGGCTGGCCCGCGACGAATTCCTGCCAAGGCAGCTGGCGACGAAGGGCGATCGACTCACCTTCTCCAACGGCATCCTGCTGCTGGCCGCAGCGGCGATCGTCCTCGTCGTCGCCACGTCCGCCTCGGCGACGGTGCTCATCCAGCTCTACCTCGTCGGGGTCTTCGCCAGCTTCGTCCTCGGCCAAGCGGGAATGGTCCTGCACTGGCGCAAACGGCTGCGCCTGGTCATCGATTCGAAGACCCGGATGCGCATGCACTTCAACCAGGTCGTCAACGCCGTCGGCTGCGTGCTCGCCGCCGGCGTCCTCATCGTCGTCATCGTCTCGAAGTTCCTCGCCGGCGCCTGGCTGGCGGTCGCCGCCATGGCCGGACTCTACCTCGTCATGGGCGCCATCCACCGACACTATTCGCGGGTGGCCCGCGAGCTCGCCCCCGACGCGGACGTGAACTCACGGACGATCCCGTCGAACACCCACGCCATCGTCGTCGTCAGCGAAATCGACAAACCGACGATGCGGGCCCTCTCCTACGCCCGGGTGACCCGGTCGAGTCAGCTCGAAGCCGTCACCGTGGCCGTGGACGAAGAGGCCGCGGCCGGTCTGCAGAAACGATGGAACGAGATGGAGCTGCCGGTGCCGCTGACCGTGCTCGGATCGCCGTACCGCGAACTCGTCCGTCCGATGCTCGCCCATATCCTCGCCATCCGCCGCAGGTCGCCCAGGGACCTCGTCATCGTCTACATCCCGCAGTTCGTCGTCGGTCGCTGGTGGGAGCACATCCTGCACAACCAGGTGGCTCTCAAACTGCGCACCCGACTGCTGCTGGTGCCCAACGTCGTCGTGGTCTCCGTACCCTGGCGACTGAAGTCCTTCTCTCGACAGTACGGCGGAGACGGACCCGATTCCGACACCTCGCTGTACAGACAGGCCTAGAACACGCATGAGCGACACTTCGGTTCCCGCCCAGGAACTCACCCTCGACATCGAGGCACCGGCGGCCGGCGGCACCTCCATCGCCCGACACGACGGTCAGGTCGTCTTCGTCTCCGGGGCCCTGCCCGGTGAGAAGGTCCGAGTTCGCACCGAGGCAGGACCGCCCGCCCGGTTTCTTCGCGCCGCCGTCACCGAGGTGATCGAGGCCTCGGCTCACCGCGTCCCCGATCGTCGTCTCGACTATGTTCCCGGTGATTCTGCCGACGGTTCCGGTGCGGGGTTCGCTGCGGGCCCCGGTGCTGGGGCCGTGCCGGATTCGGCCGGGTTCGGCGGAATGGAATTCGCCCACGTCGACCTCGCCCATTCCCGCGCGCTCAAGGCCGAGGTGCTCAATGCCCAGCTTCAGCGCATCGGACATATCGACTGCGCCGCCGAGGTGCTTCCCGCGCCGGGCGAGACGGACGGCACGGACTGGCGCACCCGCGTGCAGCTGGCCGTCGACGAAGAGGGCCGTGCCGGAATGCTCGCCCCCAGATCACATGCGGTCATCCCTGTGACCACGCCCCCTCTGGCCGCCAGGCCCTTGCACGACCTCGCCATGACGACACTGCATGTGCCGGGAGTCCGCCGACTCGAATTCGCGTGGGCCGGCGACCATGGCGCGCTCATCGTCCGTGGTCGGCCCACTGCGCAGGTCCTCGATGAGATCGAGTCCTGGCTGCCGACGTCGTTCTCCCTCCTCGCCGAGGCGGCCGGACCGGAGCAGAGTCATGGTCGTGGTCGCGGAGGTCGTCCCCGTGGTCGCGGTCGTTCCCATGCGCCCGCTCCCGCCCTGCGCGTGATCCGTGGAGACCACACCCTGACCGAAACGGTCGACGGTCGTGACTTCACCGTCGGCGCCGACGGCTTCTGGCAGGTCCATCGGGATGCGGCCGCACTGCTCAGCTCGGAGGTCGTCACAGCCCTGCCTGCCGATGTCGCGGCGATCACCGACCTCTACTGCGGGGTCGGGCTCCTCGGCATCACTGCCGCCCGGGCCACCGGAGCGCCCCTGTTCGGGGTCGAAGGGGTGGAGACAGCCATTGCTCATGCTCGAGACAATGCCGCCGATCTCGAGTCCCGATTCCTCGCTCTCAGCGTGGATCGAGCCCGACTGCCCGATTCGGACGTCATCATCCTCGACCCGCCACGGGCGGGCGCCGGGAGGAAAGCCACCTCGGCGATCATCGAATCAGCGGCACGCACCCTGGTCTACGTGTCCTGTGACCCGGCCACGCTGGCTCGGGACCTCGCGGCTCTCACAGGCGGGGGATTCGCGATCGAGAGCCTCACCGGCTTCGACCTCTTCCCGCTGACCTCGCACCTGGAGACGGTCACCGTGCTCCGGCGGTGACCGACCGGTGACCTCAGGCGGTGACCGAGCGGCGGGGGAGGAGGACGAGCGCGATGAGGGCGATGAACGTCGTGAGGAAGCCCCACAGGCCCCACCAGCCGCCCGACCGGCCCTTCTCCTTCGCGAATGAGCTGCAGACGACGGCGAAGATGATGCCGACGAGCAGTGCGCCGAAGCCGAATCCGGCGCCTAGTGTGAACGGGTCCATGGGATCTCCTCGGGGGTGGCAGGCGAGTGCGCTGCTGCTTTGAGTGTGCTGTCCAGGCTAGGCCGCGCGACCCGGCCGCGGCCCTGGTGATGACCGCACGAGGGCCTGCGGAAAACCCGATCGCAGGGTTTCGCACCTCCGTGTGCCATGGTGGTCAAAGCCCCTCAAATGCGATAGAATTTATCTTGACGTCAAGATACTTTTGGAAACATATGTGTCGCGTAAATCGGTGCGTGATGCAAGGGTCCGACCGCCGAGTCGGACGGACCCGGTTTCTTGGATGAGTGTCGGATGAAACAGGAGAATCACGATGAGCAACGTCGATACGTTCAAATCGAAGAGCACCCTGACCGTAGGCGATAAGGATTATGAGATCTATCGCCTGGACCAGGTCAAAGGGTCGGAGAAGCTTCCCTTCAGCCTCAAGGTGCTGTTGGAGAACCTGCTGCGCACGGAAGACGGCGCAAACATCACTTCGGAACATATTGAAGCCCTCGGCAGCTGGGACCCCAATGCCGAACCCGATACGGAGATCCAGTTCACCCCCGCCCGCGTGGTGATGCAGGACTTCACCGGTGTGCCCTGCATCGTCGACCTCGCCACCATGCGCGAGAAGGTCGTCGAGCTCGGCGGCAGCCCGGATCAGGTCAACCCGCTGGCTCCGGCCGAGCTGGTCATCGACCACTCGGTGCAGATCGACCGCTTCGGCACCGCTGACGCCGTCGAGCTCAACATGGACATCGAATACCAGCGCAACGGTGAGCGCTACCAGTTCCTGCGCTGGGGCCAGACCGCATTCGAAGACTTCAAGGTCGTGCCTCCGGGCATGGGCATCGTTCACCAGGTCAACATCGAGCACCTGGCTCGCGTGGTCATGCCGCGCGAGGTCGGCGGAGTCCTCCGGGCCTACCCGGACACCCTGGTCGGCACCGACTCGCACACCACGATGGTCAACGGCCTCGGTGTGCTCGGTTGGGGCGTCGGCGGCATCGAGGCAGAGGCCGCCATGCTCGGCCAGCCCGTGTCGATGCTCATCCCGCGCGTCGTCGGCTTCAAGCTCACCGGTGAGATCCCCTCGGGTGTCACCGCAACCGACGTTGTGCTCACGATCACCGATATGCTCCGCCAGCACGGAGCCGTCGGCAAGTTCGTCGAGTTCTACGGCAAGGGCGTCGCCGAGGTGCCGCTGGCCAACCGCGCCACCATCGGCAACATGAGCCCCGAGTTCGGTTCGACCGCCGCGATCTTCCCGATCGACGAAGTCACCATCGACTACCTCAAGCTCACCGGCCGTTCGGAAGAGCAGATCCAGCTCGTCGAGGACTACGCCAAGACGCAGGGACTCTGGCACGATCCGGAGAACGAAGTCGAGTACTCCGAGTACCTCGAACTCGACCTGTCCACCGTGGTGCCCTCGATCTCCGGACCGAAGCGCCCGCAGGACCGCATCGAGCTCTCCGATGCCAAGAGCCAGTTCGCCAAGGACATCCACAACTACGCCGCTCCCGGCGAGGAGTCGAAGTCCGTGGACGTCAGCACCGCTGACGGACGCAACTTCGAGCTGGCCAACGGTGCCGTGGCGATCGCTTCGATCACGTCCTGCACCAACACCTCGAACCCCTCGGTGATGATGGCCGCCGGCCTGCTGGCACGCAATGCCCGCAAGCGCGGACTCAACTCGAAGCCGTGGGTCAAGACCTCGATCGCACCGGGTTCGAAGGTCGTCACCGAGTACTACAACAAGGCCGGCCTCATCGAGGACCTCGAAGCGCTGAACTTCTACATCGTCGGCTACGGCTGCACCACCTGCATCGGCAACTCCGGTCCGCTGGACTCGGAGATCTCGAACAGCATCCAGGACAACGACCTCTCGGTCACCGCAGTCCTGTCGGGCAACCGCAACTTCGAGGGCCGCATCAGCCCGGACGTGAAGATGAACTACCTCGCTTCGCCTCCGCTGGTCATCGCCTACGCACTGGCCGGCACCATGGACTTCGACTTCGAGAACCAGCCCCTGGGCAAGGACTCGGACGGCGTCGACGTCTATCTGGCCGACCTGTGGCCCTCGCCTGAAGAGGTTGAGTCGGTCATCGCCGATTCGATCTCGACCGATATGTTCGACAACGAATACGGTCGCATCTTCGACGGTGACGAGCGCTGGCAGCAGCTCGACACCCCCGAGGGCAAGGTCTTCGAGTGGGACGACGAGTCGACCTACGTGCGCAAGCCCACTTTCTTCGACGGCATGGGTCTCAAGCCCGAAGCCGTCAAGGACATCAAGGGCGCCCGCGTGCTCGCGAAGCTCGGCGACTCGGTGACCACCGACCACATCTCGCCCGCAGGTTCCTTCAAGGCCGATACCCCGGCCGGCAAGTACCTCGTCGAGCACGGCGTCGAGCGCAAGGACTTCAACTCCTACGGCTCGCGTCGCGGCAACCACGAAGTCATGATCCGCGGAACCTTCGCGAACATCCGTCTGCAGAACCAGCTCCTCGACGGAGTCCAGGGTGGCTTCACCCGCGACTTCTCGCAGGAGGGCGGACCGCAGACCACGATCTACGACGCCTCCGTGAACTACCAGGCTGCCGGCACCCCGCTGGTCGTCCTCGGTGGCAAGGAGTACGGCTCGGGATCCTCGCGTGACTGGGCTGCCAAGGGCACGAAGCTGCTCGGCGTCGAAGCCGTCATCACCGAAAGCTTCGAGCGCATCCACCGCTCGAACCTCATCGGCATGGGCGTTCTGCCGCTGCAGTTCCCCGCCGGCGAATCCGCTGATTCGCTCGGACTCGACGGCACCGAGACCTTCTCCATCGAAGGCGTCACGGAGCTCAACGAGGGCAAGACCCCGGCGACCGTCAAGGTCACCGCCGAAAAGGAAGACGGCACAAAGGTCGAATTCGACGCCGTCGTCCGCATCGACACCCCGGGTGAAGCCGACTACTACCGCAACGGCGGCATCCTGCAGTACGTTCTGCGTCAGCTCGCAGAAGCCTGATCGCAGGAGACGAGGCCTGAGCGGCGACTTCGCCGCACCAGGCTGCGCTGTGAGTCTGCGACTCGCGGCAGTCGGTTCGCGCTGGGGCGCTGAGCCGGAGCTGATCGAAGGCCGGTGGGATTTGTTCCCACCGGCCTTCGTCGTGCCCGGGCGCGTGTGACGGTGCCGTTGATCGAGCATCCCTCACCGTTCGCGTCACGTCCTCCACGCAGTTCGGCATCCGTCACCGTTCGTGACTAAACACACCGCTGCCAAGGAATCCGTCACCGTTCGTGGCAGATCGCCTCGTTGCAACAGTGCGCTGTGCGGCGAAGGGTGAGGGACGGTCGCTGTCGCGCGGGATTGTCGGGAAGCGTGAGCATTCCAGCAGCAGACGACGGTCGGAGTCGGTCGCCAAATGGGTCAATACTCACGATTTCGACTAGTACGCGCAAGTATTCGACGCCCAATATGCTGAGTGTGTGGCCAACAGGTTTGAGGTGTCTTTACTCTCCAGACAATGCACTGATATGAGACCGGGCGTGGTCGAACCGCGTCCAGGCCAGCTCAGCGCCTTCTCCTACGAGCTAAAATTGCATCTGATTCTACTGCTTTGAGATACGGCCGATGTTTGAATTTAGCGGTGCCTGGGGAGAAGAACTTGTTCGGCCACTCCACACCAGCGGCTACTACTGTCGGCCAATAAAGTTCGTCGGCGACTCCTGGGTGATTCCCTTTGTGAAGCGTGACGGACGAAACGTACTAAGGAGGTGCGAACTGTCGCCTCGAACTTCATCAGCGACGAGCCGTCCCAGCAGAGGAGCCATTGTCATCCCGCTGTGGGTGACTAACGAATAAGCCCGGTGGTGTTCGTCGAGGTATCCGACGATGCTCAGCCCATCTTCGGGGAAGCTTCTTCCGCTGAAGATGACGCGACCCACCGGAATACGCTTTCCGAAGAGTGTCTGAAGCTCGGCTTCCATGACGACCCGGACCTCGTCGAGCAGCTCCGGGCTCTCTCCTTCTTCGGTTCGAGCTTCCACTGAAGGAATCTGGACGAACATGCTGCCGTCTCGACGGGGTCGTACGTTGATCTTGTCGGAAATGATGATTCGGTTGAGACTCACGTCTGTGGGAGCAGTGACACCCAGCAGACTGTGCGTCCGTGGTCCGGGCTGCGATAGATCTGCCACAGGTAGCAGGAGGCCGGAACGGTCTGCGACTGCTCCGGAGTCTGCGCCGGCTGCGATGATCACTTGGTCGAAGCTCCGGGTGCCTCCGTCTGCGAATTCCACTGTCGCCCCGTCAGCGTTGGTTTCCACGCGGGCAACTTCTGCAACTTCCGGTGCGACGTTGGCGTTTTCGAGGAAGTCTTTGACGAGATTGCCGAAGGTTTCGTTGTCCAGGTGAGCTTCTAGGGGGAAGAACAGCCCTGAATCTGTCGGCCAGTTGACGGTGGGTTCGAGCTCGCCAAGGCGGCCAGAGTCGATTCGTTCGACCGGGTAATCAAGCTCCGCCGATTCAGTGAATCGCTCGTCCAATCCAGTCGTCTTATCGGGTGCGCTGTCGAACATGATGCACCCATGCTGGTGCAACCAGGTTCCGTGACTGGCGAATCGTTTCTGGAACTCCTCGTGAGCCGCGATGCCGGCACGGTTGAGCTGGTGGTATTCGTCGGGGAGTTTGTGGTTGGCGTTGATCCAGGCGAATGAGCGACTGCTTGCTTGTGCGTATGGTCCTGTCTTGTCGACGATCGTGACGTCATGTCCGTCTTCGACGAGGTTGAATGCGGTGGTGAGTCCGAGGACTCCTGCACCGACGACGAGTATCTTCATGAAAGGGCTCCTGCTTTTTCGGAGAGTGTTCGGGCTTGCGGTTTCTTCACGGCAAGCATGATCAGGTAGGCGATGAGGCTCGCGATGATGCCGAAGATTGCGTAAGGAATGATGGTTCCTGCGATGTGGGCGATTGTGCATACGACGAGGCCGGCCGCCATGGAGACGTATCCGACTGATACGTCGAGTTTCCGTTGGTTGGTCAAAATCATGCCGAGGAGGAACGGCACGGCCAGCATCGAGGCCGAGTAGGCGTACGTTGCGACGAGCCAGTTGAGGGCTGTGGGGAAGACGATGGCAAGGACTGCAGCGATTGCCGAGACCGCGACGGTGCACCAGCGAGACATCGCAACGAGGTCGGAAGATGTGTCCTTGTGCTTGACGAACGCTGGCCTGAGATCGTTGACCAAGTTGACCACGACTGAGTGCAGTGCCGACCCGGTAGTTGAGACGATCGTGGCCATGAGGAACGCACCGTAGATCGCGATGAGCCCGACTGGCAATTGGGCGAGGAACCAGCCTGCTGCCTGTTCGCGCCCGTCGACGCCGAACTGGTCGGTCATACTGCGCACCGAGACTCCGACGATGAGTGCGTAGATGCCGGAGATTCCGATGAGGATGCTGCTGAGGTAGAGGCCCTGTCGGGCCTGTTTGACGTTGCTGGCGGCGAAGATCCGCTGGTAGTAGAGCTGGTTGGTCAGCGTTCCTGGGAGGATGGAGAACAGCCACAGCAGGATCGTCAGTCCACCTGCGGCCGTGAGTCCGGTGGGCATCATGGTCAGCTCGGCCGGGAGATTCTTCACGATCGTCGACGGTCCGCCGGCGTTTATGATCGCGTATGCGCCTACGACGATGGATGCGATGACCATGAAGATGCCGAAGAAGAAGTCGGACCACGCGACCGATGTCAACCCGCCGGGGAGGACGAAGGCGATGGAGACCACGGCCATGATGATGATCAGTGGCGTGATCCCGATGCCTGTCACTGCGTTGAAGAGGTTGGCGAAGGCGATGAACTGGGTGGCCAACCATCCGAATGGGACGACGATGACGGCCAGCGCGACCATGGAGAGCATTAGTCGGTGCTCGCCGTAGAGTTTCGTGAAGACCTCGGGGATGGTGGAGAAGGTTCGGCGGCGCAGCCATCCGGCGAAGATCGCGATGACGAGGAGGCCGATGATGACGAAGAGTTCGTACCAGAAAACCGATAGGCCCCACGCGTAGGCGATGCCGACGTGGGCGACGAGTACGCCGCCGCCGACGGCCGTGGCGTATTGGGTGAATGCAATGACGTAGAGCGGGAGGTT
The DNA here is from genome assembly GCF_013168765.1 of Brevibacterium sp. CT2-23B. Lineage (NCBI taxonomy): Bacteria > Bacillati > Actinomycetota > Actinomycetes > Micrococcales > Brevibacteriaceae > Brevibacterium > Brevibacterium sp. CT2-23B. The sequence continues at coordinate 973,368 of NZ_JABBYK010000001.1, read as the reverse complement.
GCGGCCGCCGACGACCCAGGAGTCGTTGGATTTGGCTCGTTTGCCGACATAGAACGAGATGAGGGCTCCGATGCCGACGACGACGGCAGCTGTGGCTGAGATGAGGACCGTTGTGCCGATGTTCATGACGGGCTCCGATCAAAGCGCTGAGAGTCCATGATTGCGATCGCATCTGATGAGGTGCCCGTTTCGACGAAGTCGCTGACGATGGAGCCCATCATCGGTGAGAATTTGAAGCCTTGACCGGACATGCCCACAGCTAGAACGATGCGTGGGTCGGCGCTCGAAGGGCCGACGATCGGTGCACCGTCGATGGTGAATCCTTCTGTCCACGTGGATACGCGGTAGGGAATGGGGTCGACTCCTGCCATGAGGCGGGCCACGGCGTGTTCGGTTGATTGGACGACTTCGTTCTCGATGAATCGGGGGAGGTCATCGACCGAGTCGAGTGTCTTCCACGCGAGGTGGTGGGGCAGAATCTTGATTCCGAGTCCGTCGAGGGCAGGGAAGCAGGAGAATCCGCCTTCTGGGTGTCGTCGGATGGAGATCGGCATGTGTTCTGGCGTGTGCAAGGGGACGTCTTTGGCTGGGAACCACATGGCGACCAAGCGCAATGCTTCGACGGTGCTGGAGTCGAACTCGGTCAGTTCGTTCACCCATGGGCCGGTGGAGACGACGATCTTGTCGAATGCATGCGATCCATCGGCGGTGTCGACCATGACAGAGTGGCTCAGTGAGCGGAAGTTGAGCACTCTGGTATAGGTCTTAAAGTTTGCCCCGAGCCGCTCGGCTTCCTTGCGGGCGGCGAGGACGGCAGCTTCTGGTCGAAACACTCCGGCAACCGGATCGAAGACGCCGACTTCATCGCTGTCGAGCCCAAACTGTGGGTACCTTTTCGCCATCTCCGATTGCGAGAGCACTTTATGGTCGAGGTCCGCGGCCTGTGCACAGTCGATGACGGCGGCAACGTCTTCAACGTCGGGATGGCCGATCATGAGACCTCCGCACATGGTGAGCACGGAAGTATTCTGATTCGTCTGAAGCTCTTGCCACTTATCGAAGGACTTCCTCAGGATGGGCACGTATTCCGGGCCCTCCTTGTAGATGGTCCGAAAGATTCGTGATTCGCCAGCTGATGCACCCCGGTCGTTGGGGGAGTTCCACTGATCGAACACGGTGACGGCGTATCCGCGGGTGGCCAATTGCCATGCGGTCATTGTTCCGATGATGCCGGCACCGATGACGGCGACCTTCTCGGGGTTAGCTGTTATCAATTTGACTGACCTCCAGAGTCATATTGCGGGGGTGGATGTAGAACTCGGCAACCTCGATGATGGAGTCATCGACCAGATGGGTGGTGCGCTGTTGACAGACGACTGGCTCCGAGGGAGGAATCTCGAGATGGCTGGCGTCGAACGTTTCCAGGAGAGCTGCCCTGAGGACGGTGTTTGCTCGTCTGATCCCAAGGCCGAGAGAGTTGTAGTACGCGATTGTCGTCAGGTGTTCCAGGTTCTGCGAGAGGACTTCTGGCGCACGGCTGAGGTTGATGCAGCACCGTTCAAGAGCCAGTGGTTGACCATCGGCGCTGTATTTCATCCTCGTCAGCGAAGCTGTCGGCTGCCCTTTTGGGAACACGTTTCGACTGAGCGGAAATGATTCGGCTGAGGACACTTCGACGCTGACGACTTTGTGGTCGCCGTCGACCTCTGGGCTAGTCAGCGAAGGATCCATCATCCGGAGCAGGTTGGTGCGCAGTCCAGTTGAGGCGACGATCGTTCCGGAACCGCGTTTGCGAGAGACGAGGCCAGCTTCAACCAGGGCGTTCATGGCCTTCTGCACGGGGTTGCGACTGACGCCAAAACGCTCCATGAGCTCCTTCTCCGTGGGAAGTTTCTGCCCCACGTCGAAGAGCCCTCTGTGGATATCTGCTTCGATGCTCTCGCGGATCTCTAGGTGCTTCGCCGTCGCCATACTGTGATGCTAGACACACGGATAAGAGATTGCAATGGTGTAAAGGTAATTACTTTAAACTTACCGAGCGATGGCAGCTCGGGATGGTCCTCTATGGAACGAACTTGTACGTGCCTGGGGTCGAGCTGAGCGAGATCTTTTGTGCCTGTCTTAGGATCGAGCGATCAAGTTCGCCTTGGCCTGCAACTTCCATCGGCGAGACGGAGGCCGACTCAACCTGATTGACTTCAGAGTAAAAACAATTGTACTTTTGGTAAATGAGATCTGAGCCACAGAGTGAGAATCTTCTCGGAGAGCGCTTAAGGAAACGTCGTTTGGCGCTACAGCTGACCCTCAAGGACGTCGCAGAGGAAGCCGGCATCACCACGGGGTATCTATCTCAGCTTGAGCGCGGCATTGCAATGGGAAGCGTGGCGACCCTCCAGAGCGTCTGCGGTGTGATTCGACTCAACGTCGGCGACCTGTTCAATGAACCGAATGCTGAAAGCAGTCCAGTACTCCGGTTCGCGGATGCCGCACGCAAGAGATTCGGGAACGAGGCGTCCAAGGTCAAGATATCTCCGTCCCACTTCGACCATCTTGAAGTGCTCGTGGGGCATTTCGAGCCGGGAGGCGACACCGGAGTCGAGCCCTACACCCATGGGGCCTCAGAGGAGATCCTTCTCGTCATCGAAGGCGAGGTCGAGGTCACCGTCGACGGCACGACGAACCGACTGGCCGAATTGGATTCGCTTCACTACAAGAGCGACCGGCCCCACAAGGTGGCCGAAGCCACCGGCACCGCGACCGCACGTGTGGTGTGGATGATGGCTCCGCCGACGTACTAAGACCTGCTGTTTGCACCAATGACGCTGCTCCCATGAAAGAAGGAAGACGTTGACATCGATCCACAATGACGTGAAGCCAGAGGCGCGCCGGGCCCGTGCGCGAAGCGTTGGAGGAATGGCCTTCACTGAACTCTGGGAGCGGTTCTCCTTTTATGGCCTCCAAAGCATCTTGGCCTTCTACCTCCTCTATGAGCTCGACAAAGGAGGGTTGGCGCTGGGTTCAGCGGCCTCGGCCGGCATCGTCGGTGCATATGGGGGAGCGGTGTACATCGCCCAACTCGTCGGCGCATGGCTGGGGGAGCGTGTCCTCAGCCCGAAGCGGCTCGTGCTCATCGGTGGAATCGTCATCGCCCTCGGCCACCTCGCGCTGGCATTCGTCGCGGGAATGCCAGGGCTCTCAGTTGGTCTCGTCCTCATTATCCTGGGCACGGGAGCGCTGAAGACCAACATCACGTCGATCGTCGGCTTCGTGCTCGAGAACGAAACCGACGCCAGGAGAGACGCCGGATTCTCGTATTTCTACATGGCGATCAACACCGGCGCGGTCCTCGGTCCCCTCGCGACAGGTTTTGTACAAGAGAGCTGGGGCTTCCACCCCGGATTTGCTCTCGCTGCAATTGGAATGATCGTCGCCCTCGTTCAGTACGTATTCTCATCGCGGAATCTCCCTGAACGCGCCGCTCAGATCACTCGACCCCTTTCACGTGTTGGCGGACGTAACGCCATCGTCCTGACCGTTGTCGCCATCATCGCCATCATCATCGCCGCGTCGACCGGTCTTCTTGCGGCAGAGAGCCTCTCCACCGTCGCCACTGTGGTCGCCCTTGTCGCGGCAGCGATCTATTTCGGAGTCATGCTCGCGTCGAAGAAAGTCTCCCGCTCGGAGAAGAGGCGAGTTGGAGCGTATATTCCCTTGTTCCTCGCGGCTGGTCTGTACTTCGGCTTCCTGTTCCAGAAGTTCACCGCCGTCTCGATCCTCATCCAGGACCGGGTGGATCGTGACCTCGGTGGATGGTCGTTCCCGGTCGGGTGGGTCGCCATGGTCAGCCCGTTGGCAGGTGTGTTGGCCGCGCCGCTCATCGCGTCCTTGTGGAAAAAGCTGGGTGCCCGGCAACCACGGGCCGGAGCGAAGTTCTCCATCGGAATGATCCAGATCGGCGTGGGCTTCTTCTTCATCCTTTTCATCTCCGCGTTGGTGTACCAGGAAGCGATTCCAGTGCTTCTGGTCCTGCTCTTCATGGTGATCGTCGGTAGTTCTGAGAACTTCGTGGGGCCCATCGGACTTGCGCTTGCGACTCAAATCGCGCCCAAAGCCTTCACTGCTCAGATGGTCGCAGTGAACTTCCTGACGCTGGCGCTCGGCTCATCGCTCTCGGGCCTGCTTGGACAACTGTTCGCGGCCATCCCGAACAATGCGTATTTCGCCGGTATCGGCACTGTCGCCGTTCTCGTCGGACTGGTCCTCTTGCTCGTGCGCAAGCCTCTACAGCGAAACCTGTACGCCGGGCTGGACTGACTGAAGAAACTGAAGGAAGAGGACCGTATGAACACCCCTCGCATTGCAGTCATCGGAACGGGAACCATCGGCTCGCAGGTGCTGTGGCAGCTAGCTCGGCGAGGCGTCGATGCAAGTGGCTACGAGCTCTACAGTCCCGGGCATCCACGGGGAGCCGCAGGCGGCGAATCGCGTCTGTTCAGGTACATCGAGCTCGAAGACATGCGTTACTTCCCAGTGGTTCAACGCGCTGACGAACTCTGGAATGAGCTGCAGGAGACGGCCCTCCCGCGACTCCGTTCCCTCGATGGAGCACTGACGATTGTCGAAGAAGGCACTGTTGCATCGACTACAGCTCTGGAATCAGCCGAGCTCCTCGGCGACCGATCTGAGGTGCATTCGCTGGACGAGATGAAGCTTCGATATCCGGACTTCAAGCTTCATGAGAACGAGTTCGGGGTCCTCGACCGAGACGCTGGGACCATCTATCCAGATCGTGCGATCCAAGCCTCAGCAAACGCTGCAATCAGACTAGGGGCGTCGATTCGCACAGAGTCCAGAGTGACTGGGATTGAACAGCGCGGGGCACAGGTGCAAGTGAAGACTAACGACAGCGACGAACTGTTCGACAAAGTGGTCGTAGCGGCCGGGGCGTGGACGTCTGTATTGCTACCCGAAATGGCACCGTTGCTGGCTCCGCGTAGGCTGCTGTCGACGTGGTTCCTTCCGCGCCCCGGTCGTGAGCTTTCCGGACTCATGCCATACATCAGGGCTGCCCCGAACTACTCGTACGGACTCCCGACGGCCGACGGATCGGCGATGAAGCTCGGACTGGGGTTTGCCAATCACACGGTGGTCGAATCTCCTGACAACGCCGACGTCCGAGTTAGTGAATCAGACTTGACCGCGGTGCGCGAACTAGTCCACGACTTCTTCCCAAGCCTCGAGTCGTATCCAATGAGAATTAACCCCTACTTCGAGTCATATACGCAGTCTCGCATCGAGTATGTGGGTCGGCATCCGTCCATGGACAAAGTCCTCGTCATGGCTGGCTTCTCGGGGAAGGGATTCAAGACTTCGCCTGCGATTGGTGAGCTAGGAGCGCAGTTGGCTCTCGAGCAGGAGATTGGTGAGGAATATTCGTTCATTGTTGAACAGGACCACCAGCCCTTCTGAGCCAATTTGAATCGCCAACCTGAGGGGTCTGTTCATGCCGAGATGAGCGGGCCCCTCAGGTTGGCTTGGTGGATCGGTCTGCGCCATAGCGCATCGACTTAATTGCCTCTTGAACGACACAGTGCCCTTGGTCTATTGCATCCCGTTGATCATGAGTTACCTCGTGAACGGGGTACTCGTCGAATGCCCAGACGAACGGATCGGGAGTGAGTTTCTCGATGCCAGCTAGAGTTTCGACGACAGCTAGTCCGCAGAGAGGGACGTATGCAGGTGAGTAGCCTCCCTCATGCGAGAAGACGAGCTTTCCTTCGCAGAGTAAATTGGCCGCAGACATGAGGACATTAGTTATCTGCGCATAGCCTGCGGCTGTAACGCACATCCGACCCAAAGGGTCTGCCATCGACGCGTCGAATCCGCAGCTGACGATGATCACTTCGGGGCGAAACGCTTCGAGAGCTGGGACGACGTTCTCGGTCACAGTGCCAACATACGCGCCGTTGCCGCAGCCGGCGGGAAGCGGAAGATTGATGTTGGTTCGCTTGCCTTCTTCACTCCCGGTCTCGTCGAACATTCCACTGTCCAGAGGAAACAGGCGGTCTTGGTGGACGGAGATCGTCAGTACCTCCGGATCATCCCAAAAGATTTTCTGTGCTCCGTTACCGTGGTGGACATCGATGTCGACGATGGCTATTCGGCGTGCCTTTTCCTGACGTCTGGCTTCGTTGATTGCGATGCTGACATTCGAGAATATGCAGAACCCGCGACCCTGGTGGGGCTCCGCGTGGTGGCCTGGGGGTCGTACGAGCGCGTACGAGTTGTCGACGGTACCGTCAAGCACGTTGAGGAGCGCCGATGTTGTTGCGCCGGCCGCCATCTGTGCGATTTCATAGCTGCCGGGGCCAAAGGGCGAGGTGCCGTCACCGGCGTCACCGCCTCCTGAATTGCTCTGATCGATGATGCGGTCGACGTAGTCTTCCATGTGTACCGAGAGGATTTGTTCTTTTGTGGCAGGGCCAAATTCCAAGTCGGTCAGATTTCTCCGAAGGCCGCTGACCTCGATGAGGCTCGCCATTCGCGTTTTCGACGCCGAGCTTTCCAAGTGCTCAAGCGGCTGAAGCAAGCCGCCTGCGGGGAGGAAGCCGACGTGGGTAGAAGTATCGTGCCATCCGAAGCGTTCGTGCCAAATGTACCCGGTCCTGCGTTTAGTCGCGTGTTCTGCATTTGTCATGATGCTTGTTTCTCGTCCTTCTGAGTCTGGTTGAGTTCGTCGAAGAGGTTATTGACTCGAGTCTGTTCGCTCGCGTTATTGGGCATGAGCAGGCTGACTGCAACCATCACTCCGGTGTTCAAGATCAGTCCGACGATTCCTGAGGTCATCCCGCCCAGCCAGGGCACGGAGATCGGATAGAAGATCTGCACGATCGCGGCGGTACCGAAGCCGAGCACCATTCCCAGGACGGCGCTGAGCGCAGTTGTTCGTCGCCAGAAGATGCCCAGGAACAGTGTCGGGGCGAGCTGGCAGATGCCTTGGTAGGAAACTTGGGCCCACAGCACGAGCCCTGTTGTGGTAGATGCGGTTGCCAGCGCTCCGAGTGATGAAAGGATCGTGATAGCAGCAACGGAGATCTTGCCGATACGTGCGTTCTGAATCTCTTGCTTCCTCATCGGTCCTATGATGTCGTTGGCGGTCATGGCTCCGATTGCCTGGAGGTTCGCGCCGACGTTGCCCATTGAGCCGCACAGCACGCAGATGCCGGCGAGGCCGAGCAGTAGAGGACCTCCGAACGAAGCCAAGACGAACCACACAGTATCCGGTGCTGCGGCGACTTCTGGCACTGAGGAAGCCAGCAGTACCATCACGTTAAGAGCGGTGGCGAAGATGAGCAGGATCGGAACTGCCTGGACGGATGTGCGCCGGATGGTGCTCACACCGTTCTGTGTGAAGAGGCGAACGAAGATGTCCGGCCAGCACCATCCGCCCAGTGCTCCAGTAAGAACGAGCGAAAACAAATAGAGCGGACCGAGCTCGCTTCCTGGCCCGGGCAGAATGAGGAGCGCAGGGTCGACTTGGGCGAACCCGTGGTTGTTGGCGATGAGCCAGACGATGAGCCCGAAGATGACAACGAACCCAATCAAATACGCGGCGATTCCCTGAATCAGGTCGGAGATCATTACCCCTCGCATACCGAACTTGACCGTCCAGATCTGTCGGATAGTCAAGACGATGACACCCAAGACGACGGCGAGCACAGGCCCTATGACTCCGTCAGACGAGAAGCTGAAAATGAGCGCAAGCGACTGCATTCCCAGAACGACCCATGGGACTGATGCAATAACCCCGATGATTGCTGCGATAACGCGGACAGGGGTCGAGCCATAGCGGAGTCCGAGCAAGTCTGCTTGGGTACGGAGATCGTAACGTTTTCCCCAGAGGTAGGCGGGCTTGGCCAACAAGAACATGATGATGGCGGCAAAGACGCTGTACTGGACCAGATAGAACCCTGTCACGCCGCTGCCAGCAGTGAGCCCTGCGAACGAAATGAAGACAGTACCCGGCAACCAGGTATTGATGAACGCGGCGGTTCCGTAGACGGAGTTGAACGACCGGCCGCCAGTTGCGTAGTCAGAAAAGGACGAGTCTTTGGCTGAGGTGCGCTCCATGACGATGATGACGAAAATGAAGAAGGCGGCAATCATGCCGAACGTGATCCACATGCTCAATCGCCTCCCTCAATAGTGAGAGTGATTCTGTTGAGGATGAGAACCAACGCCGCGACGAGAATGGAACTGCCAACGATGTAGGCAAATGACCACCAGCCTCGGTCAAAGATCCAATGCAGGGGTGGGAAGAGTATGAGGACGGTGGCAAGAGCAATTATTGCTCTGACCATTCGGGTGGGACTTGTCTTCTTTGACATGTGCATCAACCTTCGAGACGTTTGACTGCCACATGCCGGAACGTTCCGGCATTGATGAAGTGTAGTCATGCCCGTTGGTTCCGTGTCAAGGGTTCTGCCGTTAACGATTGTCCGACAGAGAGACGAGCCAAAAGTCCTACGCCCTTGAAAGGTGCTGATACTGTTCCCATATGACGCGCCCCTCGCCCACGTTGCACGATCTCGCCGCTCATGTCGGATTGTCCGTGACAACGGTGTCCGATGCGCTACGTGGGCAAGGGAGAGTGGCCGAGGCCACACGTTCCAAGATTCTCAAGGGCGCGGCCGAATTGGGATACTCGCCAAATCGACCCGCGCAGTCCCTTCGTAGCGGGTCGAGCCTCAACGTCGGGATCTACATTCCCCGGCGGGTGCTGGGGATGGAGTTCTATATGGCATTTGCGATGTCGGTCGCAGATGAGCTGGGACAGTATGGGTACGACCTGACGATCATTTCCGATGCGAAGGAACCGCGGAGGTGGACACAGTTCGCTGCGGTGGTGGTCGTCGACGCATGCATGGGCGACGGTCCGTTGCGCGAGAATCTGGATAATGGGTCGACTGTATTTACCGCTGGTCGAATTGAGGGATTGCCGGACAGTCGGTTGGCTGGACTGATCGAGATTGACTATTGGGAGATGCTAACGGAGGCGCTCGAGGGGCTCGAACAGCAACGTGAAGTGACTTCGCCATTCCTCATCGCGTTCGAGCCTCTGGACAAGTATTCGTGGTCTCAGATGCTCATCGACTCGTTCGAGCATTGGTGTACCGTGCGGGGGTTGGAACCTGATGTGTTCACGGTCTCTCCAGACCCAAATTCGTGGTTGTTTTCTGACGACTTCTCACGACGAATCAGCGACGGGAAATCGTATGATCTGATTGTTCACGGAGGGACGCTTCTGTCGATGGCCGCACGTTCCCAGAAGCTGTACACCGAACTTATTGAACCGGCGTCAATACGCACGGCAGTTCTGACGACGAGTGAAATTGAAACCCGACTCATCGATTGCGACGTCGCTCTTAACGTCCGCGCAAAGGAATTCGGAGCGGCAATGGCCCGTCTATGTCTGAATCGGTTGCTCAATGGGACGCGAACCTTTACTCACGAATGGTTCGAACACGAGGTAGTCATGACCGAAACCTCCTAAGGAGGCGCTCCTTACCCTCTCGCCTCAGATCCGCCGGTCCAAGTCGATTTGCATAGTTCGGTGTTGCGAACACCACTTAAGTGAAACTTGGTGCATTCCCATGACACTGCGGGGCGAACAGACTGAGAAATCTGACTTCGCTCGATCCCTAGTGAGACCTATCCTCTTGGTTTGAATGCAGAGTGCATCCTGCATTTGATCAGTTTGCCCTAGGAGCCATGACGTTGACATAGAGGCAATGGTTGTGACTTATGCACAATGGTGCAGATCAAATGCTGTGAATGTATTGTGGCATCTAGCCACCAAGCGGTGCATATTATGAGGAACATGCCAACGACTTTCAGTGCAACGCCGACCGAATCTCTCCCACGCAATCACGTTTCAAAGCGGACGCAGGCAATTTGTTCACTCGCACAAAACGTTCCGGGCTCCGGTTTGCCTCACCTGAGCGACGAGACGCCACTAGTGGGGTTGATCGATCTCGACCTTGTCGACGTCCTCTACAAAGATCTTGAGGCAGCTTTTGCTATTCCTGGGACAACTCTCCACGCGGTTGCGTGTAAGGCTGCACCGGTCAGGAGGCTACTCCAAAGGTACGCAGCCATGGGGGCGGGCTGTGAGGTTGCGAGCAAGGGCGAGCTTGAGCTGGCGTTGGCGTCTGGGTTCTCTCCTGACAAGATTGTTTTCGACTCACCAGCAAAGACCTGGTCTGAGTTGAGACAAGGGCTTGAGCTCGGAGTGTCGATGAACATCGACAACTTCGACGAACTCGGCCGGGTAGATCAAATTCTGTCTGATCGGGAGCACCAATTGACCCGTGAAAATATGCCAGTGATCGGTCTGAGGATCAATCCTCAGACGGGCTCTGGAGACATCGAAGCACTAAGCACAGCATCGAAGACCTCGAAGTTCGGTATTGGCCTGTCTGATCTTGGTACCCGGGCGGAAGTTGTTCAAGCCTATCTGGACCGCCCATGGATGACGCAGATACACGTACATTCAGGCTCGCAAGGTGTCAGTCTTCATCACGCTGCACATGGAATTTCGCAGGTCGTGGCACTTGCTCACGAGATCAATGACCGATCTGCAAGCCGTGGAGGTAGTGAAAAGCAGATCCGGCGAATTGACATTGGGGGAGGACTTGCAGTCAATTTCGGCGGTGAAGAAATCACTCCAACATTCGCAGACTATCGGAAGGCACTCGAAGCCGCTGTCCCTGAACTGTTCGACTTCGATCTCGTGACAGAGTTCGGTCGAGCTCTCCTCGCCAAAACTGGAACGATTGTGACACGCGTTGAGTACGTGAAATCCGCAGGCGACCGCAAGATTGCAGTCACTCATGCTGGCGTTCAGGTGGCGACACGAACTGCTTATGCCCCGCAAGATTGGCCGTTACGAATTCTGCCCTTCAACGCCGACGGATCACCCAAGGAGCTGGGCGATCTAGTCGCTCACGATATTGCAGGACCAGCATGTTTTGCCGGAGACCTTCTAGCACGAGACATAACGTTGCCGACTCTTCAGCCTGGCGACATTGTGGCCGTGCCAGAGACTGGAGCGTACTACTTCAGCAACCATTTCTCGTACAACTTATTGCCGCGGATCCCAATCCATGGCTACTACGGCGACCGAAAGCAGCAATACGCACTTCTTAGGCGAGGACAGACAACTGAGGAGATCATTGCCGAGTCCACCATCTAGCAGACAACTATTGATACGTAACACCTCTCAAATTAGGAGAACGAAGTGAGCAGCGAAGCTCTTCCCGATACACCAACTTCGAAGAAGCCGTCCAACGCGTATGAGACATCGATAAGTCCAGGCAGATCAAGGCTGATCTGGGTCATCTCTACGGTGGGCGTTGTCCTCGCCGTTGTCGCAGCGTTCATATCTGATGGTCCGACTCTGTGGGGGCTTCTCCCAATCGTCCTCTACGCTGTCTTGGCGATCCTTGGGATGGATATCGTCGTGGCGACTGTCGTTGCGGTGGTCTCAGGCATCATCATCTCCAAAATGGGAGCCATCGAGATCGGTGAGATGCTCGGTGAGTCGTTGGCAGACCAGATCACGATCATCGGCCTCATCATCATGCTCGGTGCAGGTGTCGGCGAGGTTCTCAAAGTTACCGGCGTTGCCCAAAGCATCGTCTCGACTGTGATGCATGTGTTCGGACGAAGCGGCAAGAACATGATGGTATTCGGCGTCATGGCCTCCTGCCTGATCTTGGTGGCGGCTCTCGGCACGCTGGCAGGTGCCATTGCGATCGCCGCACCGATTCTGCTCCCGATAACTGCACGGCTTGGGTACACGAAGTCGGCCACCGCATCGATGCTCTTCATCGGCGGCTGTGCAGGGCTCGCCCTCGCGCCGTTCGCAGGTTCGAACGTCGCTATCATGGAAGCGGCAGAAGTCAACTACGGCCAATACGTCCTTTACGGTGGCGGACCGATTGCGCTTCTCTCCCTGGTGGTCGGAGTGCCAGTAGTAGCGCTCATGCAACGCTGGACTGCCAAGCAGAATGATTTCTATTCGGACGAGGAAGTAGGGGAAACGAAATCTGGTGAGACACCCGGTTCGCGGTTGCCCACGTTCGTCTTTCTCGTACTCTTGGCGGTATCTGTTGTCTTCGCGGCTGTCACATCGGCCGGTACGACTTTCCCATTGCTTGCATTGCCTGTGCTTGGTGTCGCCACTGCCATTGCGAGCCGGATGAGAGTAGCGGACATCGTCTCAACCATCTATCGCGGCTGTTCACAGGTCATCAGTATCTTCATCCTGTTCTGGTTGCTAGCAGCCCTCTTCATCATTATCGACAAGCTGGCTCCGTTCGACGTCGTCATGGACCTGTTCGGCACACAGCTCGAATCCGCATCTCCGTTCGTCTTCACCATCATCATCGCCCTACTGGGCTGGGTCGGTGTACCTGGAGCAACTGCGGCCCAGGTGGTTCTGCTCGACAAGGTCTTCGGCGAACTCGGAACTACGCTCGGCGTGAGCGCCGGTTCGTGGGTCATTGTGCTTCTCTTCGCGTCGAAAGCTGACACCTACGGCCCATTCCCGAATGGAAATATGGTTGGAGTCATGGGACTCGCACGGTCAACGAACCTGCGCAACATGCTGTTCACCGGATGGATGCTCCTTGTCCCCGCTTGCATCATGTACTTCCTCATCCTCTTCGTCGAAACGAGGTAAACAATGTTTGATCTTCTCATCACCAACGCCCACATCATCGATGGCAGCGGACGTCCGGGATTCCATGGGGAAGTCGGAATCAGCGACGGAATAATTGTCCATGTCGCTGACATTCCCCAGGCTGCTTCTGGCGAGGCGGAGCGCGAAAGGCTGCAAAGCCATGTCGATTCGCTGGACGAAGCACGGGCGCGTCGAACAATCAATGCTCACAACCATGTGCTTGCCCCTGGCTTCATCGATCTGCACTCGCACTCTGACTTCTCAGTCATGGCTGATCCGGCAGCGGAGACACAGCTTCTTCAAGGAGTGACCACCGCACTTGTCGGAAACTGTGGATCCTCGCCATTTCCAGCACGCTCAGTTGCTCAGATCCAGCGCGACAATGCCCACCTCGACGCAGAATTCACCGCCGAATGGACCGGAGCAAAGGGATTCGCAGAGGCAGTGCAAACAATCGGACCAGGAATTAACATCGCCCTGCAAGTCGGATTGTCAAGTATCCGCTCGTACGTGATGGGACCGATCGACGCCGTTCCGGACACGGCCCAATTGGCAGAGATGAAGGCACAGGTTGCGGAGGCGGCCTCAGCGGGAGTATTCGGGTTCTCCAGCGGACTCATCTACGCTCCAGGAATGTATTCTCAGCCGAACGAAGTAGGTGCACTTGTAGCAGAAGCCGCAGCGCACGACCTGCTCTATTCGACTCACATGCGCAATGAGTCCCACAGTCTTCTCTCCGCGGTCGACGAAGCCATCGACGCGGCCACTGCGGCCGGAGCCAGGTTGGAGATCTCCCATCTCAAAGCGATGGGGCCGGAGAACTACGGCTCGCCGGCTCTCGCGTTGAAACAGATTGAACGAGCACGGGAGGACGGACTCGATGTCAAAGCCGACGTCTATCCATACACAGCCTCAAGTACGAGACTCACCTCGAGACTGCCCGGATACGCGATGGATGGTGGGCAGGAGGCACTGTTGGAACGACTCTCTGATCCGGTGTCGCGGTCGAGGATTGCAAGCGACATGGCTGCTCGATTCGGAAGAGACATCGATCCCGAGGGGGTCGTCATCTCTGCTCTTGGAAATGGTTCTTATGATGATGACTACACATGGGCAATCGGGAGGTCCATCGCGCAGATCGGTAGAGCAGAGGGTTGCAACGCAGAAGAAGCTGCGATGCGAGTCCTAGGAGCTCACGGGGCTTCTGTGGGAATCGTCAACCACGCGATGGATCCTGCCGATGTCGCGAAGGTGCTTTCTCATCCGCTCGTCTCGGTCGCGAGCGACGGTTGGACACTGAAGCCCGAAGGGGAAGGTATGCCGCATCCCCGTTCGTTTGGAACATTCGCCAGGGTACTGGGCAAGTATGTGCGCGACGAAGGTCTAATCACCCTGGAAGAGGCCGTCCGCAAGATGACCAGTCAGCCCGCCGAACAAATGAAGTTGGTCGATCGCGGTCTAGTCGCGCGAGGAAACATTGCTGACCTGGCTATATTCGATCCTGACAAAGTCCGGGAAAACTCGACATATGACGATCCTTGGCAGCTTGCGAGTGGAGTCTCAACAGTACTCGTCGGGGGCGAATTTGCGGTCTCTGACGGTAAGGTCACAGCGAATCGGCACGGCGAGGTACTGAGGAAATGCTGACTTCAAATGGGTGGTCAGCGATGACCAGCTATAGGTGGATGGGATGACGCGAAAGTGATCTGAAGAACACGATTTTCTCATGCCATGCGAATCGCATTGTTTGATTCTCATGTCGAGTATGAACTGTCTGCATGAACCAAAAAATAGACAGCGCAGTCATTGGACAGCTTGCCGACTCGGATGGAAATTACCGTCGGGGAGCTGTCATCGTCAACGCAGGTCGAATCGTCGACGTGATATTCGGGAACGACCCACTCACGGGCGTCGATGCTAGGCACGTTATTGATGGTGGGGACGCCTACCTGCTGCCAGGCTTTGTCGACGCCCACGTTCACTGCTACTCCGAAGAGGGCGAAGGCATCGACGCCGCCACACGAGCTGCGGCTGCCGGCGGTGTCACCACCATCATCGAAATGCCTTTCGACGCCAGCGGCCCGGTCAAAGACGCCGAGATTCTCAAAAGGAAACAGGGCCTCGTCTACGAGGAGGCCAACGTTGACGTCGCCCTCCTCGGAACTCTGTGGCCAGGAGGAGGCTGGCGCGAAGCTGACAGCATGGTCGAAGCCGGTGCCATCGGTTTCAAAGTTTCGACATTTCATACTGATTCGTTTCGATTTCCTCGAACCAGCGATGCCGAGCTGCTCAACACCATGGCAGCGATTGCCGCGAACGATACAACATTGTGCGTTCATGCCGAGAACAATGAGATCGTTCAGGAACTCTCCGCTCAAGCGCAGAAGGAGAACCCACTTGACCCGATGACACACGTCATCACCCGCCCTCCGGTCTCTGAGTCGCTCGGTGTACTCACTGCGATGGAGATCGCGGCAGACAAAGGTGCCGCCCTGCATCTGTGCCACATGTCGATTCCCCGTGCGATCAAGCTCGCTCAGTGGTGGCGAAACGACGGAGCCGACATCACTCTCGAATCCTGCCCTCAGTATCTGACATTCACAGAAGATGACATGAAGAAACAGGGAGCAAGGCTCAAAGTGAACCCCCCGCTACGATCTCGAGAACACGTCCACGGACTCTGGGACGGGATCCGAAATGGGCTAGTTCCCGTTATATCCTCTGATCACGCTCCGTGGCAGATGGATAAGAAGTCCAATCCCGAGGTATTGAAGAACTCTTCCGGGGTCCCCGGGGTACAGACCCTGGGAATTGTGCCACTTGGACAGGCGCTTAAAAATGATCCAAATCCGTCAGGAGAGTTCCATAACGTCGTTCGAGCCGTATCGGAGGGACCAGCGAACCGATTCGGTCTAGGTGATCGCAAGGGCCGGATCGCTATCGGCTACGACGCCGATCTAGTTCTCTACAACCCCGACAGCGACTATGAAATCACTGACGAAGAACAGAAGTCGAACGCTGGATGGACGCCGTTCGCTGGACTGCGTCCTGGTGGTCGCGTTGAGAAGACTATTCTTCGTGGCAAAGAGATCTATTCGGCTCAGACAGGTCAAGTCAGCTCGGGTTCTGGTGAGCTGCAGACCAGAAGGTGACGTAGTTGTGGACGGCGAGTTCGAACGAATTCTCAACACCGGTGAAGAGGGTTCTACAGTCATCGCGCGAACGTTGGGACTGCTGTATCTCTCCTCGAAAATGTCGGGGTCGAGCATTAAGGAACTCGCCGACGCAGCAGACTTCCCGTTGGCAACGACGTACCGCATCATTCGTCAGCTGCAAAAAGCAGGGTTTGTCATTGAGACTGACGGAGCGATCCACGCAGGAGGACGGCTCACTGACACCGACACGGGCGGCAACGAACACTTGGTGATCTTTGCCGCACCGCTGCTAAGGACTCTTGCTTCTTCGAGCGGGCTGACATCGCTGCTCACGGTGCGGGTGAATACATTGGCACTGACACTGGACGGCGTGCATGCCGGGCGGTTCGGTTCGCCGGTATTTCGAGTCGGAGAGACACGACCACTTTACGCCGCTGCATCAGCGACTCCCTTGCTGGCGTATTCGTCACCCGACGTCGTCGACCGTGTTCAGAAGAGCACCCAAAAGAAGTACACAGCCAACACCCCCGATGCTCAGTCACTGAACGACAAGATCCGAACAATCAAAGCCCGTGGGTACGACCACACATTGGCGGAAGTCCAGGCTGGATGGGCCGGTGTGGGCGTTCCGGTCTTCTACGGCAGAGAAGCCATCGCATGCCTGTCTCTAGTCGCGCCGTCTTCACAGATGCCTAGAGACGTCGGCAACCTCGTCCAAGACCTCAAACAGACCAGCCACGACCTGACCGCCAAGTTGGCAACAGCGAACACAAGGTTCATTTGGAACCCAAATAATCCACAGGACACTGACAATGAAGAATCATGACCTTAACCTCCATATAGCTTCATTTGAAGCAAATCTGAATGATCTTTCCGAATTCAACGATGACGCGCACGCGGGATGGACACGTGAAGTCCTCTCCGAGCCGTACAAAGCCTCTCGAGACTTCATTCGCCGCAAGATGGAAGACGCTGGCCTCAAGACCCGATTCGATGCTTCCGGCAACATCGTCGGTCATCTTCCGGGGAAGGCATCCACACGCGGCCAGACCCTTAAACCAATCATGACCGGGTCCCACACCGACACGGTCCGCAACGGAGGTCGGTTCGACGGTGTAGTTGGAGTTCTTGGAGCTATCGAAACAGTCAGCGCCCTGCGCGAGGCTGGGGCCACACTCGAGCACGATCTATACGTTGTCGACTTTCTCGGCGAGGAACCCAATCGGTTTGGCGTCGCCTGCGTAGGATCGCGATCGATGTCAGGCCGCCTGACTCGGGATCACCTATCGCTCGCTGACGAGTCGTCCGAGAAGCTCGGGGACGCCATTATGAAATATGGGCTGGACGCTAACGACACTCTCCGAAGTGCGTGGAAACCCAATTCGCTTCACGCCTACATCGAACTCCACATTGAGCAGGGACCGTCGATGGAACGCGAAAACAAGCAGATCGGCGTCGTGACTGCCATCGCCGGCATCGATAGATTGCTGGCAAAGTTCATCGGTGAACCTGACCATGCGGGGGCAACGCCGATGAATTCTCGCCACGATGCGCTTGTCGCCGCTGCGGAATCGGTGCTCGCGGTCGAACGCACGGGCTGCGGTGCCCCGATCCACGGGGTGGCGACCACAGGAAACATCGAATCATGGCCAGGCTCATTCAACGTGGTGCCAAACGAAACACACATACAGGCTGAGATCCGTTCAACCGACGCGCAATGGCTCCACGGGGCCAAGCGAGAAATCGCTCAACGCATCGGAGAGATCGCAGAGCAAAGAGGCGTGTCCCAGTTCATTGAGTGGCTGACTAGCCAAGATCCTGTTCCCGCGAATACTGCGCTGCAGGACAACATTGCGATGACTGCAGAGGAGCTCGGGTATAGCTGGATGTCCGTACCGTCGGGAGCCGGGCACGATGCCGCGCACATGGCTCATCTAGGGCCGATGGGCATGATCTTCGTACCCTCCGCCGGTGGCCATAGCCATCGACCCGACGAATTCACTTCGACAAATGATATTGCCGTCGGCATTCATACATTGGCAGAGACGCTCGTGCGTCTCGACAAACTCGAGCAGGTGAGCGCGTAATGAAAAAGAAGATCACTGTCACTGGCGACAGCATTGTCATGCGGCGAGGACTGCGAACCAATCTGCCTGGCTCTAATGATCTATACGAACTGGTGCAAGATTCCGACGTCGCGTTCACCAACCTCGAATGCTTGCCAGGAAATTTCGTGGGGTACCCAACCAAGGAATCCGGTGGGGCTCATTTCGGTTGCCGAGATGAGATGCTCGACGAGCTGACCGACTTCGGTTTCAATCTCTTCTCAGCGGCAAACAACCACTCGCTCAACTACGGCGTCACCGGCCTGCTAGAGGTCATCAAACAGATGAGAGGCAGAAACTTGGCCTTTTCTGGTGTAGGGGAGCACCTCGATCGTGCCCAGCAGCCCGCGTATCTAGATACAGCGAACGGAAGCGTCGGTCTGCTGTCCTATTCTGCGACATTCGCCTCAGGACACGAAGCAAGTGCACAAAGGCCAGACCTCCAGGGCCGCCCGGGGCTGAACCCCATAGCATTCGAAACACGCTACGAACTCGATGATGACAGCTATTCTGCGCTACGCAGGATTGCAGAAGACCTTGGACTCGAAGATCGACGACGGCGCGAAATCAAACTGGGCTTCGAGTTCCCTCCAGCTGACCCAGCGGACCTGCCATTCCTCGGTGGAACTTTCATCCCATCGACCCGAAACTGCATCACCACCAGATGTACTCCAGAGTCGCTCGAAAACCTGGAACGCTGGGTCATTGAAACCAAGCGTCGGAGCGATGTAGTCATCGTCTCGATCCATTCACATGAGCAGGGTGACGACCTCACCGACCCCGCAGAGTTCACTATCGAATTCGCTCGCAAAGCCATTGAGTTCGGTGCTGACGTCGTCGTCGGGCACGGTCCACATTTTCTGCGACCACTCGAAATCTACCGAGGCAAGCCGATCTTCTACAGCCTCGGAAACTTCATTGGACAGAATGAACTGGTCGAACAGCTCCCGTCCGATAGTTACAAGACGTTTCGAATTCCAGGATCGAATACACCCAGTCAGATCTTTGACGCAAGGACTGAACTCGATACCAAAGGATTTCCCTCGGAAGGTTGGTACTGGAGGACGGTCATCCCAGTGCTGAGCTATGACGAGGAAGACTTGGTCACGATCGAGATCTATCCAGTGACTTTGGACCTCGGACAGAAGCCGCAGACGCGAGGCCGGCCACGCATTGCTCAGGGAGAAGAAGGCACATCGATACTGCAGGACTTCCTTGAGCTGAGCGAGCGCTGGGGTAGCGGAATTTTCGGCGGCATCTCTGATGGACGGTTAACGATCCGGCCCGCCGAGGTCGAGTCTTCGCACGCGGATACTGATTTTCTCGCAGCGCGATAACCCACTAGGACCATCGCGACGCGTGAGTTTTCATGATTGAGAAGTTCCGCACATTGGCGTGCGGAGCGATAGGAGAATTATGTTCAGCAAACAAGCAGCCGACGAAGTAAATCACCAAAAAAAGAGCAGCGAAGAAGAACCGCTTCGGAAAGTCATCGCTGGTTCGATGGCAGGAAACGTCCTCGAGTGGTTCGACTTCTCAAGTTACGCATTCTTCGCGGCTTACATCGGCGCAAACTTCTTCCGTACAGGTGATACGGTAAGCGGTCTCATCAGCACATTCATCGTCTTCGGCGTAGGCTATGTCGCGCGGCCGCTCGGAGCGCTTTACCTCGGCGCTTACGGGGACCTTAAAGGCCGCAAAGCAACATTGATGCTCACCGTGACACTTATGGCAGCAGGCACATTTATCATCTGCTTTGCACCGCCAATTGGAGTACTGGGAGTCGGGGCAACCATCCTCCTCTTCGTCGGACGGCTCCTCCAAGGTTTCTCCGCCGGCGGCGAAATTGGAGGTGCGACTTCCTACCTCGTGGAAAAAGCTCCTGCCGACCAGAAGATCAAGGTCGTCGGATGGTTGCAGGGAACTATGGGCATCTCCAACGCATTGTCGGCCGTCATCGGACTGGCAATCACAACCTTCTTCACCGACGAACAAGTGACCCAGTGGGCATGGCGAATTCCTTTCTTCATCGGTCTGCTTATCATCCCAGTCGCACTGTACATCCGGTCCAAACTCTCCGAGACCAATGAGTTCGCGGACATGCAGAATAACGGCTCCGAAGAGGTTCGAAAGCCCATTCGAACGCTCTTCAGCAGCTACTGGAAGAACATGATCATTGCTGGACTCATGGCCATCGTCTGGCACGTCAGTGTATACGCGCTGGTGATCTTCGGACCGACCTACTATTCAATGGAAGCCTCAGGACTTGGTTTCACTGCCAACAACGCGTTCCTCGCGTCACTCCTCGGGAACATTGCGATGATCTTCGCTTGTGTCGGGTCGGCTGTAATCGCGCAGAAGATCGGCTTCAGAAGAGCACTCACCGTAGCGATCATCGTTGTCGGCGTAGTGCCGATAGTCGGACTCCTCGTACTGCACAGTGCGCCAACATTGCCAATGCTACTTATCGTTCACGTGGTTATCTGTGTCGCGGTGTCAGGATACGCGGGGATCATTCCGTCAGGAATCGCGCAGATCTTTCCAACGCACGTCCGATCGACTGGTACCTCGTTGTCCTACAACATAGTAGGTATCTTCTTCGCAGGAATGACTCCTGCTTTCATGGCATGGGCCACTGAGTACACCCCCTTCTCCACGGGTATCTATGTCGCAGTTACTGCCTTAATAGCACTCGTTTCCTTGCCCCTGTTTCTCGACTTCATTACTCGCAGCGGGCAGAGGCCGCACGGAAATACAGGAATCATGTCGGGCACTTGACCAGAAATTTCAACTCAGAGCTAGCGAGCCGGTATCCTCAGCTGGATGCCGGCTCGCAGTCCCAACACAAAAGGGCGCGCATGATCGCGGTCGCTCGCGTAGCAGGGCAATCAAAAGTGTAAATATGGACTCTTTGCTAGTGGTCGAATAGTCGCGCTTATCGGGGCGTGATAGCACAATAGTGTCGCGTGAACAGACTGTCGGCGAATCAACGAGAGACGCTCCCTTGCTGACCAAATGAGGTGAGGTAAGTTGACCTCGCAATCGCTTGCTGGTGCACCCATCTAGTCCATTTCAGGCTCGGACATTGCCGGCGCGGGATTGCGAAAGCCTCGTGTATTGATGAGAAGGAATGCGAATCCGACGAGTGCCCAGACCAGCCCAACGATCTTGGCATTCGCATCAAGGCTCAGCCAGAGAGCGAGATTGATGATCACGCCAAAGGTTGGCAATACGATTCCAGCAATAGGTCCGATCCGACCTGCAGGTCGCAAGTGCTTGATTGTCGCAACGATGAGCGAAAGATTGACAGCACCGAACGCGACGTAGGCTCCGAAGTTGATCAGTGAGGCCGCTGATTCAAGGTCGAGGAACATCGCGGAACAGGCCAGCACGGCGATGATTGCCACGTTGAACACTGGAACTCCTGTGCGGCGATTGATGCGACCGAACATGCGCTTAGGAAGTGTTCCGTCTCTGCCCATCGCATAGAGCAATCGGGCAGCGCTCATCTGCTGGGTGAGGCCGCAGCCCAGTACCGCGAACATGTATCCGCCGACGAATAGAGCCTGGAAGAGTGCTCCACCGATGTATTTGGCAATTTCAGGGGAAGCGCCCACAATGTCTCCGACCGTGGACACGTCGGGGAAGAGAAGTTGCATGGCATATGTGATTGCGACGAAAAACACGCCGGCACAGATGACGATGAGAATGATCGCGCGAGGGATGTCGGTCTTGGGGCGGATGGCTTCTTCAGACATCGTCGTGATTGCGTCGAATCCCAGGAATGACAGTGCTAGCAGCGAAGCGCCGCCGAGCAAGGCTCCGGGCGGGATTCCGGCGGGGTCGAACGGGGTGAGACTGAGCGCAGCTCCGTCGACGCCGAGGGAGATGTTGCGGATGGCGAAGAACAAGAATGCAAGGGCGACGACGATTTGGACGACAACAAGGATGATGTTCACTTGGGCTGCGAGTTTGACACCGACGATGTTGAGTACGGTACAGATGACGATCGTGGACAGCACCCACACCCAGGCTGGAACTCCTGGAAGTACGGCTCCCATGTAAATCGCGGCCAGCAAGGCATTGAGCATCGGCAGGAGAAGGTAGTCAAGAGTCGCAGCCCATCCAACCATGAAGCCGATATGGGGATTGAGTGTCTCTTTCGCATAGGTGTAGGCCGAACCGGCACCCGGGTAGTACCGTGACATCTTCGCGTAGCTCAGTGCCGTGATCGTGACCGCGATGATGATCAGGATGTAGGCCAACGGCACTCGTCCGTCGGTGGCCTCGGCTACGATGCCGAATGTGTCGAAAACCGCCAACGGTGCCATGTAAGCAAGGCCCAGGAATACTATGTGGCGAAGTTTCAACCGACGTCGTAGCTTGCGCTCTCCGACGTTGACGTTGGTAGGGCTCTCGACGGTCTCTGGCTCGTTTTTCGTGGGGCCGGTTTGCATGTTCTGTGCCTTTCAGTCGTCATTGACGGCGGCAGCGGTGTTGTTCTTTTGCGGTCTTAGTGCGAAGCGTGGCCGGAGCAGCTTCTGTCGGGGTTCAACGTCTTTGCTGCAACGTCGAAGCGCGTGTAGTCGTCCACTGCGTCGTGCACGATTTCTCCGCCGACGATAGTCAGTTCGGC
The DNA here is from genome assembly GCF_013168765.1 of Brevibacterium sp. CT2-23B. NCBI lineage: Bacteria > Bacillati > Actinomycetota > Actinomycetes > Micrococcales > Brevibacteriaceae > Brevibacterium > Brevibacterium sp. CT2-23B. The sequence continues at coordinate 950,727 of NZ_JABBYK010000001.1, read as the reverse complement.
TCGTTGTTCTAGCAGACTGGAGGGGTCGAGTTCATACAGATCGGCGGACCAGGCGACGATGTCCGCCTTCGCGCCCAGTTTGAGAACGCCGAGATGATTTTCGGCATGCCAAGCCCAGGCTCCTTCGCGGGTGTACCCGTATAGGGCTTGGTCCAGGGTGATGATCTCGTTCTGCGTCCACTTCTCGCTACCGTCGAGGCTAGCTCGTGTCAGCGCAGAGTAGATACCAACCAAAGGGTCCATTTCGCCGACCTGCCAGTCACTGGACAGCGCGACATGGGCACCCGAAGACATGAGGGAGCGCACCCGCCATGCCCGGTCCCAGCGGTCTTGCCCGACATTGTCCATCCACGTTCCTTGGATGAGATCGGGGGAAGCATGCCGAGGTTGCATAGCCGCAGTGACGCCGAGCTTTTCGAAACGGGGGAAATCAGTGGGGTCAAGGCATTCGACGTGGACGATTCCGTGGCGACGGTCGCGCGTGGCGTTGGTCTGCTGCGCGCTCTCGATGGCGTCGAGAGCCAGTCGGACGCCGCCGTCACCAGTCGCGTGGGTGTGCGTCTGGAATCCCATGCGGTCGAGCTCGGTGACGATTTTGCTCAGTTCTCCGACTGGTGCGGATGGATGTCCGCGGTGACCGGGGCGATTGGCGTAGTCATCGAGCATCCAAGCAGTGTGCGGTTCGATGACATCGTCTGCGTAGAGCTTGACTGGGCCGAAACGGAGTCTGTCGCTGTGAGGCGCGTCATCTACTGCTTCACGCAGTTCCCGGCGGAACTCGGGCGCGGAGTCGATGGGGTGGAAGAGAGCCGCGATGACCCGGGAGCTGAGCTTGCCTTCACATAGGGCTTTGTCGAAGAGGCCGATCTCGGCCACGGGGACCTGGGGCTCGACCACAGTCGTTATCCCCGAGCGGGTGGCCATTTCAAGGCTGCCGAGGATCTTCTTGTAACGACGTTCAGGTGAGTACATGGGGATGTCGCGTTGTAGTGCCGACAGACCGGCGCTGGTCATCGCCGATGTGTAGAAATCAGTGACCCAACCAGTCGGTTGGCCGTCGCGATCGAACTCTGGGTTCCCCCAAGCTATGTCGTGACCGGAAGTAATCCCCAGAGCGCGCAAAGCTGAGGCGTTGAGCCAGACCGAGTGCTGGTCATAGGTGGTCACGAATATCGGGCGTTCGGTGATCCCGTCGAGGTCTCGGGCATTGGGGCGACGGCCGTCGACAATTGAGTAGACCGCGTTTTCTGCACAGACCCAATCGAGGTCTGGACGTTCGTCGGCGAGTCGACGGATTCGGTCTCTCACCTCGCCGAGGCTTTCTGCGCCTTCGAGACTGACGGCGTCTGGGTCGAAGCCAAGTAGAAGGTGGTTGTGACTGTCGATGATTCCCGGCGTCACCAGTTTTCCGTCGAGACGGCGGGTCTCTCGAGCGGGTGGGGCGTCCGTCGAGTTTCCCACGTAGGCAATCCTGCCATCGGTGATTCCGACGGATTCTGCCCAAGGCTGGTTGGGGTCGAACGTACGCACGAGAGTGTTAGTGAGCAGAAGATCAAGCATCGGGTTTCCTCTTTCGCGTGCGGCAGTGCACGGTATTGGCTCATTCTTTGACGATGCTGTCAAAGAATGGTTACAACTGTCACACCGGAGTCGCGATATTGTCAAGGTATGGCTCGACCAAAGAATCAGGCACCCCGCCGGGAAGCTCTCATCAGCGCGACGTTGAAGACTGTTGGCGAATCCGGATTGAGATCCGTGTCATTGGCGGACGTGGCGCGCCGGGCAGGCCTGACAAGAGGTGCAATTCTCTACTATTACGAGGATCTCGATGCGTTGTTGGTGGAGACTCATCGGGCTGGTGTGCAGCGTTTCTGTGACAGTCGAGACGACGCTATTGCCGACATCTCGGACCCGCAAGAACAGCTTGCGGCTGCAATCGATGGGGGACTACCCAGCGGTCCCGACGATGCGCTCATGCGATTGCTCTACGAATTCGATGTACTGGCCGGAACCTCCGTTGCACACAACGAGATGGTCGAGGGCATGTTTACTCGCCAGATGCAGATCTATCGCCAAGTTCTCACCGCCGGAGTAGAAGCGGGAGTCTTCTCGCTAACTATGCCGATCGAACAGCTGGCCATGAACCTTGTCGCTTTGGAGGACGCTTACGGGCTCCACATCGTGGCGGGGAATCATTTGATCACAGTCGAGCACGCAAAAGGGGCGATGCGGGCGGCGGCTTCAGGATTGGGCGCACGTCCGACGGGCTGAGGGCGAATTTCGAAATATCGTGAAGAGCCGTTCACTACAGGATACTGGACGGTTCACAGCTAGAACGATCGAAACGGTAGGGCCCCACCGCCTAGGTGAAGGCCCAAACGTCGAGACCACTGCTGCTGATCGCCGAACGAGCAGTACCGACCATTTCTTCAATATGCGGTCGCATTCGGACGTTTGGGCCGCCGACCGTAATGGCTGCGGCCAAAGACGAGCCGATCTTGAGCCCGAGTGCGAACGCGGACACATCTGCGACGGTTTCACCGATGTTGAGGCCGTAGCCTCTGTTCCGCACTGATTCGATCTCGGCGTCAAGGGTCTCCGCCTTGAGATCTTCTGACGTCAAGACGTGCGCCTTGAGCTCTGGAGCCTCCGACGCTGCCAAAAGAATCTTGCCGGCACTCGTCGGCCACAGCGGTCGGCGGGTGTGCATCTCGGGGTTGTAGCCGATCCGCTGGCTGGACGGGACAGAGTGGACGTAGGTCAGTTCGTGATCGAGGAATACGGCGAGCGTGATGGTTTCACCGAGTTCGCTCCCGATCGTGTTCATCACAGGTGCCGCAAGTTCGACGAGTGAAGTCGCCTGGGACGCCAGCAGGGTATGAGCACCGAGGCCGAAGACGAAGTGTCCAGCTTCGTTTTCCTTCAAGTAGCCCTCGGCTTCGAGTCCGCGCACGAAGCCGTAAACGGATGACTTCGGAGCGTCCAAATGTTCGGCGATCTCGGTAAGGGATGCGCCGTTGGAGGAACGCACGACGAACTCGAGGATGCCGATGACACGGCTGACCGTCCGGTGCTTCTCAACCATGAAGCCAGCCTAGTTGACGTGCTCGGCCGCAAGCTGACGTTTCATGTTCATTCGATCGTGTCGTCGGTAGCAAGGGCGGGGTAGTAGACGTTGATGAGCTCCAGTGGCTCTGATGAGAGGACCTCGACGTGATGAACAACGTCGGTGGGGATCAGCACAGAGTCACCTCCCCCCAGTTCGAGGGTTTGTGCACCGAGTTCGACTGAACAGCGGCCAGAGAGGATGTGGAGGAATTGGGTGCTCTTCAGATGGCGGTGGGGGAGTGCAGATCCGCCGAGCTCGATCGTTCCGCGTACGACAGAGACTGCGCCGTCGGCATCGTCGCCAGGCAGCAGCCTGAGGTTTGATGTCAACGTGTGGCGCGGAGGAGTGTAGGCCTCGAGTTCCTCACCGACATAGTGCTTGATCGATTCGTTGGTCATTTGTTTCTCCTTTGTTCGATGATTGCCGTGATGGCCTCGCGATCTCCGTCGGCTGTTGAGGCCAGATTGACTGGCTGCAGCGGTGACTCGGAATAGCCGACGTTCGGCGTGGTTCGCCAATAGCTGCCTTCTGTGGGGTGATCGACCCGCTCCACGGTCCCGCGTCGCCTGAGATATTCATCGTCGACGAGGTCTTCGATCCTGTTCACTGCTTGGGCCGGAATGTCGTGGTCATGGCAGAGCTTGACGACTTCGCTTGTCGACCGGTGAGCGGCGAATTCGGCGATGAGGGCCTGTGTTTCTTCGACGTGGGCGTTGCGGTCTCGGTTCGTTGCATAAGGTACAGCTCCGTCAGTGACGGTTGGATCGTCAATGGCGAGGAAGTTTCTCCATTGTCGGTCGTTGTAGGGGAGCACGCAGACCCATCCGTCTGTGGTCGGGTGCGGTCGCCGAGCGGGATTGATTGTGCGGTGCCAGCCTGCGTCTCCCAGAGGGGGGTCGAAGGTGTAGTCGTTGAGCTGCTCGACCATGTTGAAGTCGGACATCACATCGAACATGGGAACATCGACCCACTGACCGAGTCCGGTGACATGGCGGCGGTGGATCGCTGCTAGTCCGGAATAGACCATCGTCAGGGCGCAGACTTTATCGGCCACGACGTAAGGAGCGTATTGGGGTCGGCCCAATGATTTGCGATAGACATCGCTGAGACCACTGGCTGCTTGAATGATGTCGTCGTACGCTGGCCGGTCACGTTCTGGGCTGTTCGAAGAGAATCCTTGCGCCGTGATGAGAACGCATTGCGGGTTGATCTCAGCTACGGAGTCCCAGTCGAACCCGTATTTCTGACGTTGTCGTGGGAGGTAGTTGGTGACGATGATGTCAGCAATTCCGATGAGTTCGTGAAGTGTGTGCTGGTCATCGGCGTCTGAGAAGTCGAGTGTGATGTTCTTCTTCCCGTCTCCTAGGCTGAGCGCGGCGGCTGACATCCCGGGATTTCGGGATTGGCCGGACCGTCGGATGACATCTCCGCTGGGAGCTTCGACGTGGATGACCTCTGCACCGAGCTTGGCGAAGAGCCGTCCGGCCAGGGGGCCCATGATGACCGTGGCGATCTCGACGACTATCAGTCCGTCGAGCGGCCCCTTGACCTGAGTATTCTGCACGGGTTGCGTGTGCGTCATAGACTTCCCATCATTTCTGGCAGTATGAGGACCATTTGCGGAAAGGCGAAGAGCAGGACTCCGACAGCCAAGATCGCGAAGACGAACGGAATGCTGCCGCGGAAGACATCCTCGACCGGCATTCTGGCTGCTTGAGCGACGACGAAGACGTTGAGGCCGAGCGGGGGAGTGATGAGCCCGATTTCGGCCAGCAGAATGACGACGATTCCGAACCAGACTGGATCAAATCCCAGCTCAGTGACAACGGGCAGTGTCACCGGCACGGTCAGTGCGATGATCGCCATCTGGTCCATGAAGAAGCCGAGGATGAGGTATCCAACGGCGATGATCGCGACGATGACGATCGGAGCTATGGGCAGCGCCGAGAGGGAATCGACCAGATGAGGCGTCACCTGCGACTCGGTGATGAAGTGGCCGAAGACGTGGGCGGCCATGATGATCGTCAGGATCATGATCGATGAGCTCAGAGCTTCAGCGAACGATTTTGTCAGGTTCGCCCAGGTGAGCTTCTTCTTGCCGAGCATCAGTCCCAGTGCGCCCAGGCATCCGACTGCGGCGGCTTCGGTTGCGGTCGTGACTCCGAGGAAGACCAAGCCGACGACGATGATGAAGAGCGCAGCGATCGGCAAGAGGCCGGCAAGACTGCGGAACTTCTCACGCCCAGTGCTGGCTTCACCTCGTGGTGCTGATGACGAATTGAACGTGATCAGAATGGTGATCGTGATGACAAGAGCCACAGCCACGAGGAGGCCAGGGATGATCCCGGCGATAAGGGTCGGTCCGACTCCTGCTTCGGCTGTGATGGCGTAGAAGATGAGGAGCACACTCGGAGGGATCATGGCCGCCAGCGTTCCTGCTGCGGCCACGACTCCGGCGCTGAGGCGCTTATCGTAGCCCTGGCGAATGAGTTCGCCGGTCGAGGTATGAGCAAGAGTGGCTGCCGCGGCAGTGGACGACCCCGAGACTGCAGCGAAGACCGCTCCGGCTCCGACAGCTGCGTGTGCCGTTCCGCCACGCATTCGGCCAACGAGGACCTTTGCCGAGTCGAACAGGCTGGAGAGTGCGCCGCTGTGGAGGACGAACTGTGCCATGAGGATGAACAGCGGGATAGCTGCCAACGAATTATTGCTGACCGCACTTTGCGGGATCGTCATCAGTACGCCGATGACATCGGCTGGTCCGCCGAGTGCCAATAGGCCGACGATGCCGCTGATCAGGATGGCGAAGGCGATCGGTATCCGGAGCAGGATGAGCGCCAGCAAGAGTGCTGTGATGGTGAGTACTAGCATCAGGCTGCACCGCCTTTGAGGAAGGTCTTGGACTCCAGGAGAATGACTACAGCGGTGAACAGGCTCCCGAGCGGGAGGAATGTCTGCCAGATCCAGCTATAGATCGGCAGCTGGGATGACAGCGGCGGTGGAATGTCTCCGTGTTTGAGCGCTTCGAACATCGTGATCGTCCCAGCGATGGCCAACGCGGCGATTCCCACGAAGACGACGATGAAGCTGAGCCATCGTGCGGCCGACTGCACTTTGGCAGGAAGGTGCTCGTACAGCATGTCCGCGGCGACGTGTGCGCTGACTGCGTAGCCCCACGGCATGCCGAGGAAGATGATGGCGGGCAACAGAACCTTTTCGATAAACGAGACGTTCCACCCAAGTGGGCTTCCAGCGAAGTATCGAAGCACTACCTCAGTCAGCATGAGAACAGTGATCAGCGCGAGCGCTACGATCGCACACCATTTTGATGTGGACACGATCGCCGTGTGGATGCTGCCGTAGCGATCAGTGGAATGGTCAGGAGTTTGATCGATTTCGCTCATTCGTGGTCACCGCCTTCTCGAATTCAGTCAGTACTTCGGTGCCGGGGAGGCCAGCCGAATCGAGGCTGGTAGCCCAGTCAGACTTGGCGCGGCTCAGTTCACTCGTCCACTGTTCTTTGGCGTCACCGGTGATCGGGACTAATTCGACGCCGGCGTCTTCCATCAGTGATTCAGCTTCGGATTTTTCCTTATTGAGGCCAGCGCACAGCGATTGCTGAGCCTGAGTGGCGGCATCAGTGACTTTGTCCTGATCCTGCGAGCTAAGACCATCCCAAGTGCGTTCACTGATGACATAGGGGATACCAACAGAGCCGAGGTTGAGTCCCTTGGTCGAATATTTGGCGACCTGCTCGAGGTTGTAAGAGGGAACACTGACGAATGGCATGGCGGTTCCGTCGACCGTGTTACGTGTCATCGCCTCGTAGGTATCGGCCGCAGACATGCTCACTGCCGATGCTCCAATGGTTTCCATGGTGACGTCGAATGCGCCACCCGAGGAACGGAGGAGCAGTCCACGCACGTCAGCGGGATCTTCGACTTTGGTTTTGCTCGTCATCACTTCGTATCCGGGGATGATCGAGACCCAAAGCGGTCGAAGTCCGCGGTCTTCGTACTCCTCTTTATAGAGGATCCCGTCCTCGTCGAGGAGGTCCATCATCGAATCAGAAGCGACGCAGGCATCTGTCGTCATCATCGGCAGGTCGCCGACGCTAGACAACGGAAGTTTGTCTTCCAGATACGCAGCAGACGCTGGTCCGATGTCGATGTTGTCGGTGGAAATGAGAGAGGCAAGATCCTTCGCGTTCCCCATCTGACCTGACGGGTAGTACTCGGTTTCGATGCCGTCTTCTTCTAGCTTGTCGAGGAAGACGCTGACACCGTATTTGCCGAACGGGTGCTTGGGAGAATACGAATCAGCCAGGCTGAGTGTTGGGTTCCCTGGATTTTCCGCTGGCGCACAGCCAGCGGTCGCAGTGACCGCCAGCATCACGCTAGTGGCTAAGGGGAGCAATGACTGTTTGAGTTTTGGGCGCGTGCCCGGGCTTTTGTATCGCGACATGACCTCGCTGTCTTTCGCATATAAAAACGATAGTTCGTATATCCGAAGAACAGATTACGCAAGAGATCCAATCCAAGTCAATTGAATACTCGACTCGCGGACTTTGCGTGGGGCCGAGGCTTCTTCGCGATACCGGGTCGGCCCGTCAGACGATCTCGAGCCATCATCGTGCGACGTGTTCCCATGTTGTTCCACCCCTAGTTCCTCGGACATTCACTTCGCGCCATCACGATTGTGTGCATGGTGACCATCGGTACATGGAATCTCGAAAACCTATTCCGGCCAGGAGAGACCTCCGGACCCAAGAGCTCTCAGGAGTACGAGAGCAGGCTTCAGGCATTGGCCGCGACGATCACAGATCTCGCTCCGGATGTCCTCGCTGTCCAGGATGTAGGAGACCCGTCAGCGCTCGATGATCTTGCGGGCCAGCTCAAGGGCACATGGCGCACGGCATTAGCCGAGCCCGACGCCCGTGGCATCCGTGTCGGGTTTTTTTGTCCACATCGGCGCGGACCAAGGTCGAAGAATTCTCGGATTTCCCCGACGGACTGTCGCCCGTGCAGGTTAATGGCAAGGGCGGAACGATTGAGCAGATGGGTCGCCCCATGCTCAAAGCACGAATTCGCAAAGACAGCGAGATAGTCGACATCGTCTCAGTCCACCTCAAATCCAAACTGCTGTCGTACTCCGGCGGTCGATTCTCACCCCGGGATGAAGTCGAACGTGCACGCTACTCCGTCTACGCTCTCCACTGACGGGCGGCTGAGGCATCGGCAGTTCGCGCCGGAATTGTCGACCTTCTTGGTGGCGACGGACGTGAGAATAGCGTCATCGTCGCAGGCGACCTCAATGACGAACCTCAGGCGGCCACGACGCAGATGCTGTTCGGACCCGGTGGCTCGGAGCTCGGCACGACCGGCTTCGATCGGACCGACAAAGGCGATGCCGATCGAATGTGGAACTTGGATCGGCTGATCCCGGAGGAAGAGCGGTTCACATGAATCTATCGTGGCCAGCGCGAGCTCATCGACTACATAATGGTCAGTCTTGCGCTGACTGGTGTGGTGGAGTCGGTGACCACCGGTGGGGCAGAAATTTCACCAGTCACCGACTCTCCCGGTCGGCTCAATGCTGCTGAGGCGTCGGACCATCGCCCCGTCGTCGCGACTTTCATCCTCATCTGAGCATCATTACATTCTCGACGATTGCGGGTTCGTCGAGTCGGACCAGAACCGAGCGGCCTCGGTCACGACGGATCTGTCCCGACAGGCTTCAGGCCGTCACGCATCCATTCATCAGCGTCTCGGGTTTCGACGGCTCCATTCCCGCCATTCTTCGTAACTCAGATCTGGACGTTCACCGTGCGGCAGTCTGATTGTCCTGAGCGGGTCGGAGGCATCAAGGTGCCGCTCGGACCATGCCAAGTACTCGCCCAGTGCACAGAAGTCCTCGTCGTCAGGACCTCTGAGCCTCACAGCGTGCCGCAGCCTGTCTACAGTGTCGGCTAGCTCGCTGTGATGGGCGAGATCGGATCTCAGTTGATCAAGCGTGTCGAACCACGAACCATACCGTTCTGCGTGCTGTCGGAGAATCTCTGCCCGACGTCGTTCTTCGGCGATCTCGATGTCGCGCTGTCGCCGCCGCTCGACCAGTTCGCGTTCCTTGACCGAGGCCGCAGCGATACCTTCGACCGCTCGGGTCAGCTTGTCCTCGATTTGTGTCGCCACAGTGTCTTCAATGACGTATGCATTGGAGGAGCTCTCTCTGATCTCGAGCCTCATCCTCTCCGTCTGCACGAAGTCGTATTTAGGGGCGAACGACCACCTGTACCTCTCCTTGTCGGCGATCTCCTTCTCGGTGAGCTCGTGGTCGACGCGCTTCTGTCGCATCCGAAGTCGAATCGCGACTGGTTTGTCGCCGGCGTCGATCGTAAACAGATCGGCACCGGGGGAGACTTTTGTACGACGGTCGGTCCAAGGGTCGCGACGGAACGTCGACGGATTCGGCGTCACTATCCAATCTCGGCGGATCGCTTCTTGAGCAAGGGCGTGAAGAATGAGCAGAGCTCGTTGCTGCTGTTCCTTCGGCACTTCGAGACGCGCTTTGTGATCAATGATCTCGCGCACTGCTTTGTGCGGACGGCGCAGCTGAGTAGGGATGTCGATAACGTCGGGCGATTTGTGGGGCGCGGTCGGTGTCGGCTCTGGCTTTGACGTGACGGCAGTCGGGTCTTTAGGTGACTTGCTGGGTGCGGTTCGAGGCTTGGGAAGTTGATTTCGACGGCGGTTGAAAGGGGCTCGATTCGTTTGTGGATATCGGCCGTGCTCGAGGTAGTAGGTGCCTATCTCGGTGATCGTGGCATCCCACTTTCCGTTGCTCTTGCTGACCTTGATGAGTTTTCGGTCTCTGAGTGCACCGGCGCTCATCTTGAACGTATCGTTCGGTGGATTGTCTATGTCCGCGCCATCGGCCACCCAGCGAAGAACTTTGAGTTGCATATCGTTGACAGGTCGGTTCATATGGGTAGTTTCTCACTGGAACCTCGCGACTAGTGCCATGCCATACTATTTAGATGAGCCAGGAACTATTCGACGAGCTGAGCCACGAATTCTTGACGTCCTCCAGTACGATGGTTTTTACTCAGCTTGGTCTGTCTAAGTTTGCTGATTCGGCCAATATTCGACCTACCGCCAGCAATCCTGATCCACTCATGACGATCAGCCAAGACGCGCCCACCACACCGGGTGCTCGAATAGATGCTCGATGGCGACTCAGCGATCTTAATGGCGCAATCGACACGAACGGCTGGTTGCGCGAATGGCTCACTCATGCATGGATCACGCTCATCTTCGCTCGGTGGGAGAATTATTATCGACCAGAGTTCGCGAGGCTTGAGGGAGTCGAACTCAATAAAATTTCGTCAGATGTCATGGGTGATTTGCGGCACTTGAGGCACGATATTGCCCATCACAATGGGGTCGTTTCTAAAGATCATGGCGTCAAGTGCAAAACGGTGACGCGGTTCAACGTGGGTGACAAAATTATTCTCAGTCCAGACGAAATTCGTTTGCTCCGAGACAGTCTCGAAGTGGTCGTCGATCGGGAGTAGTCGGTTCGCTGGCTAGCACATAGACGACTGCGGTCGGCGAGCTATATCGGATGGTTCGGTTGCACATTCCTTATCGACTATTCGCCCCGTCGGGCAGGCGAAGGGGAGTTTCATGTCAGACCTACCTGCCAATATGTACGTATGACAGGGGACTCGCCGAATCAGGAAGACCTCGATCGGCTGCGGACTGACCAATCTGGCAAATGCTGGTGGTGCGGTGGAGCTGCTGACAGTCGAGAGCACAAACACAAAGCAAGTCTTCTTCGCCAAATGTGGGGAGAAGACGGACTTTATCTTGGTCGGGACGGGCAAGAACTTTGGTCTGTGCCGAGTGTGAAGAGCAGCGCCGTCAAGTTTGGAAAGACGTTGTGTCGCGAGTGCAATAACGCCCGAAGCCAACCATTCGATGAGGCATACGACAAATATGCGAAGTACGTTTGGGAGCATGCGCGAAGTCTCAGCCACGCAAAACAAATTGACTGGGCCGATGTCTATGGGCCGGATTGGCAAGAGTCAGTGCGCGATCTCGGGAAGTACTTCATAAAGGCCACCGGGTGCTGGATGGCGGACGGTGGCTTTTCTCCCCCTGCTGTATTTGTACAGTTCCTCGAAGGTGGGCCTCTGGTTGACGTGGCAGTCATGCCTATGAGGCAACAGTCGGCGACTCTGGCATATCGGGCAATGCGGCTCGGGGGAGAGCTCGATTTCGACCGGGGGATTGGTTTTCTGGATGGAAAAGCATGGCTCAATTCAGAGCGTACAGACCTGGCCGGATTCGATCAGATCTCTTACATCAGTGACATTTGTGTGCGAGTTGCATGGCACGATCAAGGCGGGCCCGGGCCTGTATTTTGGGACACCCGGGTCCCGCCCTTGATGGTTATGCCAGCAATGTTCTCGCAACGGGTGCTGGCTATGAGGATTGGCATCAGGTCACTTCGGGAGCGGATGGTTGGGATTCTCCGCCGTCGTGACACGGCCGGGGCAGAACGAGGTCAGAGCGATAGAGAGTAGGCTAGGTTACCCGGCCAACCTTGGAGGATCTAGCTTTCAGCTCAGATGTGCGATCCTCGGCCCGACAAGAAACAGGCGGGCGTTGAGGGTTTCGACTCCGCGTGTGTGTTTCACCCAGCCCAGCGTTGCACATCCCCAATCGTTTGTTCGCCCCGGCTAGTAGGGGAAGGCTGCACATGATTGTTGATTAATGCTTCGGGATACTTGTGCGGCTGGGGCATCGCTACCCTTATTAAAGGTCGAATGGTGGAGTCGGTGTGGACTAGCTGAGGTCGAGGACGATCCTTTTGGTCCAAGTTGTCCGTCAGCTGAGGCGGGAGTCGTCGACGATTTCAGGTGGAATGGTCCGTTGTCGGCATTGGTTACGAAGGACTCTTGTCATTCGGCTCGTGCTGGAGAATGCGAGTGAACCGCTGGTTTCTGTATAACTGTCGCTACCGCAGGACGTCGACGTAGGTGCTTCACCAACTGAGCGGAAGCGATATTTGAACGGCCGATAAGCCCCTGACCTGCACTTTTGTAAAGCAGGCATTCCAATTTCGGCAAGCTTGGTCATCGAAGCATGTCTCAGTACGTTCTACGTCAGCTCGCAGAAGCCTGATCGCAGGAGACGCTGAGGTGCTGTGAGTCTCCGACTTGCGGCAGTCGGTTCGCGCTGAAGCGCTGAGCTGGAGCACAACGAAGGCCGGTGGGATTGTTCCCACCGGCTTTCGTCGTGCCCGGGCGCGTGTGACGGTGCCGTTCGTTGATCGAGTATCCCTCACCGTTCGCGTCACGTCCTCCACGCAGTTCGGCTTCCGTCACCGTTCGTGGCAAAACACACTGCTGCCAAGGAATCCGTCACCGTTCGTGGCAAATCGCCTCGTTGCAGCGGTGCGCTGTGCGGCGAAAGGTGAGGGACGGTCGCTGTCGTGCGGGATTGTCGGAATGCGCGAGCACGTCCTCAGGAATCCGTGCGCTGGTGGTCGGCCACCTCGGCGTGAGTGGGGGTGGGCGCAAATGCGACCATCACTCATCGGCAGTCGCTCAACACCGTGCTGCGACGGGGTGGTGTGCCACGAACGGTGAGTGGTGCGTTCGCTATGGTGCGAATTGCCGGCGCCGAGGCGGTGTGACCAGAAGGCTGAGGGGTGGTGTGCCGCGGGGAGGTGCAGCGGGAAAGCTGAGGGATACTGCGCCGAGGCGGTGCAGCGAGAAGGCTGAGGGGTACTGCAGCGCGGAGATATGTCGCGAAGGGTGAGGGACGCATCTGTGAGCGATAGGATGGGGCGGATGGAATCTGTCCGCCAACGATGTCGTCAGAACTGAGGCCGCATGACCTTTCTCGAATCCCTCGGCTCGCCTGCCGATCTGCGTCGACTCTCGGCTGGCGAATGCGAAGTGCTGGCCAAAGAGATCCGCGACTACCTCATCACGACCGTGTCCGGCACGGGCGGACATCTGGGCCCCAACCTCGGAGTCGTCGAACTGACCATTGGCCTCCACCGCACCTTCGACTCGCCGCGCGACACGATCATCTTCGACGTCGGCCACCAGACATATGTGCACAAACTGCTCACCGGCCGCCGCGAGGAGTTCCCCACCCTGCGGCAGCGCGACGGCCTCTCCGGCTACCCGAGCCGGCGCGAGAGCGAGCACGACGTCGTCGAGAACTCCCACGCCTCGGCCTCCCTGTCCTGGGCCGACGGCATCGCCAAGGCTCGCCAGCTCTCCGGTGAGCGAGACCGTCACGTCGTCGCCGTCATCGGCGACGGAGCCCTGACCGGGGGAATGGCCTGGGAAGCTCTCAACACCATCGCCGCCGACACCTCCACCCCGCCGAGGCGGCTGGTCATCGTCGTCAACGACAACGGCCGCTCCTACGCCCCGACCGTCGGCGGATTCGCCGTCCATCTCGACGAACTGCGCACCACCTCGAGCTACGAGAGGCTGCTCACCTGGGGCAAGGAGACACTCCGCCAATCCGGCCGACCCGGCCGCGCCGCCTACAGCGCCATTCACGGCGTCAAACGCGGTCTCAAGGACATGGTCAGCCCACCCGAGACCGGAATGTTCGACGAACTCGGCATCAAATACTTGGGCCCCGTCGACGGACACGACCTGCCCTCGGTCGACAAGGCCCTCCAACTGGCCAAACAGTTCGACGGCGGCCCCATCATCGTCCACATGATCACACAGAAGGGCCACGGATTCGACCCGGCTGTCAACGACGACGCCGACCAGTTCCACTCCGTCGGCGTCATCGACCCCGTCACCGGGAGATCGACGCCGTCGAAATCGACGTCATGGACCTCCGTGTTCGGCACCGAGATCTGCGCACTCGCCGAGGAACGCGAAGACATCGTCGCCATCACCGCCGCCATGCTCCTGCCCGTGGGGCTGGCGAAATTCGCCGAGGAGTTCCCCGACCGCGTCTTCGACGTCGGCATCGCCGAACAGCATGTGGTCGCCTCGGCGGCGGGCCTGTCCTACGGCGGACTCCACCCCGTCGTGTGCATCTACTCCACGTTCCTCTCCCGCGCCTTCGACCAAGTGCTCATGGACGTCGCCCTCCACCGCCAGGGCGTCACCTTCGTCCTCGATCGCGCCGGCATCACCGGCCCCGACGGAGCCAGCCACCACGGAATTTGGGACATCGCGATGCTGCGCGTCGTCCCCGGACTGCGCCTCGCCGCACCCCGCGACGCCGCACGGCTGACCGAAGAGCTGCGCGAAGCCGTCACCGTCTCGGACGCCCCGACCGTGGTGAGATTTCCCCGCGGCAGCGTCGGAGCCGATATCCCGGCGCTGAGGCGGCTCGACGACGGCGTCGACATCCTCCGGGAATCGTCCGCAGAGGCCACCGCCGATGTGCTCATCGTCTCCGTCGGACCGTTCGCCAGGTTGGCCGGGCAAGTCGCTGACATGCTGGAAGGCCGCGGGATCACCTCCACAATCGTCGACCCCAGATGGGTGCTGCCAGTGCCCGCATCCGTCATCGACCTCGCGGCTGACCACAGTCTGGTGACCGTCATCGAAGACGGGGTGAAGATCGGCGGTGTGGGTTCTCAGATCCGCTCCGACCTGCGCGAAGCCGATTCGCGGATCGGGGTGCTCGAACTCGGCGTGCCCGATGAGTTCCTGCCGCAGGGGACACGTGAAGAGATCCTCGCCGAGGTGGGCCTCGACGTCGACACGATCGTGTCCGAAATCCTCAAGGCCCTGCCTGCCGAGGTGGCCGATCGAGCCGCTCAGAGTTCCCGCCGCGCGGTGTGAGTCCATGCGCTCAGGGGCGACGGAGGCCCGACGCCGCGGGACTTGAGCGTGAGTTCAGGCCTGGGGGAGCCCGGCCAGGGTCTTCTTCAGCACGGGGGCACTGAGCTCGATCTGCCAGGGTCGGGCTCCCGCCTCGGCGAGGTAGCCTTCGACGTCGACGCTCGACTCCGCGGCCAGGGACTTCACGATTGCCGGCTGGAGGAGTACATCGTGGGGGATCGTCAGCTCTTCGGAGAGCTCCGACATCGCGGCCTTGAGCGCCGCCACCCGCTCTTTGAGCTCCGCCGGGTTGAATGCGCTGCGTTTCGACCGTCCGCGCTCGGACCGTCCCGGCAGCTCTTCGGCCCCCAAACGGGAGGCCTTGCGGTAGGCACGGAAGAGTCGGGCCGCCTCGGCGCG
Organism: Brevibacterium sp. CT2-23B; assembly: GCF_013168765.1. Lineage (NCBI taxonomy): Bacteria > Bacillati > Actinomycetota > Actinomycetes > Micrococcales > Brevibacteriaceae > Brevibacterium > Brevibacterium sp. CT2-23B. The sequence continues at coordinate 935,377 of NZ_JABBYK010000001.1, read as the reverse complement.
GGAGAGTCTGCGCCACTGAGCCAAGATATCGTCGCTGGACTTCACACCGGATTGGGCGAGGGCGACGAGCTCACGATCACGCAGGATCTTCGTGGGAGCCAGATCGGCCTCACGGGCCATGGAATCCCGGGCCTGCCAGAGCTCACGGACCCGGGCGATGTCGCGGCGGGACCGGATCTTCGACAGTCCATGCGTGCGTCGCCACGGCTCATCGAAGTGCTTCGGCGTGAAATCGAGCAGGTGCGCGAACTCCTGCTGCGCAAACTCCCACCGGTCCGAGTCGAGAAGCTGCTGGTGGAGGATGTCGCGGATCGGCAGGAGCACTTCGACGTCGAGGGCGGCATAGTTCAGCCACTCCTTCGGCAGCGGACGCGTCGACCAATCGGCGGCCGAATGCTCCTTCGCCAGACGCACCCCGAGGGTGCGTTCGGCGACCGCGGCCAGACCGAACTTCTCCCATCCGAGCAGCCTGGCGGCCAGCTCGGTGTCGAACAGAGCCGCCGGGCGCATTCCGCGCTCCTGCAGGCACGGCAGATCCTGCGTCACCGAATGGATGACCCACTCATCAGTTCCGAGAGCCGAGTTGAGGTCGCTGAGATCACCGAGCGTCTCGGAATCGAGGAGGAAGGTGCCCGCACCCTCCCGGCGCAGCTGAACGAGGAAGGCGCGCTGTCCGTATCTGATGCCGGAAGCACGTTCGGCATCGACGGCGATCGGACCGTTGGCGGCTGCCAGACTGGCAATCGAGGAGGAGAGGTCCTCCGGGGTATCGACGACGTCGGGGATGCCGTTCGCGGGTGTTTCCAAAAGCGGTAGTTCAGATGTCATCGACGGCGCCCGGGCAGGGCTGTGACTCCTTCAGGAAGTGGTGGCAGTCCGGCGACTGTGCTGAGCAGATCGATCCAGGCCTCGAAGTGATTGCCGATCAGATCCGGCTCGTCAATCACGGGTGTCCACGAGGCGCGCAGCTCCAAGTCTATCGTGGCCGGGCGATCGGCCAAGGTGCCGAAGCTCTCGGACAGCACCCGAGTGGTCGTCCCGCCGGCGGCGAGCACCTGGCAGTCGTTGGCATCGAGGGCATCTTCGAGCCAGCTCCATGCCACATGCCCGAGCATCGTCTCATTGCCGAGTTCGTGTTCGAGTTCGGCGCGGATATAGGAGACGACCCGGAAGGAGCCTTCCCACTCCTCCGGGGCGGCGGGATCGAAGAGGACGACGATACGGCCGGTGGCGAGTTCGTCGATGGTCTCGCCGCTGGCCCGCAGGAACGTCTCATCGGCGCTGACCTCGGCGCCGAGAGCATAGGAGTACGGGGCCAGCTTGGCCGGGGCCGGAATCTCGGAAATCGACACGTTGTTCGTGCTGCGCGCCTGACGCAGCACCGACGTCACGGCGGAGAACTCCGCCGGAATGCGATTGAGAGGTGAGGTGTTGACCACAGTTGCCACGATAGAGCAGCCGCGGGGACAGAGGAATCATCCACGCCGAGGCGGCCGCGGACAATCCGTCGGACCGTGTCCTCGGCCGAATGCTGAGACGGCAAGACGGCCCGTCTTGAAACCGCCGGCGAGTGGGCATGAGCGATCGAAGAATGGGAAGATGGCCCCATGACATCACCCCTGTTGGCTGCCCTGCGTTCGGAGCCGGTTTCACACACTCCCGTCTGGTTCATGCGGCAGGCCGGCCGCTCCCTGCCTGAGTACCGCAAGCTGCGCGAAGGCACTCAGATGCTCGATGCCTGCCGCGACCCCGAGATGGTCTCCGAGATCACCCTCCAGCCGGTCCGCCGCCACGGCGTCGACGCGGCCATCTTCTTCTCCGATATCGTCGTCCCGCTCCAGGCCGCCGGAGTCGATGTAGAGATCGTTCCCGGCGTCGGCCCGGTCATCGCCTCCCCGGTGCGCTCCCGCGCCGATATCGACGCCCTGCCTGATCTCGACGCCGCCGACATTCCGGACATCACCGAATCGGTCCAGCGGGTGACCGCCGAACTCGGCGAAGCCACCCCGCTCATCGGCTTCGCCGGTGCTCCGTTCACCCTGGCCAGCTACCTCATCGAAGGTGGGCCGAGTAAGAACCACGAGAAGACGAAGTCGCTCATGGTCTCCGACCCCGAGGCGTTCTCGGCCCTGCTGAGCAAGCTCGCGACGATGTCGGCGACCTTCATCGACGTGCAGCTGAACGCCGGTGCCAAGGCCTTCCAGCTCTTCGACTCCTGGGCCGGCTATCTCGCTCGGGAGGACTACGAGGACCATGTCCTCGAACACTCCACCGCAGTCTTCGACGCATTGTCCGGACACGACGTGCCCAGCGTCCACTTCGGCGTGCAGACCGGTGAGCTGCTCGGCTCCATGGCACAGGCCGGATCGACGACCGTCGGCGTCGACTTCCGCGTCGACCTGGCTGATGCCGCCACTCGCGTCAATCCCGGTCAGGCACTCCAGGGCAACCTGGACCCGGCCCTGCTCTTCGCTCCGTGGGAAGCGCTGTCCGCCCGCGTCGAGGCGATCGTGCGCAAGGGACTCGAACTCGAACGCGGATTCGTCTTCAACCTCGGCCACGGCGTCCTGCCCGACACCGACCCCGAAGTGCCCGGACGCGTCGTCGACCTCGTCCACCGCGTCTCGGCCGAGATCCTCGGCAGCCGCGGCTGATCGAATGACTCGGATCACCGTCGTCGGAGGAGGGATCTCCGGCCTCGTCGCCGCCTATCGTCTCTCCGCCGAGCACCAAGTCACAGTGCTGGAATCAGGTGACCGCCTCGGCGGCTGCCTGAGGCCGACCACGCTTGATGGTGCCGTGCCTGTGGGCATCGACTCGGGAGCCGAAGCGAGCCTCAACCGGCGTCCGGAGACCAAGAGCCTGGCCGCCGAACTCGGCCTCGACTCGGTGTTTCCCTCGACTCAGCACAGTTCGCAGGTGCTCAGCAGGGGAGACCTGCACGCGATTCCCAAACGGACGATCATGGGGGTGCCCGCCGAAGCGGCAGAGGTCGAATCCCTCATCGGCGCCGAGGCGGCCGCTCGCTTGGCGGCCGAACGGATCACCCCGCCGATCGAGGGTGATGACGTCTCGCTGGGGGACTTCCTGTCCGAGCGCATCGGCGGCGCCATCGTCGACGAACTCGTCGATCCGCTGCTCGGCGGCGTCTACGCCGGTCGCTGCCGGGACCTGTCCCTGGCCGAAACGGTGCCCGCGCTGCTGCCCGCTGCGGTCGAGGGCACATCGGTGCTCGACCTCGTCGCACAGCTCCTCGCCGCCCGCGACGCCCAGACCGCGTCGGCAGGGAGCCCGGAACCGGTGTTCATGAGCTTCGAAGGCGGAATCAACCGCCTCATCCCCGCCCTGCAGGAGGCGATCGTGCGGGGCGGCGGGACGGTCCGCCTCGGTGCCGGTGTCACCGGGATCGACCGCGAGGGCGAGAGGTGGATCGTCCGCGGCGAGGGGGAGGACCTCGAATCCGATGGGCTCATCCTCGCCACGCCCGCGCATGTGACTGCCGGGCTGCTGGCGTCGGTGGCCCCGGAATCGGCGAGCCGCCTCGGCGAGATTCCCTACGCCTCCACCGCCTTGGTCGCCGCCCTCGTCGACCTTGAGGGAGTCGAGCTGAAGGGTTCGGGGTTCCTCGTCCCCGCGACCGAGGGCACGTTCATCAAGGCCTCGACTTTCGTGTCGAACAAGTGGCCGTGGACGGCTGCTCACATCCCCGCGGGGACGGCCCTGGTGCGGATGAGCATCGGACGCTTCGGTGACGGACCCGAGGTCTGGAGCAGGTTCTCCGATGAGGAGATCGTCGAACGAGCCTTCGCCGATTGGCAGACGATCACCTCCCGTCCGGAATCGCAGCTGCTGGGCTCGGAGGTCCAGCGCTGGAACTCGGCACTGCCGCAGTACCTGCCCGGCCACGCCGGACGCATCGCCGCCATCGACGCCGAGATCGCGTCGCTGCCCGGCCTCGAACTCGCCGGATCCGCCTATGGGGGAGTCGGCATTCCCGCCTGCATCGCCCGTGCGGACGCCGCGGCCCAGAGACTGAACCGACCCGCAGACGACCACCGTGACACTTCAGAATGAAAAGAAGACAGAAGGAGCAGATATGAGCGAATACACTCAGCCCACCGACGCCCAGATCGAAGAAGCGAACGAGCAGACGCGGTATATCGCCTACTCCGTCTTCGCCTCTGCCGGAGAACTCGGCGATGCCGACCGTAAGGAACTCGCCGATGAGCTGCATGCGGCTCTCGAGCCCCTGAAGGAACGCGGTCTGATCGTGCGCGGAATCTACGACGTCTCCGCCCTGCGCGCCGATGCCGACGTCATGTTCTGGTACCACGCCCCCGAAATCGAGGTCGTCCAGGCCGCGTACTCGGCGATCCGCCGCAGCCTGATCGGCGGAGTGCTCGAACCCGTTTGGTCCGTCGTCGGAATCCACCGCCCGGCGGAGTTCAACAAGGCGCACCTGCCCGCTCTGCTGACCGATCCCGAGCCCGGCGATTACATCTGCGTGTACCCGTTCGTGCGGTCCTACGACTGGTACCTCCTCGACCCCGCCGAACGGGCGAAGATGCTGCGCGACCACGGTATGGCCGCCGCCGGGTACAAGGACATCAAGGCGAACACGATCGCCTCCTTCGCCCTCGGCGACTACGAATGGCTGCTGGCCTTCGAGGCCGCCGAGCTCCACCGCATCGTCGACCTGATGCGGGATCTGCGCAACACCGAGGCGCGCCTGCATGTGCGCGAAGAGGTTCCGTTCTACACCGGACCGCGTCGCGAACTCGTCGACATCATCTCCGACTGGCGCTGACCGAACGTCATAGACCCGGCCGGGACGGAGGCAGCGAGAACGAGACAGCGGGAAAGGGCCGCCGCACCGATTCGGTGCGGCGGCCCTGTGCATGGTCGGGGAGCGACCGGCGGCTACCTGCTGCCCTTCTTCACCACATAGGAATGGCCGTTGGCGTCGGTGCGCATCTCCAACCCCATGGCATCGAGCTGCTGGTGCCGCAGCGTCTCGTCCTCGAAGTATCCGCCCGGGCGCGTGTTGTCGACCTGCGCCGGCCCGACGATCTTGCGGAAGAAGTTGTTGAGCCAGCCCACTCCGCGCTGGGACTCCGGATGCTGGTTCTTCTTCCGTGCCGAATTCTTCTGCATCTTGTCCTGCTTCCGGTTCGAACCATCGGGGGAAGGCTGCGAGGCGGACGACATAGCGAGGATCCTATCGACGAGGTGCCGCTTGGGCGGGGATTGGGCAGGTTTCACCTTTAGTGTACACTAATCATTAGCGCACTAAGTAATCTTCGAAGAGTATGCACGCCCTGATTGCCGACACGGAGGATCGACGACACACGATGCTGGAATCCGAAGCTTCGACGGAGCCGCTGGACAACCCGCTGGCGCTGGAAAGCCAGATCTGCTTCGCGCTGGCGGTGGCGTCCCGCGGGGTGATCGGCGCGTATCGCTCCGTGCTCGAACCGATCAGTCTGACGCATCCGCAGTATCTGGTCATGCTTGCGCTGTGGCAGCACGAGAAGCTGCCGATGCGCGAGATCGCTCGACTGTTGCGACTCGAACCCGCGACTGTGTCCCCGTTGGTCAAACGCCTCGAAGCGCTGGCCTATGTCACGAAGACGCGCAGCGACAGCGACGAGCGGATCGTCGAGGTCACCCTCACCGACACCGGCCGTGAGCTGCGCAAGACCGCCGAGGCGATTCCCGGAACGATGATGGCCAAGCTCGGCATGGACGTCGACGGAGTGCGTGAACTGCACGCTGTGATGCAGAAGATCATCGCCTCCGTCGACGCCGCTGCCGAGGTCGAGGCCGAGAGCTGATCGGTCAGCCGGCCGGGCGCTCCATCGGGGTGTGCTCGATCCCGTCCTCGTCGAAGCGCGGACCGTTCGGGGCGAAGCCGAGGGACGAGTACAGCCCCTCGAGGTGCGACTGCGCATTGAGCGTCAGCGGGGCAGTCGACCAGGCGTGGACGATGTCGCTGAGCAGTCGGCGGCCCCAACCCTGCCCGCGGGCGTCGGGGTGGGTGGTGACACGACTGATGCTGCGTGCTCCCGGCCTGGCCGCCGGACCGTCGGGCAACTCCGCCGGCAGCAGACGGGCATAGGCCCATGGCGAGAGGTCGCGTCCATGCTCGGCGCCGTGAGTGTCCGACATCGCCGTGGCCGGTCGAGGGTAGAAGAAATGCAGAGTCTCCGGCAGTGAGTCCACCCCGTCGGGGTCGAGGAACACGCACTCCTGTTCGACGACGAAGACCCGTGAGCGCAGCTGCAGAATTCCGTAGAGCTCCGTGGGCCGGAGCTCGTCGAAGTTCTTCACGACGAGCCCGGTCGCCTCGGTGCTCTGAGTGTCTGTCGCCACCTCAGCTGTCGGCAGCGTCGGTGTTGAGCTTCAACGAGATCGAGTTGATGCAGTAGCGCTGATCGGTGGGAGTGCCGTAGCCCTCGCCCGAGAAGACATGGCCCATATGCGAGTCGCAGTTCGCGCAGCGGACCTCGACGCGTTCCATGCCCATCGAGGTGTCGCGGATGTAGCGGACCCGGTCCTCGGCCAGAGGCGCGTAGAACGACGGCCATCCGCAGTGCGAGGCGAACTTCGTATCGGAGGGGAACAGGTCGGCTCCGCAGGCCCGACACTGGTACATCCCGGCTGCCGTCTCATCGTTGTACTCGCCGGTGAAGGGGCGTTCGGTCGCGCCCTGGCGGAGCACCGCGAACTCCTCGGGAGTGAGCACGTCCTGCCAACGGATCTCCTCAGCCGCGGCCCCCTCGTTCGTCGAAGTTCCAGCGTTGATATCTGATGACTGAGTCATCGTGACCTCCGGTCTCTGTCAGTGACGGTGATTGCGGCGAGGAGGAGAAGATCTCCGCCCCTGGTGAGCGCAACAGCGAGTGACACTCGCTCATTCCGCACAACAGCGTTTGGTGCCTGATCATTCCGTAGGCAACAATGAACACAGGAGGTTTTCATGGTCCGCGACACGAAGTTCCCCGCCCGCCTGCTCGCCGCCGGTATCGGCGTCGGCGCCGGACTCGGTGCCCTGATCTCTGTGGCGTCGTCGGGTCTGGCCGCCTACTTCGCCCGCAAGATCATCGTTCCGGAGAATGCCCCGGAAGAACTCGACATCCTGCACATCGACGGTTTTCCGCCGAATATGCGCATTCAGCTGCCCGCCGATGAGGAGACCACGGTGCCCGGCACCTATGGTCTCTACTTCAACCAGGGTTCGGGACATGCCGTCGTCGGCGATATCGTCGAGTACGATCCCCGCTCGCGCACCGTCTCCCGAGAGATCCTGTCCGTCACCCGCGGCGATATCCGACGGGCCTGGCGGGGACGGTGGACCGGAGTCGTCTATCCTGATCCGATCGCTGCCGGTGTGAATTTCGACGACATCGAGATTCGCTCCGACGCCGGTGACCTGCCCGCGTGGCTGCTGCCGACCGACCATCCGGAACCCCACGACACTTGGGCGATCCTCATCCACGGCCGAGCCAGCACCCGCGCCGAGGGACTGCGCGCCGCTCCCGTGCTCAACACCCTCGGGGTGCCCTCGATCGCGATGTCTTACCGCAACGACGCCGAGGTGCGGGTGGAGACCACATCTCGCTACGGGCTCGGCGACACCGAATGGATCGACGTCGACGCCGCCATCGACTTCGCGGTCGAACACGGAGCGAAGAACGTCGTGCTCTTCGGTTGGTCGATGGGCGGAGCCATCGCCCTGCAGGCGGCCTCCCGCGGACGCAACCGCAGGTTCGTCACCTCACTGGTCCTCGACGGACCCGTCGTCGACTGGGTGAACGTGCTCGACGGGCAGGCGAAGAAGAACCTGCTGCCGACACCGATCGCCAAACTCACGCTCGAGATGATCACGCAGCCATGGGCACGGCCGATCACCGGGCTCGAGACCCCGCTCGATCTCGATCGCATGGATTGGGTGACCCGTGCAGCCGAACTCGATGTGCCGGTTCTGCTCATCCACTCCGATGACGACGAATTCGTTCCCTCCGGCCCCTCCCACGCGCTGGCAGGTGTCAGACGGGATCTGGTCACGATGCCCTCATACGGCAAGGCCCATCACACGAAGGAATGGAACATCGACCCGGTGCGCTGGGAAGACGATGTCGCGAACTTCCTCGAAGCGAAGATCCTGCCCAAGGACTGAAACCCCGTTCTCACGGCTCGAGAGTGAGTGTGTCCTCTGCCGCCGCGGCCACGGCTTCCTTCGAGTACGGCCATGGTCGATTGACATTGGCGGCCCAATCGTTCGTCTGATCGTCGTAATGCGGGTGGAAGGCATGCCCCGACGCGCCCGTGAGGTTGATCCAGTTCGAGGCGTCGAAGTTCGACAGATCGACCGTCTGACGCATCGACGGCACCCAGTTCGTCTCATAGCCGACCGAGGCATCCCACCCGGTGGCATGGACGACGCCCGAACCCCCGGAGACCTCATAGGGGCCGCGGTTGAACAGCTTCTCCACCGGTGTGATCCCGGATTCGCCGAGGCTGGCGTTGCGGATCGTCAGGCGGTGCAGGATTCCCCACCGCCACGTCACGGGCTCCGGTCCCAGCAGGTCCTCCGTCTCCGCCCACGCCGTCTTCATGGCCTTGCGCAGAGCCTCGTCCCGACCTTCGACGCCCTTGCCCGACCACCACTGGGAATCCGGGTCTTCGAGCAGTTCCGAGAGCACGAGGTACCACCGTGAACCGCCGGCGGGGGACACCCCGTCGGGAAGCTTCGAGCTGATCGTCTGCTCGAGCAGCGTCTTCGTGAGCACATTGAAGTAGGCGGCGCCCGCGCTGTTCGCGGAGTCGAAGCCGTTCCAGCTCTTCAGCAGCTTCTTCGCCTCGAGGATGTCCTCGTCACCATGGGAGTGGATCTTCACCGCTTCGGGTACGAGCTTCGCGGCGAACGGATTCTGGTCGTCGTTCTGGATCTCCGCCATGTCCATCGGCCGCAGCTTCCGGCCCTCGTCGACCGCGTCCTTGATGCGTTTCGTGATGCGGCGGGCGCGATCCCCGTAGTCGAAGTCCTCACCCAGCTGCACTGTCTCACCGGGGGCGGCGACCGGGTTGTTCGCGGTGACGATCCATCCGCGTTCGGGGTTGTACAGATGTGGGAGATCCTCGAAGTCGACCCAGCCCTGCCAATCCTCGTCGGATTTCCACCCGCGTCGGGGCACGGTGCCGTCGGCCTTGCCTCGGCGTGGGATCATTCCGGGGGCCTGATAGCCGATGTTCCCGGCGACATCGGCGTAGACGAGGTTCTGGGAGGGCACGTCGAACAGGGACGCCGCGTGCCGGAACTCCTGCCAATTCGTGGCCTTGTTGATGGCGAACACCGCCGAGGCGGTCGTACCCGGACGCAGAGCCGTCCAATCGAGGGCGAGACCGTAGTGCTCCTCGGCCGGTCCCGACTTAGGGTCCTGCGAATCCGCCCCGGTCGTCGCATCGAGTGCTTTGCGATACGTGCCGTCGAGCTTCGACACGAGTGGGCCGTTGCGGGTGGAGCGGATGGTGATCTCGCGTGGGTCCTCGCCCGCGACCTCGATCGTCTCCTTGCGCACCTGCAGCGGTTCGTCTCCGTCGTCGTGGATGACCTTCCCGTCGCGGATCTTCTCCACGACGAGGTCGGTGACATCTGCGCCGAGGTTCGTCAGTCCCCAGGCGATCGACTGGTTGTGGCCGATGACGACTCCCGGCAGTCCGGAGAAGGAGAAACCGGTGACGTCGAAGGGGCAGGCATCGGTGACCTTCTTGCATCGCAGTCCCACCTGGTACCAGACCGAGGGCATCGCCGGGGCGAGGTGCGGGTCATTGGACAGCAGCGGTCGACCGGTGTTCGTGTGGTCCCCGGAGATCACCCACGAGTTCGACCCGATATCGTCGCTGTTCTGTCCCAGCATCGGCGGCAGCGATGTGAGCGTATTCCGCAGTTCGAGGAGATCATCGGTGGGGACGGCCGCCTCGGTGTCGGTGTTCCCTGTTCGGGGTGCCTCGGTGACGGTGCCTCCGGCATGTGCCTCATCGTCCTCCCGTGCACGGTCGTCGACTCGCGGCTTCTGCTCGACGTCGTCGCCGCTGCGGTCCTTCGGTGCCTTGTCGCCGGCTCTGCCGCCGAGGATCGTCGGACGCGTGGCATATGGGTAATCCGGATAGATGTGGCTCATCTGCTCGTCGGTGAGCTCCGAGCTGAGGATCGACCGGTCGATCTCGTCTTCGAGGTTCGATCGCAGATCCCATGCCATGGCCTTGAGCCAGGCGACGCTGTCGACCGGGGTCCATTTCTCGACCTCGGTGCTGCCGGTCTCGAGGCCGAGGACGGCGTATTCGAGGGACAGCTCGGTGGGGGATTTGTCCTTGAGGTAGGCGTTGACGCCGTCCGCGTAGGCCTCGTAGTAGCCCAGACTCGTCTTGTCGAGCTTCTTCACCTCCTGCTCGGCGACCTTCCGCCAGCCGAGCGTGCGGATGAAGATGTCGGTGCCCAGCTGGGATTTGCCGAAGAGTTCGGAGAGTCGTCCCGAGGTGACGTGTCGGCGGAAGTCCATCTCCCAGAACCGGTCCTGAGCGTGGACGAACCCCTGAGCCAGGAACAGGTCGCGGGCGGTTTCGGCCTCGATGGTGGGAACACCCGATTCGTCACGGTGGACGGTGACCGGCGCGTCGAGCCCCGGCAGCGAGATCTCGCCGTCGGTGGTCGGGAAGGAGCGACGGACGAGGAACAGTCCGACGAGGGCGAGGATGAGGGCGAGGACGAGGACTCCGGCGATGACGCGCAGCAGCACACGAGCACTGACCGACAGGTTGGAACCGCTGGTTGGGCGGAGCACCTTGAGCAATGCGCTCGATTCCTTCTCATTCTGCGCATCGGGTGCCGCCATGAGTCTCCTTCTGCCGTCCTGGAAGTTTCGGTTCTCAGCAAGTATAGGTGTCAGGAGGCTCGGGTCTGTGGACCTCAGGCGGCCTGGGTCTGTGGACGAAGGTCACGAGGACGACGGAGATCATCATGAGCAGGAACCAGGCCACCAGCTTCGTCAGCGGCACCAGGTGCCAGCCGTCGTCCTGACTCGGATACAGCCAGGCACCGGCCGCGGTCCCGATGTTCTCGGCCACCCAGATGAAGAAGGCGACGAGGAGGAAGGCCAGCAGCACGGGCATCGTCAGTGTCCTGCGATGGATATGGAAGTGCATGCGGCAGCGGAAGAAGACGATGACGGTGGCCAGGACGAGAAGCAGTCGGAGGTCGACGATGAAGTGGTGGGTGAAGAAGTTGAGGTAGATGGCGGCGGCGATGATCACGGTCAGCCACCTCGGCGGGTAATGGCTGAACCGCAAGTCGAAGAGACGGTACACGCGGACGATATAGGAGCCGACGGCGGCGTACATGAACCCGGTGAACAGCGGTACTGCGCCGATGTGGAGGACCCCGCCGGGGGCGTAGTTCCATGAACCCACGGCGGTCTTGAAGATCTCCATTCCGGTGCCGACGATGTGGAAGACGATGATGACGATGAGCTCGCGACCGGTCTCGAGGCGAGCGACGAGCATGCCGATCTGGATGAGTACGGCGAGGATGACGAGGAAGTCGTTGCGGGCGATGGCCGCATCATCGGGGTAGAGCCAAGCGGTGAGGATGATCGCTAAGAGCATGAGAGCACCGAAGAGACACGCCCACGCCTGTTTGATTCCGAAGGCGAGGAACTCCCGCATCCCGGCGGGGACGCGGGGGAGAACGCGGTCGGCGAAGGCGTCGAGGACTGCCTCGAGTCGAGTGAGTTCGCGGCGATCAGCCATATGGGTCCTTCGACGACGGGGACGCGGGGAATGTGGAGTGCCAGCGTATCGCGCGAGTGGGCCGGGCTGTCGGAGCGGGCAGTGTGACATCGCCGTGTCCGAAGGAGGTGAAATTCTGAATAGAACTTGCGAGTCACCTTCACAGAAACTGGCAATGCCATTAATCTGTGCATCAGTGTCGCAGGAGTGCTGCGACGCTGCGGCGCCGACAAGGCAGTGTCGACGGCGACGCGAACCCATTGGCGTCCGTGATAACCAGAAGGCGGACAGACTGCAGAGGAAGCAGCCCCGATGAAACCGATCCGACTTGTCACCCCCGCACTGGCTGCGGTGCTCACCGTGTCGATGATGACCGGTGGTCCCGCGCTCGCCGCCGAAGCGCCATCGCTCGGCGACAGCGGCTCACCGTCACTCGACGGCGGGGGCCAGCCGCAGCCCGCGCCGACGAAGGAATCATCCGATTCGGATACACCGACGGAGCCTGCAGCGACCAAGACAGCGGACTCCGCGGACGCTCCCCAGGTGAGCCGGAACGCAGGATCGACGACGAAGACGTATTCGGCCACTCCGGCAAAGGTCACAGCACTCAAACTCAAAGACTCCGAAGTCAATGTCATCGGAGCCAAGTGGACGGGAGACGACCCACGTCTCGAACTTCGCTACCGCGACTCCGGCGGCTGGTCCTCGTGGGAGACCCTGCCGGCCGACGACGGTGCCGGCCCTGACCGTTCCTCGGCTGAGGGCAAACAGGTCCCCGCAGCGGCTCAGGAAGGACGGACAGAAGCCGTGCCCGTGGTCGACTCCACCTCGGTGGAGATCCGTGCGACAGCGAAGAACGCCGACACGAACGACCTCGCAGTGACCAACGTCGCAAGCCCCGTCACCGGCGCCGACGCGGCCGCAGTGAAGAAGCCCGCCTCGGTCACCGCACAGAAGGCGACAGCGCAGGTGTCCCACCACGAGCTGAGGGCGAACATCGTCACCCGCCGCGAATGGGGCGCCGACGAGAAGCTCGTCCGCTGCACCACCGACAAGACGTCGACTTCGAAGGGCGTCTTCATCCACCACACCGCCGGATCGAACTCCTATACGAAGGCACAGGCCCCGGGCATCATCCGCGGCTACCTCGCGTACCACACGAAAGAACGAGGCTGGTGCGACCTCGGGTACAACTTCCTCGTCGACAAATACGGAACCATCTACGAGGGCCGTGCCGACAGCATCGATCTGTCTGTGACCGGAGCCCACGCCTCCGGATTCAACTCGTACACGATCGGCATCAGCGTGCTGGGCACCTACACAGGGTCCGCGCCGAGCACGGCAGCCCAGAATTCGGTCAAGCGGCTCATCGCGTGGAAGGCCAACCAGTACGCCTTCAACCCGACGGGAAAGATGACGCTCACCTCCGGCGGAGGAAGCACGAGCCGGTATCCCGAAGGCAGGAAGGTCAGCCTCAATGTGGTCTCCGGCCACCGGGACACGAGCTACACCGCCTGCCCGGGAAATGCCTTCTACTCCCGACTCGGATCGATCCGGTCCGGTGCGAAGTCGATGCAGTCCGATGTCGGTGGTTATCCGGTGAAGGGAGCCATCGGCACGTACTACCGGTCGCACTCCGCGCAGACGGGCGAGGCCCGCAGCCTCGAAGGGAAGCTGTCCAATCCGAACGGCGCCTATCAGCGCTTCGCCAAGGGCACCGTGTACTGGTCGTCGAAGACAGGGGCGCACCTGAACAAGGGCGGAATCCGCAACGGGTACAAGCGCGCCGGATACACCAAGGGCTTCCTCGGCTACCCCAGCAGCGATGAGAAGACCTTCAAATACCGCAAGAGCGCCTACTACCAGAACTACGAGAACGGGATGATCACGTGGTCGTCGGCGACGAAGGGACAGCCGATGCGCGGCGAGATGCTCAAGAAGTGGAAGTCCCTCGGCTGGGAACGCAGCAAGCTCGGACTGCCGAAGACGGACCAGTTCTCCTCGGCGGGCAAGATCCGTCAGAACTTCGAGCACGGGTACATGACCTACACGAAGAGTCAGGGCGTCAAGGTCTATCTCACCTGACCGAACGCAGGGGACATAGACTCGCCTCATGCACATCCTCCTCTTCGGCGCCTCCGGTCACGTCGGCACCGGGCTCGCCCAGCAGCTCAGTCCGCAGCACAGAGTCACCGGCATCGTCCGCCGCACTCCGGACACGGAGACGGCATACGAACCGGTGACTGTGCCGGACTGGGTGGACGAGCCGGAGGCGGTCACCTCGGCGCTCGCCTCCAGAGACCTGCCGCCGGTCGATGCCGTCATCGCCGCCATCGGCGGGTGGTACATCGACGAACCGGTGCTCGACCGAGGTCTGGAGAAGTTCGATGCGGACTATGACTCATACCTGCGCGGGCACTTCACAGCCTGTGCGATCTCGCAGTCCCTGGCCACCGACCGGACGAGCGCGATCCGGGGAATCGTCCACCTGGCGCTCAACGGCGTCGCCAGCGTCGAAGCGCTGGCCGGGTCAGGGGCGATCAGCGTCTTCGGCGCCGCGCAGAAGATGCTCATCGAAGTCGCCGCAGCGGAATCGACGAGCGTGGCCTTCCGCGAGCTGCGGATCATGGCTCCGATCGGCGGCGATGATCGCAATGATCTGTCCGGGGGAGTCGAAACCGTCCATCTCACCGAGGTGGCCGACGGTATCACCGCGATCCTTGACTCACCCGATCGCTTCGGGGTGAGCACCGAGATCCACGCGAACGCTGGGACCTCTGCCGGCTGACTGCTTCGACTCAGGCGCGGGTGTAGCGGAGGAAGACCTGGTCGTCCTCGGTGCGCACATCGATGAGGCGCAGATCGATCTCGGCCTCGAGCCCGGAGAAGTGGCTGCCGGGAGTGCGGATATAGCAAGGGCTCACGCTCAGATGCAGTTCCGCGCCCGGATAATGCTCGAGCAGGCGAAACGCGAGATTCGGACCCGACTCGCACAGCAGCACCGCCGCATCGGTCGGTGCCGATTCGGGGGAGGGGGCCGTCGGCAGCGAGGCAGCCACCTCGGTGATCGTTTCTGCTGTGAAGTGCTGGGCACGATAGTCGAGGCCGCGGGCGTCGAGCTCGCTCTGCAGGGCCGTCGGATCGGACTCGGTGAGCACGTAGACGGGGGTGTGCTCCAGCGTTTTGCCTGCGGCGTTGATGACGGGCAGCTGCGGATTCAGCGCGGTGCGGCGGTCGACGATGATCGCATTCGCGCTGCGTCGCAGGGCGAGGAAGCGCCGGAAGTCGGCGTCCGTGGACACCCCGGTCGACCAGCCGTTCTCGGCGAAGGATCCGTTGATCGACTGGACGAGGGAGAGGATGAGACGGCGCACGGGTTCCTGCTCTTCTGCTTCTTCGGCTCTGCTATTTCTTGACTTCGGGTGCCGGCCCCATAGCGATGCGCGGGTGAGCGTCCGGATCGATGGTGCGCATGATCCACTTGAGGTCCGCCTCGTCGAGGGTGACGCAGCCGTTCGTGCCGGAATCGTGGTCGAGGTGCAGCCAGATTCCGCCGCCCTTGTCCCAGCCCATCGGTCGGGTCTTGTCCGTCGGGGGAGTGCCGGGTCTGCGGTTGTAGTCGATGGCGATGATGTAGTCGAAGACCGATTCGTAGTCCGCCCCGTAGGCCACCGTCGCCGAGGAGGGCAGACGATTGTCTTGGGTGTACGGCAGGTCGGTGCCCGGGTTCGCCTTGAAACCGCCCGCGTCGCTGAGTGTGAACACTCCGATCGGGGTGGTCTTATCGCCCTCGCGGCGATCCTTCAGCCATCCTTTGGAGCCGTTGTGGGTGTCGAAGGTCTTGAGCTTCTTCCATTTCCTGTCCGTGAACTCATAGAAGCTCAGGCTCGACTTCTCCGAAGCGGCTGTCGGCGAGGTCGCGACGAGGACCTGCGAGGTCTCTGCCGGGATCTGGTCGGTGAACTCCTTCGCCAGACCGGGGACAGGGACGGGGTGGACCGGTCCGGTCGCCTCGGTGCCGGGCTGATCGGATGCAGTCGAATCCGAGTCGGCGCCGGTGGGGGAGTCCTGGGCCGGGGCTGCGAAATCACCGAAGCTCGTCTGCTGTGCCGGAGCGGCGAAACCGGCGGACTCGGCCGCCGAGGGATCGTCCGTGCCGTCGTCGGCATCGGCGCCGCAGGCGGTCACCAGCAGAGCGCAGGCGAGAAGCGCGGGCACTCCCGCGCGCCGGAGGACTCCATCGGACATGAGGTCATCATCTCACGAAGCATGAGAACTCGCCGGTAGCGACTATGCGAAAATGACACCATGAGCATTCCACCTGTGCCGAACCATCCTCCGCGCCCCGGGCGTCGGAAGCCGGCCGAGGAGTCTCCGGAGTCGATCACAACCCAGTTGTTCATCGGCGAGGATGAGTCCGCGGCCGCTGATGGCTCCACCCAAGCACTCACTCCCGCAGAACTGCAGAGGCTGCGGTCGATGGTCGAATCCGACGGCACCGATGCCACCGAGGTGCTCAGCCTCGAAGAGCTGCGCGGACTGGCCGCCGCCGATGGATATCAGACGGGAGGGCTGCCGGCCGCGCCGCGCAAGGTGAACTCCGACGATATCGCCGCTGCGGAGGCTCCCTCGGCTCCGAAGCAGTGGAACCCGCTGCCCGGCTCGCAGCCGGCGCCTGCGGACGCGCACCGGGCCGAGCCGCATTCGCAGCAGCCCGAATCACACCCGCATCAGGGAGATCCTCAGCCGCACCAGGGGCAGTGGGGCGGAGAGTTCGGTGCTTCCGGTCATGCCGCAGCATCTCAGCCGCAGGCTGCCGGGCCGGTGCAGTCGCCGGCGGGACCCGATCATGCACAGCCCGGCCCCGGTCGCCCCGCGGGGCCCGGATACGGGCAGGCGGGCCACGCTCCCGCGTACAGCGGTGCCTATGCCGCCGGCTATGCGCCGGGCGGACCTGCCGGTCCCGGAGGACCCGGAGGACCGGGAGGACCGGGAGGGCCGGGAGGACCCGGCGGACCGGGGAATCCCGGCGGCCCGCACGACCCCTATGGTCGGCGAAATGATACGAAGAAGGTCCCCGCGTGGCTGTGGGTGCTCGCTGCCATCGCGCTCATCCTCGCCCTCGGCATCGTCGGCTATATCGTCTGGGACTCCACCCAGGGTGACGACACCACCACCGTGGGACCCACGGACGAACCGTCGATCGGTCAGACCGATGATCCCGAGCCGTCCGATTCGGGCAGCTCGAAGGCTCCCGTCGCCGAAGAGACCTTCACATCCCCGTCGGGGAATATCGCCTGCACCATCGACTCCGAACGAGTGCGCTGCGTGATCAAGGACTACGAGTACTCACCACCGGAGAAGCCCGACGACTGCAAGCTCGACGACTGGGGCTCCATCGTCGTGGCGAACAAGGAAGGCTCAGGCTTCTCCTGCGTCGAGGCTCCCGAGAGCAACGGCCCGGCACGTGTCCTCGGCTACGGGGATTCGATCTCCGCGGCAGGGATGACCTGCACCTCCAGCGAAGAGGGCATGACCTGCAAATCCGACGACACCGGAGTCGGATTCAACGTCCGCCGCGCCTCGGTCGACTTCCTCAAGTAGGAGCCCGGAGCCGCGTCGGCGATCTTAGGATGTGGACGGGATTCGGACGGATCGCGGAAGGGGGACTACGGTGATCGTGTGGCTCATAGGTTCCTCCTCCTTCCTTGCCGCGACGAGTCCTGAACGGACAGCACGCTCGTCGCGGAGTCCTCGTATGCTGGTCAAGCGCTGAGAAACTTAAGTTAGAGGAACAATGAAACTGCAGAAGCCTTCTCCCATGCCGTTCGGCAAGTACAAGTCTTTCCAGGACCGCATCGCGCTGGATATGCGCGATCGCACCTGGCCCGACCAGATCATCAGCAAGGCGCCTCGCTGGCTGAGCACCGACCTGCGCGACGGCAACCAAGCGCTCATCGATCCGATGACCCCGGACCGCAAACGCAAGATGTTCGATCTGCTCGTCAAGCTCGGTTTCAAGGAGATCGAGGTCGGGTTCCCGGCCGCCAGCCAGGTCGACTTCGATTTCGTCCGCGAGATCATCGAACAGGACGCGATTCCCGATGACGTCCGGATCTCCGTGCTCACGCAGGCTCGTGAGGACCTCATCGAACGCACTGTCGAATCCCTCGTCGGCGCGAAGATGCCCACCGTGCACCTCTACAACGCAACCGCGCCGGTCTTCCGCAAGGTCGTCTTCGGCTTCGACGGAGACGGCTTCGACCAGACTCGCGATATCGCATTGCAGGGCACTCAGGCCGTGATGAAGCACGCCGAGACTCTGCTGTCCGACGCGGACTTCGGCTACCAGTATTCGCCGGAGATCTTCGTCGACACCGAACCCGAGTTCGCCCTCGACATCGTCGGCAGCGTCCTCGACATGTGGCAGCCGGCAGCCGGCCGCGAGACCGTCGTCAACCTGCCGGCCACGGTCGAACGCGGCACACCGAACACCTACGCGGACCAGATCGAATGGTTCTGCCGCAATATGCCCTACCGCGACGAAGTGGCCGTGTCCCTGCACCCGCACAACGACCGGGGCACCGGCGTGGCCGCTGCGGAGATGGGAATGATGGCCGGCGCCGACCGCATCGAAGGCTGCCTGTTCGGCAATGGTGAACGCACCGGCAACCTCGATCTCGTCACCGTCGCTCTCAACCTGTACACGCAGGGCATCGACCCGGAGCTCGACTTCTCCGATATCGACGAGGTCATCCACACCGTCACCGAATGCAACCAGATCGGTGTCCATGAACGTCACCCCTACGGCGGCGACCTCGTCTTCACCTCGTTCTCGGGCTCGCACCAGGACGCGATCAACAAGGCCTTCGCCGATCGTGAGAAGAAGGCGCACGCCCAGGGCACCCCCGTCGACCTCATGGAATGGGACATGCCCTACCTGCCGGTCGACCCGAAGGACCTGGGCCGCAGCTACGAGGCGATCATCCGTGTGAACTCGCAGTCCGGCAAGGGCGGAGTGACCTACCTGCTCAAGAGCGAGTACGGACTCGACCTGCCGCGTCGGATGCAGGTCGAATTCTCCCGCGCCGTGCAGCAGCACACCGAAGCCGGCGGCGAGGTCACCGCCGAGGAGATCCGCCGCATCTTCAACTACGAATACCTGCCCGCCGACGACCCAGAGAAGGCATGGGGCCGCTTCCAGATCGTCGGTCTGCGCACCGAATCGGGCAATGTCGACGGTGGCGGCTCATCGGCGGAGCGCATCGAGGTCGACCTCATCGTCGACGGTCAGGAGCGCACCTACGAAGGACGCGGCAACGGACCGATCGACGCGCTGGTGAAGATCCTCATCGACCAGTTCGACGTCGACGTGCGACTCCAGGACTACTCCGAGCACGCCATCGGCTCCGGCGCTGACACCAACGCCGCAGCCTATGTCGAACTCGCCGTCGAAGACCGCGTCGTCTGGGGCGCCGGTCTGCACCCGAACATCACGAAGGCCTCGCTCAAGGCCGTCGTCTCAGCCGTCAACCGTGCGGCTCGCGACCGCCAGAGCTGAGGCTGCGCGGTCGATCTCACAGCAGTCGCTTAAGCGCGGCGGGGTGATTCCCCGCCGCGCTTCAGCGATAATGGGCGGGTGCACAACTATCGTGATGAAGGCATCGTGCTCCAGGGGCACAAACTCGGCGAAGCCGACCGCATCGTCACCGTGCTCACTCGCAGCCACGGCCTCGTCCGCGCCGTCGCGAAGGGGGTGCGCCGGACGAAATCGCGGTTCGGCTCCCGCCTCGAACCCTTTATGCTCGTCGACCTGCAATGCCATGTCGGGCGCAGCCTCGACATCGTCACCCAGGTCGAACTCGTCGAACCCTTCGCCCGCGGAATCGCCACGGACTTCGATGTCTATTCGGCCGCCTCGGTGATGGCCGAAACGGCGCGCAGCATCACCGAAGCCGAGCCCCAATCCCGCACGCATTTCCTCCTCCTCGTCTCTGCGATCCGTTCGCTGTGCAACCGCGAACACCCGCCGAGGCTGTCCCTCGATGCGTACCTGCTGCGCGCGATGTCCGTGGCCGGGTGGGCACCGAGCCTGCTCGACTGCGCCCAGTGCGGGAATCCCGGACCCCACCGCGCGTTCTCCGCAGCCTTGGGCGGGGCCGTGTGCACGAACTGTCGCCCCTCCGGTGCCGCGCTGCCCGACACCGATGCGCTCGAACACATGGCCGCGCTCCTGTCCGGCGACTGGGAGCGCGCCGAGGCCTCCGACCTGCACGATCAGATCGACGGGTCGAAGCTGGTCTCGGACTGGGTGTCCTGGCACCTCGAGCGCAATATCCGATCACTGAGAATTCTGGAGAGCACATGAGCTACCCCGTACCACCGGCCCACCCCAGCGGAGCGAGACCTCCGCGCATCGACGCGAAGTTCGTGCCCCGGCACGTCGCGATCGTCATGGACGGCAACGGTCGGTGGGCGAATCAGCGGGGGCTGCCGCGCACGGAAGGGCACAGAGCCGGGGAAGCTTCGCTGCTCGACGTCATCCACGGCGCGATCGAGGTCGGCGTGGACTATCTGTCGGCGTATGCGTTCTCGACGGAGAACTGGAAGCGCTCACCCGAAGAGGTGCGCTTCCTCATGGGGTTCAACCGTGACGTCATCCGCCGCCGTCGCGATGAGCTCAACGCCCTGGGCGTGCGGATCGTGTGGTCCGGCCGGCGCGGACGGCTGTGGCGTTCGGTCATCGACGAACTCGAGACCGCCGCGGAGATGACGAAGAACAACACCGGTCTCGTGCTCCAGTTCTGCGTGAACTACGGTGGACGCTCCGAGATCGTCGACGCGATCAATGAGATCACCGCCGAGGTGGCCGCCGGGAAGCTCAAACCCGGCAAGGTCTCGGAGAAGACCGTCCGCTCCCGCCTCTACGCACCCATCGTGCCCGACGTCGACCTGTTCATGCGGTCCTCGGGGGAGCAGCGGACCTCGAACTTCCTGCTCTGGCAGTCAGCCTATGCCGAGATGGTCTTCCAGGATGTGCTGTGGCCCGACGTCGACAGGCGCACCCTGTGGGCGGCGATCGAAGAGTACGCCCGCCGCGACCGTCGCTTCGGCGGAGCCGTGGACACGCCCTCTGCCTGACGCGAAGGCTGAGGACTGAGTCACAGCTTCCACGGGCTTCTGAGGCTCGGCCGGCCCGTTCCACTCTGCTGACGACGAGGGCCCCGCAGCATCTTGCTGCGGGGCCCTCGTCATGGCTTCGGCCGGATCGGCGCTTCACCGTTCTCACGACTCCGGGGGAGTCACGGTCATGACGCGATCGGTTCAGTAGTGGTCGCGGGAGCGGTCGCCGCGTCCGCCGAACTTCTTGCCGCCTCGGCGATCACCGCGGAAGTTGCGGCCGTCACCGGGCTGCTTGTCGAAGTTGCGCTTCTTGAACGGGCGTCCCGGGCGACCGGAATCCGGACGGATGTCGATGGGACGGCCCTGGATCTCGGTGTGGGAGAGCTTGCGCAGCACCGACGGGTCGAGGTCCTTGGGCAGGTCGACGAGTGTGTGGTTCGAACGGATGTCGATATGGCCGATCTGCTTCGAGGTGATTCCACCTTCGTTCGCGATCGCACCGACGACGGCGCCCGGCTGCAGGCGCTCATTGCGTCCGAGGGCCAGACGGTAGGTCGTCATGTTCTCATCACGGGCACGTCCGCCACGGCCCGGACGGCCGCCGTCACGACCGCCGTCGCGGTCACGTCCCTGACGACGTGCCGGTTCGGGCATCGGCTCGGCCTTGAGCGTGTTCGACTCGAGGACGAGGGACGCCAGCGCGGCGGCGATGTTCGAGGCCGGCACATCACGGGAGAGCGAGTACGCCTCGATGACGTCGGTGAGTTCGGACAGTTCGGTCTGCGCGAGCACATCGTCGATGCGCTTCGTGAACTTGTCGACGCGAGTGTTCGTCAGCTCTTCGACGCTGGGCAGGGTCAGCGGTTCGACTTTCTGCTTCGTGGCGCGCTCGATGGAGCCGAGCATGCGCTGCTCGCGCGGAGTGACGAAGAGGATCGCCTCACCGGAGCGTCCGGCACGACCGGTGCGGCCGATGCGGTGGACGTAGGACTCGGTGTCGTGCGGAATGTCGTAGTTGACGACGAGCGTGATGCGCTCGACGTCGAGACCGCGGGCGGCCACATCGGTGGCGACGAGGATGTCGATCTTCGCCTCACGCAGCATGTCGATCGTGCGCTCACGTGCCTGCTGCGGGATGTCGCCGTTGATCGCGGCGGTCTTGAACCCGCGGGCACGCAGCTTCTCGGCCAGCTCCTCGGTGGCCTGCTTCGTGCGCACGAACATGATGATGCCCTCGTACTCCTCGACCTCGAGGATCCGGGTCAGCGCATCGAGCTTGTGCGAGTGCTGAACCATGAAGTAGCGCTGGCGGATGTTCGCGCCGGTCTGCGACTTCGCAGCGATCCGGACTTCCTTCGGGTCGTCCAGGTACTTGCCGGTGATCCGGTGGATCGAGGACGGCATGGTGGCCGAGAACAGTGCGACCTGACGGTCGGGACCGACCTGGCTGAAGATCTCTTCGATGTCTTCGGCGAAGCCCATCTTGAGCATCTCGTCGGCCTCATCGAGGATGAGGTGCTTGAGGCTGCCGAGCTTGAGCGAACCCTTCTTGAGGTGGTCGATGACGCGACCGGGGGTGCCGACGACGACCTGCGCGCCACGGCGCAGACCCGCCAGCTGCGGGCCGTAGGCCTGACCGCCGTAGATCGGGAGCACGGAGAAGTCGGACAGTTCCGTGGCGTAGGAGGTGAACGCCTCGGCGACCTGGATCGCGAGTTCGCGAGTGGGGGTGAGTACGAGGGCGAACGGGCCGTCGTCGGCGCGCCCCGCCTCGGCGAGGTCGGACAGGGCCGGCAGGGCGAAAGCCGCGGTCTTGCCGGTTCCGGTCTGGGCGAGACCGATGACGTCACGGCCCGACAGGAGGGTCGGGATCGTCTCGGCCTGGATGGGGGTGGGGATCTCGTAGCCCTGCGCCTCTACGGCCTTGAGCACGAGCGGGTGAAGTCCCAGTTCGGAGAATCTCGGAGTGGTTTCGTCGTTTGCGGACACATCGGTCATGAGTGATCTCTCTCACGTCGGCACACACTTGATCGCAGATGACTGTAGTGGCGATCTACCCTGCGGCCGCTTGTGCAATCATCGTGAGCAATCCGGGCCGAAACCGTAGAGATCCAAGAACTCGCTTGGACAGACGTGAAGACGTCGGTACGGAGAAAGGTTTGGGTGTACCCCAAGTCTACATGCCACACGCTCGCCGAGGCGGTCCCGGAGTAGGAATCCGAGTGTGAGATCAGTCGCCTCCGGTGGTCTCCTGCCGTTGCCGAGGTCGGGCGTCAGGGAGGGTCGGGTCGGCGTTGAGGAAGCGAAGGCGTGACCAGTTAGGCTGGTACCTGCGAGCCACGGCAGCCGGCCGTCGGCGAACTGAAACAAGGAGAGAACTAGTGGCACAGTCCAAGTTGGATGCCGTCATCGCCCTGGCCAAGCGCAGAGGATTCGTCTTCCAAGCAGGAGAGATCTACGGCGGTTCCCGCTCGGCATGGGACTACGGGCCCTTGGGCGTGGAGCTCAAGGACAATATCAAGGCCCAGTGGTGGCAGCAGTTCGTGCGCGGTCGCGAAGACGTCGTCGGCCTCGACTCCTCGATCATCCTGCCCAAGCGCGTCTGGGAAGCCTCCGGCCACGTCGCCACCTTCGTCGATCCTCTCGTCGAGTGCCTCAACTGCCACAAGCGCCACCGCGAGGACCACCTCGTCGAGGCGTATGAGGCGAAGAACAAGAAGGCTCCGGAGAACGGCATGGCCGATATCGTCTGCCCCGACTGCGGAACCCGCGGTCAGTGGACCGAGCCGCAGGAGTTCTCCGGTCTGGTCAAGACCTTCCTCGGACCCGTCGACTCCGAAGCCGGACTCCACTACCTGCGTCCGGAGACCGCGCAGGGCATCTTCGTGAACTTCAACAATGTGCTCACCGCCGCCAGGAAGAAGCCGCCGTTCGGCATCGGCCAGATCGGCAAGGCCTTCCGCAACGAGATCACCCCCGGCAACTTCATCTTCCGCACCCGTGAGTTCGAGCAGATGGAGATCGAGTACTTCGTCCACCCTGACGAGGCCGATGACTACTACAAGCAGTGGGTCGAAGACTGCTGGTCCTGGTTCCTCGATCTCGGCATCTCCGAAGACAACGTCCGCCGCCTCGACGTTCCCGCCGAGGACCGTGCGCACTATTCGGCGGGCACCATCGACATCGAATACCGCTTCGGCTTCCAGGGGTCCGAATGGGGCGAGCTGATGGGTGTGGCCAACCGCACCGACTACGACCTCGGCACTCACACGGAGGTCTCGGGGGCGAAGCTGCAGTACTTCGACCAGGCCAGCGGAGACCGCTACATCCCATATGTCATCGAACCCTCCTTCGGCCTGACCCGGTCGATGATGGCCTTCCTCGTCGAGGCCTACAGCGAGGACGAGGCGCCGAACACGAAGGGCGGCGTCGACAAGCGCGTCGTGCTCAAGCTTGATCCGCGTCTGGCCCCGGTCAAGGCTGCGGTGCTGCCGTTGAGCCGCAACGAGAAGCTGACTCCGGCGGCGAAGGATCTCGCTGCGACGCTGCGTCGACGCTGGAACATCGACTTCGATGATGCCGGCGCCATCGGCCGTCGCTACCGTCGCCAGGACGAGATCGGAACGCCGCTGTGCATCACCGTCGACTTCGACACCCTCGATGATCAGGCAGTGACGATCCGCAAGCGTGATGACATGAGCCAGGAGCGCGTGAGCATCGATCAGGTGGAGAACTACCTGGCCGACCACCTCGCCGGAGCCTGACCCCAATTACTACCTGACGGCGGCCCAGCAACCTGGCGCCAGGTTGCTGGGCCGCCGTCAGGTAGTTCTGGGCTGGCTGCCTCGGTGAGCACCAGCCGCCATTCCGCCCTGGTCGACCGCCCCGCATCTGTCCGGTCAGCCGTCCCTGAAGGATCGCCATGCATATGACGTCCACACTCGAACCGAAGGCCTCGCCGAAGGTTCGTCTGATCATGCTCGCCTGCCTCATCCCGCTCATCGTCGTCACGATCGCCGGACTCTTCGTACTGTGGCCGTCGGGACCCGACAAGGATCTGCCCGGTGGCGGGCCGACGACGAACACGGCCGAGGGGACCACCGATACGAAGGTCACCGTCACCGCCGTCGACGCTTCGGACTGCGACCCGGGGGAGACGGACCCGATGGTCCGCGCCGACTGCACGACATACACCGTGGAGGCGGACGGGCAGGAAGGCAGCCTCTACGTCACCCCCGACGCGGTCAAGGCCGGCGTCGATGTCGGAGACACGATCAAGGTCCTCGACTTCACGAAGTCACCGGACCGGGCGGAGATGGGCACCGACTACGTGTTCATCGATTTCGACCGGAACGTGCCGATGCTCGCCCTGGCGATCATCTACGGGATCGTCGTCCTCCTCGTCGCCGGTCTGCGGGGACTGCGCGCACTCATCGGACTCGGCTTCGCCGGTGCCGTGCTGTTCGTCTTCATGCTTCCGGCGATGCTCGACGGCAAACCGCCGGTGCTGGTGGCGATGGTCTCGGCGAGCCTGATCATGGTCATCGCGCTCTACCTGGCACACGGAATCTCGACGCGGACGTCGACGGCGCTGTTCGGAACGGTGCTCGGCATCGTCATCACGGGCATCCTCGGTGCGTGGATGACGTCCTGGGCGAATCTGGGCATCGCCTATTCGGAGGACGGGTATCTGCTGGTCGATACGACCGATCTGGGGATGACAGACATCATCGTGTGCGCGATCCTCATCACCGGACTCGGAGTGCTCAACGACGTCACGATCACACAGGCTTCGGCGGTGTGGGAGCTGGCAGCCGCTGCCCCGGAGATGAAGCCCGGTCAGCTGTTCTCCCGGGCGATGCGCATCGGGCGTGACCATATCGCCTCGACCGTCTATACGATCACGTTCGCGTATGTGGGCTCGGCGCTGATGACGCTCATCATCGTCTCCGCGCACGATCAGCCGCTGTTCGACACGTTCACACTCGGAGACATGTCGATCGAGGTGGTGAGCATCCTTGTGTGCTCCATCGGTCTGGTCATCGCGATCCCGCTGACGACCGGACTCGGTGTCCTCGTGGTGAAATCGGGAGTGCGACCGCCGAGGCGGACCACCGGATCCGCTGCTGCGCCCGGCACGATCACGGCTGCGGACCCAGGCACGATCACGGCGGCGGACCCCGCCGAGGAGCGGCCGCCGATGACCCGTCGCGAGGCCCGTGAACGCGACCAGAACCGCTTAACTTAACCCCGGAACTACCTGACGGCGGCCCAGCAACCTCGCGCGAGGTTGCTGGGCCGCCGTCAGGTAGCAATTGGGGTCAGAACATTGTCCAGGCTTCCTGCAGGACGCCGCGGATGATCTGCTCCATCTCGTCGAACTCGTTCTGACCGACGGTCAGCGGAGGCGAGAGTTGGATGACCGGGTCGCCGCGGTCGTCTGCGCGGCAGTACAGGCCGCTGTCGTACATCTTCGCCGACACGAAGTTCTTGAGGATCCGCTCGGACTCCTCTTCGGTGAACGATTCCTTCGTGTCCTTGTCCTTGACGAGTTCGATTCCGTAGAAGAATCCCTCACCGCGGACGTCGCCGACGATCGGCAGGTCCTTGAGCTTCTCGAGCGTGAACTTGAACGCCGCAGCATTCTCGTGCACGTGGTCGTTGAGCTTCTCCTCTTCGAAGACGTCGAAGTTCGCCATCGCCGCGGCACAGGCGACGGGGTGACCGCCGAAGGTGTAGCCGTGGTAGAAGGTCTCGTCTCCGCCGGGGCCGAAGGGCTCGAAGAGCCGATCGGAGGCGATCATCGCACCCAGCGGTGCATAGCCGGAGGTGATGCCCTTGGCCGAGGTGATGATGTCGGGAACATAGCCGAAGTCGTTGCAGGCGAACATGTCGCCGATGCGGCCGTAGGCGCAGATCGTTTCGTCCGACACCAGCAGCACGTCATACTCGTCGCAGATCTCGCGGACCCGCTCGAAGTATCCGGGCGGCGGCGGGAAGCAGCCGCCGGAGTTCTGCACGGGCTCGAGGAACACGGCGGCCACGGAGTCGGCACCTTCGAACTCGATGGCCTCACCGATGCGGTCGGCGGCCCAGCGGCCGAAGGCCTTCTCATCGTGGGCGAGGTGCTCAGGTGCCCGGTAGAAGTTCGTGTTCGGCACCTTGTGCGCACCGGGGACCAGCGGAGCGAACTGCTCACGCAGGCCCGGCAGCGAGGTCACCGACAGCGCACCGTGCGGCGTGCCGTGGTAGGCGGTCGCCCGCGAGATGATCTTGTGCTTGCCGGGTTTGCCGACGAGCTTGAAGTAGTTCTTCGCCAGCTTCATGGCAGACTCGACCGAGTCGCCGCCGCCGGAGGTGAGGAAGACCCGGTTGAGATCGCCCGGCGCATAGCTGGCCAGACGTTCCGAGACCTCGATCGCCTGTGGGTGGGCATACGACCACAGGGGCATGAACGGCAGCTTAAGCGTCTGGTCATACATCGCCTTCGCGATCTGCTCACGACCGTGGCCCACCTGAACGGTGAACAGGCCGGCGAGGCCGTCGAGGTACTTCTTGCCCTTGTCGTCGAAGATGTGGTGGCCCTCGCCGCGTACGATGACCGGCGCCTCACCACCGTTGAACAGTGCTTGGTGTGGTGACATGTGCATCCACACGTTGTTGCGGATGGCATCCTGATAAGGAGTGCCGGCCCTGGTGACATTGTCTGTCATCGCGTCCCCCAGTTGTATTTCTGCTTTTCGAGTGAGAGGTACATGAAGAGCTCCGTATCCACGACGGCATCGATCGAGCGGAGCTCCTCATTGACGAACTCGATCAGATGCCGATCCGATTCACACACGATCTCGACCAGGAGGTCGAACGAACCGGCGGTGACGACGAGGTAGTCGATCTCGTCGTAGTCGTGCAGCTTCTCGGCGACCGCGGAGATATCCCCGCGGACCTTGAGCCCCACCATCGCCTGCCGCGCGAATCCCAGACTCAGCGGGTCGGTCACGGCGACGATCTCCATGACGCCCGAATCGATGAGCCGCGACACCCGCTGGCGCACGGCGGCCTCGGACAGGCCGACGGACTTGCCGATGGCCGAATAGGATTTCCTTCCGTCGTGTTGCAGCTCGACGATGATCGCCTTAGATTTCTCGTCGAGATTCCCCAGTCGGGAACCGCTGCCGTTCGGCAGAAGCGGGTCCATTCTTCACCTCCGTGATGTGCGTCTCAGAACAATCTATCACCGAATCTGCTGAAATGCGCTGTTATGTATGCGAATTCAGTCGAAACTGAAAATGTTTGGTTCTGGATTCGTCAATATCGCCGAGGCGGCCGACGGGTATCCATGTCGAGTGCCGTTTCCGCGGCGCCCGGATCCGCCGCTGCCGTCCACCTGAAACCGCAGTTTGCCGACCGTCTGAAACTGCAACTCGCCGACCGCCCGAAATCGTCGTTCGCGGATCACTGGGGCGGCCGCTCGGCGGTTGCCCGGATCCCTGTTGCGAAGGACTGCGAACCGCCGTTGCGAAAGCCCGCCGATCCCCGCGGGTGCGCGGATCGGCAGACCGCCGACAACACGCGCATCGACAGTGATTGACAGTATGTGAGCGAGATCACCACACTGGGATCATGAATGAGGGTGAGCTGTTCTACGGCGGCGATGACAATCGCCCGGATGTGTACGGGATGCGTCCCGGAGCCGAGCAGGGGCAGGCCGGCAAAGAGGTCAAGGCGCGCCCGCAGCCGGTTCCCGGCGAGGTCGATACGATCGGTGCGAACGAACTGTCGTTCAGCGCCGAGGAGTACCTCGGGCGGATCGCTTCGGTGCGCAACCGGATGGTCGACCAGGGCTTGGCCGCGCTCATCGTCACCGACCCGGCGAACATCTACTATCTCACCGGCTACAACGCGTGGTCGTTCTACACCCCGCAGCTGCTCTTCGTGCCGTCGTCGGGACCGATGACGTTGTTCATGCGCGATATGGACGCACGGGGAGCCTCGCATACCTCCTGGCTGCCGCCCGAGGACATCGTCGGCTATCCCGAACGCTATGTGCAGCGTCCGCATATCCACCCCTTCGACTGGGTCGCCTTCGCCCTGCGCCAGCGGTGGGAGGTCGCCCGTGCCTCGACTTCTCCGGTCGGGGTGGAGATGGATTCGCATTTCTTCTCCCCGCGAGCCTTCCGGGCCCTGGTCAACGGCGTGCCTGAATGGCGCCTCGTCGACTCCTTCGAACTCGTCAACTGGATCCGCGCGGTCAAGTCTCCGGCGGAGATCGCGCTCATGCGCAAGGCCGCAAAGGTGACCACCGCCGCCATGGACGCGGCACTGGGCACGATCGGCGTCGGCGTCGGCCAGAACGAAGTGGCGGCCGCGATCTCCGAAGCCCAGACCCGAGGAGGCGACGGAGTCTGGGGCGACTATCCTTCGATCGTCCCTCTCATGCCCACCGGAGAAAGCGCGGACACCCCGCATCTGAGCTGGACCGATCGGAAGTTCGAACGCGACGAATCGGTGAGCATCGAACTCGCCGGAGTCCACCGCCGCTATCATGTTCCGCTGGCTCGCACCGCGGTGACCGGGCGACCGAAGCAGGAGCTCGTCCGCCTCGAGGGCGTGGTCGCCGAGGCGCTGTCCGCGGTCCTCGACGTCGCCGCACCCGAGGTGCCCACCGCGGAACTCGCCCGCACCTGGAATCGCGTGCTCGCCCTGTCGGGACTGGAGAAACCCAGTCGCCTGGGGTACTCGATCGGGATCGGCTACCCTCCCGACTGGGGCGAGCGGACGATCTCGATCCGCACCGAGGACGACCAGATCCTCGAGGCGGGAATGACCTTCCACCTCATCGGCGGAATGTGGATGAACGGCTATGGAATCGAGCTCTCAGAACCGGTGCTCATCACCGACACCGGCTGCGAACCGTTCACCCATTTCCCGCGTGAGATCATCCGCGTCTGAGGCGTTCCGCGGCCGCCCTCGGGCACAGCCCGCCCGCCTCAGCAGTCTCCGTCCGCATCCCCGAGCCGAACTCGCCGGCGACGATCAGGCGAAGAACTGGATCCACAGGCCGAGGGCAAGGGCGTTGATCCCCGCCACCGCGAGTGCTCGGCCCTGCACCCAGGAGATGTCCTTCGCCGAGGCGGCCACCGATGAATCGGCGATCTGCACAGCCATCGCCACCCGTGGGGGAGCGGCGAGAGCGGCCAGCGATCCTGCCGCGTTTCCGGCCGCGACGACCGGCAGGGCCGAAACATGCGATGATGCGGCGGCCGCGGTCAGAGTGCCGGTGAACATCGAGTTCGCTCCAGTGTTCGACCCGGTGAGCACCGCTCCGATGGAATTCAGCCAGGGAGTCAGCAGAATGAGCCCGGCCGGCAGCAGGGAACCGATCGCCTCGCTCATCCCCGTCGTCGTCATGATCCAACCCATGAGCATGAATGCGGCGGTGCCGACGCCGATGGGAACCCAGGAACGCACGGCCGCAACCGTGACATCGCGTCTGCCGGCGACGGTGATGGCAGCGATGAGACAGGCGGCGGCCAGCCAGAACGGGGGAGAGGCGATGATCTGCGTGAAGGTCGACGGCAGCGCGGCATGCAGGGCCCGTGCCAACAGCAGGCCCACCGTGAGCACCCCGTAGGGAAGAACGGCCACGCCGAGGCGGCGCGTGAGCCCCGTGGCTCTCTTGCGGATCATGAACAGCGCACCGACGAGGAGGATGACGATCAGCGATCCGATGATTCCCGACGGGGCCATGCCGATGACGGAGCTGGAGGCGAGGATCCCCGCCCACAGGAGTGCGCCGGCGCCGATGATCCCCAGCGCCGAGGCGGCGGACGGTCGCATGATCGCGACCACGGCAATCGCGACGATGATGACCGGAATCGCGTTGATCCACGCCGTGGCCAGACCGAGCTCGTCGACGTCCAGTCCGGCCAGCGCCGCTGCGACGGTGGTGCCCGGTCCCAGGGCACCCCACGGCACCGCGATGAGGCCGAGGAGGCCGAGGATCGCGGACTGCCGCAGGGTGCAGCCGAGATGACGGAGGATCGGCACCCCGACGGTGACGCCGATGCCGAAGCCGGTGACCGATTCTGCGAAGGGCACGATGCCGAACACGACGAGCGCGACCCCGAGCGGGCGCCCCGGTGACAGCGACTCGACCCAGGACGAGATCTGCGACATCGACCCTGCGGACTCGAGCAGGCGGGCGAGCAGCATGCCGAAGAGCAGGATGAGCGCGACCTCGAGGATGAGCGGAAAGTAGTCGATCCCCGATTCCACCAACACCGAGGCGGGGGTGGGGAAGACGAAGGCGACGAGACCGGCCGCGAGCACGGCGCCGGCGAGAGCGGCGACCCAGGAACTCTGTTTGAGCAGGAGCAGGACGATGGCAATGAGGATCGGTGTGAGAGCCAGCACTGCCGCCATGGGTGAAGTTTCCTTTGTGAGATATGATTCTATGATCCAAGAATAGAATATGATGCTCCAATGGCGAAAGAAGAGGATCTCGGCGCACGTGTCTTCGGCGCCCGCATCAGAGCCCGGCGCAAGTACAACAACCTCACCCTCAATGAGCTCGCGGTGAGGGCGGGACTGTCCCGCGCCGCTCTGTCGAAGATCGAACGAGGCGAGCAGGACACATCGGTATCGAACGCCATGGGTCTCTCCCGCGCCCTCGGCGTCGACGTCGGCGAGCTGCTGGCCGCTCCGGAAGTCACGATCACCCGCAGTGAGGCGATCCCCACGACCTCGACCTTCGGCAAGGGGGTCTGGCGGCGGGATCTGCCTTCGGCGATCGAGAACATGGATGTCGTGCACTACCGCCTCGACCCGCGCAGCGAGACCTCGGCCTTCGCCGCCCACCGCAGCGGGTCACGTGAGAGCTTCTTCGTCCTCAAGGGCAGCATCGAGGTCGTCACCATCGACCGCCGCACGACCCTGCACGCCGGTGACTGCGCCCAGGCTCCCGGTGACGTTCCGCACCAATTGGCCAACCCTCACGACGAGCCCGCCGAACTCATGCTCATCATCATCTGAACCTGCCTGACCCCTTATTGCTACCTGACGGCGGCCCAGCAACCTCGCGCCAGGTTGCTCAGCCGCCGTCAGGTAGCAATAAGGGGTGGTCTTGACCGGGCGAGCTGCCTCGGCGATCATTGTTATGTTCCATTTCCGTTCAAGGACGTCTCTGCTGTGAAGTGAATCCTCATACCGTGACTTGCGGGTGCCACGGGCCCGCAGCGCTTCTGCGTACACGAAATGAGGACCCTCATGCCTGCAGCAATCACTGTGTCCGAACTGGACTACCGCCTCGGCGATGATACCGAGATCTTCTCCCGACTCACCGCCACCATCCCGGCCGGCCTCGTCGGACTCGTCGGCGACAACGGAATCGGCAAATCCACCTTCGCCCGCATCCTCGCCGGTCGGCTGAGTGCCTCGTCAGGAACCGTCACGGGTGCCGATGGCGCCGTCTACATCGACCAGCTGCTGCCGCATTCGACGCAGCGGGTCGATGCCGCGCTGGACATCGCCCCCGTCCGACAAGCGCTGGGCTGCGCCCTGGCCGGAGAGGCGACGGGGGCCGACTTCGACCTCATCGGCGACGATTGGGATATCGAAGAGCGAGCCCAGGCGGCGCTGTCCGAACTCGGTCTGCAGATGAGTGTCAGCGATCTCGATCGGAGTCTGAGCAGCTTCTCCGGTGGACAGGCCACACGCATCGGACTGGCCCGAGCGGCACTGGTCGGTGACACCTGGCTGATCCTCGACGAGCCGAGCAACAACCTCGACGAGGACGGACGGACTCTGCTGACGACGCTGCTCACCGACCGACGCGGACCGACCCTGGTCATCTCCCACGACCGCACGCTGCTGTCGCATATGACCTCGATCATCGAGATGACCGACCGGCTGCGGGTCTACGGAGGGAACTTCGACGACTACGAAGCCATGGTCGCCGCGGAGGAGGAGGCGAAGCAGCAGAAGGTCACGGATGCGAAGAAGTCCCACCAGGTCGAGAAGCGCCAACGGATCGAACTGGAGACGAAACTCGCTCGAGCCGACCGGAAGGCCAAGAAGGACAAAGAGAACAAACGTCGACCGAAGATCGTGATGAACGGGCTGACGAACTTCGCCGAGAAGTCCGCGGCCAAACGCCGCGGCGACAAAGCCGCCGACGAAGCGGCTGCCTGGGACGAACTCACCAACGCCAAGGATGCGCTGCGCCGGTCCTCGAGCGTCCGCCTCGACCTGCCGGACACCCAGGTCCACGCGAGCAAACGGGTCCTCGAGATCTCCACGGCCGCCTCGGCGAGGTCCGAACGACCCCAGACGATCGTCGGTCCCGAGCGGATCCGACTGACCGGACCGAACGGGGCGGGCAAGTCGACCCTGCTGGCAGCGATCCTGGCGGCTGCCAACTGCCAGGACGGACCGGGCGGGGACACGGGCGACACTGTCGAGGGACACGCGGGAGCCGAAACCGGTCCGCCGGTCGCTGAACTCTTCGGCGACCTCGCCATCACCGTCTCCGCGCCGACGGCTCACCTCGACCAGCAGTACCGACTGCCGGGGGAGCTCACGGTGATGGAGGCAGTGCGCGCGGGCAACCCGCAGCTCGACCCGCACCGCGTCCACGAGGTGCTCGCGGCCATGGGACTGCGCGCCGGACGCACCGACCAGATCTGTCAGACCCTGTCCGGAGGGGAGCGCTTCCGTGTCGCCCTGGCCTCAGGCCTCCTCCAGGACCCGGCTCCGCAGCTGCTCATCCTCGACGAACCGGGCAACAATCTCGACCTGTCATCCCTCGAGGCGCTGGTGACCGCTCTCGAAGGATTCGGCGGTGCCATGGTGATCGTCACCCACGACGACCGGCTCGCCGCCGAGCTCTCCGTCGACACCGAATGGGATGTGCGGGAATTTCTGCGCACGGAAGCCGTTGATTGAGTTGAGACGAAAAGGACGAGCCGAGGCGGCGAAGCAGGCGGAAGAGGCAGACGAATGTGCGATTTTGACTTGACTGGGATAATGGTTGCGTGAGTGTCATCAGCCCTGCCCCAGAAGCCGCATCCCCGAAGCCCGAAACAGCCCTGCGCATCGGGCCCATCGAGCTGTCCTCGCCCGTCGTGCTCGCGCCCATGGCCGGAATCACGAACACCGCCTTCCGCCGTCTGTGCCGCGAATACGGCGCCGGCCTGTACGTGACCGAAATGGTCACCACCCGGGCCCTGGTCGAGCGCAATCCGAAGACGATGCGCATCATTCACCACGAGCCCTATGAGACCCCACGCTCCGTCCAGCTCTACGGAGTCGATCCGGTGACCATGGGCCAGGCCGTGCGGATGCTCGTCGAAGAGGACCGCGCCGATCACATCGACCTCAACTTCGGCTGCCCCGTCCCCAAGGTCACCCGCAAGGGCGGCGGCTCCGCGCTGCCGTGGAAGCAGGACCTGTTCAAATCCATCGTCACCACGGCCGTCACCGAGGCGGCCCGCCGGGACGTGCCCGTGACCGTGAAGATGCGCAAAGGCATCGACGCTGACCACACGACCTTCCTCGACGCCGCCGAGACCGCGCGCAACGCCGGCGTCGCCGCCGTCGCACTGCACGGCCGCACCGCGGCCGATCTCTACTCGGGGACCGCGGACTGGGACGCGATCGCCCGGCTCAAGGACCACCTCGGCGACACCGTTCCGGTGCTCGGCAACGGTGATATCTTCGCCGCCGAAGATGCCCTGGACATGATGGCCAAGACCGGCTGCGACGGCGTCGTCATCGGGCGCGGCTGTCAGGGCCGGCCGTGGCTGTTCGGCGACCTCGCGAACGCGCTGAACGGCAGCGACGAACGCCACCGTCCCGGACTCGCCGAGGTGGCTCGTGCCGTGTACAAACACGGCGAATACCTCGTCGATCACTTCGAGGACGAATTCCTCGGTGTCCGTGACCTGCGCAAACACATCGCCTGGTACTTCAAGGGCTACCCCGTCGGGGGAGAGCTGCGCAGCCAGCTGGCCATGGTCTCCTCTCTCGAGGAACTCGCCGGACTGCTCGACCAGCTCGACATGACC
This sequence comes from Brevibacterium sp. CT2-23B, assembly GCF_013168765.1. Taxonomy (NCBI): domain Bacteria; kingdom Bacillati; phylum Actinomycetota; class Actinomycetes; order Micrococcales; family Brevibacteriaceae; genus Brevibacterium; species Brevibacterium sp. CT2-23B. The sequence goes on along the minus strand of NZ_JABBYK010000001.1, from coordinate 900,404 downwards.
GCGCCCTACCCGGGAGAAGCCGCCGAAGGGTCCCGCGGCCGCACCACCCGGCCGAAGAAGCCGCACCTGCCCGAGGGGTGGTTGGACTCCCGCATCTTCGATCCCAGCGGGAAGTCGCTGCTGTCGGAGGCCGAACTCGACATCTCAGGAGGATGAGAATGCCCTTCGACACTCACCCGCACACCTCGGTGGGGACGGGGACCGTGGCGGTCTACTCGTCGTGGGACGAGGAGCGGTGGGTGAGCGAACCGGCGAAGAATCCGCGGCGCTCGGCCTTCCAACGCGACCGCGCCCGCGTCCTCCACTCCTCGGGTCTGCGCCGCCTCGGCGCGAAGACCCAGGTCGTGTCCCCGGGCACGGACGATTTCGTCCGCACCCGTCTCACTCATTCCCTCGAGGTCGCCCAGGTCGGCCGCGAACTCGCCCGCTACCTCGGCTGCGATCCCGATATCGTCGACACCGCATGTCTGTCCCACGACCTCGGACACCCTCCTTTCGGCCACCATGGTGAGACGATCCTCGATGCCCTGTGCGCAGACATCGGCGGCTTCGAGGGCAATGCCCAGACCCTGCGTCTGGTCACCCGGATCGAACCGAAGGTCATCGCCGATGACGGCCGCCCGGCCGGCCTCAACCTCTCCCGCGCGAGCCTCGATGCACTGACGAAGTACCCATGGCCGCGAGCCGAAGCCACGGCCGGTCGCCGCGACTCCGGGGTGCGCAAATTCGGTGTCTACGATGACGACCGGGCTGTCTTCGACTTCTACCGCGACGGCATCGACAACGGCCAGAAATGCATCGAAGCCCAGGTCATGGACTTGGCCGACGACATCTCCTATTCCGTCCACGATGTCGAGGACGCCATCGTCGCAGGCCATCTGGACCTTGCCGACTTCGCCGCCGATGAGCGGCGGGCCGAGCTCTTCGACATCACCCGTCAGTGGTACCTGCCGGAGACCACCGATGCGGAGATGGACAAGGCACTCGGCCGACTGCAGGCCGCCGCCTACTGGCCCAAGGAGGCCTTCGACGGATCCCGACGTGCTCAGGCCGGCCTCAAACACATGACCAGTCAGCTCATCGGGCGCTTCGTCGGTGCCGCGGAATCCGCGACCCGTGAGGAATTCGGCTGGGAGCCCCTCGCCCGATACTCGGCCTCGCTCGTCGTCCCCGAGGCGACCACCGTGGAGATCGCCGTGCTCAAAGGCATGGCCACGCTGACGGTCATGGTCGCCGAGGATCGACTGCGGCTGCATGACATCCAGGCGGCGGTCATCAACGAACTCGCCGAATGGTACTCGCAGTCACCGGACATGCTCGATCCGATGTTCCGCGCCGACCACGCCGAGGCCGCCGACGACTCCGCACGACTACGCGTCATCGTCGACCAGATCGCCTCCCTGACCGACCATTCCGCCTGGGCCCTGTACCACCACCTCAACGCCGGAGCGGAGGATCGGCTCTAGACCATGGCCGGACTCATCAAACGCGAGGACATCGACGAACTGCGCAGCCGCACCCGCATCGACGAGGTGATCGGGGAATTCGTCACCCTCAAGACCGCGGGCATCGGATCCCTCAAAGGACTGTGCCCGTTCCACGACGAGAAGACTCCGTCGTTCACGGTGCGTCCGCAGGTCGGGATGTACCACTGCTTCGGCTGCGGTGAGTCCGGAGACGTGTTCACCTTCCTGCAGAAGGTCGAACAGCTCAGCTTCGTCGAAGCCGTCGAGACGCTGGCCGGCAAGGCCGGAATGCACCTGCGCTACGAGGATGGGAAGGGCCCGGACCGGGAACAGGCCAGCCGCAGGCAGCGACTGCTGGAGATGCACGAGGTCGCGGGGCGCTTCTTCGCCCAGGCCCTCGAGTCCGAGGCCGGGCAGATCGGCCGGGAGTTCCTGTCCGGCCGCGGTTTTCCCGCCGAGTCGAGCCGGGAATTCGGCATAGGGTTCGCCCCGAAATCCTGGGATGCCCTGACGAGCCATCTGCGCAAGGCCGGCTTCACCGATGAGGAGATCCTCGCCGGCGGCCTGGCCAGCGAGGGCGGTCGGGGAATCTACGACCGATTCCGTGGTCGGGTGATCTGGCCGATCAAGGACATGACCGCCCGGACCATCGGCTTCGGCGCCCGCCGACTCTATGACGATGACAAGGGACCGAAGTACCTCAACACTCCCGAGACCGCTCTCTATCACAAGAATCAGGTTCTCTACGGACTCGACCTGGCGAAGAAGTCCATCGCGAAGACCAAACGCGTCGTCGTCGTCGAGGGCTACACCGACGTCATGGCCGCCCACCTCGCCGGAGTCGACCAGGCCGTGGCCACCTGCGGCACGGCCTTCGGCGCCGAACACGTGAAGATCATCCGCCGCCTCCTCGGCGACGACCCGACCGGACAGGTGATCTTCACCTTCGACGGCGACGCCGCCGGTCAGAAGGCTGCGCTCAAAGCCTTCGAATTCGAGAACCTGTTCACCGCCCAGACCTTCGTCGCCGTCGAACCCGATGGCCTCGATCCCTGTGACCTGCGCATGCAGAAGGGCGACGCGGCCCTGCGCGAACTCATCGACGGCTGCAAGCCGCTCTTCGAGTTCGTCATCACCACCGCGATCTCCCGCTTCGACCTCGACACCGTCGAAGGACGGATCTCCGCGGTCCGCGCCGCCGCCGAGGTGCTCACCGACATCCGCGACCGCAACAGCCTCTCCCATTACTACCGGTTCGTCGCCGGTCGCATCGGCGTCGATATCGACGAGGTGGAGGCCGCGGTCCGCACCGCCGCCCGCCAACCGAAGCAGAACCGCCAGCCCGCCGAGGCGCCCGCCCGCCAGTCGTCCTACCGCGACGGCCCACCGCCGGCACCGAGCTCACCCGCACCCTCGTCGCCGGCCACATCCGGACCCGGGCACGGGCCCGGTCCGGGACAGGGGACCGGTCCCGGTACCGAGCCGGGAATCGCCCCGTCCGGAGGCGCACGCGGGCCCGGTCCCGCCTCGGCGGGGGAGGTCTCCGATGAACGCAGCATCGAATACGTCTACGACGAACGCCCCGACGTCTCGAACCTCTCGGCCCCGATCAGCCCCGCCCGGCTGAAGACGGAGAAGGGGGCTCTCATGGTCGCCCTCCAACATCCGGAGGTGGTCAATGCGAAGCTCTTCGACTCGCTGTCCGCGAAGGCCTTCGAGCACCCCGGCTACCGGCGGATCCAGGACGCCATCAAACAGGCCGGGGGACTGGGTGCAGCCGGCACGGCTCAGTCGAAATGGGCCGAACGCGTGCTCGACGCCGCAGCCGAGGACCTCAAGCCCTATGTGGCCCAGCTGCTCGTGACCCCGCTGCCTGTCATCGAGGGAGACGGGATCGATCGGTTCGCCCGCGGGATCGTCGCTCGCCTCTTCGACTACGACCTCGAACGCATCGCCAAGGAACTCCACTCCCGCCTGCAGCGCCAGGACACCGCCGACGGAGCAGGTCAGGCAGCACTGCTCGGTCAGCTGCAGACCCTCGAGCAGCACCGGGCACGGCTGAAGATGCTCATGTGAAAGACTGCGCACAGTGAAATAGTGCACAATTGCAGATTTGCAGTTGGTGAAAGTTTGCATGTGGTGCAAAATGTACCTATGTCCGCTGAAGAATCCCTGCGCTCGAAAAAGGCGCGCCTGACTCGCAACGCCCTCCACGAAGCGGCGATCACTCGCGTGCTCGAAGACGGCTTGGCCTGCGCCACCGTGGCGACGATCGCCGCCGACGCGGGAGTGTCCACACGAACCTTCTTCAACTACTTCGAGACGAAGGAGGACGCGATCGTCGGCCTCGGAGCCGAGGTCGGCGTCGATGAGGGCCTCGCCTTCGACTATGTCCACAGCCCCGCCGGGCTCGACACGCTGGCCGAGGACACGGCGCGCTTCGTCCGCGAAGCGCTGCTCGTCGGCTCCGTCGATCCGAAACTTCCGGCGCGGCGACGCCGCCTCTTCGCGCTGTATCCGGAACTCGTGAGCAAGAGCTTCGACCGAGCAGAAGAACTCGAAGAGATCGTCACCGGTCACGTGCTCGACCGACTGCGACACCTCGGCCAGGAGTTCTCCTCAGAGGACTCCGCCTGGCGCAGCGCGCGCATGCTCACCCTACTCTGCCGGGTCCCGCTCAACCATGCTGGACAGGTGATCAAGGCCGATCCTGAGGCGGTCGAGGACAAGGGCGGCACCCAAGCGATCTTCGAAGACTCCCTGAACCTGTTCCGCAAGGTCCTGGACCGACTGCCATGACGAAAGCTGTGATGAGAAGCAACCACGAAACCGATGAGAAGACGATGACGGCAACCACCTCGAAGAACTCCGCCCCCGCGGGACCCGACGCACAGACAGAGCCGATGGCCACCTCGGCGATCATTCTGCTCTTCGTGGGCCTGATGATCGCGATGTTCATGTTCTCGCTCAACCAGACGGTGCTGGCGACCGCGCTGCCGACCATCGTCGGCGAACTCGACGGCGTCGACCAGATGCTGTGGGTCTCCACCGCATTCATGCTCGCTTCGACGATCATGATGCCCGTCTACGGCAAGGTCGGCGACCTGTTCGGGCGGAAGCCGCTGTTCATGTTCGCGATCTGCTGTTTCCTCCTCGGCTCGGTCTTCGCCCTCATCGCGAATGAGATGTCGACGCTGATCTTCGGTCGAGTGCTCCAGGGCATCGGCGGCGGCGGAATGATGATCCTCTCACAGTCGATCATCGCCTCCGTCGTCCCCGCCCGCGAACGCGGCAAATACATGGGCATCATGGGCTCCGCCTTCGCCGTGTCGTCCGTGGCCGGACCGCTGATCGGCGGCTGGCTGACCGAAGGACCCGGCTGGCGTTGGGCTTTCGCCATCAACTTCCCGTTGGGCATCATCGCCCTCATCGCCGCCGCCGTGTTCCTCAAAGTGCCCAAGCACACCAAGGGTGCCGGCCCTCGCCCGAAGATCGATGTCATCGGCATGGCGCTCATCTCGATCGTCACCTCCTGCATCGTGCTCACCTCCGCCTGGGGCGGACACGACTATGAATGGGGATCCTGGCAGATCAACGGGCTCATCGTCACCGGAATCATCGCCGCAGTCGCCTTCGTCTTCGTCGAACTCAAGGTCAGCGAACCGGTAATCCCGATGCACCTGTTCACCAACCGCGACTTCCTGCTGTGCACCATCGCCGGCCTCTTCGTCGGCATCGGCATGTTCGGTGTGCTCTCCTATATGCCGACCTACCTGCAGATGGTCCACGGAATCGACGCCACCGTCGCCGGGCTGATGATGGTGCCGATGATGGGCACCATGCTCGTGTCCTCGACTCTCGTCGGGTTCATCGTCTCCCGCACCGGCAAGTACAAGAAGTACCCGCTGACCGGAATCCTCATCATGGCCGCCTCGCTAGTCCTGCTCTCCCAGCTGAAGGCCGAGAGCTCGGCCTGGGAGACCATCGGCTGCCTGGCGCTGCTCGGACTCGGCCTGGGCCTGAGCATGCAGACACTCGTCCTCGTCGTCCAGAACGCCTTCCCGGTGTCCATGGTCGGCACCGCGACCGCGTCGAACAACTACTTCCGCCAGGTCGGCGCCACACTCGGCATGGCCTTCATCGGATCCGTGTTCACCCAGCGGCTCATGGACAACATCAAGTCCGGAATCACGGAGATCGCGAAGGCGGCCCCACACGGCCAGATGCCCAAGATCTCCTCGACGGGGCTGACTCCGGAGATCGTGTCGAAGCTGCCGGAGCCGATGCACTCGCTCATCATCACCTCCTACAACGATGCCCTCGTGCCACTGTTCCTGTGGGTGGCTCCGCTGGCCGTCCTCGGTTTCGTCTTCCTCTGCTTCCTGCCGAACACTCCGCTGGCGCAGACCCTGAAGAACGAACCGGCGAAGCGCGAGAGCCTCGATGTCGAAGCCGAGCATGCGGGTGCCGTGTCCGCGCCGGTTTCCACCCCGGCAGAGACTTCATCGGTTAGTGTGGCAGAAAGCCCAATGTCCAAGGAGCCGAGGAATGACGGTACTGACCATACTCAACTCACCCGGGACCGAGATCCCCGCACTGATCACTGATCTGGGGGAGCGGGACGGGATCGAACTGCGCATCGCCGAGGCGTCGACCCTGTCCCAGGCGCTGCCCGGCACCGATGTGCTGCTGATGTGGGATTTCTTCTCCACCGCGCTCAAGGACGCCTATGGCAGCGCCGACAAGCTCGAGTGGGTCCATGCCGCCGCGGCGGGCGTGGACTCGCTCCTCTTCGATGAGCTCGTCGATTCACCGGTGACGGTGACGAACGCCCGGGGAATCTTCGACCGCCCGATCGCCGAGTTCGTCCTCAGCTACATCCTCATGCACGCGAAGAGCTCGATCGGCTCGCTCGACGACCAAGCGGAGGGCAGGTGGAACCGCCGGTCGACCCGCGATATCGTCGGCACCAAGGCGCTCATCGTCGGCACCGGAGCCATCGGTCGAGGCATCGCACGCCTGCTGAAGGCCGTCGACATCGACGTCACCGGAGCCGGATCGCGCGCCCGCAGCGGCGACGCCGACTTCGGTGAGGTGATCGACTCCGCCACCCTGCCCGAGCACGTTGCAGGATACGACTGGGTCATCGACATCGCACCGCTGACGGAGAAGACCGAGAGGCTCATCGGCGCCGAGACGTTCGCCGCCATGGACGACACCGCCGTGTTCATCAATGTCGGACGCGGAGACACAGTCGACACCGACGCACTCGTGACCGCGCTGCGCGAGGGACAGATCAGCGGGGCCGGACTCGACGTCTTCGACGAAGAGCCGCTGCCCGCCGACCATCCTCTGTGGTCGCTGGACAATGTCATCATCACCCCGCATATGAGCGGTGATACCGACGGGTGGAGAATGCGACTGGCGGAGCAGTTCCACGCCCTGTTCGAACAGTATCTGGCCGGTGAGCAGTTCCCGCACACCGTGGACAAGCAGCTCGGGTACGTGCGGTGAGCCAGGCCGACGACACCGCGGCGGAGCGGGTGTTCCTGGCCAGGGTGATCGCCGAACTCATCGCCGTGCGCCGTGCCCGTCTGCTCAGCATGCTGGTGCTCGCCCTGGCAATGCTCGTCGCCGGACTCGGGGCCGCCCTCCAAGCCCAAGGAGATCACATCGATGCGGTGCTGCTGTTCTCGGCGTTCAGCCTCATCATGATCGGCATCGTCTGCGCGCTGGGCGCGATCATCGCCTGGACGCGGATCAACCGGGACGTGCTCGACTCGATCGCTGCGTCGCGACCGGCTCGTGCCAAGGCGCCGCGGACGCGGAATGCCGGACTCGCCGTCGCGGTAGGCTTCGCCATCGTCGGAATCCTGTTCGGCATGCTGCTGTGGGCTGAGACTCCGATACTGGCCGGCGCCGTCGTCATCGCCTGCCTGCTGCTGGCCTGCCTGGGTCCCATCTGGGCGAATGAGCTGGCAAATGCCGATGACCGACTCGCCGTCATCCTCGACAGCGACGATGATCTGGCGGAGCGATTCGCCACCTTCACCCCGATCTGGCTGCATGAGGCCATGGAGTCCGACGCCGCGAATTAGGCAGAACACCTCGTTGCCGGCAGAACCTCTCGTTCCTGCGGGAGGTTCTGTCATTCCCGAGAGGTTTCGGCGGGAGGTGTAGGGCGTGGCAGTACCGGTGAGAGATGGTGCGGCCCGAAGTACAGAGCTTGCAACCGAGGGTACGGGATGGAGACGGAGGTGAATGACGAAGGCGCCCGGAGTCATGTGACTCCGGGCGCCTGTCTCAGCCGGTCACCGAGCGCTCATCCGAGCGTTTCGGTGGGCCGCCTCGGCGATATCAGGGAAATGCCGGGACGTCGACGTCGGCCATCTTGGCCACGCAGCGCACGACCTGGCAGGAGTAGCCGAATTCGTTGTCGTACCAGACGTAGACGACGACGCGGTCCTCATCGACGATCGTGGCCAGGCCGTCGACGACACCGGCCCGCTTGGAGCCGACGAGGTCGGTGGACACGAGCTCGGGAGAGGTGACGTAGTCGACCTGGTTGCGCAGCGGCGAATGCATCGACACTTCGCGGAGGAACGTGTTGAGCTCGTCGACGGTGGTGGCGTTGTCCAGGTTGAGGTTGAGGATCGCCATGGACACGTTCGGGGTGGGTACGCGGATCGCATTGCCCGAGAGCTTCCCGGCCAGCTCCGGCAGAGCCTTGGCGACGGCCTTGGCGGCACCGGTCTCGGTGAGGACCATGTTGAGTCCGGCCGCACGGCCGCGGCGGGAGCCCTTGTGGAAGTTGTCGATGAGGTTCTGGTCGTTCGTGAACGAGTGGACCGTCTCGACGTGGCCGTTGCGGACGCCGAACTTGTCGTTGATGGCCTTGAGCACCGGGGTGATCGCGTTCGTCGTGCACGAAGCTGCCGAGACGATGGTGTCCGTGTCGAGGATCGCGTCGTCGTTGACTCCGAAGACGATGTTCTTCACATCGCCCTTGCCGGGAGCCGTGAGCAGGACCTTCGACGCACCGGGACACGCGAGGTGCTTGGACAGGCCCTCTTCGTCACGCCACTTTCCGGTGTTGTCGACGATGATGGCGTCATCGATTCCGTAGGCGGTGTAGTCGACCTCCGACGGGTCATTCGAGTAGATGACCTGGATGAGGGTGCCGTTGGCCTGGATGGTGCTGTTCTCCTCGTCGACGACGATGCTGCCGTCGAAGGCTCCGTGCACCGAGTCACGGCGCAGCAGGGAGGCGCGCTTGACGATGTCGTTCTCCCCATTGCGGCGCACGACGATCGCACGCAGACGCATACCGGTTCCGCCGGCGCGATCGATGAGGATGCGGGCGAGCAGACGACCGATGCGACCGAAGCCGTAGAGGACGACGTCGCGGACCTCGCCCTTGCCGGACTGCGACTGGACGACCTCGGCGAGCTCGGCGGCGAGGAAGGCGTCGACGTCCGCGTTCGGATCATCGAGCTTCTCGATGAGACGGCCCAGATCGATGCGAGCCGGAGCCAGATTGAGACCCGACAGCGCCTTGACGATGCGGTGGGTGATCTGGATGTCGAGCTCTTCGCCGAGGAAGTGGCGAGCATAGCGGTGCGCCTTGATCATGCCGGTCACCGACTTGTTCAGCAGCGACCGCCCGAACAGGGTCAGCAGCACGTCGTTCTCACGGTACAGGCGTCCGACTAGCGGAATGAGTTCTTCGGCGGCGGTCTGCTTCTTCGCCCAATCGTCCAGGCGAGCAGTCGTAGCGTCAGTCAAAGGTCGTGTCCCCTCGGTCAGTTATAACGGATGCGCCAACAGTCTACCGTCTCGCCTATTCGCGATCGGACCGGCGTTCCTCGAACCGTTTGAAGCCCAGCAGGGTCAGCGCCACGATTCCCGCACCGGTGATGAGCGCGCCGAGGCTCTGCGCCTGCACCTTCGGTTCGACGAACCGATACTCCGGCTCCTCTTCGCGCGGCCGCGGTGGTTTCGCCGTGCCGATCCACGCGGCGATGAACAGGATGATGCGGGCGAAGACGTTGAGGGTGAGCATGATCGCGATGATCGACCCGAACACACCGGCGGCCTTGTTCCCGGAGAAGAGATTGACGAGCACCGTGGAGAAGTTGATGAGGATGAGGAACGCGGTCGCGCCGATGAGCGAACCGCGGTTCTTCGCCTGCTTGTCGACCGGCTTCTCCGGCAGCATCGTGAACAGGAACCAGAAGATCAGCCAGGCGGCGCCGAAGGTGAGGATGACCGGAACGATGAACAGCAGACTGCCGGCGAATCCGCCGAGCCCGAGGAAGTCGGCGATCATCGAGCGAAGACCGGTGCCGACGACCGTGAGCGCCACGGCCAGGAGCAGGCCGATGATGAGGCCGATGAGAGTGACCACGTTGTTGATGACCTTGCTGACGAAGGACTTCTCCGGCACGGCATCGTCGAAGTCGTCGTGCAGCTGAGCTCTCACCGCGGCACCGAGGTTGCCGATGAATCCCTGACCTGTGTAGAGGCCGGTGAGAATACCGATGATTCCCACTCCCTGCCAGTCGAGGAGGAAGCTCTCGAGCTGCTCGGTCAGCGAGGAGTTGCCGGCAGTGAAGGTCTCGATCTGCTTCGTGACCTCGGGAAGGAGCTCGGGGCGTGCGACGTCGAGGACGAATCCGATGCTCGCGAGGCTGACCATGGCGATGGGCATGACCGCGAGAACGAGGAAGTAGGTGATCGCGGCACCGAACTGATTGCCCAGACGCTGTCCGAAACGCTGGACTGCGCGCATGAGGTGGGCGGGTCCGGGTCGGTTGACGGCATTGTGGCCGACCTCAGCGACGGTGTTGCGCGAGGCCAGTACTTTGGCAGGTGCCACGTGTGTGCTCCTTCGATGCGTATCCGCAAGGTGCGTTCGTATTCCGGTCTGAGGTGTTCGTTTCCACACTAGCCGCTGTGAGCGTACTGTGAGCGGCAGGCCGCGCCCTTATCTAGACTTTTGACCATGCCGATCACTGATTCGTTCGCTCCGACTGCCGATTTCGCACCCGTTGCCACCGACAGCCTTGCCGGCCTGCCTGCCGGCGGAGTCCCTGCCGATGTCCTCGCCGCCGGCGGCAGCGCTGCTGACAATCTCAGCGGGTTCTCGGCCTGGACCGTGACGATCATGGAGACTCTGGGGCCGGCCGGTGTCGGGTTCATGGTCTTCCTCGACAACATCTTCCCGCCCATCCCCAGTGAGCTCGTCCTGCCTCTGGCCGGATTCACCTCCAGCCAAGGCCAGATGAACATTGTGGCCGCGATCGTCTTCGCGACGATCGGTTCGGTCGTCGGCGCGGTTCTGCTGTGGGCGCTGGGCAAGTGGATCGGCATCGAACGCATCGCCCGGATCGCGGTGAAGATGCCGTTGGTCGACGTCGACGACGTGCATAAGACCGTTGACTGGTTCGACAAGCACGGGGACAAGGCCGTGTTCTTCGGTCGGATGATCCCGATCTTCCGGTCGCTCATCTCCATCCCCGCCGGAATGCGGGACATGCGCCTGACCAAGTTCCTGCTGCTGACCACGGCCGGCAGCGCGATCTGGAACACGATCCTCATCGTCGCAGGCTTCACCCTCGGTGAGAACTGGTCGGTCGTCGAGACCTACGCCGGCTACTTCCAGAACGTCGTCATCGTCGCCGTCGTCGTATTCGTCCTCGTGTGGATCGTGTTCAAGGTCCGCAAACAGCGGCGGAAGAAAGCCGCCGGGCTCGACACGACCGAAGACGATCATATCGAGCCCGGAGAATTCGAGGTCTGAGGTGATTCCTCGGCTCAGCTCACCCAAGCCGTCGCCGTATGCGCGGGTGTGACCTCTTCGCCGGGCTCGACGGGTCCGGGAGCGGTTCCCTCGCCGAAGGGGGATCCGCCAAACTTCCGGTCGCGACCGTGATCGCTGAGCCAACCCGAGAGATCGGGGCCCTTGGGCACGATCTGCGTCGGGTTCACATCCTGGTGGACGATGTAGTAGTGCTGTTTGATCTGCTCGAAGTCCACCGTGTCGCCGAAGCCCGGCGTCTGGTACAGGTCGCGGGCGTAGCCCCACAGGTTCTCGAACGCCGTGAGCGGCTGCCGGTTGCACTTGAAGTGACCGAAATAGACGGGATCGAAGCGCACGAGCGTCGTGAACAGTCGCACATCCGCCTCGGTGATGGTCTCACCCATGAGGAACCGTGACCGGCTGAGCCGATCCTCGACGATATCGAGCGCGTTGAATAGGCGGTCGAAGGCCGCCTCGTAGGCGTCCTGGGAGCCGGCGAAACCGCAGCGGTAGACCCCGTTGTTGATCTCCGTGTAGATATGGCGCATCACCTTCTCCATCTCCTCCCGCGATTCCTCGGGCCAGAGATTCGGGGCACCCTCTCGGTGGTATTCGGTCCACTGGGTGGAGAAGTCCTCCGTGATCTGCGGGAAGTCGTTGGTGACGACGACGCCGGTGGGCACGTCGACGACGGCCGGCACGGTGATTCCGCGCGGATAGTCCGGGTAACGGGCGAAGAACGCCTGCTGCAGCCGTTCGATGCCGAGCACAGGATCCACCCCGCCCGGATCGAGATCGAACGTCCACGACCGCGCATCATGAGTGGGGCCGGGCATGCCGAGGGAGATGACGTCCTCGAGCCCGAGGAGGCGTCGGACGATGATCGTCCGGTTCGCCCACGGACAGGCGCGGGCGGCGACGAGGCGGTACCGGCCCGGTTCGACGGGCCACTGAGCGTTCGGATCGTTGAGGATGCGATCGTCGATGTAGTTCGTATCCCGGTTGAATGCCGCCCCTTCCGTCACGTAGCTGGGAGTGTGATCGGTGGTCTCGGACATGACGCTGCCTCCAATGAGATCGATGAGTTCGACTTCTGTCCTCAGCTTACGACGCTGAGGCAAGCCCTCGCCGATGCGGGACGACGTCACCGTTGCCGTGCCGACCCGATTGGGAAGAGTCCGCCCACCGCCACCGAGGTGGGACGACGACGGCCCGGGACGGACCGTTCGAGTCCGTGCCCGGGCCGTACCCCGCAGGCTGAGTTCAGCGACTGTGTCCCAGCCGGCAGCGGCTGTGCGTCAGCCGGCGTAGAGCGCGTCGATCTCGGCGGCGAAGTCCTTATTGATGAGGTGACGCTTGACCGACTGCTTGGCAGAGAGGTAGCCGTTCTCCTCGCTGAGCTCGATCGGCAGGATTGTGAACTTCTTGACTCCTTCGGCCCGCGAGACGGTCCTGTTCATCTGGTCGACGGCCTTGGCCACTTCGGCCTGGACCGCATCGTCCTCGGCGGCTTCGCGCAGACTCATCTGCGGCAGATCGTGGTTCTTCAGCCAGCCCGGCAGCATCTCCGAATCGAGGAAGATCAGCGCCGAGACGAATTTGCGGTTCTCGCCGACGAGCACCGGCTGGCCGATGATCGGGTGCCGACGCAGCACGTCCTCGAGCGGAGCCGGGGCGACGTTCTTGCCGCTGGAGGTCACGATGATCTCCTTCTTGCGGCCGTTGATCGTGAGGTAGCCGTCGTCATCGAGCGAGCCGAGGTCACCGGTGCCGAACCAACCGTCGTGGAACTCCTTGGCCGTGGCCTCGGGGTTGTTCCAGTACTCGCGGAAGACCGGCACGCCCTTGGCCAGGATCTCACCGTCGGGAGCGATCGCCACCGAGACGCCCGGCAGCGGCACGCCGACGGTTCCGATCTTCGACTTCTCCGGAATATTGACGGTGATCGGTGCCGTGGTCTCAGTGAGTCCGTAGCCTTCGAGAACGATGATGCCCAGTCCGCGGAAGAAGTGGCCGAGATGAGAGCCGAGCGCACCGCCGCCGGAGACCGCATGAGTGACGTTGTCGCCCATGACCGCGCGCAGCTTCGAATAGACGAGCTTGTCGAACAGGGCGTGCTGGAGCTTCAGCCCGGTGGGCACCTTGCCGGTGTCGAGTGCCTTCGAATAGGCGACGGCGACCTGCTCGGCACGGCGGAAGATCTTCTCCTTGCCGCCTGCCTGAGCGGTCGCCAGCGCGGAATTGAAGACCTTCTCGAAGACCCGGGGCACACCGAGGATGAACGAGGGACGGAAGCTGCCCATGGCATCGGTGAGCTTCGTCAGGTCCGACTGATGCGCCAGCAGAGCACCGTTGCTGATGGCCAGGACCTCGATGAACCGGGCGAAGACGTGAGCCTGCGGCAGGAACAGCAGGCAGCGCATCTTCGTGTCGAGAACGCTGGGGATCTGGTGGCGCGCGGCCTGGGCGGTCTGCACGAAGTTCGCGTGGGTGAGCACACAGCCCTTGGGCTTTCCGGTGGTGCCGGAGGTGTAGATGATCGTCGCCACGGATTCGGAGCCGACCTGCGAGCGAGCGGCTTCGAGCTCCTCATCGGTGACGGCCTTGCCGGCCTCGGCGAGATCGGCGAAAGCGCCTTCGTTCCAGACCCGCAGGGCCGGCTCTTCCCGTCCGGCAGCCTTGGCCGCCGCCCGCACCCTATCGGCATGCTCGCGTGAGGCGACGAGCCCACGAGTGACATCGGCGTCGGTGAGCATCCAACCGAGCTGGCTCTCCGATGATGTGTCGTAGAACGGCACGGAGATTCCGCCGGCGTACCAGATGGCATAGTCGCTGAGCGTCCACTCGTAGGAGGTGGGGCCGAAGATCGCGATCCGGTCACCGACTCCCACGCCCAAGGCGATGAGCCCCTTCGCGGCCGCCTTGACCTCAGCGAGGAATTCGGCCGCGGTCAGTTCGTCCCAACCGTCCCCGTCGGGCTTGGCGACCAGAGGGCGGCTGGGGTTCTCAGCGACTGTGCTGAGGAAGATATCGGTGGTCGACGAGACGGTATCGACCTCGAAACCGACGACGGGTGTTGACGACTGCGGCATGGTCGTTGAGCTCATGAGTCTCCTTCGAGGACGTAAGTTACTGCTCGGTTATCTTACAGTTCGGCCGGGTCTCAGTGAAATCGATCACGTTTGCCGAGATAACCGGCGTCCGCTGACCTGTGAGCAGTCTAACCAAGTCGAATCAGGGAGCGTTCAGAGTACGATGGTCAGAACCCGCTCACGTCTGTTCTGCGAAGGAAGGTAATGACGACGAACCCTGAGGAGACCGGTTTCCGCTATGATGCGGCGCTGGCCGAAAAGATCGAGAAGTCTTGGCAGCGCACTTGGGAGGAATCGGGCACGTTCCACACCCCGAACCCCACCGGAGACCTCGGCGAGCTCGACTCCCAGGATGCTTCGTCGCCCTACGGTCCGCCGGCCGACCTCAGCGAGCGCGAGTCCCTGTACATCATGGACATGTTCCCGTACCCCTCCGGTGTGGGACTGCACGTCGGCCACCCGCTGGGCTACCTCGGCACCGACGTCTACGGCCGCTACCAGCGGATGCGCGGACACAACGTCATGCACGCCCTGTCCTACGACGCCTTCGGACTGCCCGCCGATCTCTACGCGGTGCAGACCGGTCAGCACCCGCGCATCACCACCGATGCCAATATCGCGAACATGACCGAGCAGCTGCGTCGCCTGGGGCTGGCCCACGATGTGCGCCGTCGCTTCGCCACGACCGACGACGAATTCGTCAAATGGACGCAGTGGATCTTCCTGCAGATCTTCAACTCCTGGTACGACACCGAGGCGACCACCCCGGATGGTGAGGCCAAAGGCGCGGCTCGACCGATCGACACGCTCATCGAGCAGTTCGCCTCCGGTGCCCGCCCCACACCCGACGGTCGCACCTGGTCGGAGCTGAGCTCGGCGGAGCGCGAGAACATTCTGCAGGGCTACCGCCTCGCCTACGTCTCCGAATCCCCGGTCAACTGGTGCCCAGGGTTGGGCACCGTGCTGGCCAATGAAGAGGTCACCGCCGAGGGTCTGTCCGAGCGTGGAAACTACCCGGTATTCACCCGCCGTCTGCGCCAGTGGAACATGCGCATCACGGCGTACGCCGACCGCCTCATCGACGACCTCGACGTGCTGGACTGGCCGCATGCGATCCACGCCATGCAGGTCAATTGGATCGGCCGGTCGAAGGGCGCCCTGCTGCGCCTGCCCATCGCCGGTGACGATGCGTCCGACATCGAGGTCTACACCACCCGCCCGGACACCCTGTTCGGCGCCACGTACCTCGTCCTCAGCCCTGAACACCCGCAGGTCGCCGACCTGACTGCTGAGTCATGGGATGAGTCCGCCCCCGAGTCCTGGCGTGGGGGAGAGGACACCCCCGCCGAGGCGATCGCCGCCTACCAGCGCGCCGCTGCGGCCAAGACCGACGCCGACCGGCAGCAGAGCCGGGAGAAGACCGGCATCTTCACCGGCTCCTATGCGCTCAACCCGGCCACCGGGGCCGAGGTTCCGATCTTCATCGCCGACTATGTGCTCATGGGATACGGCACCGGAGCGATCATGGCCGTGCCGGCCGAAGACGCCCGTGACTGGGACTTCGCAAAGGCGTTCGGACTGCCCTATATCCGCACTGTGCAGCCTCCGGCCGACCACGACGAGGACGCGCCGTTCACCGGCACCGGCGTGATGATCAACTCGGCCAACGCCGAGATCGACATCAACGGCCTCGAGATCGACGCGGCGAAGGCCCGGGTCACCGAATGGCTGGCCGGAAAAGGACTGGCCACCGAGTCCACCCAGTACCGTCTGCGCGACTGGCTGTTCTCGCGCCAGCGCTACTGGGGCGAACCGTTCCCGATCGTCTACGACGAGAACGGCACCCCGATTGCTCTGCCCGACGAGATGCTGCCCGTCCAGCTGCCCGAAGTCGACGATTTCGCACCGCGGACCTACGCGCCCGACGATGCCGACAGCCGTCCCGAACCGGCGCTGAGCCGGAATCAGGAATGGACGAGCATCGAACTCGACCTCGGCGACGGTCCGAAGACCTACCAGCGTGAGACGAACACGATGCCCAACTGGGCCGGATCCTCGTGGTACCAGCTGCGCTACGCGGACCCACACAACGACGAACGCCTCGTCGACCCCGCCAACGAGAAGTACTGGCTGGGCCCGCGGGCCTCGAAACCGCGCGGTGGCGCCGACCTCTACGTCGGGGGACAGGAGCACGCTGTGCTCCACCTGCTCTATGCCCGCTTCTGGCACAAGATCCTCTTCGACCTCGGGCACATCTCCTCGTCCGAGCCGTTCCACCGTCTGGTCAACCAGGGATACATCCAGGCCTATGCCTACACCGATTCCCGCGGCGTCTACGTCCCCGCCGCCGAGGTGGAGGAGAGAACCGAATCGAACGGTGAGCTGACGTTCTGGTACAACGGCGAACAGGTCAATCGGGAGTACGGAAAGATCGGCAAATCGCTGAAGAACTCCGTCATGCCCGACGAGATGTACGACGCCTTCGGTGCCGACACCTTCCGCGTCTATGAGATGTCGATGGGCCCGCTGGAGCAGGACCGTCCCTGGGACACCCGCGCCGTCGTCGGCGCACAGCGGTTCCTGCAGCGCGTGTGGCGACTCTTCGTCGACGAGACCACCGGCGAGTCCGTGGTCGCAGACGGTGAGGCCGACGCCGAATCGCTCAAGGTCCTCCACCAGGTCATCGACGGTGTGCGCGAGGACATGGACCATCTGCGGTTCAACACCGCGATCTCCAAGCTCATCGTGCTCACCAACCATGCCACCAAACAGGGCGGTGCGACCCGGGACGTCCTCGAACCGCTGACGATCATGCTCGCACCCTTCGCACCGCACCTGGCCGAAGAGCTGTGGTCAAGTCTCGGACACGAGTCGACGGTCACCTATGCGGCCTTCCCCGAGGCGGACCCGAACCACCTCGTCGCCGAGACCGTGACCTGTGTGGTCCAGGTCAAGGGCAAGGTGCGCGCACGGCTCGAGGTGGCCCCGGACATCACCGCAGAAGAACTCGAGAAGCTGGCTCTCGAATCGCCGAACGCCGTCAAGGCCCTCGGCGGCGCCGGAGTGCGCAAGGTGATCGTGCGAGCCCCCAAGCTCGTCAACATCGTCCCCGACGCCTGAGACCCGGCCGATACTTCGCCGTAACACGGCATCTGGGAGACTGCATGAGTGCGGGCGCCGAACGGCGGCGCTTCGCCCCCGACTACGACTGGTGTGAGCATGACGAACGACAGAGTCCAAGACGAGATTCGGCACGCCCTCGGCGTGCGACCGCAGATCGATCCGGCGACGGAGATCGCCCGGCGTGTCGAGTTCCTCGTCGACTATGTGCTCACCACCGGAGTCAGAGGTCTCGTGCTCGGCATCAGCGGCGGGCAGGACTCCACACTGGCCGGCAGGCTCTGCCAGCTGGCGGTGGAGGACCTGCGCCGCCGTGGGGCCGATGCCGAATTCTGGGCCGTGCGCCTGCCTCACCATGTGCAGACCGATGAGGCCGATGCCCAGGACGCTCTGTCGTTCATCGCCGCCGATCACGAACTCGCGATCAACATCGGCGCCGCCACGGATGCGGCCGCCGAGGAGTACGAGAAGGCCACCGGAGAGCCGATCACCGATTTCGGCAAGGGCAACGTCAAGGCCCGGATGCGGATGATCGCCCAGTTCGAGCTGGCAGGGGAGAAGAAAGCGCTCGTCGTCGGCACGGACCACGCCGCCGAGGCGGTCACCGGGTTCTTCACGAAGTTCGGTGACGGCGCGGCCGACGTCATCCCCCTGGCAGGTCTGAACAAACGGCAGGGACGGGAACTGCTGCGCCACCTCGGCGCTCCCGAACATCTCATCGTCAAGGTCCCCACCGCGGATCTGCTCGATGACGAACCCGGGCAGACGGACGAATCGTCGCTGGGTCTGAGCTATGACCAGATCGATGACTTCCTCGAGGGGAAGGAGATCGAGCCCGCGGCCGCCTCAGCGCTCATCGAGAAGTACCGCCGCTCAGAGCACAAACGCCGCACCCCCGTGGCTCCGTTGGATTCGTGGTGGATCCGGCACTGAGCCGAGCACGTGAACACTGGCAGCAATTGAGGCACTCACAATGTGAGGGCCTCAATTTTTTACCGAACGTCGTCTGTCGAACGTTGTCAGTCGTTGAACGGCGGGGTGCCTGAGACGAGTCCGAGTTCGAGTGCTGTCTGGTTGAACTCCCATCGGGAGGAGACGAAGTCGTCGCTGAGGCGTTCGCCCCGGCTCTGAGCCTCGGTGTAACCGCGCCAGCCGTCCTTGCGGGCATCGCCGGGACGGATCTCACGGGTGCCGGCATCATCGGGAGAGACTTGGGTCTCCTCCTTCACCCAGATCGACAGCCCCTCGGCTGCCCGATAGAGGTTCATGAACGCGGTGTGCGAACGGGGGTTGTCGAAGCTGGCCTTCTTGAACTCGGCACAGAAGGTGGTGAGCGGCTCGAGTTCGTCGACGGCGACGGTGGCGAAGGTCGCATCGAGTCGCAGGGACTGGACGAGGCCCGACGAGTCCGGGATGAGCTCGAGGATGCGACGGGCGCGACGCTCATCGGGAAGCAGCTCGACCTTGTCCTCCACCGGGGTCAGTCCGAGAGTGTCCATCCGACCACGCTCGACGCTGAGCTGCTGGCGCAGTGCGTCGATCTGCTGTTGAGCACGTCGCCATTCGCCGTGGAACATCAGCAGCGCGGCGATCACGCCGAGGCACAGCACGAGTCCGATGATCCAGGCTGCAGAGTGCAGCCCGGGGATGGCGAAGGCGATGATGCCGAGCACGGTGAGCACCGCAAACGTCACGGCGGCCGGTGAGTTGGTGAGGAAATCAAGGAAACGCTTCACAATTCCAAGCCTACTGTTTCAACCTCCACATATCGTGCAACCGGGTGGCATATAGTGTGGTCGAAAACGCATGCCAATACCCAGGAGAGCTCGGTTTGAAGATTTCAGTCATCGGTTGCGGATATCTGGGCGCGGTCCATGCGGCGGCCATGGCGTCTCTGGGCCATGAGGTCACGGGAGTCGACGTCGACACGGAGAAGGTCGAGGCCCTGACCTCCGGTCGTCCGCCCTTCTACGAACCGGGACTGAGTGAACTCCTCGTGAAGGCTCAGGAGCGCGGAAAACTCGAATTCACCACCGATATCTCCCGCGCCGCCGACGCCACCGTGCACTTCGTATGTGTAGGCACTCCGCAGAAGCCCGGTGAGTTCGCCGCCGATGTCACCTATGTCGATGCGGCCGTGGAATCCCTGCACCCGCACCTGACTGCGACGTCGGTGGTTGTGGGAAAGTCGACCGTTCCCGTGGGCACCGCCGAGCGTCTGGCCGGAATCATCTCCGACACCGGCGCCGCCATGATGTGGAACCCGGAATTCCTGCGCGAGGGCCATGCCGTCGAAGACACCCTCCACCCGAATCGTCTCGTGTACGGAGTCGCCGACGGTGAGCCGGGGCAGGCCGCGGCCGCGACCCTCGACGAGGTCTACGCCTCGATACTCGCCGAAGACACGCCCCGGATGATCACTGACTTCGCGACCGCTGAGCTGGTCAAGACCGCCGCGAACTCGTTCCTGGCCACCAAGATCTCATTCATCAATGCCATGGCCGAACTCTGCGAAGCCTCGGGAGCCGATGTCACCCTGCTCGCCGACGCGATCGGCATGGATGACCGGATCGGCCGCAAGTTCCTCAACGCCGGGCTCGGATTCGGCGGCGGATGCCTGCCCAAGGACATCCGCGCCTTCATGGCCAGGGCCGGAGAGCTCGGCGCCGATCAGGCGGTGGCGTTCCTCAAGGAGATCGACTCGATCAACATGCGCCGTCGTGTGAGGATGGTCGACATCGCCCGCGACGCCCTGGGCGGGTCGTTCATCGGCAAGAAGATCACCATCCTCGGCGCCGCGTTCAAGCCCGACAGCGATGACGTCCGCGACTCGCCGGCCCTGGCCGTGGCCAGGCTCATCGCCACCCAGGGCGGGCTGGTCACCGTCACCGATCCGCAGGCGATCGGGAATGCGCAGAAGTCATTCCCCGAACTCGACTACGTCGCCGACACCGCCGAGGCGATCACCGGGGCGCAAGCCGTGCTGCTGCTGACGGAATGGCGCGAATACCGCGACCTCGACCCGGCGGCGACCGCCGAGCTCGTGAGTGGGAAAGTGCTCGTCGACGGCCGCAATGTGCTCACTCCCGAACTGTGGCGGGCAGCGGGCTGGACCTACCGAGCCCTGGGCCGTCCATGAGAATCGGGCTGGTCACCGACTCCACGGCGCAGCTCTCCGCGGACGAACGCGAAGCGCTGAGCGAGGCCACCGGCGGTCTCTTCGCCGTGGTGCCGCTGACCGTGCTCATCGGCGGAGTCGCCTTCGCCGACGGTGAGGTCGATGCCGGGCATCTGTGCGCGAAGATGACCGACGGAGTCGAGGTCACCACGTCCATGGCCACCCCGGCCCAGTTCTCCGACGCCTATGCACGGCTGCGCGAGGACGGCGCGGAAGCCATCATCGTCGTGACCATGTCCGCGGAGCTCTCGGGCACCCGCGATTCCGCGGTCAAGGCCGCCGAAGCCGAGGACATCCTCGTCGATGTCGTCGACTCGAGGACCACCTCGGCGGGACTGGCCGGGGCACTGTCTGTGGCCGTGGCCGGGATCCGGCAGGGACTCGACGTCGAATCGATCGCCGGAACCATCGCCGACTGGTGCGCGGCCGAGACCCGTTCCGTGTTCGCCCCCGGCAGCCTCGAACACCTGCGCCGAGGCGGCCGGATCGGCGCCGCGTCCTCCTTGCTCGGCCGGGCCCTGCAGATCGTCCCCGTGCTCGGTCTCAGCGCTGGAGTCGTCGTTCCGCTGGCCCGGGTGCGCACTCGCACCAAAGCCCTGGAGAAGATCGTCGCCTTGGCCGCGCAGGCCGCTGCGGAGGTGGCCGATCCCGAGGACACCGTGCACGTCGAGGTCCAGAACGCCGAAGGGGAGATGGACACAGCGGATGCCGAGCTGTTGAGCTCACGGCTGCGCGAGCTCGGATTCGACTCGTCGTTCAGGACGCTGTCGACGATCATCACCGCGCATGTCGGCCCCGGTACGGTCGGTGTGACCGTGCAGACCACACCCTGACTCACACATTCCTGCCTGGGGATGCTCGGGTGACTTGATCACCTCTGCCCTGTGGACGCAGATGCTCTGTCCACAGGCGACGCTTCTGCCCTGGCCGCTGCGTACCGGCGCTTCCTAACCTCGGACCATGGCTGTGTCTCCGGATGATCGTTTCGCCGGCCTCCTGGGCGCCAGTGCCGAGCGCGGCGGTTGGGTGCCGGGCGACGTCTATACCGCCGACACCGCCGGTGAGGAAGAACCCGTCGAGCCCCGTCGCGTGCGTCTGCCCGTGCTGGCAGCTCTCGGCATCGCCACGGTCGGAATCCTCGTTCTCGCCTTCTTCCTCTTCCGTCCCGCTGCACAGCATTCGCCCGTGGGCGGCGGTGACGATCCCGGCCAAGGCACAGGAACCGGTCAGTCGCCTGCCGCGACCGGCGAGGGAGGTGAAACAGGAGAAGCCGGTGAGGGATCGGCGGGATCGGCCGCAGAACAGGAAGGAGCCGCCTCGGCGAAGTCGGCGAATGCGAACGGCGAGGTGACCGTCCATATCACCGGGGCGGTCAACGACCCCTCCGTGGTCACGCTGAAGGCAGGTGCGCGGGTCCAAGACGCCGTCGAAGCCGCTGGAGGACTGAGCGCCGGAGCCGACGGTGAAGCGGTGAATCTGGCGCGCGTGCTCGCCGACGGTGAGCAGATCCACATCCCGACAGAAGGCGAAGAACCGGCAGCCGGAGTCGATGGTGCCGATGCGAACGGGACCGGGGCGAACGGGACCGGTCAGGACGGAACCGGTCAGGACGGAACCGGTTCGTCTGGAAGTGGGGGAGGGGGCGCGGGAGGAGGCGGTTCGCCGGGATCCGCGGATTCATCTGCAGCCGCGAGCGGCGGGGCACCCGGTCAGGCGGGGAAGGTCGACCTCAACACCGCCGATGCCACGACCCTCGAGACGCTGCCCGGGGTCGGACCCGTCACAGCCGAGGCGATCATCAGCCACCGTACCCAGCAGCCGTTCGCGAGCGTCGATGATCTGCTGCTCGTCAAAGGCATCGGGCCGAAGACCTTCGAAAGCCTCAAAGACCTTGTCACGGTCGGCTGACCCGGGTTCCGCAGCCGCGCACTCACAGCTGCGAACGAGGCGATCCTGGCAGCAGGCGTGGGAGCGCAGACTGATTGCCCTGCGACATGTGTGCGCGGCTGCGGTTGCCTGGGTGCGGGAGCGGGCGGCGCTGTGGCCGGGCTCCGTCCGTCTCCTCTGCTGTGCAGTCGGGCTCTGGGCCAGCGCACTCCTGTCACCGGAGCCGTGGGTGCTCTTCGGCGTTCCCGTGCTCGGACTCCTCGGGATCGTGATCCTGCTTCGGCACCACCACCTCAGTGTCGGGGTTCTCGTCTTCACATGTCTGCTGACGATCCAGATCACCGCCCTGGCCGCCGCCCACGGACCGGATGATGAGGCCGAGACCACGGGGATCGTCGTCGGCCACAGCGAACCCGGAGCGTCCGGTTGGACGCGACTGACCCTGCTCACCACCACCGGATTCACTCATGTGCTCAGTCCCGAGATCGCTGCCGACGGAGCGACCGTGCGGATGCGCACTCAGCGCCTCGACGATATCCGTTCGACCGATACGGAACCACAGGTGCTCGAAGCACCGAACGGACTGTGGCAGTGGCGTGAGCGGCTGCGCACCGAACTCCGCGTCGATTCTCTCGCCGCCGGCAACGACGGAGGACGGCTGCTGCCCGGACTCGTCGTCGGTGACACCTCGCCCCAGGACGACCGAATGGTCGACGATATGCGGGTCGTCTCCCTCACTCACGTCTCGGCCGTGTCGGGCAGCAACGTCACGATCGTCAGCCTCGGTGCCGGACTGCTCGCCGGCGCCTGCCGAGCCGGTCCACGGCTGCGCGTGAGCATCGGAGTGCTCACCTGCCTCGGCTACGTCTTCATCGTCGGATTCGAACCCAGCGCCATCCGGGCCGCCGGCATGGCGATTGCTGCGGCGCTCGTCTTCCTGCGCGGCGGCGGGATCTCCCCGGTTGCGGTCATGTGCTCGACCGCGAGCCTGCTGCTCGCCTTCGTGCCGGTGTTGGCCACCTCGGTGGGGTTCGTCCTGTCCGTGGTGTCGACGGCCGCGATCATGTTCGTCGTCCCGATTCTGCTGCGCCGTCTCGCCGTGCACCTGCCGCTGCTGCCCACGGTGCTCGTGACCGCGCTCATCGTGCCCTTCGTCGCCCAGCTCGCGTGCACCCCGGTGCTGGTGGCGATCGACCCGCGCATCGGACTGTGGTCGGTCGCTGCCAACGCCGCGGCCGCACCCGCGGTCATGCCGGCGACGGTGGCGGGCTTCCTCAGCCTCGTGGCCACCGGCGTTGCGACGACAGGGCTGCCCGGAGCCGACTTCGCCTCTGCCCTGCTGGCGTGGATCGGGTCCTTTCCTGCCTGGTGGATCGTCCTCGTCGCCCGATTCTGCGCCGCACTGCCGGGAGCGGCACTGGACTGGCCGGTGCCGCCGCTCGGAACGCTGCTGGCGCTCGGGCTGCTCGGTCTCGCCGTGACCGGTACGTGGATGCTCGTGCGGCGTCGCCTCTGGGGTCTGCCCGTCCTCGTCCTGTGCTGCCTGCTCACGGCGGCCGTCATCGTCACGGTGAGGGCGAAGCCGCCTGCAGCGGACTGGCTGGTGCTCGTCTGCGATGTCGGTCAGGGTTCGGCTGCCATCATCAACCTCGGTGATGGTCGGGGTCTCGTCGTCGATACTGGGCGTGAGCCGAAACCCATCGACACCTGCCTCGACGAATCCGGGATCGAGGAATTCGATCTGCTCATCTCCCACTTCGACGCCGACCATTTCGCCGGCTATGCGGGCACGACGTGGGGGCGCACGGTCGATCGGCTGTTCGTCTCCGCGAACGTCGCGACCTCGCCCGAAGTCAGGCGCGTGATCGCTGACACCGGTGCCGAGCTGGTTCCCACCCACCGCGGCCGGACGCTGAGCTTCGAGGCAGCGAGCCTGGAGGTGCTGTGGCCGCCCCTGCGCTCGGTACCTGCGGCAGAGGACGAGGAGCTGCGCAACGAAGACTCCCTGGTGGTGCGGGTCGAACAGGAAGGTCTGAGCACTCTGCTGCCCGGCGACGTCGGAGCCGAGGAGCAGTATGTGCTCGCCCAGCAGGTGCGGCCGGTGGATATGCTCGTCGCACCGCACCATGGTTCCTCCGATCTGGCTCCCGAGTTCTTCGCGGCCGCGGCTCCCGGCCTCGGCGTCGTCTCGGTGGGGGAGAACAGCTACGGGCATCCGAGTGAGAAGTCACTGCGCTCCTTCGGCCCCGTGCCCGTGCTGCGCACCGATCACTGCGGTTCGGTTGCGCTCTACGCCCAGAGTCGATTCAGCACCGGCCACAGCTGTTCCGAGGACAAGGGGTGAGACGGCGGGTGTCGGTCCGCCTTGCCGGTCATGTCGGGAAGCCGCGATAGGCTGGGGTCCATGGCAGTGAAGAAGACCCTGATCCCGTGGAGCTCGGCGAAACCGGCACCTGTCGTCATGATCTCCGGTGGCGAATCGGTGCTCGTGCGCATGGCCAAGGACCGCATCGTATCGGCCGCACGGAAACAGGATCCCGAAGAGATCGAATTCGACGCAGCGGGATACCAGGCCGGCGAGTTGGCGATGGCGGCTTCACCGTCTCTGTTCTCGTCCTCGAAGCTCATCGTCGTCGATGCCGTCGAGAAGTGCTCGGAGGACTTCCTGGGTGACGCTTTGGCCTATTTGGACGCTCCGAACGATGACGCCGTCGTGGTGCTGCTGCACGCCGGCGGCAACAGGGGAGCGAAGCTCATCAAGAAACTCGACTCCGCCGGCTTCCCGCGCATCGACGCGGCGGTGCTGAAGAACGAAAGCGATCGGGCGAAGTTCGCCCAGACCCGGTTCAAGACCGCGAAGCGGCGCATCGACGAGGCGGGAATGGCCGCGCTCATGTCGGCGCTGGGCTCTGATCTCGCCGAACTCAATGCCGGGGTCGACCAGCTCATCGAAGACACCGAAGGCACGATCACCGCCGAGGTCGTCGACCAGTACTACGGCGGCCGGGTCGAAGCCACCGGCTTCAAGGTCGCCGATGCGGCAGTGGCCGGAGACGCGAAGAACGCACTCAGCCTGCTCAGGCATGCCCTGTCGACCGGGTCCGATCCGGTCCCGCTGGTGGCGGCAGTTGCGATGAAGCTGCGCGGTATGGCGAAGGTGCAGGGGTTCTCCGGCACCAGCGGCGAGCTGGCCTCCGAGCTGAAGATGGCTCCGTGGCAGGTCGACCGGGCCCGCCGGGAGGTGAGGCGGTGGAACGAGGTGGCGCTCGGCCAGTCGCTCATCGCCGCAGCCGAGGCCGATGCGGCAGTCAAGGGCGGTGGACGTGACCCCGTCTACGCCGTCGAATGGTTCGTCTCAGAAGTCGCCCGCCTAGCCCGCCTCCGCTAATTACTACCTGACGGCGGCCCAGCAACCTCGCGCGAGGTTGCTGGGCCGCCGTCAGGTAGTAATAAGTAAAAAGTACGGGGTCCGAACCGTGTGGTTCGGACCCCGTGAAGCTATAGCCTCAGTCGTGCGCTCAGAGAGCGTTGATCTGCGTGGCCAGGCGCGACTTGCGGTTCGCAGCGTTGTTCTTGTGCAGAACACCCTTCGAAACAGCCTTGTCGAGCTTGCGGGCAGCCACAGCATAAGCCTGCTGTGCCGCTTCCTTGTTGCCGGCAGCAATGTTCTCGCGAACGACGCGGACGTAGGACCGAACCTCGGACCGGACAGCCTTGTTGCGCTGACGAGCCTTCTCGTTGGTCTTGATCCGCTTGATCTGGGACTTGATATTAGCCAATTTCAACACTCTTTCGTGTTAGTGGTACATGGTCGTGAGGGCGCATCGAACCGACTTGATCATCTCCGCGGGGAAACACATCGACGACATCGAATCCGACGGCGTCTTCACCCGACCTCGGCGAGACACACGCCTTGATGAAGACACAATCACCCATGATACAGGCTCTGGTCCCGGGCTGGAAATCCCTGCGCGCCCAGCAGCGCAGGGAAGATGAAGGCTTCGCTCGGTCGGTCTGCCGGGGCTCAGCCAGAGATGTGCTCAGCCACCCGGTCGAAGACGTCGCGGGGCATGATCGCGCCTTCCCTGCGGATCGAATCGGGATCGAGCCGGATGATGCGATCGAGGCGGAGCTCTGAGGGCCGACCCTGCGAATCCCAGTCCCCGGTGCCGATGTTCATCCACTTCGCGTGCCGGTCCTGCCGGACCTCGCCGACGCCGCCGGGGATGTGATCCTTGCTGGTGAGCATGAGCGCGAGCACCCATCTGCCGTCACGTCCGACGACGAGGGACGGTCGATCCTTGCCCTGCGAGTGGTCCTCCTCGAAGGGGACCCACCCCCAGACGACTTCGCCCGGATCGGCGTCGCCGTCGAGGTCGGGGGAGTAGCTGACCGTGATCGTGCCCGTGTAATCGCCGGGATACGCACCGGATCCGCCCTGGCCGCCCGAGTCGGAACGATCGGCAGAACCCGCCGAGGCGGCACCTCCACCGCCGGACCGTGCCGGATTCGGCCGGCTGGCATCCGTTGGCTGCGATGCGCCTCCGGAGTTCTTCTTCGACTGCGATTGGCGCAGATAGCGCAGCCCTTCGCGGACACCGATTCTCGCGGCCCGATTGACCAGTGATCTCCAATTCATATGTCCAGCCTAAACGAGCCGGCTGTCACAGGCTGCAGAGAACAATGTGCCGACCCGGTCGGGCGAACGAGCCGACGCGGACGGGCAAACGACCCGTATTGATCGGGCGAGCGAGCCCTCACAGTCACGAGAATTCGAGGACCGCCTCGACGGGGAAATGGTCGGAAGGGTACTTCCCGTCCACCTCGAACGTGTCGATGCGCGTGGACAGTGTGCGCAGGCCCGGTGTTGTGAGGATCCAGTCGATGCGCGGCTCGCCTGCCTTCGGACCCTTGTAGCGGTGGAAGGTGCCGATGTCCTCACCGGGAACCTCGGCTGCGGTGTCGGTGAGGCCGAGCTCAGTACAGAAGAAGTTGTAGACCGGGGAGCCGGTGGCGACATTGAAGTCACCGGTGACCACGCAGGGACGGGCCGCCTCGGCGATGGTCTCGGCCATGATCCGACCGGACTCGAGACGGGCGCGCTCGGACTTGTGATCGAGGTGGGTGTTGAGCACACGCAGACGCCGGTCGGATTCGAGGTCGCGGACATCGACCGTCGTCAGGGTGCGCGCATGCGAGACTCCCCACGATTCCGAGGCCACGGTGTCGGGCTGTTCGGACAGCCAGCTGATGTCCACGGCTTCCACGTCGAAGCGCTTCGAATCGAGGATCACGGCTGTGAACTCGCCGGAGTTGCCACCGGAGTGGCCCTCTCCGAGCCAGATGTACTCCTCGGGCAGCAGGTCGATGAGCGTCTCGAGCTGGTCGAGCTCGCCCTCTTGGGTGCCGATGAGGTGCGGACGTGCACGCCGGATGAGATCGGCGGCGATGGGCAGCCGCTCGGCCACCGGATGACCGTCCATCGCGGGATAGCGGAGGTTGAAGCTCATGACCCGGAATTCGCTCATGAGACCATCTTCCCCGATCGGCACCGTTCGGCGGGGCGAATCGCGAAAGATCCGGACGATCACGACGTGCACGCCCGTGGATTCCAGGTCCGCGCGCAAGTCATGAAACAATGGGGGATCCGGTCTGTCTGGGGACCTGGTCTGTCAAAGAAAGGGCGTTCATGTCACCTCAGGTGAATAAGGAAGCTGCAAAGCGGATCTCACCGTCTGCCACCTCACCCGAGCTGATTCGCAATTTCTGCATCATCGCTCATATCGACCATGGCAAATCGACCCTGGCCGACCGCATGCTCCAGATGACCGGCGTCGTCGAGAACCGCGATATGCGTGCCCAGTACCTCGACCGGATGGACATCGAACGCGAACGCGGAATCACCATCAAATCCCAGGCTGTGCGCATGCCGTGGGAGCACGAGGACACCCCGTACGCGCTCAACATGATCGACACTCCCGGGCACGTCGACTTCAGCTACGAGGTCTCGCGGTCCCTGGCCGCCTGCGAGGGTGCCCTGCTGCTCGTCGACTCCGCTCAGGGCATCGAAGCCCAGACGCTGGCCAACCTGTACCTGGCCATGGAGAACGATCTGACGATCATCCCCGTGCTCAACAAGATCGACCTGCCGGCTGCACAGCCGGAGAAGTACGCCGAAGAGCTCGCCAACCTCATCGGCTGCGAACCCGAGGACTGCCTGCTCGTGTCCGGCAAGACGGGCGAAGGCGTCGAGGAGGTCCTCGACCGCATCATCACCGATATCCCCGCGCCCGTCGGCGATGCCGAGGCCCCGGCCCGCGCGATGATCTTCGACTCCGTCTACGACACCTACCGCGGTGTGGTCACCTATGTCCGCGTCATCGACGGTTCTCTGTCCCCACGCGAGAAGATCGAGATGATGTCGACCGGCACCACCCACGAGCTGCTGGAGATCGGCGCCTCCATGCCCGAGCCCAAGGCGACGAAGGGACTGGGCGTCGGTGAGGTCGGCTACCTCATCACCGGTGTCAAGGATGTGCGTCTGTCGAAGGTCGGCGACACCGTCACCGCCGCTGCGGGGCCCGCGACAGAGGCCCTCGGCGGTTACCGGGAGCCCAAACCGATGGTGTTCTCCGGACTCTTCCCGATCGACGGGTCCGACTACCCGGTGCTGCGCGACGCGCTGGACAAACTCAAACTCAACGACGCCTCTCTCGCCTACGAACCCGAGACCTCGACGGCGCTGGGCTTCGGCTTCCGCTGCGGATTCCTCGGTCTCCTCCACCTCGAAGTCCTGCGCGACCGCCTGGAACGGGAGTTCGATCTCGACCTCATCTCCACCGCCCCGTCCGTGATCTACGACGTGACCATGGAGGACGGTTCGGAGACCGTGGTGACGAACCCGAGCGAGTACCCGACGGGCAAGATCAAGGAAGTCCGGGAGCCGATGGTGCAGGCCACGATCCTCACCCCCAGCGACTACATCGGGGCGGTCATGGAACTGTGCCAGGATCGCCGCGGCAAACTCCAGGGCATGGATTACCTGTCCTCGGACCGTGTGGAGATCCGCTATCGCCTGCCGCTGGCGGAGATCGTGTTCGACTTCTTCGATCAGCTGAAGTCCCGGACGAAGGGCTACGCCTCCCTCGACTACTCCGATGACGGCCAGGACGCCTCCGACCTCGTCAAGGTCGACATCCTGCTGCACGGCGACCAGGTCGATGCGTTCTCTGCGATCGTCCACCGCGACAACGCCTACTCCTACGGTGTGGCGATGGCCGGAAAGCTGCGCAAGCTCATCCCGCGTCAGCAGTTCGAGGTGCCCATCCAGGCGGCCATCGGCTCACGCATCATCGCCCGCGAGACCATCCGCGCCATCCGCAAGGACGTCCTTTCGAAGTGC
Source organism: Brevibacterium sp. CT2-23B (assembly GCF_013168765.1). NCBI lineage: Bacteria > Bacillati > Actinomycetota > Actinomycetes > Micrococcales > Brevibacteriaceae > Brevibacterium > Brevibacterium sp. CT2-23B. The sequence goes on along the minus strand of NZ_JABBYK010000001.1, from coordinate 870,457 downwards.
TACGGCGGCGACATCAGCCGTAAGCGCAAACTGCTCGAGAAGCAGAAGGAAGGCAAGAAGCGGATGAAGATGGTCGGCACCGTCGAGGTTCCGCAGGAAGCGTTCATCGCGGCCCTGTCCTCCGACGAGCCGGAGACGAAGGACAGCAAGAAGTAAGTGCCCGCACAACCGACCGGTGAGGTCCCTCCGAGCGACGGTTCGCTGCCGACATCGGTGGGGATCGGGGCCGCGGAGCGGGGGCTGAGCCTCTACATCCACGTCCCGTACTGCCGGGTCCGCTGCGGCTACTGTGACTTCAACACCTATACCGCCGACGATCTCGGCCCGGGCGCGTCCCGCGAGGACTACCGCAGTAATCTCGCCCGTGAGCTCGATCTGTCCGTGGCCACCCTCGCCGAGGCGGGGGCCGGCGACCGTGAGGTCTCGACGATCTTCTTCGGCGGGGGCACCCCGACCTTGCTCGCAGCGGATGTGCTCGCCGGGGTGATGGACGATGTCCGCGCCCGCTTCCGCCTGGCCGAGAATGTCGAAATCACCACCGAAGCCAACCCCGACACCTTGGCCCCCGCCTACATCGCGACCCTTGCCGGAGCCGGTTTCAACCGGATCTCCATGGGTATGCAGTCGGCCGTGCCGCACGTGCTTGCGACCTTGGACCGCACCCACGATCCGGAGAAGATCCCCGAGGTGGCGCGCTGGGTCAAGGACGCCGACCTCGAGCTCAGCCTCGACCTCATCTACGGCACCCCGGGGGAGTCGATCGACGATTGGCGGCGCTCTCTCGACGTGGCCCTGTCCAACGAGGTCGATCACATCTCGGCATATTCCCTCATCGTCGAACCGGGAACGAAGATGGGCGCGATGGTTCGCCGTGGCGAACTGCCGATGCCTGATGAGGATGACCTGGCCGACAAGTACGAGATCGCCGACGCAGCGATCTCCGCTGCTGGTCTGCACTGGTACGAAGTGAGCAATTGGTCGACCGGACCTGAAACCCGCTGTGAGCACAATATGGCCTATTGGCGCAATGCGGACTGGTGGGGATTCGGGCCCGGGGCCCACTCACACGTCGGAGGTGTGCGGTTCTGGAATGCCAAGCACCCCCGTGCCTGGGCCGATCGGCTGTTGGCGGGGGAGTCTCCGTCGATCGGTCGTGAGGTCCTCGACGATCAGACCCGGGAGATCGAACGGATCATGCTGGCGGCCAGGATCGACCGCGAGCTGCGTCTGGATTCTCTGGCCCCGGGCAGCGAGCAGGCGATCAGAACCTTCGTCAAACAGGGTCTGCTCGACGCCGATGGTGCCGCGGCCGGCTGGTTCCAACCGACTCTGCAGGGACGTCTCATAGCCGACTATATGGTGCGCATCCTCACCGAATACGTGTGAAAGTGTCTCGCCCCGCCACTCGGGAACGAGCGGCAGGGCGAGATGCTCAGCTAATCTGGCGGGGTGAGGCTGTCACTGCGCGTCAGATCACTTGATCCAGTTCGGCGTCATCGGAATGCGGTAGCCCTCACCGCGGTTGGCTGCCATGCCGGCGATGATCTCGATGACGATCATGTAGATCGAGAGCACCGGCAGGAGCAGGAGGATGAGGAAGCCGATGCCGACGATCGTGAGGATTCCGCCGATCAGTCCGATGCCGAACGCTGCGATGACGCCGACGATCAGCAGATTCAGCGACTGTGCGCCATGATGGCGGAGGAACGGCGACTTGTCCTTGTTGATGATGAAGAGGATGAGCGTGACGATCCAGCCGACACCGACGACGTAGGTGGCGGCGTGAGCGAGGTGCGACCACAGTGCGGTCGTCCGTTCACTCTGATCTGCATTCCAGAAGCCGAGCGAAGTCGGGCCGTAGGCCGCATCCGGCAGTTCGGCCCCCATGGGCACTCCGGCGGCAGCCGACTGCGCCGAGGATGCTCCCTGGAATCCGTAACCGGGCTGAGAGTGTCCCTGCGGAGCGCTGTAGGGCTGCTGAGAACCGTACGGCTGCTGGGCGCCGTCCGCCTGATGTGAACCGTAGCCCGGCTGCGAACCATACGACTGCTGAGGATTCTGCTGCTGGGAGCCGTAGGCCGGATTCTGCTGCTGGGAGCCGTACCCGGCTTGCGGCTGCGAGCCATAGCCCGACTGCGATCCCTGCTGAGGGGTCTGCGGCTGCGAGCCGTACTGGGCCTGACGATCCTGCTGGGCCTGACCACTCTGCTGTGGCTGCGAACCCTGCTGTGGCTGCTGGGTGTACGGCTGCTGCGAGCCCGACTGCGGGGAGTAGTTCGGAGGCATCGGCTGTGACTGTTCGTTGTTCGGCTGCTGCGGGTTGTCCGACATGAGAGTCCCTTCAGAGTGTGCGATCACTCCACACTAACCCAGAGAGTCCGGGCAGCCCCAGAGAATCCGGGGTGAGCGGGAATGGTCACTTCACGAAATTGATGGTGAGCGGGAACTTATACCCCTCACCCTTGTTCGCTGCGACGGCCGCGATGATGTAGAAGACGCAGTAGACGAGCGGGACGATGAGCGCCGCATACATGACGATGATGCCGATCCCGAAGGTCACCAGTGCCAGGATGAAACCGACGAAGCCGAAGACGAAGAGTGCACCGAAGGTGACGATCGTGTTCGTGATCATCGCGTTGAGCCCCTGGCGTGAGTGCTCGCGGACGAACGGGGATTCGTCCTTCTTCACAAGGAACATGATGAGCGGCATGAAGCCGAAGATGAGCGAGCCGAGGTGGGTCCACAATGCCGTGGTCCGGTCGGGTTCGTGGGCCATCCAGAACTGCTCGGAGCCGGGTCCGTAGGCTTGCTCAGGCAGGGAGCGGGAGTCGAACATCGCCGGGTTGTGCATCTGCGGCATACCGTAGCCCGGCTGTGCGCCGTATCCCGGCTGGCCCCCGTAGCTCGGCTGAGCGCCGTACGCCTGCTGCGAACCATACCCCGACTGCCCACCGTAGCCCGGCTGACCGCTGTGCGTCTGCGGCTGCGAATACTGCTGGCCCTGCGGCGCGTAGGGCTGCTGCGAACCGGAGGCCTGGGAGTAGTTCGGCGGCATCGGTCGGCTGCCCGGCTGCTCGGGGTGGTACGACATGGGGATCCTTTCGAAGAGTGCTTGCCATTCACCCTAGCCGAGCCAGGTGTCCCGAGGATGTCGGGAAAGCCTCACTCCTGTGACAGATTCGGCACACGCCGACAGCTCCGCGTGACCATGACGCTCCACCGCGCCGCACCACCGCCGACTCTCAGCCGACGGTGACGAAGTCGATGAGCTCCTCGACCCGACCGGACAGCGTCGGTTCGACATCAGCAATGGTGCTCACCTTCCCGAGGATGCGCACCCACCCGCGGGCAACGTCCCGATGGTCGGCGTGCGGCCATCCGATGCGACGCAGTATTCCCGTCTTCCAATCCTCACCGCGGGGGACGACCGGCCACTCGCGGATGCCGACGACATGGGGCTTCACCGCCTGCCAGATATCGACATACGGGTGACCGATGATGTGGACGACATCGCGGTAGCGCGGATCGGCACGGACCGCCTCGGCGATCTTCGATTCCTTCGTCCCGCTCACCAGATGGTCGGCGAGGACACCGACTCGATGGTCCCGATCCGGACCGAAGGCCTCGAGCTTGTCGGCGACATCATCGAGACCGCCCAGGGGTTCGACGACGACGCCTTCGATGCGCAGATCATCGCCCCAGATCTTCTCGACGAGTTCGGCGTCGTGCTTGCCCTCGACCCAGATTCGCGACCTACGAGCCACCCGAGCCTTCGCTCCGACCACGGCGCGAGACCCCGAGGCCGTCCGTCCGGGCTGCTGCGCCTTCTTCTTCGGCAGCTGCACATCGACGGGCTGGCCCTCGAGGAGGAAGCCCGGCCCCAGGGGAAAGGCACGTACCTTGCCGACGCGATCTTCGAGCTTGACGACGACACCGGCCGTGGTCTTCTCCGCGCCGACGACAGCGCCGACATAGCCGCTCATCGCATCCTCGAGAACCATGCCCAGGCCGAGCTCGACCTGACGGGACTTCTTCGGGCGGTGCGACGACGGGGAGGAGCCGGAGAGCACATCGGGGCCATATCGATCAAAAGCATTCACGGGCATCCACCATAATCAAGGACGGACCCGCAGGCGTGCAGACCCGCAGGCCACCCCAGAAATGAATTCCGGGAACGAGAGGCGTAGAATTGGCACTCAGACTCACAGAGTGCCAAGCGCAGGCACGGGACCGCGATGGATCGGCGAGACGGAGAGGAGATCCGCGATGAACGACAGCAGACGTGCACAGGTGCTGCGCGCCATCGTCGAGGACTTCGTCGCCACCAACGAACCCGTGGGTTCGAAGGCGATCGTGCAGCGCCACACCCTCGGCGTCTCTCCCGCCACGATCCGCAACGATATGGCCGCGCTCGAACAAGAGGGCTATATCGCCCAGCCCCACACCTCTGCCGGGCGGATCCCCACCGACCTCGGCTACCGGATGTTCGTCGACCGGATCGACGAGTTCAAACCGCTGACCACCGCCGAGCGGCGCGCGATCTTCCAGCTCATCGACGGCGACGTCGATCTCGACGAGATGCTCGACCGCACCGTCCGCGTCCTCTCCGGCCTCACCCGACAGGTCGCGCTCATCCAATACCCGACGGTGTCGCGGGCGCGCATCAAGCACATCGAGATCGTCGGTCTCGGACCCGGCCGGATCCTCGTCGTCCTCATCACCGATGCCGGCCAGGTCGAGCAGAAGACCGTGATCACCCCGAGCCCGCTCGACGAAGACGCCGTCCGCGGACTGCGCGATCAGATCAACGCCGAATTCGCCGGACGCACACTCGCGCAGGTCTTCGGATCGGCCCCCGCCGCCGAGGCGACCGCCACCGAATCGAGTGAGCCGACCGCCCGTGACGACTCCGGGCTCAAACAGGTCAGAGCCGCCGTCGTCGACCTCGTGGCCGCGACGCGTGAAGAGCGCATCATCATGGCCGGCACCGCGAACCTCGCCCGCTCCGGAAGCGAATTCGGAGAGAAGATGGCCCCGATCCTCGAAGCCTTCGAAGAACAGGTCGTCCTGCTCAGGCTGCTCACCTCGATGGCAGAAGACCACGAGGAGATCAGCGTGCGCATCGGGCGTGAGAATACTCACGAATCATTCAGCTCGACTTCCGTCGTCGCCGCCGAATATGGTCATGACGCGGGTTCCTCGGCCAGACTGGCAGTGCTCGGCCCGACCCGAATGGACTATCCGACGACGATCTCGGCAGTCCGTGCCGTCGCCAAATACGTGTCCTCGATCCTCGATCGAGGGTAGGTCTCTTGACATCGACCAGGGGCACCCGCAGACGGGCAGCGCAGAACCGGTGAGCACCGCGCAGCAGCGCAGCCACCACCACGAACAGAGAAGACCACTACGTCAGGGAGAGAGAAGTTTCTGTGGCCGATCACTATGAAACACTCGGAGTGTCCAAAGACGCTTCCGCGGCTGAGATCAAGTCGTCGTACCGGAAGCTGGCACGCAAGTACCACCCGGACGTCAATCCCGGTCACGAAGACGAATTCAAAGCCATCTCACTGGCCTACGATGTGCTCTCCGACCCGGAGAAGCGCCGCAACTACGATATGGGCGGCGGCGAGAACGGCCAGGGCTTCCCAGCCGGCGGCGGCTTCGGCGGATTCGGCGACATCTTCGAGACCTTCTTCGGCGGCGGCGGCGGTCAGGCCGGGGGTCCGATCCCACGCACCCAGCGCGGCAAGGATGCCCTCGTCGGCGTCAATATCGACCTGAAGACCGCGGCTTTCGGCGGCACCGTCGACCTCGATGTCACCACTGCAGTCGTCTGCGACACCTGTTCGGGCGCCGGCACGCAGGAAGGCACGAAGATCGAGACCTGCTCGCTGTGCCACGGAGCCGGCAGCGTCCAGCGCATGACCCGGACCCTGCTGGGGCAGATGGTCACGAACCAGACCTGCAACTCCTGCCACGGCTTCGGCACCGTCATCCCGAACCCCTGCCTCAACTGCCAGGGCGACGGACGAGTGCGCAAACAGCGGACCATGAAGATCCGGATCCCCGCCGGGGTCTCCGACGGCACCCGCATCCAGCTGAGCAGCCAGGGTGAAGTCGGCCCCGGAGGCGGACCCGCCGGTGACCTGTTCGTCGAGGTCATGGTCACCCGCCACGAGGTCTTCCAGCGCGACGGCGACAACCTCCGGGCCGCCGTCTCCGTGCCGATGACCGCAGCGACCCTGGGTGCGACCATCCCGTTCGAGACCTTCGACGGCACTCAGGACCTCACCATCGCCGCCGGCACCCAGTCCGGCACCATCGTCAAACTTCCCGGGCTCGGAGCCGCCCGCCTGCGTTCGGAGACCCGCGGCGACCTGCTCATCACCGTCGACGTCCTCACCCCAGACAAACTCGACGACGAACAGCGCGAACTGCTCGAGAAACTCGCCGAACTGCGCGGCGAAGAGACTCCGCGCGCCCAGATCTCGACCGAGAACCGCGGAATGTTCTCCCGCATGCGTGAGAGGTTCGCCGGTCGGTGAGTCTTCCCGTCTTCCGTTCCGCCACCGCCGCCGAGGCGGTCGTCGGGTCCGCCCTCACCCTCGGTGAGGACGTGGCCGGGCATGCGGTGCGGGTGCGTCGGATCGGTCCCGGCGAGGAAATCGACATCGTCGACGGGGAAGGCACACGTGCGCGCGGAACCGTCACGGCCGCCTCGGCGAATGAGCTGACGATCGATGTCACCGAGGTGACGGTCGAGGAGCGCACGGGCCCGCGCCTCGTCCTCGTCCAAGCCCTGGCCAAGGGCGACCGGGACCTGCAGGCCATCGAAACAGCCACGGAGATCGGCGTCGACGACGTCATTCCCTGGGCCGCTGAACGCTCGATCGCCGACTGGCCGGCCAAGAAGCGGGAGAAGATGGCCGCGAAATGGGAGAACCTCCTCGGAGCGGCCTCCCTGCAGGCCAGACGAGCACGATTTCCCATCCTCCACGACCTCGTCCGCGGTGCCGCCCTGGCCAAGACCCTCAACGACGCCGATGCGGTCTTCGTCCTCCACGAGACCGCTCAGCGCAGGCTCTCCGAAGCGCTGAACGACCTGATCGCGAACGACTCGGCACAGCTGCCGGAGCGCATCGTCTTCGTCGTCGGCCCCGAGGGCGGCATCAGCGACGGCGAACTCGATGCACTGACCGGCCGTGGAGCAACCCCGGTGCTGCTGGGACCGACGATCCTGCGCTCGTCATCGGCGGGACCCGCCGGTCTCGTCCTGGCCCAGAATTCATTGGGCCGTTGGTGAGGCATCGGACTAGGATGGAAGCACACTCAGGCGCTGCCGGTGACGGTGCGCTCACTTGCAAAGGAACATTCTGGACATCACCCCACCGAACCCGAACTCCATGAACCCCACCGACTCGGACACCGGCGACGGTGCCGCACGCGATGATGCCGTGACGGACACCCAAGGTGCCGATCGTGACACCGTGCGATTGGTCATCCCCGACTCCATCGACCTCGTCGCCTTCTTCGGTCCCGGGGAATCGAACCTGCGCGCCCTGGAGAAGACCTTCGCCGACCTCGACATCCACGTCCGGGCCAACCAGGTCCAGGTCACCGGCGAGGCGTCACGCGTCGAAGCCTTCGTCAGCGTCATCGGGGAACTCAAGAAACTCCACGCGGCCGGCCATCGCATCAACGAAGAGACGATCGAGAGGGTCACGACGTTCTCCTCCGAGGGAGCGGCCGCCTCGGCGGTGCTGGGCACGAACATCCTCTCCACCAGGGGAAAGTCGATCCGTCCGAAGACGATGGGCCAGCACGACTACGTCAGGGCCATCCGCAACCACACGATCACCTTCGGCATCGGTCCGGCCGGAACCGGCAAGACCTACCTGGCGATGGCCATGGCCGTCAACGCCCTCCAGCACAAAGAGGTCTCACGGATCATCCTCACCCGGCCGGCCGTCGAAGCCGGGGAGTCCCTGGGCTACCTGCCGGGCACGCTCAACGACAAGATCGACCCGTATGTGCGTCCGCTCTATGACGCCCTGCACGACATGGTCGACCCCGAATCGATCCCGCTGCTCATCGAGACCGGAACGATCGAGGTCGCGCCCCTGGCCTATATGCGCGGGCGCACCCTCAACGACGCGTTCATCATCCTCGACGAAGCGCAGAACACGACGGCCGAGCAGATGAAGATGTTCCTCACCCGCCTCGGCTTCGGATCACGCATGGTCGTCACCGGTGACATCTCCCAGATCGACCTGCCGGGCAAGACCCGCAGCGGACTCAAGGTCGTCCGCGACATCCTCGACGGAATCGAGGACCTGCAGTTCTGCGAACTGGGCAGCAAGGACGTCGTCCGGCATTCGCTGGTGACGAAGATCGTCGAAGCCTACGACCTGTGGGGGAATGCCGAATGAACACCGAGATCCTCAACGAGACCGACGCCGAGGTGGACCTCGACGAAGTCGTTGCCCTGACCGAGTATCTCGGCGAAGCCCTGCATATGCACCCCGGTGCGGAGCTGGCCGTAACCATGGTCGACTCAGCGGCCATGTCCGAACTCCACGTCACCTGGATGGACCTCGAAGGTCCGACCGATGTGATGTCCTTTCCCATGGATCAGCTCCACCAGGGCGAGCCGGAGAAGCCGACCGAAGGTCAGATGGGCGATATCATCATCTGCCCCGAGGTCGCCGAGGCGCAGGCCCGGGCGGCCGGTCATTCGACGATGGACGAGGTCCTGCTGCTGACCGTCCACGGATTCCTCCACCTGCTCGGCTACGACCACGGTGAGCCCGAAGCGCGCGAAGAGATGTTCGCTCTCCAGCGGCATCTGCTGCTGACCTTCTTCGCGGCTCGCTACGACGGTCGCACCGACATTCCCACCCCCACTGAGGTCTGATCGTGTTCATGTTCTTCCTCGGGGCGGCACTGTGCCTCATCATCGCAGCCACCCTCTCCGCCGTGGATGCCGCGCTGCTCAACGTCTCCCACCATGCGGTCGAAGAGGCGAAGGAGGACGGCAAGCGCTCAGCGGTGCGTGTCGAGAGGATCCTCGCGGACCTGCCGACGAACATCAACGTCATCATCTTCGTCCGCAACTTCCTCGAAGCACTCGCCACGGTGTTCATCGCCCTAGCCTACGATTCCTACTACTCCGTGGGACCGCTCATGGTCTTCCTCACGGTGATCACCGCCTCGGTGGCGGTCTTCATCATCGCCGGAGTCTCCCCACGTACGATCGGCAAGCGCCGGTCGCTGGCCGTCAGCCTCAACCTCAGCTGGGTCGTGCGCATCGTCCTCGTCGCGCTCAAACCGCTCACCCGCATCCTCGTCGTGCTCGGCAATCTGCTCACACCGGACCAGGTGTACAAGGACGGTCCGTTCGTGACCTCCGAACAGCTGCGCGACCTGGTCGAGCGGGCGAGCGAATCCGACATCATCGAAGACGGCGAACGCGAGATGATCCAGTCGGTGTTCAACCTCTCAGACACCTCGGCGAACGAGGTCATGGTGCCGCGCACCGACCTCATCACCGTCGATGCGGACGTGAGCCTGCAGAAGGCGATGAACCTGTTCTTCCGCTCCGGCTTCTCCCGCATCCCCGTCTGCGGGGAGGACCTCGACGACGTCCGCGGAGTCGCCTACCTCAAGGACGTCGCCCGCCGCCTCCACCTCCACCCCGAGGAGGCCGACCGTCCCGTGGGCAACCTGGCCCGCACCGTCCTGTTCGTCCCGGAGACGAAGCCGGCCGATGACCTGCTTCGGCAGATGCAGCTGGATTCGACGCATCTGGCGATCCTCATCGATGAATACGGCGGCACCGCAGGGTTGGTGACCATCGAGGACATCGTCGAAGAGATCGTCGGCGAGATCGAAGACGAGTACGACAACGGCGATGACGAACTCGTCGCCGCCGAAGACGGATCGTTCATCATCAGCACCCGCATGTCGATCTCCGACTTCGCCGAATACTTCGATGTGCGCATCGACGAAGACGATGTCAACAGCGTCGGCGGACTGCTCTCGAAGCTCATCGACCGAGTGCCCATCGACGGCTCGCATGCGTCGATCGAGGGCCTCGAGATCGAAGCCATGGAGGGTCAGGGCCGACGCCACCGGATCACCCACGTGCGGGTCACCCGCACCCACGAGAACAGCAGACACGCACCGCGCACCGCCGCAGCCGAAGGTTCGGGGACGAAGGAGGAGGACTGAGATGGAATTTCGCACGGACTACCCCGATGACTATCGGGCCGGTTTCGCCTGCTTCGTGGGTCGCCCCAACACGGGCAAATCAACCCTGACGAACGCCCTGGTGGGGGAGAAGGTCGCGATCACCTCGGCCAAACCTCAGACGACCCGGCATACGATCCGCGGAATCGTCCACAAGGACGACCATCAGCTCATCCTCATCGATACCCCCGGACTGCACAAACCGCGCACCCTGCTCGGTTCCCGACTCAACGATCTGGTGGCATCCACGCTGGGTGAGGTCGACGTCATCGGCTTCTGCCTGCCCGCTGATGAGCCGATCGGTCCCGGCGACCGCTATATCGCCTCCCAGCTGGCGCTGCTGGATGGACGGACCCCGATCGTCGCGCTTGTGACGAAGGTCGACCGGGTGCCCAAGGACAAGATCGCCGAGGCGCTGCTGGCCGTCGGCGAGCTCGCCGACTTCGCCGATGTCGTCCCAGTCTCCGCAGTCGAGGACTTCCAGGTCGACACCGTCGATTCGGTGCTCGCGGCGCATCTGCCGAAATCTCCTCCGCTCTACCCCGACGGCGACCTCACGGACGAGCCGGAAGAGAAGATGATCGCCGAGCTTGTGCGCGAAGCGGCCCTCGAGGGAGTGCGTGACGAACTGCCTCATTCCCTGGCTGTGCAGGTCGAGGAGATGTACCCGCGGGAAGGACGCAGCGAGGACAATCCGCTGTGGAACGTCCACGTCAACCTCTATGTCGAACGTCCCAGCCAGAAGGCCATCATCATCGGCAAGGGCGGCAGCCGGCTGAAGACCATCGGGTCGGAATCCCGGCAGGGCATCGAGCGGCTCCTCGGTACGAAGGTCTACCTCGACCTGCATGTCAAGGTGGCCAAGGACTGGCAGCGCGATCCCAAACAGCTCGGCCGCCTCGGCTTCGACTTCAACAACTGATCTGCCGGGTCGGTCGCCGCTGGTGATGCGAACAGAGCGTCGGCGCGGCAGTGGACGGACGGCGGAAGCGCCGCGGATGCGTTGCCTGTGACGGGCACCACCCTGCTGGGCCCGAGTTGAACCGGGCACTCGAGCCTGCCCTAGACTAGGCCGAGTGAATGCCGAGCAGACTCTGGTCGCACTGAGCGACCGATCCCCACAGGTTGCCCCCGAAGAGCTCATCGCAGGTCTCGTGCCGCCCCCTCAGTTCGAGGACGTGTCCTTCGACAGCTACCGCACCGACCCCGCAGAGCCCTCGCAGGAAGAGGCACAGAATAAGCTGCGGGAATTCACCCAGCGCTCGACCGACAAGGGATTCCTCGGCAAGCTGTTCTCGAAGGGAAGATCCGGTGCCAAGGGCGTCTACCTCGACGGCGGCTACGGTGTCGGCAAGACCCACCTGTTGGCTTCGGCCTGGCATGCCAACGAGAAGCCGGCGACATTCGGCACCTTCGTCGAATACACGAACCTCGTCGGTGCCCTGGGCTTCGCCCGGGCTCGCGACGACCTGTCGAAGATGAAGCTCGTCTGCGTCGACGAATTCGAACTCGACGATCCCGGCGACACCGTGCTCATGTCCCGGCTGATGCGTGAACTCACCGACGCCGGAGTGAAGATCATCGCGACATCGAACACTCTGCCAGGGTCCCTGGGGGAGGGGCGCTTCGCCGCTCAGGATTTCCTGCGCGAGATTCAGGCGCTGGCCGATCAGTTCGAGGTCTATCGCATCGACGGCAAGGACTACCGTGCCCGTGAGCTCACCGCGCCAGCCGACCCGCTGCCGGAATCCGAACTCGATTCGGCCGCGAGCCAGCTTGACGGAGTTGTGGCTCGCGATGACTTCTCCGCGCTGCTCAGCCACCTGTCCACCGTTCACCCTTCACGCTACGGGCGGATGGTCGACGGAATCGACGCGGCTGTGTGGGAGAACGTGCGCACGATCGACAACGAGAGTGTGGCTCTGCGCTTCGTGGCGCTTGTCGACCGGCTCTACGATCGCAATGTGCACATCATCAACTCCGGTGCCGCTCTCGACAAGGTCTTCACTGAAGAATCGCTGGCCGGCGGGTACAAGAAGAAGTACATGCGCTGCCTCTCGCGACTGACCGCTCTGTCGTCCTGAGCCGAGAGGCCATCGACGCCCGTCGCACCTCTGACGAAGGTGGGGCGGGCGTCGGTCGTCTGTCAGCGCAGGCCGATCACATCGAAGAGACGCAGGTCCGGGACCCAATCGGGCAGGCCGGTGAGTTTCAGGGTGAGCCACACGATGACAGCCACGAAGGCGGCCGTCACGGCCCCGATGGTCCACCGCACCCACAGCCGCTGAGCCATGATCCAGCGCGTCCAGCGTTCGACGTTCACGCGCACGAAGTGCAGAAGCCGCCGAGCCCAGTGGAACTCGCTGGAGATGATGAACAGGCCGATGATGACGATGAGCCAACCGGGGCCGGGCAGCGGAACGAGAACGAGGCCGATGAGCACGATGAGTGTGCCGAGGCCGCCGACGACGGTGCGATAGAGGCGTGCAGTGTGCGGGTTGGCCAACACTGTGCGCCGCCAGCGGAGGAAGCCCAAACGCAGTTTCCGCCACGGTCGGGGACCTTGCCGGTGGTGGCGTGACAACCAGCCTTTCGGGCGGGTCTGCGGGCTCTCTGCATTCACCCAACCACTATAAGATGGTGACCCTGAAAGCTTGATCGATGCGTGTGACCACGATCACCCGATTCTGATTTTGCGTAAGCCGCCACCTGCGTATAGAGTTATATCTCGTTGCCAGGGAAACCGGGCAGCGAGAAATGCGGATGTGGCTCAGTTGGTAGAGCATCACCTTGCCAAGGTGAGGGTCGCGGGTTCGAGTCCCGTCATCCGCTCGGAGGCGTCATGGCACTGCCTTGGCGGTGGCGTGGCCGAGAGGCGAGGCAGCGGCCTGCAAAGCCGTATACACGGGTTCGAATCCCGTCGCCACCTCGGATGACCGGCAGGAATGTCGGTTGACCAGCGCGATTGGCGCAGCGGTAGCGCGCTTCCTTCACACGGAAGAGGTCACTGGTTCGATCCCAGTATCGCGCACAGGGACCCTCGGGTTCCGGTGCAACAAATGAATAGAGCGCGATTGGCGCAGCGGTAGCGCGCTTCCCTGACACGGAAGAGGTCACTGGTTCGATCCCAGTATCGCGCACAGAAGAAGCCCCGAGTGATCCACTCGGGGCTTCGTGCATTCACGCTTGAGCTTCTTTCGCAATAGCTCACTTTTGGGTGAATAGCCCATGTTTGAAACAGGGCTGTTCACTCTAAGCTGGGCTGAACCCGCGAAACTGGATTGTGTACGTTTAGTTCATCGTGTTCCAGGACTGAAACGCGGTCAGCATGCGGTATCAAAGGGGTTTGCTAGTACGCTAGGTGTTGTACTAAACGACGATGACTCGGAGCACCTATGTCTACTCCTCAGAACCCGTACGGTTCGGGTGACGGTTCGCCCAACAACCCCAACGGGCAGAACCCGAACAACCAGCCGCCGAATGCCCCCAACTACGGCAACGATCAGAACGCCGGTCAGTACGGTTCGGGGCAGCCCGGTCAGCAGTACGGATCATCGGGCGACCAGCCCAATGGTTCGCAGCCGAACTACGGTCAGGGCGGCAACGACGGCTCGCAGCAGTACGGACAGCAGGCTCCCCAGTACGGCTCCCAGCCGAACTACGGTGCGTCGAACGATCAGAATCAGTATGGCCAGAACCAGTACGGCCAGGACCCGAACAATCAGAACCAGTACGGTCAGGGCCAGCCTGACCAGAATCAGTACGGGGACAACCACTACGGACAGAACCCCTACGACGCCAACGCGCAGGGATACGACGCCAACCAGTACGGTCAGCAGCCGGCCTACGCCGGTGCCGACGGATCCTCGGATCAGTTCATCCCGGCCAACCCGAACTCCGGCTACGGCCAGTACCCATCCGGGTCGGGCGGCAACACCTCGAAGAACATCTGGGGCATCCTCGCCCTCATCGGCGGCATCGTCGGCGTCCTCGGCGCGTTCGTCTTCGGCGGCGGCGCTCTCTTCGGCATCGCAGCGGTGATCTTCGGCTTCGTCGGACTCTCCGCGGTCAAGAAGGGCTTGGCCAGCAACAAGGGCCTCAACATCACCGGCATCATCCTCGGCATTGTGTCGGTCGTCATCTCGATCGCCGTCGTCATCTTCACCATCCTCGGCATCGGCATGCTCGGCAAGGCCATCGACGAAGCTGCCAGCTCATCCGCCCCCGCCGACCCGAGCCAGGGTGCGGGCCAGGACCCGAGCCAGGGCTCCGGCAGCTCCGACGGCGGAGCCGGCGCACCTGCTCAGGCCGGCGAGGTCGAGATCGGCACCGACGTCACTGCCCAGATCAGTGTCCGCGAGGGCACCGCATCGTCGTCCGCCTCCGGAGCCGAATCGACCAATGGTGAGATCGCCATCGTGACGATGACCGTGAAGAACAACTCGAGCTCCGATGTCGAGATGACTCTCACAAACCTGACTGCCAACAACGGCGGCAGCACGGAATATGACGACGTCTTCGACGGCGGAAACTACAAGGGCTCTCTGGCCTTCACCGATCCGGTTCCTGCCGGCGGCGAAACGACCTATGAATTCGCCTACGCCGTCCCCAAGGCCGAAATCGATGGCATGCACCTCAAGCTCGAACTCATCGACGACCTCGGCAAGGGCACTGACTTCGAGTTCTACAAGCAGTGACACCCTGTTCCCCGAGGTGACCAGGCCCTTTCGGCCCTGACGCCTCGGGTGCAGGCTTCGGCAGACTCAGTGTGGGTGGCAGTCATTCGACTGCCACCCAACTGATTTGTCACAAGCGAATTGGTACTAGAATCTGAGGGTGACCAGCCCACCGAAAGGGCCGGTCGAATGAACACATGACGAACGGAGAAGATCAGTGGCAGACAGCATCGACTGCGCGGGCGAAAGCATTCCCTGGAAAGAGGGTCTGACCGGAACGGAGATCTTCTCCACCGACCGCACAGTCGTCGCCATGTGGCTGAACGGCGAACCCGCCGACCTCAGCCGCGAGCTGCAGTCAGGAGACCGGATCGCTCCGATCACCATCGACTCCGACGCCGGACTCGACATCCTGCGCCACTCCACCGGTCACGTCACCGCTCAGGCCGTCCAGGAGCTCTTCCCCGGAACCAAGCTCGGCATCGGGCCCTACATCACCGACGGCTACTACTTCGATTTCGACGCTGCCGAACCCTTCACCCCTGAGGACCTCAAGGCGATTCAGAAGAAGGCCGCCCAGATCGTCAAGTCCGGTCAGACCTTCAACCGCGTCGTCGTCTCCGAAGAGGAAGCCCGCGAGCGGATGGCCGACGAACCGTACAAGCTCGAACTCATCAACGACAAGGGCAAGGGCGGCGACGAGGAGACCTCTGTCGAGGTCGGCGCCGGTGAACTCACCGTCTACGAGAACGTCGACCGTAAGGGCGAGGTCGTCTGGCAGGACCTCTGCCGCGGCCCCCACCTGCCCAACACCAAGCTCATCGGCAACGGCTTCGCCATCACCCGATCCTCGGCGGCCTATTGGCGCGGCGACCAGGCGAATGCGAGCCTGCAGCGCGTCTACGGAACCGCCTGGGCGTCGAAGGACGACCTCAAGGCCTACCAAGACCGCATCGCCGAAGCCGAGCGTCGCGACCATCGCAAGCTCGGTGCCGAGATGGACCTGTTCTCGTTCCCCGAAGAGCTCGGCTCCGGCCTGCCCGTCTTCCACCCCAAGGGCGGGGTCATCAAACGCGAGATGGAGGACTACGTCCGCGCCCGTCATATCGACGAGGGCTTCGAATACGTCGGTACCCCGCACATCTCGAAAGAGACGCTGTACTACACCTCCGGACACCTGCCCTACTACGGAGAGAACATGTTCCCGGCGATGTCCGTCGACGAGGTCCGCGACGAGTCCGGCGAAGTCGTCAAGGAGGGCACTCCCTACCGGCTCAAGGCCATGAACTGCCCCATGCACAACCTGATCTACCGCTCCAGAGGCCGCTCCTATCGCGACCTGCCGCTGCGGCTGTTCGAGTTCGGCACCGTCTACCGTGACGAGGCCTCCGGAGTCATCCATGGCCTCACCCGTGTCCGCGCCCTGACCCAGGATGACTCCCACTCCTATGTGGCTCAGGAAGACGCGGGCAAGGAGATCCGCCACCTGCTGAACTTCGTGCTCAGCCTGCTGCGCGACTTCGGCCTCGACGACTTCTACCTCGAGCTGTCGACCCGCGACGAGGACGGAAAGAAGGCCGACAAGTTCATCGGCTCCGACGAACAGTGGGCCGAAGCCACCAGCGTGCTCGAAGAGGTCGCTCAGGAGACCGGACTCGAACTCGTCCCCGACCCGGGCGGCGCTGCCTTCTACGGCCCGAAGATCTCCGTCCAGGCCCGTGACGCCATCGGCCGCACCTGGCAGATGTCGACCGTCCAGCTCGACTTCAACCAGCCCGAGCGCTTCGGACTCGAATACGTCGCAGCCGACGGCTCCCGCAAACAGCCGGTGATGATCCACTCCGCGAAGTTCGGTTCCATCGAACGCTTCCTCGGCGTGCTCACCGAACACTACGCCGGTGCCTTCCCAGTGTGGCTGGCGCCCGTGCAGGTCACCTGCATCCCCGTGGCCGATGAGTTCAACGACTACCTCGCCGAGGTGGCCGACCAGCTGCGCAGGTCCGGGGTCCGCGTCGAGATCGACGACAGCGACGACCGATTCCCGAAGAAGATCCGCAACGCCTCGAAGTCGAAGGTGCCCTTCACCCTCATCGCCGGCGGAGAGGACCGCGACGCCGGTGCCGTGTCCTTCCGCTTCCGCAACGGCGAACAGGAGAACGGCGTCCCCGTCGCCGAGGCGGTGCGACGGATCCTCGACGCGATCGAGACCAAGGCCCAGGTATGAGCGGAGGCGACGACGGCCGAACCGCAGCGGAGAACTCGGACGGCCGCCTCGGCGAAGGGACTCCCTACCCCGAGGCTGCCGCCGGGTTCCCCGGCGAACCCGACGGATTCCAGCGCCTGTGGACCCCGCACCGGATGGTCTACATCGACGGACAGGACAAACCGAAGGACGACCGCGCCGAGGAGTGCCCGTTCTGCACTGCGCCGTCGAAGACCGACGAGGACGGACTCATCGTCGCCCGCGGTCAGCACGTGTACGCGGTGCTCAACCTCTACCCGTACAACCCGGGCCACCTGCTGATCTGCCCCTATCGTCACGTGGCCGACTACACGGATCTGACCCAAGAGGAGACCGTCGAACTCGCCGAGTTCACGCAGAAGGCGATGCGCGTCATCCGGGCCGTATCCGGACCTCACGGATTCAACCTGGGCATGAACCAAGGACCCGTGGCCGGCGCAGGCATCGCCGCCCACCTGCACCAGCACGTCGTCCCACGCTGGGGCGGAGACGCGAACTTCCTGCCCGTGATCGCCCAGACCAAAGCCCTGCCGCAAGTGCACGCCGATGTGCAGGCACGGCTCAAAAAGGAATGGAACAGATGAATCCTGAAGACCTCGGCACTCTTGCCGAGTACTCCTCACCCGTGCTGCGCGGCGACGACGCCGTCATCACGATCCGACGACCCGAGCTCGAGACCAACAGCTACCTCTCCCAGCTGTTCTCCTTGAGCGACGACAGCTCCAGACGGCTGACTCACTCATGGTCGGACTCGAATCCAGAGTGCGGCCTGAATTGGTCCGGTTATCTGAGCGCGGAGAAGAAAGCCGCCCCGCAGCTCTTCGTCGGCGACAGCCTGGAGACGGCACACCAGATCACGGACAACCACCTCGGCGTGTCCGAATTCGCCCTCGACGACACCCGTTCCAGGGCCCTCTACGTCGCCCGCGTCGCCGAACCCGGACGCTACGGGCTCGACGATGCCATTCCGGCGGCCGAAGAAGCTCCACGCCGGATCACCACGGCCTCCTACCTGGCCAACGGCCTCGGCTATACGAACGACCGTCCGGCCCGCGCCTTCCTCGTCGACCTCGCCGAACCCGGTCTCGGCACCGTGGGCCTGCGCGGGGCCTCCGAAGTTCCGCTGTCGACTCTGCTGACGACCCCGGACAGCGACGTCCACGATCCGCAGTTCTCCCCGGACGGCACGCGAGTGTCCGTGGTCTCCGCGCTTCACCCCGACCAGGGGCAGCCCGATCTGCGCTCGACGGTCTGGCTGCTCGGGGGAGAGGCGCCGACACCACTCGAGCTGCCGTCCATGGACGTCGGTCTGCACCGGTGGCTCGACGAAGACACCGTTGTGCTGCTCGGCAATGCGCTGACCCGTGACGAACTCGACTTCGTCGGCCAGATGCCCGGGCTCTTCATCCACACCGTATCGACCGGCTCCACGAGGCGGCTGACCGACCCGGAGACCGTGGCGCTGGCACCGATCCCGCCGCAGATCCGCGGGGGAGCGGTCATCGCCGCCGTCGACACGGACGGGGCCACCCGGGTCGTTCGCATCGGCCTCGACGCCGCAGAGATCGGCGTGGATGACCTCGAGTTCCTCACCGACGACACCACTGTCGTCAACGGCTTCGATGCCGACGACGACACGCTCGTCTTCACCGGATCGACCCCGCACTCTCCGGCCGTGCTCGGCCGCATCGCCCTCGGCGGACCCACGGAGTCCGGGGCCGCCTCGGCGAGGGGGTCCTCTGTGATCGTCAAGGAGCATCCGGCACCGGCGAACTCCGTCCTGCCCCAGGTGCTGCGGGTGCCTGGCGTTTCGGGGACGATCACCGGCTGGCTGGCCAAACCGCACGGAGACGGGCCGTTCCCCGTCATCCTCAACATCCACGGCGGGCCCTTCGCCCAGTACAAGCATTCGTGGTTCGACGAGACCCAGGTGCTCACGTCCGCTGGTTACGCCGTCGTGTTCTCGAACCCGCGCGGATCCGGCGGCCGCACCCGCAGCTGGGGGACCGCCGTCCAAGGTGACATGGCGGCACCGGCGATGGCCGATGTGCTCGCCGTCCTCGACCATGCCCTCGACCTCGATCCCTCGCTCGATCGCAGCCGTCTGGGCATCCAGGGCGGATCGTATGGGGGATATCTCACAGCCATGACGATCGCCGCGGACCATCGCTTCCGCGCCGCCATCGTCGAACGCGGCTACCTCGACCCCGACAGCTTCGTCGGGACCTCCGACATCGGCCGCTTCTTCACCGAGGAGTACACGAGCCGCAGCAGTGAGGCGATCGCGGCCCAATCACCTCTGGCCCACGCTCCACAGGTCGGCACACCGACCTTGGTGATGCACTCGGAACTCGATCTGCGCTGCCCGCTGGAGCAGGCACAGCAGTACTATGCGGCCCTCCAGAGAGCCGGGGTCGACACCGAGATGCTCATCTTCCCCGGGGAGAACCACGAGCTCTCCCGGGCCGGGCAGCCCCGCCACCGCAGGCAGCGCTTCGAAGCCATCCTCGACTGGTGGGATCGCCGTCTGGGCGGCGAAGATCGGGAACAGTCACAGGATGGCCGACATCGTCCTGAGGCAGCTGATCCCGCTGTGGCCGCAGCGGCCAACTCCGCGTCATGAGCGCCGAGTTGGCCGGGACCGCGCAGAGCCGATATCGTTCTCTGGGCCGCTGTCGCGCTCTTGCCGAAATCCCCCAGCGTCATTATTCTGCAAACACTTGCCTCCCTTCGCCGCCGACCACTGGAGAAACATGAAACCTCGTAAAGCCTCACGGGTCGTATTACTCAATGAGCGCGACGAGGTTCTCCTGATCCGTGCCCAGGATCTGCTGACCCCCAGCCACCAATGGTGGATGACCTGCGGAGGCGGTTCCGAACTCGGCGAGTCGGCAGCGCAGACGGCGGCCCGGGAACTGGCCGAGGAGACCGGGATCGAATGCGAACCTCACGAACTCATCGGTCCCTTGGCCACGCGCGACGAGGTCTTCGAATTCACGGAGAAGTCGCTGCGCCAGGTCGAAACCTACTTCGCATTCCGCACCAGCGAGGACATCGAGCTCGAAGACGCGGTCTGGACGGACATCGAGAAGCGCAGCCTGCTCGAATTCCGCTGGTGGACCCGGGAGGAGCTCCTGGCCACGACGGAGACGATCTACCCGAAGAACCTCCTCGGCCTCATCGACCTGGCCACCGCCGGGTCCGTTCCCGACGTGCCGCTTGTCATCGACTGAGCTCACGATCGCGGTCCTGTGCAGGTCCGCAGTGCGGTCCGGTGGGAGTCCGCACGGAATCGCGAACGGGAAGTCTGCACGAGTCGGCGCGGTCAGCGTATAGACTTGAGAGGCTGTAACTACAGGAAGGAACACCAGTGTCAGGTCATTCCAAATGGGCAACGACTAAACACAAGAAGGCTGCCATCGATGCCAAGCGCGGCAAGCTCTTTGCCAAGCTGATCAAGAACATCGAGGTGGCCGCACGCAACGGTGGACCCGACCCCGACGGCAACCCGACGCTGTTCGATGCGATCCAGAAGGCGAAGAAGAACTCGGTTCCCGCGGACAACATCACCCGTGCGGTCAAGCGCGGCGGCGGTCTCGACGGCTCCGGAGTCAACTACGAGACGATCATGTACGAAGGCTACGCCGCCGGCGGTGTGGCACTGCTCATCGAATGTCTCACCGACAACCGCAACCGCGCCGCCTCCGAGGTGCGCGTGGCCGTGACCCGCAACGGCGGTTCGATGGCCGATCCCGGTTCGGTGACGTACAACTTCAACCGCAAGGGCGTCATCACCGTGGGCGCTGAGGAGACCGACGAAGAGGCCATTCTGCTGGCGACCATGGACGCCGGAGCCGAAGAGGTCAAGGAAGTCGGCGAGAAGTTCGAGATCATCTGCGAGGCCACCGACCTCGTGGCCGTGCGTACGGCCCTCGTCGACGCCGGAATCGACTACGACTCGGCCGAGGCCTCTTTCGTGCCCGAACTCGAGGTCAGCCTCGACGCAGAGACCGCAAGCAAGGTCTTCTCCCTCATCGATGCGCTCGAAGACAGCGACGAGGTGCAGAACGTCTACTCGAACGCCGATGTCAGCGATGAGGTCCTCGCCGAACTCGATGCCTGATGCGCATCCTCGGTGTTGATCCCGGCCTGACCCGGTGCGGGCTCGGTGTCATCGACACCCTGCCCGCCCGGAAGGCGAAGATGGTCGCCGTCGACGTCCTGCGGACTCCTTCGGCCGATTCCGTCGACCTCCGTCTCGGTGCCATCGCCGAGGCGTTCGACAGCTGGCTGGACACGTACCGTCCCGATGTCGTGGCCATCGAGCGCGTCTTCGCCCGCAACGATGTGTCCACGATCATGGGCACCGCCCAGGCATCGGGACTGACCATGGGACTGGCGGCCCGACGCGGCCTGCCAGTGGCCATGCACACCCCATCAGAGGTCAAAGCCGCGATCACCGGTTCGGGCCGTGCGGACAAGAAGCAGGTCACCTCGATGGTGACGCGGATCCTCGGTCTCGACGCACCGCCGAAGCCCGCCGACGCCGCCGACGCCCTGGCGATCGCGATCTGCCATTCCTGGCGTGGTGCGCTGTCGGCCCAATCGACGCCGGGGGCAAATAAGGATCTGACCGAGCGCAAGGCCGGCGGGAGGCAGGGCAGCGGACTGACGAAGGCCCAGCAGCAGTGGGCCGAGGCCATGCGGCGCGCCAAGTGAGCATGGGGGAGCGGGTGCCTGCTAACCTGGATTCGTACACGTGTTCCCCTAAGAAAGGCTGTCCGTGATCAGTTTCCTCAGCGGTACGGTGCATCGGATCGCAGCTGACCACCTCGTCGTTCTCACCCAAGGTGTCGGCCGGAAGGTCCACGTCACCCCTGACACTTTGGCCGGGACTCGGCACGGCGCCGAGATCGAACTGGTCACCAGCCTCGTGGTGCGCGAAGACTCGATGACCCTCTATGGCTTCGGCACCGAGGACGAGAACCACACCTTCGAGGTGCTGCTGTCGATCTCCGGAATCGGTCCGCGTCTGGCGATGGCGATCCTCTCGGTGATGGGACCTGACGAACTTGCCGCCGCGATCACGAATCAGGATGCCAACGCGCTCACCCGTGTCCCCGGAATCGGGAAGAAGGGCGCCTCGCGCATCATCCTCGAGCTGGAGAACAAACTGCCGAAGCTCACCGCTGCCTCTCCCGGACCCACTCTGTCCTTCGGCGGCGGCAACCAGCAGGTCGTCGACGCCCTTGTGGGACTCGGGTGGAAGGAAGCGCAGGCCGAGGACGTCGTCGCCGACGTCGTCAAGGAGACCGGTGCTGAAGCCGGCCCCTCCGTGGTCCTCAAGGCCGCTCTGAAGGTCCTGGGTGCGAAGAGATGACAGGCTCGTTCGACCCCGACTCCTATGAGGTGGACTTCGGTGATCAGGACCTGACCGGAGCCGAACAGGAGAGACTCGTCTCCGGTCGTGCCGAGACGGCCGAACGCGATGCCGAGGCGGCGCTGCGTCCGAAGGGCCTGGCCGACTTCATCGGCCAGCCGCAGGTGCGTGAGCAGCTCTCCCTCGTCCTCGACGCGGCGAAGGCCAGACAGAAGGCACCCGACCATGTGCTGCTCTCCGGTCCTCCCGGGCTCGGCAAGACCACGCTGGCGATGATCATCGCCCACGAGATGAACTCGAGCCTGCGAGTGACGTCCGGCCCGGCCGTCCAGCACGCCGGTGACCTCGCAGCCATCCTGTCCTCCCTCGAAGAAGGTGAAGTCCTCTTCATCGACGAGATCCACCGCATGGCCCGGGCCGCCGAGGAGATGCTGTACGTGGCGATGGAGGACTTCAGAGTCGACGTCATCGTCGGCAAAGGACCAGGTGCCACCGCCATCCCGCTCGACCTCCCGCAATTCACCCTCGTCGGGGCGACCACCCGATCCGGTCTGCTGCCCGCGCCGCTGCGTGACCGCTTCGGCTTCACCGCCCTGCTCGACTTCTATTCGAGCGCCGATCTGCTCACGGTTCTCAAGCGTTCGGCCAGGATGCTCGGCATCGATGCCGAACTCGCCGGGCTCGAAGAGATCTCCACACGTTCCCGTGGAACCCCGCGAATCGCAAACCGCCTGCTGCGCCGCGTCCGCGACTGGGCCCAGGTGCGGGGGAGCGGAATCATCGACGAGGAGGCCGCCACCAATGCCCTGCGCGTCTACGAGGTCGACGAGCTCGGTCTCGACCGCCTCGACCGGTCGGTTCTGCAGGTTCTGTGCAAGCGCTTCGGCGGAGGCCCGGTGGGATTGGGAACCCTCGCCGTCTCCGTCGGCGAAGAAGCGGATACAGTCGAAACCGTGTCCGAGCCCTACCTCGTCCGAGAGGGCCTGATCAGTCGCACCCCACGTGGACGTGTGGCCACCACGGCGGCCTGGAAGCACCTGAAAATGCAGATCCCAGCAAACTATGAGTTCTGACCGTGCCTTTGAGTTCGCTATGAGAGGTGAGGACGAACTAAGCTGGTTCACTGATTCATTCATATGAAAGGCTGATATCTGTGGATTTGCTGATCCCTCTTGCGCTTGCCGCGCTGCTGATCTTTTTCCTGTTCAATTCTCGGCGTAAGCAGAAGGCGCGTGCGGAGCAGATCAAATCGGGCCTCGTGCCCGGCGCGACCGTGATGACGACCTTCGGTGTCTTCGGCACCGTGCTCTCCATCGACGAAGAGAACAACCAGGTGACCATCGAGTCGGGTCCCGGCACGGTTCTGCGCGTCCACCGCCAGGCCATCGGTCAGATCGAGAACAACCAGGCCGCAGCGCCCGTCGACGCTCCCGACGCCGCCGCCCCCGCCGCCGATGCCGATGTCGACGCAGACGAGAAGCCGGCCATCACCGACGCCGAGCTCGACGCCATGAACGAACGCAAACGCGCCGAGAAAGACACCCCGGACGACGCATCCGATGACGTCATCGCCGATGAGTCCGCTGCGAAGACCGAGGACGTCGACGCCGAGGCCGCCGCTGAGACCGATGCCGACTCCGCCGCTGCGGAGTCCGCGGACCCGACTGATTCGGATTCCGACAAGAAGAACTGATCCGTTCTCGCACTCTTCTCCCGACTGAAAGCTGAAACGTGTCCGATATCGAAGAAAAACCACGCCCTGGTTTGCGCTTCCTGTGGCTGACCATCATCACTCTGGTGCTGGCCGCAATCATCGCCGGCGGTGTCATCTGGTCGAATGCCACGACGACTCCGAAGCTCGCGCTCGACCTCGAGGGTGGAACGTCGATCATTCTGGAACCGCAGGTGTCCAAGGGCACGGACATCAGCAAGGAGCAGCTCGATCAGGCCGTGGCGATCATCCGCCAGCGCGTCGACTCGACCGGTGTCTCCGAAGCCGAGATCACGACGCAGGGCGACCGCAACATCGTCGTGAATCTGCCGGGCAACCCCGACGAGGAGACCCGAAACCTCGTCCGCTCGTCTGCTCAGCTGGTCTTCCGTCGTGTGGCGCTGGTCGGTGACCCGCGTTCACAGGAACAGATCCAGAAGGAGCAGGAGAAGAGCGGCGAGGAATCGGGTGGCGATGACGGGCTGAGCGACGAAGAGCGCAAACGCCTCGAGGACCTCACCGGCGCCGACTCGCAGGGCGATGGACAGAGCGAGGACCAGGCCCCGTCCGGCGGCGGCGATGTCGTCAATGCCGGCGGCGAGACGAAGAAGACGGCCGAGTCCTCCGAGGAGACGAAGTCTTCGGAGTCGGAGAGCAAGGACGCGGAGAAGTCCGGAGAAGGCAGCGGATCGAGCGACAGCACGAAGGTCACCGACTCGACGCCGCGGCCCCTCTTCGATCCGGAGAAGGACGCCTCCGAATGGCAGTCCGACAAGATCATCAAGGAGTACACCGAGCTCGACTGCACGAACAAGAAGAACCGGACGGGCGGCCAACAGCAGCCCTCGGACGAACCGGTCGTCTCGTGCTCCGAAGACGGACAGGCGAAGTACATCCTCGGGCCTGTCGAACTCTCCGGCGATCACCTCGCCGATGCCAGTGCCGGCTATGCCGCAGGAGCCAATGGCGTGCAGACCAACAACCCTGCCGTCAACCTCTCCTTCGACTCCACCGGTCGTGAGATCTTCAAGCAGATCACCTCGGACATCACCGGCAAACAGCAGCCCTACAACCAGTTCGCGATCGAACTCGACGGTCTCGTGCTGTCGGCTCCGTCTTCGAACGCGGTGATCAACGACGGCAACGCCCAGATCACCGGCGACTTCTCCCTCGACGAGGCACAGACTCTGGCCAACCAGCTCAAGAACGGCTCGCTGCCGCTGAGCTTCCAGGTCCAGAGCGAGGACCAGATCTCACCGACCCTGGGTTCGAACTACCTCAAGATCGGTCTGCTCACCGGCCTGGTCGGACTCCTCCTCGTCGTCGTCTATTCGCTGCTGCAGTACCGGGTGCTCGGCCTCGTCACCGTCTCGAGCCTCGTCGTCGCCGGTGTGCTCACCTACCTGCTGCTGCTTTTGGCATCGTGGAGATACGGCTACCGACTGTCCCTGGCCGGTGTCGCCGGTATCATCATCGGAATCGGCATGGCGGCGGACTCGTTCATCGTCTACTTCGAACGTGTCCGAGACGAACTGCGCAGCGGTCGCAATCTGCTCTCCGCGGTCGAGGTCGGCTGGGACCGTGCCAAGCGCACGATCTACGCCTCGAAGGCAGTGAACATGCTCGCCGCGGTCATTCTCTACATCCTGGCCGTCGGCTCGGTGCGAGGCTTCGCCTTCACCCTGGGCCTGACCGTGATCATCGACGTGCTCATCGTCTTCCTGTTCACCCACCCGATGCTGCAGTTCCTGGCCCGCACGAAGTTCTTCGGCGAGGGCCACCCGATGTCCGGAATGGATCCGCGTCTGCTCGGAGTCAAACCCGCCGCCTACCGCGGAGCGCTCAACCTGTCCATCGACGACAAGGACAAGACTCCCGAAGCCAAGCGGCGCGAGAAGGCACGGATGCGCAAGGCCGGGATGAGCACAGACGACAGCTCCGATACGACTGCTGCAGCAGCTGCGTCCGAGTCGGGGGAGACCACGACGACGTCCGAGACGGACAAGGCCGCGACCGGCAGGTTCACGACCACGAAGTCGAAGGCCACGAAGTCGAAGAGCACGAAAGCGGCGAAGTCCGCTGCTGCGACGGGCGGAATGACCATCGCCGAGCGGAAGGCCGCGGCCCGACGGGCCGAGGAAGACGATGCCGTCGCAGACTCGACGGCTGACGACGGCAAGGAGGCTGACAAATGAAACGGTTCTTTGCCTGGGGCAACCGCCTGCACAGCGGCGAATCATCGATCCCCTTCGTCGGCAAGGCGAAGCTGTGGCTGGCCATCTCCGGAGTCCTCGTCCTCCTGTCCCTGCTCGTCCCGCTCATCTTCGGCTTCAACTTCGGCATCGCCTTCAAGGGCGGTTCGCAGTTCCAGGTCGACCATGTCAGCGACACCTCGGCCGCCAAGGGGGAAGGCATCATCAACGATGTCGTCTCCGGTTCTGAGCCGCGCCTGACGCCGACCAGCGACACGGCCGTCCAGATCGAGACGAACCAGCTCACCGACCCGCAGATGCAGGAAGTCCGAGACGCTCTCGTCTCCGGCTACGACGTGAAGGTCGAAGACGTCACCTCGACGTTCGTCGGACCCGAATGGGGTCAGGACGTGACGTCGAAGATGATCCGCGCACTCGTCATCTTCGTGGCCATCGCCCTCGTCGTCATGGCCCTGTACTTCCGCACGTGGAAGATGTCGCTCGCGGCGATCGTCGGCCTCTTCGTCGTGATGATCGTGACGATGGGCATCTACTCGGCCACCGGCTTCGAAGTCACCCCGGAGGCCATCATCGGCTTCCTCACCGTGCTCAGCTTCTCGCTCTATGACACGGTGGTGGTCTTCGACAAGATCCGAGAGAACACGACGAGATTCGAGGAGAAGCGGAATCTCAAGTTCTCCGAACTCGTCAACCTCGGTGTGAATCAGACGACCGTGCGCTCGATCAACACCTCAGTGGTGTCGGTGCTCCCGATCGCCTCGATCCTCTTCATCGGTGTGTTCCTGCTCGGCGCGGGAACACTGGTCGACATCTCACTGTCCCTGTTCATCGGTACTATAGTGGCAGCCGCTTCGACGCTGTTCGTCGCGAGCCCCCTCTACGCCCTCCTCCGTGCAAATGAACCGGCGGTCAAGGCACAGGAGGAGGCCGTGCGTGAACTACGCTTGAAGGATGGGGGAGCAGACGTCCCACCGGTGACACACGCCGAAGTCTGATTCCCGAGAGAGGAGATGTTGTGGCTTCGTCCGCTGATTCGCGCCGTCCGCGAGGCATCTCCCGCTTAGCCTGGTGGGCGGCCAGGGCACAGAACAACCCTGGCTACCCTCGAGTGCTCGGCCCGATGATCCGGGCCCTGCAGTCGAACCATCCGAAGGCGGACATCGACCTCGTCGTCCGGGCCTACAAGGTCGCTGAGGAGGCCCACCGAGGGCAGACTCGCAAGTCCGGTGATGCCTATATCACCCACCCCATCGCGGTGGCGACGATCCTTGCGGAGATCGGCATGCTGCCGGTCACGCTCGCCGCCGCTCTGCTGCACGACACCGTCGAAGACACCTCGTACTCGCTCGACGAACTCACCGAGGAATTCGGCTCCGAAGTCGCGGCCATGGTCGACGGGGTGACGAAGCTCGACAAGCTCACGTACGGGCAGGCCGCGCAGTCCGAGACCGTGCGCAAGATGATCGTCGCGATGGCCAAGGACATCCGCGTCCTCGTCATCAAGCTCGCAGACCGCCTGCACAATGCGCGCACCTGGCGCTTCGTGCCCGCCTCGTCAAGCACGAAGAAGGCTCGCGAGACCCTCGACATCTTCGCTCCGCTGGCACACCGGCTGGGCATGAACACGATCAAATGGGAGCTCGAAGACCTGTCCTTCCAGGTCCTCCATCCCAAGGTCTACGACGAAGTGGTCCGACTCGTCGCGGATCGGGCTCCCGAGCGTGAGAAGTATCTGGCCACGGTCTCCGAGGAGCTCCAGGGCGAACTCAAGGAATCCGGAATAGACGCCTCCATCACGGGGCGCCCCAAGCACTACTATTCGATCTATCAGAAGATGGTCGTGCGCGGACACGAGTTCGCCGACATCTACGATCTCGTCGGAGTCCGCGTCCTCGTCGAATCCGTACGCGAATGCTACGCCACCCTCGGCATCGTCCACGCCCGCTGGAATCCTGTTCCCGGACGGTTCAAGGACTATATCGCGATGCCGAAGTACAACATGTACCAGAGCCTGCACACCACGGTGATCGGGCCGGCCGGCAAGCCCGTCGAAATCCAGATCCGGACCCACGAGATGGATCGCCGTGCAGAATTCGGCGTCGCCGCTCACTGGAAGTACAAGGATCTCAACAAGTCGTCGAAGGCCGTGACCTCGAACACCGCGCGTTCGGTGAAGGTCTCCGACGCCGGTGAGGTCGACGACGCCGCCTGGCTGCGACAGCTGCTGGACTGGCAGCGAGAGGTCTCCGACCCCGACGAATTCCTCGACAGCCTCCGCTACGAGGTGAACTCGAAGGAAGTCTACGTCTTCACGCCCAAGGGCGAGGTGATGAGCCTGCCGTCGGGAGCCACCCCCATCGACTTCGCCTACGCAGTGCACACCGAGGTCGGGCACAAGACGATGGGCGCCCGCGTCAACGGTCGCCTCGTCGCTTTGGACACGGAGCTGAAGAACGGGGACTCCGTCGAGGTCTTCACCTCGAAGGACGAGAACGCCGGCCCCAGCCGCGACTGGCTCGGCTTCGTCAAGAGTCCACGTGCCCGCAGCAAGATCCGGCAGTGGTTCTCGAAAGAGCGCCGCGAAGAGGCGATCGAGAACGGTCGCGAACAGCTCGCCCGGGCGATGCGCCGCCATACGATCTCCGCCGCTTCGCTGATGAGCCAGGAAGCTCTCCAAGTCGTCGCCACGGAGATGCGTCTGCCCGATGTCAGCGCCCTCTATGCCGCGATCGGCAACGGCGTGTCTTCGGCTCAGCACGTCGTCGATCTGCTGGCCAAGGAAGTCGGGGAGGACGACGAGTCGGTCGTGCTGCCACCGGAGCCTCGCAACCGCACGGGACAGTCCTCAGGGCACCATTCCTCGTCCGAAGGCGTCATCGTCAAAGGCGTCGACGATGTGCTCGTCAAACTGGCTCGCTGCTGCACCCCGGTGCCGGGAGACGAGATCCTCGGTTTCGTCACCCGCGGTTCGGGAGTCTCCGTGCATCGCGTCGACTGCCCGAACGTCACCTCACTCAAACGTGAACCCGAACGCATGGTCGAGGTCTCGTGGGGCGAGAAGACGAGCGGAATCTACCTCGTCCAGATCCAGGTCGAGGCCCTCGACCGTGCCGGTCTGCTCTCCGATATCACCAAGGTGCTCACCGAGACCCATGTGAACATCCTGTCGGCGTCGGTCGGCACCTCCCGGGCCCGCGTGGCGCAATCGAAGTTCGTCTTCGAGATGAGTGACGCCAGCCATCTCGACACTGTGCTCTCGGCCGTGCGCAAGGTCGAAGGCGTCTTCGACGTCTACCGCATCTCCGGCGGCTGATCCTCTCTGTCCAGCGCCGCGCGCATCTGAGCGACGAACGGTCGACGGGCCACCTCGGTGAGGTAGTCCCGGAGACGGTGGCGAAGACCGCTGGGAATCTCCGCAATGATGCCCTTGAGCGCCCGCGGCGACTCCGCGGTCCAGTTCCGGAAGTGCGGGAAGAGTAGATCGTAGAGCGTGCGTTCCTCCGTGGTGATCGGCAGCCCGTCGATGAGGCACCAATCATCTTGCACCAGATTCGTCTCGTGGACGTCGAAACCGTCATCGGCGATCCACCGGCGCCTGGGCAGCGTGATGAAGCTCAGCGGAGCGGGAGCCCGGCCGAGTCCGCGGTGCACCCACCAAGCGCTGTCGTGGGAGAGCGCGAGTCCGGGCGGGATGAGCGAATGCAGGGCGGCCATCCGCTCAGCGGGGGAGAGGATCGCACCCTTGCGCACCCAGGTCGATTCGGTCAGTCGGATGAGCAGACCGTCGAGGGTGAGCTCGGTGAGCTGCTCGTACCCGAAGTCCCGCAGATGAAACAACGCCTCCATACCCGAACTATCGTCGGATGTGGAGGCGTTGACAAGACTTCGGAGAGCGCCTGTGGACAGGTGCTGACTCGAACGTCAGAAGCTGTGGACGAGCGCTGCGGCCTCAGCCGAGCACTGCGGCCTCAGTCGAGTTCTGCGGCTGTCTGGGCGAGCTGATCCCGCCAGGCGCGGCGAGCGTCGAGAGCTTCCTGCGCCTCGGCGACGGACTTCTCATCGCCCCCGGCCTTCGCAGCCTCGAGCTTCTTCTCGAGGTCGACGATCGACTCGTCGAGCTGACTCAGCGCACCCGAGGTGCGGGCCTTCGTCTCCGGGTTGCTGCGCTGCCACGCGGCTTCCTCGGCATCGGCGAGCGCGCGTTCGACATCGCGCAGACCGTTCTCCATCCGCGAGACATCGGCGCGAGGGACCTTGCCGGCTTCCTCCCACTGGTCCTGGATGGTGCGCAGCTCGCGCTTGGCTGCCACCGGGTCGGTGATCGGCAGCAGCGCCTGAGCCTTCTTCAGCAGCTCTACCTTGACGACGAGGTTTCCCTTGAACTCCTCGTCCAGAGCGGCATTCTCCGCATCACGGGCGGAGAAGAACACGTCCTGTGCTGCACGGAACCGTGCCCACAGCGCATCATCGTCCTTGCGCGAAGCACGCGGGGCGCGCTTCCACTGGCTCATCAGGTCCTTGTACTTCTGCGACACGGTGCGGAAATCGGTCGAGGCCGACAGCGACTCCGCCTCGGCGACGATCTTCTCCTTGATCCGCTTGCCCTCGGCATTGACCTTGTCGAGCTCGGCGAAGAACTCTTTGCGCTTGTGTTCGAAGGTGTTCCGAGCCTGCGAGAACCTGCCCCAGAGCTCCTGATCGACGGCACGCGGCAGACGGGGTCCGCTGCGCTGCATGTCCTTCCACTGGGCGAAGAGCTCACGCAGACGCGCGCCCGACTGCTTCCACTGGATCTTCGATGGATCCTGTTTGGCCAGGGTCTCGGCCTCGACGACGAGAGCCTCACGATCCTCGGCAGCGGCGAGTTTCGCGGCCTGCGCCCGGGCCGCCTGACGGGACTCCGTGGCCTCGGCATCGGAGATGAGGGTGTCGAGAGTGGCGCTCAGCCCTTTGAGATCTCCGACGACGTTGGCTTCCGGCAGTGATTCCTGCAGCGTCTTCGCCGCAGACACGACCTCACGGCCGGGAGCGCCGGCGGAGAGACGATTACGCAGCAGGACCGCGCTCTCGGCGAGTTCGACGTACTTCTTCGCGAAGTACTCGAGAGCCTCCTCGGGAGTGGCGTCCGGGTACTGCCCGACGGCACGCTCGCCCTCCGGAGTGGTGACGAACACATTGCCGTCCGAATCGGCACGACCATGAGTCACCGCGCGAGCCACCTCGGCGTCGTGGTCGATATGGCTGGCATTGACCACCTGTGCCGCCTGCGGACGCGGCAGCGACGACGGACGGGGGGTCGGCTTCGGTGTCGGGGTCGACATGGTTCTCACCTTGTTTCCATCGGTCGAACCGGCAGGTCATTCCACCCGCCGATCACTCGATTGTGGGATAGACGTTATCCCAGCATAACCATCGGCGAGCGTGTAGATAGACTTTGCACATGGATGTGTTCTCGACCAACGCCGAATTCCTCGACGTCAACTGCTATGCCGTGCGCGCAGACGGCTCCAGCGACTGCATTCTCATCGACTCCGGATACGACTGCGCCCCAGGCCTCGAGAAGCTGCTCAGCGAAGAGGGACTAGAACCTCAGGCGATCTTCCTCACCCACGGCCACCCCGACCATATTCTGGGCCTGACCAACGTGCTCGCCCGCTGGAACGTGCCCGTCCACCTCGGTGCCGCCGACCGTTACCGCCTGGATTCACCGGCCACGACGCTCAACCCGCAGTTCGCGGCAATGCTGGCGCCGCTCGTCGCAGACTGGAACGCCCCGGCAGCCATTGACATCAATGACGGGCAGAGCTTCGAGATCGCCGGACTCACCATCACGGCAGTCTCCGCACCCGGGCATACGGAAGGTTCCATGCTGCTGCGAGTGAAGGACGGGGACGAGGAAGTCATCTTCACCGGTGACGTCGTCTTCGCCGGAGCCATCGGCCGCGTCGACCTGCCCGGGGGAGACCCCCAGGCGATGTCCGAATCCCTGCGGGCATTCGCGACACTGCCGGACGTGCCGATCTATCCTGGACACGGCCCTGGCTCTCGGGTGAGCACGGAGCTCGCGACGAATCCGTTCTTCTGAGGACTGAGCGACCGAAGTCTCGGGTCTTCCTGCCCGAGGCGTTCGCGCAGTCCCGGACGACACCACACTATTCAGACCCCACCCGATACAGACACGACACGATTCAACGGCGCCGCACGGCACCGCAACCGCACCGAAAGCAAGGAGCACCATGGCGAAGTCAGCCCGTCTGTCCGGATTCCCGGAACGACTCCCGGCCGAACGCGTGATCGAGAAGACCATCATCGACACCCTCGAACACACCTTCGCCCTGCACGGGTTCTCCGCACTCAACCACCGCGCCGTCGAACCGATCAGCCAGTTGGCCAAGGACGGCGAGATCGACAAGGAGATCTTCGCCGTCTCCCGCCTCCACTCCGAGGGTGCCGAACGCAACCCGCTGGGACTCCACTTCGACCTCACGGTGCCCCTGGCCCGCTATATCGCCGACAATGCGAACGAACTGAGCTTCCCGTTCAAGGCCGCTCGCGTCCAGCCTGTCTGGCGCGGCGAACGGCCGCAGGCCGGTCGCTACCGTGAGTTCATCCAGGCCGATATCGACGTCATCGCCGATGGGGAGCTGCCCGGACACTTCGAGGTCGAGATCCCTCTGGCCGTGGCCGATGCATTCTCCCGGCTCGCCCCGCTCGGCGTACCCGGAATCAAGATCGTCGTCAACGACCGCAGGCTGCTCGAGGGCTTCGCCCGCGGAATCGGGCTGACGAACATCCAAGCCGTGCTGCGCTGCCTCGACAAATACGACAAGATCGGCCCCGCCGAAGTGGCGAAGCTGCTGGCCGCCGAAGCCGACGCCGATGAGGAGCAGCAGCGCCTGTGCCTGGAGCTGGCCGCCATCGAATCCGACTCCCCGGACTTCGCCGACGAGGTGCGCGCCCTCGGCGTCGACCACCCCCTGCTCGAAGCCGGACTCGAATCGCTGACGACTCTGCTGCGAGCCGCAGCCGAACGCGCGCCCGGAGTCGTCGTCGCCCAGCTCAAGATCGCCCGCGGCCTCGACTACTACACGGGCGCGGTCTACGAGACCCAGCTGATCGGCCACGAAGAACTCGGTTCCGTATCCTCCGGCGGTCGCTACGACTCGCTGGTCACCGTGGGCAAGAAGAACTATCCCGGGGTAGGCATGTCCATCGGCGTCTCCCGCCTCATGGCGTTCATCCTCGGCGAGACCTCGGAGATCCGTGCCACCCGCGGTACCCCCTCGGCCGTCGTCATCGCCGTCACCGAGGAGGCCCGACGGGCTGACGCCGACGCCGTGGCCGCGACGCTGAGGTCCCGGGACATCCCGTGCGAAGTCTCGCCGAACGCTGCGAAGTTCGGCAAGCAGATCCGCTACGCGGAACGCCGCGACATCCCGTTCGTCTGGTTCACCGACGGTGAGTCCGGCCACGAGGTCAAGGACATCCGCTCGGGAGAGCAGACCACGGCCGACCCGGACACGTGGACGCCCGCGGAAGACGACCTCTGGCCCCGCGTGTATCGGAGCTGAGCGCGGGGCGACTATCATTGTTCAGGCGCTAGACCACAACATCACAAAGGAGCCCTAGGTGCTGCGAAGCCACGAAGCCGGAAGCCTGCGAGCCGCGAACGCAGGAGAAACCGTCACCCTCACCGGGTGGGTCGATCGTCGTCGCGATCACGGAGGTGTGGCCTTCATCGATCTGCGCGACGCTTCGGGAATCGTGCAGGTCGTCGTCCGTGAGGACGATGCCCACCAGCTGCGCAACGAAACCGTCGTCAAGGCCACCGGCACCGTCTCGGTGCGCCCCGAGGGCAATACGAACCCGAACCTGCCCACCGGTGAGATCGAGATCATCGACACCGCCGTCGAGGTGCTCTCCGAAGCAGCGGCCCTGCCGTTCCAGGTCTCCGACCACGCCGAGGACTCCGGCGCCGTGGGCGAGGAGACCCGTCTGCGCTACCGCTACCTCGACCTGCGCCGTTCGGGCCCGGCAAAGACGATCCGTCTGCGCTCCGATGTCAACAAGGCCGCACGGTCGGTCCTCGACGCCCACAGCTTCGTCGAGGTCGAGACTCCGACCCTGACGAAGTCGACTCCGGAAGGTGCCCGCGACTTCCTCGTCCCGGCCCGCCTCAAGCCCGGCTCCTGGTACGCCCTGCCGCAGTCGCCGCAGCTGTTCAAGCAGCTGCTTCAGGTCGCCGGCATGGAACGCTACTACCAGATCGCCCGCTGCTACCGCGACGAGGACTTCCGCGCCGACCGCCAGCCCGAGTTCACCCAGCTCGACATCGAAGCCTCCTTCGTCGAGCAGGAGGACATCATCGCACTGGCCGAAGAGATCCTCACCGCACTGTGGAAGCTCATCGGCTACGACATCACCACGCCGATCCCGCACATCACCTACCACGAGGCGATGGAGAAGTACGGTTCGGACAAACCGGACCTGCGCTTCGGCCTCGAGCTGCACAACCTCACCGAGTTCTTCGCCGACACCCCGTTCCGCGTCTTCCAGTCGCCCTATGTCGGCTCCGTCGTCTACCCCGGCGGCGGCTCGCTGCCGCGTCGTCAGCTCGACGGCTGGCAGGACTGGGCCAAGCAGCGCGGGGCGAAGGGCCTGGCCTATGTGCTCATCGGCGAAGACGGAACCCTGTCCGGTCCGGTGGCCAAGAACATCTCCGATGAGGAGAAGGCGGGACTCGCCGAGGCGGCCGGTGCGCAGCCGGGCGATGCGATCTTCTTCGCCGCAGGTGATCGCAGCATGCGTGCCCTTCTCGGTGCCGCCCGCAATGAGATCGCCGAACGCACGGGTCTCATCAAGGACGGAGACTGGGCCTTCGTGTGGGTCGTCGACGCGCCTCTGTTCGAATCGGCCGCCGAAGCGCAAGCCGCCGGAGACGTCGCCGTCGGCGGCGGACAGTGGACAGCCGTCCACCACGCCTTCACCGCTCCGAAGCCCGAATTCCTCGACACCCTCGAAGAAGACCCGGGCGCCGCTCTGGCCTATGCCTACGACATCGTGTGCAACGGCAACGAGATCGGCGGCGGCTCGATCCGCATCCACCGCAAGGACGTCCAGGAACGGGTGTTCGAGATCATGGGCATCTCCGCCGAAGAGGCCGAGGAGAAGTTCGGCTTCCTCCTCGAAGCCTTCAAGTTCGGAGCACCCCCGCACGGCGGCATCGCCTTCGGCTGGGATCGCATCGTGTCCCTGCTGGCCGGCGTCGACTCGATCCGTGAGGTCATCGCCTTCCCGAAGTCCGGCGGCGGATTCGATCCGCTGACCCAGGCACCGGCCCCGATCACCGACGCCCAGCGCGCCGAGGCCGGAGTTGACTACGAACCGGAAGACGACGACTCCGAGGCCTGATGAGCCACGAACCCAATCTGTTCTCCGACGGCCCGGACCAGGATTCCCCTGGTCCGGGCTTCGCCGGTTCCTCCCGGACCTCCTCGGGCAGGGCCCTGGACCCGCTTGCGGTGCGGATGCGTCCCCGGACCCTGGAGGAAGTCGTCGGTCAGGAGCACCTGACCTTCCCCGGATCCCCGCTCAACCAACTCGTCGAAGCCAGCGGGGGAGACCGGGCGGGAGCATCCTCGGTGATCCTGTGGGGTCCGCCCGGAGTCGGAAAGACCACGCTGGCCCATGTCATCTCCCATGCCCCGGGCCGTACCTTCGTCGAGCTCTCCGCCATCACCGCGGGCGTCAAGGACGTGCGCCAGGTGATCGAGAGCGCCCGCCGCGAACGGGAGATGTACGGACGGACCACCGTTCTCTTCCTCGACGAGATCCACCGGTTCTCGAAGGCCCAGCAGGATGCCCTGCTGCCAGCGGTGGAGAACCGGCTCGTCGTGCTCGTGGCCGCCACCACGGAGAACCCGTCGTTCTCCGTCATCTCACCCCTGCTGTCGCGGTCGCTCATGCTCACGCTGCGTCCGCTCGACGACGAGGCGGTCGGCAATCTGCTCGACCGTGCCGTCGAATCCGATCGCGGCTTGGCCGGACAGTTCACCCTCACCGAGGAGGCCCGGAACTTCATCGTCCGCATCGCCGGCGCCGACGCACGCCGATCACTGACCGTCCTCGAAGCTGCCGCCGGAATCGCCGCCGCGCAGTCGGAGGAGGAGGGCGACGAACCGATCGCGATCACCGAATCGGCCTGCGCCGAGGCGAGCAGCGAAACCGTTCTGCGCTACGACAAGAACGGCGACCAGCACTACGACGTGGTCTCCGCGTTCATCAAATCCATCCGCGGATCCGATGTCGACGCGGCCCTGCATTATCTCGCGCGGATGATCGTCGCCGGTGAGGACCCGCGCTTCATCGCCCGTCGCGTCGTCATCTCCGCAGCCGAGGACATCGGCATGGCCGACCCGCAGGCGCTGCCGATCGCCGTGGCCGCCTCGACCGCGGTTGCCAACATCGGCATGCCCGAAGGACGGATCCCCCTCGCCGAGGCGGTCACCTACCTCGCGCTGGCCCCGAAGTCGAACGCGAGCTACCGCGCCCTGGACGCCGCGATCGCCGATGTGAAGAACGGACTTGCCGGAGAAGTGCCGATGCATCTGCGCGACGCCCACTATCCGGGGGCGAAAGAGCTCGGCCACGGTGAGGGCTACAAATACTCGCACGACTATCCGCACGGGGTCGCCGATCAGGAGTACCTGCCGGAGTCGCTGCGAGGCAAGCGCTACTACTCTCCGACGGGCAACGGAATGGAACGCAGCATGGCTGAGAGGCTCGAGAACCTCAGAGCGATTCTCGGACGCGGATGATTTCACTCTCGGGTGGGATGCCCGAGAAGCCCGGCGAGGAGAAGATTGGACCATGAATCGCTTTATGACTCTTCTCCAGAGGATTCTCTTCGTCATTCCGGCCGCCATAGCAGGCTTGCCAGTGCTATTCGTGGTCTTTACATACTTCTTCGTGGACGATCCTGCGTTGACCGTAATCGGCGTCGTCGGGTTGATTGCCAGTGTGGCCCTGTGCTTCCTGCCGGTGATTCACAGAGGCGAGAAATCGCTGGCATCTGAGCTGCTAGGCACCGATGTTGATGAAGACGGTGCCTACCGAAACAGCGCGATCTTTGCGGGCCTTCACCTCCTTGCTGGGACGTCCACGGTGATAGCGGTGTGCCTAATTCCGGTGGCTATCGGAGAGCTCTCATGGCGACTCAAAGACGCATTCTCTGGGAAATGGGCGACTTCAACGGCTGTAGAACTGCTCATGGGGACAGTTCTCGACTCTCCATTTCGAGTGCTTCTGTTCGTCGTCTTCGCCGGTGCCATATCCTATTCCGTCGTTTTCTTCATCGGATGTGCTTTTCTGGCTACACGGGTCCTCGGCAGGAGTCTCGAGGACAAACTCGCAGAGAGCGAAGCCGATCGCAATAGACTGGCGATTCAGAACGAGCTAGCCCGTGACATCCATGACTCAGTTGGTCACGCATTGACGATTGCGAGTCTGCAGGCCGAGCGCGGCCGCGCCAGAATCGATGTCGACGCAGGAGACGCAAAGGATGCATTGTCAACCGTTCTGTCTGTGTGTCAGCGAGCTCAGGCAGACCTTGACGATGTCCTGAGAGTCCTCCGCACTGGAGAGCCTCGCAGCAGCACTCAGGTGAAGGATCTGCGCAGCATCGGTGATCTGATCGATGAGGTCCGCAATGCCGGTCTCGTCGTCGACGCGGCGATACCGCTCAATCTCGACGTTGCCGAGGACCGTCTGCCTGTTCTTTACCGAATCGTCCAGGAGGCACTGACCAACGCTATGCGGTACGCGCGTCCGCATGAACTTCGCCTGAGAATAGAGAACAGCGCCGATGGGCTTCGACTCGTCGCTGAGAACCCGGTAGATGGAGGAACCGATAGTGGTGTCGGCAAGGGATTGCAAGGTATCGAGGCTCGCGCGCTTCTGCTCGGCGGATCATCTTCGGCTCACGTCGTTGCGGGGTGGTTTGTGCTGGACGTAAGACTTCCTCACCTTGAGGAAGTCCCTGCATGATCGATCTGCTCATCGTCGACGACGAGCCTCTCATTCGGTCAGGTCTCTCTGGGGCCCTGAGCCAATTTCCGCACCTTCGAATCGTCGGCGAAGCTGAAGACGGTGAGACAGCAGTCACCGCAGCGCGACAACTTCGCCCTGACGTTGTTCTCATGGACGTCCGAATGCCCGGAAGAGACGGACTGAGCGCAACGAAGGAACTGACCGATGACAGGTCGTTCTCAGGCGCGATCCTTGTGCTCACCACATTCGACTCGGATGACTACGTCTACCAGGCGATGGCTCTCGGCGCCCGGGGTTTCCTCCTCAAACGGTGGCCGATCGCCAGAATCGCGGATGCGATCTCCATAGCGTCCGCAGGAGAGAGCGTCGTGTTTCCTGATTCGCTTGCCAGGATCGTTGCTGACCACGGCTCACCGCCGAAGCGAAGTTCGGGTGAAATCGAGGCGGAGCTCACACCGCGTGAACAAGTTGTTCTTAAACAAGTGGCTGCCGGTCTTAACAATGCGGAGATCGCGGAACGTCTTCACGTCACTGTGGACACCGTGAAGTCTCAAGTCAGCAGTGTCCTGCTCAAACTCAACGTACGGGATCGCACGCAGGCTGTCATTCGTGCTTTCGAATCCGGTTTCGCGGCCGCGGAATCAGGACCTGACCGATCGGCGGAAGCAGGATTCTCTTCGCGGCGATGAGGTTTCCGATGACACAACCGGGATCGGTCATCTCACCGCAGGCGTTCAGCTCATCGAATTCTGCAATCGACATCTCCACGCTGTGGGCAACCTCCTGCGAAACATCGGTCACCCCTGCACCGATTCTCACCCGCTGGCAGAAAGAGGGGCATCCTGACAGGTCCCGCATCTAAGATCCTGGCCGAAGCTGTACCTGTGCTCGAGGTGGAGAGGACGGAATCCGAACTCTTCCCCGTCTCGCGACGATCGGATCCTCGCACCGTTCGGCCGCACCACTCGGAAGGATCGAAGATCCGGCGACCAAGCAAGTGTCTGTACTGCCGGGTCAGGCGCAGTCGACCCGCGTTTGTGTTGCTGAGCAGTCCGACCCCGCAGGAGAGGGATCCGTTGAACTCGTACCGAATCCGTTCGCAGGTGTGCAGGGTCATGTCCGTCGTTCTAGCTGAACCGAACGAATCGGTCGTAGACATGCCGCTTGGAGTCAAGAGTTGACCTTCCACGGTGGATCTTCCATGGTCGAAACCTAGCCCTACCACTTTGGGCCTCTGGCACGATAGTTTGGAAACTGACTGCGAGTTGCCGCCGCTGGGCAATCGGCGTGGTCCGAGACTGAGGAGGCGCGACGTGGCAGATATCGTCATCACGATCGCCGCCGCGCTGGCGCTGGGACTCATCGCCCATGAGCTGCGCATTCCGCCGCTCGTCGGATTCCTCGCGGCCGGATTCCTCCTGCACGTCTTCGGCTTCACCGCCTTCGCGGGACTGCAGCAGGTTTCGGACATCGGAGTCGTCCTGCTGCTGTTCACGATCGGACTGAAATTCGATCTGCGCTCCCTGCTCCAACCCGAAGCCCATGGCACCGCTGCGCTGCACATGATCACGGTGGTCCTCCTCGGTGCCGGGACGATCGGAGCTGCCGCAGCCATCGGCATCGTCAGCGTCGGCGGGGGACTGGGCACCTTGGCGCTGCTCGGCTTCGCCCTCTCGTTCTCCTCCACGGTGCTCGTGGTCAAAGTGCTCGAAGACCGTTCCGACGACGGGTCCTACTACGGGCAGATCGCGATTGCGATCCTCGTCCTCCAGGACCTCGCTGCGGTCGCCTTCATCACGATCGCAGGCGAAGAGCCGCCGAGCCCCTGGGCGTTCGCGCTCGTCCTGATCGTTCCCGTGGTCTGGGTGCTGCGACGGCTTCTCGACCGCGTCGGACGCGGTGAGCTGCTCGTCCTCTTCGGCGTCGTCATGGCCTTGGGGCCCGGCTATGTCGCCTTCGAATCAGTCGGCATCCACGGCGACCTCGGAGCCCTGGTGCTCGGACTTCTCTTCTCCACCCACCCGCGAGCCGTGGAGATGTCGAAGTCGCTGTTCAGCGTCAAAGAGCTCTTCCTCGTCGGGTTCTTCGTCGTCATCGGGCTCCAAGCGGTCCCCACCTGGTCGGATCTGCTCATGGCGCTGGCCCTGTGCGTCGTCCTCCTGCCGTTCAACTTCGCGAGCTTCTACCTCATGGGTCGCCTCTTCGGCCTGCGCAACCGCACCAGCGTGCGCACCAGCCTGGCCCTGAGCAACTTCTCCGAATTCGCACTCATCGTCGTCGCCGTCGGAGTCGACAACGGACTCTTCGAGGACAACTGGCTGACCATCACCGCCCTCGCCGTGGCGTTGGGGATGATCGGCTCCTCCCTGGCGAACGCCTACAGCCTCCAGATCGTCGCGAAGCTCGACGCGATTCTGCCGGACGAGAACGAGAGCCGGCTGCGGGCGAACGATCGGCCGCTCGACACCGGAGATGCGGAGGTCGTCGTCCTCGGCATGGGCCGCATCGGTCGCGGAGCCTACGAGCGCTTCGTCGAACGCGGCGACCGCAGCGTCATCGGCATCGACAACGACCACACAGTCATCGAAGCCCTGCACGCCGACGAGTTCACAGTGCTCGAAGGCGACGCCACCGACCACGAATTCTGGCACCGCCTCGTCGTCGGGGGCAGCGCCCACACCGTCGTTCTCGCCATGGCCCTGCACGACTCGAACACCTTCGCTCTTGAACAGCTGCGCATCGCCGGCTTCCCTGGGACCATCGCCGCGGTCGTCCAACGCCCCGATCAGGCCGAGCACTTCGCCCGTGCCGGGGTCCACGCGGTGATCAACATCTACAGCGGGTCAGGAGCGGCCGTGGCCGATGCCGCGATCGACAGCCACGAAGACGACTGTCGGAAGTGACAGCGGGCTGCCGGCAGTGACAGCGGTACTTGCGGATCGGTCGGCCGGCAGGGGCGGACGGTTCGCCTCAGTCGGCAAGATCACAGCGGCGAGGCCGCCGATCGGCTTTGCGACGGGCGGTGTGCACCCGCTAAGATGGACAGCTGTTGTGCCTGCACCCTAAAGGCGGTCGGTGCGAGCGGATCTCGACGCTCAATCCCTCTTTCCCATCCGGGGAAACAACAGTCGCGTTCGGGGCGAGAACCGCAGAGGCCCGCCGCGGCAGAACACATTGATGAAAGGTAATACAGTGCCAGCACCAGCACGTAATCGCCGTATGACGCGCCTCTCGCGCGCCCTCGGCATTGCTCTGACACCCAAGGCCGAGAAGTACTTCGAGCGTCGCCCGTACCCTCCAGGTGAGCACGGTCGCGCCCGTCGTCGCAACGACAGCGACTACTCGGTCCGCCTCAAGGAGAAGCAGCGTCTGCGCGCGCAGTACGGCATCCGTGAGGCCCAGATGCTCAAGACCTACAAGGAAGCCAACCGTCTGCCCGGTCTGACCGGTGAGACAATGGTCGAGCTCCTCGAATCGCGTCTCGACGCCCTCGTCCTGCGTTCGGGATTCGCCCGCACCATGGCCCAGGCCCGTCAGTTCGTCGTCCACCGTCACATCACGGTCGACGGACAGCGCGTGGACCGTCCCTCCTTCCGCGTGAAGGAAGGCCAGACCATCCAGGTGCACGAGCGTTCGGCTTCGATGGATCCGTTCCAGGTCGCCGCCGCCGGTGGTCACAAGGACGTTCTGCCCGCAACGCCGGGATACCTCAACGTGAACCTCGAGGGCCTGCAGGCAACTCTGCTGCGCACCCCGAAGCGCGAAGAGGTGCCGATCACCTGTGACGTTCAGCTCGTCGTCGAGTTCTACTCGCGCTGATCTGCTGAACACAGCGCATCGCGCCACCGCGACTGCCCGGGGCCTCTTGGTTCCGGGCAGTCGCGCATTCACGGCACGGGCGTCCACTGTACGGCGCGTGCACCCGCAGTTTCGGCGCGGGCGTCAGCGGGTTCGGCTTCGGCCCACTCAAAGGCGAATAGCACTGTTTCAAACAGGGGCTATTCACCTGAAAGTGGGCTGTTCGCTTAGAAACTCCGCAGGACGCACGTCGCGGGGGCGGAAGTGGTCCGCCGAACGGAGTGGGAGCGGCGGACTCGGGGAGCGGTCGACTCTGACCCACCCGGCACGCCGCGCCACATCGCATATTGCGGCGGAGCCATTAAACTGGTCCCTGTTAAGTGCGGGTACGCACGAGTAAGTGTCGCGCCGGGCTCATCCGCCCGGCGGAGCACAGGCAATATCTGAAAGGCCTTGGATTGAAGACGGCAGAGATCAAACAACGCTGGTTGGACTACTTCGAAGCGAACGGGCACACCGTGGTCCCCTCGGCGTCGGTGATCAGCTCCGATCCGTCCATCCTGTTCAACATCGCGGGAATGGTCCAGTTCATTCCCTACCTCACCGGCCGGGAGCCGGCCCCGTTCAACCGCGCCACCAGCGTCCAGAAATGCGTGCGCACCGGAGACATCGAAGAGGTCGGCAAGACGACCCGCCACGGCACCTTCTTCCAGATGAACGGCAACTTCTCCTTCGGCGACTACTTCAAGCGCGATGCCATCAAGTTCGCCTGGGGACTGCTGACGACCCCCGTCGCCGAGGGCGGCCTCGGCTTCGACCCGGATCTGCTGTGGGCGACAGTGCACGAAGACGATCTCGAGACCATCGACATGTGGCTCGAGGAGACCTCCGTTCCCCGTGAGCGCATCCAGCTGCGCGACAACGAGGACAACTACTGGCACACCGGCCAGCCCGGCCCCGGCGGCTACTGCTCGGAGATCTACTTCGACCGCGGCCCCGCCTACGGCGTCGACGGCGGACCCGTGGCCGACGAAGACCGCTACATCGAGATCTGGAACCTCGTGTTCATGGAGTTCGAACTCTCCGAGGTTCGCTCGAAGGTCGACTTCGACGTGGCCGGCGAGCTGCCGGCGAAGAACATCGATACCGGCATGGGACTCGAACGTGTCGCCTTCCTGCTCCAGGGCGTGGAGAACATGTACGAGATCGACGAGGTATTCCCCGTCATCGAGGCCGCCAGCCGTCTGGCCGGTCGGACCTACGGCGAGGACGAGCACGCCGATGTGCAGCTGCGCGTCGTCGCCGACCATGTCCGTTCGGCCCTGATCATCATCGGCGACGGGGTCCGCCCCGGCAACGAAGGCCGCGGCTACATCCTCCGCCGCCTGCTCCGCCGTGCCGTGCGTGCCATGCGTCTGCTCGGAGTCAAGGAAGAAGTCCTGCCCGAGCTGCTGCCCGTCTCCATGCAGGCCATGAAGCTGTCCTACCCGGAACTCGAAACGGACTTCGACCGCATCTCCCGGGTCGCCTACGCCGAGGAGAAGGCGTTCCTGCGCACCCTCGAATCCGGCACTCAGCTGTTCGCCAATGCCGCGAAGTCACTCGACGGCGCGGACAAGACCATCAGCGGGGACATCGCCTTCGCTCTCCACGACACCCACGGATTCCCCATCGACCTCACTCTCGAGATGGCGTCCGAAGCCGGACTGAGCGTCGACGAGGCCGGGTTCCGTGAGCTGATGAGTGAACAGCGCACCCGCGCCAAGGCCGATGCCAAGGCGAAGAAGGGCGGCGGCCACACCGACCTGTCCGCCTATTCGGCGCTGCTCGACGAAGGTGCCAGCGAATTCGTCGGCTATGACCGACTCGAGTCCGACTCCCGCGTGCGAGGAATCGTCGTCGATGGGGTCGCCGCCGAGGTGCTCACCGCCGGTCAGAGCGGCGACGTCGTCCTCGACCTGACCCCGTTCTACGCCGAATCCGGCGGTCAGCGCGCCGACGTCGGCCTCATCTCCGGCCATGGCTTCACCGCCCGGGTCAGCGACGTCCAGAATCCGGTCAAGGGACTGCCTGCCCACCGGGTCGAGGTGATCGACGGAGAGCTGCGC
This sequence comes from Brevibacterium sp. CT2-23B, assembly GCF_013168765.1. Lineage (NCBI taxonomy): Bacteria > Bacillati > Actinomycetota > Actinomycetes > Micrococcales > Brevibacteriaceae > Brevibacterium > Brevibacterium sp. CT2-23B. The sequence continues at coordinate 826,033 of NZ_JABBYK010000001.1, read as the reverse complement.
GTCGGTGACGAGGTGCTCGCCGCCGTCGACCACGACCACCGGTTCCAGGGCGCACAGGCCCACACCGCCACCCACCTCGTCCACGCTGCGCTGCGCGAGATCCTCGGCAGCCACGCCGTGCAGGCCGGTTCGCTCAACCAGCCCGGATACATGCGCTTCGACTACTCGTTCCCCGAAGCCCCGAGCACCCAGATGCGGGCCGAGATCGAAGAGGTCGCGAACCTCGCGGTGCGCTCGAACTACGAAGTCGGCACCGAATACATGTCCTTCGACGACGCGAAGAAGTCCGGTGCCATGGCGCTCTTCGGCGAGAAGTACCCGAACGTCGTGCGCGTCGTCGACATCGGCGGACCCTTCTCCCGCGAACTCTGCGGCGGCACCCACGTCGGTGCCTCCGCGGAGGTCGGCCCGATCTCCGTGCTCTCCGAAGCCTCCGTCGGCTCCGGAGTCCGGCGCATCGAAGCCGCTGTCGGCATGGACGCCTTCCGGTCCCTGGCCGCCGAGCGGACCATCGTGTCCTCACTCTCGGAGATGCTCAAGGTCCCCGGCACCGACGTCACCTCACGCGTGTCCGACCTGATGAGCCGGCTCAAGGACGCCGAGAAGGAGATCGCTCGCCTCAACGCCCAGCAGCTGCTGGCCTCTTCGGGCAAGTTCCTCGATGAGGCGCAGACCGTGGGCCAGACGCTGTTCGTGCAGGCCGAACTCGGCGACATCGCCAACGCCGGAGACATCCGCACACTGGTCACCGACCTGCGCAACCGGGTCGCCGACCGTCAGGCGGTGATCTTCGGCATCGGAGTCAGCAACGGAAAGCCCGTCGTCGTCATCGCCACCACCGAGGCGGCCCGCGCCGCCGGTCTGCAGGCAGGAAAGCTCGTGTCGCTGGCCTGCGGCGAACTCGGCGGCGGAGGCGGCGGCAAGCCCGACCTCGCCCAGGGCGGGGGCAGCAACCCCGCGGCGATCCCGTCAGCCATCGCGGCGGTCAAGGCAGCCATCCAGTGAGTTTCCGCCGAGGTCGCCGGCTGGGTCTCGACATCGGTTCCGTGCGGATCGGTGTCGCCTCCAGCGACCCCGACGGGATTCTGGCCACCCCGCTCACCGTCGTTCGTCGAACAGACGAACCGGCGGCGCTGCGGCAGCTGCGCGACATCGTCGACGAATACGAACCCATCGAACTCCTGGTGGGGGACCCGAAGTCCCTCGACGGCGCCGCCCGGGCCGCAGCCACCTCGGCGTTGGAATTCGCCCGCCGGATCGCCGCGGCCACCGGCACCCCTGTCCGTCTCGTCGACGAACGCTTCACCACCGTCGAGGCCCACCAGGCTCTTGCCGCGGCCGGGAAATCGTCACGCCAGCGACGCGAGATCGTCGATGCCCAAGCCGCCGTGATCATCCTCCAGAACGCCCTCGAGTACGAACACAACACCGGTGTCCCCGCCGGCCGTGAGATGCCCGACGAGGAGAACGACGTATGAGCCCGATCACCGAAGAGTTCTCGACCGACGAAGGACTGTCCCGCGCAGAGATCCGCGCGAAGAAACGGCGCAGAATGATGCGCCGCCGACGGACGACGACGATCGTAATCATCTGCATCCTCGTCTTCGGCGTCGGCGGCTTCTTCGGCGTGCGTGCGGCCGGTGGAGTCTTCGACGACCTGTTCGGACCGAAAGGCGACTACGAGGGGCAGGGCACGAACGAGGTCTCGATCGAGATAGCTCCCGGATCCTCGGCGCGCACCGTGGCCAACCAGCTCGTCGAAGCCGGAGTGATCATGAACTCCGAGCCCTTCCTCGACGAGATCGAACGCCGTGAGGCGACCATCCAGGCCGGGACCTGGACGATGCGGGAGAAGATGAGCTCGAAGGCCGCGGTCGAAGCGCTCATCAACCCCATCGCCCCGCCGAAGATCACAGTCGCCGAAGGCAAACAGGTCGAAGAGATCAAGGCGATCATGATCGAATCGGGGATGAACGCCGACGAGGTCGACAAAGCCATCGACGATAAGACCCCGAAGGACTACGGACTCGAGATCGACGCGCCGAGCCTCGAAGGCTATCTGTACCCGGCGACCTACGACCTCAACAAGCAGAAGACCGCCGAGGACATCGTTCAGGAGATGGTCGACAAGACCGAAACCGAACTCGACGAACTGGGAATCGAGAGCAAGGACGCCAACCGCATCCTCACGCTGGCCAGCCTCGTGGAGAAGGAATCCCCGGGAGACCCCGAGGTGCGCTCGAAGGTGGCAAGGTCCTTCCTCAACCGCATCTCCGACAAATCGCAGACCGGGGGACTGCTCCAATCGGATGCGACCGTGGCCTATATCCACGGTGCCCGCTCCGACCTGACGACGACGAAGAAGGAACGCCAGTCCGACTCGCCGTACAACACGTACAAGAAGAAGGGTCTGCCTCCCGGGCCCATCAACTCGCCGAGCAAGGGCGCCGTCGAGGCGGCGCTCGAACCCGCCGACGGTGACTGGCAGTTCTTCGTCGCGACGAACCCGGACACGGGGGAGACCAAGTTCGCCGACAACTACGAGGACCACAAGAAGAACGTCGAGATCTACCGCAAGTGGCTGCGCGAGCACAGCAAGGACGACGGATAGCCGGTGAGGATACTTGCCGCAGTGCTCGGTTCGCCGATCGCACACTCGAAGTCCCCGCTGCTCCACCGCGCCGCCTTCGCAGCGTTGAACCTGGAATCCAGCGAGTACTTCCGGTACGAACTCGGGGCCGATGAGCTCGAGGAATTCCTCGGCTCTCACCCCGATCACACCGGCTTCTCGCTGACGATGCCGTTGAAGGACCGACTCGTCACACTCGCCGCCGAACGCGGGTGGAACCTCGACGAGACGGCGGCACTGACGGCCGCCGGCAACACCCTTGTGCGCCACCGCGGAGAAGTGCAGGTGGCAAACACCGACGTCGAGGGCATCGTGCGTGCCATCGCCCCGCACAGGGAATCAGGACCGTCCGCGTCCGGTGGTGCGGGAGCCGGTCGCGCGACGATCCTCGGCGCCGGAGCCACGGCCGCCTCGGCGCTCGTGGCCTGCCGCGATCTCGGGATCGCACACGTGGACTTCCGCGTCCGCAGCCCGGACCGTGCCCGCCGGGTCCTCGACCTGGCCGAGCGGATCGGTCTGACCGCCTCGGTGGGCGACCTGACCTGGATCGGTCCATCGGAGATCGTCGTCTCGACCCTGCCCGCCGAGGCGGCCCCCGACCCGATCTGGGATGACTCCTTCGCCCCCGGTGCGATCGCCCTCGACGTCGCCTACGCCGCCGATTCGACCTTCCTCGCCGCGGCTGCCGCGCACGGTCTGCGCCCCGTCGCCGGAACCGCCATGCTCGTCGAACAGGCCGTCGCCCAGTTCGAGATGTTCCTCGCCGCAGCCAGGGCCGACGGCCCGACGACGACGGAGACCCTGCCGGCGGCAGACGACCTGACCGCGCGGGTCACGGCGGCCATGTACGCAGCACTCGAGGTCCCGCCGGTCCGGGCGCAGGACTGAACCGGCGATCGCGATGGACACCGGAGTGCTGCACGGGATGACCATCGGAGTCACGGTTCTGGCCGCTCTGGCCTGCGGTCTCATCCTCGCCGTGACCCCACGGGCCTGGCTCAACGACTCCGCGCACCTGCAACGGTGGCAGTCATCCAGATGGGCTCGCGGCATGGGACCGATGCTGCTCGGCCCCATCATCGCCGCGGCAGTCGCCGTCGTATTCACCCTCTTCGTGCTCGCACCACTGGAGACCGGGTGGAGCGCCTATGCGCCGCTGGGCGGAACGACGTTCGCCCCGGGCCAGCCGAACTCCGCCGATCGCATCGTCTCCGCCCTGCTGCTGGGACTCGTCTCCGGCGCCACGCCATTCCTCGTCACCGCAGACCTGAGCGTCCGCAGACTGCCTGATCGGATCGTCATTCCCCTGTCTCTGGTCGCCCTGGGACTCCTGATCACGGGCTCCGTGCTCGGAGAACTGCCGATGTGGTTCGCGTCATTCTTCGCAGGACTCATCGGCCTCGTCTTCTTCACGGCAGTGCACCTGGTGGGTCGAGCGCTGCGGGCGCGGACGATGGGGCTCGGGGACGTCAAGCTCGCGTTCATCGTCTTCGCCGTGCCCGGTCTCTTCGATCCGTGGGCACCTGCGCTCGTGCTTGTCGCCATGATGCTCATCAGCGGGGCCTGGGCGCTCATCGGAGCGATCCGAGCCGGGCGGGTGCGCGGGGTGACCATCGCCTTCGGACCGGCCATGCTTTCCGGCATGTGGCTCGGGTGCCTGTTCGCCCCAATACTTTTGTAGAATCGGTGGAATGTTGAGATGGCTGACTGCAGGCGAATCCCACGGCGAAGCGCTGACTGGGATCATTGAGGGGCTTCCCGCCCATGTACCGATCACCAGGGACGATATTCGTGCGAGCCTGGCTCGCCGCCGACTCGGCTATGGCCGCGGCGCACGGATGAAGTTCGAAGCCGACGAGGTGCGTCTCCTCGGCGGTGTCCGACACGGTCAGACCTTGGGCTCACCGGTGGCGATCGAGGTCGGCAACACCGAATGGCCGAAGTGGGAATCCGTGATGAGCCCGGATCCCGTCGACTCGTCAGAACTCGAGGGTCTGGCGCGCAATGCCCCGCTGACTCGGCCGCGTCCGGGCCATGCCGATATCGTCGGCATGCAGAAGTACGGCTTCGACGAAGCCCGCCCCGTGTTGGAGCGCGCCTCGGCGCGTGAGACCGCGATGCGCGTGGCACTGGGCACGGTGGCCGCGAAGTTCCTCGGCGAATTGGGCATCACCCTCGTCTCCCACACCGTGGCCATCGGCGGCGCCGAACACGCTGCCGATACGCTGCCTGCGCTGCCGACCGCGTCCGATGTCGAAGCCCTCGACGCCGATCCGGTCCGCTGCTTCGACGCCGACCTCTCGGCGGCGATGGTCACCGAGATCGACGCGGCGAAGAAGGCCGGGGACACCCTCGGCGGAGTCGTCGAAGTCCTCGCCTACGACCTGCCTCCGGGGCTGGGCTCCCACGTGCATTGGGACCGTCGTCTCGACTCCCGTCTGGCCGGTGCCCTCATGGGCATCCAGGCGATCAAGGGCGTCGAGGTCGGAGACGGATTCCTCACCACGAAGCGTCCCGGCTCGCAGGCCCATGACGAACTGGAAGTCGGACCCGACGGATTCCGTCGCACGAGCAATCGTGCCGGCGGCACGGAAGGCGGAATGTCCACGGGCGGTCCGCTGCGGGTGCGGGCGGGGATGAAGCCGATCGCCACGGTGCCGCGTGCCCTGGCGACGGTCGACGTCGAAACCGGTGAGGCCGCGAAGGCGAACCATCAGCGTTCCGACGTGTGCGCGGTTCCCGCCTCGGGAGTCGTCGCGGAAGCCATGGTGGCACTGGTGCTCGCCGAAGCCGTCGCCGAGAAGTTCGGCGGAGACTCCGTTGCCGAGACGAAGCGGAACCTGGACGCCTACGTTGCGGCCATTCCGGAGAACCTCCGCATCGGACGATGAACCACACCCCGCTGCCCAAACCGGTTCCGCCCTTGGAACCGGTCCCCGCCGCGCTCTCGCGCATCGTGCTCTCCGGTCCGCCGGCGGCAGGGAAATCGACGATCGGTCGGCTGCTCGCCGACCGGCTCGGCCTGCCGCTGACGGACACGGACGCGAACATCGTCGACAAGTACGGGGTCATCTCGGAGATCTTCGTCGAACGCGGCGAAGACCACTTCCGACGCATCGAACGCGAGGTCGTGCGCAGAGCACTGCGTCGTCTGCTCGATCGTCCGGGCATCGTGTCCCTGGGCGGGGGAGCGATCCTCAACCCCGGCACCCGGGCCCAGCTGCGACATCCGGCGATCAAGGTCGTGCACATCGATATCGACGTCGACACAGTGTCCCAGCGGCTGACCGCCCCGCACCGACCGCTGCTGCGCGGTGCCGGCAGCCCGGTGGAGAACTGGCTGGCCCTGGTCAACGAACGCGAACCGCTGTACGAACAGGTCGCGACCTTCCGGGTTCAGGCCTCGAACTCACCGCCGTCGACGGTGGTCAACCGAGTCGTCGACGTCCTCACCGGCCTGCAGCGAGCCGAGGAGTACGCGAAATACGCCGATCCCGACGACGACGGATCCGGCCAACAGCGCTGAGCACAGGCCCTGCGGTGAGACGTCCGCGACCACATCGGTCACCCGTTTCGCCGCCGGGAGCCGGTGAGGGCTAGGCTGGATCCGGCCCACGGAACAGGTGCCTCGACTCCGAGCACTCACCGGGCGGCCGAGCCTTGAGAGAAGACGATGAACGATCAGGAAGACGGACGAATGAGCCTCACACGCATCAATGTGGACGCCGGCGGGAACTACCCCATCCTCGTCGGCCAGGGACTGCTCGGCGAACTGCCCGAGCTGCTCGGAAACCGCGTCGAGAAGGTCCTCGTCATCCACCCCCGCGCACTGCGCACCACCGGTGAGACCGTTCGCGACGACCTTGCCGCAGCCGGTCTCGAGGCCGTGGCCGCGGAGATCCCCGACGCCGAAGAGGCCAAACACGTCCAGGTCGCCGCATTCTGCTGGCAGGTCCTCGGCCAATCCGACTTCACCCGCACCGACGCGATCATCACCGTCGGCGGGGGAGCGGTGAGCGACCTCGGCGGATTCGTCGCCGCCACCTGGCTGCGCGGAATCAAGGTCATCCACATCCCCACCACCGTGCTCGGCATGGTCGACGCCTCCGTCGGCGGCAAGACCGGGATCAACACGGCCGAAGGCAAGAACCTCGTCGGCTCCTTCCACGCACCCGCCGGTGTCCTCGTCGACCTCGACACGCTCGGAACCCTGCCGGAGAACGAACTGTTCACCGGCCTCGCCGAGGTGGTCAAGACCGGATTCATCGCCGACCCCGCGATCCTCGATCTCGTATCGAACCACTCGAAGGACGAGATCGCCGATGTGCACGGCCCTGTGCTGCGCGAACTCATCGAACGTTCCATCCGGGTCAAGGCCGATGTCGTCTCCGGAGACTTCAAGGAGTCCGGACGCCGGGAGATACTCAACTACGGCCACACCCTCGGCCATGCGATCGAGCACAAGGAGCGCTACCAGTGGCGTCACGGTGCCGCCGTATCGGTGGGCATGGTCTTCGCCGCCGAGGTGGCGTCGATGATCAAGAGCCTGCCCTATGAAGTCGTCGACCTCCACCGTGAACTGCTCGGCAAACTCGGACTGCCGGTGGGCTACCGTTCCGATGTGTGGCCGCAGCTGCTGGACACGATGAAGAGGGACAAGAAGGCCCGCGGGGCGATGCTGCGGATGGTGCTGCTCAGTGATATCGGCGAACCGAGCACCGTCGAGATCCCCGATGCCTCCATCCTCTTCACCGCCTACCAGGAGATCGGCGAGGATTCGCCGACGGTTCCCCTCGGCATCGGCCTCGGCCTCGACTGACCCCGCCCGGATGGAAGCGTCCCGCTGGGCTTGCTAGACTTGCCCAGTGGCGCGTTCGTCGACCCCGCACCTCGGGGTCCTCCGACGCGTCGTGCCGACTGCGATCACCATTCGGTGATCAGGACTGAACCGAAGAAGGACGAATTAGTGGCGACAACGAACGACCTGAAGAACGGCCTTGTGCTCAACCTCGACAACCAGCTGTGGCAGGTGCTCGAATTCCAGCACGTCAAGCCCGGAAAAGGACCGGCCTTCGTCCGCACCAAGCTGAAGAATGTCATCTCCGGCAAGATCATCGACAAGACCTTCAACGCCGGCACCAAGGTCGAGACCGCGAATGTCGACCGCCGCGATATGCAGTACCTCTACCATGACGGCACCGACTACGTGTTCATGGATGCCAAGGACTACGACCAGGTCAACATCTCCGCAGACCTCGTCGGCGACGCCGCGAACTACATGCTCGAGAACCAGGATCTGCAGATCTCCTTCCACGAGGGCACCCCGCTCTCTGTCGAGCTGCCGCCCTCGGTGGAACTGACCATCACCCACACGGAACCCGGACTCCAGGGCGACCGTTCGACCGGTGGTTCGAAGCCCGCGACCCTCGAGACCGGCTACGAGATCCAGGTGCCCCTGTTCCTCGAAGAAGGCGTGAAGGTCAAGGTCGACACCCGCAGCGGCGACTACCTCGGTCGCGTCAAGTAAGTGGCGTCCGCACGTACCCGAGCCCGTCGCCGGGCTCTCGAGCTGCTCTTCGAAGCCGGGCAGCGTCGACTGGCCATGGACGAACTCGTCACCATGCGGTCGAACGATCCCGACTACCCGATGAAGGAATACGCGGTCGAGATCGTCAAGGGCATCACCGAGAAGCAGGCGGAGATCGACGAGATCATCTCCACCTACTCAGAAGGCTGGACCCTGGATCGGATGCCGGCCGTCGACCGGTCGCTGCTGGAGATCGGGACCTGGGAGATGCTGTACAACGACGAGGTACCCGACAAAGTGGCCATCGACGAAGCAGTGTCCCTGGCCAGACAGTTCTCCACAGATGACTCTCCCGGCTTCGTCTCGGGGTTGCTCTCCCGCATCCTCGACGTCAAACCGACACTCATCTGAGGCGGCGGGTCCGCACTCCGGACCCGCCCGCCGGTGGGCACCCCACCGGGTTTACAATCGAATCGAACCACTCCTTTAACCACCGTCCAGAGAGGCGGAGAAGGGGAAATATGACACAGCGAACAGTGCTGGACGCCCCCGATATCTCGCGGGCGATCACCCGCATCGCGCACGAGATCATCGAATCCAACAAGGGCAGCGACGACCTCGTCCTCCTGGGCATTCCGCGCCGCGGAGTCCCGCTCGCCCACCGACTCGCCGAGGCGATCGCCTCCATCTCCGGCCGGCCCGAGACCGCAGGCGAACTCGCCGGCAGCCTCGACATCACCATGTACCGTGACGATCTGCGCGGCGGCTCCTACCGGGCGCCCGAACCCACCACCATCCCGAGTGCGGGAATCGATGCGAAGACCGTCGTCCTCGTCGACGATGTGCTCTTCTCCGGACGCACCATCCGCGCCGCCCTCGACGCCCTTGCCGATGTCGGTCGGCCCGCCAAGGTCCGCCTCGCCGTCCTCGTCGACCGCGGCCACCGGGACCTTCCGATTCGTGCCGACCATGTCGGCAAGAACCTTCCGACCTCTAGCAGTGAACGCGTCAACGTCTCCCTGACCGAAATCGACGGAGACGACTCCGTAAGCATCTCGGGAGGCCGCGAATGAAACATCTGCTCGACACCGCATCGCTGAGCCGAGACGACGCCATCGGCATCCTCGATATCGCCGAGGAGATGACTCTCGTCTCCGAACGCGAGGTCAAGAAGCTCCCCGTGCTGCGGGGACGCACAGTGGTCAACCTGTTCTTCGAGGACTCCACACGCACCCGACTGTCCTTCGAGGCCGCAGCCAAACGGCTCTCGGCCGATGTGCTCAACTTCTCCGCCAAGGGCTCCTCCGTGTCGAAGGGTGAGAGCCTCCAGGACACGATCCAGACGATCTCGGCGATGGGCGCCGATGCCATCGTCGTCCGCCATTCCGGAGCGGGCACCGCCCACCGCCTCGCCCATACCGGGTGGATCGACGTCCCCGTCGTCAACGCCGGCGACGGCACCCACGAACACCCCACCCAGGCGCTCCTCGACGCTTTCACCCTGCGTCGGGCACTCGCCGGAGTCCCCGCCTCGGGGCCGGTGCAAGGGGGACCCCGCGGTCAGGGACTCGACGGAGCGAAGGTTGCCATCGTCGGAGACATCCTGCACTCCCGAGTGGCTCGGTCGAACGTCCACCTGCTCGCCCGCCTCGGCGCGGACGTCCACCTCATCGCACCACCCACCCTGCTGCCCTGGGGAGTGTCGAACTGGCCGGTGACCATCCACTACGACTTCGATTCGGCGCTGAGCGCCGAGGACTTTGCAGCCGTGATGATGCTGCGCGTCCAACACGAGCGGATGCACGAATCCTTCTTCCCCAACGAACGCGAATACGCCCGCCTGTGGGGACTGAGCGCGGCTCGTCTGGCCAAACTGCCGGAGACGAGCTTCATCATGCACCCAGGGCCCATGAACCGCGGCTTCGAAATCTCCGCTGCCGCAGCGGACTCACCCCGCGCCCTCGTCCTCGACCAAGTCGAGAACGGAGTGAGCGTGCGCATGGCGGTCCTCTACCGTCTGCTGACCGGTCAGGAGGAGACCAATGACTGATTACCTCATCCGCGGTGCCGATGTGCTCGGACGCGGAGTCGCCGATATCGCGATCCAGGACGGTCGCATCGTCGACCCCGAACTGCTGAGCACAAGCGACTATGAAACAGTCGACGCCGCAGGACTCGTGGCCCTGCCGGGACTCGTCGACATGCACACCCACCTGCGCGAACCCGGCAAGGAAGACGCCGAGACCGTGCTCACCGGATCACGCTCAGCCGCCTCGGGAGGGTTCACCTGCGTTCACGCCATGGCGAACACCGCGCCCGTGGCCGACACCGCCGGCGTCGTCGAACAGGTTCACCGCCTCGGCCGCGCCGCCGGATTCACCGAAGTCGTACCCGTCGGCGCCGTGACCACCGGACTCGAGGGAAAGCAGCTCGCCGAGCTGGGAGCCATGGCGCGCTCCGGAGCTCGCGTGCGGATGTTCTCCGATGACGGAATCTGCGTCTCCGATCCGCTGCTCATGCGCCGCGCCCTCGAATACGTCAAGACCTTCGACGGGATCATCGCCCAGCACGCACAGGAACCACGCCTGACCGAAGGCGCACAGATGAACGAGGGAACGGTCTCGGCCGAACTCGGACTGCCCGGCTGGCCAGCCGTCGCCGAGGAGTCGATCATCGCCCGCGATGTGCTCCTGGCCGAACACGTCGGGTCCCGACTCCACATCTGCCACGTCTCCACGGCCGGCAGCGTCGACCTCATCCGCTGGGCCAAGGCACGGGGGATCGCCGTGACCGCCGAGGTCACACCGCACCATCTCATGCTCACCGACGAACTCGTGCGCACGTTCGACCCCGTCTACAAGGTCAACCCGCCGCTGCGCACCGACCGCGACGTGCAGGCACTCCGGGCTGCACTGGCAGACGGCACGATCGACGTCGTCGGCACCGACCACGCCCCGCACACCGCCGAACACAAGTGCAGCGAATGGACCGCAGCGGCCATGGGCATGGTCGGCATGGAATCCGCCCTGTCGATCGTCGTCGCCGCCATGGCCGACCACGACTTCGACTTCGGCGATGTGGCGCGCGTGATGTCCTCGGCTCCGGCCCGGATCACCGGAGCCTCCGGGCACGGCAGCCTCGAGCTCGGAGCGAGTGCGAACATCGTCCTCGTTGACCCGGCAGCACCGCACCGCATCGAACCCGCTGACCACGCCACAAAGGGACGCAACAACCCCTTCGCCGGCGTCGAAGTCACCGCGCAGGTCACCGACACTTTCTTCTACGGCCACCGGGTCTTGGCCGCAGGGGCACTCACCACACCCCACCCGGCAGGAGCAACATGGACACAACAATAGGCACACTCATCGTCGCGGCAGTCATCCTCCTCGTGATCGTCGCGATCGCCTGGGGATGGAGCCGACGCAAACGGGCCCAGTCAGAGGTCGTCACCCCGCCGAAGCCCCATATGGGCATCAAGGCCGTGGGCGAGCCGGTCGAAGGCTCCTATGTGTCGACGACGAAGGCCGGCCATCCGCTCGAACGCGTCGCCGTCCACGGCCTGGGCATCCGCACCACCGGGGAACTCGTCGTCACCGACGGGGGAGTGATCATGGACCTTGCCGGACGCGAGGACTTCCTCATCCCGCGCCGCGACATCGTCTCCGTGGACACCACGAACGGGATGATCGGGAAATTCGTCGAACGCGGAGGCATCATCCGCATCACCTGGCACCTGGGCGACACCCTCGTCGACACGGGCTTCCGCGCCCGCTACGCCGCATCCACCACCCCCACCGTCGACCGCATCCGCGAAATGATCGAAGAGGCACAATGAGCTTTTCCACCACCCCCGCCGTCCTCGTCCTCGAAGACGGCCGGACCTTCCACGGATCCGCCTACGGACACATCGGCGAAACCACCGGTGAAGCCGTGTTCGTCACCGCCATGTCCGGCTACCAGGAGACGCTGACAGACCCGTCCTACCACCGACAGATCATCATCCAGGCCGCTCCGCACATCGGCAACACCGGAGTCAACCGCACCGATGACGAATCCGCCCAGATCTGGGCCGCCGGCTACGTCGTCCGCGATGCCTCCCGGATCTCATCGAACTGGCGCTCCGAAGGCGACCTGGCCGACTGGCTGACCGAGTCCGGGATCGTCGGCATCTCCGACGTCGACACCCGAGCCCTGACCCGCCACCTGCGCGACAAGGGAGCCATGCGCGTGGGCATCTTCTCCGGACCCGCCGCCGAGGCGCCCGAATCCGAACTCCTCGCCCGTGTCCAGGCGTCTCCGCAGATGGCCGGAGCCAACCTCGTCGACGAGGTCTCGATCACCGAACCCCGACTCATCCCCGCCCGCGGGGAGAAGCGCTTCAGCGTCGCCGCCGTCGACCTCGGCATCAAATCGATGACCCCCGAACGACTGAGCGAACGCGGAATCGACGTGCACCTGCTGCCGTCGACGATCAGCTTCGACGAGATCCGGGCCCTGGGCGTCGACGGAGTCTTCTTCTCGAACGGCCCCGGCGACCCCGCCACCGCAGACGACCAGGTCGAACTGCTGCGCGCCGTGCTCGACGCCCGAATCCCGTTCTTCGGCATCTGCTTCGGCAACCAGCTGCTCGGTCGGGCCCTGGGCTTCGGCACCTATAAGCTGCCCTTCGGCCACCGCGGGATCAACGTGCCCGTGATGGACCGGAACACGGAGAAGGTCGAGATCACCTCGCAGAACCACGGCTTCGCCGTCGACGCTCCGCTGACAGGCGAGACCACCGCCCCGCACAAGGCCGACTACGGCCGGGTGACCGTCTCCCATGTGTGCCTCAACGACGACGTCGTCGAGGGACTCGCCTGCCTCGACATTCCCGCCTTCTCCGTCCAATTCCACCCCGAGGCTGCGGCCGGCCCGCACGATTCGAGCTACCTGTTCGATCGCTTCGTCGACCTCATGTCCGCTTCCCAGGCCGATTCGGCTGCCCAGGCCTAAGGAGAACCCCCAATGCCATTGAGACACGACCTCAAATCCGTCCTCGTCATCGGCTCCGGCCCCATCGTCATCGGCCAGGCCTGCGAATTCGACTACTCCGGCACCCAGGCCTGCCGCGTGCTGCGCTCCGAGGGCCTGCGCGTCATCCTCATCAATTCGAACCCGGCGACGATCATGACCGACCCGGACATCGCCGACGCCACCTACGTCGAACCGATCGATCCGGACGTCATCGAGACGATCATCGAGAAGGAACGCCCCGACGCGCTCCTGCCCACCCTGGGCGGACAGACCGCACTCAACGCGGCCATCGCCCTCCACGACGCCGGAGTGCTCGAGAAGTACGGCGTCGAACTCATCGGTGCCGACGTCGACGCCATCCAGCGCGGCGAGGACCGCCAGAAGTTCAAAGACATCGCCGAGGCCTGCGGCGCCGAAGTGGCCAGATCCGCCATCTGCCACACCCTCGACGAAGCCCTTGCCGCCGCCGAGGAGCTCAACTACCCGGTCGTCGTCCGCCCCTCGTTCACCATGGGCGGCCTCGGCTCGGGTATGGCCTATGACGAAGCCGATCTGCGCCGCATCGCCGGCGCCGGCCTGTCCGATTCCATCACCCACGAGGTGCTGCTCGAGGAATCGATCCTCGGGTGGAAGGAATACGAGCTCGAGCTCATGCGCGACAACAAGGACAACGTCGTCGTCGTGTGCTCGATCGAAAACGTCGACCCCGTCGGCGTGCACACCGGTGACTCGATCACAGTGGCCCCGGCCCTGACGCTGACCGACCGGGAATACCAGTCGATGCGCGATATCGGCATCGCCATCATCCGGGCCGTCGGCGTGGACACCGGCGGCTGCAACATCCAGTTCGCCGTCGACCCCAGGACCGGACGCATCATCACCATCGAGATGAACCCACGCGTCTCCCGGTCTTCGGCGCTGGCATCGAAGGCCACCGGCTTCCCGATCGCGAAGATGGCCGCGAAGCTCGCCGTCGGCTACTCGCTCGACGAGATCCCCAACGACATCACGAAGGTCACTCCGGCCAGCTTCGAACCGACCCTGGACTATGTGGTCGTGAAGATCCCGCGCTTCACCTTCGAGAAGTTCCCGGCCGCGGATCCGACCCTGACGACGACGATGAAATCCGTCGGTGAGGTCATGGCCCTGGGCCGCAATTTCACCACCGCGCTGCAGAAGGCGATGCGTTCACTCGAGCAGAAGGACTCCGCGTTCAGCTGGACCGACCTGCCCGACGTCTCCGACGACGACGTCCGCGAATCCGTCCTCGAAGCGATCTCGCACGCCACTGCCGACCGCATCCACTCGGTCCAGCGCGGACTCGCCGCCGGCCTGAGCGCGGCGGAGGTCTTCGACGCCTGCGAGATCGACCCCTGGTACCTCGACCAGATCCAGCTCATCAACGAGGTGGCCGCCTATGTCCGCGACGCCGACGAACTGGACGAGCAGGTCCTGCGGGTCGCGAAGAACCACGGTTTCTCCGACGAGCAGATCGCGGGACTGCGCAGCCTCGACACGAGCGTCGTCACCGGCATCCGCCATGCACTGCGCGTGCGCCCGGTGTTCAAGACGGTCGACACCTGCGCCGGAGAATTCGAAGCGAAGACTCCCTACCACTACTCGAGCTACGACTCCGAGACCGAGGTCATGCCGCGCGAACGCCCGGCAGTGATCATCCTCGGCTCGGGACCGAACCGCATCGGCCAGGGCATCGAGTTCGACTACTCGTGCGTGCACGCGACCATGGCGATCGGGTCGGCCGACTACGAGACGATCATGGTCAACTGCAACCCGGAGACCGTGTCGACGGACTACGACACCGCCGATCGCCTGTACTTCGAACCCCTGACGTTCGAAGACGTCATGGAGGTCTACCACGCCGAACTCGCCGCCGGCGAGGTCCTCGGCGTCGTGTGCACTCTCGGTGGACAGACCCCGCTGGGCCTGGCCGACAAGCTCAAGGCCGCGGGTGTGCCGGTGCTTGGCACCCAGCCCGAAGCCATCGATCTGGCCGAGGACCGCGGAGAGTTCGGAGCCGTGCTGGAGAGGGCCGGTCTCACTGCCCCCAAGCACGGCACCGCAGTGACCGCAGCGGAAGCCGCAGCGATCGCGGAGAACATCGGCTACCCGGTGCTCGTGCGGCCCTCCTATGTCCTCGGCGGACGCGGAATGCAGATCGTCTACGATCGCACCCAGCTGCTCGACTATATGGCCAGCGCCACGGAGATCTCGACCGACCGTCCGGTCCTCGTCGACCGGTTCCTCGAAGACGCCATCGAGATCGACGTCGACGCCCTCTACGACGGCAACGAGGTCTACATCGGCGGAATCATGGAGCACATCGAGGAGGCCGGAATCCACTCCGGTGACTCCGCCTGCGTACTGCCCTCGCTGACTCTGGGTGAGGACGTGCTCGAGCGCGTCCGCCAGGGCACGAAGGCCATCGCCGAAGGTGTGGGCGTACGCGGACTGCTCAACATCCAGTTCGCCATCGCCGCGGATGTCCTCCACGTCATCGAAGCCAACCCGCGGGCTTCGCGGACCGTGCCCTTCGTCTCGAAGGCGACCTCGACCCAGCTGGCCAAGGCCGCGGCGCTCATCGCCGTGGGCCGCACGATCGAGGATCTGCGCGGAGATCTGCTGGCAGCGGCCGGCGACGGCTCGACCCTGCCGCTCGACCATCCGATCGCCGTCAAGGAGGCAGTCCTGCCGTTCCGACGGTTCACCACCGTCGAAGGCAAGATCGTCGACTCGATCCTCGGTCCCGAGATGCGCTCGACCGGTGAGGTCATGGGCATCGACCACAACTTCCCGACCGCCTTCGCGAAGGGACTGCTCGGGGCATCTGTGAAGCTGCCGACCTCGGGCACCGTGTTCGTGTCGGTGGCCGATCGGGACAAGCGCGCCATGGTGCTGCCGGTCAAGGAGCTCGTCGACATGGGCTTCGACGTCGTCGCGACCACCGGCACCGCGGCCGTGCTCTCCCGCTACGGAATCAAGACCACACAGGTGCACAAGCACTTCGAGGCCGATGCCGAAGACCGCACGGTCATCGACTACCTCACCGCGGGCACCATCGATATGGTCATCAACGTGCCGTCGGGTCGGCAGGAACGCGCCGACGGCTATGAGATCCGAGCCGCGGCGACCGCGAACTCCGTGCCGCTGATCACGACGCTGGCCGAGTTCGCCGCCGCCGTGACCTCTCTCGAGGTCATCCGCGACTCGAAGTTCGACGTGCGCAGCCTGCAGGATTGGAACGCCTGATGTTCGGCACCCGACTGGCAGCCGCCATGGACGAACACGGACCGCTGTGTGTGGGCATCGACCCGCACGAGCATCTTCTCGCCTCCTGGGGGCTGCCCGCCAGCGCCGCAGGCGTACGGGAGTTCGCCCTCCGCACGGTCTCCGAGCTCAAGGGCTCGGTGGCCGCCGTCAAACCGCAGTCTGCGTTCTTCGAACAGTACGGCTCCGCCGGAGTCGCTGCTCTCGAAGAGACGCTGGCCGCGGCCAGGGACGCCGGACTGCTCACCGTCCTCGACATCAAACGCGGTGACATCGGGTCGACCATGGGTGCCTACGCGAAGGCGTACCTCGACCCTGCCTCGGCGCTGGCCGCGGACTCGATCACGGTCTCGCCCTACCTCGGATTCGGCGCTCTGGAGCCGGCCTTCGAACTCGCTGCCGCTCACGGCAAGGGCGTGTTCGTCCTGGCACTGACCTCGAATCCGGAAGGGGCAGAAGTCCAGCATGCCGTGAGAGACCGCGAATCGGTGGCCGGATCGATCGTGTCCCGAGTCCGGCAGCGCAATGCTCAGGCACTGGGGACACCCGACGAGCTCGGTCCCTTCGGACTCGTCGTCGGCGCGACCATCGGCACCGCAGCGCGCGATCTGGGTTTCGATCCCAGTGACTGCGGGGGACCGATCCTCGCTCCGGGCGTCGGTGCACAGGGTGCGGGCCTGACCGAGCTGCGGGCGGTCTTCGGCGGCCGGGCGCTGGAATCGGGACAGGTGCTCGCCACCGCCTCCCGGGCGGTGCTCGGTGCCGGACCCGACGGTCTGGCCGAAACCGCCGCCGCGCTCAATCGTGCGCTGACGGTCACCGACTGAACAGCGGTGTTCGGATCGCGGGGGCGGTCCGAACACCGGTTTCGGTGTTCCGTCGACGGGCGGATTCCGGCTCGCCACGACACAAATTTCTGCTCATATCGCCTCTCGGCAGGGATTTTGTCTTAGACTGAGACAACTTCCCTACCTGCCCGTTCATGGTGACAGAGGAGACAAAGTGGCACTCGAACCGTTGACCCCGCAACAGCGTTCCGCTGCGTTGGACAAAGCGTTCAAGGCACGTCAGGCACGAGCCGAAGTGAAGTCGGCGCTGAAGACCGGCGATACCGATCTCGCGGCCGTGCTCAAGAAGGCAGCAGACGACGAAGCACTGGCGAAGATGCGTGTGCTCGATCTGCTCAGAGCTCTGCCCGGAGTCGGCGACCGGCGCGCCGAAGCCGCCATGGAAGAGGTCGGCATCGCCACCTCCCGTCGGATCAAAGGTCTGGGCGTCCACCAGAAGTCCGCCCTGTTGGAGAAATATTCCTGAGTGTGACAACCTCAGATCTGTGAATAATCGACTCACCGTCCTCGCGGGTCCGACCGCCGTCGGAAAAGGCACCATCAGCACCTATATTCGGCAGAACCACCCCGAGGTCTGGTTCTCCGTGTCGGCCACGACCCGACCCAGACGCCCCGGTGAGATCGATGGTGTCCATTATCACTTCCTCACCGACGACGCCTTCGACACCCTCATCGCCGAGGATCGCCTGCTCGAATACGCCGTCGTCCACGGACGCCACCGCTACGGCACGCCTTCGGCCCCGGTGGAGGAGAAGCTCGACCAGGGGATTCCCGCGCTGCTGGAGATCGATCTGCAGGGAGCCCGCCAAGTCAAAGAGAAGATGCCCGATGCCCGCTTCGTCTTCCTCGCCCCGCCCAGCTGGGACGAACTCGTCTCCCGACTGACCGGTCGAGGCACCGAAACGGAGGAGGAGCAGGAACGACGACTGGCCACCGCGAAACGCGAATTGGCCGCCGAATCGGAGTTCGACGTGACCATTGTGAACGACCACGTTCGCACTGCGGCCGAAGAACTCCTATCATTGATGGGTATATCCACTTCCGATTAGATGGGAATCTCCTTGCCCGCACAGCCTGAAGGCATCACCAACCCTCCGATCGACGATCTGCTCAACGTCACCGGTTCGAAGTACGAACTGGTCTCGATCGCGGCAAAGCGCGCCCGTCAGATCAACTCGTACTACGCCCAGCTGCAGGAGGGACTGCTCGAGAACGTCGGTCCGCTCGTCACGCCGGGCACCAACGAGAAGCCTCTGTCGATCGCTCTGCGTGAGGTCAACGAGTCGAAGATCGTCGCCCGCGAGGTCTCCGAAGCCGACTTCATCCAGGCCGCACCCGAGGCCGAAGCCACCGCTCCTGTGAGCAACGACGGCGCGATCGACTTCAGCGACCAGTGAGAATCGTACTCGGCGTCGCCGGTGGGATCGCCGCCTACAAAGCGGCACACATCATCCGGCGACTCCGGGAACTCGACCACAGCGTCAAGGTCGTTCCAACGGCCAACGCACTGAAATTCATCGGTGCCCCCACTCTCGAGGCACTGTCCGGCCAGACCGTGACCACCGATGTCTTCGACGAGATCGACACCGTCAATCACGTCCGCATCGGACAGGAAGCCGAACTCGTCATCATCGCCCCGGCGACCGCCGATCTGATCGCGAAGATCGCCGCCGGACGAGCCGATGATCTGCTCACCGCCTCCGTGCTCACCACCACCGCCGAGGTGGTCGTGGCCCCGGCCATGCACACGGAGATGTGGCTCAACCCCGCCACAGTCGCCAACATCGCGACCCTGCGCTCCCGCGGCGTCCATGTCCTCGACCCTGCTGTCGGACGCCTCACCGGCCCCGATTCCGGTCCCGGACGACTGCCCGAACCCGAAGCGATCGTCGACTTCGCGCTCTCGGTCAAGGACGGCACCGCCGGCGACTCGGCAGATGCGTCCACTGACCCCAGCGGTGCTCTGTCCGGTCGTCGCATCGTGATCAGCGCCGGCGGCACGCGGGAAGCACTCGACCCCGTGCGCTTCCTCGGCAACCGCTCCTCAGGCAAACAGGGCATCGCGCTGGCCAAGGCCGCCCATGCCGCGGGCGCATCAGTCGAACTCGTCGCCGCGAACATCGACACCGGTCTGCTGACGGGACTGCCTGCGGGCATCACGATCACTCCGGTCGAATCCACTCTTGAGCTGCAGTCGGCGATGCATTCGGCCCAGGTGTGGGCTGATGCCATCATCATGGCCGCTGCCGTCGCCGACTACCGGCCGGCCGAGACGACGGACTCGAAGATGAAGAAGTCCGGAGACGACGGTCTGACTCTGCGTCTCGTGCAGAACCCGGACATCCTCCGCGGACTCGTCGACGAGCGCAGCCGTCAGTCCAGCCTCCGCCATCAGATCATCGTCGGATTCGCCGCCGAGACCGGGGACGCCGCCACCGCAGCCCTCGACTACGCTCGAGCCAAGTTCCAGCGCAAGGGCGTCGACCTTCTCGTATTCAACGACGTCTCCGACGACCGCGCCTTCGGCCACGATGAGACCATGGTCCAGATCATCTCCGCCGACCGCGGCGAGATCGTCGTCGGTGAGGAATTCCACGGGTCGAAGGACCATGTTTCACAAAAGGTCATCGCGGCCGTCTCCGACCAAATCACCCACGTAGAATCGACAACGTGACACACACAAATCTGCGTTTCTTCTCATCCGAGTCCGTCACCGAGGGACATCCCGACAAGATCTGCGACCAGATCAGCGATGCGGTGCTCGACGACCTGCTCCGGCAGGACCCCAACGCCAAAGTGGCCGTGGAGACCATGGTCACCACCGGCCTCGTCCACGTCGCCGGTGAGGTGAATACGGCCGCCTACGCCGACGTCGCCGGAATCGTGCGCAGCCTCATCACGGGCATCGGCTACGACTCCTCGGACACCGGCTTCGACGGACACTCCTGCGGAGTCTCAGTGTCCATCGGAAGCCAGTCCACGGACATCCACTCCGGTGTGACGAATCCGCTGGACTTCCGCGAGGCCGTCGAATCCTCCGACCACGGCACCAGCCTCGGCGCCGGAGATCAGGGACTGATGTTCGGCTATGCCGACAACTCCACCGATGTGCTCATGCCGCTGCCCATCCACTTGGCCTCCCGGATGGCCGAGCAGCTCTCCGCGGTGCGCAAGTCCGGTCGGCTCGACTACCTGCGCCCCGATGGGAAGACCCAGCTGACGCTGGGCTATGACGGCGATGAGGCAGTGTCGATCGAGAACGTCGTCGTCTCCACCCAGCACTCGGCGGAGACCAGCCAGTCCCAGCTGCACACGGAGATCAAGGAACTCGTCATCGATCCGGTGATCGCCGATTCCGGTCTCGACACCTCGGGCGCGAACATCCACATCAACCCTGCCGGCCCCTTCGTGACGGGCGGGCCGATGGGCGATGCCGGTCTGACCGGACGGAAGATCATCGTCGACACCTACGGCGGTTTCTCCCGTCACGGTGGCGGTGCGTTCTCCGGCAAGGACCCTTCGAAGGTCGACCGTTCGGCGGCCTACGCTATGCGCTGGGTGGCGAAGAACGTCGTCGCCGCCGGTCTCGCCGACCGCGCCGAGGTGCAGGTGTCCTATGCGATCGGCCGAGTCGACCCGATGGGGCTCTACGTCGAGACCTTCGGGACGGAGAAGGCGGACCCGGCGGCCATCTCGGCTGCCATCCGCGAGGTCTTCGACCTCCGCCCTGCGATGATCATCCAGGAACTCGACCTGCTGCGCCCGATCTACTCGCAGACCTCGACCTACGGCCACTTCGGCCGTGAGCTGCCCGATTTCACCTGGGAGGTCACGGACCGCGCCGAGGATCTGCTGCGCGCCGTGTCCTCCAGCTAGTCTGCCGTCGGCGTGGACGAACCCCTCCCGATCGACACCGGCACCTCGGCCGAGGGCCAGGTTCCCCTGGCCCCGATCGAACCGGTCGCCCGAGTGCTCATCGACCATCCCGTCCCGCACCTGGCGCGGACCTTCGACTACGCGGTGCCGGAGAAGCTCGCCGAGGCTGCCCTGCCCGGAGTGCGGGTGCGGGTGAAGTTCGCTGGAAAGCTGCGCGACGGCTATCTGCTCGAACGTGTCGAGAGCTCGGACCACTTCGGTCCGCTGGCGACGATCCAACGCATCAGCGGTCCCATTCAGGTGCTGAGTGCGGATCTGCTCGCCTTGAGCGGCGCCGTCGCCCGTCGCTACGGCGGCACCCTCGCCGATGTGCTGCGCCTGGCCATCCCACCGCGTCATGCCCGTGGCGAGAAAGCAGTGCTCAAGGCGGAGAAGACGGGACAGCCGGCCGCGCAGACCGATGCCGACGCCGCGGACCCAGCGACCGGACCGAACGACGGGCCGGCGGATGATCCGCAGCTGCTCGGCCGCCTCGGCGAATGGGTTCTCGCGGCGGGGACGGAACCCACGGTCGACAACGTCTCGGGCCCGCCTCGGCGCAGAGCCGTGGCGTGCACACCCGGGCCGACGCCGGGTCTCAGCTGGATCCGTGCCGGACTCGATGCCGCACGGGCGAGTCTCGAGGCCGGCCGATCGGTGCTCTGGCTTGTGCCCGATCATCGTGAACTCGCCGTGCTCCATTCGACTCTCACCCACGCTGGGATCGCGGAGGTCTCGGTGCTCAGCGCCGACCAGTCACCGGAGCTGCGGTGGCAGGCCTGGCTGCGCGGGCTGCTCGGACACACGCGGATCACGATCGGCACGCGGGCGGCGGCCTTCGCCCCCGTCGCGGACCTCGGACTCATCATCTGCACCGATGACGCGAACCTCAACTATCTCGATCAGCACGCCCCGTACCCGCACGCCCGGGAGGTCTGCCTGCTGCGGTCGACGATCGAGGACACCGAGCTGCTCTTCGTCTCCACCGACCGCAGCGCCGAAGTGCAGCGTCTCGTCGAGATCGGCTGGCTGGCCGACGTCACACCGGTCGGTCCGGCCAGGCGGCATGCCGCCCCCGTCGTCTTCGTCCCCGATGAGGACCGGGACCCCTTCGCCTGGCAGCGCATTCCCAGCCGCGCCTGGCAGATCATGCGAACGGCGCTGCGTCCGCGTCCCCGGGACGGCGGAGTGCCCGGTCCGGTGCTCGTGCAGGTGCCGCGTTCCGGCTACTATCCTGTCTTCGCCTGTGCCCGCTGCCAGGAAGTCGCCCGCTGCCCGCAATGTCAGGCGACGCTGACCACACAGTCGGAAGTCGGTCCCTTCGCCTGCCGGTCCTGCGGCTTCCACTCGGAGACGTTCAGCTGCCTGCGCTGCCGGTCGAACCGTGTGCGATCGATCGTGCGCGGCCGGGCCCGCACCGTCGAAGAGCTTGCCCGGGCGCTGCCGGACATCGAGATCGTCGAATCCGGAGGCGACCACATCTCCACTGCCCTCGACGAGACCCCGCGACTCGTGGTCGCCACCACCGGAGCCGAACCCTATGTGCTCGGCGGCTATGCCGCGGCGATCCTCTTGGACTCGCTGTGGCCGGGGCCCTGGATGCGCTCGATCGACGAAAGTGTGGCACGCCGGCTGCGAGCCGCCTCACTCGTGCGTTCCCGCGATGACGGGGGAGCCGTCTACCTCGGCGACGAAGACGAACTCATCCGGCAGACCCTGACCGCCTTCGACCCCACGACCTTCATGTCACGACAGCTGAGCGACCGGAAGGCACTCGGCTTCCCGCCCTACCGACGGATCCTCGAACTCACGGGAGCAGGCGCCGACATCGACGAGGTGCTCGAACAGATCGGCGAGGTCGAGGAACTCCTGCGTGAGGACGCCGAGGACGGACAGCGCAGCGTCAGCGCCTACCCGTTCTCCGCCGGAGACCGCGTCGGAACGAGAGCGGCCGAGATCATTGCCTCCCGGTCCGCCAAGAAGCAACGGCAGGTGCGTGTGCGCATCGACGATCCCCGGTCGCTGTGACGGCGCGGCGAACCAGTAGAATCCAAGTCGTGGATATCGTCTTCGCCGGCACCCCTGATGTCGCAGTTCCCGCCCTCGAGGCCTTTGCCGAATCTAGCCACCGCATCCGTGCGGTGCTCACCCGACCCGATGCGCCCGTCGGACGGAAGAGAGTCCTCACCCCGTCACCGGTGAAGACCCGCGCTCTCGAACTCGGACTGCCCGTCATCGAAGCCGGTCGTCTGCGCGGCGATGTCATCTCACAGCTGCAGGCACTCGATGTCGACGCCGTCGCCGTCGTCGCCTTCGGCGCCATCGCCGGACCCGCCGCACTGGCCACCGCCCGACTTGGCTGGTTCAACCTCCATTTCTCACTGCTGCCGGCCTACCGCGGAGCCGCCCCCGTCCAACGCGCACTCATCGGCGGTGAGACCACGAGTGGGATCAGTGTGTTCCGCATCGACGAGGGCATGGACACCGGCCCCGTGCTGCGCCGACTCGAACTGCCGCTCGACCACGCGGACGTCGCCGAGGCTCTTGAGGACTATGCACGCCGCGGGGCACCCGAACTCGTCGCCGCCTTCGACGATCTCGCCGCCGGCACCGCCGCCCCGACCCCGCAGACCGGCGAGTCCAGCCATGCGGAGAAGATCACCGTCACCGACGCCCACCTCGACCTGTCCGCTCCGGCCGCCCGGGTCATCGACAGGGCCCGCGGAACCAGTCCCGCACCGGGACCATGGGTGGAACTCGACGGAAAGAGGACGAAGCTCTTCGGACTCTCACCCGCACCCGAAGTGACGACCCCTGGGGCCGTCGGTGAACTGACCACCTGGCAGCAGCAGCCGGTGCTGCGCTGCGGTGACGCCTGGGTCAGGGTCGAACAGATCCAGCCCTTCGGCAAGGCCCGGATGGCCACGGCCGACTTCCTGCGCGGCCGCGGAGACGTGACCTTCGACCCCTATACCGAAGAGGATGCATAAAAGCCATGGCTGAGTCAGCAGGCAGAGACCGCCGAGGCGGCAGCCGCGGAAACGACGGCAATCACGGGCAGCGCCGAGGCGGCCCCCGAAACACAGAACGAGCGGGTAAGAACCTGCCGCGGCGCATCGCCTGGGAAGTCCTCCTCGACGTGGCGACGAAAGACGCCTACGCGAACCTGCTGCTGCCGGCCAAACTCTCCCGCACCCATATGGGCGCTCAGGACGCTGCCTTCACCACCGAGCTCACCTACGGAACCCTGCGTCGGCAGAAGTTCTACGATGCGGTCATCGAAATCGCCTCGTCCCGAGCCGTCGACAAGATCGATCCCGAACCCCTGGCCGCAATGCGGCTCGGCGCCCACCAGCTGCTGTCGATGCGGGTGCCCAACCATGCTGCACTGTCCGAAACCGTGGCCGTGGTCAAACGATCGGCGGCGAAGACCGCCGGATTCGTCAATGCCGTGCTCCGCCGTATCTCGGAAGCCGAACCCACCGAGTGGCTCGACCGCGTCACCGCCGAGGCCGACGAGACCACCCGACTGGCGATCGAACACTCCCATCCCGAATGGGTCGTCCGGGCATTGAACCAGGCGCTCAAGGGACATGGCCGCGATGCCGCCGAGCTCGAAGCTCTCCTCGAAGCCGACAACGCACCCGCAAAGGTCGGAGTGACCGCCCTGCCCGGACTCATCGACCGCGCCGAACTGCCGGGTGAACCCACCCCGCTGTCACCGATCGGCGTCACCCTGGAGACCGCGGTTCCCCGGGACGTGGCAGCTGTGGCCGACGGACGTGCCCGCGTCCAGGACGAAGGTTCCGCGCTTGTGGCCCTCGCTTTGGCCGATATCGACGCACCCACCGGAACCTGGGCCGACCTGTGCGCCGGACCCGGCGGCAAGGCCGCCGTCCTCGCAGCCAGAGCCGCCGGCGAATCGACGACATTGGAGGCCTTCGACTCCAGCGAGCACCGTGTCGACCTCGTCCGCGACTCCACCAAGGCGCTGACCAACGTCATCGCCGCCGTCCGCGACGGACGCGACGCCCGCGGACCCTACTCGAAGATCCTCGTCGACGTACCCTGCTCCGGACTCGGTGCCCTGCGCCGCCGTCCCGAAGCCCGCTACCGCAGACGGCCCGAAGACATCACTTCCCTGACCGGACTGCAGCGCGAACTTCTCGCCGCTGCCCTCGATGCCTGCGCGCCCGGGGGAGTGGTCGCCTACTCGACGTGCTCTCCGCACTACGCCGAAACCGTGCTCATCGTCGACGAGGTTCTGCGCCTGCGAGCCAAGTCGGGAAGCGCGGACATCGAGGTCCTCGACACCCCGGCCGCGCTGTCGGCGATCACCGGCACCGAGGCGGAGTCGTTCGCGTCGGTGACCCGGGAAGGCGGGCGATACGCCCAGCTCTGGCCCCATGTCCACAACAGCGACGGAATGTTCCTGGCTCTCCTGCGAAAGGCGAAATGACCCATGTCGATCGACATCAACCCCTCCATCCTGTCCTCGGACTTCTCCGATCTGCGCGGTGAGCTTACGAAGATCAGCACCGCCGATATGGCCCATATCGACGTCATGGACAACCATTTCGTGCCGAACCTCACCTTTGGCCCGCCCGTCGTCGAACGCATCCAGGCGATCTCGCCGATCCCGCTCGACGCCCACCTCATGATCGCCGATGCCGACCGCAACGCTCCCGTGTACGCGGAGATCGGCTGTGCCTCGGTGACCTTCCACGCCGAGGCAGCCGCCGCCCCCGTCCGTCTCGCCCGGGAACTGCGCCGCCTCGGGGCCAAGGCCAGCCTCGCCCTCAAACCGGCCACCCCGATCGAACCCTTCATCGACCTCCTCGGCGAATTCGATCAGATCCTCATCATGACCGTCGAACCCGGATTCGGTGGTCAGAAGTTCCTCGACGTGTGCCTGCCGAAGATCACGCGGACGCGCGAAGCGATCTCTGCTGCCGGACTCGAGATCAAACTGCAGGTCGACGGGGGAGTCTCCGCGGCGACGATCGACCGTGTCGTCGACGCCGGCGCCGACGTCCTCGTCGCCGGCTCCGCCGTCTACGGAGCCGACGATGCGGCAGCCGCCATCAGCGAACTGCGCACCCTCGCCGCCGCACACACCCACTGACCGAACCGAGCCGAACTATGCTTACGGCCCACACCTGAAGAGAGCCTGCGATGGACCTGTTCGACTGGTTGAACACCCCGGCATTCGAACTGCTGGGCAAGCCTGTGCCGTACTCCGACCTGTTCGGCAACATCTGTGCGCTGGCCACGGTCGTCCTGGCGCTGCGCCGGAACATCCTGTCCTGGCCGGTGCAGATCCTCGGCTCCATCCTCCTCTTCTCCGCAAGCCTCTCCGCCGGCCTCGGCGGCAACGCCTCTCGGCAGGTCGTCATCATCGTCGCCGCGGTCTGGGGATGGACGCAATGGAAGAAGTCCAAGGCCGCCGCCGGTGAAGTCCTCGTCCGCTGGGCGAGCTGGAAGGAACGGGCGATCCTGCTCGCAGCTCTCGTCATCGGCACCGGAGTCTTCGGCTGGGTCCTCGCCCTGGGCGGATGGTCCTGGAACCCCTACCCCGACGCCTATATCTTCATCGGTTCGATCGTGGCCATGTACGCCCAGGGCCGAGCCATCGTCGAATTCTGGTTCGTCTGGCTCGCCGTCGACCTCGTCGGCATCCCGCTGGCGATCTCCGGCGGACTCGTCTTCTCCGGAGCCGTGTACCTGTTCTTCCTCGTCATGGTCATCCTCGGACTCATCGACTGGTCGAAACGGTCACGCCAGACGATCTCTGCGCCTCACCGTCCGGCCACCGACATCGGCCGCGACCCCGAGGACTGAGGTCAGCCGCCGGCAGCACCAGTGAGACCCGGCCTGCCGCGTTCTAGAACATGAGACCCCGAATGCTGCGGCCGATGCAGATGCATTAGGCTGGAGAAGTGAAGACCTTTGAGACTCTCTACGCCGAACTCCAGCAGAAATCCCTCGATCGCCCCACCGGTTCGAAGACCGTGGCCGAACTCGACGCCGGAGTCCATGCGATCGGCAAGAAGGTCGTGGAAGAGGCCGCCGAAGTATGGATGGCCGCCGAATACGAAACCAAGGAAGAGCTCGCCGAGGAGATCTCGCAGCTGCTCTACCACGTACAGGTGATGATGATCGCCAAGGGACTGACCCTCGACGACGTCAACACCCACCTGTAAGACCCTCCCACGAACCTGACCGACCCGACGCCATCGAACTCCAAAGGGACCCCATGCTGCGTGTAGCCGTGCCCAACAAGGGCGCACTGTCCGAAGCCGCCTCCGACATGCTCAGCGAGGCCGGATACTCCACTCGACGCGGAACCAAGACCCTGGTCCATCAGGACGAGGTCAACGGAGTCGAATTCTTCTACCTGCGTCCCCGCGACATCGCCATCTACGTCGGCTCCGGAATCCTCGACGCCGGAATCACCGGCCGTGACCTGCTGCTGGAGTCACAGGCCGAAGCCGAAGAGGTGCTCGGACTCGGATTCGGTGCCTCGCGCTTCTTCTACGCCGGCACCGCCGGCTCGTTCACCTCGGCCGAGCAGCTGGCCGGTGCCCGCATCGCCACGAGCTTCCCGAACCTCGTGGATGCCGACCTGCAGCGACGCGGAATCGCGGCAACCACGGTGCAGCTCGACGGGGCGATCGAGGTCTCCATCCAGCTCGGAGTCGCCGACGCCATCGCCGATGTCGTCGAGACCGGCTCCACGCTGCGCGCCGCGGGACTCGAAACCTTCGGCGAGCCGCTGCTCGAATCAGAAGGTGTGCTCATCCAGCGCGCCGGAGCCGAATCCCGCATCGGCGTGCTCAAACGCCGCCTCGAATCGGTCATGGTCGCCCGCCAGTATGTGCTCGTCGACTACAACATCGAACAGCGCCTGGTTCCCGAGGCGATCTCGCTGACCCCGGGGCTCGAATCCCCGACCGTGTCCCCGCTGCAGGAGACCGGGTGGGTCGCTGTGCGCGTGATGGTCGAAGCGAAGGAAGTCAACAACGTCATGGACCGGCTCTACGGAGTCGGGGCGCGTGCGATTCTGGTGACGAACATTGGCGCCTGCCGAATCTGATCTGGCCGTGTTCCGGCCCCGACAGGTGCGCGTCGTCAGCATCGTCGGTGCCGTTGCCGTGACCGCTGGGTTCGCGGTCCTGTCCGTGGCGCTGTTCGTCGTGGACTGGGAACCGTGGACAGTGCTCGACATGATATGGATGAACCTGCTGGGCATTCTCTTCGGAGCCGCCCTGCTGCGCATCTCCGATATCCAGGCCCGGCCCACCGAGGACGGTCTGGTGGTCAAGAACATGGTGCGCACCCGTCGGCTCGACTGGGGACAGATCCTCGGTGTGACGTTCTCACCCGAGGGCGATGATCCGTGGCCCCTGTTGGACCTCACGGACGGCACCACCTGCGCGGTGATGGCGATCCAGCACGCAGACGGTCGCCGCGCCCATGCGGAGGTCGCACGATTGCGTATGCTCATCAAGAGACGCACCCACTTCAAGGAGGATTAGGAATGGCGAACGAGACACCCGAGGCAGGCCCCCTGACCGGATACACCGTCGTCGATCTCTCTCGTGCCCTGGCCGGCCCTCATGCAGGAATGATGTTCGGCGATCTCGGCGCGCGGGTGATCAAGGTCGAGAACCCCGGCAAGGGCGATGATTCGCGGTCGTGGGGACCTCCCTTCGTTGGGCCTGCGGACAATCCTCAGGCCACCTACTTCTTCTCGTGCAACCGCAACAAGGAATCCATCGCCCTCGACCTCAAATCCGACACGGGCAAGGACACCCTGACCGGACTCATCGCACGCGCCGATGTTCTCATCGAGAACTTCCGCTCCGGTGTCCTCGACCGACTCGGCTTCTCCACCGCCCGCTGCATGGAGATCAACCCGCGCCTGGTCATCCTGTCCATCACCGGATTCGGCCACGACGGTCCGGAAGCCTCCCGCGCCGGCTATGACCAGATCGCCCAGGGCGAAGCCGGGCTGATGTCGCTGACCGGCTCGGGACCCGATGATATGCAGCGCGTGGGCGTGCCGATCGCTGACCTGCTGGCCGGAATCTACGGCTCATACGGCGTGCTGGCGGCCCTGCTCGAACGCGAACGCACCGGCAAGGGCAAGGTCGTGCGCACCTCGCTCATCGCGGGAATGGTCGGCGTCCACGCCTTCCAGGGCACCCGGGCCACGGTCGCCGGTCAGGAACCGCAGCCCGGCGGCAACCACCACCCTTCGCTGTCGCCCTACGGACTCTTCAACTGCCGCGACGGCGCCGTGCAGATCTCCGTGGGCAACGAGAACCTGTGGCAGAAGTTCTGCACTGCCTTCGACATCGATCCCGCCACCGAGGGCATGGCCGTCAACTCCGAGCGCGTGGACAACCGCGCCGCCGTCATCGAACTCATCGAAGACCGCTTCTCTGCCTACGACGCAGCCGATCTGCTGAACAGGCTCACCGAGGCGGGAATCCCGTCCGGCACGGTGCGCACCCTGCCCGAGGTCTACCAGTGGGAGCAGGCACTCAGCCAGGGACTCAAGGTCTCCGTCGACCACCCCGTGCTCGGCGACATCGACCTGCCCGGACCGCCGCTGCGCTTCTTCGACGCCGATTCCTCCGGTGAGGTCGAAACCACCCGCACCGCTCACGATGCCCCGCCGCTGCTCGACGAAGACGCGGAATCCATCGTGGCGTGGCTCGCCGACGGAAACTGAACGGAATCGCCATGACGCGTCTCAACGCACTCGAGCTCGTCGACATCGTCCTCGACGAAGGATCCTATCTGTCCTGGGACACCACTCCCGTCCAGCCCGCCGGCGGGATCTCTGACGCCTACGCTGCTGAACTCGAAGCCGCGGCGCAGAAGTCCGGAGTCGACGAATCCATCATCACCGGCGAAGGCACCATCGCCGGCCGTCGCGTGGCCGTGATCGCCGGCGAATTCCGCTTCCTCGCCGGGTCGATCGGCGTGGCCGCGGCCGAACGCCTCGTCGATGCCATCGAACGTGCGACCCTCGAAGGGCTGCCCCTGCTGGCCGGTCCCGCCTCGGGCGGCACCCGCATGCAGGAGGGCACCATCGCCTTCCTGTCGATGGTGAAGATCACGAACGCCGTCATCGCCCATCGCAAGGCCGGACTGCCCTACCTCGTCTACCTGCGCCATCCCACCACCGGAGGAGTCTTCGCCTCCTGGGGATCGCTGGGGCACGTCACCGTGGCCGAACCCGGATCCCTCATCGGATTCCTGGGCCCTCGAGTATTCGAGGCCATCTACGGAGAGAAGTTTCCGGAGAACGTGCAGACCGGGGAGAACCTGCACAAGATGGGCATCGTCGACGCCGTCATCGGACCCGAACGCATCGCCGGTACGGTCTCCCGCGTCCTCGACGTGCTCATGGGCGCCAAGGAGGTTCCCAGCTCGGTGCCGGACCCGGACACGGCCCCGGACAGCGTCGACCCGAACTCCGATGCCTGGGCCGCGATCACCAGCTCGCGTCGCCCCGAACGTCCCGGGGTCCGTGATCTGCTGCGCACCGCAGCGAACACCGTGCTGCCGCTCAACGGCACCGGCGAAGGGGAGAAGGACCCCGGACTGCTGCTGGCCCTGGCGAAGTTCGGTTCCGCACCGTGCATCGTCCTCGGCCAGGACCGATTCCGGCAGGACTCCCGCGAACCGATGGGCCCGGCGGCCCTGCGTGAGGCCAGACGCGGAATGCGATTGGCCGCGGAGCTGCACCTGCCGCTCGTGACCGTCATCGACACCCCCGGCGCCGCTCTGTCGAAGGAAGCCGAAGAAGGCGGCATCGCCGGCGAGATCGCCCGCAGCCTCGCCGACCTCGCCAACCTCGACGCTCCGTCCGTCTCGCTCATCCTCGGTGAAGGATCCGGGGGCGGAGCACTGGCCCTCATCCCGACCGATCGGGTGCTCAGCGCCGAACACGGCTGGCTCTCGCCTCTGCCGCCCGAAGGCGCCTCGGCGATCGTGCACCGCACGACCGAAAGAGCCGCCGAGATGGCTCAGAGCCAGGGCGTGCACGCTCCCATGCTGCAGGCCAACGGAGTCGTCGACCGAATCATCGCCGAACATTCCGACGCCAGCGACGAACCGCTCGACTTCGTCGCCAGGGTCGGTGAGACACTCGAATACGAACTCATCTCGCTCATGCGCGAACCTTCGGCCAGGCGGCTGGCCCGCCGAATGGATCGCTACCGGGGCCTGGGAATCTAGGAGGACTGCGTGGTAGCTGTCAGAGTCATCCCCTGTCTGGACGTGGACGGCGGACGCGTCGTCAAGGGAGTGAAGTTCGCCGACCTCAGGGACGCCGGCGACCCCGTCGAGCTCGCCCGCCGCTACGGCGAGTCCGGAGCCGACGAACTCACTTTCCTCGACGTCACGGCCAGCAGCGGTGACCGGGAGACCGTCCACGACGTCGTCCGCGCCTGCGCCGAAGAGGTCTTCATCCCGCTCACCGTCGGCGGAGGGATCCGCAGCGTCGCCGACGTCGACCGGCTGCTGCGCGACGGAGCCGACAAGGTCTCGGTCAACACCTCGGCGGTGAAGAACCCGGAACTCATCAGCGAGATCTCCCGACACTTCGGCAACCAGGTCCTCGTCCTCTCCCTCGACGCACGGCGCGCACAGGGCGCGAGCACGGAATCCGGCTTCGAGGTCACCACTCGCGGCGGCCGCGAAGGCACCGGCCGCTGCGCCATCGACTGGATCCGGGAAGCCGCCGACCGCGGGGTCGGCGAGATCCTGCTCAACTCCATCGACGCCGATGGCACACGTGAGGGGTTCGACCTCGAACTCATCCGCGCCGCCCGCGCCGCCGTCGACGTACCGCTCATCGCCTCGGGCGGCGCCGGAAAGGTCGAACACTTCGCTCGAGCAGTGGAAGCCGGAGCCGACGCCCTGTTGGCTGCCAGCGTCTTCCACTTCGGCACCCTGAGCATCGCCGAGGTCAAGGACGCCCTGCGCGCGGAGGGAATCGACGTCCGATGAGCAGCGACATCGACGCGACTCCGGAGAACTGGCGGGAGATCATCCGAACGAACGACGACGGGCTCATCCCTGTCATCGTCCAAGAGGCCACGAGCGCAGAGGTGCTCATGCTCGCGTGGATGGACGTCGAAGCCGTCTCCCGCACACTGGAGACGAACCGGGCCACCTACTGGTCCCGATCCCGGCAGGAATACTGGGTGAAGGGGGAGACCTCGGGTCATGTCCAGCACGTCCGCTCGCTCAGCCTCGACTGTGATGCCGACGCCCTGCTCATGCTCGTCGACCAGACCGGACCCGCCTGCCATACGAACACCCCGACCTGCTTCACCGGAAGGACCATCAGTGTCGACTGACCCAGCGGCGAACCCCACCGACCTGCCGATCCGACCCAGCCTCGACGAGTTCCGCGCCCTCGGCGCCGACCATCGCCTGGTGCCGGTCCACACCCAGGTGCTCGCGGACTCGGAGACCCCGCTGAGCCTCTACCGCAAACTCACCGACGGCGGACCGGGCAGCTTCCTCTTCGAATCCGCCGTCGCCGGATCCTGGGCCAGGTACTCCTTCATCGGCTCGGCGCCCGTGGCCACCCTCATCTCGACCGCAGACGGATTCCACTGGACCGGCACGCCTCCGGTCGGCGTCCCCACCGACGGCGACGTCCTCGACGCGGTCACCGCCACCCTCGACCTCCTCGCCGTGGCCGAAGCGGAATCGGAGCTGCCGCCCATGGTCTCGAGCTTCGTCGGCTACTTCGGATGGGACATCGTCCGTCGCTTCGAGAGGCTCGGGCCGCCGCGGCCCAACGAACACCACCTGCCGACCGTGCAGCTGATGATCCCCGGCGATATCGCCGTCTTCGACCACTATTCGGGAATGGTCACCCTCGTGGCCAACGTATTCAACGTCAACGGCGCCGATACCGGCATCGACGACGCCCACGCCTCGGGAGTCGCCCGCATCGCCGCGATGTGCGAGCGTCTGCAGCAGCCCAGCCCGGCAGATGTCCTGCGCCCCCGGAAGGCCGACCCCGAGGTGTCCACCCGCACCCAGCCGCAGGTGTACCTCGACGGTGTGGAGACGGCGAAGCAGAAGATCGTCGACGGTGAGATCTTCCAGGTCGTCATCGGCCAGCGCTTCGACACACCGTGCGAGGCCGATGCGCTGAGCGTGTACCGGATGCTGCGGCATGCGAACCCGAGCCCCTTCATGTACCTGCTCAACCTCCATGACGACGGAGGGGAACCGGTGAGCATCATCGGCTCCTCACCCGAAGCACTCGTGACCGTCCGGTCGGGAGAGGTGGTCACCCACCCGATCGCCGGTTCCCGCCCCCGCGGGACCACACCGGAAGCCGATGACTCTTTGGCCCGAGAGCTCCTGGCCGATGAGAAGGAACGAGCCGAGCACCTCATGCTCGTCGACCTCGCCCGCAACGACCTGGCGAAGGTCTGCGCGGCCGGAACCATCGACGTCAGCGAGTTCATGGACATCGTCCGCTACAGCCACATCATGCACATCAGCTCGACCGTGCGCGGCGAACTCGAACCCGGAACCACCGCCATCGATGTGCTGCGGGCGACGTTCCCCGCCGGCACGCTGTCGGGTGCGCCCAAACCCCGGGCGCTGCAGATCATCGACGAACTCGAACCCGTCGGACGCGGAATCTACGGGGGAGTGGTCGGCTATATGTCCTTCACCGGCGACCTCGACCTCGCCATCGCCATCCGCACCGGGGTGCTCCGGAACGGCACGATGAGCGTCTACGCCGGAGGCGGACTCGTCGCCGACTCCGTGCCCGAGACCGAGTACCAGGAATCCGAGAACAAGGCCGCAGCTGTGCTGCGTGCCGCCGCCGCAGCCGACGCATTGGATGCGGCGGAGGGAAGTCAGAGGTGAGGCCATGACGAAATCACGTGGAGTCCTCATCATCCTCGTCATCGCCGCTGCCCTGTGGGCGCTGACGATCTCCGCCTGGCAGGCCGGTGCCGGAGGCGACACGCTCGGACCCAGCGGAGTGGCAAAGGTCACCGAGGATCCGAGCTCCCAGACCTCACCCGTGGCCACCGCGTGTGTGGCGATCATCGCGGTCTCGGGACTGCTCGCCGCAATGCTCGGACGGATCGGCCGCTTCGTCGTCCTGGGACTGGCCGGCATCGCCGGAATCGGCTACGGGATCACTGCACTGAGCGCCGCCTCGGCGCCGGGAGCCACTTCCTGGGCGATCATCGCCGCAGTGGCCGCAGGCATCGGCGTCATCGGCATCGTCTGGGTCGCCGTCGCCTCGAACGGGTGGACGAACTCCAACCGCTACGCCCGCACCGCCGAATCCGCTTCCGGGGAATTCGATTCCGCCGCGACCTGGGACGCACTGTCCCGCGGAGAAGACGTCGAAGACGCACCCGACGACGAAACGTCGACCGACCCGGACACCGACCCGGATTCGAAATGACCTTGTGACCGGGTCGGTGTCCGGTCAGCCGAAGAAGCGTGACACAATGGAGGAAAGTTTCCACACGCGTGTCACGCACTCACACAAAGGAGCGCCATGTCGCAGTCCCTCGCCCGCAACGGAGCCGCAGATCTCGACAAATCCACGATCGACTACGCAGCGATCGCCGATCCCGGTCACGGCAACTCGGTGGCGGGATGGACCGGAGTCGTCATCATGCTCATCGGCGTCACGGTCGGCTGTGTGGGATTCACGATCCACAACCCCACGATCACCTACATCTCCATCGGCATCGTCGCCCTCGGCGTCGTCGTCGGCCTGATCCTGCGCGCCATCGGACTGGGCAACAAGCCGAAGAAGAAATGACAGTCCTCATCGACATCATCTCCGGCGTGCGGGAAGATCTGCAGGCACGCCGGAACGAGGTACCGCTGAGCGAGATCACCGCGCGGGCCGCTGCGGCCGAACCGGTCCGCCCCTTCGACCTGTCCGCCGACTTCGGCGTCATCGCCGAGGTCAAGCGGAAGTCACCCTCCCGCGGTGACCTCGCCGAGATCCCCGACCCGGGCACGCTCGCCGGTCTGTACGCCGCCGGGGGAGCCCGGGCCATCAGCGTGCTCACGGAATCCCGCCGCTTCAACGGCAGTCTCGCCGACCTCGACTCGGTGCGCGCGGCCGTGGACATCCCGGTCCTGCGCAAGGACTTCATGGTCGACGAATATCAGTTCCACGAGGCCCGCGCTCATGGCGCGGACATCGTTCTGCTCATCGTCGCAGCACTCGATCCCGTGCAGCTGGGCGAGTTCCATGCCCTGGCCACGGAACTGGGGATGACGGCGCTCGTCGAGACCCACAATCGCGAAGAGCTGGAGACCGCGACGGAACTCGGTGCCGAACTCATCGGCGTGAACACCCGCAACCTCAAGGATCTCAGCGTCGACACCGACCGGTTCGCGCCCCTGGCCGAACTCGCTCCCGCCGGCTGCACCCTCGTGGCCGAGTCCGGCGTTGCCGGAGCCGCCGAGGTGTCGAAGTACGCGGACTCCGGAGCCGATCTCGTGCTCGTCGGCGAAGCCCTCGTCACCGGCGGCCGTCCGCAGGCCGCAGTCGAGGAGTACACCGCACTCGGCCGGGAACGCCGCTCCCTGTCCGTATCCTGAACCCTGCCCGCGTCGGCCGCTGCACGTGGCCGACGATGGGCTGACACTGCACCCATTCCGGCGTCCGGTGAGGCGGAGTCTCTCCGCCCCACAGGCCGGCGCCACGAGGAGATCGAGAAGGACCGCAATGACCGATTTGAGCGAGGAGACCGGACCGTACTTCGGCGAGTTCGGAGGCAGGTTCATCCCCGAAGCGCTGATCCCGGCACTCGACGAGATCGAAGAGACCTGGCGCAAATCCCAGGTGGATCCGGCCTTCACCGACGAACTCCTCACTCTGCAGCGCAGCTACATCGGCCGGCCCTCTCTGCTCACCGAGGCCACTCGCTTCGCCGAGCACTGCGGCGGTGCTCGAGTGTTCCTCAAACGCGAAGACCTCAACCACACGGGCAGCCACAAGATCAACAACGCCCTGGCGCAGGCTCTGCTGGCCAAGCGGATGGGCAAGACCCGTCTCATCGCCGAGACCGGAGCCGGACAGCACGGAGTCGCCACGGCGACCGCCGCGGCCCTGCTCGACATGTCCTGCGTGGTCTACATGGGCGAGGAGGACACTCAGCGCCAGGCCCTCAATGTCGCACGCATGCGTCTGCTCGGAGCCACGGTCAACGCCGTGACCAACGGCACCCGCACTCTCAAGGACGCGATGAACGAAGCCATGCGCGACTGGGTGGCCAACGTCGATGACACCCACTATGTCATCGGCACGGTCGCCGGTCCTCACCCGTTCCCGGCGATGGTCCGCTCCTTCCAGAACGTCATCGGGGTCGAAGCCCGCGAACAGATCCAGGACATGGCCGGTCGCCTGCCCGACGCCGTCTGCGCCTGCGTCGGCGGCGGATCGAACGCGATGGGACTCTTCGCCGCCTTCCTCGGCGATGCGGACGTGAAGATCTTCGGCTTCGAAGCCGGCGGCGAAGGAGTCGACTCCGGCCATCACGCCGCCCGGTTCTCCGGCGGACGCCCCGGTGTCCTCCACGGCTCCGCCACCTACATCCTCCAGGATGACGACGGTCAGACGCAGGCCTCCCACTCGGTCTCCGCCGGACTCGACTACCCATCGGTCGGCCCCGAGCACTCCCACCTCCACGACACCGGGCGCGTGACGTACGAACCCGTCGTCGATGAGGAGGCGATGGAGGCCATGCGACTGCTCTCCCGCACGGAGGGCATCATCCCCGCCATCGAATCCGCTCACGCCCTGGCCGGAGCCATGCGCATCGGCCGTGAGCTCGGACCCGACGCGGTCCTGCTGGTCAATCTCTCCGGCCGTGGCGACAAGGATATGACGACCGCCGCGAAATGGTTTGACTACATCGACGAAGGAGCGGTGCAGGTATGACGCACTCAGGTCCACGCACAGGAACCACCCTCGACGCCGTCGCCGAGGCTGGCCGCAAGGCCGCACTCATCGCCTACCTGCCCGTCGGCTTCCCGACCGTGGCCGGTTCGACAGAGGCGATGGTCGAACTCGTCCGCAACGGCGTCGACATCATCGAGGTCGGTCTGCCGTACTCCGACCCCGGAATGGACGGACCCGTCATCCAGCGCGCCGGTGAGGCGGCACTGGACAACGGTGTGCGCACCTCCGATGTCTTCACCGCAGTCGAAGCCATCGCCGAAGCCGGCGGCACCGCCGTCGTCATGAGCTACTGGAACCTCGTGCTCCAGTACGGCGTCGACAGTTTCGCCCGCGACCTGGCCTCGGCCGGAGGCGGCGGAATCGTCACTCCCGACCTCATCCCCGATGAGGCGGCACCGTGGCTGGCAGCTTCCGAGAAGTACCACCTCGACCGCATCTTCCTCGCCGCACCCTCGTCGACGCCGGAGCGCCTGGCCCGCATCGTCGAGCACAGCTCCGGATTCGTCTACGCCGCCTCGACCATGGGTGTCACCGGCGTCCGCTCCGAAGTCGACAACCATGCGCGCGATCTCGTCGCCCGGCTGAAGGAAGCCGGAGCCGAACGCGCCTGCGTCGGGCTCGGCGTGTCGAACCGCGAACAGGCGGCCGAGGTCGCCGAATATGCCGATGGCGTCATCGTCGGCTCCGCCCTCGTTCGGGCGCTGAACTCCGAAGGAGTGGCCGGAGTCGGTCGACTCGCCGCCGAGCTCGCAGAAGGGTGTGCATGAGCTTCAGCCCGGCATGGGTCGTCTTCACCGTCCTCGGCATCGGACTCGCGCTGTGGATGACAGGCATCCAATGGCGCGCCCGCGGCGGCCATAAGGGAGACCTGTGGGCCATCACGGTCGTCGGTCTGCCTGCGGCAATCATCGGCGGACGTCTCGGACATCTGCTCTCGGCACCGGACACCTACTTCGGCCCCGACGGCAGCCCGCTGCGGGCGCTGGCGGTCTGGGACGGCGGATTCAGCTTCTGGGGAGCCACCATCCTCGGCTTCCTCTCCGTCTGGGTGCTCACCCGTATCCAAGGCATCAGGTTCCGACCGCTGCTCGACTCGGTCGCACCGGGGCTCATCCTCGGCCACGTCGCCGGAGCCTTCAGCGATTGGTTCGACGGTCGCCTCGAACTGGTCACGGTGCTCACCGAATCGGCGTGGAACCTCATCGCCTGTGTTGTGCTCATCATCGTGTCCAAACGCCTCCGGCTCGGCTACGGACAGGTCTTCGCCCTGTATCTGTGCCTGTTCGGCCTCGGCCGCATTCTGCTCGAGGCCCTGCGGATCGGCACCCCCGCGGCCGAGGACGCGCGCCTGCTGTTCGGACTGCCGTTCAACGTGTGGACGGCCATCCTCGCCCTGCTCATCGGCCTCGGCTGGCTCATCGTCTCCCGACTGCGTCACCGCACCTATGAGACCGGTGTCTACATGCACGGGTCCCGGACCCTGCTGCGCCGCCATCGCCGCGGAAAGCACACCTTTGAGATCAATGCACCCAATATCGCCGAGGCGGCCGCCGCCTCCGGAGCCCCGTTGCCTTCGGTAGCGCGGGTGGCCGATCCGGACGATCAGCACGGTCACGACGGAGGCGGGGCACCGACATCGCGGCGCTCGACCGTGAGAGCGTCCCCCGCCTCGGCTTCCGACTTGACTGCCGATGCTTCTGCGAGCCGTGCAGACGTCGACGATGCGGCGTCTGCGACAGGGGACAGCACCACGACTGGCGCCGACCCGGACGACTCGGAGCCCGAGGACGAATCCGGAATCGATCTCAGCGGTCGCCACAGCTTCGGATTCTTCGGGGCGGTCACCTCGGCGATCTCGATCGTGCCGGATGTGCGCGGGAAGTCAGCCCCCGCAGCGCACGACGCAGACCCTCGAACGTCCGATACTCAAGACAAATAGGTTCGCACTTCGTTCCTTTTTCTGCTTTTTCTCAAATTGCACATGGTGTAAGTTGATACTCCGGCTGTGAGAGTCATCTCACAGCCGGGTCCGGGGACACCCTTTCCGGACTCGTCCAAACCGCAGAGGACAGCGCCGTCTTTTCGGGAAGCACTCAACACCGAGAAGGCAG
Organism: Brevibacterium sp. CT2-23B; assembly: GCF_013168765.1. Taxonomy (NCBI): domain Bacteria; kingdom Bacillati; phylum Actinomycetota; class Actinomycetes; order Micrococcales; family Brevibacteriaceae; genus Brevibacterium; species Brevibacterium sp. CT2-23B. The sequence goes on along the minus strand of NZ_JABBYK010000001.1, from coordinate 786,705 downwards.
TATATGAACCACAGCGCTCAGTCGACCCCCAAGACCACGGCCCCACCTGGCCGCATCGGGCTCTACGATCCGGCGCTCGAACACGACAACTGCGGTCTGGCCCTCATCGCCCGTTACAGAGGCGGAGCCGACCACACGGTCATCACCCAGGCCCTCGACGCTCTGCGCAGGCTCGAACACCGCGGCGGAATCGGTTCCGACGATGGGACCGGAGACGGTGCCGGACTGACCATCCAGATCCCGCACGACTATTTCGCCGCCGTTCTCGGCGAATCCGGAATCTCTCTTCCGGCGCCGGGCAGCTATGCCATGGGCATCGGCTTCTTCGCTCAGGACTACGCCGCCGATCTCAACGCCGCCACCGCTCCGCTGACCAAGGAGACGCAGCCCGATTTCAGCGTTGACGCCGCAGGCGTCGACCAGGACGCACTCGTGTCCAGGATCGCCGCGGAAGAAGGACTGCAGGTCCTCCACGTGGAATCCGCGGCTGTCGACCCCGGAGTGCTCGGTCGGATCGCCGCCGAGACCATGCCGGCCATGCGCTACGTGTTCTTCGGCTGTGATGAGAACCATCCCGCCCGAGATGAGAACGATCTCGCTCGCCGGGCGTTCATCGTGCGGAAGCGACTCGACAACGCCGGCCTCTACTTCCCGTCGCTGTCGCCGACGACGCTGACGTTCAAAGGAATGCTCTCCACCGCCCAGCTCGACCGCTTCTTCACCGAACTCGGTGACGAACGCCTCACCTCGGCGATCGCTCTCGTCCACTCCCGGTTCTCCACGAACACCTTTCCCTCCTGGCAGCTGGCACAGCCGTTCGGCACGATCGCCCACAACGGCGAGATCAACACGGTGCGCGGCAACCGGAACTGGATGCAGGCACGCGAATCCGCCCTGGCCAGCGACCTCCTCGAATCTCCGGTCGCAGGGACGTCCAAGGGACTCGAGCGGATCTTCCCGATCATTCCTGCCGGAGCCTCGGACTCCGCCTCTTTCAACTCGGTCCTCGAACTCATGGTCGCCTCCGGCCGGTCGCTGCCGCAGGCCATGCTGATGATGATTCCCGAAGCCTGGGAGAACAACCCGGCCATGTCCGAGGAGCGGCGGGCCTTCTACGAATACCACTCGCTGCTCATGGAGCCCTGGGACGGGCCGGCCTGCGTCGCCTTCACCGACGGCCGACTCGCCGGAGCCGTGCTCGACCGCAACGGCCTGCGCCCGGCCCGGTACATCATGACCGAGGACACCGTCGTGCTCGCCAGCGAAGCCGGAGTCGTCGACCTGCCCGAAGCCGAAGTCACCGCCCGCGGACGACTGACCCCCGGCAGGATGTTCCTCGTCGATGTGGAGGCCGGACGCATCATCTCCGACACGGAGATCAAGAACAGCCTCGCCACCGAACATCCCTACCGGGAATGGGTCGACGCCTCGGCCACCCGACTGGCCGAACTGCCCACCCGCGTCCACGTCAGCCACCCCGGCGCCTCGGTTCGGAGACGACAGCGGACCTTCGGATACACGGAGGAAGAGCTGCGTGTGCTCATCGCCCCGATGGCCGAAACCGGGGCCGAGCCGCTGGGCGCGATGGGCAGCGACACCGCGATCGCGGCGCTGAGTACCCGCCCCCGGCTGCTCTTCGACCACTTCCACCAGAACTTCGCCCAAGTGACGAACCCGCCGCTGGACTCCATCCGCGAGGACATCGTCACGAGCATGTCGGCCGGAATCGGCCGCGAAGGCAACCTGCTGTGCTCCACCGGGCCGGACTCCGCACATATCCTGCTCGAGCGGCCGGTGATCGACAACGACGAGCTCACGGCGATCGCGCACCTGTCCGGCAGCCACCTCGGCGAGGGAATCACCCGCCCCTCGGTGACGCTGTCGGGTCTGTACCCGGTCGGCGCCGGTGAGGACGCGATGGCTTCTCGCCTCGCCGACCTCTGCGCGGAGGCGAGCGCCGCGGTCGCCGAGGGCGCAGTGTTCCTCATCCTCACGGACCGGGAGTCGAACTCGGAATACGCGCCGATCCCGTCGCTGCTTCTCACCTCGGCCCTGCACCACCACCTCGTCCGCGAGCGCAGCCGCACGCAGGTGAGCATCATCGTCGAGGCCGGAGATGTTCGCGAGGTCCACCATGCAGCCACGCTCGTGTCCTTCGGCGCCTCGGCGGTCAACCCGTATCTGCTCATGGAATCGGCCGAGGATCTTGTCACGTCCGAACGGATCCGAGGCATCAGCGCCGAAGCGGCCGTGGCCAATGTGCTCACGGCGCTGAATAAGGGCCTGCTGAAGATCATGTCGAAGATGGGCATCTCGACCGTCCAGTCCTACCACGGGGCGCAGACCTTCGAGGCTCTCGGACTGGCGGATTCGGTCATCGATGAGCACTTCACCTCGACCCCGCATCAGCTCGGCGGCAAGACGCTGGACGACATCGCGGCCGAGACGACGGCGCGGCACGCCGATGCCTATCGTGAGGACCATCCGCGTCCGGCTCACCGGAACCTGCTCGTCGGCGGAGAATTCCAGTGGCGGAGGGAAGGCCCGGGGCACCTGTTCAACCCGGAGACGATCTTCAAACTGCAGCATTCGACGGCCACCGGTCGCTTCGACATCTTCCGGCAGTACACGCGTGCCGTCGACGAACAGTCCGCCGAGCTGATGACTCTGCGCGGGCTCTTCGACCTGGTCCCGACCGAATCGGGTCCGATCGACATCTCCGAGGTCGAACCCGCCGAAGCCATCATGCGCCGGTTCTCCACCGGGGCTATGAGCTACGGCTCGCTGTCGGCCGAAGCGCACGAGACGCTGGCGATCGCGATGAACCGGATCGGCGGAAAGTCGAATACGGGCGAGGGCGGCGAGGACACCGAGCGCCTGCTCGACCCGGAGCGTCGGTCGGCGATCAAGCAGATCGCCTCCGGTCGGTTCGGTGTCACCAGCCACTACCTCACCGCCGCCGACGACCTGCAGATCAAGATGGCCCAAGGTGCCAAGCCCGGCGAAGGCGGTCAGCTGCCGGGGGAGAAGGTGTACCCGTGGATCGCGAAGACCCGCCACGCCACTCCCGGAGTCGGTCTCATCTCGCCGCCTCCGCATCACGACATCTATTCCATCGAAGACCTCGCTCAGCTCATCCACGACCTCGGTCGGGCCAATGCGGCTGCCCGCGTCCACGTCAAACTCGTCTCCGGAATCGGAGTCGGCACGGTGGCCGCCGGAGTGGCGAAGGCCGGAGCCGATGTCGTGCTCATCTCCGGCCATGACGGGGGCACGGGTGCCAGCCCGCTCAACTCGCTCAAACACGCCGGAACCCCGTGGGAGCTCGGACTGGCAGAAGCCCAGCAGACCCTTGTGCTCAACGGTCTGCGCGAGCGGATCAGCGTCCAGGTCGACGGGCAGCTGAAGACCGGCCGCGACGTCATCATCGCCGCCCTGCTCGGGGCCGAGGAATTCGGCTTCGCCACCACCGCCCTCGTCGTCTCCGGATGCATCATGATGCGGGTCTGCCACCAGGACACCTGCCCGGTCGGCGTGGCCACGCAGAACCCGAAGCTGCGCGAACGGTTCCACGGTCAGGCCGACCATGTCGTGAACTTCTTCACCTTCATCGCCGAGGAGGTCCGCGGCTACCTCGCACAGCTGGGACTGCGCAGCCTCGACGAGGCGATCGGCGCCGTCGAACGTCTGCGCATCGACGCAGATCGGGCGACCGCCTCGGGACTGGATCTCGACCTGACACCGATCCTGACGGTTCCGACCGATCTCGACGGCGCTCCCGCCTCGGCGAGGGTGAGCCAGGCGCGCACACCACGTGACTTCGCGGGCGAACTCGACGTTCGACTGCTGGAGCAGGCAGGAGCGGCTGTCGCTGCCGGTTCCCCGGTGCACCTGAACGCCGAGGTGGAGAATACGGACCGGTCGGTCGGCACCCTGCTGGGCCACCGAGTGACTCAGGCCCACGGCGCGGACGGGCTGCCCTCGGGAACCGTGCGGGTGTCCCTGAACGGCACGGCCGGTCAGTCCCTGGGCGCCTTCATGCCGCGCGGTGTGAGCATCGATCTGCGCGGCGACGCCAATGACTACGTCGGGAAGGGACTGTCGGGCGGTACGATCAGCGTCGCGCCTCGCCCGGAGAACTCCACCCGACCGGAACACAACGTCATCGCCGGCAACGTCATCGGCTACGGTGCGACGTCCGGGTCGATATTCCTGTCCGGTACGGTCGGCGAGAGATTCCTCGTGCGCAACTCGGGCGTCGAAGCCGTCGTCGAAGGCATCGGAGACCACGGACTCGAATACATGACCGGGGGAGTGGCGGTCATCCTCGGACCCACCGGACGCAACTTCGCGGCCGGAATGTCCGGAGGCACGGCCTTCGTCCTCGACTTCAATCCCAGTCGACTCAACCCGAAGGAACGAGCCGCGGGCGTCTTCAGATTCGGCGGCATCGGCGACTCCGATGTGCCGATCCTGCAGAGACTGCTCAGCGACCATGTCGCGGCGACCGGTTCTCCGCTGGCCGGCGAACTGCTGGCCGGACTCGACCGCGGGCAGGACATCCTGTCCCGTTTCACCAAGATCATTCCCGTCGCCTATGCGCGAATCAAAGACATCCAGGAAGAGCTCGAGAACAGCGGCGAAACTGCCGATTCCGAGAACACCTGGCAGACCATTCTGGAGGCCGCACATGGCTGATCCGCGAGGATTCCTCACCACCACCGAACGCGAACTCCCTGCCCGCAGGCCCGTGCCGATCCGGCTCATGGACTACTCCGAGGTCTACGAGAAGGGTGATCCGGCACAGCTGCGCCGACAGGCTTCTCGCTGCATGGACTGCGGAGTGCCCTTCTGCCACCAAGGATGTCCGCTGGGCAACCTCATTCCGGAGTTCAACGACGCCATGTATCGCGGGGAGCTCTCCCGCGCCGTGGAACTGCTCCACGCGACGAACAACTTCCCCGAATTCACCGGCCGGGCCTGCCCGGCACCGTGTGAGAACGCCTGCGTGCTCGGCATCAACCAACCCGCCGTGACGATCAAACAGGTCGAAGTCTCCATCGTCGACGACGGATTCGCCGCCGGACTCATCACCCCCGTCGTCCCCGACCGGATCACCGGGCACACCGTCGCCGTCATCGGCTCCGGACCGGCCGGACTCGCCGCCGCTCAGCAGCTGACCCGAGCCGGGCACACGGTCGTCGTCTTCGAACGCGAGGACCGCCTCGGCGGACTGCTGCGCTACGGCATCCCGGACTTCAAACTCGAGAAGCACCATATCGACCGCCGCCTGACCCAGATGCGTGCCGAAGGCACTCGGTTCGAAACCGGAGTCGAGATCGGCCGCGACATCGACTTCGCCGCACTGCAGACTCGCTTCGACGCGGTGCTGGTGGCGACCGGAGCCACCGTGCCGCGCGATATGGAGCTTTCCGGGCGCGGACTGGACGGAATCGAATTCGCGATGGACTACCTCGTACCGTCCAACCGGGCACAGGCGTCCGACGCGGCCTCGGCGGCAGACTCGGCACCGTTCATCGACGCGGCCGGCAAGCACGTCGTCATCATCGGCGGCGGCGACACCGGGGCGGACTGCCTGGGCACGGCTCTGCGCCAGGGAGCCGCCTCGGTGACGACCCTGGCCATCGGCGCCCAGCCGCCGGTCGACCGCGATGCCGACTCGCCGTGGCCGACTGTGCCGCGGATCTTCGAGGTCCAATCCTCACATGAGGAGGGCGGAACCAGGCGGTATCTGGCCTCGACGACACGGTTCGTCGGAGACGACTCGGGCAAGGTGAGCGGAATCGAAGTCGCACAGACGCAGTTCGCCGACGGCCGCCGCATCCCGACACCGGGCACCGAGCACGTCATCCCCGCCGATCTCGTGCTGCTGGCACTGGGATTCAGCGGACCGGAGACCGCGCAGATCGATCTGGAAGCCGGTGCAGGTGGGGCATTCGACCGGGCCGAGGACTATGCGGCGCAGCCGGGAGTCTTCGTCGCCGGCGATGCCGGACGCGGACAGTCGCTCATCGTCTGGGCCATTGCGGAAGGCCGTGCCGCGGCCGCGGAAGTCGACCGGTTCCTGACCGGGTCGACGCGACTGCCGGCACCCGTGCGGCCCACCGACGAAGGGTTCAAATGCTAAGATAATGCATGTCAGGAATTGAGAAAGGGTGGTGGTGCGGCACAGCGAAGTGCCGCACTCTCACCGCCCGTGACCAGCGTAGAGCGGTGGAAACCGCCCGCTGAGACTTTAGGTAGGGTGGAGCGTATGAGGCGTGCAAAGATAGTCGCAACTTTAGGTCCGAACCAGAACTCCTATGAAGAGATCCGCGAGCTCGTCGATGAGGGCGTCGATGTCGCCCGATTCAATCTGAGCCACGGAAAGCGAGAAGAGCACGAAGAGAAGTTCGCCTGGGTCCGCCAGGCCGCCCTCGACACCGGACGCCCCGTCGCCGTCCTGTTGGACCTGCAGGGTCCGAAGATCCGCGTGGGCACCTTCGCCAACGGGAAGGAAGAGCTCGTCGAAGGGGCCACCTTCACCATCACCAGCCGTGACGTCCCCGGCACCGCAGAGCTCGTATCCACGACCCTGCCGACCCTGGCAGAAGACGTGTCCGTGGGCGATCCGCTGCTCATCGACGACGGGCGCCTGCGCCTGCGCGCCACCGAGGTGACCGACACCGATGTGGTCACCGAGGTCGAGATCGGCGGAACCATCTCCAACCACAAGGGCATCAACCTCCCCGGCGTCCCGGTCTCCGTCCCCGCCCTGTCGGAGAAGGACGTCGACGATCTCAAATGGGGGCTTCAGCTCGGCTTCGACTGGGTGGCCCTGTCCTTCGTCCGCAGCCCCGAGGACATGAACGATGTGCGCGCGGTCATGGACGAGGTCGGCATCACGGCTCCGGTCATCGCCAAGCTCGAGAAGCCGCAGGCCGTCGACCAGCTCGATGAGGTCATCGATGCCTTCGACGGAATCATGGTCGCCCGCGGCGACCTCGGCGTCGAACTGCCGCTCGAACAGGTGCCGATCGTGCAGAAGCGGGCCGTTGAGATCGCCCGCCAGCAGGCCAAGCCCGTCATCGTTGCCACGCAGATGCTCGAGACGATGATCGATGCGCCGCGGCCCACCCGCGCCGAGGCCAGCGACTGCGCGAACGCCGTCCTCGACGGCGCCGATGCGCTCATGCTCTCCGGTGAGACCTCGGTCGGTGCGCACTGGGTCGAGGCGATCCGGACGATGAGCCGGATCATCGGCTCCACCGAAGAGCACGGTCTCGAGCGGATCCCGGCACTGGGCACCGTCCCGCACACGAAGGGCGGAGCCGTCACCGCCGCTGCCGTGCAGATTGCTGAGCAGCTCGATATCGACCTCCTGTGCACCTTCTCACAGACCGGCGACTCCGTGCGGCGCATGTCGCGGCTGCGCCCTGCTTGGCCCATCCTCGGCTTCACGCCCGACCCGCAGGTCCGCCACCAGCTGGCGCTGACCTGGGGAGTGCGCCCGTACCTCGTGAAGACCGTGCGCCACACCGACCAGATGGCGCGTCAGGTCGACGCAGTTCTGCTCGCGGACGGCACCGCCCGCGAAGGCGATCAGAGCATCCTCGTGGCCGGTTCGCCTCCCGGGATCCCCGGTTCGACGAACGCCCTGCGCATCCACACCATCGGTGATGCCGCCAAGGGTGTGACGGCCGCCTATCAGGATGCCTCGGATTCCGAGGAGGACCCGCTGGCCGGATACGGAGTCGTGGCCGAAGCGCCGATCACCCGTGAAGTGCCGATCGTGCGCGAGGGCCACTCGCCCCGCCACTGACCGCTACGAGGCTCAAACGCCGGCGGCGCCTGCCCCATGATCACGGGGCGGGCGCCGTCGGCGTCTCTGTATCCGGGGCCGAGCGTGGACCGATTCCAAACTGCGAGACAGATCACAGGTGGCCGGGGAATTTTGCGGATTGCTCAACAGTTGTGCTCTCTGTTGCCTAATCCTCCCTGCGGATCTCAGATGGGAGGACCCGCTAGGAGAGGAATTCAATGAGACTGCCCGCGTGGAGCAAGTCCTTCGGAGTGCAGGTGACCATCGCACTCGTCGCCGGTGTCATCCTCGGGCTCATCGCCCGCTCATGGGGACCGGTCAGAGACACCGCTGACAACTGGCTCGGCCAGACCCTGGACACCATCGGCTCGTCGTATGTCACACTGCTCAAGGCCGCCGTCGTCCCACTGGTCATCACCGCGATCATCGCGAGCATCGGCAACCTGCGCAAGGTCACCAACGCCGCCAGGCTGGCGATGTCGACCCTGCTGTGGTTCGCCCTCACCGCTCTCATCGCCGTCGTCCTCGGACTCATCATCGGCATCGTCATGCAGCCCGGCGCCCACGCCGATGCCGCTTCGCTCAACGCCGGTGCACCAGACTCCCAGGGCAGCTGGCTGGGCTTCCTCACCGGACTGATCCCGGTGAACTTCCTCGGGCTCGAGGTGGCCACCGCACCCGATGACGCCGGAGTCATGACCTCCGAGGTCAACTTCAACATCCTCCAGCTCATCATCGTCTCCGGTGCCATCGGCATCGCCGCGGTCAAGGTCGGCAAGGCCGCAGAGCCGTTCCTCCAGTTCACCGAGGCGGCCCTGGCCGTGGTCCAGAAGGTCGTCTGGTGGATCGTGCGCATCGCCCCGATCGGTACGCTCGGCCTCATCGGCAACGCAGTGAACTCCTACGGCTGGTCGACGATGGGCTCGCTGCTGTGGTTCGTCGTCGCCGTCTACATCGGCCTCGCGATCGTCTTCTTCATCGTCTATCCGGCCCTGGCTCGCGCCAATGGACTGTCGGTGCGCCAGTACTTCTCCGGAGTCTGGCCGGCCACTCAGATGGGCTTCGTCTCCCGGTCGTCGATCGGCACCATGCCCGTGACGCAGAAGGTCGCCACCGACAACTTCGGGGTGCCCCACTCCTACGCCGCCTTCGCCGTGCCCTTCGGTGCGACGACGAAGATGGACGGCTGCGCTGCGATCTATCCGGCCATCGCCGCCGTGTTCGTCGCACAGTTCTTCGGCATCGATCTCTCCCTCATCCAGTACCTGCTCATCATCTTCGTCGCCGTCATCGGCTCGGCCGCAACGGCCGGCACGACAGGTGCGACCGTGATGCTCACCCTGACCCTGTCGACCCTGGGTCTGCCCCTCGAGGGCGTCGGACTGCTGCTGGCCATCGAGCCGATCGTGGACATGGGCCGCACCGCGCTCAACGTCTCCGGTCAGGCGCTCGTCCCGGCCATCGTGGCCAAGCGGCATGAGATCCTGGACGTCGAACGCTACGATGCCCCGCGCATCAACGGCTACGTTCCGACCGAGGAGGACGCAGATGTCGACGAGACCCGCACCGAGGACGCCCGCAGTCAGAGTTGATCTCCTCCCCGCCGAGGGGGTGGCCGAGCACGATGTCCTGCAGGTGACATCGCTGCTCGGCCGCCTCGTCGATGCAGGTGCCGCGCTCGGCTGGGTCTCAGCTCCGCCTGTCGAGGAGATCGCGGATCTCATCGGCTGCCTGGCCGCGGGCACTGACACCGGGGATTCCGCTGCCGCAATCGCTCGCACCGGAACCGAGATCACCGGCTTCGCGTACTGGAATCGGTACGCTCGCCCGACGTTCCGCCCCCATGTCGACATCGAAAAGGTGGCCGTCGCTCCGGACGCTCAAGGTCAGGGCGCGGGCAGGAAGCTGATGGAGGCGCTCATTCGGGCGGCACGTCATCACGGCACGGAAGTGGTCACTCTCGACCTGCGCGGAGACAATGCGGCCGCCATCGGCCTCTATGAATCCCTCGGCTTCACCCGATACGGACGACTCCCGGACTTCGTGGCGGTGGGGGAGAAGCGATACGACACGCTGCTGTACTCCCTCGACCTGCGCGCAGGCCGCTGATCTTCGGTCGCCCATCGGCTCCCGGGGAAATGCAGAAGGCACTGTCGACATCACGTTCGACAGTGCCTTCGTCTGTACCGGATGCGGGACTCGAACCCGCACGTCTTTCGACAATGCATTTTGAGTGCACCGCGTCTACCGATTCCGCCAATCCGGCGCGTCACGAGCTGTCCTGTCAGGACCGCCTGTGCAACGGGGACGATTCTACTGCGCGCGCGGACCGATTGCACAATCGCCACCCGCCGAGGATGCCCTCCGGTGGCCACCGTCACCGCCCGTGGCCACCCTCACAGAATAAACTTCCGGGTCCGCTGGCCATGACGCTGAGCGCCTGGTCTAGACTGGTGCCGTGCTTTCAAACAGCGAAGAATCAACTTCAGATGAGTCCGTGCCGGTCCGCCGCGTAGTCGTGGCCGAAGACGAGGCCGTGATTCGTCTCGATATCGTAGAAATGCTCCGCGAGGTCGGCTATGACGTCGTCGGTGAGGCGGCGGACGGCGAATCCGCCATCCGCCTGGCTGAGGAGCTGCGCCCGGACCTCGTCGTCATGGACATCAAGATGCCCATCCTCGACGGAATCTCCGCCGCCGAGCGCATCGCCAGGGCTCGCATCGCGCCGGTCGTGCTGCTCACCGCCTTCTCGCAGAAGGAGCTCGTCGAGCGGGCCCGCGATGCGGGTGCCATGGCCTATGTCGTCAAGCCGTTCACCTCGGCCGACCTCATCCCGGCCCTGGAGATCGCGCTCTCGCGTCATGCCGAGATCAGCTCGCTCGAGTCCGAGATCTCCGATCTCACCGAACGCTTCGAGACCCGCAAGCTCGTCGAGCGCGCCAAGAGCCTGCTGCAGACCTCCATGGGTCTGAGCGAGCCCGAAGCCTTCCGCTGGATCCAGAAGACGTCGATGGACCGTCGCCTGACGATGCGCGAGGTCGCTGAGACCGTGCTCAAGCAGATCGGCACGAAGAAGTAATCACCTCCCGGACCGGTCACGGTCCGGACCCGGAACCCGAGAGGGCCGGCGAATCCCGAGATGGATTCGCCGGCCCTCTGCTTTCGCTGTGGACTTTCGCCGAGGCGGCGCCGTGCCTCAGCCCTTCGGCTCGGTCTTCAGGATCATATTCGTGATCCGCACGATCGAGAGCAGGCGCCCCGCCTCGTCGGTCATCTTGACCTCATGGGAGACGATCGTGCGTCCCTGGTGGAGCACCTCGGCGCGACCGGTCACCACGCCCTCTCGCGCGGCACGCAGGTGAGTGGCGTTGAGATCGACCCCGACGACGTTCTTACCTCCGGAGAGCAGATACGAATGCATCGACGCCAGGGATTCGGCGAGAACGACGTGGCCGCCTCCGTGGAAGAGACCCATCGGCTGCCGATTGCCGACGACCGGAGCGGTGGCCACGACATGATCGTGGGCGAGCTCGACGAACTCGATTCCCATCCTCTCGGCCAGCTCACCCCCGGACCCCGGCGTGCGCAGCTGTCCGAGCAGCGTGTCGATCTCCTCAGGGGAGGTGTGAGCGGTCAGGGACACGTCGGGACGCAGCATCGGTTCTCCTTCAAGTCAGCTTCGAACGCTAGGCTATGCCATGTGAGTCACTCAAACGAATCCCTCCTGCTCATCGACGGACACTCCCTGGCCTACCGGGCATTCCACGCCCTGCCGGTCGAGAACTTCTCCACCAGCACCGGCCAGACGACGAACGCCATCTACGGCTTCATCTCCATGCTCATCAACGTCCTCCGCGACGAGGAGCCCAGCCACGTGGCCGTGGCCTTCGACCTCGGACGCCAGACGTTCCGCCTCGAGGAATACCCCGACTACAAGGCCGGACGGGCGAAGACTCCACCCGAGTTCCACCCGCAGCTCGACCTCATCAAGGACATCGTCACGGCGATGGGCATCCGGGTGGTGACGAAGGAGGGCTTCGAGGCCGATGACGCTCTGGCCACGATGGCGAAGATGGGCACGGATGCCGGCTCGTTCGTCGAGGTGATGAGCGGAGACAAGGATTCGTTCCAGCTCGCCTCCGACCGGGTGACGATCCTCTACCCGAAACGTGGAGTCAGCGATCTCAACCGGATGACGCCGGCCGCGGTCGAGGAGAAGTACGGGGTGAGCCCCGCGAACTACCGGGGGCTGGCCGCGCTCGTCGGTGAGAAGGCCGACAATCTGCCCGGTGTGCCCGGAGTCGGTGACAAGACCGCCGCGAAATGGCTCACCGCACACGGCGATCTGCCCGGGGTGTTGGACAACGCCGACAAGATCGGCGGCAAGGTCGGTGAGAAGCTGCGCGACCATATCAGCGAGGTGGAGCGGAACTACCGACTCAACCGCCTCCTCGACGACGTCGACTTGGGACTGGAGTTCGACGACCTGGCCTGGGGCGAAGGCGACCCGGCCGAGCTGTCGAGCCTGTTCGACCAACTCGAGTTCCAGGCCCTCGGCAAGCGTCTGGCCGCGATCTTCCCCGAGGCCGGAGCCGAGTCCGAACCGGCACCGACACGCGAGACGAACATCGAGACCGTCGACATCGACACTCTGCTGACGAAGATCGCCGACCACGATGTGCTGGCGCTTGATTCCGACGCCTCCTTCGAACTCGGCCACGGTCAGGCACGGACCCTGGCGGTCTCCGCCGAACCCGGCCAGGCCTGGGTCGTCGACCTCGCCGAGGCGGGGCAGAAGGCCGTCGGCGCGCTCGGTTCCGCCCTGGGCGGGCATTCGCTCATCCTCCACAGCTCGAAGCTGCAGATCAAAGCGTGGGAGTCGATGGGACTGTCCGTGACGGATATCGCCGGGGACACGGCCCTGGCTGCCTACCTCCTCGTTCCCGATGCCCGGTCCTACGAACTCGGTCAGATCGCCGCCGACCGCGCGGGAATCGATCTCAGCGAACCCGAGGCTGATTCCGGACAGCTCGCCCTCGACCTCGACTCCGATGCCGCGGTGACCACGCACGGCCAACGCGCCGCCGCCCTGCTCGAGGTCCACGAGGTGCTCGCGAAGGCCGTCGAAGACGCGAACATGACGCAGGTCTACCGCGAGATCGAACTGCCGCTCGTGCCCGTGCTCGCGCGCATGGAAGCGACCGGGATCGCCGTCGACGAGACCGAACTGTCGAACCTCATCGACGAATTCACGAAACAGGCCGAAGCCAGCGCAGGAGAGGCCTATGACGCGATCGGCCACGAGGTGAACCTCGGTTCTCCCAAACAGCTGCAGACCGTGCTCTTCGACGAACTCGATATGCCCAAGACCAAACGGACGAAGACCGGCTATACGACCGATGCCGACGCCCTGGCCGAACTGTTCGTCAAGACCGAACACCCCTTCCTCCAACACCTGCTGGCCTACCGGGATTCGACGAAGCTCAAGCAGACCGTCCTCGGACTGCTCAAAACTGTTGCCGACGACGGCCGCATCCACACCACCTACCAGCAGACTGTGGCCGCCACCGGACGGCTTTCGTCCCTGGACCCGAACCTGCAGAACATTCCGGTGCGGACCGAATCAGGCCGCCGCATCCGAGATATCTTCATCGCCGACCCCGAGGTGGCTGAGGGGACTCTGCTCACCGCCGACTACTCGCAGATCGAGATGCGGATCATGGCTCATCTGTCCGGCGATGCCGCGCTCATCCAGGCGTTCAAGGACGGCGAGGATCTCCACTCCTATGTCGGCTCGAAGGTCTTCGGAGTCGGCATCGACGAGGTTGACTCCGAGATGCGCTCGAAGGTCAAGGCCATGTCCTACGGGCTGGTGTACGGGCTCTCCGCCTACGGCCTCTCCCGGCAGCTTGCGATCGGCGTCGATGAAGCCAAGGGGCTGATGGACCAGTACTTCGAACGCTTCGGTGCAGTCAAGGACTACCTCGACGACATCGTCGAGCAGGCTCGCGCCAAGGGGTTCACGGAGACCATCATGGGCCGTCGTCGTTATCTGCCGGCGCTGCACAGCGACCGTCGACAGCTGCGGGACATGGCCGAACGCGCCGCACTCAACGCTCCGATCCAGGGTTCGGCAGCCGACATCATGAAGATCGCCATGCTCAAGGTGGCCGCCCGTCTGGACGGTCTCCGCTCGCCGATGCTGCTGCAGGTCCATGACGAGATCATCGTCGACGTCCGTCCGGAAGAGATCGATGAGGTGAAGACGATCGTCACGGAGGAGATGGGGTCGGCGTTCGAACTCGATGTGCCTCTGGACGTCAACGTCGGCACCGGACGCTCCTGGCACGCCGCCGCCCACTGAGCTGCTGCCCGCTGTCCCGTCGAACTCGTTCAAGCGCAAGCGCAGAGAACGATCTTGCCCACGCTCGTTCAAGCGTCCCCGCAGTTTTCGCGCCGTGTACCACACGACTTCCCCGCTAGCGCTTGAACGAGAGCGCGACGGGTGAGTTGCGCGGTCCTGCCCCAGCCGGGAGTCGATGATGTCGTCCGCGAACGCGGCGTCGCCTCGGGGGAGGCGCACACGGACCTTCGAGCTCGCCGTCCACGGCATCGACATCGCCACGATACTCGGTGCCGAACCACTTGTTCCGGAGGCCGCGCTCCGGGAATCATTGGCGATCGCAGCGGGGCTGGCGATGCAGAGCGGGAAAGGAAGTTCAGTGCTCGCCGGGCTGACCGGCCGCGGGGGACTGGCCGAGGACTTCACAGTCCTCGGCTGAGGATCGTCCCCGTTCCGGCCCCGTCAGTCCTTGGTCAGGGTGGTGGAGAAGATCGCGGTACCGGGCATGAGCGCACCGCGCAGCGGTGACCAGCCGCCCCAAGCGGTCCGATTCTCCTCGGGCCATTCGGGTTCGGTCACCGAATCGAGCGTGAAGCCGGCTTCGACGAGGAGACGGACCCAATCGCTCATCGTCCGGTGATGCTCGGCGTAGACCGGCTGACCGTCCGAGGACAGCTCGACGTACGGAGTGCGATCGAAGTACGAGTACTCAACCGTCAGGCCGGCCTCACCCGGAACATCGGGGAACATCCACCGCATCGGGTGAGTCGTTGAGAAGACCCACTGTCCGCCGTTGCGCAGCACTCGCGCCACCTCGGCGAAGACGACCTCGGCGTCCTTGACGAAGGGCAGGGCGCCGTAGGAGGAGAACGCGCGATCGAAGCTGTTCGATGCGAACGGCAGCTGTCGGGCATCGGCGAGGAGGAACGTCGGGGGAGTCGCCTCGGCGCTCAGGGGATGTTCGCGCTGCAGACGCGAGGCCTGCTCGAGCATTCCGGCGGAGACGTCGACACCTGTGGTGATCGCGCCCTGCTCGGCCAGCCACCGGGAGCACTGACCGGCTCCGCAGCCGACCTCGAGAACCTGCTTCCGGGCGACATCGCCGAGGAGGCGCACATCGGATTCGTGAATTCCTTCCGGACACCAGATGAAATCCGAAGCCCCGAGGAACGTGCCGTGTTCGGCGAGATACTCCTCGGCCGAGTTGTCCCAATAGCTGCGATTGGCCCGGACGGAAGCCTCTTCGTCGATCGGGAGATAGCCACCGCTGATGACCTCGGCTCCGTCAGTTCCTTCGCTCATGGTTCCTCCGTGGCCCCAGGTGGTGATGATTCGTCTCTTCGGCGTGCATTCACACCCGAAAAGGTGCTAGCATTGACAACCGTATGCGCCTGTGCATACAAGTCCAAATTCGCAATCGAGACCGGATTCGGTTCTTGCGGCAACTTACACGACCTGTCGCCAGGGTACCGGATCTGGACCAATATTCCATCGGAGTCCCTACCTATATGACCACCACCACGCCGGAATCGGTGCAGCCGAAGCAGGTCGCTGTCAACGACATCGGAACCGCTGAGGATTTCCTCGCCGCCGTCGATGAGACCATCAAGTACTTCAACGATGGCGACATCGTTGAGGGCGAAGTCGTCAAGGTCGACCGTGACGAAGTCCTCGTCGACATCGGATACAAGACGGAAGGCGTCATCCTCGCACGTGAGCTTTCCATCAAGCACGATGTCGATCCCGGCGAAGTCGTCGAGGTCGGGGACGAAATCGAAGCCCTCGTTCTTCAGAAGGAAGACAAAGAGGGTCGTCTCATGCTGTCGAAGAAGCGCGCTCAGTACGAGCGTGCCTGGGGCGACATCGAGAAGATCAAGGAAGACGACGGCGTTGTCACCGGCACCGTCATCGAGGTCGTCAAGGGCGGTCTGATCGTCGACATCGGACTGCGCGGATTCCTGCCCGCGTCCCTCGTCGAGATGCGCCGCGTCCGCGACCTCGCCCCCTACATCGGCCAGCAGGTCGAAGCCAAGATCATCGAGCTCGACAAGAACCGCAACAACGTGGTCCTGTCGCGCCGTGCCTGGCTCGAGCAGACCCAGTCGGCCGTTCGTCACGACTTCCTGCAGACCCTGCAGAAGGGCCAGGTCCGTCCTGGTGTCGTGTCCTCCATCGTCAACTTCGGTGCGTTCGTCGACCTCGGTGGTGTCGACGGACTCGTCCACGTCTCCGAACTGTCCTGGAAGCACATCGATCACCCGGGTGAGGTCGTCACCGTGGGCGACGAAGTCACCGTCGAGGTTCTCGACGTCGACATGGACCGTGAGCGCGTTTCGCTGTCGCTCAAGGCCACCCAGGAAGATCCTTGGCAGCACTTCGCTCGCACGCACGTCATCGGACAGATCGTGCCGGGCAAGGTCACCAAGCTCGTTCCGTTCGGTGCATTCGTGCGCGTCGAAGACGGCATCGAAGGCCTCGTCCACATCTCCGAGCTGGCCGTGCGCCACGTGGATCTGCCCGAGCAGGTCGTTTCGGTCGACGAGACCATCTACGTCAAGGTCATCGACATCGACCTGGAACGCCGCCGCATCTCGCTGTCGCTGAAGCAGGCGAACGAAGGCGTCGACCCCGAGGCCGAAGAGTTCCTCGACCCCGCTCTGTACGGCATGCCGCAGGAGTACGACGAGGACGGCAACTACAAGTACCCCGAGGGCTTCGACCCCGAGACCAACGAATGGGTCGAGGGCTACGAAGCTCAGCGCGAGACCTGGGAGCAGCAGTACGCCGCCGCTCAGGAACGCTGGGAAGAGCACAAGAAGCAGGTCGCCAAGGCCATCGCAGCGGATGCCGAGGCCTCCGCAGCCGATGCCGTCGGATCTGCCGAGGCCGCTCCGGCCACCGGATCGTTCTCCTCCGAAGAGGCGAGCGACGAGGGCACCCTGGCCAGCGACGAAGCTCTTGCAGCCCTGCGTGAGAAGCTTGCAGGCAGCTGATAGCAGCCACCAGAAGGGCTCCCGGTCGGAAGGCCGGGAGCCCTTTCTGTATGCCCCCACGGCTCGGGCACGCCTGCGCCCGTGGCTGTGGTACACCCTCATCCTCTGTGTCGGCAGCCTGACCGTCTTCGGCTCCGTCGCCGCGGACCCCGGCGGCAGCGTCGTCGCCTCCAACGACGACACCTCACTGTTCATCTGGTGGCTCGGGCACGGCGCGCAGGTTCTCGCAGACATCCTCGGATTCGGACCGGGGGAAACCGGCGGCCTGTTGTACACGGAATCGATGAACGCCCTCGGCGGGGGAGTCAACGGAGCCTGGAACACCTCGCTCGCAGGGTTTGCGATCCTGCTCGCTCCCGTGACGTGGGTGGCCGGCCCCGTCGTGAGCTACAACCTCCTCATCCTCGCCTTCCCGGTGCTCGGCAGCCTGGCCACAGCTGTGCTCTTCCGCCGCTTCCTCGACCGCCTGCCCGCTTTCATCGCCGCTGCCGGAGTCGGCTTCTCCAGCTATGTCATCGCCCAGCTCGGCGGCCACCCGAACCTCGCCTATATCGTCACCCCGCCCCTGACCGCCTGGGCGATCCTCGCTCTCCTCGACCTCGGCCGCGCGACACAGGTGGATCCCGGCCGTTCTCTGCTGCGCAGCCGTCGCCTGTGGCTGCTCGGAGGAGGGTTCGGGCTCCTCCTCGGCTTCCAGTTCTACGTCTCCACCGAAGTTCTGGCCGGAACCTTCCTCGCCGCACTCTGCTTCCTGGCCAGCCTCGCCGTCTTCGGACGCCGCCTCTACCGCGCCCGGTCATGGGTCGCCCTCGGTCTCGGTTCCGCAGTCGCCGGCTGTATCGCCATGCTGTGTGCGATCCCGCTGCTGGTGACCATGTCCGGACCGAACGCCCCGCAGGGCGCCATCCGCCCACACGGAGTATGGAACACCGACCTGCTCGACCCGATCTTGCCCGCAGCCCCGGCCTGGCTGAGTTCCGGAGTGTCTCCTCTGCCCCGAATCATGGAGATCGACCCCGCCGAACTCGGCGCCTACGTCGGCGCACCAGCTCTGGCGGCGGCTGTGCTCATCGTTCTCGGCCTCGCCCACCGGTCCGCACACGCGGTGCCGGTGCGCATCGCCGCGGCAACCGGCATCCTCGTCGGCCTGCTGGCACTCGGCTCACCGATCCTCCTCGGCGGCCGAATCGCCCTCGCGACCGGTCCGTTCGCGCTCATCGAAGCCATCCCCGTACTCAACAACATCCTGCCCATGCGGCTCGTCCTCCACTCGACGATCGCGCTCTTCGCCGTGCTCGGAATCGGCCTCCAATGGGCGCTGAGCCACCGGAAGCTGCTTCGCGCCCGCGCCCTCCTCATCCTGCTCGTCCTCGCCGCCGTGGCCGTCCTCCCCGCTCCGCAGACCGCCCATGAGGTGACCGTTCCGGACTTCTACGAGCACTCCATCGCCGAGGTGATCCCTGCCGGATCCGTCGTCAAGACCTTCCCCCGCCCCCTCGCATGGGCTGAGCCCCACGCCGACGAAGCCATGGTGTGGCAGTCGGTCAGCGGATTCCGCTACCGCGAGACCGGCGGCTACTTCATCGGCTCGAGCCCGGAATCGGCGGTGACCTATTCCGCCCCCGAGGATGCCCTCGACGAACTCCTGCACGGCTCCGTCTTCGACGGCGAGCCAATGCCGGGCGCGGACAGCTCGGAAGTCGCCTCGGCGATCGCCGAACTGAGGGAGACCGGGGTCGACTTCATCGTCCTCGCCCCCGAGGCTCCGCTTCTGCCGGGCGGTGAGGGAGACTATGCAGCATTCCTCGATGCCGCCGTCGGAGATCCGATCTTCGCCGATGAGGGAGTGCGGGTCTACCGACTGGATCAGTAGGATGATCCCATGCTGAGAATCGGTCTCACCGGCGGAATCGGCGCCGGAAAGTCAACGGTGTCCGCAATGCTCGTCGAACACGGGGCGGTGCTCGTCGACGCCGACAGGATCGCCCGCGAAGTCGTCGAACCCGGACAGCCGCTGCTCGAGAGACTGGCCGAGGCCTTCGGGCCGCAGGTGCTGCACTCCGACGGTTCGCTCGACCGGCCGGCACTGGCCGCGGCAGCCTTCGTCGATTCCGAGCACACAGCACGGCTCAACGGCCTCATGCATCCGGCGATCCGCGACCGCACCGCCGAACACTTCGCCATGTACGCCGACGCCGAGATCGTCGTCCACGACGTCCCGCTGCTCGTCGAGAACGACATGACACCGGCCTACCACCTCAATCTCCTCGTCGACGTGCCCGCCGAAGTGCGCCTGCAGCGGCTCATGGACTCCCGCGGAATGGACCGCGACGACGCCGCCGCACGGATCTCCCGCCAAGCCGATGACGACACCCGCCGAGCAGCCTGCGATGTCATCATCGACAACTCCGGTCCCGTCGAAGAGACGAAGGCCGCGGTCGCCCGGCTCATCGAATCGCGGATCCGGCCCTTCTCCGCCAATCTCGCGTCCGGGCAGCGGGCACCGAAGGCAGCCCTCGAACTCGTCGATCCCGCGGATGCCGACTGGATCGGTGACGCGCAGAGAGCGATCAGGAAGCTGCGACACGGCACGGGCGAGGAGTTCGCCATCGAACATATCGGCTCCACCTCTGTGCCGGAACTGCCCGCCAAGGACGTCATCGATCTGCAGCTCCTCGTCCCCGATCTCACCGCCGCCAGGGAGCTGGCACCCCGACTGGCCGAACTCGGCTATCCGGGAGCCGAGATGAGCGACCACCTCGGCGAAGAGTCGACCGAAGGGAAATGGTTCCACGCGAACACGGACCCCGGCCGCGCCGTCAATCTGCATGTGCGCACCGCGGACTCGGTCGGTGTGCGCTTCGCCCGCGCGTTCCGTGACCTGCTCATCGCAGACACGGGGGAGCGGGACCGTTACCTCGAGTTGAAGAGAGACCGTTTGGCCGAAGCCAAGGCTGCGGGCGGGACGAACGGGCAGATGATGCGAACATATGCGGAATCGAAGGAACCGTACTTCCTGCAGATGCGCCGCCGACTGGTGCCCGACAGCTTCGACTGACACGCTGACACATGTCGGCAGGCATTTCGCCGAGGCTGCCGTTCCGACTCCGGTCTGCCCAATGTCAGGGGCGGGGGCTAGGGTTGGACTATGAGCTCAGAACGCCCCCTGCCAGCGATCGGCCACCGCCCCGACGTCACCCGCGAGGTGGCGCCGTTCGAGGTCGTCTCCGAGTATTCTCCCTCCGGTGACCAGCCGACGGCGATCCGAGAGATCTCCGACCGGCTCGACGCGGGTGAGCGGGACATCGTCCTCCTCGGTGCCACCGGCACAGGCAAGTCGGCGACGACGGCATGGCTCATCGAGCAGGTGCAGAGACCGACCCTGATCATGGCGCCGAACAAGACTCTCGCCGCGCAGCTGGCGAACGAGTTCCGACAGCTGCTGCCCAACAACGCGGTCGAGTACTTCGTCTCCTACTACGACTACTACCAGCCGGAAGCCTATGTGCCGCAGACTGACACGTTCATCGAGAAGGACTCCTCGATCAATGACGAAGTCGAACGTCTCCGGCACTCGGCCACGAACTCGCTGCTGACCAGACGCGACGTCGTCGTGGTCTCGACGGTGTCGTGCATCTACGGTCTCGGCACTCCTGAGGAATACGTCGATCGGATGGTCACCCTTCACAAGGGCGACGAATGCGATCGGGACGAACTGCTCAAACGCTTCGTGTCGATGCAGTACGCCCGCAATGACATGGCTTTCACCCGCGGGACCTTCCGCGTGCGAGGAGACACCGTCGAGATCATCCCACAGTACGAGGAGCTCGCGCTGCGGATCGAATTCTTCGGCGACGAGATCGAATCGCTGCAGACCCTCCACCCGCTGACGGGTGAGATCGTGCGCGACGAGGACACCATCCACGTGTTCCCAGCCAGCCACTACGTCGCCGGTGAGAACCGGATGGCCACTGCGATCAGCGGCATCGAGGACGAGCTGCAGAACCGGCTGAGCGAGTTCGAATCGCAGAACAAGCTGCTGGAAGCCCAACGGCTGAAGATGCGCACAACCTATGACCTCGAGATGATGGAGTCGATGGGCTTCACCTCCGGCATCGAGAACTACTCCCGGCACATCGACGGCCGCGATCCCGGTTCGGCACCGAACTGCCTGCTCGACTACTTCCCCGAGGACTTCCTGCTCGTTATCGACGAGTCCCATGTCACGGTCCCGCAGATCGGCGGAATGTACGAAGGCGATATGTCTCGCAAGCGCACCCTCGTCGAGCACGGATTCCGCCTGCCCAGTGCCATGGACAACCGGCCGCTGAAATTCGACGAGTTCCGGGAGCGCGTGGGACAGAGCGTGTACCTGTCGGCCACACCCGGCAATTTCGAGCTCGGCAACGCCAACGGATACGTCCAGCAGATCATCCGCCCCACCGGACTCGTCGACCCCGAGATCAAGGTCAAGCCGACGAAGGGGCAGATCGACGATCTCCTCGACGAGATCAAGACCCGAGTCGACGCGAACGAACGTGTGCTCGTGACGACGCTGACGAAGAAGATGGCCGAAGATCTCACCGACTACCTGCTCGAACACGATATCCGGGTCCAGTACCTCCACTCCGATGTCGACACTCTGCGACGTGTGGAGCTGCTCACAGAGCTGCGTGCGGGCGAATTCGATGTGCTGGTCGGCATCAACCTCCTGCGTGAGGGTCTCGACCTTCCCGAGGTCTCGCTGGTGGCGATCCTCGATGCCGACAAGGAAGGCTTCCTCCGGTCGTCGACATCGCTCATCCAGACGATCGGTCGTGCCGCACGTAACCTCAACGGCCAGGTGCACATGTACGCCGATACGATCACGGATTCGATGCGCACCGCCATCGACGAGACCGACCGCAGGCGCGCCATCCAGATCGCCTACAACGAAGAGCACGGAATCGATCCTGCCCCGCTGGTCAAGCGGATCGCCGACATCACCGAACGACTGCAGCGTGAGGACGAGGACACTCGAGAGCTGCTCACCGAATTCGACTACGGCAAGGGCAAGCGCGGCTACAACTCGACCCTGACCGACGAACAGAGGGAAGCCGCCGGCAAACCCGGTTCGCTGCGCCCGCCGGCGGCCGACCTCACCGAACTCATCGAATCGCTGACCTCGCAGATGCATTCGGCCGCCGCGGAGCTGCAGTTCGAACTCGCCGCACGACTGCGCGATGAGCTCTCCGACCTCAAGCAGGAGCTGCGCCAGATGAAGGAGGCCGGGCACGCCTGATCCGCACCGGTGACGCGCGAGTGATGCTCGCGTGTTTATACTGGTGTGCTGGCGAAAGGGAGTATCCCGTCCATCCGCGGTCGTCACCACGACCCCACAAGGGGTCCGGCCGCGGAGCGCACGCAGCATCACCGCGTGGGAGAGACTTTCGACCTGGATACATCCTGTTCACCACGAAAGGCATCCATGGATATTCTGTCCTCCACGCTCGCGGCCGGCGGCAACGCCGCTGCTGCGAGCGAATCTCCGATTCCCGTCTGGTTCATGATCACCTCGGGAATCATCGTCGTTGCGATCCTCGTCTTCGACCTCCTGCTGGTCGTCAAGCGCCCACACACCCCGTCGATGCGGGAAGCGAGCATCTGGGTCGCCTTCTACGTCGCCCTGGCTCTGGTCTTCGCCGGCGCGCTCTTCGCCATCGGCGATGCCCAGCACGGCAGCGAGTTCCTCACCGGCTGGCTGCTCGAGTACTCGTTGAGCATCGACAACCTGTTCGTCTTCATCATCATCATGGGCAGCTTTTCGGTACCGCGGAAGTACCAGCAGGAAGTGCTCATGGTCGGCATCATCATCGCCATCATCTTCCGCGGCATCTTCATCCTCGCGGGTGCGGCGATCATCAGCGCCTTCGTCGAGGTCTTCTTCATCTTCGGCATCTTCCTCCTCATCGTCGCCTACCGGCAGGCCTTCAGCTCCGAAGACGACGGCGACGGCGAAAACGGTCTCATCCGGTTCCTGCGCAAGCGGATCAACGTCGTCGACGAATACCACGGCAACAAGCTGCGGGTGACCCTCGACGACAACAAGAAGTACTGGACCCCGATGTTCATCGTGTTCATCGCCATCGGCTCGACCGATGTGATGTTCGCGCTCGACTCGATCCCCGCGATCTTCGGCGTCACTCAGAATGCGTTCCTCGTGTTCACCGCGAACGTGTTCGCCCTCATGGGACTGCGTCAGCTGTACTTCCTGCTCGGAGGACTCGTCGACAAGCTCGTCTACCTCCACTACGGAATCGCCGCGATCCTCGGCTTCATCGGCGTCAAGCTCATCATCCACGCTCTGCACTCGAGCGACTGGGAGTTCCTCTCGTGGGGTCACTCGATCCCCGAGGTGCCGACGTGGCTGTCCCTGACCGTCATCGTCCTCGCCATGGTGGTGGCCACCGTCGCCTCACTCGTGAAGATGAAGAAGGACGGCATCTCCTTCAAAGACGTCAGCTCGAACGAATCCGAAGAGGCCTGAGCCGATCGGATACGTTTGCGTCGGCACCGCCTCGGTGTCGGTACAGAGCGAGCGGGGTCCGTCTCGATCTCTC
Organism: Brevibacterium sp. CT2-23B; assembly: GCF_013168765.1. NCBI lineage: Bacteria > Bacillati > Actinomycetota > Actinomycetes > Micrococcales > Brevibacteriaceae > Brevibacterium > Brevibacterium sp. CT2-23B. Next base: position 762,948 of record NZ_JABBYK010000001.1, on the reverse strand, counting down.
GAGACGGACCCCGCTCGTGTCTTCCCGGTCAGGGCAGAACCGGACCGGCAGTGCGACGCTCAGCCCTGGGCGAAGGGGCCGAACACGGGAGTCCATTCGCGGATGTCCGTCGACTCGATGACACCGAGCGAGGCATAGGGATCGGCGGCGAGGTGGCCTTCGACCTCCGCACGGTCGGCAGCGTTGAGGATCAGCAGCCCTCCCGGCTGCGGATCGTTGTCCAGGGGACCGGAGGCGAGGATCGTACCGGTCTCATTCAGCTCCGCCTGCCAGCGGCGATGCGCGGGGCGATGTTCCATCCGCGTATCAGTATCGGGACCATAGTGGTAGGTGACGGCGAAGACCGGCATATGTGACTCCTCGGTGTCGAGCAATAGGATGGAATCAGTCTAATCGGAAAGGTCTGTGCATCAGCGTGGCCAGATTGCAGGAGATCCCAGCGGAATTCGCTGACGACGACACGATCTACGAGTCCTTCGGCGAATACTGCCGAGAGATCGGAGTCGAGCCTTACCCGGCTCAGGACGAGGCGTTCCTCACGATCCTCGCCGGAGATAATACGATCATGGCGACCCCGACCGGCTCGGGGAAGTCACTCGTCGCTCTGTTCGCTCTCTACCAGTCCTTCACTCGCGGGATCCGGTCGTACTACACGGCCCCGCTCAAGGCCCTGGTGAGCGAGAAGTTCTTCTCCCTCATCGACGCATTCGGCGCAGAGAACGTCGGGATGATCACCGGCGACTCCACCGTCAACCCGGAGGCGCCCGTCATCTGCGCCACGGCGGAGATCCTGGCCAACCAGGCGCTGCGCGAAGGCGGAATGCTCGACGCCGGAATGGTCGTCATGGACGAATTCCACTACGTCGCCGACCCCTCCCGCGGTTGGGCCTGGCAGGTGCCCCTCCTCGAGATGCCGCAGACCCAGTTCGTCCTCATGTCCGCCACCTTGGGCGACACCACCGACATCCGACGGACGATGACGGAGACGACCGGACGCGACTCCTCCGTGGTCACCTCGGCGACCAGGCCGGTCCCGCTCGACTACGAATATTCGACGGAGACGCTCTCGGACACTCTCCGCGGACTCGTCCGCAACGACAAGGCCCCGGTCTACGTCGTCTCCTACTCTCAGAACGGTGCCATCGACCTCGCCACCAACCTGCTCTCGGTCGACCTTGCCTCCAAGGAACAGAAGGCCGCCATCGCCGCAGCCATCAAGGGCTTCACCTTCGGCAAGGGATTCGGGACCAGTCTGCGCAAACTGCTGCTGCACGGCGTCGGCGTCCACCACGCCGGAATGCTGCCGAAGTACCGCCGCCTCATCGAACAGCTCGCGCTGAAGGGACTGCTGCTCGTCATCTCCGGCACCGACACCCTCGGTGTGGGCATCAATGTGCCCATCCGCTCCGTGCTGTTGACCGGACTGACGAAGTTCGACGGGCGGAAGATGCGCCGACTCAGCGTCCGCGAGTTCCAACAGCTCGCAGGCCGCGCCGGCCGCGCCGGATTCGACACCCGCGGCTACGTCATCGCCCAAGCCCCCGAACACGTCATCGACAACCTCAAGGCAGAAGCCAAAGCGGCCAATGATGACAAGAAGAAAAAGAAGAAGGTCAAGAAGAAGGCTGCCCCGGTCGGCTTCGTCGGCTGGTCCGAAGAGACCTTCGCAAAACTCATCGAAGGCGAATCCGAGACCCTGCGTCCGCGGATGAAGATCGACCATTCGACGATCCTCAACCTCGTCGCCCGCCCCGGCTCCGATGTGTCGACCATCAGCGACTTCATCGACAAGACGCATGAGACACGGGAACGCCGGCTCGACCTCAAACTCACCGCGATCAGCATCGGACGCTCCCTCATCGACGCCGGACTCATCGAGGTCCGCGGCAGCGAACTCATCGCCACCCAGGACCTCGGCCCCCAGTTCGCGCTCAACCAGCCCCTGGCTCCCTTCGTGCTTGCCGCACTGGAGCTTCTCGACGAGAACGACGACACCTACGCCCTCGACGTCGTATCCGTCGTCGAGGCGACCACCTCGGTGCCGTTCCAGATACTGAAGGGCCAACTCGACCGGATCAAGGGAGAGACCCTGGCCGAACTCAAGGCCGAGGGCGTCGAATACGCCGAACGAATGGCGATCCTCGACGAGATCGAAAGTCCCGCACCCCTGGCCGAGATGCTCGACCCGGCCTTCGACCACTTCGTCGAGACTCATCCCTGGCTGCACCGAGGCGGCTTCGAACCCAAATCCGTCGTCCGCGACATGCTCGAGCAGGCCATGGGCTTCACCCAGTTCGTCGGCTACTACAGTCTCGCCCGGGCCGAGGGCAGCCTGCTGCGCTACCTCACCGACGTCTACCGCGCACTGCTCCACAACGTCCCCGCGGAGAACCGGACCGAGGAACTCGAGACCATCATCGAATGGTGTGGTGAGACCATCGCCCGGACGGATTCGTCGCTGCTCGACGAATGGCGTACCCTGCAGGGACTCGACCCCACCGAAGCTCCCGACGATCTGCCGGCACTCGACCGCCGCTTCTCCGGGAATACGAGGGTGTTCACCGCAGAGGTCCGCAATGCCCTGTTCCACCGAGTGCTGCTGGCCGAACGTGCGAACTACACGGAGCTCGGCCGCCTCGACTCCGAATCCGGATTCGACTCCCGGGCCTGGGAAGACGCGATCGAGGACTTCTACGACGAATACGGGGAGCTCATCGTCGACCAGAAGGCCCGCGGTCGGGAATATATCGACATCACACCCGGTTCAGACACATGGAGCGTCCGACAGATCCTCGCCGATCCCGACGACAACAGGGACTGGGCCATCGACGCCGAGGTGGACGTGGCCGCCAGCGACGAATCCGGAGATATCGTGCTCCGCATCATCTCCGTCGGGGAGATCGGCAGATGAGCCGGAAACCGCTGCGAATACAGCAATGTCAGTGCCGAGTAATACAGTGGTCAGGTGATGAAAACCAATAACGGTGAGCAAGTGACAGGCGTCTCCCATCTCGACACCCTGTGGGTCAAGGGAGCGCGAGCACACAATCTCAAGAACGTCGAGATCGCGCTGCCGCGCGACTCGATGGTCGTGTTCACCGGCTTGTCCGGTTCCGGCAAATCCTCGCTGGCCTTCGACACGATCTTCGCCGAGGGGCAGCGACGCTATGTCGAATCCCTGTCCTCCTATGCCCGGATGTTCCTCGGGCAGATGGACAAACCCGACGTCGACTTCATCGAAGGGCTGTCTCCAGCGGTGTCGATCGACCAGAAATCGACATCGCGCAATCCGCGTTCGACCGTCGGCACGATCACCGAGGTCTACGACTTCCTCCGCCTGCTGTGGGCGCGGATCGGCATCCCGCACTGTCCCGTCTGCGGTGAGGTCATCACGAAGCAGACCCCGCAGCAGATCGTCGACCAGCTGCTCGAACTCGAGGAGCGGACGAAGTTCCTCGTCCTCGCACCCGTCGTCCGGTCCCGCAAGGGCGAATTCGTCGACCTCTTCACCGACCTGCAGTCCAAGGGCTTCTCCAGGGCCATCGTCGACGGCGAGCAGATCAGCCTGAGCGAACCGCCGACCTTGGAGAAGCAGTACAAGCACACGATCTCCGTGGTCGTCGACCGCCTCGTCGCCAAATCGGGAATGCGCCCGCGGCTGACCGACTCCGTCGAGACCGCGCTGGGGCTCGCCGACGGACGCATCGACATCGAACTCGTCGACGAAGGCACGACCCGCACTTTCTCCGAGCACATGTCGTGCCCGAACGAGCACCCGCTGACGATCGACGAGATCGAACCCCGCTCATTCTCCTTCAACTCGCCCTTCGGCGCCTGCCCCACCTGCGACGGCATCGGCACCCGCCTGCAGGTCGACGAAGATCTCGTCGTCCCCGACGAGGACCTCAGCCTCGGCTCCGGGGCCATCGCCCCCTGGTCGGGAGGCAAACAGGTCTCGAAGTACTTCAACCGTCTGCTCAAGGGCCTCGGCGACGAACTCGGCTTCGATATGAAGACGCCGTGGAAGAAGCTGCCGAAGTCCGCGAAGACCGCGATTCTGACGGGCAAGGACTACAAGGTCCACGTCAAGTACAAGAACCGCTTCGGGCGTGAACGCACGTACTCGACGGGCTTCGAAGGCGTCTACCAATACATTCAGCGCAAGCACGAGGAAACAGAATCCGAGTGGTCGCGGGAACGCTACGAGTCCTATATGCGCGAGATCCCGTGTGCCAGCTGTGACGGTACGCGCCTCAAACCGGAGATCCTCGCCGTCAAGGTCGGAGACAGGTCCATCGCCGAGGTCTCCGAACTCGCCCTCGACGAAGCGGCTTCCTTCCTCGGCTCCCTCGAGCTGAGCTCCCGCGATGCCGCCGTGGCGGCGCAGGTGATGAAGGAGATCAACGCCCGCCTCGGTTTCCTCCTCGACGTCGGCCTCGACTACCTCAGCCTCAACCGGGCCGCCGGTACGCTCTCCGGCGGTGAGGCCCAGCGCATCCGCCTGGCCACGCAGATCGGCTCCGGCCTCGTCGGCGTCCTCTACGTCCTCGACGAGCCCTCGATCGGACTGCATCAGCGCGACAACCGCCGACTCATCGAAACGCTCAACAAGCTCAAGGATCTCGGCAACACCCTCATCGTCGTCGAACACGATGAAGACACCATCGAATCCGCCGACTGGATCGTCGATATCGGACCCGGTGCCGGCGAGCACGGGGGCGAGGTCGTCTACTCCGGTCCCGTCACCGGCCTCAAGGATGCCGAGAGATCGATCACCGGCGACTACCTCTCCGGCCGACGGGCGATCCAGATCCCGCCGACCCGCCGCCCCGTCGACAAGGACCGGATGGTCACCGTCGAGAAGGCCGTGGAGAACAACCTGCGAGACGTCACGGTGTCCTTCCCCCTTGGTGTGCTCACCGCCGTCACCGGCGTGTCCGGTTCGGGCAAATCGACTCTGGTCAACGAGATCCTCTACACACAGATGGCCAACGTCCTCAACGGCGCCTCCCGGGTGCCGGGACGGCACAAGCGCGTGACCGGCCTGGACAATCTCGACAAGGTCGTCCACGTCGACCAGTCTCCGATCGGTCGCACCCCGCGGTCGAATCCCGCGACCTACACCGGCGTCTTCGACCATGTGCGCCGGCTGTTCGCCGAAACCGAATCGGCGAAGGTCCGGGGCTATCTGCCCGGTCGGTTCTCCTTCAACGTCAAGGGCGGACGCTGCGAGAACTGCAGCGGCGACGGCACGATCAAGATCGAGATGAACTTCCTGCCCGACGTCTACGTCCCCTGTGAGGTCTGCCAGGGCGCTCGGTACAACCGGGAGACCCTGGAGGTCACGTTCAAGGGCAAGAACATCGCCGAGGTCCTCGACATGCCCATCGAGGAGGCCAACGACTTCTTCGCCGCGATTCCTGCGATCTCGCGACACCTCAAGACCCTCGTCGAGGTGGGGCTCGGCTATGTCCGACTCGGCCAGCCGGCCACGACTCTCTCCGGTGGCGAGGCACAGCGTGTCAAGCTCGCCGCCGAACTGCAGAAGCGCTCCCGCGGTCGCACCGTCTACGTGCTCGACGAACCGACGACCGGTCTGCACTTCGAGGACATCTCGAAGTTGCTCATGGTCCTCCAGGGACTCGTCGACAAAGGCAATACGGTCATCGTCATCGAACACAACCTCGACGTCATCGGCAATGCCGATCACATCATCGACCTCGGACCCGAGGGCGGCCGCGGCGGTGGGCAGATCATCGCCCAAGGCACTCCCGAAGAGGTCGCCGAGGTGACCGAATCGCACACCGGACGGTTCCTCAAACCGATGCTCAAGTCCTGATCCGAATGCCTGATCCATCCACCTACCGTCCGGCCACCGGGTCGATCCCCACATCGGCCGGGGTCTACAAATTCCGTGACCCCGACCGGCGGGTGATCTATGTCGGAAAGGCGAAGAACCTCCGCAACCGACTCAACTCGTACTTCGCCAACCCCGCCCAGCTGCACCCGCGCACCTCGACGATGGTCCACACCGCGAACTCGGTGGAATGGACCGTCGTCGACACCGAGGTCGAAGCCCTGCAGCTCGAATGGACGTGGATCAACGAGTTCAACCCGCGGTTCAACGTCATGTTCCGCGACGACAAGTCCTATCCTTACCTCGCGATCACGATGAATGACGAGGTGCCTCGGGCCTTCATCACCCGGGGAAAACGCCGCAAGGGCGTGAAGTACTTCGGTCCCTTCGCTCAGGTGTGGGCGATCAAGGACACCCTGGACCTGCTGCTCAAGGCCTTCCCGATGCGCACCTGCACAGCAGGGGTCTACCGTCGGGCCGAACGCAGCGGCAGGCCCTGCCTGCTCGGCTATATCGACAAATGCGCTGCTCCCTGCGTCGGTCAGATCAGCAAGGACGATCACAAGGACCTGGCCCGCAGCATCTCCGACTTCATGTCCGGAAACACCGGCCGGTTCATCAGCCACCGGCAGAAGGAGATGGCCACAGCCGCGGCCGAACTCGACTACGAACGCGCGGCCGGTCTGCGCGACGAGATCTCCGCCCTGCAGAAGGTCCTCGACAAGTCCGCCGTCGTCCTGTCGGTGAGCGCCGACTGCGATATCTTCGCCCTCGTCACCGAGGAGCTCGAAGCCTCCGTCCAGGTCTTCCACGTGCGCCAGGGTCGTATCCGCGGCCAACGCGGCTGGATCATCGAACGCTCCGATGATCACACCCCCGCGGAACTGACCACCGACTACCTGCGACAGGCATACTCCGGGCTCGATGCCGATGCCATTCCGAAGGAGATCCTCGTCGACACACTGCCGGCGGATCTGGAATCCCTGGAGGCCTGGCTGAGCGAGCAGCGCGGTTCGCGGGTGACCGTGCGGGTACCCGAACGCGGGGAGAAGAAGGCGGCCCTGGAGACCGTGGGGAAGAACGCGAAGGAAGCGCTCATCCAGCACAAGCTCAAACGCTCGTCCGACCTGACGACCCGCAGCCAGGCGCTCAAGGAGATCCAGGAGCACCTCGACCTGCCGGAAGCACCGCTGCGCATCGAATGCATCGACATCTCCCATACCCAGGGATCGAACGTCGTCGCCTCCCTCGTCGTGTTCGAAGACGGAATGGCGAAGAAACGCGACTACCGACACTTCGCCATCCACGGTGAAGCCGCGGCCGACGACACGGCTTCGATGTACGACGTCGTCTCCCGTCGCTTCAGCCGCTACCTCGAACAGATGACCTCCGAGGAGCCCGATGAGCGCTTCGGCTATCGGCCCAGCCTCCTCGTCGTCGACGGTGCCGGCCCGCAGGTTGCGGCAGCGACGCGGGCACTGACGGATCTCGGCATCGTCGACATCTCCGTCGTCGGTCTGGCCAAACGGCTCGAAGAGATCTGGATACCGGACGATCCGTTCCCGGTCATCCTCCCACGCAACTCCGAAGGGCTCTTCCTCATGCAGCGCCTGCGTGATGAGGCCCACCGCTTCGCCATCACCTATCACCGGTCGAAACGTGCGAAGGCGATGACGAGTTCCGTGCTCGACGACATTCCGGGTCTCGGAGAGTCGAAGCGCACCGCTCTGCTGCGCCATTTCGGATCCGTGAAGAAGGTCCGTGCTGCCACCGCCGAGGAGATCTGCGAGGTCAAGGGAATCGGTCCCTCCCTCGCCGCGAAGATCGTCACGGCTCTGGCCGACTGAGCTCTGCGATTCTGCCCTAGAGTAGTGCCGAGAGGTACAGTGCCCACCGACCGATCGGGCACGGACAGAGGAGGACGAGTGAGCGTGCAGGCCGAATCGAACGGATCCGACCACCCCATCGAGGTTGTGCTCGTCACCGGCATGTCCGGAGCAGGCCGCACCACCGTGGCCAATGTGCTCGAAGACATGGACTGGTATGTCGTCGACAACCTGCCGCCGCAGATGATGCGTCCGCTCGTCGAACTCGTCGCCCGTGCCGACGGCGCCCTGCCGAAGATCGCCATCGTCATCGACGCCAAAGGGCGCACCAAATACACCGAACTGCAGGAGACGATCAGCGATTTCGTCGATCAGGGTCTGTCCCTGCGCATCGTCTTCCTCGACGCCTCCGACGAAGTCCTCGTCCGACGTTTCGAATCGACCAGGCGGCCCCACCCACTGCAGGGGGAGGGGACCCTGCTCGACGGCATCGAAGCCGAACGTGCCGAACTCGAGTCCCTCAAACACCGCGCCGATATCATCGTCGACACCTCCGACCTCAACGTGCACCAGCTCTCCGCGGAGGTGCGCAAACGCTTCAGCGACGACGACACCCCGCCGCTGCGGCTGACGGTGATGAGCTTCGGCTTCAAATACGGCCTGCCCAAGGACGCCGACCACGTCGCCGACGTCCGCTTCCTGCCGAATCCGTACTGGATTCCCCATCTGCGCGGACACAACGGACTCGACTCCGATGTCGCGGCCTACGTCCTCGAGCAGAACGGCGCCGAGGAATTCATCGAACGCTATGCCGCAACCCTGTCCACCGTCGCCGAGGGATATCTGCACGAGGGCCGCGGCTACGCGATGATCGGCATCGGCTGCACGGGCGGCAAACACCGTTCCGTGGCGATCAGCGAAAGGGTCGGACGACTGCTGTCGGCCCAGACCGGGATCCCAGTGGCCGTGCGTCACCGCGATCTGGGAAGAGAATGACATGGAGACCGAAGATCTGCCCGTCATCTCCACGGGCGCACAGAAGGACGGTCCCAATATCGTCTCCTTCGGCGGAGGCCACGGACTCTACGCGGCGCTGAGGGCGTTCCGTCTGCTCACCGAAGACCTCACCGCGGTCGTCACAGTCGCCGACGACGGCGGCTCATCCGGACGACTGCGCGACGAACTCGGCGGACTGCCTCCCGGCGATCTGCGGATGGCTCTGGCCGCGCTCTGCGACGACGGCACGTGGGGCCAGACCTGGCGTGATGTCATCCAGCACCGGTTCGAATCGACAGGTGAGCTGCACGGTCACGCGGTGGGCAATCTGCTCATCGCAGCACTGTGGCAGATCCACGGCGACCATGTGGCCGGCCTGGATTGGATGGCCCGGCTGCTGCGCGCTCACGGTCGAGTGCTGCCGATGTCCTCGGTCCCGCTGACGATCGAAGCCGATGTGAAGTTCCCCGGCTCCTTCCAGGTCGTGCGCGGACAGTCCGTGCTCGCCTCCACGATCGGCCACGTCGAGACCGTGCGCCTCGACCCGGCTGCTCCACCTGCCCGCTACGAGACGATCGAAGCCGTGGAGGAGGCCGATGTTCTCAACCTCGGCCCCGGCTCCTGGTACACCTCGGTGATGCCGCACCTGCTCGTGCCTTCGCTCGCCGAGGCGATCGTGGCCTCAAAAGCGGTGAAATCCCTCACGCTCAACCTCAGCTCCACCGACGGTGAGACGAAGGACCTGAGCCTCGGCGAACACCTCGTCTCCCTCCACCGTCATGCCCGCTCACTGACCTTGGACTATGTCCTCGTCGACGAGGCGGCCACCGAACTCGAACCCGACCTGCCGCAGCGGGCCGAGGACATGTTCGGAGCGAAACTCTGGGAACGTCCCCTGCGCTCACGGAGGCAGGGACAGCATGACAGCCTCAAGCTGGCGGCATGCTACCGTGACATGTTGTTGGACGCCGGGATCGGCGTCGCCGAGCAGTGGTAGAACTTCAGGTGCAGGAGGACGAGCTATGGCACTGACCGCTCAGGTCAAGGACGAGTTGGCGCGAGTGAAGATCACTCGCACCTCCGCCCGCAAGGCCGAGGTGTCCTCGATCTTCCGCTTCTCCTCCGCCCTCCACCTCGTCAACGGCTCGATCGTTCTCGAAGCCGAACTCGACACTGCCCAGGCCGCCAAACGGCTGCGAGCGGAGATCAAGGATCTCTACGGTCAGCATGCCGACATCGTCGTCATCAATGCCGCCGGAATCCGCCGCTCCAACCGCTACCTGCTGCGCGTCACCCGTGACGGGGGAGCACTGGCCCGCCAGACCGGACTCGTCGACAACCGCGGCCGTCCCGTGCGCGGACTGCCCTCGGCCATCGTCAACGGCTCCGTCGCCGATGCCGAAGCCGCCTGGCGCGGAGCCTTCCTCGCCCACGGATCACTGACCGAGCCGGGGCGCTCCTCGGCGTTGGAAGTCACCTGCCCCGGCCCCGAGGCGGCTCTTGCCCTCGTCGGCGCAGCCCGCCGACTCGGACTGAGTGCGAAAGCCCGCGAGGTCCGGGGAGTCGACCGCGTCGTCATCCGCGATGGCGACGATATCGCCGCGCTGCTCACCCGCATGGGCTCCCACAGCGCCGTGCTGGTCTGGGAGGAACGGCGGATGCGCAGGGAGGTCCGCGCGACCGCGAACCGCCTGGCGAACTTCGACGATGCGAACCTGCGTCGCTCGGCACGGGCCGCCGTGGCCGCCGGCGCCCGGGTCGAACGCGCCCTGGAGATCCTCGGCGACGACGTCCCCGAACACCTCCGCTACGCCGGTCAGCTTCGCGTGACCCACAAACAGGCGTCCCTCGAAGAGCTCGGTCAGCTCGCCGACCCGCCGATGACGAAGGACGCGGTGGCCGGCCGGATCCGCAGGCTGCTGTCCACTGCGGACAAGCATGCGGAAGAACTGGGAATTCCCGGCACCGAAGCCAGTCTGACCCCGGAAATGCTCGAGGATCGCTAAGATCGAGGCATGAGACGAATCGCCATCAACGGCTTCGGCCGCATCGGCCGTGCCCTGTTCCGTCTGTCCCTCGAACCCGATGCTGATTTCGAGGTCGTGGCCATCAACGATCTCACCGATACGACGACCCTGGCTCATCTGCTCTCCCACGACTCCGTGTGGCCTCGCTTCGACCATGATGTCGACGCCGCCGACGAGGCGATCATCGTCGACGGACGAGAGATCGCGGTGACGAGCCAAGCCGACCCGTCCGCCATCGACTGGAGTTCGCACAAGGTCGAACTCGTCGTCGAATCCACCGGACGCTTCACCCGGCAGGACCAGGCCGAGGCCCACCTCGGCGGCACCGTGCAGACCGTCGTGCTCTCCGCCCCCGGAAAGGACGTCGACGCGACCCTCGTCATGGGGGTGAACGAAGACACCTTCGATCCGTCCGCGCACTCCGTCGTCTCGAACGCCTCGTGCACGACGAACTGCATGGCCACCGTCGTCAAGGCGCTCGACGACGCCCTCGGCGTCGAATCCGGTCTGCTCAACACCGTTCACGCCTACACAGGCGACCAGATGCTCGTCGACGGACCCCACCGGGACCTGCGTCGCGCCCGAGCCGCCGCCGTCAACATCGTGCCGACCACCACCGGAGCCGCACGCACCGTCGGCCGCGTCATGCCCCACCTCGAGGGCAAGCTCGACGGACTCGCCGTGCGTGTACCCGTGCCCGCCGGATCGATCATCGACTTCACCTTCACCACCTCCAAGAGCGCCGACCGCGACGAGGTCAACGCGATCCTCGCCTCCGCCGCGGACGGATCGCCCTACCTCGACTTCTCCACCGACGAACTCGTCTCCAGCGACATCGTCGGCACCACCGCCTCGGCGATCGTCGATTCCAAGCTCACGATGGTGCTGGGCGACCAGATCAAGGTCGTGGCCTGGTACGACAACGAGTGGGGATACACGAACCGACTCAAAGACATGGTCAGCTACATTCTCAGCGAAAGGGACTCATGAGGACATTCGACGATGCGGGCATCTTCGCCGGACACACGGTGCTCGTCCGCAGCGATCTCAACGTGCCGATGGACGACGGCACGATCACCGACCGCGGTCGCATCCTGGCCTCGGCCGGAACGATCAGGTCCCTCGCCGAGGCGGGAGCCAAGGTCATCGTGATGTCGCATCTGGGCCGGCCGAAGGGAGAACCGGATCCGCAGTTCTCACTGGCCCCGATCGTCCCCGAACTCGCCGAAGCCATCGGCCGTCCGGTCGCCTTCGCCGCCGACACCGTCGGTGACGATGCGCAGACGAAGGCCGCAGCCCTGTCCGACGGTGACGTGCTGCTGCTGGAGAACCTGCGCTTCAATCCCGGCGAGACGGCGAAGTCCGATGCTGAGCGCCAGGAATTCGCCACCCAGCTGGCAGCGCTGGCCGACGATTTCGTCTCCGACGGATTCGGCGTCGTCCACCGCAAGCAGGCTTCGGTCTACGACATCGCTGGCCTCCTCCCGCACTATGCCGGCTCACTCGTGCGTGCGGAAGTCGAGGTCAGCGACAGGCTGCTCAACAACCCCGAATCCCCGTTCACCGTCGTTCTCGGCGGATCCAAGGTCTCGGACAAACTCGGCGTCATCGACAACCTCATCGACCGCGCCGACAATCTGCTCATCGGCGGGGGAATGGTCTTCACCTTCCTCGCCGCACTCGGTCATGACATCGGGTCGAGCCTGGTCGAGAAGGACCGCATCGACGACGTCAAGGGCTACCTCGAACGCTCCCGGTCCGGTGGTGCACGCATCGTCCTGCCCACGGACATCGTCATGGCCGCCTCCTTCGCCGCCGACGCCGAGCACTGGGTCCGGCCCGTCGCCGAACTCGAAGACACTCCGGCCGGAGGCGACGGCCTCGGCCTCGACATCGGCCCCGAATCGGCGCGCGCCTATGCCGAGATCATCGCAGGCTCGACCACTGTGTTCTGGAACGGGCCGATGGGCGTCTTCGAGTTCCCGGCCTTCGCCGCCGGCACCAAAGCCGTAGCCCAAGCTCTGGCCGACGAAGGCAGCAGCGGGGGACAGAGGCTGACCGTGGTCGGCGGCGGCGATTCCGCAGCCGCCGTGCGCAGCCTCGGCTTCGCCGATGACGCCTTCGGCCACATCTCCACCGGCGGAGGTGCCAGCCTCGAATATCTCGAAGGCAAGACCCTGCCCGGACTCGACGCACTCGGATGAGGAAGACAGACACCATGAGCGACCGCACCCTGCTACTGGCAGGCAACTGGAAGATGAACCACGATCATCTGGAGGCGATCTCCGCTGTCCAGAAGCTCGCCTGGGCACTCGAGGACGCCAAACTCGACGACACCGACTGCGAAGTCGTCGTCATTCCGCCGTTCACCGACATCCGTTCGGTGCAGACACTCGTCCAGGGGGACAAGCTTTGGCTGAAGTACGGTGCCCAGGACGTCTCCCAGCACGCTCCCGGAGCGCATACCGGAGAGATCGCCGCATCGTTCCTCTCCCGCCTCGGCTGCAGCTACGTGGTCATCGGCCACAGTGAACGCCGTGCCGACAACCACGAGACCAACGAGGTCGTGGCCGCGAAGATCAAGGCCGCACTTTCGGCTGAACTCACACCGATCCTCTGCGTGGGGGAGTCGCTGGAACAGCGGCAGGAGAAGAGCCACGTCGAGTTCACCCTCGGACAGCTCGAGGAGTCGCTGGCCGGATTCGACGCAGGCGACCTCTCCGGCCTCGTCATCGCCTACGAACCCGTCTGGGCGATCGGCACCGGAGAGACAGCCACTGCCGCCGATGCCGCCGAGATGGCATCGGCGATCCGCGCACGCATCGGTGAGAAGTACGGCGAGGCTCTTGCCCAGACCACCCGCATTCTCTACGGCGGGTCGGTCAAGGCCGACAACGTCGCCGAAATCGTCGCCTCCGCGGACGTCGACGGCGCACTGGTCGGAGGTGCGAGCCTCAGCGGTCCGGACTTCGCCGCTTTGTGCAAGGCCGCGGTCGCGAAGTAGACTGACAGACGCATCATTCGACGAAACACTCGACGAAACATAGGTTGAATCCGACGTGGAAATCCTCAACATCATTCTCATCGCGCTGCTCGTGCTCACGAGCATCTTCCTCACCCTGCTGATCCTCATGCACAAGGGCAAGGGCGGTGGCATGTCCGACATGTTCGGCGGCGGAATGTCCTCGTCGCTGGGATCCTCGGGCGTCGCGGAGCGCAACCTCAACAGGTTCACGACGCTCATGGCGATCATCTGGGCGGCCTGCATCATCCTGCTGGGCGTCCTCACTCGGTTCAACTCCTGAGCCATCGTGGCTCGCTGATGCCGAGACCGTGAGACACCGACACCGAGGCGACGCCCCGGTGGACGAATGAGAAGGACCCCGACCGAATCGGTCGGGGTCCTTCTCTGTTCGTGCTCTGTCCCTCGCTCCGGCGGATCAGTGCCGTTTCAGGCAGATCAGTCGTGGCCGAAGTGGTGGCGCGGGCTGATCGACCCGATCGCCTCCCGCAGCTGTTCGAGCCCACGAGAACGATCAAGCAGGTGCAGACGCACCACGGGTCGGCCCTTCTCACTCAGCACCGCCGCATCGCCGGCGGCCTGGGCGCGCTGCAGCTGAGCGAAGCCGAAGTCGCGTCCCGGCACCAGCAGGTCAGTGCGAGCCTCACCGGTGATCTGGAGGAACACTCCGTTCGGATGACCGCCCTTGTGGTACTGACCGGTCGAATGCAGGTAGCGGGGGCCGAAGCCGAAGGTCGTCTGCACTCCGGCATGTGTGGACACGAGCGGACGCAGATCCGCAGCCTCGGCATCGGCGATCCGATCGAGGTAGGCCTGAATGCCGACATATCCGTACTCGTCGACCTGCGAGAACAGCTCCTCCAGAGCTCCGACGAGATCAGTGGCCTCGTCGACGACCTCGAGAACGTCGATGTCTCCCTCACGGAACCGCGGCTGCTCCGTCGAACCCGAGTCCGGTCCGTCGAGCAGGTGCCTGGCCTGTGCCTTCGCGGCCTCCACATCAGGCTGGTCGAAGGGATTGACCCCGATGCTGTATCCGGCGATGGCCGTGGCGTATTCCCAGAACAGGAACAGCTCGCCCAACCCACCGGTGATAGTCGCTTCGAATCCGGACGGCGCACCCAGCTCCGAGTCATCGGCTGCCGGCCCGAGCAGGCACAGGAGTGCGTCTGCGCGTGCATCGGAGAACCCGATGTCGGCGGGGGAGTCGACGACGACGGGAAGGATGCCCTGACCGTCCTTGCCGAGGGATTCGGCGATGAGCTGCTCGATCCAGACCCCGAGCCCGTTCAGCTGCTCTGCGGTTTCGGCGAGGACGAGCTTCTCCGTCGTCCGGGCGTGGGCGATGCTCAGCCAAGCGCCGAACCGCAGTGCAGGATTGTCCAGACCGTCGGCAGACAGGTCGGTGGCGGCCGCGGCGGCCTCTGCGATGATCCCGCGCACATCGGCACCGGCCAGACCCGCGGGGACGAGTCCGAAGGCCGAGAGAGCACTGAAGCGTCCGCCGACCGTGGGGTCGGCGAGGAAGGTCGCAAGGAAGCCCTGATCGGCGGCCAGCGCCTCGAGTTCGGTTCCCGGATCGGTGATCGCGATCATCCGGGACGCCGGATCGACGCCGATCGACTCGAAGGCCGCGGCGAAGCTGCGGCGGATCGAATCCGTCTCCACCGTGGTTCCGGACTTCGACGCGATGATGAGGACCGTGTGTTCGAGATCGGTGCCGATCGCCTCGGCGACCTGATTGGGATCGGTCGAGTCGATGATCTCGAGTCGGACACCGACCGTCTGAGCCATCACTTCGGGAGCGAGCGATGATCCGCCCATTCCGGCCAAGCTGATCGTGCGCAGACCCTGCTCCTGCAGACGCAACCGCAGGGATTCGATCTTATCGAGCAGATCTGCGGCGTTCTGCGGAAGATCCACCCAGCCCATCCGGTCCGCGGCGTCGGCGGCCCCGTCGAACAGTTCCGCATCCTTGGCGCTCAGCCGGGAAGCCAGGCCGGCGTCGATGAGACGCGCGGCCTCTGCCTCGAACTCCTCATCGACGGGAACAGAGAGTGAGAGCTTCATGAGCGGTCCAGAGCCGTACGGATCGTTTCCTGGAGTTCGGTCCAACTGACGTCGAACTTCTCCAGCCCCTGCTCTTCGAGCACGGTCATGACCTCGGCGTAGTCGATGCCCAGTCGTGCCAGAGCGTCGAAGACCTCGTCGGCGGCACGGTAGTGCTCGGACGTGATCTGGCCGGTGACCTCACCGTGGTCGGCGAACGCCTCCAGGGTGGGTTCGGGCATCGTGTTCACGGTGTTCGGTGCGATGAGCCCGGTCACGTACATCGTGTCGGCGTAGTCGGGATTCTTCACTCCGGTCGAAGCCCACAGCAGACGCTGTGGACGGGCCCCGGCGAGTTCGAGGACTCGGAAGCGTTCGGAGGTGAACAGCTGCGAGTGGATCTCGTGGGCGAGCACGCAGTTCGCGATGCCCGCCTTGCCCTTGAGCTCCACGGCCTTCGGGTCGTCGATGGAATCGAGTCGGGAATCGATCTCGGAGTCCACCCGGGAGACGAACACCGAGGCCACCGACCGGATCGTCGAGAGGTCATGACCGGCGGCGCGGGCCTTCTCCAGCCCCTGGAGGAAGGCTTCGACGACGTGGCGGTAGCGGGTCAGGGAGAACACGAGCGTGACGTTGACGCTGATCCCGGCCGCGATCGTTTCGTAGATCGCGCGGAGTCCCTCCTCGGTGGCCGGGATCTTGATCATCGCATTCGGTTCGCCGACCCGTTCCCACAGGGCCTTCGCCGAGGCGACGGTCGCTTGCGCATCATGAGCCAGCGGGGGAGCGACCTCGATCGACACGCGACCGTCTTCGCCGTTCGTGGACTCGAAGACCGGACGGAACAGGCGGGCCGCCTCGGCGACATCCGCTGTGGTCAGTGCCTCGATGGCCTCATCCACATCGGCACCGGAGGCACCGAGCTCGGCGACCGCAGCGTCGTAGTCGTCGGCTGCCGAGATCGCGTTCGCGAAGATCGTCGGGTTCGTCGTCACACCCGTGACGGAGGATCTCTCGATGAGGCGGGCGAGATCCCCGGATTCGAGTCGGGTGCGCGAGAGGTCGTCGAGCCAGATCGAGACTCCGGCCGCGCTGAGCTGCTGGAGACGTTCACTCATGCTTCCGCCTTTGCTGCGTTGATGGATTCCTTGGCTGCGTCGACGACGGCCGAGGCCGTGATGCCGAACTTCTCGTACAGGGTCTGGTAGTCCGCGGATGCACCGAAATGTTCGATGGACACGGCACGACCGGCATCGCCGAGGTACTTGTGCCAGCTCATCGCCGAGGCGGCTTCGATGCTTACCCGTGCCTTCAGCGTTCGCGGCAGCACGGTGGCCCGGTAGTCCTCCGGCTGAGCGTCGAACCATTCCTGGCACGGCATGGAGATGACGCGAGCGGCTGTGCCCGATGCCTGCAGAGCTTCGGCGGCCTCGAGAGCGATGGCGACCTCGGAACCGCTGGCGATGATGGCCACCTCGGGCTGGTCACCGGTATCGGTGAGCACATAGCCGCCGCGTGCGGCCTCGGAGGCGGGGGCGTACTTCTCACGGTCGAGGACCGGCACGGCCTGTCGGGTCAGGACGAGTCCGCTGGGGCCGTCGGTGCGTTCGAGGATCTTCCGCCATGCGACCGCGGTCTCGTTCGCATCGGCCGGTCGGACGAGGTCGAGGCCGGGGATCGCCCGCAGCGCGGAGAGGTGCTCGATCGGCTGGTGGGTCGGTCCGTCCTCACCGAGGCCGATCGAATCGTGGGTCCACACGAACAGGTTCGGCAGCTGCTGGAGGGCAGCCAGGCGCACGGCCGGCCGCTGGTAGTCGCTGAAGACGAGGAACGTGCCGTTGTACGGGCGGGTTCCGCCGTGCAGGGCGATGCCGTTGCCGATGAGACCGGCGGAGAACTCGCGGACGCCGAAGTGGATATTGCGTCCGTACTCGTGGCCGGAGAATGCACCCGTGGAGCGGTGAGCGGGCAGGAAGCTCGGCTCACCCTTGATCAGAGTGTTGTTCGAGCCCGCGAGGTCGGCGGAACCGCCCCAGAGTTCGGGCATGGTCTCGGCGATCGCATTGAGAACCTGACCGGACGCCGCGCGAGTGGCGATGCCCTTCCCGCTGGCTTCGAAGACCGGGAAAGCCGCATCGAGGCCGGCGGGCAGCTCGCGCTTGGACAGACGGTCGAAGAGGGCGGCGTTGTCCGGGTTGGCGGTGCGCCATTCGGCGAAGGACTTGTCCCATTCGAGGTGGGCGGCACGACCGCGGTCCAGGGCCTGACGAGTGTGAGCGAGAACCTCGTCGTCGACGGCGAAGGTCGACTCCGGGTCGAAGCCGAGGACCTCCTTGGTCGCCCGGATCTCGTCCTCGCCGAGGGCCGCACCGTGAGACCCGCCGGTGTTCTGCGCGTTCGGGGCCGGCCAGGCGATGATCGTGGACAGGCGGATGAACGAGGGGCGGGAATCCGCGCGAGCAGCCTCGACGGCGGCGTGGAAGGCTTCGATGTCCTCGTGGTAGTCACCGCCGGCAGTGAAGTCGACGTGCTGGACGTGCCAGCCGTAGGCGGCGTACCGGGCGGCCGTGTCCTCGCCGAAGGCGATCGCGGTGTCGTCTTCGATGGAGATCTTGTTGTCGTCCCAGATCACCAGCAGGTTCGACAGCTCCTGCGTCCCTGCCAGCGATGACGCCTCACCGGACACTCCCTCTTCGAGGTCGCCGTCCGAGGCGAGCACGACGATGTTGTGGTCGAACGGTGAGCTGCCGGGAGCCGCCTCGGGGTCGAAGAGTCCGCGTTCACGGCGAGCGGCCATGGCCATGCCCACGGCCGAGGCCAGTCCGGAGCCCAGGGGCCCCGTGGTGATCTCGACGCCGGCGGTGTGGCCGACTTCCGGGTGCCCCGGGGTGAGCGAACCCCATGTGCGCAGCGCCTTGAGGTCGTCGAGCTCGAGCCCGAACCCTGCCAGGTAGAGCTGGACGTACTGCGTGAGCGAACTGTGACCGCAGGAGAGGACGAAACGATCACGGCCGACCCAAGTCGGGTCGGCCGGGTCGTGAGTGAGTCCGTGCTGATACAGGTAGTGTGCGATGGGAGCCAGGCTCATTGCGGTGCCCGGGTGCCCGTTCCCTGTCTTCTGCACCGCATCCGCGGCGAGGAGGCGGGCAGTGTCGACTGCGCGATTGTCGAGTTCAGTCCAGGACAGAGTTGTCATGTCGTCGAGCGATCCTTCGTTCGTCTTAAGAGCGTGCATTCAAACTCTACCCGTCGGATGCCTGAAGCGCCGCCCCTGTTCACCCGCCGTGCTGAGAGGGAGCGAGACATTTAGGCTACCGACGGGTAAAGTGTGGTCTCGCGCACAGTTGCGGGTTCGACATCCAATGGCTGCTGTGTGCTGCGGAGACCGAAAATGGACTGTGCCTGACTGGAGGGATGACAGGGTGAGCAAAGGTGCTGATCCCGTGATCGATGCCGCCGTCGCAGACAGCGGGGACCAGCGATCCGATCGGCCGGCGGGCAGGCGCCCCGACTTCGCCGAGGTGGCCGAACAGACGAGGGGGCTCCGTCGGCTGATCTCCCGGATCGGCACGGCGTGCCCGGTGTTCTTCGCCGTGGCTACCGTCGCCGTGTCGTCGGCGATCGCCCAGCCGCTCCGCGGCACCGTCGACATCGGGGAGCTCGGCCTGTGGACGTTGGGCACACTCCTTCTGCTCACCCCCTTCGCAGCAGCGCTGGCCGTGATGCTCAATGCACGGCGCGGCGGACTGGTGTGGACGACCGCCCTCGTCTACTCCGTCATCACCGGATTCATCGGCTTGTGCGTCGATGCGAATCTCCTCCGCACGGATCCGCAGTCGGCCTCGCTGAGCTTCATCTCAGTGCTCATCGTGCAGGTCGTCGTGCTTGCTCCGGTGTGTGCGGCGGTGGCCTTCCTCGTCCGCATCGTCAGTGACTCGACTCGCCTGCGCGCGACTGGCAAAAACTTCGACAACAGGTAGAATCTAGGGCGTGAGCAAACTTCGTCAGAACCGGGAAGAGCAGAGTGAACGACCTCTGCAGAGGGCCATCGACGAGCAGAGCCTCGCTACCCGACCGCGTTCGATCATCAGCGCCTATATCGCGCTGACCAAGCCGCGCGTCATCGAGCTGCTCCTCGTCACGACCGCGCCCGTGATGTTCCTGGCCGCTCAGGGACTGCCGAACATCTGGCTCGTCATCAACACCCTCATCGGCGGAGCCGCCGCTGCGGCCTCGGCCTCGGTCTTCAACTGCTACGTCGACCGTGACATCGACGCGAAGATGGAACGGACGAAGGACCGTCCCCTCGTCACCGGTGAGATCAGCCCCCGTTCTGCACTCATCTTCGCTTTCGTGCTCGGCATCGGTTCGATCTTCTGGCTCGGCGGATTCACGAACTGGGTCACGGCGGGACTCACCGCCTCGGCGATTCTGCTCTACGCAGTCTTCTACACCCTCGTCCTCAAGCGCCGCACCTCACAGAACATCGTCTGGGGCGGCGCTGCAGGCTGCATGCCCGTGCTCATCGGCTGGTCGGCCGTGACCGGAGGAATCGCGTGGGAGCCCGTGCTGCTCTTCCTCGTCGTCTTCTTCTGGACCCCGCCGCACTACTGGCCGCTGGCGATCAAGTACAAGGCCGACTACGACGCCGCCGACGTGCCCATGCTGCCGTCGAAGGTTCCGCCGACATCCGTCGGCCGTCAGATGATCCTCTACACCTGGGCGATGATCGCCTGCTCACTCGCGCTCATTCCCGTCGCTCCGATGGGTCCTGTCTACACGATCGTGGCCGTCGGCGCCGGAGTCTGGTTCCTGTGGTCGTGCTACTCGCTGGTCTCCCGTGCCAAGCAGGGTAAGGACGGCACCTCGCTCAAGGCGATGAAGGTCTTCCACGGTTCGATCACCTACCTGTCACTGCTCTTCCTGGCAGTGGCCATCGACCCGTTCGTGCCCACCCTGATCCCCGGTATCTGGTGATTCGCCGAAGAACCCGCTGATCCATTCGGCCCAGTTTGAGTTGGATAGCACAGATTTGAAACAGTGCTATCCAACTCAAACTGGGCCGTTGTGCGTCTGTGCCTTGCGCTTCGGGTCGGAACGCAAATTCTCAGCCGGCGTTGACGAGGTCGTCGATGACGATCTTCTTCATCTGCATGAGCGCCTGAGTCTGTGCCGGACCGGTCATCAGCTCGCCGAAGTTCGCGGGAACGATCTGCCAGCTGACTCCGAAGCGGTCCTTGAGCCAACCGCACTGTTCGTGCTCGGGTGACGCCGACAGTTGCGACCAGTAGTGGTCGATCTCGGCCTGGTCCGCGCATTCGACGGTCAGCGAGATCGCCTCGTTGAATGTGAACACTGGTCCGCCGTCGAGGCAGATGAACTCTGTGCCGTCGAGGACGAACCGGCCGGTCAGGACCTTCCCGCTCATCCCCCTGAAGTGTTCGTCGAGGGATTCGTCGGGATAGCGTTCGATGGACAGGACGCGCGAATCGGGGAAGACGGAGCAGTAGAACTCCATGGCCTCCTCGGCGCAGTCAGGAAACCACAGACACGGAACGATCGGGACTGACATCGGTGCTCCTCGGGTATGCGCTGTCGAGGACGGCAACGCTTGCCGCAATCGTAGCCGACAGGCCGACCATGTGTAAGGCCACGAGCAGTTCGGGAACACCGAGGAAGTACTGGACGTAGCCGATGATTCCCTGGGCCACCTCGACGACGAGAAGCACGGTCAGCGGGGCGACCATCGCCGTCTGCGTCTTCTTCCGGGCGACGACGAGAGCGGAGATCGTGGTGATGACGAGCAGCCACACCGGCGCGGCGTGCAAGCGGGTGACCCAGATGTTGTCGAGGTTGTTGCGGGTCGAGATCGTCGAACCCGAATGGGGCCCGGCCCCCGTGGTGAGCACGCCGAAGACGACGATGATCGCGGTGAGACCGAGGATGATCCACCCCAGAGTCGGCAGCGGAGCCGGGGCCTTGGTGCCCAGCCGCACGCCGGTGTCATAGGTGCGGCGGACGAAGTAGGCGGCGACGCCGACAGCGACGGCCGAGGGCACGAAGTGCCCGGCGACGACCCAGGGATTGAGCTTCGTCCACACGGTGATTCCGCCGACGACGGCCTGGACGGGCACGATGGCCAGCAGGCCGATATTGAGCCAGAAGAGATCCGGGCGCTGCTTCCGGTGCCTCCACAGCATGAGCGCAATGCACACGCCGAGGATCGCCAGCGCCACAGCCAGCAGGCGGTTGCCGAACTCGATGGCGCCGTGGATGCCCATCTCGCTGGTGGCCACGAGCGAATCAGGGGTGCACTTCGGCCAGTCCGAACAGCCGAGCCCAGAGCCGGTGAGCCGGACGATTCCCCCGGTCAGGATGATCCCTGCCTGGGCGATGAGCATGGCCCAAGCGGCGATGCGGATCTTCTTCGTGACCACTTCACTCCTCATTCGAAACGGAACCACCTGCGTGCCGCAAGCGTTCCCACAAGCCCCCATACCAGGAGCACGATGATTGCCTTGATGTCTGTGCCGCCGTGTCCGATGGCCGACCGCATGGCGTCGCCGAGCGCACCGGAGGGCAGGTAGCTCACAACCGTTCCCCATTCTCCCGGATGTGCGATGACGAGGCCACCGACGCCCGCCATGAGCACCCAGATGAGGTTCGTCGCCGCCAGAGTCGCCTCGGCGCGGACTGTGCCGGCCATGAGCAGACCGAGCGAGAGCAGCGCGGCGGTGCCGAACAGCGTGGCCAGGAAGAGTCCGAGGATGTCGACGGGACCTCGGAAGCCGAGAATCGCCGCCGCGGCGAAGACGAGTGCGTACTGGATGAGAACGACGACGATGACGGCGCCGAGTTTGCCGAGGATGAGTCCGTTCGTCCCCAGCGGAGTCGTTGCCAGCTGCCGCAGCACCCCGTAGCGGCGGTCGAAGGCGGTTGCGATCGCCTGCCCGGTGAATGCGCTGGAGGCCAGGCTCAGGCTCAGCGCCCCGGGGACGGCGATCGACAGCGGATCGGTACCGGCCTCGATGACCCCGAGCCCGGTGAGCAGGGGAGTCTTCGCGAGGAAGACGAGCAGTCCCAGCGGGAAGATGATTGAGAGCAGCAGTTGTTCGCCGTTGCGCAGAACGGACAGGGTCTCGAACTTCGCCTGCGAGACGATGCGTGTCGAGGTCATCGCAGCGGCCTCCCGGTGAGATCGAAGAAGACGTCGGACAGGGACTGCCTCTGCATGCCGATGTCCGTGATCTGCAGTCCCGCCTCGGCGACGGCAGTGCACGCGGCCGCGATCTGATTCGCCGTCGGTGCTCCGTCGAGGGAGATGAGTGAGCCCTGCGCCGAGGCGGGACCGAGCTCGGTGAGCCGATCGACGAGGGCGGCGGGGACGGGGGAGGCGAGGCGTATCGTCAGCGACCGGGACCCGGCGGAGGCGCTGCGCAGCTCCTCTGGCGCTCCCTGAGCGATGATCCGTCCCCGATCGATGACGACGACCTCGTCGGAGAGCTCCTCGGCCTCGGCGAGGTCGTGGGTGGTGAGGACTACGGCGACTCCGCGGTCGGCGAGATCGCGGATGAAGCTGTGGACGACCTCGCGAGCCTGCGGGTCGAGACCGGCGCAGGGTTCGTCGAGGAAGACGAGGCGCGGCCGTCCGATGAGGGCCGCGGCCAGTGCGACTCGCTGCTTCTGTCCCCCGGAGAGCCTGCGCATCGTGCGTCCGGCGAAGTCGTGGAGACCCAGCGGTTCGGCGAGTTCGTCGACCGGTACGGGATTCTCATAGAGGGTGGAGAGGTGCCGCAGCACCTGCAGGGGCTTCGAGCTCATCGGCAGTCCGCCGTCCTGGAGCATGACCCCGGCCAGCTGCGACGTCGTCGCGTGTTCGGCGACGGGGTCGTGCCCGAAGATCTCCACCGTGCCCGATTCGGGGCGGCGGGTGCCCACGGCCAGGGAGATGGTCGTGGATTTTCCTGCGCCGTTGGGTCCGAGCACGCCGAGGACGGATCCGGACTCGGCCGTGAGGTCGATTCCGTCGACGACACGGTGGGTGCCGTAGGAGTACTGGAGACCGCGAATGGTCAGGGCCGGAGATGACACCAGGCTATTCTACGACGCGTCGAAACGGGTGTCGAAACCGCAGGTGTCCACGCGCGACGCGGGCGGTGGTTAGGCTCACCTAGTTTTACGAAACAAATTACGCAACAATATTGTTGTGTTAGTCAAGGAGGTGGATTATGGCTGCAAACGACACGGAAGATCGCCGAACCCGGCAGAAGGTCTTCCAGTCGGTGCTCGACGAAGGTCCGATCACTGCTTCGTCTTTGGCCAAAGCCCTCGAGCTGACTCCCGCGGCGATCCGTCGTCACCTGGACGCGCTGGAGAGTGAGGGCCTTCTCGAGGTCCGTGAACTCGCCGGCAAACAGGCGGGCAGGGGCCGACCGGCCCGGCACTATGTGGTCACGACGGCCGGACACGATTCGGTCAGTCATTCCTACGACGAGTTGGCCGTGAACATCCTGCGCTTCATGGAGGACAAGCACGGCAGATCGGCAGTGGAGGGCTTCACGGAAGACCTCGTGAGCCGACTGCGGGAGCGACTCGGACCGGAACTCGAAAAGCGCGGCGGCACCACAGTGGCGTCTCGCTCACGTGCACTTGCCGCCGCACTCACACGGGAAGGGTACGCCGCCTCGGCGACCCCGGTCGCGGCCGGAACCCCGTTGGAGGCGATGCAGCTGTGCCAGGGACACTGCCCGATCCAGGCCGTGGCGGCGGAGTACCCGGAGATCTGCGAAGCAGAGCTCGCGATGTTCTCCGACTACCTCGGTGTCGACGTGCGGCGGCTGTCGTCGCTGGCCCAGGGCGACCATGTGTGCACCACCCACATTCCGACTTCGGAACTGACCAGACCACTCATCCACAGCAATGATCGACCTCAAGGAGGTTCACGATGACTGACACAGGAAATCGGATCATCGATGCGAATCCCGAGCTCAAAGACCTCGGGCAGTACGCATACGGTTGGCACGACGAGAACGATGCCGGCGCGACCGCGACCCGCGGCCTCAGCGAGGAAGTCGTCCGCAACATCTCGAAGCTCAAGGACGAACCGGAGTGGATGCTCAAGCGTCGACTCAAGGCTCTGCGTCTGTTCGACAAGAAGCCGATGCCGAACTGGGGCGCCGACCTCACCGGAATCGACTTCGCGGACATCAAGTACTTCGTTCGCTCCACCGAGGGACAGGCGACGTCCTGGGAGGACCTGCCCGAGGACATCCGCAACACCTATGACAAGCTCGGCATCCCCGAGGCCGAGAAGCAGCGCCTCGTCGCCGGTGTCGCCGCTCAGTACGAGTCCGAGGTCGTCTACCACCAGATCAACGAGGAGCTCGAGGCTCAGGGTGTCATCTTCATGGACACCGACACCGGCCTGCGCGAGCACCCGGAGATCTTCGAAGAGTACTTCGGGTCGATCATTCCGTCCGGTGACAACAAGTTCGCCGCTCTGAACACCGCTGTCTGGTCCGGCGGCTCCTTCGTCTACGTCCCCAAGGGCGTCCACGTCGAGATCCCGCTGCAGGCCTACTTCCGCATCAACACGGAGAACATGGGCCAGTTCGAGCGCACGCTCATCATCGCCGACGAGGGTTCCTCGGTCCACTACGTCGAGGGCTGCACCGCTCCGATCTACAAGACCGACTCCCTGCACTCGGCCGTCGTCGAGATCATCGCGAAGAAGGATGCGAAGGTCCGCTACACGACGATCCAGAACTGGTCGAACAACGTGTACAACCTCGTCACCAAGCGCGCCATCGCCGAAGAGGGCGCCTCCATGGAATGGGTCGACGGCAACATCGGCTCGAAGGTGACCATGAAGTACCCGGCCATCTGGCTCACCGGTGAGCACGCCCGCGGCGAGACGCTGTCCGTGGCCTTCGCCGGCGAGGGACAGCACCAGGACACCGGTGCGAAGATGGTCCACGCCGCTCCGCACACCCATTCGTCGATCGTGTCGAAGTCCGTGGCCCGCGGCGGCGGCCGCGCCGGCTACCGCGGACTCGTCCACGTCCACCCGGGCGCCGAAGGCTCGTCGAACAACGTCCTCTGCGACGCCCTGCTCGTCGACAACGTCTCCCGTTCGGACACGTACCCCTACATCGACATCCGCGAAGACGACGTCACACTCGGCCATGAGGCCACCGTGTCGAAGGTCAGTGAGGATCAGCTCTTCTACCTCATGTCCCGCGGCATGGAGGAGACCGAGGCGATGGCGATGATCGTGCGCGGCTTCGTCGAGCCGATCGCACGCGAACTCCCGATGGAGTACGCCCTCGAACTCAACCGCCTCATCGAACTGCAGATGGAAGGCGCGGTCGGCTGAGACCCGACCCGGCGCCCACTGCACTCAAAGGAGTAAATCTGTGACTGATACCACCAACCCGCTTGGCCTTTCGGAGCATTCGCACGGTTCCGAGGTCCAGGTGCCCGATTCGAAGCGCGATGCGCGCACGCGCAGCTTCGATGTCGCCGACTTCCCCGTGCCCACCGGCCGGGAGGAGGAATGGCGCTTCTCTCCCGTCCGCAAGTTCAGCGAGTTCTTCGAGGACACCGCCACCGAGGCGAAGCTGAAGTTCGAGTCGGATCTGCCCGAGGGCCTGTCCGTCGAGGAGATCTCGCTCGAGTCAGCCCAGGAACTGGGCATCCTCGAGCCCGAGGACCGCGCCGCGGTCGTCGCCGCCAACCGCGCCTCTGCGGTGACGCACTACTCGGTCCCCGCGGACACCGAACTCGAGCGGGCCGCGATCATCCACGCGGACGGCACCGGTGAGGCGCTCGGCCACGGCCATGTCGTCGTCACGGTCGGTGCGAATTCGAAGGCGACCATCGTCGTCGAACACGAGGGACTGGCCCGGTACTCCGAGCTCGTCTCCCTCGTCATCGGCGATGGTGCGGACGTGACCTTCGTATCGCTGCAGCTCTGGGACGACGGCTCCCAGCACCTCGGTCAGCACGACGCGATCGTGGGCAAGGACGCGAAGTTCAAGCACATCCACATCACCCTCGGCGGTGACGTCGTGCGCCTGAACACGAACGTGCGCTACTCGGCAGCCGGGGGAGAGGCCGAACTGCTCGGACTCTACTTCGCCGATGCCGGTCAGCACCTCGAGCACCGCACCTACATCGACCACAACACGCCGAAGGCCCAGTCGAACGTCCATTACAAGGGCGCACTGCAGGGCAAGGACGCGCGCAGCGTGTGGATCGGCGATGTGCTCATCCGTCCCGAGGCCCTCGACATCGACACCTACGAGCTCAACCGGAACCTCATCCTCACCGATGGCGCCCGGGCCGACTCGGTGCCGAACCTCGAGATCGAGACCGGCGACATCGCCGGTGCAGGCCACGCCTCCTCGGTGGGTCGCTTCGATGAGGAGCACCTGTTCTACCTCATGAGCCGCGGCATCCCCGAGGACGTCGCTCGTCAGCTCGTGGTCCGAGGATTCTTCAACGAAGTGATTCAGAAGATCCAGGTGCCCGAGATCGAAGACGTGCTCAACGAACGCATCGAAGACGAACTGTCCCGGAGTGTTCTGTGACCATGATCGACGTGGCGGCCACCGACGAGGTGGCCCCCGGCGGCACCATGCGCATCGAGGTCGGCGAGTACGAGATCTGCATCGCTCGCGACTCCGACGGCACGATACACGCCATCGACGACCTGTGCACCCATGGTGAGGTGTCGCTGGCCGAAGGAGACGTCGAGGACTGCACCATCGAATGCTGGCTGCACGGCTCGCAGTTCGATCTCAACACGGGCAAGCCGGTCAATCCGCCGGCGTTCGAACCCGTCGCGGTCTATGACTGCAAAGAGATCGCCGGCCGCATCCTCGTCGACCCGAACACCACCCTGAACTGACTCAAGACCGAAGAAGAAGGATCATTATGTCCACTCTCAAAATCGAAGACCTGCACGTCGGTGTCAACACCGATACCGGTCTCAAGCCCATCCTCAACGGCATCGACCTCGTCATCAACACGAACGAGACCCATGCCATCATGGGCCCCAACGGCTCCGGCAAGTCGACCCTGGCCTACGCTCTGGCCGGTCACCCCAAGTACGAAGTGACCTCCGGTTCGGTCACCCTCGACGGAGAGGACGTCCTTGAGATGTCCGTCGACGAGCGTGCCAAGGCCGGACTGTTCCTGGCCATGCAGTACCCCGTCGAGGTTCCCGGCGTGACCGTGACGAACTTCCTCCGTTCGGCCAAGACCGCCATCGACGGTGAAGCTCCGAAGCTGCGCAACTGGACCAAGGACCTCAAGCAGGCCATGGAGAACCTCCGTGTGGATCCCGCCTTCGCCTCGCGCAACGTCAACGAAGGCTTCTCCGGCGGCGAGAAGAAGCGTCACGAGATCCTGCAGCTCGAGATGCTCAAGCCGAAGTTCGCCGTCCTCGACGAGACCGACTCCGGCCTCGACGTCGACGCGCTGCGCATCGTGTCCGAAGGCGTCAACCGCGTCAAGGACGCCACCGACGTCGGCATCATGCTCATCACCCACTACACGCGCATCCTCAACTACATCAAGCCCGATCACGTCCACGTGATCATCAAGGGCAAGGTGGCCGAGGAAGGCGGACCGGAACTGGCCGAACGCCTCGAGAACGAAGGCTACGACCGCTTCTTCACCGCCGGCGTCTGATGTTCTCACGTCTGAGGGGCGACTTCCCGATCCTCGATGTGAGGGTCGGGGAGTCGCCGCTGTCGTATCTCGACTCGGGAGCGACATCGCAGAAGCCGCAGTGCGTCATCGACACCTTCGTCGAGTACTTCCAGCAGCGCAACGCCGCCGTCCACCGAGGTGCGCACTCCCTGGCCGTCGAGGCCACGGACGCCTTCGAGAACGGTCGGATCGCCGCTGCCGGACTCGTCGGCGGGACACCGGAACAGGTGTGCTGGACGAAGAACGCGACCGAGGCGCTCAACATCATGGCCCTCGGCATGGATCGGGCCAGCCATGGCTTCGGGGGAGACGACGCAGAGCGTTTCGCCCTCGCCCCCGGTGACTCGATCGTCGTCACCGAGATGGAGCACCATGCGAATCTCGTGCCGTGGCAGCAGCTGGCTGCCTCCACGGGAGCACAGCTGCGCTGGCTGCCGGTCACTGACTCCGGTGAACTCGATCTGACCGATCTCGACACGATGGTCGACGAATCGACGAAGGTGCTCGCGTTCACGCACGTCTCCAACGTCCTCGGCACGATCAACCCGGTCGACCGCCTCGTGGACCGGGCCCGCGCCGTCGGAGCCTACGTCGTGCTCGACGCCTGCCAGTCCGTTCCGCATATGCCCGTGGACTTCGTCGACCTCGACGTCGACTTCGCCGCGTTCTCCGCTCATAAGGCACTCGGCCCCACCGGCCTGGGCGCGCTGTGGGGCAAGTCCGAACTGCTCGACGCTCTGCCGCCGGTGCTCACCGGCGGATCCATGATCACCACGGTGACCATGGAGGAGACCGAGTTCATGCCCGCTCCGCAGCGGTTCGAGGCCGGCACTCAGCCGGTCGCCGAGGTGGCGGCTTTCGCGACAGCGATCGGATACCTCACCGAGGTGGGGCTGGACAATGTTCTCGAGCATGAGAAGGAGCTCGCCCGAGTCCTCCTCGACGGGATCGGCCAGATCCCCGGAATCCGCATCCTCGGCGAGTCCGAAGACCGGATCGGAACCGTGGCCTTCGACGTCGACGGCGTGCACGCCCACGATGTCGGACAGTATCTCGACTCGCAGGGCATCGCTGTGCGGGTGGGCCACCACTGCGCTCAGCCGCTGCACCGCCGCTTCGGGGTCACCGCCTCGACGCGGGCGAGCACGTACCTGTACAACAACGTCGAAGACTGCACCCGCTTCCTCACCGCTCTGGCGGAAGTGCGGCCCTTCTTCGGAGTCGGCTGAGGAGGGGAGCGAACCGATGAGCACACAGATGCAGCAGCTCTACCAACAGGTGATCCTCGACCAGTCGCGGGCACGCATCGGCAACACCGAACTGCTCCGTGATGCCGCAGGGTCACCGCACGGATATTCGCATCAGGTGAACCCGACGTGCGGCGATGAGATCGAGCTCGAGACCGAACTGCGTGAGGACGGCACGATCGCGGTGAGGTGGACCGGCGACGGCTGTTCGATCTCGATGGCCTCGGCCTCGGTGCTGTCGGAGCTGGCCGCCGAATCCTCCGTCGCGCAGATGCTCGAGATCGAAGGCGCGTTCCACGAACTCATGCATTCACGTGGGACAATGGAGGCGGATGAGTCGATTCTCGGGGACGCCGCGGCGTTCACCGGAGTGTCGAAATTCCCGGCCAGGATCAAATGCGCTCTCCTGGCATGGATGGCGTTCAAGGACGCACTCAACCAAGCACAAGCAGCTCGTGAGGAGAAACACAATGCCTGAAGTCATTGACGCACCGCAGAATGCCAGCGTCGACGAAGTGCGCGAGGCGATGATGGACGTCGTCGATCCCGAGCTCGGTGTCAACATCGTCGATCTCGGCCTCGTGTACGGACTCTCGGTCGAAGACGACGGCACCGCCGTGATCGAGATGACCCTGACCTCGGCAGCCTGCCCGCTGACCGACGTCATCGAGGACCAGACCGCACAGTCGCTCGAGGGAATCGTGCCGGCCTACCGGATCAACTGGGTCTGGATGCCACCATGGGGCCCGGAGAAGATCACCGAGGACGGCCGCGAACAGATGCGTGCCCTCGGCTTCAACATCTGATCCGACACCGACGACGTTCTGTTGTCTGCGTCCCCGCGGGGACGCAGACGAACACCATCGCCGAGGCGGGGCGACCTGAGAAGGTCAGCCCCGCCTCGGCGATCGTCGTCCGATCCGGCACTCGTGTCCGGGCAGGGTCGCGGAGATCACCGCCCCACGGACCGAGAACCCGAGAGCGGCGTGAAAGAATGGAATCCGACTTTCCAAGGAGAACCATTGACGATCATCGCTGCCGCCGACGGATCCGCGCTCGGCAACCCCGGACCCGCCGGGTGGGCCTGGTACATCGACGACACCTCCTGGCATGCCGGCGGGTGGAAGAACGCGACGAACAACCGCGGTGAGCTCATGGCCGTCCTCGACCTGCTCCGGTCGACCGCGGACAGCGACGACGAGCTGAAGATATACTGTGATTCGCAGTACGTCATCAACGCCCTGACCAAATGGATGCCGGGGTGGAAACGCAAAGGGTGGAAGAAGGCCGATGGAAAAGAAGTCCTCAACAAGGACCTCTTAGCGTCTCTCGATGAGGCACTGAGCGGGCGGACTGTCGAGTTCGAGTGGGTCAAAGGACACAACAACCACGAACTCAATGAGGCCGCCGATGATCGCGCACGTGCGGCTGCCACCGCCTTCCAAAAGGGCACGTCCGTGCCGGAAGGCCCAGGATACGTCCCCGCGGGGACGTCGACCGCGACGGCCGACGATGATCCGGCAGACGACCCGACGGAACCTGTTGCTCAGGACGATGTTTCCGTCGAGCCCGTGACCGCAGCGGCCGGGCCGGACACCACTGTCGTGTCCTGTCGTGTGCCGTCCTCAGTCGCAGATGAACTCGTCGCCCGGGCAGAGGCCCGCGGCATCCACCCCCAAGAATTTCTGGCCGAACTCATCGGCCGCAGTTTGGAGACAGAATGATTCAGGCCTCCGGCCTCGAAGTCGCCGTCGGCGCCCGCACCCTCATGTCCGAGGTGTCCTTCCGCGTCGACAAGGGCGACCGAGTCGGTCTCGTCGGCCGCAACGGCGCCGGCAAGACGACCCTGACCAAGGTGATCATGGGCGGACACCCGGCCCAATCCGGTTCCGTGTCGATCTCCGGCACCGTCGGCTATCTGCCGCAGGATCCGCGCAGCGGTGACCTCACCGCCACCGGAATGGAACGCATCCTCTCGGTGCGCGACCTCGATGTCCTCGTCAAGCGTCTGCGCAAGGCCGAACGGCAGATGGCCTCACCGGACGAGAAGGTGGCAACGAAGGCCATCGACCGCTACCCGCGCATCGAAGCGGAGTTCATCGCCGCCGGCGGCTATGCAGCCGAATCCGAAGCCTTCGCGATCGCCGCGAACCTCGGCCTCGACGAGGCCCTTATCAGCCAGGAGATCGGGACGCTCTCCGGCGGTCAGCGCCGCCGTGTGGAACTCGCCCGGATCCTGTTCTCGGCCCCGGACACGATGATCCTCGACGAGCCGACGAACCACCTCGACGCCGAATCCGTGCTGTGGCTGCGCGACCACCTCAAGGCCTACTCCGGTGGTCTGATCATCATCAGCCACGACCTCGATCTCATCGACGAAGTGGTCAACAAGGTCTTCTTCCTCGACGCCACCCGTCAGACCATCGACATCTACTCGATGGGCTACCGGCTCTACCTCAAACAGCGTGAGGACGATGAGCGGCGTCGCCGCCGCGAACGTGCCAATGCCGAGAAGAAGGCCGCGGCGCTCAACGCCCAGGCGAACAAGATGATGGCGAAGGCGACGAAGACCGTCGCCGCCCAGCAGATGGCCAAGCGTGCCGACCGACTGCTCGCCGGTCTCGAGGACGAACGCGCCACGGAGAAGGTCGCGAATCTGCGCTTCCCGGCCCCGGCCGACTGCGGACGTGTGCCGCTGACGGCCGAAGGACTCTCTCGCAGCTTCGGTTCGACCGAGGTGTTCACCGGTGTCGACCTCGCTATCGACAAGGGCACACGAGTCGTCGTACTCGGCTACAACGGCGCCGGAAAGACGACGCTGCTGCGTCTGCTCGCCGGACTCGACGAACCCGACTCCGGAGAAGTCGTGCCCGGACACGGCCTCAAGCTCGGCTACTACGCGCAGGAGCATGAGACCCTCGACCTCGAACGCACAGTGCTGGAGAACATGTCGCGGAACTCTCCGCATCTCGATGACACCGCGGTGCGCAATGTGCTCGGTTCGTTCCTCTTCAGTGGTGATGATGTGCACAAACCCGCCGGGGTCCTCTCCGGCGGCGAGAAGACGCGTCTGGCTCTGGCGACCCTCGTGGTCTCGAGCGCGAACGTGCTGCTGCTCGACGAGCCGACGAACAACCTCGATCCGGCCTCCCGCGAGGAGATCCTCTCGGCGATCCGCCGCTATGAAGGTGCAATAGTGCTCGTCACCCACGATGAGGGTGCGGTGTCTGCGCTCGACCCCGACCGCGTGCTGCTGCTGCCCGACGGCGACGAGGACCTGTGGAACGACACGTACCTCGATCTCGTCACGCTCGCCTGAGCAAGTTCACTTTGAGCGGAAGCGCTCCTCGAACAGGGCATCCTCCTCGGCTTCGGCCTGCCCGCGCACGGTGGGCGAGGCCCAGCGGTTGCGGCCATAGCGGCTGCCGGGCTGGCTGATCTTCGCGCCCGCGTCGAGGGCGGCCTTGTCGATGACGACCATTTCGTTCTCGACAGCGCCGTGCTCGACCGCCTCGGCGGCTGCCTTGCGCTCACGTCGGGCCGAGATGACCACGGCGATGATGATCATGATTCCGAAGGCGAACCACTGGAGCATATAGGACAGGTGGTTGCCCGGATCGAGCTCGGGCATCGGCAGCGGGGTCAGCCCCTCTTCCGGGGCACCGCCTGTCTCCGCCGGTGAGGCCTCGACGTAGACATGCGAATAGGCATCGTCCATTCCCGGAATGCGCGCGGGATCGATGGCTTTGATGAGGCCCTTCGGGTTCTCATCCTCGGATCCGTCCTGAGCGGGACGCAGATGGGCGACCACGGTCTGCTGACCCCGAGGAGCGGGCGGCACGGAATCCTGTTCGGCGGTGAAGCCGCGGACGACGGCGATCGTCGATCCGCCGGTGATCTCGAACGGAGTCACCACATAGAAGCCGGGTTTGTCTTCGACCGTCCGGTTGCGTGCGAGGACGGTGTCCTCGTCGGAGAACGATCCGGTCAGCTCCACCTGGGTCCACTCATCGGTGGTCTCCAGCGTCGAATTCGGTGTCGAGAGCACCGAGGTGATGTCGACGGGTTCGGCGGAGTAGTTCGTGGTGATCGTCGCGATCTCCTGCTCCCGCTGATCGCGGCGGTCCTTCTGCCACAGGGCGAGGAACACGCAGGCGATGATGACGATGATCGCCATGGCGATGTATTTGAGCCAGCGTGCGGAGAAGAGGAAGGAATAGCGGCTCAACCTGCGTCCTCCGGAATCTCGTCGACGGAGACGTCGGTGATGAAGAAGTCGCGCAGAGTCAGGAAGTCACGCAGATAGTCGAGGTGCTCATCACAGGCCAACCACGTCTTCTTCCGCTCGGGAGTGTGGACGCGGGGATTGTTCCACAGCAGGGCGCGGGTCGCGAACGCCCGGCATTCCTTCGCGGAACACTGCAGCTGCTCGCTCAAGCCTGGTCCCTCCTGTCCTCGTCGTTGTCGTCGACGGTCTCACCTTGGACGGTGTCGCCCGGGACCGTCTCGCCCCGGATCGTTTCGTGTCGGTGATCCGCGCCTGGACCTGTCTCGTCAGGGGCGCCGCCTCGGGTATCTGAGCCGCCTCCGGGATCTGCACCGTCGACCGTCTCGTCATCGACCGTCTCCCCTCCGAGAGTGTCGCCGGAGATCGTCTCACCGCGCGCCGGCGGCAGCTCTGTCAGCGGGGCCTGTTCGAGCAGGGCGGAACGATCATCTCGGGTGCGTTCGCGGCCCGCATTGGCGAAGATCACCGCAGGGTAGGGGAGGACGACCGCCCCTGCCACGCAGATCCACATGAGGATGTGCATATCTGCGACGAAAGCGAAATAGGCGGCCACGAAGCAGACCGTCCTGATGCCCATGGTGATCGAATACTTGATGATCCGAGACCGCATATCGTCATCAAGGGCGGTGTCTGCCGTTGTGATCTGCTGAGCGTGCCTGACCATATCCTTCTTCGATCGATGACTGCCAAACATGATACTCGTCCTTTGTGAGAGTCATATCCATCGGCCAAAGGACAGGATAGGTTTGTCCACGATAGATTTGAAGAACACAGTCGATCAACAGGAGACCAACGTGTCAGAACCACGCACAGTCCTCGTCACCGGCGGCAACCGCGGAATCGGTCGCACCATCGCCGAGGAATTCCTCGCCCAGGGGGACAAGGTGGCAGTCACCTCCCGCAACGGTCAGGCCCCGGAGGGAGCGCTGGCCGTGGCCGCCGATGTCACCGACAGCGAATCGATCGATCGGGCGTTCACCGAGATCGAGGAGAAGCTCGGTCCCGTCGAGGTCGTCGTGGCCAATGCCGGAATCACCGCCGACAATCTGCTCATGCGGATGAACGATGACGAATTCGAGTCCGTCATCAACACGAACCTCACCGGTGCCTTCCGCACCGTCAAGCGCGGAATCACCGGGATGATCCGCGCGAAGAAGGGCCGCATCGTCCTCATCTCCTCGGTGTCGGGTCTCTACGGCGTGCCCGGTCAGGCGAACTACTCGGCCTCGAAGGCCGGTCTCGTCGGCTTCGCCCGCTCCATCACCCGTGAGGTCGGCTCCCGCGGAATCACCGCCAATGTCGTCGCCCCGGGCTTCATCCGCACTGATATGACCGATGAGCTCAGCGAGAAGCAGCGATCAGAGTACCTCGCCACCATCCCGGCGAAGCGATTCGCCGAACCCGGTGAGGTCGCCAAGGTCGTCCGTTGGATGGCCTCCGATGAAGCCGCTTACATCTCCGGTGCCGTCATCCCCGTCGACGGCGGACTAGGCATGGGCCACTGACTCAGACGGCGCTGAGCCGGTCACAACCGGATCCTCGGCCGCAGACGATGCGGCCCCGCCGGGCCGCAGCCCGTAGACTTCGATACAGAGACACCGCCCGAAGCGGCGTCATGCACACGCAACCACCTTCCTTTCGAAAGGACCACCATGGGAATTCTTGACGGAAAGCGCATTCTCGTCACCGGCGTGCTCACCGAGGCGTCGATCGCCTTCGCCGCTGCTCGCATCGCACAGGAGCAGGGAGCCGAGGTCATCCTCTCGAGCTTCGGTCGCCAGATGAAGATCACTCAGGTGATCGCCGAACGCCTGCCCGAGACCCCGCAGGTCATCGAACTCGACGCCACGAACGAAGAGGACCTCGCGGCCCTGCCCGAGCGCCTCGGCGGCAACATCGACGGAATCGTCCACGCGATCGCCTTCGCTCCGAAGGACGCCCTCGGCGGAGTCTTCCTCGACACGCCTTGGGACTCCGTGTCCGCGGCCATCCACGTCTCCGCATACTCGCTCAAGGCCATCGCCGTGGCCGCGAAGCCCGTGCTCAACAAGGGCGCCGGAATCGTCGGACTGACCTTCGACGCGACCATCTCCTGGCCGGTCTACGACTGGATGGGTGTGGCCAAGGCCGCCTTCGAATCGACCGCCCGCTACCTCGCCAAGTACGTCGGCGAAGACGGCGTGCGCGTCAACCTCGTCTCGGCCGGACCGCTGAAGACCACCGCCGCAACCTCCATCCCCGGCTTCGGAACGCTCGAAGACATGTGGGGCGACCGTGCACCCCTGGGCTGGGACCAGAAGGACACCACCCCTGCCGGCAAGGCCATCGTCGCCCTGCTCTCCGACTGGTTCCCCGCCACTACCGGCGAGATGATCCACGTCGACGGCGGATTCCACTCCACCGGCGCCTGAGACCACTCATGCCTGTGCTCATCCTCGCCCGCCACGCCAAGGCGGAAGCGCACGGTCCGACCGACTTCGAACGGTCCCTGGATGCGAAGGGTCTGGCTCAAGCGGTCGAGGCCGGAGCCGAGATCGCCGAGCGCTGGTCACCCGATGTGGCCATCGCCTCGGCGGCCAGGCGCACCGTGCAGACCGGACAGGCTGTCGTCGAAGCTGTCAACCGCGCTCATGGAGGAACTCTCGACGAACCGGGTGACCTGACCCTGCGCGAGGATCCCTCGCTGTATTCCGGGTCCGTCGACGACTGGTTGGATGCGATCAACTCGATCCCCGCGGATGCGCAGTGCGCGTATATCGTGGGCCACCAGCCGACCGTCGCCGAGGTGGTCGGCCACCTCAATCCGGAAGGCGGGGTTCCCGATACGTTCCGTCCCTCGTCGATCGCGGTCTTCGACCTCGAGAGCTGGGACGTGGAGCCGGGACACTACCCGGCCCCGCAGATCCGGGTCTTCCACGGAGTCTGAACGCACCGTCTGACCGACGCGATCTGTCGACAAGACGCCTGTGGCGCTGACGAAACATTCGTCAGCGCCACAGGCGTCTTCGGTCAGTCAGCGTTCAATGGCGCCGGTGCCACACCCTGGGAGGGATCGCTCACACGTCTGCACGCGCAGCGACCAGGTCGATGACGGCTCGCAGGTCGCGTGTCTCCACGGACGCGTCCGCTGCGGCGACGAGCGCCGGTTTCGCACAGAAGGCGATTCCGAGACCGGCGGCTTCGACCATGCCGATGTCATTGGCGCCGTCACCGATCGCCACCGAGGCGGCACGATCGTATCCGCCGGCAGCGAGCAGATCCTCGAAGATCTCGGCCTTGGCGTTCGGGTCGATGACACGGCCGTTCGTCCGCCCGGTCAGCAGCCCGTCATGGATATCGAGTCCGTTGGCGAAGACGTCGGTGATGCCCAGCTGTGCGGCGACGGGAGCGATGATGGCGGTGAAGCCGCCCGACACCAGAGCCACCTGGCCACCCGAGGAGTGCACTGTCGCGACCAGGTCGGCGGCTCCCTCGGTGAGGGTGATCTGCTCTCGCACCTCATCGAGCACGGTCTCCGGCAGCCCGCTCAGCAGGGCGACCCGTTCAGCCAGGGATTCGGCGAAGTCGAGCTCTCCGGCCATGGCGCGTTCGGTGATGTCGGCGACCTTGTCTCCGACCCCGGCATGGGCGGCGATGAGGTCGATGACCTCTTCGTTGATGAACGTCGAGTCGACGTCCATGACGAGCAGTTGGACGGGGATCTGGGAGGCGGTGGCCTGAGGCGTCTCATTCACCCCTTCATCGTAGCCACTGCCATGATGTAGTCCGCGGCGGCCGGGTGCAGCTGAGACAGCAGCGCACCGAACTCTGGCGGGGCGACGGTCGCAGGTGCGAGCACGGTGCGCATCCGGTGGTGGATGTCGAGGGCGGCGTAGATCGCTCGGGAATCCGCCTCAGTGGGGATGAGCCGGGAGATCGGGTGCATCGTCGACAGCTCCTCTTGCCAGTCACGCCACGGCCCCTGCCGCCAGTCCTCGGGAACGTCGATGGTCTCGACGAGGCGTAAGCCCTCCATCACCAGCAGGCGCAGACGCCGCAGCGCCTCGGGGGCGGACCCGACCGTGACGGGGCGGAAGACGGTGGGCGCACAGGCGATGATCTCGACGTTCGCCTCGGCGCCGATGAGGGCGATCGCCGCCTGCTCATCGCCGCGATGGAGGACGACGGGGGCGGTGTGGCGTCCGACCTTCGTCCGGGCGGTGCGATCGACCGGGGGAGTCGCATGCGGCAGAGACGGGTGGTGCAGCGCCAAGCGCGCATGGGTGATTCCCGAGGCGGCCGCCTCAGCGATGAAGAGCAGCAGACCGGTGGGAACGACCGAGTCGAAGACCTCATCGGAGACGATGAGAGGAACATCACGATCATCGTCGAGGAACGCAGAGGTCACCTCGTCAGGGGGCAGGGTCGAGCGCAGACGGTGGTTGAGGGCCAGGGTCAGCAGCAGTGAGTCGGTCGTGAGGTCCATGTCGAACCAGGATAGACGGCTCGTCTGCGATAGAGTCTGAAGATATGAGTGAAGTCCTGAATCTGGATTCTGTGTCCGTGCGCCGGGGGACGAATTTCCTCCTCGACGATTTCTCGCTGACCGTCGCCGAAGGCGAGCACTGGGCAGTGCTCGGACCCAATGGTGCGGGCAAGACGACCCTGCTCGAAATCGCGGCCGGTCGCATGCATCCGACGACGGGTACGGTCAACATCCTCGAGGAGCAGCTCGGCCGCGTCGATGTGTTCGAGCTGCGCCCGCGCATCGGCTATGCCTCGACGATTCTGGCCAATCGCATTCCGAGTTCCGAAGCGGTCCTCGACACCGTGCTCACCGCCGCCTACGGCGTCACCGGACGTTGGGTGGAGGAGTACGAGCAGGACGATATCGAGCGTGCCCGCGATCTGCTGGCCGCGTTCCACATCACTCACTTGGCCGATCGCACCTTCGGTACGCTGTCCGAGGGCGAGCGCAAGCGTGTGCAGATCGCGCGTGCGCTCATGACCGACCCGGAGCTTCTGCTGCTCGACGAGCCGGCGTCCGGACTCGATTTCGGCGGGCGTGAGGAGCTGCTCGGCGCACTCTCGGAGATCCTGTCATCGAAGTGGGCGCCGGCCACGATCATGGTCACCCACCACGTCGAGGAGATCCCGGAGGGCATCACTCATGTGCTGCTGCTGTCCGAGGGCACCGATCTGGCCGCAGGTCCGATCGAGGAGACCCTGACGGCGGAGAACCTCGCGGCGACCTTCGGCATCGACGTCAAGCTCACCCGGGACGGTCAGCGCTACCACGCACGTTCCGCCCTCTGAGCATGGAGTTTCTGGCGAACCTGAGCCTCGAGCCGTGGCAGATCGGCCTTGTCATCGTCGCCGGAATCGCGGCAGGAGGCATCAACGCCGTCGTCGGCTCCGGAACGCTCATCACCTTCCCGGCGCTCGTCGCCTTCGGAGTGCCGCCGGTGGTGTCGACGATGAGCAACGCTGTCGGTCTCATCCCCGGCAATATCGCCTCCTCGTTCGGATACCGTGAAGAGCTGCGAGGGCAGTGGAAACGGATTCTCGGATACGTTCCCGCCTCTCTGCTCGGGTCGCTGACCGGTGCGTATCTGCTGCTGCACCTGCCCGAGGATGCTTTCGAGACGATCGTGCCGGTCCTCCTCGTCGTGGCCTTGATCATGGTGGTCGGGCAGCCGTACCTCTCCCGCTACCTGAAGAACCGGTCCCTGCGCCGGGCCGAGGCTGCCGGCGTCGAGCATCGGGCCGCCAAGGCGGGGGATCGCCTGTCCACGGGCCGGTACATCGTCGTGCTCATCGTCGTCTTCCTCACCGCGATCTACGGCGGCTACTTCGCCGCCGCC
This sequence comes from Brevibacterium sp. CT2-23B, assembly GCF_013168765.1. NCBI lineage: Bacteria > Bacillati > Actinomycetota > Actinomycetes > Micrococcales > Brevibacteriaceae > Brevibacterium > Brevibacterium sp. CT2-23B. The sequence goes on along the minus strand of NZ_JABBYK010000001.1, from coordinate 723,073 downwards.
CAGGGCATCATCCTCATCGCCCTGCTCGGTCTGCTGCTGCCCGATGATCTGCAGCGACTCAACGGGCTGAAGAACGTCCTCGTCCTCGTCGTCAATACGGTCTCGGCAAGCACGTACATCATCGTCGGCCACGACCGGATCAACTGGATCGCCGTTGTCTGCATCGCCATCGGCTCACTCATCGGCGGGTACTTCGGTGCCCGAATCGGGCGGAAGTTCTCGCCCGTGCTGCTGCGCGCCGTCATCGTGGCCCTCGGACTCGTCGCGATCTGGAGGATCCTCACGCTGTGAACGGAGTTCCGCTGTGAACGGGAGCACGCTGTGAACACTCCGGCCAAGGCACCCATGACCCGCCAGCAGGTCATCGATCGGTCCGCTGAGCTCGGGATCGCCGTCGAGCGTCTGCGCTTCTTCGACGAGGCGGACCTGACCTCTGGGAGCCAGGGTGATGATTCCGGCGATGCCCTGCACGGGCGCCTCGAGGGCATGCGCGACTACACGCAGCTGACCGATGTCGCCCTGCGCAGCGTCCGTGAACCCGCCGAGGGGCTGTTCATCGCCGAATCCTCGAAGATCATCCGCCGCGCTCATGCAGCCGGCCTCTCGCCTCGGTCGTTCCTCACCAGCCCGAAATGGCTGTTCGACCTGGCCGACATCATCGCTGAGAGCGATGTGCCGATCTTCATCGGCACGGATGCCGCTGTGGAGTCCCTGACCGGATTCCACCTCCACCGAGGAGCTCTGGCCGCCATGGGCCGACCGGCCCTTCCCGACCCCGCGGCCTTGGTTGCCGATGCCAAGCGAATCGTCGTCATCGAAGACATCGTCGACCATACGAACGTCGGCGCCATCTTCCGTTCTGCGGCCGCATTCGGCGTCGACGCCGTGCTCGTGACCCCACGCTGCGCCGATCCGCTCTATCGCCGGTCAATCCGTGTGTCCATGGGCACGGTGTTCCAAGTGCCGTGGACGCGCATCGACCCGTGGCCTGCCGGAATCTCTGCCCTGCACGACGCCGGCATCCACGTGGCCGCCCTGGCACTCGACGATGATTCTGTGGGGCTGCGCGACTTCGCCGCCTCGGCACCGGAGCGCACCGCAGTCGTCTTCGGCACTGAAGGCGAAGGACTCAGGCGATCGACGATCGCCGCCTGTGACTCGACCGTGATGATCCCCATGAGCGGGGGAGTGGACTCCCTCAACGTCGCGGCCGCCTCGGCGGTCACCTGCTTCGCCCTGCAGGACGATTGAGCCGTGTCAGTGGCGCACTTTGACGTTTGATTATGAGCAATTCGATTGAGCTGTATCCGACCGCTGACGGTGACACCGCGCTCGAGGTGCGCACTGATTCCGATACCGTTTGGCTGACACGGCATCAGCTTTCGCATCTGTTCGGACGTGATGTGAAGACGATCGGCAAACATATCAACAACGCTCTGCGGGAGGAACTCGACGGTGAGCCAACTGTCGCAAAATTTGCGACAGTTCAAAAAGAGGGCGCCCGAACAGTCACACGTATGGTTGAGCACTACAGCCTCGACATGGTCCTGTCGGTGGGATTTCGAGTGAAGTCGTCGGAAGGAGTGCGATTTCGCCGTTGGGCAAACGATGTCCTTCATCGCTATGCGATCGAAGGAACCGCCGTCAACCAACGGCGGTTGTCAGAATTGGGAAAGATTGTCAGCGTGCTGACGAAGTCGCAGGAGGAATTGGTTGCGGGGGTTGCCGACGTACTGTCAACGTACCTGCCAAGTCTCACCATGCTCAGAGATTATGACGAAGGATACTTGTCGTCGAAATCGAGCTCCGTGCCTGGATGGGAATTGGCCCTGGAAGAAGCACGCAGAATCATCGGCGGACTGTCATTGGCATTTCCCGACGATAAATTGCTGGGGAGGGAACGAGGCGATGCTCTAGGGGCTGTCATCGGGGCGATCTATCAGGGGTTCGGAGACCACGAACCCTATCCGACCGCCGAAGAGAAGACCACCCCCTCTCCGACGGCAACAAGCGCAGCGCCTCGGCGCTGTTCGTCACCTTCCTTGACCGCAACGGCGCGCTGATCGACCCCGATGGCAACAGGCGAGTCGACGACAATGCGCTGGCAGCGATGACGCTGCTGGTCGCGATGAGTGAACCTTCCGAGAAGGAACTGATGATCGCGCTCATCATCCGTATGATCGTCTCAGAAAGACAGTGATCATTCCCGCAGTCATGACGGAGAGGACCCCAGTGGACCGCAGCACCCTAGCCCTTGCTCTTGAAGCCGGACGGATCACCGGGGAGGTCGCCACACCGAGAGAGAACAACCTCTCGCACATCCACCGGTTCCTCGACCAGGAACGCCAATTCGACTTCGGCGTCGAACTCACCCGCGACTGGGACTATGACTCAGTGTTCGCGCTCATGGTCGAACGCTGCGGCCTGCGGCCCGATCCCGAGTTCGTCGAAGGCGTGGACACGATCTCCACCGAAGGCTGCATCGACGCTCTGGAGAAGCTCGCCGAGGCGGTCGGCCAGGTCGCCCGCGCCGGCGGCCGGATCCTCTTCGCCACCGGACATCCGGCAGGACTGCTGCCCGTGCATATGGCAATTGCCGCCGCGGCGAAAAGCGCCGGCGCCGTCATCGACACCCATTATCACTTCATCCCGGTCCCGGAGATCGGCGGCGACGTCCGTCAGATCCACAATGTGTGGACCTGGCACCAGCATGGCGGCAGCCCGCACACCCACCTGGCTGAACCGATGCATGCGCTGCTCAACGACTTCGCCGCCCGCGGCGGGTCGGCCCCGGACCTCGTTGTGGCCGATCATGGTTGGGCTGGTGCTGCCTCGAGCCGGGGACTGCGAACTATCGGCTACGCCGACTGCAACGATCCCGCCCTTTTCGTCGCCGAGGCGCAGGGACAGATCGAAGCCACCATCCCCTTGGACGATGATGTGGTGCCGAACCTCTACGCCCCGCTCATCGACTACGTCATCGAACGAGCGGGACTGAACTGACGGGCAGCATCTGGCTGACGGACGGCGCGGGACCGAGCGCCACGGTCAGCCGATCTCGTTCGCGAGATCCTCGATCACCTCGGCGCCGGGCAGGGACGCGAGTGCGGATCCGGAGAGGAGCAGCTTGGAGCCGCGGATACCGGAACCGATGATGAGTTCGTCGGCCTCCGCAACGCGGGAGTCGATGAGCACCCGATAATTCTCCGGCAGGCCGATCGGTCCGATGCCGCCGTACTCCATCCCCGATTCGTTCACGGCGCGTTCGAGCGGCAGGAACGAGGCCTTGCGGACATCGAGGAGCTTCTTGACCCGCTTGTTGACGTCGGCGCGGGTGTTCGCCAGCACCATGCAGGCGGCGATCCGCTCCTCGCCGCCCCGCGAGCCGGCGACGAGAACGCAGTTCGCCGAGGTCGCCGGAGGCAGATCCGTGGCATCGAGGAGAGCAGCGGTATCGGCGATCTGCGGATCGATATCGAAGACGTCGACTTCGCCGGATACCGCGGACAAGGCGGTGGCCGTCGATTCGGCCATGAGTTCGGGGGCGGTGGCGGCGGGTCGGAGAGTGAACTGAGTGGAGAGGCGTTCCTTCGTGGTCATGGCCACAGTTTAGGAGATCCGTGTCGAATCGCTTTGTCCGGGCCCATCAGTTAGAATCGATTGTCGCTCCGTGTCCGGTTCCTACGGTTCGGAGCGTGTCCAGCAGACGAATTCGGGCACTGGCAGATGAGTTCAACTCATATCAGGCGCCTGAAAGAATTCAGCAGAGGTAAGAAAATGAAGAAGGACATCCACCCGGAATACGCACCGATCGTATTCAACGATCTGGCTTCCGGCACCAAGTTCCTCACCCGCTCCACCGCTAAGAGCGAGAAGACCATCGAGTGGGAAGACGGCAACACCTACCCCGTGATCGACGTCGAGATCTCGTCCGCTTCGCACCCGTTCTACACGGGCAAGCAGCGCATCCTCGACTCCGCCGGCCGCGTGGAGAAGTTCAAGGACCGCTACAAGGGCTTCGGCAAGCGCTGATCTCGGGCGTTCCAACAGCTTTATTCAGATTGCCCCGCACACCGATCAGGTGTGCGGGGCAATCTGCTGTCTGCGGGCCGCAGTGTCCGTTACGACAGTTCTGTCCGTTACGACGGCTCCGCGGAACCGTGCCAGGGTTGCGTCCCCGCGGGGACGCAACCCTGGCAACAGTGATCAGTCGACGGTGACTGAGACCTCGGAGGAGGGACTCACCCGTGCCGCCGGATGGTAGAGCGAAGCGACGCCGGTGGCATTGTCGAGGCAGTTCGCGATTCCGTGAGCGACCTTCTCCTTGGCGGAGACGACGGCGTCCTTGATGTCGAGACCGGTGGCGATTCCTGCCGCGATCGAGGAGGCGAAGGAGCATCCTGCGCCGTTGACGAGCTTGTTGTTGACCTTGCGCGAGCGCAGAGTCGTCACGGTCTCACCGTCGAAGAGGATGTCGATGGCATCGTCCCCGGCGAGACGGGCTCCGCCCTTGACGACGACGTTCTTCGCGCCCTGCCCGTGGATGATCTTCGCGGCCTCGACCATGCCCTCGACGGAGTCGATGGGGTCGACTCCGGCCAAGGTCGCGGCCTCTTCGAGATTCGGGGTGACGACGGTGGCCAGGGGCACGAGGTTCTCGACGAAGAGATCCTTGAGATCGACCATGGTGCCTGCGCCCTTGCACACGAGCACAGGATCGAAGACGTACGGCAGATCATTGGTCTTCAGCTCTTCGGCGAGGACCAGTGCCGAGTCGACGGAGCCGAGCATGCCGGACTTGATGGCGGTGAACTCGTGCACGTCCAGCGTCGATTCGAGCTGACGGGTGACGACCTCGGGCTCGATGAACTCGAGGACATGGGCGAATCCGTCATCGGGGTCGAAAGTGACGATGCAGGTGACGACGGCAGTGCCGAAGGCCCCGTATTCGTCGAACATCTTCAGATCGGCTTCGAGTCCGGCTCCTCCGGAGACATCGGATCCGGCGACAGTGAGCACCTTTGCGGTCATAGTGGTCCTTTCAGGTAAAGCGTTCGCGAAGAAGTCTACGCGGGTTCAGGCCCCTGCATAGCCGTGCTGACGCCAGGCTTCGTAGATGGCGATGGATGCCGAATTCGCCAGATTGAGCGAACGGCGTGCCGGCAGCATCGGAATCCGCACAGTCATATCCACATGCTCGTCGTTGACGACCTCGTCGGGCAGTCCCGTCGACTCGCGCCCGAAGAGGAGGACATCACCGTCTTGGTAGTCCACCTCGGCGAAGGAATTGTCCGTATGCGTGCTGAACGCGATCACCCGACGTTCGCCGAGGTGGCCCCAGAGTTCGTCGATCGATGGATGGACGGTGACATGGGCGAGGTCGTGATAGTCGAGACCGGCTCGGCGCAGCTTCGCGTCGGAGAGGTCGAAGCCGAGAGGCTCGACGAGATGCAGATGGGCTCCGGTGACCGCGGCGAGCCGGATGGCGTTTCCGGTGTTGCCGGGGATCTCTGGAGTGTGGAAGACGATGTCGATGTTCATATCACCCTCATCTTCTCACCTCAGAGGCTGGCCTTACGAACGAGGAGGTATCCCTGCCTGGTCGTCTCCGGGAAGCGACCGGTCCGGTCGGGTTCGCGTTCGAGGCGGGTGGCAGGAATGAAGCCGTGCGGTTCGAGCGCGGTGAGCACGTCATCGATCGAGCGGCGGTGGAAGTCGAGATCGACGTCGAAGCCGGCGAGATCGGAGAAGTGATCGATCCGGTCCCCGAGCTGGAACGCCAACTGGAACCAACCGCCCGGACGCAGGGCACGGGCCGCCTCGGCGAAGGTGAGGACAAGCTCATCGTCCGGGACGTGGATCGTCGAATACCAGGCGACGAGACCGGAGAAGGACTCATCGGCATAGGGCAGGGCGGTCATCGACCCGATGTCGAACTGATGCGCCGGATAGAGGCCCTGCGCGAGTTCGATCATGGCAGGGGAGAGGTCGAGTCCACGCGGTTCGAGTCCGAGGGCGGCGAGGAACGTGGTGATGCGACCGGGCCCGCAGCCCAGGTCGAGGACCTCCGTCGAGCCGGTGCCGAGGACGAGCTCGGAGAAGGCCCCGAGGACGGCGCGGTCATGCGGTTTGGCGGTGAGCTCATCGGCGACCCATTCCGTGTAGGTCCGGGCGATCGCATCATAGGAATCACGCGTGGCCGCTTCGCGGGACGAAGTGCCGTTTGTGCCGTCGGTCATGACGCCACCCTACCCGGACGCACTGACGCGAGCGCGTCGGCGAGAACAAGTTGCGGTGGCTTCGGCAGGTGTGCAGTCATCACCAGTAGAAACGAAAACGAATCGAAGATGACCAATGAATAATCAGTTCAGCTTGTATTAGAGGAAATTCTCGTGTCAGTGCCGAGTTCTAGAGTGGGAGCACGGTCGGTGGTCATGGGGGCTGCGGGGCCGAACGGCACGAGGAGCGAAGCCATGCACAACGAAGATCAGGTCGATCCGTGGGGCGAGGACATGGAATGGGAAAGACGTGTGAGGGAAGCGGCCGTGGCCTCGGCAAGCCAGAGCGGAATTCCGTCCGCTCAGGCATGGGCAGGCTCGGGCCCGAGGGGCAAGGGACAGCAGACCACGGCTCGGTGGGATGAGGCAGGAGCGAGTTCGGCTGCACAGGAATCGAGCCGACCGCGCGCAGCCGAGACCGCGGAGCTCGAGGGGTTGAGCGTCGATCCGAAGGACTATGGAGGGGCTGACGCCGATGCGGACCCCAGCACCCTCACCTGTGAGCAGATCGTGACGGATATCCGGCGCAGCATCTCATGCATCTCCTTCTGCCATGCCCGCGTCATCACCCTCATCGACGAGGTCGAGAGACGGGGATTGTGGGCGGAATGGGTCGGTGTGAAGACCCTGACCGAGTGGGTGATGCATGTGGCGTCGGTGAGCATGCACACGGCTCGCGAGTATGTGCGCGTGATGAAGGCTCTGCGGGAGATGCCGAAGGTGAAGAAGAGTCTGGCGGGCGGTGATGTCAGCTTCTCAAAGGTGAGGGAAGTGACCCGACTGGGGGAGCGGATCGGCGACGATGAGGCGCTGCGTCTGGCCACCCTCGCCACCGGCAGCCAGATCAGTCGGATCTCGCAGAACTACCAGCAGCTGGCCGACAAGATCGACAACGGCCCGTTCCCTCTGTACCTGGCTCAGGACAGTGTGAGCATGCGTCAGGTGGCACCTGGTCGGACCCGGATCACGATCGAACTCGAGGAAGACGACGCCGCAGAGATCGCCGCGATGCTCGACGCCGCCCGCCAGGTTCTCGAACGTCCCGTCCATGATGGCGGTTCCGATGGGGATGGGGCTGCGGGCGAGGGCGGCAAAGCGGACGAGGCTCCTTATGAGCCGGTCTCCCAGGTCATGTGCCTGATGGAGATCATCCACGCCTTCCCTCGTGCCGAGCCCACGGGTTCGATCGACGCCGATCGTGCCCGACTGCTCGTTCATGCCTCCGCAGAGGTGATCACCCGCAGCGGCGCCACGATGGAAGCCGCGCCCGCGTTCAAGCCCCCTCTGCTCAGCATCCCCGCAAAGCCGACCGCCGTCTGCGTCCCCGCGGGGACGGAAAGCGAACCGGACCATCCGGCAGGAGTCGAGGGAAGCGTCCCCGCGGGGACGCCGAGCGGAGGCGCGGATACGACCTGCCGGATCGAAGGGTTCGGCGGCATCACTGCGGCGACGGCGGAGCGCCTGAGCTGTGAGGCGCTGATCAGCGGGGCGATCAAGGATGCCGGAGGTGACGTCCTCATGCTCGGGCGCTCGAAGCGTCTGGTGAGCAGGCGACAGCGAATGGCACTGAGCGTGCGTGATGTCTGCTGCCAATTCCCCGGCTGCCGTGCCCGCAGGCGATGTGATGCCCACCATATCCGCCCTTGGTCGCAGGGCGGGAGGACCGATATGGACAATCTCATCCTGCTCTGTCGCAGACATCACACCATGGTACACAAATACCAGCTGCGCATCGAACGCACCGGAGCGGACTTCGCTGGAGCGATGCGCGGTCCCGCCGCCTTTGCCTTCTACTTGCCCGACGGCTCCCAGCTGCTTCCTCTGGAAAGCCGGGTGAGGGGACGGATGATGTTCAACACGGCGGTTCGCGTTGCCAAGGTCAGGCAGATCACGAAAGCGGCCGATCCCGGCACTGTCGGCGGCGGTTACGGCTTTGACCTCGGCCTCTGTATCGCATGGATGTTCGAAGCCGAATGGCGACACGCCCGGGAAGGCAAAGCTGTTGTCTGAATCTTGCCAATTTAGAACACCAGTTCGATAATGGATGTCATGTCAGCAGCACCGGTCATCGAACAGCTCAGTCGGGAGACGGGGATCTCCACGGCTGCGGCACTGTTCGACAAGATCTCACCTCATTCGGTGGATCCTGTGCTCTCTCCGCTGTTCCGTCGCGGCGGTCTGCCGCGTGGGGAACTTGTCACTGTCACCGGTGAGCTGTCGCTGAGCTGCGGCCTGGCGACGATCGCTGCGGCGACCCGGGAGCAGAAGTGGTGTGCCGGCATCGGGCTCGGCGAACCGTCCGTGTCCTCGATCGCCGACCTCGGTGTCGATCTCGACCATTTCGTCAACCTCGCGACCCCTGGTGAGGACTGGCTGCGAGTGGCTTCGATCCTCATCGAATCCTTCGACATCATCCTCGTCGACCCCGGCTTCGCCCCGAGTGCTTCGGAACGGGCCCGACTCCTGGCGAAGATCCGTGAACGACGAATGAGCCTCATCAGCCTCCGACCTCTTTCCGGCAGTACGGAGCAGATCGAGATCACCGACACCCGCTGGTCGGGTGCCGAACACGGTCACGGCCGTCTGCAGTCCTGCCTCGTCCGCGCTCGTTCACAGACGGGAACCCACCGGTTCCTGCTGCCGGGACCGTCAGGAACTCCCGCCAGCGTCCCCGCGGGGACGCTGGAAGTGGTGGCAGACGGCGGAGCGTCCAAGGCCCCGACAACGGATCTGGGCACAGATCCGGCCACGGGCACGGACGACGATCCTCGGTGGTCGACGATCACACAGCTGCGGCAGGTGATCAGCCATGTCGGATGAGTCCGGCCGCACCCTCGTGCTCACTGTTCCCGACTGGCCGGCGGTGGCCGCAGCGGTCGAACACGACATCGCACCGGGCCGCCCTGTCGCGGTCCTCCACGCCGGCAAGGTCATCGCCGCCGATGCTCCGGCCCGTGCCGCCGGAATCACCGCCGGGAACAACAAACGCGCCGTGGGATACCGCTGTCCGGAAGCCCACATCGCGGTCTGGGACGAAGAGGCCGACAACCGACATTTCAGTGCCGGCGTCGGTGCCCTCGACAACCTCGTCGCACGGTTCACCCTGCTCAGCCCGGGAACATTGGCGATCCCTCTCGACTCGCTCAGACACGGCTACGCCGACGAAGCCGATGCGGTCGAGACACTGGTCTCGGCGCTTGTCGATGACACCGGATGGGAGTTCTTCCCCGGGATCGCGGACACCGTCTTCGCCGCGGTCCTCGCCGCCGGACAGGCGCGCCGCGTCGAACCCGGACAGACCGTGGACTTCCTCTCCGCCCAGCCGATCACCACCCTGGAATACGCCGGCGCCGAGGCGACCGCGCTGATCGAGGTCTTCCTGCAGCTGGGGCTGCGCACCCTCGGTGACCTCGCCCGCCTCGCGACCAAAGACGTGAACGCACGCTTCGGCGCCTTCGGTCGGCATCTGCACGACCTGGCCTCCGGGCGGGCAGGAGCCCCGCTCGCCGATCATGTCCGCGGCGAACAGCTCGACGTCGAACTCGACCTCGATGCCCCGACGACCCGCAGCGATACCCTCGGCTTCCTCGCCCGCCAGCTCGGTGCCGACCTGTTGGCCAAGGTGCGCAGACAGAGGTTGGTCTGCACCCAGATCACGATCGAACTCGATGCCGCGGGCGGCCAGTCCTCGTCCCGGACCTGGCGGATCGAGGACATGCAGGAGAATGCGATCGCCGACCGCCTGCGGTGGCAGGCCGAAGGCTGGCTGGCGGGAGTGGGCCGGGGTTCGCCTCCGGGACAGAATCCCCGCACGGCACAGCCTGACCCGCAGGAACTCGACATCGTCGACGAGCCGGCACCCGACGCCGAGGACTTCTCCGAGGATGGCATCATCGCGCTGCGCCTCATCGCGGCCGAACTGACCACCCCGATCGGTGCCACACGCAGCCTGTTCGACGAGAACACCGGGCAGATCACCCATACGCTCGAGCGTCTGCAGGGACTGTTCGGTCCCGATGCCGTCCTGGTTCCGGGCATCCAAGGCGGGTGGGACCCGGCAGAGACGAACCTGTGGACCCCGTGGCAGCAGGCGGCCGTCCCCGAACGCAGCCCCGCCGCTCCCTGGCCCGGTGCTCTGCACGCACCCCGTCCGACGACCGTCGAACATTCCGCCGTCGACGTGCTCGCCGCGGACGGCTCACCGGTGGAAGCACGCCCCTCGGGTCTGGGTGCGGCCCCGGCGACGATCAGATTCCCCACCGGGCAGACCGAGACCATCACCGACTACTCCGGTTCCTGGCCCATCGAATCCGGATGGTGGGACCCGAACCGAGCCGTCTACCGCACCCGGCTGCAGGTGGTCACCGATGCCGGCCGTGCCCTTCTGCTGAGCAAAGAGCACGGCCAGTGGTACCTCACCGGCCGTTACCGCTGACCGGCAACCTGCCGACCAACGACCCCAACCGAGAGAACGACCCCACTTGAGAGGAGGAGATCCCGATGGGATTCTCGAACCCGCGCACACCGTGGTCGAAGCTGGCCCGCCGCCTCGAGGGCAAGGACATCCCGTCCTCCCCGGCGGACAAACAGCCTGCTGGTGAGAACCCGGCAGGAAGACAGCCTGTCGACAAGCACGCCGACGGCTCCGATGCTCCTGCGTTCTCCCGCCCCGACCGCTACCAAGTCTCGGTCGGCCCCGGCGGTTCGGACGGACGCAGCCGCTATCAGGAGCTGGCAGGCGCCGGCAGCGCTCAGGGGCCGAACCGCGGACCGGGACTGCTGCGGAAGCAGGTCGACTGGGCGGAGCTGCATGTGCACTCCCAGTTCAGCTTCCTCGACGGAGCCTCCGACCCCGAAGAACTCGTCGCCGCCGGCGCCGCCGCCGGGCTGAGCTCCCTGGCGCTGACCGACCACAACGGACTCTACGGTGCCGTCCGCTTCGCCCATGCCGCCGCCGAGGTGGGGCTGGACACCGTGTTCGGCTCCGAACTGTCCATCGGGCTGGCCGAGAAGATCCCCGGACAGACCGACCCCGATGCCACCCACCTGCTCGTCCTCGCCCGCAGCGTCGAGGGCTACCACCAGCTCTCTCAGGTCATCACCGAGGCGAACCTGCGCGGTGAGAAGAACCGTCCGCTCTTCGACCTCGAAGAACTGGCTGCAGAGGACGGAGACTGGATGATCCTCACCGGCTGCCGCAAAGGACCGCTGCGACGAGCGTTGGGCGACGACGACGGCGGGCTCAGCGCTCTGCGCGAACTCACCGCACTTTTCGGACCCGACCGGGTCGCCGTCGAACTCAGCCGGGACGGAACCCCGGATGACGACGAGAGGCTGGGCCACCTCGGCGATCTGGCCCAGCGGACGGGCCTGCCGATCATCGCCAGCAATGCCGTCCACTTCGCCACCCGGGCCGAGTGGAAGTCGGCTCAGGTGCGCGCCTCGGTGCGGTCGCGGAAGTCCCTGGACGAACTGGCCGGATGGCTGCCGGCGACGGCGAGCGCACGCATCCACACCGGCCAGGAGATGCTCGCGCGATTCCCGCGGCAGGCTGTGGACAATGCGGTGCGGATCGGTCAGGACTGCTCCTTCGTCCTCTCCTCGGCCCGTCCCGACCTGCCGAAGGCACCGATGCCCGATGAGACCGAGGGGGAGACGTATCTGCGTGGCCTCATCGCCGAACGCGGCCGCACCCGCTACGGATCCCGAGCAGAGCACCCGCGGGCCTGGGAGCAGCTGGACCGGGAGATGGACATGATCGCCCAACTGGGCTTCTGCGGCTACTTCCTCATCGTCTTCGACATCACCGAGTTCTGCCGCAATATGGGCATCTTCTGCCAAGGCCGGGGTTCGGCGGCGAACTCCGCGGTCTGCTACGTCCTGGGCATCACCGCCGTCGACGCCGTCAAACACGGACTGCTCTTCGACCGGTTCCTGTCCCCGGACCGCAAGGGGTACCCGGACATCGACATCGACATCGAATCCGGCCGCCGCGAGGAGGTCATCCAATACGTGTACGACCATTTCGGCCGTGACCGGGCTGCCCAGGTCGCCAATGTCATCACCTACCGTGCGAAATCGGCCATCCGGGACGCCGCCTTCAGCCTCGGCTATGCCCCCGGCCAGCAGGATGCGTTCTCGAAGTCGAGCAACCGGTGGTCGAGCCTGCCCGATGCCGAGGACTCACCGGTGCCCGCACCGGTGCTCAAGGTCGCCGAGGATCTGCTCGGCTCACCGCGCCATCTGGGCATCCACTCCGGCGGGATGATCCTGGCCGACCGTGCCATCGGCGAAGTCGTGCCGATCGAGAAGGCGACGATGGGCCACCGCACCGTCGTCCAATGGGACAAGGACGACTGCGCGGCCATGGACCTGGTCAAGTTCGACCTGCTCGGTCTGGGCATGCTCACTGCCCTGCACGAGATGGTCGGACTCGTCCACCGTCACACCGGGGTCCTCATCGACCGGGCGGAGATCGATGACGACGACGAAGCCGTCTACGAGATGCTCTGCCGTGCCGATGCGATCGGGGTCTTCCAGGTCGAATCCCGCGCCCAGCTGGCCACCCTGCCCCGGCTGCGCCCGGAGAAGTTCTACGACTTGGCCGTCCAGGTCGCCCTCATCCGACCGGGGCCGATCCAAGGCGGCTCCGTCCACCCCTATATCCGCCGACGGCAGGGTCTGGATGAGGTCGAATACCTCCACCCGCTACTCGAGAAGTCCTTGGCCAAGACCTGCGGGGTCCCTCTGTTCCAAGAGCAGCTCATGCAGATGGCCATCGACGTCGGCGGGTTCACCGGTGCCGATGCCGACCGGCTGCGGCAGGCCATGGGCTCCCGTCGGTCGGAGAAGCGGATGGCCGAACTCGCCGAGAAGTTCCGTACCGGAGCCATGGAACGCGGAGTCGACGCGGAGACCGCCGAGACGATCTTCTCCACCATCGCGGCCTTCGCGAACTACGGATTCCCCGAATCGCATGCCATCAGCTTCGCGAACCTCGTCTATCAGTCCGCCTGGTTCAAATACCATCACCACGCCGCCTTCACCGCCGGTCTGCTGCGCAGCCAGCCGATGGGCTTCTATTCCCCGCAGTCGCTCATCGCCGATGCCCGCCGGCACGGAGTGCCGATCCTGCCCGTCGACATCCGCCGGTCCCAGGCGGCCACGGACCTCGAATGGGTCGCAGAAGCCGGGGATGGGGACACCGCCTCAGCGGGGGAGGACAAGGACACGACCGCCTCGGAGGGGGAGCTGGGGATCCGCTTGGGACTGGACACGGTCGCGCATGTCGGCTCCTTCGCCGAGGTGATCGTGACCGAACGCGAGATCGCTCCCTTCGCCTCGGTGGCGGACCTGGCCGAACGCACCGGCATCGGCAAGCAGGCCCTGGAATCGCTGGCCACGGCCGGGGCCCTGTCCGGATTCGACCTCGACCGACGGCAGGCCCTGTGGCTGGCCGGGGGAGTCGCCGGTGCCCATCCGGGGCTGCTGCCGGGAACGGCGAGCGTGGACTCGGCGCCGAGCCTGCCGACCATGGACGCCTTCGATACGACCTTGGCCGAACTCTTCTCCACCGGGATCACCGTCGACGGCTACCCCACGGAGATGATGCGCGAGACGCTGAGCGCCCGCGGATACTCATCGACCGCGGATGCGGCGCGTGCGGCGGACGGAACCCGGATGACGGTGGCCGCGATCGTCACCCACCGGCAGCGCCCGGCCACCGCCTCGGGGATCACCTTCATCAACCTCGAAGACGAATTCGGGATGCTCAACGTCGTAGCCACGGCCGGGCTGATGAAACGCTTCCGCACGGTCGCGACCTCCCGCAACGCCCTCGTCGTCACCGGACTCATCCAGCGCGGGGGAGACGTGGTCAGCCTCTACGCGCACAAACTCGTCCCCCTCGAGGTGCAGCTGCCGACGAAGGCGCGGAACTTCCGGTGAACGTCGGCACTGCCAGATGACAGCTGCACGGCACGGTGTGACGAAACATGACACACGATGACGCCAACATGACACACAGGCGGGTGCCAGCCGGCGAAGTCGATGACAGTAGACACATCACATCGCCTCAACCAGCGACACCGCCACCGCACTCATACAGGAGAGTCACCATGACCCAGGCATTCGAAACCCGTCAGATCCATGCCGGACAGGTTCCCGATCCGACCACCGGTTCGCGCGCCCTGCCCATCCACCAGACCACCTCGTTCGTGTTCAACGACGTCGACCACGCCGCAGCGCGCTTTGCGCTGACCGACGTCGGCCCCGTCTACAGCCGCCTGACGAACCCGACGAACGAGGTCGTCGAGAACCGCATCGCCGATCTCGAAGGCGGCGTCCACGCCGTCCTCACCGCCTCGGGCCAGTCCGCGGCATTCCTCGCGATCACGAACGTCGCCGGAGCCGGTGACCACATCGTGGCCAGCTCCAGCCTCTACGGCGGAACCGTCAACCTCCTCGACGTCACCCTGCGCAAGCTCGGCATCGAGACCACCTTCGTCAATGTCGACGACCACGAGGCGTGGAAGAACGCGATCCAGGACAACACGAAGCTCCTCTTCGGCGAGGTCGTGTCGAACCCGCGCTCAGACATCCTCGACATCGAGGCGATCGCCGGAATCGCTCACGATGCCGGTGTGCCGCTGATCGTCGACAACACCCTCGCCAGCCCCTACCTCGTGCGTCCGATCGAACACGGTGCCGACGTCGTGCTCCACTCGGCCACGAAGTACCTCGGCGGCCACGGCAACTCCGTTGCCGGTGTCCTCGTCGACAGCGGCAACTTCGACTACGGAGCACAGCCGGAGAAGTTCCCCGGCTTCAATGAACCCGACGCTTCCTACAACGGACTCGTCTTCGCTCGCGACCTCGGCGCCGACGGAGCTTTCGGAGTGAACGTGTCCTTCGGACTCAAGGCTCGCGTGCAGGGCCTGCGCGACCTCGGACCCTCGCTCAGTCCGACGAACGCATTCCTGCTGGCCCAGGGCATCGAGACCCTGAGCCTGCGCATCGAGCGCCACGTGGAGAACGCGAACAAGGTCGCCGCCTACCTCGAGGCTCACAGCCAGGTCGACCGCGTCGCCTACGCCGGACTCGAGTCGAGCCCCTGGAACGGACTGGCCAAGAAGTACCTGCCGAACGGCGTGGGTTCGGTGCTCGCCTTCGACATCGCCGGCGGATACGACGCCGCTGTGGCCTTCGTCGACGCCCTCGAACTGCACTCGCTGGTGGCGAACATCGGCGACGTCCGCTCGCTCGTCATCCACCCGGCCTCGACCACGCACGCTCAGCTCGACGAGGAAGCCCAGAAGGCGGCCGGAGTCAACCCGGCACTGGTCCGCCTGTCCGTGGGCATCGAAGGTGTCGACGACATCATCGGCGACCTCGACAAGGGCTTCGCGGCAGCTGCGGCGAAGGCGCAGACCGCGGCCTGAGATGACCACCCAGAGCACTTCCGTCGAACGGATCCTCGGCTTCGGCACGGACTCGGGACACACCTTCGGCACGGTCGAGATCGCCTATGAGACCTTCGGCGCCCTCAACGCCGACCGGTCCAATGCGATCCTCATCGAGCATGCTCTGACCGGCGACACCCGCGTCACCGAATGGTGGGCGGGTGTCGTCGGGCCCGGGGAAGCCGTCGACACCGACAAGTACTTCGTGGTGTGTGCGAACTCCCTCGGAGGCTGCTCGGGAACGACCGGGCCGCAGTCGTCCTATGATGACGGTCTGGCCTACGGCTCCCGATTCCCTCGGGTCTCGATCCGCGACATGGCACGTCTGGAGCACAATCTCGCCCAGATCCTCGGCATCGACTCCTGGGTCGCCGTCATCGGCGGATCCATGGGAGGTGCGCGAGCGCTCGAGTTCGCTCTGTTGGACAGCCGGAAGGTCCGCAAATGCGCGGTCATCGCCGCACCGGCCTTCTGCGAAGCCGACCAGATCGCCTGGGCGATGATGCAGGAACGCGCGATCGAACTCGACGCCGACTACTACTCCGGAGACTATTCGGCCGTCGGCAGCTTCCCCAGTCATGGTCTCGGACTGGCCCGGCAGATCGCGCACCTGACGTATCGCAACGATGCCGACCTCAATGAACGCTTCTCCCGCCGCCTGCGTTCGGAGGACTACTACGAGGTGACCTCGTACCTGGACCATCAGGCCAAGAAGCTCACCGCCCGGTTCGATCCGCACAGCTATATCGTGCTCACACGTGCCCTGCGCGACCACGATGTGCGCCGAGGTCGCTCCTCCGACCTCACGGTCGCACTGGCCGACGCCTGCACCGACAACCTCGTGGTCTCCGTGTCCTCGGATCGGCTGTTCCCGCCGGAACAGGTGGGCATCCTCGCCGAGGCGCTGCCGGGGAGAGTGCGACACCACATCATCGACTCCCCGGTCGGTCACGACGGGTTCCTCACCGAGACAGAGAAGATCTCCGCGGTGCTCGCCGACTTCCTCGCCGACTGAGACAGTCGGGCCCGCTGGCGACGAGCACAGTCGCCAGCCAGCGACCCGAATCTCCCCAAGCACCAGAAGACCCCCGCAGACCGTTCGCTGCGGGGGTCTTCTGGTGTGCCCGGATCACGGGCCTGCGGTCACCGTGCGGCGGCCTTCGCCTTCTTCTTCGCGGCCTTGCGCAGCTGCTTCTCGTCGACCGGGAAGTCCTGACGAGCCCGCGCCCGACGGTAGTAGTCGGCGGCCTCTGCCTGACGCTCGGCTTCGACGCCGGAGGCGATGGTGGCCCGACGGTGGACATCCGAGTAGCCGAATGCTTCGACGAGGTCGAGGGCATTGGCGGCAAGCTTCTTGCACAGACGGTTCAGCGTCTCGTTGATCTGGCGTGCACGCGACATCGGCAGGCGACCGTACATGAGGTGCCAGGCCATGTGCTTCTCGATCAGTCCGAGACCGTAGGTGTCACGCAGACGACGGAAAGCCTTGGCCTGATCGGCGTCGGTCTGCTCCTTCATCTTCTCGTCCAGCGCCTTCCACTTCTCGAGCTCGACATAGGCGCGTGCCATCTCGATGAGCTCATGCTGGTGGACGTTGAACAGATCGGCGGCCTGCGCGGCCGGCATCTTCGTCGCGGGCCGCAGCGCCTGAGCGACTCCGGCGACCATGACCTCCAGACGCGTTTCGAGCAGGGTTCGCTGCAGGCGTCCCGACCTGATCCGCTTGTCGCCGAGGTTCGGGGTCAGCGCATCCGAGATCGCCCGTCCGGCATTGGCCAGACCGGTGCGGTAGAGCGTATGTTCGGCGGCCTGGGTGCCGATGAAGCGGGCGGCTCCGCCGACGTCGAGGTTCGCGAATTCCTTGGCATAGTCGCCGAGGAGGCGCTTGGCCACGAGCTGCAGCAGCACCGTGTTGTCGCCTTCGAAGGTGACGTAGACGTCGAGGTCGGCGCGCAGCCCGACGAGGCGGTTCTCCGCCATGAATCCGGCACCGCCGCAGGCCTCACGGCATTCCTGGATGACGTCGAGCGCCATCCAGGTCGAGTCGGCCTTGAACGCAGCCGCCCGGGTCTCGAGCAGAGCCCGGTTCTCCTCGGAGTCATCGGCTCCGGCGAAGACCTCTTCGAAGGAGGTCAGCAGCTTCTCGTGCGCGAACGCCGAGGCGTAGACGGCGGCGAGGGCCGGCATGAGGCGACGCTGATGCTGGCCGTAGTCGAGCAGAGTCGTCTCGGCGAAGTCATCGCCGGCCGTGAACTGCTTGCGCTCGAGTCCGTAGCGCACGGCGATGTCGAGGGCGATCTTCGATGCGACCACGGAGGCGCCGTCGAGCGAGACCCGGCCCTGGACCAGGGTGCCGAGCATCGTGAAGAAGCGGCGTCCCGGCGATTCGATGGGGGAGGAGTACGTGCCGTCGGCGGTGACGTCTCCGTAGCGATTGAGCAGGTTGGTGCGTGGGATCCGCACGGAGTCGAAGGCGAGGCGACCATTGTCGACTCCCTTGAGCCCGCCCTTGTAGCCGTCGTCTTCGATCGAGACTCCCGGCATCGGCTCACCGGCCTCGTCGCGGACGGGCACGAAAAAGGCATGCACCCCGTGCTTGACACCTTTGGTGATGAGCTGAGCGAAGACGACGGCGGCCCGGGCATCGCGGGCGGCGTTGCCGATGTACTCCTTCGTTGCGGCCCGGAAAGGGGTCTCGATGACGAACTCTTCGGTCGCCTCATCGTAGGTGGCGGTGGTCGCCACGTTCGCCACATCGGAGCCGTGCCCGATCTCCGTCATCGCGAACGAACCAAGCAGACGGCCGGACTGAGCGTCGAGCAGCCACTTCTGATGCTGCTCCTTGTCTCCGAGATGGAGGATCGCTCCGCCGAAGAGTCCGAACTGGACGCCGGCTTTGATCTGCAGGCTCGGGTTGGCCGTGACGGTCTCTTCGAACCCGGCGACGTTCGTTGCGTGTTCGTTCTTTCCGCCCATCTCCGGTGACAGCCCGGTCATCGGCAGCCCGGTCTCGGCCATCATCATGACCCCGTCGAGGGTCTTCGCTCGTGCGGTGTCGAGATCATCGGCCGGATCGTCATGGGTCGACGGCTCTTCGGCCAGGGTCCGCCCGCGTCGGCGAGCTTCTGCCCAATGCCCGTCGAGGACGTCGTTGATGGCTTTCGGGTCAAGAGACAGCTTCATTGTTCTACTCCTCGTTGTTCGGGCAGGGTTGCCCAGAGCCAATGGGTGATGGTGGTGGCGAATTCCTCGGGCCGGTCCGGTCGGGACAGCCACGTCTCGGTGGCGGCGCGGACGAAACCGATCGCTCCGGCCGACCACAGCCGAGCCTGTTCGCCGCTCAGGCCGAGGCGTTCGGCCAGCTGCCCGGCAATTGAATTGAAGAAACCGCCGGTCTCCTCGGGCGCGAACCGGTTGACCGCGGTGTCGCAGAAGCGATACACGTTCGGAGAATTCGCGGCGAGCGTGACGAATGCGCGGATCATCGCGGCCAGGGACTCCTGCGCCGCGGCTGAGCCCTCGCCCTTCGCCGAGGCGGCCGCGGCCTCGTCGAGAGACCGGACGATGACGCCCATCGCCCATTCGCCCATGGCCGCCTGCAGACCTGCCCGGTCGGTGAAGTATCGGTAGAGCACCGACTTCGACGTCCCGGTCGCGTCAGAGATCTGCTCCATCGACATATCGTCGCCGTACTCGTCGACGACGAGCCGCACGGAACGCAGAAGTTCGCGACGACGCTCATCGCGATGCTTCTGCCATCTCGTCGAGCGACCGTCTGTGATCGATTTCATGTAACCGACAGTATCAGGTACTGTCGGTATCGGCTAAATCAACCACTCGGAGGTGCACATGTCCGCTCCCAACAACCGCGCCGTCATCCTCGGCGGCAACCGAATTCCCTTCGCCCGCTCGAACAAGCAGTACTCGAAGGCCACGAACCTCGATATGCTCACCTCGGCCATCGACGGGCTCGTTGCCCGCTTTGGACTGGCCGGAGAGAACATCGGCGAGGTCGCCGGAGGTGCAGTCCTCAAGCATTCGAAGGACTTCAACCTCACCCGGGAAGCCGTGCTCGGCTCCGCCCTGGCACCGACGACCCCCGCCTTCGATCTCGGTCAGGCCTGCGCCACCGGCCTCGAAGCCGTGGTCAGCCTCAACAACAAGATCAATGCCGGGCAGATCGAATCCGGAATCGCCTCGGGCGTGGATTCGACGTCCGACGCTCCGATCGTCATCAACGATTCGATGCGCGAGATCCTCCTCGAGCTCACCCGTGCGAAGACAATGGTGCAGAAGGCGAAGATCGCCTCCCAGATCCGCCCCGCCTACCTCGCACCGCAGGCTCCGAGCACGGGCGAACCGCGCACGGGCTTGAGCATGGGCGAGCACCAGGCGATCACCACCGCCGCCTGGGGCATCAGCCGACAGGCCCAGGACGAACTGGCCGTGGCCTCCCACAAGAACCTCGCCGCGGCATGGGAATCCGGCTTCTTCGATGACCTCACCACCCCGTACCTCGGGGTCAGCCGCGATACGAACATGCGTGCCGACTCGACCGTGGAATCCCTGGCGAAGCTCAACCCCGTCTTCGGCAGGAAGCTCGCCACCGAGGCGACCATGACCGCCGGCAACTCGACTCCGCTGACCGACGGCGCCTCCTCGGTGCTGTTGGGCAGTGAGGACTGGGCCAACGAGCACGGCTTCACCCCGTTGGCGCGCCTCGTCGATGCCGAAGCCGCCGCCGTCGATTTCGTCGACGGCGACGAAGGTCTGCTCATGGCCCCCGCCTACGCAGTTCCGCGGCTGCTGGCCCGCAACGGTCTGACCTTCGATGACTTCGATGTCTTCGAGATCCACGAGGCATTCGCCTCCACCGTGCTCTCGCACCTGGCCGCCTGGGAATCCGAAGAGTTCTGCAAGGACAAGGTCGGTCTCGATGCGGCGCTGGGCACCATCGACCGCGACAAGCTCAACCCGCTCGGCTCGAGCCTGGCCGCCGGCCACCCCTTCGCGGCCACCGGCGGACGCATCATCGCCAGCACCGCCAAGCACCTGAAGACCACCGGCAAGAAGCGCTCCCTGGTCTCGATCTGCGCCGCAGGCGGACAGGGACTCACTGCGATTGTGGAGGCAGCATGAAAGACACCTATCTCTCCCTCGTCAACGGACCGCTGAAGCAGGTGGCCAAAACCCTCGGTCTGCCGCAGCCGGTCGAACTCAACCGCTTCGGCTCCACCCCGGCGTCCTATGAGAACAAACCGGTCCTCGTCCTCGGCACCGGTCCCGGGGCCCAGGGGCTGGCCGATCAGCTGCTGGAGAACGGACTCGAGGTCCGTCGCAACGCCCAGACCGGCGAGAAGCTGCGGGCCGTCATCGCCGTCCTCGACGACGCGCAGTCCCCGGCCGACCTGTCACCGGTCGTCCTCGAGATCGGCGCCGCCCTGCGTTCACTGGCCGCCTGCGGTCGAGTGATCACAATCTCGACGGCACCGGATGCGCAGAGCCAGACACCGGAGCAGGCCGCCACCGCCCAGGGCATCACCGGCTTCACCCGGTCGGTCGCCCACGAGATGCGCGCCGGCGCGACCGCCAACGGAATCCTGCTCGACGGCGTCGACCTCACCGCACCCTCGGTGAACGCGGCCCTGTGGTTCCTTCTCTCGGGCAAATCCGCTTATGTCTCCGGCCAGTTCCTCACGGTGTCTTCGGACGCCGGTCAGCGGCTGAGCCTGGACGAATTCATGTCCACCGGTGACGCCGGCCCGCTGGCCGGACGCACCGCCGTGGTCACCGGTGCCGCACGTGGAATCGGAGCCGCGATCGCCGAGAACCTCGCCCGCGACGGCGCCTACGTCATCGGCGTGGACATGCCGCAGGCAGGTCAGGCGCTGGCGCAGGTGATGAACCGGATCGGCGGCAAGTCGCTGCAGCTCGACATCACCGCAGCCGATGCCCCGGACAAGATCACCGAGGCGCTCGGGGCACCCGTGGACATCCTCGTCCACAACGCCGGCATCACCCGCGACAAGATGCTGGCGAACATGGACGCGGCCAAATGGGATTCTGTCATCGCCGTCAACATCGCCGCGCAGACGATGATCAATGCGCGCCTGGCGGAGAAGGGACTCTTCGCCGACGGCGCCCAGGTCGTCTCCCTGGCCTCGACCT
The DNA here is from genome assembly GCF_013168765.1 of Brevibacterium sp. CT2-23B. Taxonomy (NCBI): domain Bacteria; kingdom Bacillati; phylum Actinomycetota; class Actinomycetes; order Micrococcales; family Brevibacteriaceae; genus Brevibacterium; species Brevibacterium sp. CT2-23B. The sequence continues at coordinate 701,166 of NZ_JABBYK010000001.1, read as the reverse complement.
CGGGAATCGCGGGCAACCGCGGCCAGACGAACTATGCGACCTCGAAGGCCGGAGTCATCGGACTCACGGCCGCCTCGGCGGAGGACTTCGCCGCCCGCGGGGGAGCGATCAATGCGGTGGCACCCGGCTTCATTGAAACGGATATGACCGCGAAGATGCCGACTCTCACACGCCAGGTCGCGCGCCGGCTCTCGAGCCTGCAGCAGGGCGGGCAGCCGGTCGATGTGGCCGAAGCCATCGGCTTCCTCGCATCCAGCGGTGCCCGCGGCATCAACGGACAGACGCTGCGCGTATGCGGTCAGAACATGGTGGGTGCATGATGGCGGATTCGATGCTTCCCATCTATGCCCGTGCCCTGCTCAAAACCCTGCCGGTGGGTCCGCGCACCGGTCCGGAGCTGCCGGATCATGCGATCGATCGCAGCATTCCGCTCGAACCGGTCGCCTATGCGGGATTCGCCCACGTCGTCGGTCACGGTCTGGACGATATCGTCCACCCCGGCTACCTGCACATCCTCGGCTTCCCGCTGAGCATGCAGCTGTTGGCCGACCCCGAAGTGCCGCTGCCGATGATGGGGATGGTCCACATCCACAATCGCGTCGATATGCATTCGCAGGCCCGCCTCGGCGAGGTTGTGGACTTCCACCTCGAGCTCGCCGGTCCCTTCGAGCACACGAAGGGCACCACGATCGAGGTTCGGCTCGAGGCGAAGGTCGACGGTCGTCCCGTGATGGACGAGGTCTCGACGTACCTGGCCAAGGGGCGGAAGCTCTCCGGAGCCAAGCCGAAGGCACAGGTGCCGCACCTCGAGTTCACGGCGCCGCAGCCCAGTGCCCTGTGGCGTCTGGATCCGATCATCGGTCAGCGCTATGCGAAGGTCTCCGGTGACTACAACCCGATCCACCTCAACGGTCTGGCCGCGAAGGGATTCGGATTCCCGCGGCAGATCGCCCATGGGATGTACAGCGCCTCCCGGGCGTTCTCGGCAATGGATCCGCGGCTCGAGTCCTACCGCTGGGATGTGTCCTTCGCGAAGCCGATCCTGCTGCCCGGCACGGTCGGCTATGCGCTGACCTCCGGGCGTCGTCACGAGGCTGCGGAGTCGGCCGTCTTCGACCTGAAGAACGGCAAACCGCACGTCCTCTCGCGGGTGGCACACCTCGAATGATGGCGTGATAAGTGCAGTGCGTCACAAAAGCCGATTTCGATTTTGCGACACCGTTTCGCGCATGTAGAGTTATCTCTGTTGCCAGCGCGAGTGGCGGAATTGGTAGACGCGCTAGCTTGAGGTGCTAGTGCCCAACTTATCGGGCGTGGGGGTTCAAGTCCCCCTTCGCGCACAACGAGGAGATGGCCTCCGGATTTCGATCCGGAGGCCATTTTCGTATTCGCTTCCGGGCCATCAACGGCAGCTTCTGCGGGTTCAAAGATCATCCGCCCCGATCACGATCACCACGGATGAACTTCTGACCCGCTGATACACGCCCGATCGTCTGTGAGCCGGGCTCGCGGGTGGGATACGGTGGTGACTGTCAGGCCGATCACAGCACTGCCGCGTGATCGAACCACCATCGAGGGGAGTCCCGTGTTTGATTTCAGCACCGCAGAGGACGAAGTCACCGAACTGTGCCGTCAGCTCATCCGCATCGACACACAGAACTGGGGCGGGAACAAAGCCAACCCGGAGCTGCCGGCCGCCGAACTCATCGCGTCCTGGCTCTCCGAGGTTGACCTGAAGTCCGAAATCGTCGAATCCTCCCCGGGCCGGGCCAATCTCGTCGCTCGTGTGAAGGGCTCCGAGCCGGAGGCTCCGGCACTCGTCGTCCACGGCCACACCGACGTCGTTCCGGCGGCCGCGGAGGACTGGAGCGTCGACCCCTTCGAAGGAGTCGTCAAAGACGGTCTGCTGTGGGGCCGCGGAGCGGTGGACATGAAGAACATGGACGCGATGATCGTCGCGTCCGTCCGTGCCATGCTCCGTCAGGGACTCACTCCGCGTCGGGACCTCGTGATCGCGTTCTTCGCCGACGAGGAGGCCGGAGGAAACTACGGTGCCCGCCATATGGTGCGCAACCGTCCCGAGCTGTTCTCGGGAGCCACCGAGGCGATCTCGGAGGTCGGCGGCTACTCCGTCGACGTCCGCGGCCAGCGGATCTACCTCATCCAGACGGCAGAGAAGGGGCTGGCCTGGCTCAACCTCGTCGCTCACGGCACCGCCGGACACGGATCTCAGCGAAACGACGACAACCCCGTCACGCGGCTCGCCGCCGCGATCACCCGGATCGGCAACCACCCGTGGCCGCAGGAGATCCCCCTGGCCACAAGGAAGCTCCTCGAAGGCGTCTCGGAGCTCACGGGAATCGAGTTCACGGCAGAGACGATTCCGCAGCTGCTCGCCGAGCTGGGTTCGGTCGAGAAGTTCGTGGCACCGACCCTGCAGAACACCTCCAACCCGTCGTTCCTCGAAGCCGGATACAAACACAACGTCATTCCCGGCACCGCGACCGCCTACGTCGACTGTCGCACTCTGCCGGGACAGCACGAGGACGTCATGCTCAAGATCAAGGAACTCGCGGGGGAGGGGATCGACATCACCGCCGAGGACGAAGGCGAGGCGCTCGAGTCGCCGTTCGACACTCCGCTGGTCGCGCAGATGCAGAAGAGCCTGCTCGCCGACGACCCGAGCGCGAACGTCCTGCCCTATACGCTCTCCGGAGGCACGGACAACAAGTCGATGGCCGAGCTCGGAATCACCGGCTACGGCTTCGCTCCGCTCCAGCTGACCGGCGACCTCGACTTCCCGGCCATGTTCCACGGCGTCGACGAGAGGGTGCCGATCTCGGCGCTCAAGTTCGGGACGCGGGTCCTCGGCGACTTCCTGATGAAGGCCTGACCGCTGATTTGGGCCTGACCGCTGAAGTTGAAGGCCCGACCGGCACCGGCAGAATCGTCACGACGATACCGATGAGCACTCCGATGGCGCTGAGCACCGTGGTCAGCGTGACATCGGAGCCGGGAATCGGCAGCAGCACATCGAGGGCCAATGCCCCGACGAGGTTGCCGAAGAGCGCGAACAGGCTGAGCAGCAGCACACCCAGCCTGGCTACGGTGACCGTCGTCAGGGCGATGAAGACCACCCCGAAGGCCCCGCCGAGGAGGATCCACCACTGATCCGGCGCGGTCGGGAATTCGCGCCAGGGATGTCCGGTCATGAGCAGGACGAATGTGCCGACGACGAGTGCTGCGAAGCCGACCGTGAAGTTCACCGTCGTCGCGACCACCGCCGATTCGGTGGCAGCCCGGATATGGCCGTTGGACGCCTGCTGCACACTCGTCAGTGCCCCGGAGACGAGCGGGAGCAGGGGAGTCCACAGCGGAATCCCCGACTGCAGGCGGTCACCTGCGGCGAAGGCCAGGGAAGCGAGGACGATGACCACGCCGAGGATGCGCAGGACGCTCAGACGCTGACGGCCGCCCGGCGGCAGCTCGGTGGCATCGACGATGAGCCCACCGGTGACCTGGCCGGAGACGAACGCCATCGTGAACATGGCCACGCCGATCCGCGGAATGGTCGTGGCCTGTGCGATGACGACGAGGCAGCCGCTCAAGCCCCCGAGGAGCATCCACCAGGGCAGCGTACGATCCCGCAGCAGCACGATGAGACGTCGGCCGGCAGCACGGGATCGGGCCGAGACTGCCAAGGCGATGCCGACACAGAGGAGGCCGACGAAGAATGAGACGAGCCCGGCGAAGACGGCATGTCCGAGCACCTGCCCGAGCAGACCGTTCGCTCGTCCCTGCAGGGACATCGCCGCTCCTGCAGTGATCGTGACGAGGCCGGCAGTGAGAACAGGAACGAGGGAAGGCGATCTCACACCATCAGCTGCTCATCGTCAACGGCATGATCTTCCGGCGCAGCCACACGGTGCGGACTCCGCCGACCGATATGCGGGTGCGGGCGAGCTCCCATTGGCCGTATTCCGCCTGGTCGTTGAGTTCCTGCAGGCTGACCGACCGCGGCACATCACGAGAGAACGAGACCTTGCGGAACTCGTATGTCATACGTGGACGCTGACGTTTCATAGCCTCACCCTAGACGATCTGGGCTAATCTTGAGGGTATGCCCGTCATCGTTCTGCTGCGGCACGGCCTCTCCAGCGCCAACGTCTCCGGAATCCTGGCCGGACGCGCACCCGGCGTGTCCCTCACCGATGAGGGAACCCGGGCACTGCGGGCCAACCTCGAACTGCTGCCGCATCGGCACTTCACCCAGCTGCTGCATTCGCCCCTGCAGCGCTGCGAACAGACCGCATCGATCGCAGCCGAAACAGCTGACTTCGATCGCATCGACGTCGACGAGGCCGTCATCGAGCTCGACTACGGCGAATGGACGGGCCGGCCACTCAAGGAACTGGGCGAGGAGCCCCTGTGGGCGACCGTAGTGAAGTCGGCGTCGCAGGCCAGGTTCCCCGGAGGGGAATCCATCACCGAGGCGGCCGATCGTTCCACAGCCCGCGTCCGTGATCTCGTGGCCCGGCTGCGTGAGGAGGAACGTGCCGATGCCGAATCCCGGGCCGATGCAGTGCCCACGGACGGTACCGAGAAATCGGCTCCGCCTCGGTGGGCGATGATCGTCTCCCATGGAGACATCATCAAGGCGATCATCGCCGACGCCCTGGGGATGCCGCTGGATGATTTCCAACGGCTGAGCGTCGCTCCCGGTTCGTTCACGGTCATCGACTTCTCCGGTGACCAGCCGGTGCTCGCGGCGATGTCGGTGACCGCCGCCGGACTCGCCCAATCGGCCGCCGTCGGCGGCGGCGGAATGCGCTGATCCCGGCACTCGTAAGTGAATGCCGGGATCAGATGATGCTGGAGTGTCGGACGACAGCCCAAAATGAAATGTGCGGACTCAGACTGCTGCGAGGACTCCGGTGCCGAGCAGGATGTAGAGGACGATGCCCAGGGCGACGCGGTACCAGACGAAGATGGCGAAGGACTTCGTCTCCACGTACTTGAGGAACCAGTGGATGACGACGAGACCGAGAGCGAATGAAATCACTGTGGCGAGGATCGTCGGTCCCCAGCCGAGAACCATGGCTTCACTCCGACCGAGCGTCTGCGCCACACCGTAGAGACCGGAACCGACGACGGCGGGAATGGCGAGCAGGAACGAGTAGCGAGCCGCTGCTGGACGATCGAAGCCCATGAAACGGCCGGCCATGATCGTGCCGCCCGAGCGTGACACGCCGGGAATGACGGCGAGCGCCTGCGCGAAGCCGAACAGGATGCCCTGACCCCAGTTCATGTCCTCGAGGGTGCGTTCGCGTTTCCCGGCCCAGTCGGCGATGCCGATGATGAGACCGAAGACGATGAGCATCGTCGCGGTGATCCAGAGGCTGCGCAGTGCACCCTCGATGTAGTCCTGGAAGAGCAGGCCGATGATGACGATGGGAATCGAACCGACGATGATGAGCCAACCCAGGCGCACCTCGGGGTCCCTGCGATCATGCTTGCCGACGAGTGCCTTGCACCATTTGGAGATGATTGTGACGATATCGCGCCAGAAGTAGACGACGACGGCCGCCTCGGTGCCGATCTGGATGATGGCGGTGAAGAACGCGCCCGGATCCGAACCGGGCAGCATAAGTTCGCCGACGATGCGCACATGCGCCGAGGAGGAGATCGGGAGGAACTCGGTGAGTGCCTGCACGATTCCGAGCACGGCAGCGACCAGCCAGTCGTACATACGACTCCTTGAGAATATGAGGTGGGAACGAAACCACGGTAGTCGCAGCATCGGGTAACCTCAAGAAGCATGAAGCACCAACGCCTCGGCACTACCGGTCTGGACGTCAGCGATGTGGGTCTCGGAACCTTCGAGTGGGGGCATCGGGTCGATGACCAGGTCGCCCAGCGCCTCGTCGATGAGTACAAAGACGCAGGTGGCAACCTCATCGAGCTGCCCAGCTCGGCTACGATCTCCGCCGAGGTTCTCGGACGGCTGAGACTTCCCGAAGAGATTCTGCTGCTGGCCCGGGTGGGCGTGTCCATCAGTGAACCCGGCCACATCGAGGCCGGACTCGGGCGCTCGAGAATCCTCAGCCAAGTCGATTCCCTGCTGCGCACAGTCGGTCGCGACCACCTCGACGTGCTCGTCCTCGACGTCTTCGATGCCGAGGTCGACCGTGCCGAGACCGCATCGGCGGTCGAGACCCTGCTCACTCTCGGGAAGATCCGCTACGTGGGCGTGTCCCACCACACCGGTTGGCAGCTGGCGGAGATGCGCGGGGCCGGGATTCCGGTCGCGTGTGTCGTCGCAGAATACTCGCTGCTCAACCGCGAGGCCGAGGCAGAGCTCGTTCCGGCCGCCGACTATGCGGGAGTCTCACTCATCGCCGGAGCGGGACTGGGGCGCGGAGTGCTCACCGACAAGTACCGGAACGCGACTCCCCAGGATTCGCGGTTGGCGGGGGAGCTGAGCGAATACGCCGGTGCCTACCTCGACGAGCGGTCGAACCGTGTGCTTGCCGGCGTCCGTCGTGCCGCGACCGCTCTGGGCGTGTCGACATTGGACATCGCCCTGGCGTTCAACCGACAGCACGGTATCGCGAGCACTCTGGTCTCGCCGCGCACTTCGGCACAGCTGGCCGAGGTCACCGCCAGCGAGGTCGAACTGGCGGATGAGATCGCCGAAGTGCTCGACCAGATCTCCTGGGGTCCGTCGGACTAGAGCGGCAGGTCCGACGCTCTGTCAGGCCCTCAGTCGTCCTCGTCGTCATCGTCGAGGAGGAACTCGTCATCGTCCTTGGCATCCTCGACGTCATCGAAGAGTTCGAATGGAGTGACTTCGTCGAACGCGGTGTAGATCGCGTCTTCGTAGATTTCGAAGGCATCGGCCAAAGCCATATAAGCGGCTTCGACTCGGGGGTCTTGGTCACCATTGCGGTGCGCGGATGCAGCGTAGTGCTCTCTCACTGCTTCGAGGAATGCGTCCAGGGCCTCACGAGGATCAGTGCTCATGACTCAAATGTATCCCAGGCCGGACCGTCATGTAAGTCTTTGAACTAGGCTGAAGACATGGCAGCTCTGTACGACCACCCCACACCCGATCGTTTCGTCGTCGGCACAATCGGACTCCCCGGTGAGAGGACGTTCCTCCTCCAGGCGAAGTCCGGCAACGCGCTGACGACCGTGGTCGTCGAGAAGGAGCAGGTCGAGATCCTCTCCGACCGGATCACCGAACTGCTCGATATGGTGATGATCAAGGATCCGGCCGCGCGGGTGCCGCAGACGGCGCTCGACGATCTCATCGACAACGCCGGGCTCAACGTCCCCATCGAACCGGAGTTCCGCGTCGGCACGATGAGCCTGGGCTGGGACACTGTCAAGCACGAACTCGTCATCGAATGCTTCGAACTCACCGAGGCGGATGCCCAGGCCGGAACCTCTGCCGACCCCGATGACGACGAGGTCGAACGCGAAGTCCTGCGCATCGTCCTCGGCGCCGCCGCCGCGCGAGAATTCGCCCGCCGCGGAGAACAGGTCGTCAGCGCCGGACGCGGAGACTGCCCGTTCTGCTCCCTCCCGCTCGAACCCGATGGCCATCTGTGTCCCCGGGCCAACGGGATCCCGCGCGCCTGAACCGTGATGGACCACGGGATTCTCCTCGACGCACTGGCTGCGGGGGAGTGGACGGAGATGGGATCGATCCCTCGAGCCAGCAACGACACCCGACTGCTCGTGCTCGAACACGAGGGCCGGGCGATCAAGGCCGTCTACAAACCCATCTCGGGGGAGCGGCCCCTGCACGATTTCCCGGCACAGACACTGGCCCTGCGCGAGGTGGCGGCGTATCGACTCTCCGCCGCACTCGACCTGGGGGTCGTTCCGCCGACGGTTCTGCGCGATGATCTGCCCGCCGGCCGCGGATCCCTGCAGGCCTATGTCGAAGCCTCCGACGATGACGAAGCGGTGACGCTGTCGACGGTCAACGCGATCCCTGTCGATCACACTCCGATCTTCGCTCTGCGCACCGAGGACGGACGTGACCTCGTGCTCTCGCACTCCGTCGACGAGAGCCTGCGTTCCATTGCCTTCTTCGACCTGCTCGCGAACAACGCCGACCGCAAAGCCGGTCATGTCATCACCGGCAGCTGCCTGCCGAGCACCGCCGCGGCCGACATCGGCGTCTTCGGCATCGACAACGGACTGACCTTCCACAATGAGGAGAAGCTGCGCACCGTTCTGTGGGGTTTCTCTCGCACCTCGTTCTGCGCCGAAGAGATCGATGCGCTTCAGGAAGTCGCCACCATGGACGAGAGGCTGCGGACGCAGCTGAGCGACTGCCTGTCGGCAGACGAGATCGAGGCTCTGAAGGACCGGGCCGATCGGCTTCTCGCCGCCGAGTTCTTCCCCGACGCACCGGACGATCGCACCGTCATTCCCTGGCCGCCGATCTGAAACCGGCATCACTTTGCTTCGGAAGTGCCGAACGCCTGCCTCTCGGTTAGGCTGGGTGCCGTGAAGTCATGGCCCGAACCTCAACTGCCCCGTCTGACCAGCACCGGCAAGGTGCCTACGGTTTTTGATACGAGCACACGCAGCCCGCGCAGGCTGCGCGGATCCAAGCAGACCGCTCGACTCTACGTCTGCGGCATCACCCCCTACGATGCGACGCACCTCGGGCACGCCTCCACCTATGTGGCCTTCGACCTGCTCAACCGGATCTGGCGTGATGCGGGACTCGAGGTCGAGTACGCACAGAACACCACTGACGTCGACGATCCGCTGCTGGAGAGGGCCGACGCCACGGGAGTCGACTGGCGCGAACTCGCCTCGTCGCAGATCGATCTCTTCCGAGAGGATATGGAAGCCCTGCGGGTGATCCCGCCGGCGAACTTCATCGGCGTCGTCGAATCCGTCGACGAGATCGCCGCCGGCGTCCGCGATCTCGTGGACAAGGGGGCCGCCTACACTCTCGACAGCGGTGACGTCTACTACCGTGTGTCGACGCAGATCACCCCACCGTTCGGCACAGTCAGCCATGACGACGCCGAGACCATGGCAGCGCTCTCGGCCGAACGCGGCGGTGACCCCGAGACTCCGGGCAAGGAGAATCCCATCGATCCGCTGCTGTGGCGGGCCGAACGCGAAGGCGAACCGTCCTGGGACGGAGGCACACTGGGCCGGGGACGACCGGGCTGGCATGTCGAATGCACTGTCATCGCCGATCGGTATCTCGGCTTCCCCGTCGACGTGCAGGGAGGCGGCAGCGACCTCATCTTCCCTCACCATGAGATGAGTGCCGCCCATGCTGCTGCCTGGCGGGACACACCCATGGCGAAGACCTATATGCACACCGGAATGGTGGGCCTCGACGGCGAGAAGATGAGCAAGTCCAAGGGCAACCTCGTCCTCGTCTCGAAGCTGCGCGAGCGCGGAGTCGACCCCATGGCCATTCGCACCGTGATCCTGTCCAACCACTACCGCAGCGACTGGAGCTTCACCGAGGAGCAGCTGTCCATCGCCGAAGCACGTCTGCAGGCATGGAAGCATGCGGCCAAATGCGAATCAGAATGTCGCCAGGGTCTGCGTGAGCACATCATCGGCCTGCTGCGCGAAGCACTCACCGATGACCTCGACAGCCCGCGGGCTCTGGGGATCCTCGACGAATGGGCCGAACACTACGCGGACTCCGAACCCTCGGAGACAGCAGCCATCACCGGCGACCGAGTCGCCGACGCCGTCGACGCCCTGCTTGGCATCCGCCTGCTCGACTGACATCGCAGGACCGATGTCGACCGGCGTTCACCGCCTGACCTCCGGGAGTCGGTGATTCACTTATCGCGGCCGCGTTTGCGCAGATAGCGTTCGAACTCGGCCGCGATGGCATCCCCGCTGGCTTCGGGCAGCTCCGTCGAATCGTTCTGCTTCTCCAGTGCTTGGACGAGTTCTGCCAGCCGCGGGTTGAAGGAGACGAGTTCGTCGGCGCCGAGCTCCCATGCCCGACTCTCCTCTTCGAGCACGTGGATGTCGATTTCGATGCCGGCATAGCGTTCGACGGCCTTCGCCAACGCGAGTTCGGCTTTCGGCGACGGCGACTCGGCCAGATAGTCCGGCACTCCCACCCACAGATTGATGGCGCGGACCCCGCGCCACCGGCAGGCGACGCCGAGGAGACCGAGAATGCCGATGGGACCCTCATAGCCGTTGGCGTCGATGCCGAGCTCGGACGCAAGCTCTGCGTCCTCCGTGTTGGCCACCACCGGCAGCGGACGTGTGTGCGGAACCTCGGCATGGAGACCGCCGAGGAGGATGACGGTATCGTCGTCACCGACGTGAGCGAGGACGAGGGAGAGGAACTCCCGCCATTTCAATCCCGGTTCGTGACCGTGGATGACCGTGATCGGCTGCTCGCCGAGGAAACCTCGATGGACCGCGACACCCGGCCAGGCGATCGACGCCGTCCCGTCCTCGTCGCGGATGATCTCGGGTTCGGAGAAGCGGAATTCGTAGAACCCATCGGTGTCGAGGATCTCGGAGTCATCCAGGTGCCAGACCTCGATGAGATCCTTGACCAGTGAGCTGGCTGCTTCGGAAGCATCGGCATCCTGACCTTCGAAGGCGATGAAGACGAGTGCCCCGGACCCGGATGGAAGAATACTCATGGTTCCAGACTACGCTGGGCGTATGACGAACCATGCATCAGCCGACCCTGCCGCCGTCCTGTGGGACATGGACGGAACCCTCGTCGACACCGAGCCGTATTGGATCCGCGCCGAGACCGAACTCATGAACGCCCACGGGCTGTCCTGGTCGGAAGAGCAGGGGCTCGAATTCGTCGGCAACGAGCTCATCGTCTCCGCCCGGATGATGCGTGAGGCCGGCCTCGATCTGCCCGCTGAGGAGATCGTCGAGACCCTGATGGGCAACGTCATCGGACAGATCCGCGAATCCGTGCCCTTCCGGCCCGGTGCGCTGGAGCTGCTGGCCGAGCTCAAGGCCGAAGGCATTCCGAACGTCATGGTCACGATGTCGTACCGGCCGCTGGCCGAGGCGGTCATCGCCAATTGTCCGCCCGACAGCTTCGCCGGTCTCGTCGCCGGCGATGAGGTGACCGCCGGCAAACCGGATCCGGAGCCCTATCTGCGAGGGGCTGCGCTGCTCGACCTCGACCCGGCCGACTGTGTGGCACTGGAGGATTCGAAACCGGGCCTGGCCAGTGCCGAGGCGGCCGGCACCATTGCGATCGGAATCCCGCATTTCATCGACCTCGAACCTCGTCCGGGGCGGATCCTGTGGAACAGTCTCGAAGGCCACAGCGTCGCCGACCTGCGACGACTCCGTGCGCAGCAGAGCGCCTGAGCTCTACGCTCCCACGATCTTCGTGATCTCCGGGGTCGGGGGAGCGGTGTTGCCCCACGCCGGGCACAGCGGCTTGAAGGTGCACCAGTTGCACAGCGGTGACTTCTTCGGCCGCCACCGGTCCGACTCGGCCGAGGCGATGATGTCCTTCCAGACGGCATCGATCTCGAATTGGGTCTGTTCGACCTCCGCCATCGTCGGATGAGACTTCAGTACGCTGCGCGAACCCAGGTACATCAGCTGCAGAGTGTGGACGAGCTCGCCCGAGAGTCGGTAGACGACGAGAGCGTAGAAGCCCATCTGGAACTTGGCTTCTCGTCCGTACTGAGGTTTCGGCTGCTTGCCCGTCTTGTAGTCGACGAGGCGCCGCTCCCCACCCGGGGCGACGTCGACGCGGTCGATGAACCCGCGCAGCTCGAGACCGCTGTCCAGTGTGGTGCGGACGAACTTCTCCGTCTCCTCCGGTTCGAGATGCTCGGGATATTCGAGCACGAAGTAGGAATCGATGAGCCGACGCGCAGATGTGAAGAACGTCTCCTTCTCCGATTCGCCCTCGAAGATCTCGAGCACATCCGGGTCCTTCTCGACGAGCTCGTCCCACGCCGGTATGAGCATCGTCTGCGCGAGCTCCGCCGTGCGCTCGGCCGCCGGTGCGGTGAACAGCTTCTCGAGCACCGCATGGACCACCGTGCCGCGGAATGCCGCCTGCGAAGGCGGTTCCGGCAGCTTGTCGATGCTGCGGAAGCGGAACTTCAGAGGACATTGGATGAAGTCATTGGCCCGGGAGGGCGACAAACTGGTGAGCTCGGCCATAACTCCACTGTAACGACCTGCACGGACACGACGTGGCGACCAGCGATGAGTGCGTCGTCGCTGTTAGGCTGAGTAACCGACCCTCAGTGGTCCGCTGACCACGACATCGACCGGAGGAACCCCTTCAATGGCCGCGAAAAACCACCACCCCGGTGCGTCATCGGGTCTGCGCCTGGGCACTGTCCTCGGCGCTCCGGTGATTCTGGCGTGGTCGTGGTTCCTCGCCGCCATCGTGATCACCATCCTCTTCACCCCGTGGCTCAACCAGGTCCGACCGGATCTCGGCATCGGGGCCTGGTTCGTCGCCTTCGCCTATGCTGTCCTCCTGTTCGCCTCCGTGTTCCTCCACGAACTCGCGCACGGCGTCGCCGGCCAGTTCTACGGACAGAAGGTCGCCGCGATCGAGCTGAACATCTGGGGCGGGTTCACCCGCTTCGAGCCCCAGATGGACAACCCGCGCGACAAAGCGGCGATGACGAGCTTCGTCATCTCCATCGTCGGCCCCATCGTCAACATCGTTCTCGCCCTGCTGGGATGGTGGTGTCTCAGCGCCGCCAGCCCCACCTCGGTGCCGTGGCTGCTGCTCATCGCCGTCACCTTCGCCAACGTCGCCCTCGGTGCGATCAACCTGCTGCCGGGCATTCCGCTCGACGGCGGCTGGGCGCTGCAGGCGATCATGTGGCGCATCACCGGTTCGCAGTTCCTCGGCACGATCGTGGCCAGCTGGGTCGGCCGGATCATCGCCGTCGGCTTCATCGGCTGGTCGGTCATCACCCCGCTGCTCCGCGGTGATCGGCCGGAACCGCTAACCGTCGCCTGGATGTCGCTCATCGCGATCATGCTGTGGTTCTCCGCAGGAGATGCCGCCACCCACGCCAAACGGGCCCGGAAGATGGAGACCTACGACCTCTCCCAGGTCATCCAGCCCGCGATCGCCGCCACATGGGATGCCGATCTGGCCGACACCCTCGACTATGCGAACACGCTCGGGAACGCGAAGGAACGCACCCTCATCGTCGTCCTCGACCAGAAGGGGCTGCCGTACGGTCTCGTCGACCGGCACGCCGCAGCCGGTCGCCTCGCCGAAACCCTCGAAGCGGTTCCCGCCGGCGAGGTCGCCCGCCCTCTGGCCGGGTGGATCGGAGTGCCGAAGGACATCACGGCCCCGCACCTGCTCGAATCGCTCACCCACCGCCCCAAGGCGCAGTTCAGCCTGGTCATGGACGGCAACACCCTGGTCGGAGTCATCGACCTGCAGGAATTCTTCGACGAACTCCTGGCAGCCTGAGCCGGTTGTGTGAGGCAATCCTCACCAGCGTAGAGTGGACTCATCATGACTCAGCCACTGCATTCCCGGCCCCCGCGCGTTCTGAGCCGCGGAGAGAAGGTCCAGCTCACCGACCCCAAGGGGCGGATGCACACCTTCGTGCTCGCCCCGGGTGAGCACTTCCACACGAACAAGGGCCTCATCAGCCACGACGACATCATCGGGCGCACAGAAGGAATCATCGTCGCGAACACCGGGGGAGTCGACTTCCAGGTCTTCCGCCCGCGATACGAGGACTTCGTGCTCTCCATGCCCCGCGGCGCCGCAGTCGTCTACCCGAAGGATTCGGGACTCATCGTCACCCTCGGCGATATCTTCCCCGGCGCCACCGTCGTCGAAGCCGGCGTCGGATCCGGAGCCCTGTCGATGGCGCTGCTGCGCGCCGTGGGCGCGACGGGATCCGTGCACTCGTTCGAACTGCGTGAGGAATTCGCCACGATCGCGGCCGGAAACATCGCCGACTTCTTCGACGGCGAACCGGACAACTGGTCCGTCACCGTGGGCGACCTTGCCGAAACTCTGCCGCAGACCTTCGGGCCCGGCAGCGTCGACCGCGTCGTCCTCGACATGCTCACCCCCTGGAACACGCTCGAGGCCGTCAGCGAAGCCCTGACACCCGGTGGAATCGTCATCGCGTATGTCGCCACCGTCCCGCAGCTCTCACGCTTCGTCGAAGCCCTGCGCGCTTCCGGCAAGTTCGCCGAACCCGAGTCCATGGAGGCCATGGTCCGCGGCTGGCACGTCGACGGACTCGCCGTCCGGCCCGACCACCGGATGATCGCCCACACCGGGTTCCTCATCATGGCCCGCCGAATGGCCGACGGCATCAGTCCGTTGGAGAAGAAGAAACGCCCCCAGGGAGCCACCGCGGCCGCCGAGGATGTGGCGGCGTGGACGGAGCCCGAAGTCACCGAGGCGGCGATCGGCACCCGCACCGCGCACGGCAAGAAGCTGCGCCGGGTGATGCGAGATGCCGGCAGACGCCTGCGCACCGAGCCCGAGGACTCCGCAGATGCGCAGCCCACAGATGTCACAGACAGCCCGACCAGCAACAGCACAGGGCCGAAGGAGGATCGATGACAGAGACCACGACCGAGGTGAAGAAGCTGCGCGAGGACACCGCGTCCCTGCGCCAGCAGCTCTACACAGCGGGCAAACGCAATGAAGCACTGTCGAAGACTCTGCGCACGGCCCGTGATGAGCTGAACCGGATCAAGGAAGAGGCTCGGCGCCTGACCGAGCCGCCGAACAACTGGGGCACGCTCATCGCGCTCGGCGAGAACGCAGTGACGGCCGATGTCATCGTCGGCGGACGACGCATGCGCGTGGCCGTCGCCCCCGAAATCGAACCCGAGACGCTGCGAGCCGGAGCCGATGTGCTCCTGTCCGAAGGCCTCGTCATCATCGGCACCGGCGAGTTCCCACCCGTGGGATCGGTCGTCAACGTCCGTGAGTTCGTCGACTCCCAGCGCATCCTCGTCGGAGCTCCCGGCGATGACGAGCAGGTCTTCACCCTCGCCGCCGGCCTCGTCGACGCAGGACTGCGCGTCGGCGATGCCGTCATCGTCGACACCCGGACCCATTACGCGCTGCAGGTCGTCGAGAAGCCCGAGGTCTCCTCGCTGCTGCTCGAAGAAGTCCCCGACATCACCTACCAGGACATCGGCGGACTGGCCGACCAGATCGAACAGATCAAGGATGCCGTCGAACTGCCCTTCGAACATCCCGAGCTCTACACCGAACACGGACTCAAACCGCCCAAGGGCATCCTGCTCTACGGCCCTCCCGGCTGCGGAAAGACGCTCATCGCGAAGGCCGTGGCGAACTCCCTGGCCGACCGCACCGGCAAGGTCCGCACGAGCAAGACCTACTTCCTCAACATCAAAGGTCCGGAGCTGCTCGACAAGTACGTCGGCGAAACCGAACGTCAGCTGCGCCTGATCTTCGCCCGGGCACGCGAGAAGGCTTCGGCAGGATTCCCCGTCGTGGTGTTCTTCGACGAGATGGAATCACTGTTCCGCACCCGCGGCACCGGCAAGTCATCGGACGTGGAGACGACGATCGTGCCGCAGCTGCTCACCGAGATCGACGGAGTCGAACAGCTCGACAACGTCATCGTCATCGGCGCGTCGAACCGTGAAGACCTCATCGACCCCGCGATCCTGCGCCCCGGCCGACTCGATGTGAAGATCCGCATCGAACGCCCCGACGCCGAAGCGGCCCGAGACATCTTCGAGAAGTACCTCACCGCGGAGGTGCCCCTGCACTCGAGCGTGCTCGCCGGTCACGACACCCCCGGCGAGGCGGTCTCGGCACTCATCGACAGCTGTGTCGAAAGGATGTTCGCAGAGACTCCGGAGAACGAATTCGTCGAGGTCAGCTACGCCGACGGGTCGAAGGAAATCCTCCACTTCTCGGCCTTCGCCTCCGGCGCGATGATCCACAACATCGTCGACCGTGCGAAGAAGGCGGCAATCAAATCGCTGCTCGACACCGGCGAACGCGGCCTGCGCCCCGGCCACTTCGAGGATGCGATCGCCGAAGAGTTCAGCGAACACGAAGACCTGCCGAACACGACGAACCCCGACGAATGGGCACGGATCTCCGGGCGCAAGGGCGAACGGGTCACTCATCTGCGGATGATGCACCTCGACACGACCAGGGGAGCCCCGACCGTGCCGTACGAGACCGACATCGCCGAGGTGCGGCCCAACTCCGACCTCGTCTGAGAAGGGTCCGGTAAGAACGACGAGCCCGCCGCTTCCGTCAGCTGACGGAAGCGGCGGGCTCGACTCGTTACCGGCAGCGCACAGGGCCGAAGGGTAAGATGCTCAACGGCTGCGCTTGCGGCGGCCCGAACCCCCGGAGACGGCCGTGGCGATGAGACGCCAACCGACCAGAGTGATGAGGTTGAGCGACGTCGCGACGATCATAAAGCTCACCGGCACCGACCCCGGATCGCCGCCGGCTCCGGTGACCCCGCGCAGGACGAGTCCGACGAGGACGGTGATCGCCCAGACCCCGGTTCCCGTGGCCAACGGAGCGATCGGCCGATCCCAGACGGCCGTGAGCAGCCAGGCGATGACGAGGGCTACGACGAACGGCCACGCTGTGGTCATCAGCCCCTGCGGATCGAAATTGTGAGAATGTGTGTAATGACCGACGATCGTGAACAGAACCACGAGGATGAGGTCGACGATCAGTGCGATGGGGAGATGAGATTTCTTCGTTGCCACGTCCCCGAGTCTAGACCTTGGAGGAGAATCAGATGCTCAGAGTCAGGCGCGTCATGGGAGCCGAGACGGAGTTCGGCCTCAGCCAGCCGGGCAATCCGCGAGCGAACCCGATGCGGGACTCGGCGCGTGTCGTCGACGCCTATGCCGGACCGCGCGGACTGAAGTCGTCCCAGAACTTCTGGGACTTCGCCACCGAGTCTCCATTGGCCGACGCCCGCGGCTTCTTCATGAACATCGCCGACGCCGACTCCTCGCAGCTGACCCATATCCCGCAGGACGACCTCGAAGCCCAGTACCTGGCGAACGTCGTCACGGAGAACGGCGCCCGCTACTACGTCGACCACGCTCATCCCGAGTACTCGTCCCCGGAAGTCCTCACTCCACGCGATATCGTCACCTTCGACCGGGCCGGCGACCTCGTCGCCCTCGAATCGGTGCGGACCCTCGAGAAGAGCGCGGAACCGGTCAATCTGTACAAGAACAACACGGACTCCAAGGGAGCCTCCTACGGCACCCATGAGAACTACCTCGTCGACCGGTCCACGGACTTCGACGACATCGTCGCGGGCCTCGTCCCGTTCTTCGTCACCCGGCAGATCCTGTGCGGATCCGGACGGGTCGGCATCGGTCGCGAAGGCGAGGGCAAGGGCTTCCAGATCTCGTCCCGCGCCGACTTCTTCGAAGCCGAAGTGGGGCTCGAGACCACCCTGCGCCGTCCCATCGTCAACACCCGGGACGAACCACATGCCGATCCCGCGAAATACCGCCGGCTGCACGTGATCATCGGCGACGCCACCCTGGCGGAGCCTGCGACGTTCGTCCGCTTCGGTTCGACCTCCCTCGTCCTCGGACTCATCGAGGCCGGGCTGGCACCGCAGATCGAACTCGCAGATGCCCTGCAGGCACTGTGGGACGTCAGCCACGACCTCACCCTCAGGGCTCCGCTGGCGCTGAGCGACGGTACGACGACAACGGCGTTGGAGATTCAAGAAGCCTTCTACTCCGCGTGCCTCGAACACGCCGATGCCGAGGATGCCGAAACTGCCGAGGTGCTCGCCGAATGGCGCCGATTCCTCGATGGGCTCTCGACCGACCCGACGACCCTGGCCGACTCCATCGACTGGGTCGCCAAATGGGTGCTGCTCGAGAGCTACCGTTCTCGTGAGGGAATCGACTGGGACCATCCGAAGCTGGCCCTCATCGACGTCCAGTACCACGATGTGCGCCCGGAGAAGGGGCTGTTCCACAAGCTCGAACGAGCCGGCCGCATCCGTCGGATGACCACCGACGCCGAGGTCGAAGCCGCCGTGGTCAACGCACCCGACGGGACCCGCGCGTTCCTGCGCTCCGTGGCGGTCAGCCGCCTCGGCGAGGATCTGGTCGCCGCCAGCTGGGACTCGCTCGTGGTCAACGCGGGAGCCCTCGGTGTGGTGCGTCTGCCCATGCACGAACCGCTCAAAGGCACCCGTGAGCTGCTTGCCGATCGGGTGGAGGGAATCGAGACCGCCGAGGGCCTGCTCAAGGCACTCGGAGTGGATAGACTGAGTTCGAAGAACGACTGAAGGAGTGTGAGATGAGCTCGCAGGAACAGGTCCAGAGAGACAAATCGTCCGGTGGGGGAGACGCCCCCGTCGATCCGCCGGAGGCCGTGCAGGGACAGATCAACACTCAGAACGTCGATTCCATCCTCGACGAGATCGACGGTGTGCTCGAGTCGAACGCGGAGGAGTTCGTCAAGAACTTCGTGCAGAAGGGCGGCCAATGAGATGGCAGGATTCCCTCCTGCATTCTTGAGTTCGACGAGCAATTCGTTCGTCGAACTCGCCCGCTCCTCGGCGCCTGAAGCGCTGCCGCACCCCGGTGTGCGGGATCTGGCCGAACAGGCCCCGGAGGGCACGACGATCATCTGCTTCCGCACCGCCTCGGGCATCCTCATGGCCGGTGACCGGAGAGCGACGATCGGCAACCTCATCGCCTCGCACTCGATGGAGAAGGTCAAAGCCGCCGACGACTACTCCGTCATCGGCATCGCCGGCACCGCCGGGGTCGCACTCGACCTCATCCGGCTCTTCCAACTCGAACTCGAACACTACGAGAAGATCGAAGGCGCCCGTCTCTCGCTCAACGGCAAAGCCAACCGCTTGGCTGCGATGCTGCGCGGAAACCTCGGGCTGGCGATGCAGGGACTCACCGTCGTCCCGCTGTTCGCCGGAGTCGACGAATCCAGACCGCAGGGTCAGATCTTCAGCTTCGACGTCACCGGCGGAAAGTACGAAGAGCACCGATTCCATTCCATCGGCTCCGGTTCCGGTTTCGCCCGCGGGGCGCTGAAGAAGCTGTGGCGGGCCGACCTCGACCACGAGCAGGCGATTGGGGTTGCCGTCGAAGCCCTCTTCGACGCCTCCGACGACGACTCGGCGACGGGCGGACCGGATTTCGTCCGGCAGATCGCCCCGACGATCTTCACCGTCGACCTCGAGAACGGGGTCACCGAGGTCGATTCGGCCACCGTCTTGGACACCGCCACCGAGGTCGTCGCCCGCCGCACGGCCACCGCCCGGTGATGACTGCGGCACCGTTACCGCGAAAGGACCGTCGATGAGTCAGGCACCGTTCTACGTCTCACCCGAACAGCTGATGAAGGACCGGGCCGACTTCGCCCGCAAGGGCATCGCCCGCGGCCGATCCGTCGTCGTCATGCGCTTCGACACAGGCATCCTGCTGCTGGCGGAGAACCCGTCACCGACGCTGCACAAGATCGCTGAGATCTACGATCGCATCGGCTTCGCCGCCGTCGGCAAGTACAACGAATTCGAGACCCTGCGCCAAGCCGGAGTCCGCTACGCCGACCTGCGCGGATACTCCTACGACCGCACCGACGTCACCGCTCGCGGACTGACGAACGCGTACGCACAGACGCTGGCCGGCGTCTTCACCACCGAGTCGAAGCCGTTCGAGGTCGAACTCGTCGTCGCCGAACTCGGACTCACACCGGAGACCGACCAGCTCTACCGGCTCAGCTACGACGGATCCGTCATCGACGAGACCGAACATGTGGCCATCGGCGGTCAGGCCGATGCGATCACGGCATCCCTGGCCGGGGTGCGCAGCTCGCAGATGACTCTGCGCGAAGTATTCAACCACGGTGTGACCGCACTGGGAGCCGCGACCCAGGCGATCCTGGCCACCGACGCACTCGAGGCAGCCGTCCTCGACCGCACGACGACGAAGCTGCGGACCTTCCGCCGCCTCGACGACGCGGCGATGAGCGCACTGCGGGAGGACTGAATGGCACGCATCTACGGGCTCGAAACCGAATACGGACTCGCCCACACCGCCGACCCCGACGGACGTCGCATCGGCCCCGAGGAGATCGCCCGGTATCTCTTCCGTCCCGTCGTCGAATGGGGCCGGTCGTCGAACGTGTTCCTGCCCAACGGGTCGCGCCTCTACCTCGACGTCGGATCCCATCCGGAGTATGCGACCGCCGAATGCGATGATCTCGGGGACCTGCTCGCCCAGGACCGAGCCGGCGAAGGTCTGATGATCGACCTGCTGGACAAGGCCCAAACCGCGCTAGAAGTCGACGGCATCGGCGGACGCGTGCACATGGTCAAGAACAATACGGACGCGGCAGGCAACTCCTACGGGTCCCACGAGAACTTCCTCATCCGCCGCACCCTCGACTTCAACCGGCTGACCACGGTCCTGCTGCCCTTCCTCGTCTCGCGGCAGCTGCTCGTCGGAGCCGGAGCCGTGATCCCACGCCGTTCGGCCTTCACCCCCGACGAGGAAGCCGACCGCTCGGAGATGATGTTCGGCCTCTCCGCGCGGTCCGACGTCATGTGGGAAGGACTGTCATCGGCGACGACACGGTCGCGTCCGATCATCAACGCCCGCGACGAACCGCACGCCGATGCGGAGAAGTACCGACGGCTGCACGTCATCGTCGGTGATTCCTCGATGTCGACGGCCACCTCGGCGCTGAAGATCGGATCCGCAGTCCTCATGCTCGACCTCATCGAACAGGGCGCACGGATCCCGGAGAACGGGCTGCGCCACCCGGTGCGCGATATCAGGCTCGTCGCCCGTGATCTCACGGGACGGGTCGTGCTCGAACGCACCGACGGAACCACGACGACTCCGCTGGGACTGCTCGGCGACTACCGGGATCGGGCACAGCGGATCGTGGAGTCCGGGGAGCACAGCCTCGGCGATGATGATCTGGCCCACTACGTCATCGACCTGTGGACGCGGATGCTCACCGCCGTCGAATCGCAGGACTTCTCGACCGTGGACACGGAGATTGACTGGGTGATGAAACGCACCCTCATCGAACGGTCGCTGCAGCGCGGAATCACGGATATCGCCGATCCGCGCATCCACCGACTCGACATCGCCTTCCACGACATCACGCCCGCGACGGGGCTGTTTCCCAAGCTCGAGGCCGCGGGAATGGCGAAGAGTCTCGTCCCCGCCGAGGCAGCCGAACGAGCGAAGGACGTACCGCCAGCGAGCACACGGGCGGCGATCCGCGGCGAATTCGTCCGCTCAGCCCATGCGGCCCGTCGCGACTACACCGTCGACTGGGTGCACCTGCGCCTCAACGACGAATCCGGTCGAGCCGTCGCACTCAAGGACCCGTTCGCCACGACTCACCCGCAGGCGGAAACACTCATCGCGGGCCTGTAAGATCGCCCTGTGATTCGGTCGAGCCCCTACCCGGGCGCGGCCTCGGCGTGACGAAAGGAAACCAGTGCGCACCAAAGTGCTCAGCGCCATCGCGGCGGGCCTGTTGCTGCTCTCGGCCTGCGGGCAGGGTGATGAGTCAGAGGACTCGACCACGCCTCCGCCGTCGGTGGCCGCTCAGGACGCGAAGTCGACCAGCCTCGACGACATCACCGTCGACGGCAAGATGGGGAAGAAGCCCAAGGTCAGCTTCGAAGCACCGCTGGTCATGGACAAGACCGAGAAGAAGGTGCTCAAAGAGGGCACCGGCGACAAGGTCGCCGACGGCGAGCAGGTCACGGCACAGATGACGCTGGTCTCCGGGACGACCGGCAAGACCGTCGA
The DNA here is from genome assembly GCF_013168765.1 of Brevibacterium sp. CT2-23B. Classification (NCBI taxonomy): domain Bacteria; kingdom Bacillati; phylum Actinomycetota; class Actinomycetes; order Micrococcales; family Brevibacteriaceae; genus Brevibacterium; species Brevibacterium sp. CT2-23B. The sequence continues at coordinate 679,350 of NZ_JABBYK010000001.1, read as the reverse complement.
ATCCAGCTACGATTCGGACTCCGCCGCCGGATTCCCCATGGACAAGTCCCAGATCTCCGAAGACCTCTACAACGCACTCATCGACGTCAAGGTCGGTTCCCGCGTGATGATGTCGCTCAACGGCAGCGCCCAGCAGGGGGAGGCGTCGCAGACGCTCGTCTACGTCATCGACATCGAGGACACGAAGAAGCCGCTGACTCGCGCCGAGGGGAAGAAGGCCGATCAGTCGGACAACCCTGTGACCGTGAAGTGGGGCGACGACGGCGCCCCATCGATCTCGAAGCCGAAGGGCAAGAAGCCGACCGAGCTCGAGTCGTACACGACGATCGAAGGCAAAGGCGACGAGGTCAAGAAGGGCCAGAGCGTCGCCGTGAAGTACTCCGGCTGGCTCTGGGACGACACATCGAAGACCTTCGACTCGAACTGGAAGAAGGACGGACAGCCCTTCGTCGTCGCCCCGGTCGGCGAGGCTCAGGTCATCGACGGCTGGAACGAGGGGCTCGTCGGCAAGAAGGTCGGCGACCAGGTCGTCCTCGTCGTCCCGCCGGACAAGGGGTATGGCAAACAGGGCAGCGAACCGTCCATCCCAGGTGATGCGACCCTGATCTTCGTCGTCGACATCCTCTCGGCCCAGGGCTGAGAACGTCCGATATCTCAACAGAACCGACACCAGGAGGAACACATGAGCAAGCAGAAGCCCGAAGTCGATTTCCCCGGCGGGGACGCCCCGACCGAGCTCATCATCACCGATGATGTGATCGGCACCGGCGCCGAGGCGGGACCCGGCGACACCGTGAGCGTGCACTACGTCGGAGTCGCCCATTCCACGGGCGAGGAATTCGACGCCTCGTACAACCGCGGCACCCCGCTGGAGTTCCGCCTCGGATCCGGAATGGTCATCTCCGGCTGGGACCAGGGCATCCAGGGCATGAAGGTCGGCGGACGCCGCACCCTGCAGATCCCACCGCACCTGGCGTACGGCGATCAAGGCGCAGGCGGAGTCATCCAACCCGGAGAGTCGCTGATCTTCGTCTGCGACCTCGAGAACGTGCGCTGAGACTCAGCCAGATCATCAGCACACGCTGATCCTGACTGAGACGGCTGTGGCCGGGTTCTTCGGAACCCGGCCACATCTGTCTTCGCCGACGCGGAGGGGGATTCTGAGGAGATCAGGCGCTGACCTGTGTTCGACGCGGTCAGCGGCGGACGAGCCCGGCGGCGCAGCGGCCAGCGGCGGCTGCTGCGAGGAACGACGCCGCATCTGCGGGCAGCTTTCTGCCCATCGTCGACAGCCGGACAGGTGAAGTGCGCAGGGCTTCCCATAGCCCCGTCAGATCGATGTCGACGAGATCATGCTTCCGGAGTCGATGCAGCTGTTCGGCCACGGTCTCGGCGACGACACCGGGGTCCGGGTCCATCTCGGCTCTTTCCGCCTCGGCGAGGGTGGAGAAATCGGGCACCGGTACGGTCATCCCCGGTCGTGCGATCTCACTCAAGGGCGTCAGCGAATGATGGGAGATGCCGAAATGGCGACCGCGGGCATCGGCGTTCGACATCCGCAGCAGACCGATCGGATGCCCGCCGAGCAGAGCAGCGGCATTGAGGTGCTCTCCGGTGACCAGCCCCGAATAGCCGTACTTCGTGCCGGTGCCCAGATTCCCAGGGCCCTGAGCGACGATGGTGATATCGGCATCCATCACGTGTTTGGCCGCGAGCAGTCCCGTGTGGATGGTCACCGCTTCGAGATCTCCGCCCCAGGCCTGACCTGTGCTGATCACGCCCTGAAGCCAGCCGGCGTCCTTGAGTCCGGCGACGGCCTGAGAGAACGGGGCCGGCAGAGCCGCACCATCACTGAGCACATAAGCCACCGACAACGACGGGTCGACGGCGCGAATGCCGGCAAGTACCGCGGGCAGAGCCGAATGCAGATCGGCCACGACCACCGGCATGCCACCGAGGCTGTCCGCCTCGGCGAGGGTGGAATGATGCTGCGACTCCTGATCGTCGACGCCGAGGACCATCGTCTGCAACGGCGAATAGCGGTCCTTGACCAGATGACCGGGGCCGTCCGGGGGATCTGCCGGCAGCGCATCGGGTAGGGCGACGATGAGACCGAAGCCACCGGTGCCCAGGCGCTTCGCAAGAGCCGAGACATTGACGATGACGGTGTCCCGGTTCTGCGGTTGCCCGACGGCATCGGTGTAGGCGACCGCTCGGATGGATCTCACATCGGTGCCGGGCACGGCCTCGTCCAGTTCGACCTCGACCTCTGTGTATCCTGGCCGGGTGGAGCGAATCGCTGCGACGATTCCTTTGCGCCAATGAATCATGGTCCCAAGACTATCGCCCGGCTTAGGTTACGGTGGAATCGTGAATACACCCCGCACCAGCAGACAGAGACAGCAGACCGAACGTCTGATGAATCTGCTGATCGCCCTGCGCGCTTCCCGCGGCTGGGTGTCGCGCAAGACGCTGATGAGCGCCATCGACGGCTATTCCGGACTCGACGAGGTCGCCTTCGATCGCAAATTCTCTCGCGACAAAGAGCTGCTGCGGCACATGGGCATCACCATCGCCACCCGGGCCGAACACGATGCCTATGGCGATGCGGGGGAGACGGGGTATCGGATCTCCACCGCCGACTATGCGATGGGCGACGTCGATCTCACCCCCGCCGAGGTGGCTGCCGTGACCGTGGCCGCCGCGTTCTGGGCGGAGACCGAACTCGGGGAGTCCTCGGCTCAGGCGCTGACGAAGCTGCGTGCTCTCGGCATCGACCTCGGCCAGTCCGCCGCCGGACCGGGAAGCGTCGACCCGGGCACCGCCGCGCACCGGCTGGCCAGCGCGAACTTCGCCACGGCCCTTCACCACATCAACGCCCGCGAAGCCGTCGGCTTCCGCTACCACAAACCCGGCCAGAGCGTGAGGAAAGTGCGTCTGGAACCCTATGCGCTGCTCAGCCGCGGTGACCGCGTCTACCTCTTCGGCTTCGATCTCGATCGCGAAGCTCGCCGCACCTTCCGGCTCTCCCGTGTTGAGGGAGGGATCGCGAAGCTCAGCGGCCGTGAACCCGGCGACTATGAGATTCCCGAGGACTTCTCCCCGCAGCTGGCGCTGCAGTCGAGTTCCGAGATGGCCGTCGTCGCCGAGGCGACGCTGCGCATCCGTGCGCACCGGGCCGATCCGCTGCGCCGTCGACAGATCCGCAGCGACGGAGACGACGTGATCATCGGGTATTCCGATGTCGAGGGCCTCGCCGCTGAGATCGTCGGCTTCGGGGACGCCGTCGACGTGGTCGATCCGCCCGACCTCGTGCGTGCCGTCGACCGCCGACGCGAAACGATTCGGGACTCGCTCAACCGCTTGGGAGGCACCAGTGTCCTCAGCGCGTGAACGCCTCACCCGGCTGCTCAGCCTCGTGCCCTACCTCGACGCGCATCCGGGAGCGGACCTCGAAGAGACCGCCGCCTATTTCGGCATCGACTCCGACACCCTCATCGACGATCTGCAGCTGCTCTTCGTTACAGGTCGACCCGGACATATGCCCGATGATCTCATCGACGCCTCCTGGGAAGGCGGGCAGATATTCATCTCCAACGCCGAAGAGGTCTCCGTGCCCGTGCGGCTCAGCGCCGAGGAAGCCGGCGTCCTCGTGCTCGCGCTCGATATGCTCTCTTCCCTGCCCGGACTCGATTCCGAAGCCGTGGCCACAGCAGCATCCAAACTGCGTGTGGCGGCAGGAGAGAACCTGCGCACCGCCGTCGACGTCAGCCCCATCGATGCCGACGAAGAGCTGCTGACCGCACTGCGACAGGCTGTCGAAGAAGGCACGGCGATGAGCATCGACTACTACGTCGGCTCCCGCGACGAACTCACGACCCGGACCATCGCCCCGACCCGGCTCGTACCTGGTGCTGACTGGTACGTCGATGCCTGGTGCTACTCGGCCGGAGCACCCCGCCGCTTCGCCCTGGGGCGCATCCGTTCCTGGGAACCGGCAGCGCATCCGCCGATGTCGGTCAGTGAGTCGACGACGAGCTCTTACGAAGTCACCCTCGGTCTCGGGGCCGCGGGAGCATGGCTGGCAGATGAACTCGACGTGACGAATCGCGAGTACCTCGACGGCGGTGACACGAGCGTACGCATCCGCCTGCTCGTGCATTCGGTGGATTGGCTCAGCCGGTTCCTGCTCTGCCATGCCGATGTCATCACCGAGATCGACGACACCGAAGCCGTTGCGGCCGCCCTGCGCAGGCTCGGCTGAGACGAAGACCGCGCCCGGATGTGGATGAAAGGCTCAGCCGCAGCGCGTAGAATCATCCACAGCATCAACAATCCAAGGAGCTCCCCATGAGACCAAGTTTCGTGCAGATCGCGATCGTGATCCTCATCATCGTGATCATCTTCGGCGCACCCAAACTGCCGCAGCTGGCCCGAAGCCTGGGACAGTCGATGAAGATCTTCAAGTCCGAAGTCAAGGACCTGCGCGACGACGACGAATCCGGCAAGACCACCGAGCCGGGAGCGCTCAACCAGAACTCCTCGACCGATTCCACCACGGCCACCGGTGAAACCACTGGTACCGAGGAGTCGCGGCGAGAGAAGCAGGACCCGCAGTCTCACGAGAAGTGAAAGAGAACAGCCAGCGGAAGCCATCTCGATCACGGAAGAGCAATCCTGAGAAGAAGATGCCCGTCGTCGGGCACCTCGTCGAGTTGCGCAATCGCGTCATCATCTCCGCCATCGCCATCGCTCTGGGCGCGGTGGCAGGCTGGTTCCTCTACGACCCTGTCCTCGACATCCTCCAAGAGCCGATCCGGACGATCCGTGACAACGGCGGACGGATGGCCGAGATCAACTTCGCCGGAGTCGCCTCTCCCTTCGACCTGAAGATCAAACTCTCGTTCTTCATCGGTCTCTTCCTCTCCTGCCCCATCTGGCTCTATGAGGTCTGGGCCTTCATCGTCCCGGGACTGAAGCGCAAGGAGAAGCTGTACTCCCTCGGATTCCTCGGGGCAGCGATTCCGCTGTTCCTGGCCGGGTCGACCATGGCGTTCTTCGCTCTGCCCAATGCGGTGAAGGCACTGACCTCGTTCACCCCCGAGGGCGGCACGAACATCATCCCGGCACAGGACTATCTGAGCTTCGTGATGATCATCATCGTCGTCTTCGGACTTGCGTTCGTCCTTCCCGTGCTCATGGTGGGACTCAACATGCTCGGAATCCTGTCGGCGGAGAGGATCAAGAAATCGTGGCGCATCATCGTCATGCTCGTCTTCCTGTTCGCCGCGATCGCCACCCCGACTCCGGACGCCATGTCCATGTTCTTCCTCGTCATCCCCATGATGACCTTGTTCTGTCTGGCGTGGGTGATCTGTGTCTTCAATGATCGCCGACGTAAGAAGCGCCTCATCGCGCAGGGCCTGTGGGTCGACGAGGATGAACTGACCGACGAAGAGAAGAATGACTGACCCTACGCCGCTTTCGACCGACGCTTCTGCCGATGAACCGCTGAGCCCCTCGGCCGCCTATGCCGACTTCAAGGAGCGTGCGGAATTCGCCCGCACTCCCTTGGGACAGTTCATGGAGCGCACCGAGTTCGCCCTCGATGACTTCCAGATCGAAGCCTGCAGTCATCTGCAGGACGGCGAGGACGTGCTGGTCACAGCGCCGACCGGTGCCGGCAAGACGCTCATCGCGGAGTTCGCTGTGGAATTGGCTCGCGGCGAGGGCAAACGGGTCTTCTACACGACCCCGATCAAGGCGCTGAGCAATCAGAAGTTCAATGACCTCGCAGAGGTCCACGGGGCGGAGAACGTCGGGCTGCTCACCGGCGACACATCGATCCGCCGCGATGCGCCGATCATCGTGATGACCACCGAAGTGCTGCGCAATATGCTCTACAACGACGTGTCTGGTCTCTCGGACCTCGGCTTCGTCGTCCTCGACGAAGTCCACTACCTCGCCGACCGATTCCGCGGACCGGTGTGGGAAGAGGTCATCATCCACCTGCCGGACCGAGTGCAGATGGTGTCTCTGTCGGCGACGGTGTCGAATGTGGAGGAGTTCGGGGCCTGGCTGCGTGAAGTCCGGGGACCGACGACGATCGTGTCCACGAGCCACCGGCCGGTGCCGCTGGTCAATCACGTCCTGGTCGGCCACCGGATGTACGACCTGTTCACGCACAGCGATTCCGACCGCATCGATCCGGCACTCAACCACGCCACTCGGACACACGGGGGACCGCGGTCGAAGCGCGCACGTGCCACCCGTGCCCGATTCCGCCGTCCCAGCCGCACTCAGGTGGTGGCATCTCTCGCCGAGGCGGCCATGCTCCCGGCGATCATTTTCATCTTCTCCCGCAATGGCTGCGATGAAGCCGTCGAACAGTATCTGAGCACGGGCACCGATCTGAACTCTCGGGAGGAGAAGACGATCGTCAATGCCGCCCTCGAGTCGCTGCGCGACGATCTCGCCGACGAAGACCTCGGCATCCTCGGCTATCACACCTTCCGTGAGGGTCTGCTGCTCGGAGTTGCTGCGCACCATGCGGGGATGATCCCGCAGTTCAAACAGCTCGTCGAGGAGCTGTTCTCGCAGGGAATCATCAAGGTCGTCTTCGCCACGGAGACGCTGGCGCTGGGCATCAACATGCCTGCGCGCACCGTCGTGCTCGAAAAGCTCGTGAAGTTCAACGGCGAAGCACATGTGATGATCACCCCGGGGGAATACACCCAGTTGACCGGACGAGCCGGTCGCCGCGGAATCGACCGCATCGGCCATTCGGTCGTGGTCTGGCACCCGACCATCGAGGTCAGCGAGCTGGCAGCCTTGGCCTCGAACCGTTCCTACGCACTGAATTCGGCGTTCGGGCCGACCTACAACATGACCGCGAATCTGCTGTCGCGAATGAGTTCGGACGAGGCAGCCAAGGTGCTCGAGACCTCCTTCGCCCAGTTCCAGGCCGATAAGGCCGTCGTCGGCCTGGCCCGGAAGGTGCGCAAGAACGAAGCCACGATCGAGGCGTACGAGAAGTCGATGCACTGCGACCTCGGTGACTTCTCCGAATACGCCGGACTGCGCCGGGCGATCTCGGATACGCAGAAGCAGGAGACCCGGACGAAGTCGCGGAACAGGCAGCGCGACATCGTCGAATCCCTCACCGCTCTCAAGATCGGCGATGTCGTGACGATGCCGGCCAAACGGGTCGGCGGACGCGCAGTCATCATCTCTCCGATGAGCAACAAGGACGGTGTCTCACGACTGCCCACCGTCCTCACAGAGCAGGGCAAAGTGTGGCATCTGCGACCCCACGAGGTGACCGAACCCGTCGCCTCTCAAGGGCGCGTCCGAGTACCGAAGAAGTTCAACCACCGGCAGGCAGGCGACCGCAGGCAGCTGCTGTCCATCCTCGAATCTGCCGTTGCCGACGGCAGGGTCGATGCGGAAGCCCATTGGGAATCGACCCGAGAGCATCAGGGGGAGAGCACCACTGTCGCCGAGCTCCAAGCGCAGATGCGGGCACATCCCTGTCACGACTGCCCGGACCGGGAACTCCACGCCCGGTGGGCCAACCGTGCGGACAAACTCATCCGGGAGAACGATTCGCTCATCGCCCGGATCGAAGGCCGCACCACCTCGATCGCTCTGGTGTTCGACCGAGTCCAGGATGTGCTGCGCGGGCTCGGGTTCGATCCCGAGCACTCGACTATGCTGCGTCGGATCTACGGCGAACGGGATCTCCTGGTGGCACTGACGATCCGCGCCGGATTGTGGGACAGACTCAATGAGCCGGAACTTGCGGCGTTCGCATCGATCTTCGTCTTCCAGTCGCGCAGGGACACCCTGACCGCACATCGGGCTCCGAGCCCCGACCTCAAGGCTGTCTGCGACGAATCGGAGACGATCTGGCGTCGGCTCTTCCACCTCGAAGAACAGCATGCTCTGACCACGACTGACGAACCGGACCGTGGGCTGATCAGACCGATGTACCGGTGGACAGAAGGCAGAACCCTGTCGGAATCACTGCGGGGCAGCGATATCGCCGCCGGTGACTTCGTCAGATGGGCCAAGCAGAGCCTCGATCTGCTCGGTCAGGTCGCGGAGGTCATCGACGCGGAGACCGCAGTGCGCGTTCGTCGCACCATCGAAGCCATTCGTCGCGGAGTCGTCGCCGACTCCTGAGCGTCACCGCGTCTGCGCTCTCCGCCGGGGGAGCGCAGACGCAGCGTCTTCGTCTCAGCGGCGGACCTTCTTCACGATGTTCTCGATATCGGAGCCGAACGCGTTCTCCGTCGTCAGGTAGGTCCACGTCGACGACGGGCGTTTGAGTCCGTGCGACTCGAGGTCGATTCCCTCATCGGTGATCGTCGCTTCCTCGATCGTCGACTTCGAATCGTCGATGACATCGGACCAGAACGATGAGAAGACCCGAATCGACTCGGTGTTGAACGCCTCGTGCGGCTTCTCCCTGGCGAATGTGCGCAGGTGGATGCCCTCACGCAGATCGTTGAGGAAGGCGAGGTGATCAACCCAACGCGCGTCGAGGTGGAAGAGCATGACCTCTCGCAGCACCGAGTCCAGCAGCTCGTCGGAGTGGTCCTGCGCGATCTCATCGGCACGGTCGCCGAGCTCCTTGCGCAGCTGCTCGACGGGCTCGTCGTCCTTGCGGATCTCGGCTCGGCGCTCGAGGACGAGCTCGCGCTGTTTGGCCATGAGCTCGTTGAAGCGCCAGGTGTCACGATGCAGTGCGGTGTTCTGTCCCTCAGCGATGCGCTGAGCGTGTTCGACGAGGCCGAGCGCGCGCTTGGATTCGATGAGACCCGTCTCATCACCTTCGGAGACGAAGCGTTGGATCTCGGGAACCCTGGTGACCAGTTCGTCTTCGAGGCTGGTGAAGAACACGGACGTGCCGGGATCGCCCTGACGACCTGCGCGACCGCGCAGCTGGTCATCGAGTCGCGATGACGGATAGCGACCGGCGCCGATGACGAGGAGGCCCCCGGCGTCAGCGACCTCGTCGTCGGCCAGTCGGATGTCCGTCCCGCGTCCGGCCATCTGCGTCGACACCGTCACCGCGCCAGGTGCACCTGCTTTCGCGATGATCTCTGCTTCCCGGGAATCGTCCTTAGCGTTGAGGACGGCGACGTCGATTCCGCGTTCGGTCAGCCGTTCGGCCAACGACTCGCTCTCGGCCACCGAGGAGGTGCCGATGAGAACGGGACGGCTGCGGGCATGATGGTCGGCGACCTCTTCGACGATCGCTCGTTCCTTCGACTCCTGATAGGTGAACAGGCGGTCGGGTTCGTCGACGCGGATCACGGGCAGGTGCGTATCGATGGGCACGATCTCCAGCCCATAGAATTCGCGCAGATCGTCCCCGACGGCCAGGGCGGTGCCGGTCATTCCGCAGACGGTCTGATATCCGTGGATGAGCTCTTCGACCGTCATCTGGTCGAGGATCTCACCGCTGTCGGTGGCGTCGAGGCTCTCCTTGGCTTCGACCGCGGCTTGGAGTCCATCCGGCCAGCGCTGAAGTTCGGCGACGCGACCTCGGGACGAGGAGATGAGTTTGATCCGTCCATCGACGACGAGATAGTCGACGTCGCGTCTGACCAGCGCTCGGGCGTGGAGTGCCAGATTGACGGCGGCGAGCGTCTCGGAGTCCTCTCCGAAGAGTTCGACGTCGAGTTCCTCCTCGACCCGGTCGACTCCGGCGTCGGTGAGTGAGACGGCGTGCCTGTCGGCGCTGACCTCATAGTCGGTGTCAGGGCTGAGCCGGGACACGAGCGCTGCGATCGCGGCGTCGGTGTCCTGGACACTGGAAGAACCGGCGAGGACGAGTGGCACACGCGCCTCGTCGATGAGGACGGAGTCGGCCTCATCGACGATGACGACATCGCGTTCGGGCACCCGCTGATCGGCATCCTCGGTGAGGAACCGGTCACGGAGGACATCGAAGCCGACCTCGGTGACCGAGGCGTAGACGACCTCGGAGCGGTAGGCTTCACGGCGTTCGTCGTCGCCCTGCGCGCCGGAGATCGCGGCTGACTTCACTCCGAGGAGGTCGAACAGGGGCTTCATCCAGTTGCGGTCACGGACGGCGAGGTAGTCGTTGACGCTGACGACGTGCACGCGTCGCCCCTGCAGTGCGTAGCCGGCTGCGGCCAGCGCACCGACGAGAGTCTTGCCCTCACCGGTGGCCATCTGCACGATGCTGCCCTGCAGCAGCCCGACGAGTCCGCGAAGCTGTGTGTCATAGGCGCGTTCGTCCAGCACCCGCTCACCGGCTTCGCGCGCCAGAGCACAGTAGCGGATGAGAGTCTGCTGCTGTGTGCCCGAGCCGAAGACCTCGCCGGCGGCCTCCGTGATTTCGGCATCGCTGAGTTCGGAGAATTCGCGCCCGGCCGCGTCCAGATCGTCGACGGCGCGCTCGAACCAACCTGTCGTCTTCTCCGCATGAGAGCCGGGTCGGTTGAGCAGGCGAGAAAAGAATCCCATTGTCGTCCTTCGTCGTTTGTACGTCGATGTCGAGTCTAGCGTTCAGGACATGGGCCACGAACCGTCGACGACGGCCTCGGCGTTGCCCTTCTTCCGCAGCCAGGCCTGCAGCCCTGCCGCCTGTGAGCGCTTCCAATCGGCCTGTGCGGCCATGATCTCATCGTTGCTCATCGCTGAGATTTCCGTCGACTTCTCGGCCAATGCTCGGGAAATGTCCAGAGCGGCCAGAGCGTCGGCGGCAGCATCATGGGCGTCGAGGAGTTCGACGCGGTAGCTCTTCGCCGTCTCGATGAGCGTCCGTTTGCCCTTGCGGTAGGGATCGATGTGCTTGTCGACGACGAAGGTGTCGACGATCGTCGGGATGATCGAAGGGAAATCGATGTCCGGGCGGTGGCGGGCCACCTCGGCGGCCATCACACTGAGGTCGTAGACGACGTTGTGTCCGACGACGACGGCGCCCTCTTCTCTCAGTGCGGCGAATTCTGCGCACAGCTCGCTGATGACCTGAGTGGCGGCCGCTCCGTTGGCCTGAGCGAATTCGGTGGTGATGCCGTGGACCGCCCGCGCCGACTCTGGGATCTCGATCCCCGGATCGGCCAGCCACGTGCGCACCTGATCCGCCGAGTCGACGAAGGCGGCGGTGACGATTCGGGCGGTGGCCGGTTCGACTCCGGTGGTCTCGAGGTCGAAGCCGACGAGCCGCGACTGAGCCCACGAACCGTCGGTCCCGTTCCGTACTGTTGACTCAGCTGACTCGGCAGACTCGGGTGACGCGGACGCCGTCGCTGTGCGCCCAGGTGCCGCGGAGTGTGCGGAGGCCGCACCGGCGGTCCCCGACACGGATTCGAGAGCACTGGTGAGATTGTCGACGGAGCGGCGGATGTTCTGCCCCTCGGCCGCAGCTTCGACCCCGGCGCGGTCGAAGCTGTTCGGGACGCGGTCGAGGTCGATGCCGTGCTCGACGTCGGTCAGGCAGCGCATGACCTCCAGAGTCTTGTAGAGACTCTCCTCGACCTCGATGATCGTTGCGGCTCGCTTCGGACTGAGCCCGCCGGTCTTCACCCCGGCCTTGGCGGCCTTGACGATCGATTCGAGGGAGCCGAAGTTCTCCAGCAGCGTCGCGGCGGTCTTCTCCCCGATACCGGGTGCTCCGGGAAGCCCGTCGGACGGATCGCCGCGCAGAGCGGCGAGCTCGCGATAGCGGGCGCCGTCGGGCACTCCGTAGGCGGTCGGAAGGTCGGTCTGTGCCAGGGCTTCCCACTCGCCGCCTTTCCGGGGGCGCAGTACGCTGACTTCGGCGGACGAGTCGAGCAGAGCCAACAGATCGCGGTCGGGGGAGACGATGATCACAGGGGTTTTCGACTGGGCAGCCATCGTGGCGATGACGTCATCGGCTTCGGTCCCGGCCACCTCGGCGATGGGAATCCCCGCGGCTGTGAGGACGCGGTTCATGATGGGCAGCTGCACGGCCAGCTCAGGTGGGATCTCCGTGCCGGCTTCTTCGTCCTTGACGCGTGCCGCCTTGTACTCGGGCATGATCGCGGTGCGGAAGGCCGGACGCCAATCCGCGTCCATCGTCGCGATCACACGATCGGTGTCGAACCGGCGCACCATCTGCGCGACGGTGTCGAGCACCCCTCGAACGGCGTTGACCGGGTGACCGTCGGCATTGACGATCGAATCCGGCACCGAATAGAAGGCGCGGTAGTACAGGGCTGGAGTATCGAGCAGAACCAAGGGCTTCACATCAGGTGACGATACCCGACCCTCCTGACACAGGTGTAGCCGCAACGGCCGACGGTGTAGCCTGTCGGCTGTGACTATGTACTTTGGTGGAGATGTTTACAGCAGTGTCGACCCGTTTGCGACGGCGCTGGGATATGCGGACGGAAAGGTCTCATTCATCGGTTCCGATGAAGCGGCCAAGGCTCTGGACCCGGAGGCGATCGACCTCGGTGAGGACTTCCTCACCCCGGGCTTCGTCCATGCCGGGCTGATCGTGGACGACTCGGCCCCGTCGGCCGCCGACCTGTACGCACAGGGGTTCACCCATGTGCACGCGATCGGCACCGCCGAGGCGGTCGCCCGGTTCGCCGCCGACGCTCCGGAGGCACTGTCGATCGTCGACTACCCGCAGCTGGAGTCCGGCTCCTTCGGAACCCGTCGGGCCTCGATCACCGCCGCTGACCTGCTCGGACTCGAGGAGCTGCCGGCACTGAGCCTCTTCATCCTCGTCGCCTCGGACGACCAGCTCACCGAGGTGCTCGAGACCCTGCGGGCCGATGCCGCACATGCCCAACGCCACGGGTACCGTCTGCGCCTGGACTTCGCCGTTCCGGACGATCAGGTCCAAGCCCTCGGCCGCAGCGGAATCGCCATCACCCTCGACCCGGCTCGCCCGCAGCCCTTGGCACAGCTGCTCGCCGCCGGAGCGCAGGTGTCCTTCAGCCATTCCGAAACCTCGCCCTGGGCAGGAGTGCGGGATGCCGTCGTCGGCGACGGAGGAATCGGCGCCCGTGCGGCCTTCAACGCTGCCACCCGCTTCGCCCACCGGGCGGCCGGAAATCCCGAAGGCGGAGTGCTCGCCCCCGGTGCCGATGCCGATATCGTGCGCTGGAAGGTCGAACGGCTCGTCGTCCAGGTCGCCGACCCGCGCGTCGCAGCCTGGAGCACCGATCCGCGGTCGGGAACACCGGGGCTGCCCGAACTGTCTCCCGATGTGGCGCTGCCCACCCGGGTGGAACTCTGATCTGAAACCGATGCTTCGGCCTGTCCAGCCGACACGCCGATGGACTGAAAATTCCGGTTTTTCATTTGAGCCTCTGACCTGCAGTTTCAGCCATCAGCCCAGGTCACAGCGATTTTGCAAAGTCTCCGGCGGCCACTAGATTCGACGTGAACATTCCGCTTGACGTGGGATGGAGTCGGCACTCCCGTCAATAGATAACTCGCTGTTGCGGCAGCGTGGTCCGAAGGCGGGGGTGTCGACTCATTGTCTGGGGCGACTTCCGCGTATCGTGGAGTCCGTGCTTTCCAAGATTCTTGTCGTCATCCCCACTTTCAACGAACGTCTCGCCCTCCCCGTGACATTGGCCGGACTGTTCGAACAGCAGCCCGAAGTCGACGTCCTCATCGTCGACGACGGCTCTCCCGATGGAACCGGCGTGTGGGCCGATGAGCAGGCTGAGAAGGATCCCCGCATTAACGTCCTCCACCGCAGCGAGAAGTCAGGGCTCGGAATGGCCTATATCGCTGGATTCGAATGGGCATTGGAACGCGACTACGAGATCATCTGCGAGTTCGATGCCGATGGTTCTCACCGCTCCCTCGACCTGGGGCAGCTGCTCGACGCCGCGGGAGAAGGACGAGGAGACCTCATCATCGGCTCACGGTGGGTGCCCGGCGGCGAGATCGTCGATTGGCCGAAGTCGAGATACTTCCTCTCCCGCGGCGCGAACGTCTACGTCAACGCTGTCATGGGTCTGGGAGTCAAAGATGCGACCGCCGGCTTCCGCGCGTACAACCGCGCTGTGCTCGAGGCACTCGATCTCTCCGGTGTGCAGTCGCAGGGATACTGCTTCCAGATCGACATGACCTACCGCACCGTCGAAGCTGGCTTCCGCGTCGCCGAGGTGCCCATCGTCTTCGTCGAACGCGAGCTCGGTGAATCGAAGATGAGCGGCTCGATCATCACCGAAGCGTTCACGAAGGTTGCGAGTTGGGGCCTGACCCGCCGCCGCAGTCAGCTGCGCCGCCTGCTGACCCGTTCCACCCCCACCACCTAAATTCCCCTCTTACTACCTGACGGCGGCCCAGCAACTTCGCGCGAGGTTGCTAGGCCGCCGTCAGGTAGCAATAAGGGGTGCAGGTCGGTTGACCTGCACCCCTTGTGTGCTCTTGTTGTGGTTATATCAGCTCTGGGCCGGAACCTCACCGCGACGGATTGCGAGGCGCTCGTCGAGGAGCACCTGGAGTTCGTCGAAGGATCGGCGTTCCAGGAGCATGTCCCAGTGGGAACGCACATGCTTGACGGGCTCGCCATCGGGTTCATTGACCCCGACGCGGACGCCGATGCCGTGGATTCCCGAATCCCAGGTCGAGGGAACCTCGGCTTCGATGGAGAACGGCACCTTGAAACGGGTCCCGTCTTCGCATTCGAATTCGACCATCTGGCGGGGTGCCGGCTCGACGCCCTCTTCGGTTTCGAGGCTGCGCGAGCCCAACTGTGTTCCGCGGAGACTGCGTTCGCTCATATCTAAGACCTTCCGACTCGACTGCACACCTTGGACGCAATGTAACAGTCTACCGTGCTCGAATATTCCTCGCCGACCGGGAGTGATCCATTCCTCGACCGGAATCTCGACTCAGCCGTGTCGGCCAGCGAGCACGTCGAGGCCGAGCTCGACATCATCGGTGACGATCCCGTCGACTCCTTGATCGAGCAGCGTCCGCATCGTCGCCTCGTCATTGACCGTCCAGACGTGGACGAGCAGACCTGACCGGTGAGCCCGGTCGACGAAGTCCGCTGTGACTACGGGGATCCGTCTGAACGAGACCGGAACCTGGAGAGCGTCGGCTCCGGGCGGGAGGGGAGCAACCCCATGATCGGGAATTCCCGGCAGTCGGCCGAGGGCGAAGAGGGCGGTCTCCGTCGTCCCCGTCGACGTCCGCACACCGGGCAGAGCTATGCGCAGCCGTCGGAGCGTTGCGGAATCGAAGGAAGCGAGGCGGATGCGGTCGGCGGCATGGAAATTGTGAACGAAGCGGATCATCGGGCCGATGCTGTGGGCGGCTTTGACATCGATGTTCCATCGCACGTCCGGCAGTGCTTCCACCAGCGTCTCGAGGCGGGGGAGTCGACCGCCCGCGAGGAGTTCGACTCGGTCGAGCTCGGCTGCCGGCAGTTCCCGAATGGTGTGGCCCAGCCCGGCGATGCGATTGAGGTCGGCATCGTGTGCGGCGAAGAGGATGCCGTCAGCGGAGGCGTGGACATCGGTCTCCATCCACTTGACTCCGGCCGACGCCGCAGCGGCGAAGGCCTCGAGGGTGTTTTCGCTCATCCCCGGCCAGAGGCCGCCTCGGTGCGCGATGATCTCTGGGTCCGCGATGACCTCCCGCTGGGAATTCATGGTCCAATCCTAACCAGGGTGTTGATTTCGCCGAGGCTGTGTTCAAGGATGGAGCCATGAGCTCACACCGCGAACCCATCGAACCCGACGACGTCATCGACGCAACCGCGAAGACCCCGACAGAACGCGCCCGCCGGGCCGCCGGACGCGCATACAGCGTCGCGAGCACAGGTGTGAAGAATGTGCGTGAGGCGGCCTCGACCTCCCGCCTCATCGAAGCCACCGAGAACGGCGTCAACCGTGCACTGGGTTCCGTTTCGCACGCGATCGATGACGCTGTGCGCAGCGGCAAGGTCGAACGAGCCTTCGACCGGGCACAGGAGACCGTGACGACAGGAGCCGACGGTGTCCGAAAACTGGTGACGCGCAAGTCCCGCTGACCATCACCGGCTCGCCAGGACCGCCTTGCGTTTCTCGCATCCGTCGAGGTTCCGAGGACCAGCGGCACACGGACATGCTGTCGTGAGCAGGATCTCAGCGATGTGGCACACCGTTCGGGTGTGCCACATTGCTTTTGTAACAGTTCCTTAACTAGAATCTGTGAAGGTAACGATCAGATAACTTGGAGTTTCTCCTCGAGCGCACTTTTGCGAGAGGTCTTCCCGTTGCATCTCCGAGTTGCCGAGACACTTTCTGATGACGACGAGGAACACCACTGTGGGCAGACACTCAGCACCGAGCACCAAGAAGACCGGTTCGATCTTCTCAGCGCTGACGGCGAAGAAGAAGACCGGACGCCACGCACCGACCGGCCGCCCGAACACCGCTGGGGGAGTGCTGGCAGCAGTCCGCACCCGTCCGGTGCTCTCCGCCTTCATCGTGCCGACGGCCGCAACGGCAGCCGTCGTCGCTTCGAGCCTTGCAATGGTGCCCGATGGTGCCTCCACGGGCGGCCAGGTCGTGGCCGAAGCGCCGGCCGAAGCCCCCGCTGTCGCCGTCTCCGAGCCGACGAAGGCCGCGGATGAATTCCTCGCCAAGGCGAAGAAGCAGGCCAAGGAGAAGCCCGCAGAAGTCACGATCGACACTCATATCGAGACGCCCAGCCCTGAGCCGTCGAAGACCGCTGACAAAAAGGATCAGGGCTCGTCCGGCGGCGGAGAATCCTCTGGCGACGAGGGCTCGTCCGGCGGGTCCGCTGATGAGAACGACGGACCGTCGAACTCCGGCAAGTCGGCCGGCGAGTCCGGCAGCTGCCCGATGTCCTACTACGGCGGCGGTGACGGATTCGACGGGAAACAGACCGCAAACGGCGAGATCTTCGATACGAACAAGCTCACCGCGGCCCATAAGACTCTGCCGTTCGGCTCCAAGGTGAAAATCACGAACAGCGCGAACGGAAAGTCCGTGACGGTGCGGGTCAACGACCGCGGCCCCTACCACGGCAATCGGTGCTTCGACCTGTCCAAAGCCGCCATGGAGGCCGTCGGCGGTGTCGGCGCCGGGCAGATCAACGGCAAGTACGAAGTGCAGTGACCCGGGCGGTGAGCTGCTGACTGCTCACGTCACTCATTGAGCTCCGCCGCGGCCCATGCATGATCGTGCAGGACGCGGCGGAGCTGTTTTGGCGAGAGGACTTCGACCCCGGGCACGGTGACGAGCTGGCTGACGGCCACCCCGGCGGGTTCCATGGGAAGGTCGATCTCGATGGTGTCGCGATCCGTCCGCCCCGTGTTGATGGCGTCCTCGGTGAGTCGGCCCGGAATCGCGCGCTTAAGGTCGTCGATCTGGGCCACGGGCAGCCGCAGTCTCACGAGTATCCGACGAATCGAAGCATCGAATTCAGCCTGCGCCCCCGTCCAGTAGTCCGCGAGGTCGAAAGAAGGCGGGGGAGTGCAGTGGAGGAATCGCAGCTCGGCCGAGCCGATCCGTGAAACTCGATACGTTCGGGGACTGCCTCCCGGCGGCTGCGCCGCGAGATACCAGCGACCGGCCTTGACGACGAGTCCCAGAGGCAGCAGTGTGCGCGATCGCAGACCGTTCCGTCCGCGATATGTGACCTGCAGTCCCCGCTGAGTGCGCAGTGCGGTGACGATGGTGTCGAGCTGCTCGGGATCCTCCTTGGCCATGAACCAATCCGGCCCGTCGACGAGGATGAGCTGCGAGAATGCCGATGACGATTCGGCGAGGACTTTCGCTCGGGCCGTGGCCAACGCGGACGAGAAGCCGAGATCGGCCGCGGCAGGGGAGCCGATGAGGAGAGAGTCGAGTTCGTCCCGGGTCAGACCCGCCACAGGCGAGACCCAGTCGCCGAGGAGGCTGATCCCGCCGCCGGGCCCCGCCTCGGTGATGACGGGCACGCCCATCCGCGACAGCTCACCGAGGTCACGGTAGATCGTCCGCTCGGTGACCTCGAGACGTCGCGCGAGATCGGATGCCGTGAGCGGCCGAGAACGCGCACCGAGGATGACGATCTCCGAAACGAGGCGAGCAGCTTTCATAATTCCGAGAATAATGAAGGACACTGACACGAGATGTCAGTGGAAGCCGATGAGACTGTTCCCATGAATACACCGACACCGGAATCAGCTCACGCCGCCGACCCCGCCGACTTCGCTCCGTTCTCCCAACGTGCGCTGAGCGGCAAGGTCGCCCTCGTCGCCGGGGCCACCCGAGGAGCCGGCCGCGCCATCGCCCGGGACCTCGCACGCGCCGGCGCCTTCGTCCACTGCACCGGCCGATCGACCCACGAGCGTCCCTCCGACTACGCACGCACAGAGACGATCGAAGACACCGCCGCCCTCATCACCGACGAAGGCGGCCAGGCCGAAGCCCACGTCTGTGATCACCTCGATCCGGCCCGGATCTCACAGGTGATCGGCCAGATCGAAGCCCACCACGGTCGTCTCGACATCCTCGTCAACGACATCGGGGGAGAAGCCTACGTCGAGTGGGGCACACCGTTCTGGGAGACTGAACTCGATACCGAGATGCGCTTGTTCCGGGCGGGTCTGCTCACTCACCTGCACACCGCACATGCCGCCCTGCCCCTGCTCACACGGAATCCGGGCGGTCTCCACATCGAGATCACCGACGGCACCGCAGAGTTCAACGCGGGCCATTACCGGGAGAATATCTTCCTCGACCTCACGAAGACGGCTGTGAGCCGTCTGGCCTTCGGGCTCGGCCACGAACTCGCCAAGGTGGAAGCGACCGCGGTCGCCATCACCCCCGGTTGGCTGCGATCGGAGATGATGCTCGATCACTTCGGCACCACAGAGGATGACTGGATGCGCGACTCGCTCGACGAAACCCGCACCGAACCGCCACGTGATTTTGCGATCTCCGAGACGCCTCATCTGCTCGGTCGTTCCGTTGTCGCACTGGCCGCCGATCCCGACCGGCACAGCTTCAACTCGACGACGCAGGACACCCACGGATTGGCTGTCCACTACGGATTCAATGACCTCGACGGTTCGCGACCCGATTCGTGGAGCTTCATCACCACCCTTGAGAACGACCCTGCGGCGGATCCCCGCGAGTTCCGCTGACCGCACGGGCGAGTGCGGATTCCGCACTTGCCGAATCCGTCTTGGCACGGGCCCGGGACCTCGTTAGTCTGAAGCCACCCAATCGCTTCAGGAGGAGTTCGCCGTGTCCGCAGAAACCCGTGACGTCGTCATCATCGGAGCAGGCCCATCGGGCCTGAGCGCCGCCCGTCGGCTGCGGAAGGCCGGACGCAGCGTCATCGTGCTCGAGGCCCGTGACCGCGTGGGCGGCCGCACCTGGACCGAACACATCGACGGGCAGATGTTCGAACTCGGCGGCCAGTGGATCTCCCCGGACCAGACCGCGCTGCTCGCGCTCGTCGACGAACTCGGCAAAGAGACCTACCCGCGGTACCGCGACGGAGACAGCGTCTACATCGCTCCCGACGGAAAACGCACCGTCTACTCGGGAGAGATGTTCCCGGTGGGGGAGTCGACCCAGTCCGAGATGGAACGTCTCATCGGCATCCTCGACGAACTCGCCGCCAGGATCGGTCCGAATTCACCCTGGGATGCCGAAGACGCTGCCGAACTCGACTCGATCTCCTTTCACCACTGGCTGCGCCAGCAGTCCGAGGACGAACTCGCATGTGAGAACATCGGGCTGTTCGTCGCCGGCGGCATGCTGACCAAGCCCGCCACCACCTTCTCAGCACTCCAAGCCATTCTCATGGCCGCCTCGGCGGGATCGTTCACGAATCTCGTCGACGATCACTTCATCCTCGATCGTCGCGTCGTCGGCGGGATGCAGTCGGTTTCGGTGCAGATGGCCGAGGAGCTCGGCGAGGACATCGTCCGTCTGCAGCAGCCGGTGCGCCGGATCGAATGGTCGGAGACCGGCGTCAGTGTTTCCACCGACGAGCTGACAGTCAGCGCAGGCCATGCGATCGTCGCCGTGCCACCGAACCTGTACTCGCGCATCAGCTATGACCCGCCGCTGCCGAGGCTCCAGCAGATCTTCCACCAACACCAGTCGATGGGGCTCGTCATCAAGGTCCACGCCACTTACGACAGCCCGTTCTGGCGCGAAGACGGTCTGTGCGGAACCGGATTCGGTGCCTCACGTCTCGTCCAAGAGGTCTACGACAACACGAACCACGGTGAAGAGCAGGGTACTCTCGTCGGCTTCATCTCCGATGTCAACGCCGATGCCATGTGGGCCCTGGACGAAGAGTCCCGCCGGACGAAGATCCTCGAAGCCCTCGCCGAATTCCTCGGCCCGAAGGCACTCGACCCCCGAGTGTTCTACCTCTCCGACTTCGGCGCGGAGGAATGGACCCGCGGAGCTTATGCGACGAGCTACGACCTGGGCGGTCTGCACCGGTGGGGACCGTTCCAGAACGACCCGGTCGGGCCCATCCACTTCGCCAGCTCCGATATCGCTGCCGAAGGCTACCAGCACGTCGACGGAGCGGTGCGCATCGGCACCGCCACCGCCGAGAGGATCCTCGGCGAGAAGTCCTGAGATGAGCAGCACACAGCCGTCACCGTCGACGAACACGAGCGGACTGAGCTCCAAAGGACTCTCCGCCGGCAAGATCGGAGCCATCGGGGGAGCCGTCATCGGCATCTCCTGCATCGCTCCGGCCTATACGCTGACCTCGGGACTGGGTCCGACGATCTCCGAGGTCGGAGTGCACACCCCGGCCGTGCTGCTCATCGGCTTCGTGCCGATGCTCCTCGTCGTCTTCGGCTACCGCGAACTGAATACCGCGATGCCGGATTCGGGCACGACGTTCACATGGGCGACCAGAGCGTTCGGGCCGTGGCTCGGTTGGATGGGCGGTTGGGGGCTCGTCGCCGCCACCGTCCTTGTGCTGTCCAACCTCGCAGCCGTTGCCGTCGACTTCCTCTTCCTTCTGCTGTCCCAAGTGTTCTCCGATCCGTCCATCGCCGAACTCACACGGGTGCTGTGGATCAACATCCCCGTGACGATCATCCTCACCGCTGCTGCGGCCTGGGTGTCCTATCGGGGAGTCGAAGCCACCGAGAAGCTGCAGGTATGGCTGGTCGCCTTCCAGGTGCTGGCGTTGGGCTGGTTCGTCGTCGCTGCGATCGTGCAGGCGTCCAACGGCACCTCCTATGATCCGACCCCGGTCTCGCTTGATTGGTTCAATCCGCTGTCCGCCGGCGACTTCTCCACCGTCGCTGCGGCCGTATCGCTGTCGATCTTCCTGTTCTGGGGCTGGGACACGGTGATCACGATGAACGAGGAAGCGAAGGATCCGGAGAAGACTCCAGGTCGCGCTGCCATGCTCACGATCATCGCGATCGTCATCATCTACATCGCCTGTACGATCGCCGTCATCTCCTTCGCAGGGGTCGGCACCAAAGGGCTGGGTGCGGGCAACCCCGACAACCAGGAATCGATCTTCGCCTCACTCGCCGGCCCGGTCATGGGGCCCTTCGCTGTGCTCGTGTCCGTTGCGGTGCTCTCATCTTCCCTGTCCTCGCTGCAGGCGACGATGGTCTCGCCCTCGCGGACGATCCTGGCGATGGGCCACTACGGGGCGCTTCCTGAGAAGTACGGTCGGGTCTCTCCCCGCTACAAATCCCCATCGGTCGCCACCGTCACCTCGGCGGGGGCCGCGATCATCTTCTATGTCGTCATGCGCCTGCTCTCGGAGAACGCTCTGTGGGACACGATCACTGCGCTGGGACTCATGGTCTGCTTCTACTACGGCATCACGGGTCTGGCCTGCATCTGGTATTTCCGACGCAGCCTCTTCTCCTCGACCCGCACGTTCTTCTACCGTTTCCTGTTCCCGCTCGTCGGGGGCGTGACCCTGCTGATCATCTTCGTCACCACCGCAATCGACTCTCTCGACCCCGACTACGGTTCGGGATCCTCGGTCTTCGGCGTCGGACTCGTCTTCGTCCTCGGCATCGGGGTGCTGGCCCTGGGAGTGGTCATCATGATCTTCCAATCCGTCCGCCATCCCGACTTCTTCCGCGGACGCACCCTGAAGCAGGGAGTCGACGAGGGGTGAACGAACAGCTGGTGGCTCTGCGCCGGGTCCGGGACCGCATCGACCGCGAGTTCGACCAGCCATTGAGCGTGGAGGCCCTGGCCACAGGCGTGCACATGTCCGCCGGGCACCTCAGCCGCCAGTTCAGAGCGGCCTTCGGCGAGTCACCGTATTCGTATCTCATGACGCGCAGGATCGAACGAGCCATGGCCCTCATCCGCCGCGGCGATCTCACGATCACCGAGATCTGCTTCACCGTCGGCTTCTCGTCCCTGGGCACCTTCAGCACTCGCTTCAGCGAACTCGTCGGACTCTCACCGACCCGTTACCGCGACGGGGTCGCCGCGGGCGAGCACCGGCTGCCGACGATCGTGGTGAAGAATGCACTGCGACCGGTCAGGAATCGAGAAGTCCCACCGAGCTGAGCAGTCTACGATTGCTGACATGGACATCTCGATCAACGCCAGCTTCCTGCCGCACACCGATGCGGAAGAATCCCTGACCTTCTACCGTGACATCCTCGGCTTCGAGCTGCGCCTCGACGTCGGTGCCGGACGCATGCGCTGGCTGACGGTGGGACCGGTCGGCCAACCCGACACATCGATCGTGCTCACCCCGCCCGTGACCGACCCGACGATCAGCGACACCGAACGGGAGACCATCGAAAGACTCATCGCCAAAGGCAGCTATGCCGCGATCGTGCTCGCGACACCGAACGTCGATGAGGCCTTCGCCGAGGTGGAGGCCAAGGGCGCCGACATCGTGCAGGAGCCGATGGACCAGCCCTATGGTCTGCGAGACTGCGCCCTGCGGGACCCCGCCGGGAACATGATCCGCATCCAGCAGAGAGACTGACACCAGTGCACAGTGCAGACAGCCACGACCTCATCCGCGTCAGCGGAGCCAGGGAGAACAACCTCAAGAACGTCAGCGTCGAGATCCCCAAGCGCCGTCTCACGGTCTTCACCGGCGTCTCGGGCTCCGGAAAGAGCTCACTCGTCTTCCACACCATCGCCGCCGAGTCCCAGCGGATGATCAACGAGACCTACTCCGCCTTCGTCCAAGGCTTCATGCCGGCGATGGCCCGACCCGAGGTCGACGTCCTCGAGGGACTGACGACGGCCATCATCGTCGACCAGGAGCGGATCGGGGCGAACCCGCGCTCCACGGTGGGCACGGTCTCTGATATCAATGCGAAGCTGCGCACCCTCTTCGCGCGTCTGGCAGAACCGAACCTCGGATCGACGAACGCGTATTCCTTCAACGTCGCCACCCTGAGCGGCAAGGGCGCGGTGACCATCGACAAGGGCGAGGGCAAACAGGTCGAACGGAAGGCATTCTCCGTCAACGGCGGCATGTGCCCGCACTGCGAGGGCATGGGCACAGCCACGGACATCTCCATCGCCGAGGTGGTCGATGAGTCGAAATCTCTCAATGACGGGGCCATCACCGTTCCCGGGTACAAACCCGGCGGCTGGTCGGTGCGCATGTTCTCCGAATCCGGGTACTTCGATCCGGACAAACCGGTCGCCGATTTCGATGAGAAGGAGCGGCACTATCTGCTCTATGCCGAAGGCGAGAAGGTCAGGATCAATGGCACCAACATCACCTTCGACGGGCTGATTCCGCGGATCCAACGGTCGTTCCTGTCCAAGGACCGGGATTCGATGCAGAAGCACATCCGCGAATTCGTCGACCGTGCCGTCGTCTTCACCACCTGCCCCGAATGCGCAGGGACACGGCTCAACGGAGCCGCCCGGTCCTCGCTGATCGCCGGCAAGTCGATTGCTGATGTCTGCGCTCTGCAGATCTCGGACATCACGGGTTGGTTGGACCAGATCGAGCCGGGAGCCGCCTCGGCGCTGCTCGATTCCCTGCGTGCGGATGTGCGCGCCTTCAACGACATCGGCCTCGGTTATCTGTCCTTGGACAGATCAGCCGGATCGCTGTCCGGGGGAGAGGCGCAGCGGATAAAACTGGTCCGCCACCTCGGGTCCTCGCTCACGGACGTCACCTACGTCTTCGACGAACCGACGATCGGCCTGCACTCACACGACATCCGATCGATGAACGAACTCCTGCTGGCGCTGCGGGACAAAGGCAACACGGTGCTCGTCGTCGAACACAAACCCGAGACGATCCTCATCGCCGATCACATCGTCGATCTCGGACCCGGAGCCGGCAGCAACGGGGGAGAGGTCACCTTCACCGGCACCGTCGACGGTCTCCGGGCATCCGATACGCTCACCGGTCGCCACCTCGGATACACGGCGTCGCTCAAGGAAAAGGTGCGGGAGCCGGCGGGAGCTCTCGAGATCCGCGAGGCCGGGTCGCACAATCTGCGAGATGTCGATGTCGACGTGCCCCTCGGCGTGCTCACCGTCGTCACCGGCGTCGCAGGGTCCGGTAAGAGCAGCCTCATCGAGGGATCCCTGCGTGGACGTGATGGGGTCGTGATGATCGATCAGGCGCCGATCAAGGGATCCCGGCGCAGCAACCCGGCCACGTATACAGGGATGCTCGAGCCCATTCGGAAGGCATTCGCGAGGGCCAATGGGGTCAAGCCCGCTCTCTTCAGCGCGAACTCCGAAGGTGCCTGTCCCGTGTGCAACGGGGCCGGAATCATCTATTCGGATATGGCGCTCATGGGCGGCGTGTCCGCACCCTGCGACGAGTGCGAGGGCAAGGGTTTCCAAGCCGAGGTGCTCGAGTTCGCCTTGGGCGGACTGAATATCCGTGAGGTCCTCGACCTGCCGGTGGACGCAGCGATTGAGCATTTCGGTGCGGGGGAGTCGCGTATCCCCGCGGTCGTGAAGATTCTGAAGATCCTCGCCGAGGTGGGACTCGGCTATGTCAGCCTCGGTCAGCCGCTGACGACTCTGTCCGGGGGAGAGCGGCAGAGATTGAAGTTGGCGGTCCATCTGTCGGCGAAGGCCGCTGATGCCGCGCAGGTGATCATCCTCGACGAACCGACGACCGGTCTGCACTTGGCCGATGTCGAGAATCTGCTCCAGCTCCTCGACGGGCTCGTCGATTCGGGGCGTACCGTCATCGTCATCGAACACCATCAGGCCGTGATGGCTCACGCCGATCACATCATCGACCTGGGGCCCGGCGCCGGACATGACGGAGGGTCGATCGTCTTCGAAGGCAGCCCGACTGAGCTGGTCGCAGGGGCGAAGGCGAACGGATCGCTGACCGCGGAGCATCTGGCACAGTACGTGAATTCCTGACCGGGGGAGCCGCTGCTCTTCAGGCCTCACTCAGGTTCCGCGGAGGCGATTCGGATGCTGAATTCACGGTCTCGGGTTCAAATGCGGCAGTTGATTCGTTACGGTGTATAACGGCTCGGTAACGACCGGGTTACAGAACCGAAATGCAGTCGTACTTTGGAGAAGACACAGTGAACCTCTACAGCACAAGCCTCCGCAAGGTCGCCCTGCTCGTCGGCGCCGGCGCTGTCGCAGCGGCCGGACTGACCGGAATGAGCGCAGGGCAGCCGGCCCAGGCATCTGAGAAGGGCGTCTGGGACAAGGTCGCCGAATGCGAATCCGGCGGAGACTGGCACATCAACACCGGCAACGGATACTACGGCGGACTGCAGTTCTCCAAGCAGACCTGGAACGGCTTCGGCGGTTCGGGCACTGCGGATGAGCACAGCAAGAAGGAACAGATCCGGATTGCTCAGAAGGTCCTCAAAGAGCAGGGGCCGGGCGCATGGCCGACCTGCGGTGAGAAAGCCGGACTGACGAAGTCCAATGGCGCTGCCGATGACGGAGGCGGCAAGAAGGACGATGGCGGCAAGAAGGACGACGGTGGCTCTGACGACAGCGGCAAAGTCGGCCTCGGCGGCAACGTCACCGTCGGCAGCTGAGACCACACGTTGATCTGACGATCAACGATCTGCAGGCATGGACACGTGCGCTGTGATCGTGATCATGGAATGGCCGTGAGTGACCCATGCGTCGCTCACGGCCATTTCTGTCGGTGAGGGTCGTCGCTGCGCATTGTGCTTTCGTGTCGGGGGTGTCATCCGTGAGTTTCGAAGCTCCTCTCCGTCTTAGGATAGAACGCCGATAATATACATTATGTTAAGTTAAGATTGAGAGCCGAGCCGCTTCCCCGTGGTCTCGCCTATAGAGTTGATGCTGACGATCGATGGCCGCAGATGTGTTCTGCAATCTGATGGTCCAGGTCTTCTGCCGAGTTCTGACTGGGAGGCGAAATGGCGACGAAGCAACCAGCAATGCGACCGACAGGCGAACCCGTCGATGACGTGCTCGACCGTGCAGGCGGTCCCAGGCGCGCCGAGGCTGATCGCCTGCGCGAGATCCTCACAGAGATCTCCGGCGAAGAGCCCGTTGTCTGGGCCTCACGCATCATCGGATTCGGCGAGGTCGAGTATCGCTACGAATCAGGACATGGCGGCACGATGCCGGTTCTCGCGTACTCCCCTGCCTCGCGTCAGCATACGATCTATCTCACGAGCGACTATGAGGACCGTTGGCCCGACCTTGCCTCCAGGCTCGGCAAGTACCGCAGCGGCACGTCGTGCCTGTATCTCACGCGCTTGAATGATGCCGACGAATCGGTGCTGCGTGAACTCCTCAAGCGCACTCGTGACCACACGCTCGCCGAATGGTCCGACTGATAGCATGTGTACTGAACAGTAACTCAGATCACAGTGAAGGGCGCCTCCATGACCGCAGACACCACAGCCGTGCAGACCGCCGAATCTGCACCCACCTTCAAGCTCTGGAAGAAGATGCAGGAGATGCCTCTGGGCGGCCTCGTCGGTTCATGGCTGTTCTCTCAGGGCATCTGCTTCAAAGCACCCTATTTCCGTACTGTGCGCCCGCAGATCAAAGAGCTGCGACCCGGGCTGTGCCGCGTCACTGCGCCCAACCGCCGTGGAATGCACAACCATATCGGCACCTATCACGCAATCGCGTCGTGCAATATGGCCGAAGTCGCCGCCGGTGTCATGACGGAAGCGACCGTGCCGCCCACTCACCGCTGGATCCCAGCGGGAATGACCGTGGAATACAACGCCAAGGCCAGCAAAGGGGCGGTCATGGCAGTCACCCGGCTTGAAGAGATCCCCGAATTCGGCGACGAGAAGTTCGACCTGATCGTCCCTGTGGATGTCTTCGACGCGAACGGCATCGCCTTCGTCACCGCACGCATCACCATGTACATCTCACCGAAGAAGCGCTGAAGCACCGCGGATCCACCAGGTCACCGCCTGGAACCCTTTACCGGCCCGACAGCAGCAACACGCGCTGAGCGTGCGTGACTCCCCCGCCGATCGGGCGTGGCGGCCTGTACCCGCCTTCAGGCCCTAAGTCGATGATGAGATCGCCGAGCTCGGTTGAGATGAACTCGGCAAGGCTCTCATCGATCGGCCAGTCATGTCCGGTGCCGCGCGAGAGATCAGCGGCATGGAGTGCGAGCTCGAGAATGCGCATCTGCACCAGCTGCGCTCCCGGGATGCTGCCGATCCGGTGAGCGACGGGCGCGTGGAGGTCGCATTCGTACACCAGCGCCCTGAACGACCTCTCGTGAGTCCAGAAGGAATCGAGCATGTCCTCTCCGAGGTGATCGGCTCCCCTGGTGGCTTCGACTTCCTCCGTGCTCGCCTGCTGCAGCAGCTTCGTGTAGCGGACTCCCCCGCCGATCAGGTGATTGATGAGCTCCGCATTCGACCATTCCGCCGCCCCGCTCGTCCGGTTCAGATCGGAGGTGCGGACTCGACGGAGGGCTGTGACCCAACATGCTTCTGCCTGATCGAGCTGAGTGGTCGTGACTTCATCCATGCCCTCAGCCTAAGTCCGGATGCCTGGGACCGTACCGACGATCTCGGGTGGTGTCGTTCCGCAAGGCGGGAAGGGCATCAGAAATCGCTCCGATGAATCTCGAGTGTTGAGAACTTCTGGTCAAACCATGGTCCTGACCGTTCGGTCAGTATAAGTTGTTCCTGCGCGCTGCGTGATGGTATACCAATGTGGATCGCCGTCCTGCGCCCCTGCAACTCGACAATGAAGTGAGGAGCTGACCATGACCGTGGCCAGCGGTTCGGCCGACTACATCGGCCTCGCAAACGCACCGATTCTCTGGATACTCGCGATGGCGGTAATGGGTGTCGTCGTCGTTCAATCGCTCATCTACATGACCGCGGTGAAGAAGAACGCCGAGTCCGCGGGTATGAGCCAACAGGAAGTCCGTTCGGCCTTCCGCGCCGGCGGTGTCGCCGCCATCGGGCCATCGCTGTCGGTGGTCCTCGTCGCCATCGCTCTGCTGCCTCTGTTCGGCACTCCCCCGGTCATCGTCCGCGTCGGACTCATCGGGTCCGCCGCCACCGAGGTCGCATCTGCGTCCCTGGCGGCAGGCACCATGGGTGCCAACCTCGGTGATGAGACCTTCACTCGCGGCGTGTTCATCGTCGCCCTCATGGCGATGAGCCTCTCGGGCGCCGGCTGGATGATCTCCACCCTCATCCTCACCCCGATCTTCAAACGCAGCTCTCACAAGCTCGAGAAGGTCAATCCCGCACTCATGTCGATCATCCCGGGTGCGGCACTGCTCGCGGCCTTCGCGGCGCTGACCTTCCGTGAGCTGCCGAAGTCACCGACCCATGTCATCGCCGTCATCGTCTCGGCAGTGGTGATGAGCATCTGCCTGCTGCTCGCCAAGACGCTCAAACAGAACTGGCTGAAGGAATGGGGATTGGGAATCTCCCTGCTCATCGGCCTCGTCGCCGCCTACTTCGCCCACTATGCCGGTCTCGGCATGCCCGAAGCCTGAGGAGAGACCATGTCATCGATCATCACATCACCCTCGCACGCGGCATTCGAGCGCACCACCAGCCGGTGGGGCTCGATCACGCTGTTCATCGGATTCCTCATCGCCACCTCGGTGCCGTTCTATCTTCTGTTCGTCGCCGACGCGAACATCGATTTCGGAGAGATCCTCAAGGGATTCCTCGCCGTGTTCGCCGTCTACGGAGTCTTCTACATCGTCGAACCTCTCACCTATTTCCCGATCCTCGGACCCGCCGGGATGTACCAGGCCTTCATGATCGGCAATGTCGCGAACAAGCTGCTACCCTCGGCGATCGTCGCCCAGGACACGATCGGGGCGAAGCCCGGCACCCGCAAGGGCGAATACGCGGCGACGATGGCCATCTGCGGAGCCGCGATCATCCACGTCGCCTCGATGGTCATCTTCGTCGGCATCCTCGGCACCTGGCTCGTCTCCCTCATTCCCGAGCCGGTGACCCTCGTCGCGAAGCTCTACATCCTCCCGGCGATCCTCGGCGGTGTCACCGTCCAGCTCATCGCTTCTCTCAAGCAGCTGAAATCGACGCTCATCGCCCTCGGCATGGCGGCGCTGGTCATCCTCGTCCTCGTCAGACTGGTTCCCGTGCTCGCGCCCGGCGACGTCGCCATCGTCGTGTTCCTGACCATCCTCATCACATGGTTCACCCGCAACAAGGCGGTCACGGACAAAAGACCCGACAGCGACGGCACCGACACCGTCGGCATCAACTGAGGGCTGACAACGTTCGGTGCTCGTCTGCCGAGACCGACCCCCGCATCCGACAATTCCTGCCAAGATGGCACCAGACCTCTGCTGAAAGGACATCATGTCACTCAACTCCGCCCTCCGCGCGTCGATCAGTGCCGATCTTGACCAGACGATCGCCGACTACAAGCACTTCCACCGCACTCCCGAGCTGTCCATGCAGGAGACGAACACCGCCGCGGAGATCGCCTCCCGGCTCCAGGCCCTCGGACTGAAGACACACACCTTCGGCGGAACCGGAGTCGTCGCCGTGATCGAGAACGGCGACGGTCCGGTCATCGGCTACCGTGCCGACATCGACGGACTGCCGATCAGCGAGGACACCGGACTCGACTATGCCTCCACGGCGGACGGCACTCTTCCCGACGGCGAGACGACGAAGGTCATGCACGGCTGCGGCCACGACACTCACATCACGGTCGGCCTCTACCTCGCCAAGCACCTCGTCGCACACAGGGACCTGTGGTCGGGAACAGTCGTCATGCTCTTCCAGCCCGGTGAGGAGACCGGCCAAGGTGCGCGCGCCATGCTCGATGACGGGCTCTGGGATGAGATCGTGCGCCCCGAGGTCATCTTCGGTCAGCACGTGTGGCCCGGTGCCGCCGGTCACCTCTACGTCAGCAGCGGCACCGCCATGGCGATGTCCGACTGCCTGCGCGTGACCGTCAAGGGCAAGCAGGCACACGGATCCCAGCCGGAGAACGCGATCGACCCGATCGTCCTCGGCGCCTATATGATCACCCGCCTTCAGTCGGTCGTGTCACGCGAGATCTCCGGCCGCGACATGTCGGTCGTCACCGTCGGCACCTTCCACGGCGGACTCAAAGAGAACATCATCCCCGACTCCGCCGAATTCAAACTCAATATCCGCACCTTCACCGAGGAGGTCCGCGCGATCGTCCTCGACCGGGTCCGCCGCATCATCGAAGCCGAGGCTCTTGCCTCCGGAGCTCCGGAACCCGAGATCGAAGAGATGTATCGGTTCCCGCGGTGCTACAACGACCCCGAGGAGACCGAGTCGTTCCTCACCCATGTCGGAGCCGAACTCGGCACCGAACAGGTCCACCTGTCCGAGCCCGCCACCGGCAGCGAGGATGTCGGAGCGTTCGGCGATGACATCGGCGTCCCATACGTGTACTGGTTCTTCGGCGGCTACTCCCCCGAGAAGTTCGCCGATGGTCAGACCCCGCCCGGGAATCACTCCCCGTTCTTCGCTCCCGACGATGTCGAGACCACTCTCGAGACGGGCATCAGAGCCGCGTTGTCCGCGGTGCTGAGCAAGGTCGGAAAGGACCGCGCATGAGCGAGGAGATGCTGTGGTGGTCGACCCGTGAGCTGGCCGGCCGAATCGCCGCCAAAGAAGTCTCTGCTCGGGAGGCTCTGCAGGCCCATCTCGACCGCATCGATGAGGTCAACCCTGCTCTCAACGCCGTCGTCACACGAGACGACGAAACCGCCTTCGCCCGAGCTGATGCCGCAGACGCAGCAACCGCCCGCGGTGAGAGCTTCGGTGCCCTGCACGGAGTGCCGATGACGCATAAGGACACCCACGACACGGCAGGTATGCGCACGACCTGGGGTTCACCGCTCATGGCCGATCGCGTGCCCGAATCGGATGCGCTCATCATCGCCCGGCTCAAAGCCGCCGGCATCACGACGACAGGCAAGACGAACGTGCCCGAGTTCGCCGCCGGCTCCCACACCTTCAATGAGGTGTTCGGCACAACCGTGAACCCCTACGACCGGACGAAATCGGCATCGGGATCCTCCGGCGGTGTGGGGGCGGTGCTCGCGGCCGGGATCCAGGCATCAGGAGACGGCTCCGACATGGGCGGATCACTGCGGTCGCCCGCATCGTTCAACAACGTCGTCGGTCTGCGACCGAGCAACGGCCGTATCCCCCACGTTCGACCGGGCAACCCCTTCGCGTGGCTGTCCCAGAGCGGATTCATGGCACGCACGGTCTCCGACGTGGCGCTGCTCATGTCGGTGGCTTCGGGGCCACATCCTTCGGCGCCGGAATCGATCCTGGAATCGGGCAGTGTCTTCGACCTCCCGGAGTTCGCACTCGACGCCGACCGCTCCCCCGACCTCGTCGGACTGCGGGTCGGCTTCAACCCCGACCTGGACGGACTGCTTCCGGTCGAATCCGAGGTGCAGGAGATCGTCGCTTCCGCCGCGCCGGTGTTCGGCAGCCTCGGCGCGCATGTGGACGAAGAGATCCCGGATCTCACGGACGCCGACGAGGTATTCAACGTCCGCCGCGCCCTCGACTTCGTGGGCTCCTGGGGCGGTCTGTATGAGGCGCACCCGGACAGAATCAAGGAATCGGTCCGGTGGAACATCCGCATGGGCCTCGACCTCACCGGTGCCGAGGTGGCTTCGGCCGAATCAGCACGCACCCGCCTGCACGCGGAAGTCGACAGCTATTTCGCCGGCCATGACGTCCTCGTGCTCACCACGTGCCAGGTCCGGCCGTTCGATGCGGACATCGAGTATCCCAGTCAGATCAACGGGGTACAGCTGGAGAACTATCTCGATTGGATGCGGGCACTGTGCCTCATCTCGGCGACCGGCTGCCCAGCCATCTCGGTACCCGCCGGCTTCTCGGCCTCCGGTCTGCCGGTGGGCGTGCAGATCGTGGCCAAGCCCGGTGCGGACGTCGAGCTGCTGCGAGTCGCTCATGCCTTCGAAGCCGCCACCGGTCATCACCTCAGACGGCCGGACCTCTGATCGGCATTCTGCGCAGGACGCAGCGTCGGTCGAGGCAGGTATGGCATACCTGGGCAGAGTTTGCCGAGCCTTTCCACACTGGAACGGTTCTAGAAAAGGTGTCAGGATATTCTCTAAGCAGGCGGAACGGATCCGCCTCGAACCGCAAAGGAGTAAAAGATGCACCTGAGCCCCGCTATGCAGAAGGTCCTCAACGAGCAGGTCACCCTCGAACTCGAAGCCTCGTTGGTCTACCTCCAGCTCTCCATCCAGCTCGATGATCTCGATCTTCCCGGAATGACGCGCTGGATGCGCGCCCAGTCCGAAGAAGAGCAGGTTCACGCCGCCAAGTTCACCCAGCACTGCCTCGACCGCGGATTCGCCCCTCAGATCGGCGACATCGCCGCTCCGAAGGTCTCCGGTTCGCAGCCGATCGACTTCTTCAAGGCTGCACTGGCCCACGAGGAGAAGGTCTCGGAGTCCATCCGCAACATCTACCGCACCGCTCAGGACGAGGCCGACCTCGACGTCCTGCCGCTGCTCCACTGGTTCATCGACGAGCAGGTCGAGGAGGAGTCGAGCATCTCCGAGATCATCGGTCGCCTCGAGCGCGTCGGCAACGACGGTGCCGGTGTCCTGCGCATCGACTCCGAACTCGGCTCACGCCACCCTGATATCACCGCCGACAGCGAGTGAGAACTGCATGACCGCTCCGGCTCAGCGCTCAGATCGAGCTCCATGAGTCGAGTGTGAACTCGAATCGAGTACTCAAGCGGCCGATCCCAGCACGGGATCGGCCGCTGTCGTATGCAGGCCCGAGGTTGTGGGGAGACCGGTTCGTCCTCAGCCGAGGACCGACTTGCCGATGAGCAGCACGACCGGCAGGGACACGAGCATGACGACGGTCTGACCGGCGATGAGTGCGGCCATGAGCTTCGCATCTCCCCCGAGTTGCCGGGCCATGACATAGCCCGAGCTCGCCGTGGCGATCGACTGGAAGAGCAGTCCGACCAGCGCCGGCACCGTCGGGACTGCCAAGAGAGACAGTGCGACGAGGGACAGCCCCGGCAGCACGATCAGCTTGACGATCGTCGAGACGATGATCGCCCGGGCATGGGCACGCATCGAGAACGCCTGCAGACCGGCACCGACGCAGAGGAGCCCGATGGGCAGCGAGGCGACCGCCAAGGGTTCGAGGACCGTGGCCGCCACGTCCGGCAGACCCAGACCGCTGACATTGGCCGCGGCTCCGGCGACGCAGCCGAGCACGAGAGGATTCGTCGCGATCGCCTTGAACAGCGCGAGCAGCGAGCTCGGTCCGGTGCGCAGGAACTCGAAGCCGAGGCTCGAGATGACATTCACCGTGGGGACGAGGATCGCCGCGACGATCGCGGCCACGGCGCTGCCTTCGGAACCGAACAGGCTGCCCGCCAACGACAGGCCGATATAGGTGTTGAAGCGGATCCCGCCTTGGAGAACGGAGGTGAAGGCCGGAAGATCGCGGGCGATGACCCGGCGGGCGAGGACGATGCCCAGGGATACGATCACGGTGGGGATGACGAGAGCCGCTGCCAAGCGCGCGAGCGGGACATGGGCCACGTCCACCTCGGCGACGGAGGTGAAGAGGAGCACCGGAAGGAGACAGTAGTACGCGAGCTTCTCCGCGCCCGACCAGAATTCCTGACTCCGAAATCCCGGCAGTCTCTTCAGCATGAGACCGAATGCGATGAGCGCCGTGACGGGAAGAAGGGCGAGGAGTATGGGAACCAGGCTCACAGACTGAGAATTTCATGAGTTTGGAATCATTTCAAAGTTGAGTGTGTTTGACTCAATGTAGGACCCGAACGAAAGGAAGCACATGGCTACACGTTTCGACCCCATCCGTGACCTCGACCGATTCTTCTCCGAGGTGACCCGCACCCCGAACGCCACCACCTTGCCGATGGACCTCTACCGCGACGGCGAAGTCTTCATCGCCCGCATAGATATGCCCGGAGTCGATCCGAGCAGCATCGATGTCGACGTCGAAGACCGCACGCTCACGGTTCGCGCTCGCCGCGAGTCCGAGGTCGCCGACAAGGACGTGAAGTGGCTGACCCGAGAACGCACCAACGGCACCTATGCCCGCCAGCTCACGCTCGGCAACCGGGTGGCGCTGGATCGCATCCGCGCCGACTACAGCGACGGTGTCCTCACGCTGACGATCCCCGTCGCCGAGGAGGCCCGCCCCCGGAAGATCTCCGTCTCCCATGCAGCCGGACAGACCTCCCCCGAGGTGGTTGAATCGTCTTCGTCCGACGAGCCCCGCTCCCCCGGCCTCGACAGCTGACACCGGCGCCGGATTCCGACGGAATCACGGTGGCCGAGGTTCGGACGCCGAGGCGTTCCCCGGTTGCCGACAGCGGGCCGCACCCTCATCGGGTGCGGCCCGCTTCGTGCGTTTCAGGCCCGTTCGAGGAGATACGCCAGGCACATATACGGCAGATCCACTGTGCCGGACACAGGATGCTCGACACTGAAGTACTCGCGCAGGTTTGCTTCGACTCGGGCTCGTGTCCTCTCGTTCGAGCGCAGCCAATACGACCGTGTGCGAGCGAGGTCGACGATTCCGTCGACGGCGAGCTCCGTGGTGAATTCGACGAGCCTGTGGTCGGTGAGAGCCAGACCGTTGCCGGGCTGAGGTCGGTACTGCGGTCGATAGACGTCGCCCGCGTGCATGATCCGGCTCAGGCGCAGCACCCAGTCGACGCGGACATCGAGTTGGTTGATGAGGATGAGCAGCCGGCCTCCCGGGCGAAGGATGCGCGCCACTTCGGCGGCTGCTTGCGCTTCGTCGAACCAATGCCAGGCCTGCGCGACAGTGACGAGGTCGAGGCTCTCTGCTTTCAGGCCGGTGTCCTCAGCGGTGCCGATCTTCGTGGGGGCAGGATTGCGTTCGAGTGCGGCTGTGTCGGGATCGACGGCGATGAGATCAGCACCGTGTGCGAGCAGCCGGCGGCTGAGGATCCCTGTTCCCGCACCGAGGTCGCATACGCGCAGACCGGACCATTGCGGCTCCCAACCGGTCAGCGCGAGGTCGAGGGCGGAGTCGGGATATCCGGGCCTCACCTCGTCATAGACTCCGGCCTGGGTGCCGAAACTGCGTCCGTGGGCGGCCTGCGCACGTGGTCGCACCATCTGAGTCTGCCTTTCATCGAGTTGCCTGCGGTCGTCCGGGTCACCGCTGCAGACCACTCTAGCGTCGTCGACATTCGCCGAGTCGATAGGATGGAGTCAACGGCCCGTTCCCAGCCCTAAGGAGCCAGCATGTCCGCACCGTCCGACCTCTCGTCCAAACTGGACGAAGCCTCCGCCGCATACGAGGAATTCGCCTCGCGCGGTCTCGCGCTCGATATCACACGGGGCAAGCCGGCCCCGGAGCAGCTCGACCTCGCTGCCGATCTGCTCACTGCGGTCAGCGGCGACGACTTCCGCACTCCCGGTGGTGTCGATACCCGCAACTACGGCGGACTCGACGGACTCATCGAACTGCGGGAGATCTTCGCTCCGCTGCTCAAGGTTCCGGCCGATCAGCTGCTGGCCGGCGGCAATGCCTCGCTGACTTTCATGACCCAGGCGCTGACCTTCGCCCTCATGCACGGCACGGCCGTCGATGATCGCCCGTGGGGGCAGGGTCCGCATAAGCTGCTGTGTCCCGTGCCCGGTTACGACCGCCATTTCACCCTGGCCGAATCCCTCGGGTTCGAGCTGTTGACCATCCCGATGGATGACGAGGGCCCGATCATCTCCGAGGCGCAGCGTCTGGCCGAAGATCCGGCGGTCAAGGGCATGTGGCTGGTGCCGATGTATTCCAACCCGACCGGAATCACGGTCACCGAAACGCGGGCACGGGAGCTGGCTGCCATGCCGACGGCGGCGCCCGACTTCACTCTGCTGTGGGACAACGCCTACGGGGTGCACCATCTGCGAGAGGACCATCCGGACAATCTCGACATCCTCTCCCTCTGCGCAGAGGCGGGTCATCCCGAACGCGCATGGGTCTTCGCCTCGACGTCGAAGATCACTCATGCCGGGGCCGGTGTGTCGTTCTTCGCCGGAGGCCCGGCCACGGTCGATTGGATGCGAGCGAACCTCGGGAAGGTCGCGATCGGCCCTGACAAGATCAACCAGCTGCGCCATGTCCGGTTCTTCTCCGACCCGGCCGGGGTCGAAGCACATATGCGCAAGCATGCCGAGATCGTCGCACCGAAGTTCGATGCGGTGCTCAAGGCGCTCGAGGACGGACTCGGAGCGGAAGAGCTGGCGCAGTGGACCTCACCGGACGGCGGGTACTTCATCACTCTGACAACGATCGAGGGCATCGCCGACCGGGTCGTCAAACTCGCAGGGGAAGCCGGAGTGAAGCTGACTCCTGCCGGTGCCACACACCCGTACGGTCTCGACCCCCACAACAACATCATCCGCATCGCGCCGACGATGCCGACCCTCGATGAGGTCGAACTCGCCGCTCAGGGCCTCGTGGCGTGTGTTCGCCTGGCCAGCTATGAGAAGCTGCTCGCCAGCTGACACCCGAACGCTGCCTGCAGACTGAGACAGGTCCGCCCCGAACCGAAGGGTTCGGGGCGGACCTGTCTGTACCGGAGCGTCGGATCAGTATTCGTAGAATCCGCGTCCGGACTTCACACCGAGCAGGCCGGCATCGACCATGCGCGACAGCAGGATCGGAGGCTTGTTCGCCGGGTCACCGGTCTCCTCATACATGCTCTCTGCTGCATAGAGGCAGGTGTCGAGACCGACGAGGTCGGCCAGCTTGATCGGTCCCATCGGATGGGCGCAGCCGCCGACCATTCCCGCGTCGATGTCCTCCTTCGTCGCGTGTCCGGTCTCGAGCATCCGGACCGCACTGAGCAGGTACGGGATGAGCAGGGCGTTGACGATGAAACCGGGGCGGTCATCGGCCTGGATCGGATTCTTCCCGAGCACATCGGCGACGAAGGACGTCACGGTGCTGCGGACATCCTCGGTGGTGAGCACCGAGGACACGATCTCGACGAGCGGCTGGACCGGTGCGGGGTTGAAGAAATGCACACCCAGCACGCGTTCGGGGCGCGAGGTCGCCTGCGCGAATCGGATGATCGGCATCGACGAGGTGTTCGAGGCCAGGATCGCTTCCGGGTCGGTGACGACCTGGTCGAGCTCGGCGAAGATCGACTTCTTGATGTCCTCGTTCTCACTGGCCGCCTCGATGACGAGCTGACGATCGGCGAGATCGCTGATATCGGTGGTGAACCGCAGTCGGCCGAGTGCTTCGTCGCGGGCAGCGGCATCGAGTTTGCCCTTGTCCACTGCGCGAGCCAGGGACTTCTCGATGCGGGCACGACCGGCGGCCGAGGCCTCCTCGTTGATCTCGCGGACGATGACGTCGAGACCGGACTTCGCCAGCACCTCGGCGATTCCGGCTCCCATGAGTCCGCTGCCGATGACGGCGGTGCGCTGGATGCTCATAAACTTCTCCTTCTTGGTCTATATGGTCGGTCGGGTGCGAATGACTCGGCTCAGGGCATTCGGGCGAGGAACCAATCGGCCGAGCGGATGGCTTTCATGGCCTCCCGCCGGCGTTCCCCGGGCAGAGTCTGGATGTAGACCTGCCCGTCGAGGTGCCCCACCTCGTGTTGGAGCATCTGGGCGAAGACTTCCGTGCCTTCGATCTCGATCGGCTGATTCTTCGCATCCACCCCGCGTACCCGAGCGAACTCGTAGCGTGGGGTGGGGAAGAACAGCCCGGGGACGGAGAGGCAGCCTTCTTCGATATCTCGCAGCTGCCCGCCGAGCTCGACGATCTCCGGGTTGATGACATATCCCGTGCGACCGTCGAGGTCGTAGCCGAAGGCTCGCAGTCCGACCCCGATCTGCGGAGCGGCGACGGCCGCACGGCCCCCGGGCCGTGCGGTGTCGACGAGGTCGGCTGCCAGAGCTTCGACGTGATCATCGAAGACCATCACCGGTTCGCACTTGCTGCGGAGCACGGGGTCTCCCCACAGTCGGATCTCACGTTCAGGCATCGATCACCACGACGAGGTCTCCGCCTTCGAGCTGCTGGACATCGGCGATGGCCACACGGGAGACGGTTCCGGCCGTCTGCGTGGTGATCGTCGCTTCCATCTTCATCGCCTCGATGGTGGCCACGGTGTCGCCGACGGAGACCCTGTCGCCCTCGTGGACCTGCATGGTCACAACACCGGCGAACGGGCTGCCGACGTGTCCGCTGTTGTTCGGATCGGCCTTCTCCGCAGTCTTGACTTCGCTTTCGACGGACCGGTCACGCACCTGCAGCGGACGCAGCTGCCCGTTGAGGGTGAACATGACCGAACGCATCCCGCGCTCGTCAGTGCCGCCGATGGCCTGGACGCCGATGAGCAGGTTCTTGCCCTTCGCCAGCTCGACGGCATGCTCTTCCCCACTGGTGAGGCCGTAGAGGTACTCGGAGGTCTCGACGACGGAGAGGTCGCCGTAGTTCGAGCGCATCGACTGGAATTCCTTCGTCGGCCCGGGGAACAGCAGCTCGTTGAGCTTGTCCTTCCGGTCCCGGCCCGGCGTCTGCAGTGCTTCGGCATCCGCCGGTTCGAGATGCTCGGTGAGCGGCTTGGCGGAACGGCCGGCGAGGGCCTTCGTGCGGAACGGCTCGGGCCAGCCGCCCGGAGGGTCACCGAGGTCACCGTTGAGGAAGCCGATCACCGAATCGGGAATGTCGAACTTGTCGGGGTTCTCCGCGAACTCCTCCGGCGCAACTCCGGCGCCGACGAGGTGGAGCGCCAGATCGCCGACGACCTTCGAGGACGGGGTGACCTTGACGAGGTGGCCGAGAATCGAATCGGCGGCCGCATACATGTGCTCGATGTCCTCGAACCGCTCCCCCAGGCCCAGTGCGACGGCCTGCTGGCGCAGGTTCGACAGCTGTCCACCGGGGATCTCGTGACGGTAGACGCGGCCGGTCGGTCCGGCGAGCCCGGACTCGAAGGGTGCGTAGAGTTTGCGCACCGATTCCCAGTAGGGTTCGAGGTCGCTGACGGCGTCGAGGCTGATGCCGGTGTCGCGCTCGGTGTTCTCGAATGCGGCGACGAGCGCGGAGAGACTCGGCTGGCTGGTGGTTCCGGCCATGGCCGCCGAGGCGGCATCGACGGCATCGGCACCGGCGGCGGCAGCTGCATAGAGGGTGGCCAGCTGTCCGCCCGCGGTGTCGTGGGTGTGGACGTGGACGGGCAGGTCGAAGTTCTCCCGCAGAGCAGTCACGAGCTTGACCGTGGCGGCAGGGCGCAGCAGGCCGGCCATGTCCTTGATGGCGAGCACATGAGCTCCGGCGCCAACGATCTGTTCGGCCAAGCGCAGGTAGTAGTCGAGCGTGTAGAGCTCTTCCTTCGGATCGAGGATGTCCGAGGTGTAGCACAGGGCCACCTCGGCCAGTGCCGTGTTCGTTCCGCGCACGGCCTCGATCGCCGGACGCATCTGCTCGACGTCGTTGAGAGCGTCGAAGATGCGGAAGATGTCGATGCCCGTGCGGGCCGCCTCATCGACGAATGCGTCGGTAACCTCGGTCGGGTACGGGGTGTAGCCGACGGTGTTGCGTCCGCGCAGAAGCATCTGCAGGTTGATGTTGGGCACCGCGGTGCGCAGGGCTTCGAGACGTTCCCATGGATCCTCGCCGAGGAAGCGCAGCGCCACATCATAGGTCGCACCGCCCCAGGCCTCGATGCTCAACAGCTCGGGTGTCATCCGGGAGACGTGCCCGGCCACGGCCAGCAGGTCTCGTGTGCGCACACGGGTGGCCAGCAGGGACTGGTGGGCGTCGCGGAATGTCGTATCCGTGACGGCCAGGGAGCTCTGCTCACGCAGGGCGCGGGCGAAGCCCTCCGGTCCGAGCTCGGCGAGACGGTCGCGGCTGCCCGCAGCGGGTGCTGCGGAGAGGTCGATGCTCGGGAGCTTGTCGCCCGGACGGATGCGTAGGCCCGGTTCGCCGTGGGGGCGGTTGACCGTGACATCGGCGAGGTAGTCGAGCAGCTTCGAGCCGCGGTCGGCGCTCACTCGAGCGTCGAAGAGCTGCGGGCGTTCTTCGATGAAGGACGTGGACAAGTCTCCGGCGACGAATGCGGGATCATCGAGGACGGCCTGCAGGAAGCCGATGTTCGACGATACGCCGCGGATGCGGAACTCAGCCAGGGCGCGTTTGGCACGGCCGACGGCCTGAGCGAAGTCGCGGCCGCGGCACGAGAGCTTCACGAGCATCGAGTCGAAGTGGGGGCTGACGGCAGCACCGGCGTGGACGGTTCCGCCGTCGAGGCGCACACCTGCACCACCGGCAGAGCGGTAGGCGGTGATCGTGCCGGTGTCGGGGCGGAACGAGTTCGCGGGATCCTCGGTGGTGATGCGGCACTGGAGTGCGGCGCCCTTTATCCGCATCTCGTCCTGGCGCAGGCCGATCTCTTCGAGGGTGGCCCCGGCGGCGATGCGCATCTGCGAGGCCACGATGTCGACGTCGGTGATCTCTTCAGTCACTGTGTGTTCGACCTGGACACGCGGGTTCATTTCGATGAACACGTGCTTGCCGGCGCGCGGCCCGTCGGTTTCGAGGAGGAATTCCACGGTGCCGGCGTTCTGGTAGCCCAGCGCCTTTGCGAACTTCAGGGCATCTGCG
The DNA here is from genome assembly GCF_013168765.1 of Brevibacterium sp. CT2-23B. Lineage (NCBI taxonomy): Bacteria > Bacillati > Actinomycetota > Actinomycetes > Micrococcales > Brevibacteriaceae > Brevibacterium > Brevibacterium sp. CT2-23B. The sequence goes on along the minus strand of NZ_JABBYK010000001.1, from coordinate 638,282 downwards.
TGCAGGGCGGCCGCGATCTCGGGATCGAGGTTCGGGGCCGGAGCGATCTCCACGACCTTCTGGTGGCGGCGCTGCACGGAGCAGTCGCGTTCGAAGAGGTGGATGGCGTTCGAGTCGTTGTCGGCCAGCACCTGGACCTCGATGTGACGGGGGCGCTGCACCGCCTGCTCGATGAAGACCGTGGGATCGCCGAAGGCGCCTTCGGCTTCGCGCATCGCGGCCTTGAGAGCGTCTTCGAGGTCGGAGGCCTGAGCCACGCGACGCATTCCGCGACCACCGCCGCCGGCGACGGCCTTGACGAAGAGGGGGTATTCCATCGATTCGGCATCGGCGAGCAGCTGCGCGATATCGGCCGACGGACGTGTCGAGTCGAGGACCGGGATGCCCGCATTGCGTGCTGCCGCCAGCGCCTGGACCTTGTTTCCTGCCAGTTCGAGCACATCGGCCTTGGGGCCGATGAAAGTGATGCCCGCTTCGGCACAGGCTCGTGCCAGATCGGGGTTCTCAGAGAGGAAGCCGTATCCGGGGTAGATGGCGTCGGCGCCGCTCTCCTTCGCCACCCGCAGCATCTCTTCGACGCTGAGGTAGGCGCGGACGGGATGACCCTCCTCACCGATCATGTAGGCTTCGTCGGCCTTCATGCGATGTTCGGAGTTGCGGTCTTCATACGGGAAGACTGCGACGGTGGAGGCTCCGAGCTCATAGGCGGCACGGAACGCACGAACGGCGATCTCTCCGCGGTTGGCCACGAGGACTTTAGAGAACATAGGTGTCTCTCACTTCTGTATCGGCCGCACTGGGCGACTGGTCGACAAGCTGTCGGGAACATACTCTACAAGTGACCTGGAACACCTCTGCGCCCGGGGGTCGACTTTGGACTGAGACGTGAGTCTCGGCGTGGTCGGCACGGCTCGGCAGCCGCCAATACGTTAACGTAGGAGGGTGCTTGTCCTAAGTATCAGCAGCCTCAAAGGCGGAGTCGGTAAGACATCCGTGACGCTCGGTCTGGCCTCGGCGGCCTACAACAGGGGGATTCCCACCCTGGTCGTCGACATGGACCCGCAGGCGGACTCGTCGACCGGCCTCGATGTGCCGACCTCGACGCGTGTCGACATCGCCGATGTGCTCGCTGCTCCGAAGTCCCAGAAGATCCTGTCCGAGGCGATCATCCCCTCCGGGTGGGTCGGTGACAGGCTCGGCCACCTCGATGTGATCTCAGGATCTCCGCGTGCCGCGGAATTCGATCGGCCTTCGCTGTCCGAGCGCTATCTGCGCCGGCTGGAAGATGCCCTGACTCGCATCGCGAAAGGCTACCGACTCGTCCTCATCGACTGTCCGCCCAGCCTCAACGGTCTCACCCGTACGGCGTGGACAGCGAGCAACCGAGTCGCGGTCGTCACCGAGCCCAGCCTGTTCTCTGTTGCGGCTGCCGACCGTGCCCTGCGGGCGACGGACGAGCTGCGGCAGCGTGGTGCCTCCGATCTGCAGCCACTCGGCCTGGTCGTCAATCGGGTACGTGCCGGTTCGACCGAACATGACTATCGCATCCAGGAGATGCGTGAGATGTTCGGTCCTCTCGTCCTCAATCCGCCCTTGGCCGAACGGGCCGTCATGCAGCAGGCTCAGGGATCGGCGCGTCCGATCCACTCCTGGCCGGGCAAACCCGCCGAAGAAGTCGCCGGCTCGTTCGACGCTCTTCTCGAACGAGCACTGCGCTCGGAGAACATCCGCGGACGACGCGGTGCCGCCCCGGCGAAGAACGGCGCTCAGCAGCCCGAGCAGAAGTGAACGACTAGCTGCCCCCGCTCCCCCACCAACACGTCGACTGCCGTCGCGAACTCAGGTTCGCGACGGCAGTTCTCTGTTCCCGGGCGCCTCGGACACATTCGAGGCGCCCGGCGCCTCACCTTTCCGTTCCATACGACGACCGAGACGGTCCGCTCGAAATGAGCGGACCGCCTCGGTGGTGGTGTGAGTACTCTGTCGGCTGTCAGCCGGACTTGCGTGCGCGACGGGCGGCGAGCTCATCCATGGCTTCGAGGGCCGCGTCGTCTTCTGGGACTCGTTCGCTCGGGAACTCGGACAGCGAACCTTCGACTTCGTTCCAGACGCGGCCGACGGCGATGCCGAAGACGCCCTGCCCTCCCTGGAGGAGGTCGACGACCTCATCAGGTGAGGTGCATTCGAAGACGCTGGCGCCATCGGACATGAGGGTGATCTGTGAGAGATCGTCGACGCCGCGGGAACGCAGGTGCTCAACCGCGGTGCGGATCGACTGCAGTCCGACGCCGGTGTCGAGAAGTCGCTTGACGATCTTGAGGACGAGGATGTCACGGAAGCTGTAGAGCCGCTGGCTGCCGGATCCGGTCGCATTGCGGATCGACGGGGTCACCAGATCGGTGCGCGCCCAGTAATCGAGGCGACGGTAGCTGATGCCGACGACCTTGCAGACGGTGGGACCGCGGTAGCCGGCCTCTTCATCGAGTACGGGCAGATCATCATCGAACAGCAGCCCTTGGGCTGCTGACGGCATCGGCGTCATGTCGACGCTTTCATGACTTGAGCGGTTCACACCGACTCCTCCTTAAAGTCCCTGGGGGAAGCGAAGGTCGCTTGGAAGGACCGAGAACATAGTCATTCTAGCTCTCTTCCCAGCGAACCTACAGTGGGATTCAACAACTCCAAGTTATTCTGCCGTCCCCGCCAGGACAAACATCTCGAGGTAACAATTTCCGCGTGTCGCCGTTACCGCAGTATTCGAACATGTCACATGGATGTCATTCAGGCGACCCGGAGCGGAAGGAGCCGGGGCCGAAGGGCCTAGTTCGACGGGCTTTCGCCGTCTGATTTCGATTCATCCCGGTTCGGAGGATCCGTCTTCTTCGGCTTGGCGCTCGTCAGCAGCTTGGTTTTGACCGTCGACGCATAGCTGTCAACGTATTCCTGTCCGGACAGGCGCATGATCTCGTACATGATCTCGTCGGTGACCGACCGCAGCATGAAACGGTCGACAGGAAGACCCGAATACTTCGAGAAGTCCATCGGTGCGCCGAAGACGACTCCGACACGCCGGAGCTTGGGAACGAGGCGACCGGCAGGCTGCAGCTTGTCCGTGCCGATGATCGCCACTGGAACCACAGGCGCGCCGGACTCGAGGACGAGACGCGCAATGCCGGTGCGTCCGCGATAGAGCTTCCCGTCGGGCGAGCGAGTGCCTTCGGGATAGATGCCCAGCGAGTTTCCCTCACGGAGAACCTTCAGACCCGATTCGAGCGACGCCTGAGATCCCGATCCGCCGCCGCGGTCCATGGGCAGCTGATTGTTGAGCTTGAAGAACCACCGTGTCACCGCACCCTTGATTCCGCGACCGGTGAAGTAGTCCTTCTTCGCCAGATAGACGACGGGACGCGGAGCGAGCAGCGGAACGAAGATCGAGTCCATGAAGTGGTTGTGATTTCCTGCGATGATCGCCGGGCCCTCGGACGGCAGATTGTCCAGGCCCCGCACCCACGGACGGAAGAGGATCCGCAGGATGGGTCCGGCGAGGACTCGCTTGAGAAACCAGTAGAACACGCGCACCCTTCCGACTACGACTCTTTGTCGTCCTCGGCAATCATATATCGACACGAACGGTGAACAGCGAAGTCCGTCTCGGACTCATCCGTGCCATGCTGGGAGCATGGAGATCGATTTCACACTCGGAGCGGACCCGACGGCCGCCTATCGCAGCCTCGACAACGGTTCAGCCTCCGCGGTTCTCTTCCTGCACGGACTCACCGGTTCGCCCGTCTCCTGGGTCCCGATCGCCCGCGCGATCGCAGCGGAGGGCGTCGACGTCAGCGTCCCCCAGCTGCCCGGACACGGCACCTCATGGCAGGACATGGACTCCACTGGATGGTCCGACTGGCTCGGCGAGGCGCGCACCGAGCTGGGTCGGCTGCAGGCCGACCACGAGCGTGTCGTCGTCGCCGGCCTGTCGATGGGTGGAGCCCTTGCACTCGCCCTGGCGGCGGCAGAGGGTGCGCCCGACGAGATCGTCGTGGTCAATCCTGCCCTCTACATCGACTCTCCCTTCGCTCCCCTGCTGCCAGTGCTCAGGCACGTCGTGCGCACGATTCCGTCGATCGGCGGCGACATCGCCCACCCGGACCGCGACGAGTACGCCTACGAACGGACGCCGGTGGCTCCCCTGGCCACGTTCCATCGTGCGCTGCGAACCCTGCGCGACGATCTGTGGAAAGTCACCCGCCCCGTCACTGCCATGGTCTCCGGTGAGGACAACGTCGTGAGTCCGCGGACGCTGCGTGCGCTGCGATCGAACCTTCCGCACCCGCCGAGGATCGTCGCCCTGCGCCGATCTCGCCATGTGGCGACCCTCGACTTCGACGCGAACACCATCGCAGAGGCGGTCCTGCAGGCGGTCTCCACCGAAACGACCGTGCCACGGCAGTCCGAGACCGGGGAATAGCTGGGGCCACGGAATTGCTGAGTCAGGTATGAACGACGACGGCACCGCTTCGACTCCCGACGACGAGGGCCGGGAGGACTGGCGAGGGGAGGTTCCCGATCCGGAGCGGATCGGGCACGACCGATCGCGCATCAGCGACGAGGAATGGGACGACCTCGTCCGGCAGATCGCCGAACCCTCGGCGACGACGGGTGATATGCCCGCCGAGGATGTTCGCGACGCCCTCGAGGACACCGAGCATTGGGAGCGCGAACCGGCGGAGCCGATCGGGTGGCGCACCGCTTCGCCCACTCTCGTGCTGTCCTGGGCCGCGGCTCTCGGCGCGGTCGTGCTGCTGCTCATCGGCGTGATCTTCTTCCGACCGCTGCCCGGGTGGTACCTGCTCATCGGCCTGGCCGTCGGCATCGGCGGCGCGGTCGGTCTGTTCTTCCACCTGCCGAGCCATCGTTCCGCCGACGACGGCGACGGATCCTCGGTGTGAGCGATGCTGGCCGCTTCGTGTCAGCGACACCTGAGAGACTGGACATCATGACCGTCCCGTTCGACCGCGCGCCCAGCGCACTGCACAACACTCAGCTGTCATTCGACAGCCTCGGAACTCCCCTGTCCGACGTCACCTTCGTCATCGTCGACCTCGAAACGACGGGCACCCGAGCCGGGCAATCGGAGATCACCGAAATCGGCGCGGTCAAGACTCTCGGCGGCGAGGTCATCGGCGAGTTCCAGACCCTGGTCAAACCGGAACACTCCGTGATCAGCCCATTCGTCGCCCGGCTCACCGGCATCACTCATGCGATGGTCGATGACGCACCTCCGATCAGCTCGGTTCTGCCGAGCTTCCTGGAATTCTCCGTCGGTGCGGTGCTGGTCGCACACAATGCGCCCTTCGACATCGGATTCCTCCGCTCGGCCTGCGAACGTCTCGACTACCATTGGCCGGCGCCCACAGTCCTCGATACCGTCACGCTGGCCCGACGCGTGGTCGGCCGCGACGAAGTGCGCAACCACAAACTCTCGACGCTCGCCGCTCATTTCGGCACCCAGGTCGAGCCCGATCACCGTGCGCTCTCCGATGCGCGAGCGACCGGCGAGCTCCTCCACCATCTGTTCGAACGCTTCGGCGGCTACGGAGTGACGACGCTGGAGGAGCTGTCGACCGTCAGGCAGTCAGGGTGGGCGAAGCGTCAGGCCAAATCCCACCTGGCCAAGGGCGTTCCCGCGGAGCCCGGCGTCTACATGTTCCTCGACGGCACTCGCCGTGTGCTCTACATCGGCAAGTCCGGAAATATGGCCAGGCGAGTGCGCGGGTACTTCAACGCCTCGGAGAACCGTGGCCGCATGGCCGAGATGATCACTGCGGCACAAGAGGTCAGCTGCCTGCCCTGCGCCCACCCGCTGGAAGCCGAAGTCCGCGAGATCCGCCTCATCGGAGAGTTGGCGCCGCCTTACAACCGACGGTCGAAGAACCCGGAACGCAATTCCTGGATCGTCCTCAGCGATGAGCTCTTCCCCCGACTGTCGGTGGTCCGGGCGAACTCGGCGCTCGAACGCTCCCCCGCTCCACCGCTGGGACCGTTCCGTTCACGGAAGTCGGCCCAGGCCGTCAAGGAACTCCTCGACACCCTCTACCCCGTCAAGAGGTGCACGGCAGCGATCACGCAGCGCAGCCTCGGCGTACATCGTCCCTGTGTGAGTGCACAGGTCGGTCAATGCGGCGGTCCCTGCGCTGGGATCACCGATGTCGATGACTACCAGAGCTCGATCCGCGAGCTCTTCGCTCTGCTCGATGGGGACCTGTCCTCACTGCAGCGCTTGGCCGCTGAACGCATGCAGCGACTGTCAGGAGAGGCCCGGTTCGAAACGGCCGCCGAGGTCCGTGACTCAATGCGCTCGGCAGTGTCCATCGCGGCGCGAGCCGAACAGGTCACGGCATTGCGGAGAGTTCCCGAACTGATTGCGGCGGCCCCCGGTTTCGACTCCGGCTGGGACCTGGCGATCATCCGCCACGGGAAACTCGCCGGCGCCGGCCATGTGTCGACCAGGCAAGCCATGGGAGATTCTCTGTCGGCGCTGAGTTCGACGGCCGAATGGGTCCCTGCCCCCGGAGCGCTGCCGCAGGAGACCGACTCGCTCCCGGAGGAGTCGCGTCTGCTGGCCGGCTGGCTGGAGACCGCCGAGCTCGTCTCTGTGACGCCCGCAGGCGATCATGGCTGGTCGCTGCCCCGTCAGGGAGCGACCAGCCATGCACAGAGCTCAGGAGCGGTTCGACTCAGCGACTCTGTGTGAGACGTCGATGAGCTGTTGGAGCTTGTCCGCGCCGCCCCCGTTGTCGATCGTCGCCACCGCAGTTTCGAGTTTGAGGGCCAAGCGCTCCGTGAAGGTGCCCACAGCCGACTCGTCGGCGGCGACGAGCGCCGCTGCGGCGTTGATGGCCACGATGTCGCGCACGGCCGATCGTTCACCGTCGAGGACCGCGCGCGTGATGGCCGCGTTCTCATTCGGGCCGCCGCCGCGCAGATCGTCCTTCGTCGCCCGCTCGATGCCGAGGTCGAGGGCGTCGAACGTCGTGTGTTCGATCTCGCCGTGACGGACTTCCCACACATCGTTGACGTCGGTGTTGCTCAGCTCGTCGAGACCGTCGCGTGACCGGAAGACCACGGCCTGGTGCCCGCGTTTGGCCAGCGTGCCGACGACGAGCGGGGCCATCTGGGCATCGGCGACGCCGATGGCCGTATGCCTGGCTCGAGCCGGGTTCGTCAGGGGGCCGAGGATGTTGAACGCGGTGGGAACGTTGATCTGGCGCCGCACTGCAGAGACGAACTGCATCGACGGATGGAACACGTTGGCGAAGCAGAAGGCCAGTCCGACTTCTTGGGCGATCTGACCGGTCTGTGCGGGTGTGATGTCGAACCGCACGCCGAGGGCTTCGAGCACATCGGCCGATCCCGACGCCGAGGATGTCGCGCGGTTTCCGTGCTTGACGACCCGCTGTCCGGTGGCGGAGATGATCATGGCCGCGGTCGAGGAGATGTTCGCCGTCTTCGCGCGGTCGCCTCCGGTGCCGACGATGTCGACGGAATCTTCCAGTCCTGGCAGGGGAACGGCATGATCCATCATGGCCGCCACGAGGCCGGCGATCTCCTCGACCGTTTCGCCCTTCGTATGGTGTGCGGCGAGAAATGCGGCCATTGTCACATCCGGAGTCTTGCCCGACATGATCTGATCCATCGCCCAAGCCGCCTGGTCTCCATCGAGGTCCTGCTGGTGCATGAGAGCCATGAGCAGGTCGGGCCAGTTCTCAGCGGCCGCCGGAACCGTGGTGCGGGCCCCGGAAGCCTGAGCTGCCGGGGTGGTCTTGGGCGTCGAATCGGTCATCCGTCTGAACTCTCACTAGGGGCTGCCGCCGCCCCGAAGCTCAGGGCGGACCTTACCTGCGGCATACTATCGCGACTTCGACACGCGGGCGGAAGCGGCATCCGAAACGAGATTTCGGCACCAGATCGCGGTTTTTGCTACGTCGTGTAGAAATTTCTTTCTCGAAACCTGGGTAAAAGATGAAAACTCACCCCGAGACGGGTAATAATGGGGTTGTGTCAACTGCCACTGCATCTCAAACAGCGCCAGCACATCCGGTTGTCAATCGTCCGAATGTGACCACGGTGGGCTTCATCGTGTTCCTCGCGAGCGACCTGATGTTCTTTGCCGCGCTCTTCGCCATGTACTTCACCGTCCGGTCCGTTGTTCCGGAGCTGTGGGAGGCGAGGACCCAGATCCTCGACATCCCCTACGCTCTCGGCAACACGTTGATCCTGGTGTCGTCTTCGTTCACCTGCCAGATCGGTGTGTTCGCTGCCGAGCGGTTCCGTCCCCGGCGGACCGGGTCGCTGTTCAACATCGCCAAATGGGGAATGGTCGAGTGGTTCTACCTCACCTTCGCCTTGGGCGCGATCTTCGTCTCCGGTCAGGTCATGGAGTACGCGACCCTCGTCAGCGAGGGCATCTCGATCAGCTCCGACGGCTACGGTTCCGTCTTCTACCTGACCACGGGCTTCCACGGCATTCACGTGACCATCGGGCTCATCTGCTTCCTGCTCGTCATCGGACGCGCCTACGGAGCGAAGAAGTTCGGTCACCATGAAGCCACATTCGCAATCTGCGTGTCCTACTACTGGCACTTCGTCGATGTCGTCTGGATCGGTCTGTTCGGCGTCATCTACCTGCTCCAGTAGCCGGCCCGAGATGCTCGGCCCCCAGGACTCACAACACTTCAAGCAAAGGACGATCAAGTGAAGCTTCTAGCAGATCGCCGCAGACATCCCATGGCGCTGGTCGCGCTTCTTCTCGTGGGACTGCTGCTGACCGGCGGAGCCTATGCACTCTTCACGCAGACTTCGAGCGCCAAGGCGGACACAGCCAGCGCCTCTGATATCGAAGAAGGCAAGAAACTCTTCGCGGCAAACTGTGCCACCTGTCACGGCATGAACGCCGAAGGCTCGAAGGCCGGTCCCGGCCTCATCGGCGTCGGCGCCGCTGCAGTGGACTTCCAGGTCGGCACCGGACGCATGCCGCTGCAGGCCAACGGCCCGCAGGCTCGCGTCAAGGAACCGCAGTTCGACGAAGAGCAGACCGCTCAGCTCGCTGCCTACGTCGCTTCGCTCGGCCCCGGGCCGGCAGTTCCCGAAGACGAGTACCTCGATGCTTCGAAGGGTGATCCCGCTGCCGGCGGCGGTCTGTTCCGCACCAACTGCGCCATGTGCCACAACGTGGTCGGCTCCGGTGGTGCGCTGACCCGCGGCAAATACGCACCGAACCTGTCCGAAGTCTCCGAGAAGCACCTCTACGAAGCGATGCAGACCGGCCCCCAGAACATGCCGATCTTCAACGACGCGAACCTGACTCCCGAAGACAAGCGCGATGTCATCGCCTACGTCAAGGAAGTCTCGGACAACCCCTCCCCCGGCGGCTTCAAGCTCGGTTCGCTGGGCCCAGTGGCAGAGGGCCTGTTCATCTGGTTCTTCGGACTTGCTGCCGTCATCGGTCTGACAGTGTGGCTGTCATCCAGGGCCAAGTGAGTCTGACAGTGTCGTTCACCATCAATTACGAGAATAGACGGGGAATTCAATGACCTCGAAAGAGCACTCCGGCGGCGGCAGCCAGCTCGAGGAGTTGAACGGGTTCACGAACCCAGGTCTGCCCGAGCACAAACCGCGCCTGGCCGACTCGGACCCACGCGCCGAGAAGGTCGCCGAACGACAGGTAGCCGCCTGGTTCATCCTCTCGATGATCGGAACCATCTGGTTCATCGTGGCGTACTTCCTGTTCACCCCGGGCGAATCGATGCAGAGCATCCGCCTTCACAACATGTTCGTCGGCCTCGGTGCCGCTGTCGCGATGTTCTCCATCGGCTTCGGTGCAGTGCTCTGGGCCAAGAACCTCATGAGCGATCACGAGGGCATCGACGAACGCCATGACATCGGCGGCAGCGAAGAGGATCAGGCGATTGCGCTCGAGATCCTCCACCAGGCCAAGGAAGAGTCGGGCATCGCCCGTCGTCCTCTGCTGCGCAATACGCTCATCGCCGCTCTGGCGATCGCGCCGCTGCCGGCAGTTCTCGTCTTCCGCGACCTCGGTCCGCTGCCGGGCGACAAGATGTTCAACACGCTCTGGCAGAAGGGCACTCGCCTCATCCGCGACGTCGGCGGAATCCCCTCGGTGGATTCCGAACGTCCGATCAAGGCTGACGAAGTCACCATCGGCTCGGCCTACCATGTCCTGCCTTCGGGCATCGGCGACGAGGAGGCCAGCGAGCACCCGCTGAACGAGAAGGCCAAGGCGGCCGTGCTTCTCATGCGCATCGATCCCAAGGAACTCAAAGAGGATCCGGATCGCAAGGACTGGTCGCACGACGGAATCGTCGCCTACTCGAAGATCTGCACCCACGTCGGCTGCCCCGTCGCACTGTACGAGCACCAGACACACCACCTGCTGTGCCCCTGCCACCAGTCGACCTTCGACGTGACGGAACACTGCAAGGTCATCTTCGGCCCGGCCAAACGACCGCTTCCTCAGCTGCCCATCACCGTGGACAGCGAAGGCTACCTGGTTGCCCAGTCGGACTTCCCTGAGCCTGTCGGACCTACGTTCTGGGAGATCAACCACCCATGAGTACTACACAGCCAACCACCACCATCGGGAAGGCGGCGAACTTCGCCGAAACCCGCGTCGGGGCATCTGTCCTCGTGCGCGAGTTCGGTCGCAAGATCTTCCCCTCCCACTGGTCGTTCATGCTCGGCGAGGTTGCTCTCTACAGCTTCATCATCGTCGTTCTGTCCGGAACGTTCCTCACGTTCTTCTTCCAGCCGGCCATGGGCGAACTGCACTACGACGGACCCTGGCTGCCGCTGCGCGGCGTCGAGATCTCCGAAGCCTATGATTCGACACTCGCGATCTCCCTGGAGATCCGCGGCGGTCTGTTCATCCGACAGATGCACCACTGGGGCGCGTTGCTCTTCGTCGCCGCATTGAGCGTCCACATGCTCCGCGTGTTCTTCACCGGTGCCTTCCGCCGTCCGCGTGAGCTCAACTGGGTCGTCGGTGTTCTGCTCGTCATCATGGGCATGGCGGCCGGCTTCACCGGCTACTCGCTCCCCGATGACCTGCTCTCGGGCAACGGACTGCGAATCATCGACGGCATCCTGAAGTCGCTACCGCTCGTCGGAACCTATATCTCGTTCTTCCTCTTCGGTGGAGAGTTCCCGGGCATCGACATCGTGGCCCGCCTCTACACCCTGCACATCATGATCGTGCCAGCTCTGCTCATCGCACTCATCGGCATCCACCTGATGTTCGTCGTCGTGCACAAGCACACCCAGTACCCTGGTGCCGGAAACACCGAGAAGAACGTCGTCGGAGAACCTGTTCTGCCGACCTTCGCAGCCAAGGGCGGAGGATTCTTCTTCCTCATCTTCGGTCTGCTCTCGCTCATCTCGGCGCTGTTCACGATCAACCCGATCTGGAACTACGGTCCGTATGACCCCTCCCCGGTCTCGGCCGGTACCCAGCCTGACTGGTACATCGGTTGGGCCGATGGGTTCCTCCGCATCGTCCCGGGCTGGTTCGAGTTCTACATCTTCGGATGGCCGATCTCGTTCAACATCAACAGCGCCGTGATCGTCATGGGCGGCGTGTTCGCTGTCATGTTCATCTACCCGTTCTTCGAGGCGTGGCTGCAGAAGGACCATCGGGAGCACCACATCCTCGATCGTCCGCGCAACAACCCGACTCGTACCGCCATCGGCGTTGCAGGAATCATCTTCTACTGCAACATGTGGGCGGCAGCATCGGGTGACATCATCGCAGTGTTCTTCCAGATGTCGCTCAACGACATGATCTACATCTTCCGATTCCTGTTCTTCTTCGGACCGATCATCGGTTACATCATCACCAAGCGCATGTGCCTCGCGCTTCAGCGCAAGGATCGTGAAATCGCTCTGCACGGACGGGAGACGGCCCATATCATCCGTCTGCCCCACGGTGAGTTCCTCGAACGTCACGAGGCTCTTCCCCCGCACAAGCTGTGGAAGATCACCGCGTTCGAGTCGCCGGCCTACGTACCGGCCGAGCCGAATGCCGAGGGCAAGATCACGGGGATGGAGAAGCTGCGTGCACGTCTGTCTCGCTTCTTCTTCGAAGATCGTGTGGCCCCGGTGACGAAGCAGGAGCTCGAAGCTTCGCACCACGACCACGACGTTGTCGAGGGTTCGAACAACAAGGAACTCGGACACTGACAGGTCCGACACACCTGATACGAGGGGCTCAGCAGTTCAACTGCTGAGCCCCTCGCTCCATTCACAGAAGAGGCGGTCACTCGTCACTCCCCGTCGCGTACTCCGTTCTCCGCCTCCTGATGTGGATATCTGCACCTGCCCCTGTCGGTCTCAGCAACTGCTGGCCAGGGGCAGTACCACCTGGATTGAGCCGCTTCCGCCTCGATCGGAATAGTCCCGTGTCGGTCCGATCTGGTTCTCCGCGAATCGGAACACCCGCCGTAGGCTATGAGAGCCACGTCCTGCGTCTCAAAATGCTCTGGCCGAGCACGAGGTCGTCTGAGACTGCCGACGGGCCGCTGACGGGCCTGCAGCAAGCTTCTGAACGTACTGCTCCGTTCGCCTCGGGGAGGCCCGTGCACGAAGACGGGCGTTCGTTCAGCGGTGCCCAGACGTGGAATCTGCCTCTCCCCTGGCCCGTTGCCTGGCGCCTCATAGCTGCTCTCAAAGTCTCGACTGCCGATCGAGGCTCATCGGCCCCAAGATTGGCAGAAAGAGAATGAGCCGAACGGTACAGTGACACACTGCCGCATCTTGGCCAGCGAAAGAGTGTCACCAGGGCTCTCTTCAGCCTCCAGTCGCCTCCGGCTGCGTCTGCGTCCGCCCTAATGGACGCTCGCCGCGATCCGTGGTGGACCCGATGTCGATCTTGGCGATTGCGTCGGCACAACGCCTCCTTCATCGCGGTGTGCTCTGTCGAATTGGTACTGAATGTTCTCAAATGTTCACCGAACAGAGTGATGAGTTCAGAACAGCCTGGACCAAACCGCAGTCCGCCTTTAGCTCCGGAAGAGCAGTCCGCCGCTTGCTCCGACTGCGAACGGCAGAAGTGCGACCCTGCGGGTGTACGTATGGGCCGCAGGGGACCACGCAAGCGTCCATCAGCCACTCCGGCGCCGACAAGGGACCGGAGGACGTGCCCACGATGATTTCTGTCCACCTGTGTCGGGTTTGTCCGCTGCCGGTGAATAGCACTGTGGCCCGGACTCGACTTGAGTCCGGGCCACAGTGGCTGGGCGATCAGATCACTGAATCAGTGGGCGAAATCGCCGCGATCGTGTTCGTAGGTGAGACCGACCAGAGCAACGATGCCGAGCACGACACCGAACGGGAAGATCCACCAACCCATGGCGATTCCGTAGAATGCGACGGCGGCGGCTCCCGCGCTGACGATCGGCCACCAGCTCCACGGGCTGAACATACCGTAGTCGGCATCGGCGTCGGAGATCTCGGCGTCGTCGTTGTCCTGAGGCTGACGACCGACGCGTCGATCCGTCAGCCAGAGGTAGACGCCGATCATCAGGGCCATCAGTCCGACGAGGAGCAACGCCGGGAATCCGACGAGCTCGGTGAAGTCGGTGAAGAAGCCGTAGAAGATCCCGACTGCGATGAAGAACAGGCCGCAGAGGTTGAAGACGTAGATCGATGACTTCATTTGGCGTTGTCTCCTGTGAGCTGGGGTTCTGCCTGACCGTGACCGCTGTATTCAAGCAGCTCGGGGTGGTTGAGGTCGAAGGCAGGACGTTCGGAGCGGATCCGCGGCAGCGAGGTGAAGTTGTGACGCGGGGGCGGGCAGGAGGTAGCCCATTCGAGCGATCCTCCGTAGCCCCATGGGTCATCGACCGTCACCTTGGGTGCATTGCGGTGGGTGATCCACACGTTCCAGAAGAACGGAACCATGGACAGACCCAGCAGCAGCGAACCGACCGTCGACACCTGGTTCATCCAGGTGAAGCCGTCCTGCGGCAGGTAGTCGGCGTAACGACGCGGCATTCCGTCGACACCCAGCCAGTGCTGGACGAGGAAGGTTCCGTGGAAGCCGATGAACAGCATCCAGAAATGGATGTGTCCGAGCTTTTCGTTGAGCATCTTGCCCGTCCACTTCGGCCACCAGAAGTAGAATCCGGCGAACATCGCGAACACGACGGTGCCGAAGACGACGTAGTGGAAGTGCGCCACGACGAAGTAGGTGTCGGACACATGCTGGTCGAGGGCCGGGCTGGCCAGGATGACTCCGGTCAGACCGCCGAAGAGGAACGTTGCGAGGAAGCCGATCGACCACACGATGGGAGTCTCGAATGTGATCGAGCCTCTCCACATCGTGCCGATCCAGTTGAAGAACTTCACACCTGTCGGAATCGCGATGAGCATCGTCATGAAGGCGAAGAACGGCAGTGCCACGACGCCCGTGACGTACATGTGGTGGGCCCACACGGTCACCGACAGCGCAGCAATGGCAACTGTCGCGAAGACGAGTTCCTTGTAGCCGAAGACCGGCTTGCGGCTGAACACCGGGAAGATCTCTGTGACGATGCCGAAGAACGGCAGCGCAATGACATAGACCTCCGGATGGCCGAAGAACCAGAACAGGTGCTGCCAGAGTATCGGTCCGCCGTTGCCCGGACTGAACACATGGGAACCGAGGACGCGGTCGGAACCGAGCACCAGCAGCGCAGCAGCCAGAGGCTGGAAGGCCATGAGCACGAGGATGCCGGTGACCAGGACGTTCCAGGTGAAGATCGGCATGCGGAACATGGTCATGCCCGGGGCGCGCATGGTGATCACAGTCGTGATGAAGTTGACGGAGCCGAGGATGGTTCCGAAGCCCTGCAGGGCGAGTCCGAGGACCCACAAGTTGCCACCGGCGCCCGGTGTGAACGTCGTATTGCTCAATGGCGCGTAGGCGGTCCAGCCGAAGGATGCCGCACCCTGAGGGGTGAGGAATCCGGAGATGGCCACAAGGCTACCGAAGAGGTACATCCAGAAGGCGAAGGCATTCAGCCGCGGGAACGCCACGTCCGGAGCGCCGATCTGCAACGGCATGATGACGTTGGCGAAGCCGGCGAACAGCGGGGTGGCGAACATCAGCAGCATCAATGTGCCGTGCATGGTGAACAGCTGGTTGTACTGTTCCTTGGTCTCAACGATCTGCATTCCGGGCTCGAAGAGCTCGAGGCGGATGATGAGCGCCATCACACCGCCGACGCAGAAGAAGAAGAACGAGCCGATGAGGTACATGTACCCGATCGTCTTATGGTCCGTCGACGTGATCCAGTCGACGATGATCTTGCCCTTGCTCCGTGGAACTACCGGAGCATCAAGAGCCGCCTGATCCATCGTGGCGGTCATTTCTCAGCACCTTCTTTCGGGTACCAGTTGCGATCGTACTCCGGTCCCAGCTGGCCTGTGTTGCCCTGATCGGCAAGCGACTGCGTGTACTCCTGGAATTCTTCCTTCGACACGACCTTGACGTTGAAAAGCATCTCCGAGTGGTACTCACCGCAAAGCTCGGCACACTTGCCGACATACTCGCCTTCCTTCTCGGCACGCAGATGCAGGCTCTGATCGTGGCCGGGGATCATATCGCGCTTCTCGAGGAAGGCGGGGACCCAGAAGGAGTGGAGGACGTCGCGGGAGTGCAGGCGGATCTCCAGGTCGGTGTCGACGGGGAGGTAGAGGACGGGAGCGGTCTTCTCGGGGGCTTCGGTGCCGTCGAGGGCAACCTGAGTGCCGGCGTAGTAGACGTCTTCGGTCTCATAGTTGAAGTCCCAGGCCCACTGCTTGGCAGCGACCTCGATGACCTGCTCGCCAGGGGTGGAGTCATCCGTCGTCTTCTCCATGACCTGGACGTTCTGGAAGAAGAAGCCGAGGACGAGGACGACCGGAGTCACCGTGAAGAGGATTTCGATCGGCATGCTGTAGCGCATCTGCACCGGCAGTCCGCGATCGTTCTTGCGGCGGCGGTAGGCGACCATGGCCCACAGGATGAGTCCCCACACGATGAGGCCCACGATGAGAAGGGCGATCCAGCCGCCGTTCCACAGCGCTGTATAGGCATCAGTGTGGTTCGTCGCGCCTTGCGATTCGACGGGAAAAAATCCTGTGGCGATCTGCTCTTTAGTGCAACCCGATAGCAACGCCGGTATCAACACGGCGCTCAGAATGCCGAGCCGCTTCGCCCAGGACCGCTGCGGTCCTGACTGATTCGGAGAATCCACGTGCAGCCTTTCACAACGTTCTGCGTCTCCAGGTCAGGCCGAGAGACGTGTACTTACTCTGTCACTCATAAGACTACCGCTACACGCGGTAGAAATTCACCTGCAGATGTTCATTTGTTGAGAATATGCTGACAGACACTGCCCCTGAGCGCGGAATCTAGGTGCGCGGAGTACTCCAGGCCGCTAATCTCCGACACGCCGAGGGTGGCGAGGTGTGATGTCTGCCACTGGGTGTCGATGAGCCAATTCCCCGGTCCCGTATCCGCATCCGCCGAGGTGGACCGGCTTTCTCCGCTGACGACGTCGGTTCCGTCGAAGAGTCCGACGAGGTGGGCCAGCGCGGCCTTCGAGGCGTCGCGCTGAGTGTGGAACATCGATTCGCCGGCGAAGAACGAACCGATGGCGACTCCGTAGAGACCGCCGACAAGCTCATCGCCGTTCCAGACCTCGACCGAATGCGCCCACCCGTCGTCGTGGAGGCCCTGGTAGAGCTCGATCATGTCCTCGGTGATCCAGCTGCCCGTCCGCCGCGGGTCGGCACATGCCCGGATGACGTGCATGAAGGCGCGGTTGGTGGTGAAGGTGAAGTGCTTCATCGATTTGCGCAGGCTCTTCGTCACACGCAGGTCACCGGGAAACAGAACTCCACGTCGTCGTGGAGCCCACCATCCCATCCGACCGGTGCCCCCGTGGCCGACTCCCATCGGGAAGAGTCCGGCCCGATACGACAAAAGGACCTGGGGCTGCGTTGCCGTGTACGACACGGCACGCAGATCCTCCAGGTCCATGAGAAGCGCTCCTCCTCAGCCGAGGCTGATCAGTGGAACGAGTCTCCGCAGGCGCAGGATCCCCCGGCGTTGGGGTTGTCGATGGTGAAGCCCTGCTTCTCGATGGTGTCGGAGAAGTCGATGGTCGAACCGCTGAGGTAGGGAACGCTCATCCGGTCGACGATGACCTCGACGCCGTCGAAGTCGCGGACCGCGTCTCCGTCGAGGAAGCGCTCATCGAAATAGAGCTGATAGATCAGTCCGGAACATCCGCCGGGCTGGACAGCCACGCGCAGGCGCAGGTCGTCACGACCTTCCTGTTCCAGCAGGCTGCGGACCTTGTCGGCAGCGGTCGACGACAGCTCCACCTCGTGGGTGGCTTCTGCATTTTCGGTCACAGTCATGGTTACTCCTTTTCGCGTTCCTGTCCCCAGGCTACACCGGTGACAACGTCGGTGCCCGGCAAGCTATTCCCCATTCGTGTCATCCGTGGTCGCCGAGGCGCTGCAGCAGCAGGGTTTCGGCGACGATCGCGGCTTTGAAATCGGGCAGGTAGAGCGATTCGTTGGCGCTGTGGGCCCTCGCGTCGGGATCTTCGACGCCCGTGACGAGGATCGATGCGCGGGGGAACACATCGAGCAGATCGGCGATGAAGGGGATCGATCCGCCGATGCCCATCGTCACCGATTCGGTGCCCCAAGCGTCGGTGAGCGCCTGGCGGGCGGTCCGGACCACAGGGTCGTTCTCATCGGCCTGCCAGGGGCTTCCGCCCTCGGTCTCCCCGATGCTCAACTGCGCACCGAAGGGCAGATGCGCGCGCAGATGCTCCTCGACGGCCCGGACCGCCGAGGCGGGGGTGTCCCCGGGCGCGAGTCGGATCGAGAGCTTGGCCTTCAGGGAGGACTGCAAGGTATTCGAGGAGACCGCCACATCGGGAATGTCGAGACCGATGACGGTGATCGACGGCTGTGTCCACAGACGGGAGGCCAAGGTGCCTGCGCCGATGAGCTCGGTTTCCGCGAGCACCCCGGAGTCTGTTCGCAGCGTCGCCTCGTCGAAGTCGATGGACGTCTCTGTGCTCGAGTGCAGGCCGGCGACAGCGACGGAGCCGTTGTCGTCATGGAGGGTTGCCAGCAGCTTCGTCATCGCGAGCATCGCATCCGGTGCCACTCCCCCGTACATTCCCGAATGCACGGCGTGGTCGAGGGTGGAGACCTCGAATTCGACGGCGCACATTCCGCGCAGGCTCGTCGTCAGGGCCGGAGTCCCCGCTGCCCAGTTGCCCGAATCGGCGACGACGATGACATCTGCGCGCAGGCGGTCCCGGTAGGTCTCGAGGAAATTGCGGAAGCTCGGGCTGCCGGCTTCTTCCTCACCTTCGAAGAAGAGCGTCACACCGACACCGAGGCGGTCGGCCAGCAGCCGCAGAGCCGTGAGGTGGACCATGATCCCGGCCTTGTCGTCGGCGGCTCCACGGCCGAAGAGGCGGTCGCCCTTCCGGGTGGCGACGAAGGGTTCGGTGTCCCAATCCTCGGCGCGGCCGGGCGGCTGCACATCGTGATGGGCGTAGAGGAGGACGGTCGGGGCGCCCTCCGGCGCCGGCACGGAGGCGACGACGGCCGGGTATCCGTCGGCGCCGTCCGACTGCTTCGCGGTGAGGATCTCCGTCTCGAGGCCGAGCTGACGCGCCAAGCCCGCGACAGCCTCGGCGCTGGCCGTGACATTCGCGGCGTCGAAGCTCGGCCAGGCGACGGAGGGGATGGCGACGAGATCCGTGAGATTGCCGAGAACCTCGTCGAAGATGGTGTCCAGTTCGGCATGCAATTGTGCACTGTCAAGTGCTGAAGTCGATTCGCTCATCCTCCAAAGGTAGTATTCATCTCGTGTTCGGAAACAAAAAATCTCGCGCCGAGGACGAAACCTCCGCCTCTCAGCCAGTCCATGACGACCTCTCCGCAGAAGCCGACGCCCGTCGCGAAGCGGAGGCGAAGAAGGGACGGCCCACGCCCAAGCGCAGCCAACAGGAGTCCGCGCGCCGTCAGCCCTTGGTGAACAAGGATCGCAAAGTCGCGAACAGACAAGCCAAGGAGCACCAGCGGCAGGAGCGCGACCGCGCACGCATCGGCATGATGAACGGCGAGGAGAAATACCTCACCCGCCGGGACAAAGGCCCGCAACGCCGGTACATCCGCGACTACATCGATGCCCGCTTCTCGATCGGCGAGATCTTCATACCAGCCGCGATCCTCATCCTCGTCATCGCGTTCACGCAGCCGGTGCAGATCCAGCAGTACTTCACCTACGCCGTCTGGGGTCTCATCGCACTGATCGTCCTCGACGGGTTCGTGCTCAACTACATCCTCAAGAACCGGCTGCGCAACAAGTTCGGCGAGGTCGAACGGGGCATCACCTTCTACGCAGTCATGCGCAGCATCCAGCTGCGTCCGCTGCGCATGCCCAAGCCTCAGGTCAAGCGCCGCCAGTACCCCGAGTGAGCAGCCGGCTCGACTCGAGGCCGCGTGCGATGCGGCCGGGGAAGAACGGACCGGAGTAGATCATCTCCGAATAGAACTGAACCAGATCGGCGCCCGCGGCCACTCGAGCCCGGGCGTCTTTCGCATCCGCGACGCCGCCGACGGAGATGACGGTGAGCTCGTCGCCCACGTGCCTCTTGACCAGACGCAGCACCTCGAGAGAGCGTTCGGCCACGGGGCGTCCGGAGATGCCGCCTGCCTGGCCTTCGGCGAACTCCGCCTCGGCGCCGGTCAGCACACCGCGATCGATCGTCGTGTTCGTCGTGATGAGTCCGTCGACGCCGGTGCGCAGAGCGAGGTCGCAGATCTCGGCCACATCCTCGTCGGCGAGATCCGGGGCGATCTTGACCAGCAGGGGCACATGACCCAGCGTCGACCGCGGGCGCTCGACCACCTCGGCGGCGGTGTCGCGGACGGCGGTGATGATCGGCTCCAGGCTGCCCACGGACTGCAGATCGCGCAGACCGGGAGTGTTCGGTGAGCTGACATTGATGACGAGGTAGTCGGCCAAGGGAGCCAGCGCACGGGTCGAGGCGGCATAGTCGGCCACCGCGTCGGCCGCCTCGACGACCTTCGTCTTGCCGATGTTGATGCCCACGATTGGACGCAGGCGCTGCGGGAGGGATTCGATCTTCCTCCGTTCGGCGGCGATGTTGAACGATGCCTGCCGGGCTCCGTCGTTGTTGAACCCCATCCGATTGAGCAGGGCGAGATTCTTCCGCAGACGGAACAGCCGCGGACGATCATTGCCCGGCTGCGCATGGGCGGTGATCGTGCCGACCTCGATATGTCCGAAGCCCAATGACGACAGAGCACGGACCCCCACGCCGTTCTTGTCGAACCCCGCGGCCAGGCCCACTCGGTTGGGGAAGGGCAGACCCATCACCTGAGCGGGCCGGACGGTGTCGCGGGCACAGACGACGCGGAGCAGGCGACCGAGCAGAGGAATGGAGTCAAGAAGGCGCAGCGCGGAGAACGAGAGGTGATGGGCCCGTTCGGCATCCATGGGAACGAAGAGGAGTCTGAAGATCAATGAGTACACGCACCTAAGAATATGTCAGAGTCCCTCATCGCTTCAGCAGGCGCTCGACTCACTGCTTCAGCAAGTCGGCGTGTTTGGCATTAGGATCGAAGCAACGTTCAAAGACGACTGAAAGGGAACTCATGGCTGGTGCATCCACCCTCAGCAGCTACTCCACGACCTCACCGGTGAAGGCCACCGCCTCCGTTCTGGTGCTGGCGGCAGCCGACTCGACGGTCCTCGGACTCGAAGGGGCGAAGGCGGCGAAGACCGCCCTCGACGAAGCCGCTCGCGCCATCGGGTTCAGCGGAAAGGCCGGATCCACCGCTCGTGTTCCCGCTCCGAAGGGTGTCGCCGCCGACTCCGTCCTGCTCGTGGGGCTCGGGGACTTCGATCCCGATGACTCCGATGTCGCCGCAGCTGCTGAAACGCTGCGTCGCGGCGCGGGAGCGGCGCTGCGTGCACTCGACGGTGTCGAGTCGATCGCACTGGCCCTGCCCGCCGCCACTCCGACAGAGGTCGAAGCGATCACGGTGGGCGCGGGACTCGGAACCTACCGTTTCCTCGACTACCGCAGCGAAGGCGGGACTCCGGGCGAGATCACCGTTATCGGCCCCAAGGGCAAGACCTTCGCCGCAGCCCATGACGCCGGCGCAGTGATCGCGGCCGCGACGAACAGAGCTCGCGATCTCGTCAACACTCCCCCACTGGATCTCTACCCGGAGTCCTACGCGGAGATCGTCAAGGACCAGGCCAAGGACCGCAAGCTCAAGGTCACAGTGCTCGGCGAGAAGGAGCTCAAGGCCGGAGGCTACGGCGGAATCATCGGCGTCGGCCAGGGTTCGACTCGTGGACCCCGCCTCGTCAAGGTCGAATACGCACCTCGCGGCGCCAAGCGCCATCTCAGTTTCGTCGGCAAGGGAATCACCTTCGACTCCGGCGGCATCTCACTCAAGCCGGCGAAGAGCATGGAGGACATGAAGTCCGATATGGCCGGTTCCGCGGCCGTCGTTCAGGCGCTCTTCGGCATCGCCGACCTCAAGCTCCCGGTGCGTGTCACTGCGTGGCTGCCGATGGCGGAGAACATGCCCGGGTCTTCGGCACAGCGCCCCAGCGACGTGCTGAAGATGCGCAGCGGCAAGACCGTCGAGGTCACGAACACCGATGCCGAGGGTCGCCTCGTCCTCGCGGACGCGCTCACCGATGCGGGGGCTGAGAACCCGGATCTGCTTATCGATGTGGCCACACTCACCGGTGCTCAGATCGTCGCCCTCGGCGAACGCACCTCCGGTGTCATGGGTTCCGAAGCCGCACGGGCAGAGGTCATCGCCTCGGCTTCCGTGGCCGGTGAGCAGATGTGGGCGATGCCGATCCCCGAGGAGATGCTCTCCGGGTTCGACTCCACCGCCGCCGATCTCACGAACTCAGGACCTCGCCCCGGCGGCATGCTCGCCGCTGCGGCGTTCCTGCGTGAATTCGTCGGAGAGGATGCGAACTGGGCGCATATCGACATCGCCGGACCGAGCTTCAACGGTTCAGCACCCTTCGGCTACACGCCGAAGGCCGCGACTGGAGCCGCGGTGCGCACCCTCATCGAAATCGCGAAGGCGAAGGCCTGAGCCCGGTGGTTCTACACGCTGTCGAGGTGAACGTGATGATGCCCACCTGTGTCCAATCAGACAGCGTTTTTCTTCGCCCCGCGCAAGAAAAGTGGAAAGATAAGACTGAAAGCTGCGTACTGCAGGCTTATTCACAGCTACGAGGAGAAATCCGTGAGTGACGAATTGACCTACGACCTTGTCGTTCTGGGTGGCGGAACCGGTGGCTATGCCGCTGCTCTGCGAGCCGCAGAGCTCGACATGAAGGTCGCTTTGATCGAACGCGACAAGGTGGGAGGCACCTGCCTGCACCGTGGCTGCGTGCCGACGAAGGCTCTTCTGCACGCCGCAGAAGTCGCCGACACCGCCAAGAACTCTGAGACCTTCGGCATCGAAGCCGAGTTCAAGGGGATCGACATCGCCAAGGTGCTCGAGTACAAGGACGGGGTCATCACCCGCAACTACAAGGGTCTGCAGGGTCTGGTCAAGGCTCGCGGAATCGACACCTACTTCGGCACCGGCAAGCTCGTCGGCAAAGACACTGTCGAGGTCACCGGCGAAGACGGCAACCACACCGTCAAGGGCACGAACGTTCTGCTCTCGACCGGTTCGACATCGAAGACCATCGGTCTCGAGGTCACCGACCGCGTGATCACGAGCACCGAGGCTCTCCAGCTCGACAAGGTCCCGAGCTCGGCCATCGTGCTCGGCGGCGGCGTCATCGGCGTCGAGTTCGCCAGCGTCTGGAACTCCTTCGGAGCTGACGTCACGATCGTCGAGGGCCTCAAGCACCTCGTTGCCAACGAGGACGAGACCATCTCGAAGAACCTCGAGCGCGCCTTCAAGAAGCGCAAGATCAAGTTCAAGCTCGGCGTCATGTTCAAGGGCGTCGAAGAGACTGCCGACGGGGTCAAGGTCACTCTCGAAGACGGTTCGACGCTCGAGGCTGAGTACCTCCTCGTCGCCGTCGGCCGCGGCCCGGTCACCGAGGGCTTCGGCTTCGAAGAGCAGGGTATCCCGATGGATCGCGGGTTCGTCCTCGCCAATGAACGTCTCCACACCGGCGTCGGCAACATCTACGCCTGCGGCGATATCGTCCCCGGACTCCAACTGGCCCATCGCGCCTTCGGCCAGGGCATCTTCATCGCGGAGGAGATCGCCGGCCTCAACCCGGCACCGGTCGTCGAATCGGGCATCCCGCGCGTGACGTACTGCGAACCGGAGATCTTCTCCGTCGGACTGTCCTCCGCTCAGGCGGAAGAGAAGTACGGAGCGGACCAGGTCGAATCGCTCGAGTACAACCTCGGCGGCAACGGCAAGTCCGTGATCCTGGGCACCACAGGCCTGATCAAGGTCATCCGCGAGAAGGACGGTCCGGTCGTGGGCGTGCACGGAATCGGTGCTCGCCTGTCCGAGCAGGCCGGTGAAGCGCAGCTCATCGTCAATTGGGAAGCATTCCCCGAGGAAGTCGCGCAGCTCATCCACGCGCACCCCACGCAGAACGAAGCACTCGGCGAGGCGCACTTGGCCCTGGCCGGCAAACCCCTGCACTTCCACTCATAAGATCCGAGGAGACGAATACTCATGTCGAATTCCGTTCAGATGCCGGCTCTCGGAGAGTCGGTCACCGAGGGCACTGTCACTCGCTGGCTCAAGGAAGTGGGCGAAGAAGTCGAGGTAGACGAGCCGTTGCTCGAGGTGTCGACCGACAAGGTCGACACTGAGATCCCGAGCCCCTACGCAGGCACCCTCGAGAAGATCCTGGCCGAAGAAGATGACGTGGTCGAGGTCGGCGGCGACCTCGCCTACATCGGCGACGGCAGCGGCGCTTCAACCGACGACGAGGAACCTGCGGAGGAACCCGCCGAGGAGCCTGCAGAGGCCCCGGCCGAAGAAGCACCGGCGGCCGAAGAAGCACCCGCGGCCGAAGAGGCCCCGGCCGAGGATCCGAAACCTGCCGCTTCGGATTCCGGATCCTCCGAAGGCACCGAGATCACAATGCCCGCGCTCGGCGAATCCGTCACCGAGGGCACCGTGACCCGCTGGCTCAAGGAAGTCGGTGAAGAGGTCGAGGTCGACGAACCGCTCCTCGAGGTCTCCACCGACAAGGTCGACACCGAGGTCCCCTCCCCCGTTGCCGGAGTCGTTCAGGCTCACTTGGCGGAAGAGGACGATACCGTCGAGGTCGGCGCGCCTCTGGCTCGCATCGGTTCCGGTGCCCCGGCCGAATCCGCACCGGCTGAGGAAGCGCCCAAGGAAGAGGCCCCCGCCGAGGAAGCTCCGGAGCAGGAAGCCCCCGCCGAAGAGGCTCCGAAACAGGAAGCCCCCAAGGAGGAGGCAGCGAAGCAGGAATCGGCTCCCAAGCCGGCCGCGACCGCATCCGCACAGTCCGCCTCGGCCGCTCAGGCCGAAGAGCCGGTGGAAGCAGCTGCACAGGCACCTGCCGCCGCCGACACCGTCGGTGAGAACGCTGCCTACGTCACTCCCCTCGTGCGCCGTCTGGCCCGCGAGAAGGGTGTCGACCTCTCGCAGGTCTCCGGCACCGGAGTGGGCGGTCGCATCCGCAAGCAGGATGTCGAATCGGCCGCGAAGAACGGCCCTGCTGCCGCTCCCGCGGCACAGTCCGGCGCATCGGCCGGAGCTCCGAAGGCTCCGTTCAAGGTCGAGATCCCCGAGGAGGCTGCGAAGCTGCGCGGCACCACGGAGAAGGCTTCGCGTATCCGCCAGACCATCGCCAAGCGCATGAGCGAGTCACTCGATGTCTCCGCTCAGCTCACGCAGGTCATCGAAGTGGATATGTCTCGCGTCGTCAAGCTGCGCAAGGCCAATAAGGAGGCATTCCAGGCCAAGCACGGTTCGAAGCTGACCTACCTGCCGTTCTTCGCCAAGGCCATCGTCGAAGCGCTTCAGGTGCACCCGAAGGTCAACGCTCAGTACGATCTCGAGTTGCAGCAGATCACCTACTTCGATCACGAGCACCTGGCCGTTGCGGTCGATACCCCGCGCGGACTGCTCGTGCCCGTGATCAAGGATGCCGGTGACCTCAGCGTCGCAGGTCTGTCGAAGGCCATCGACGATGTCGCCGACCGGACCCGCAACAACAAGATCATGCCGGACGAGCTTTCGGGTGGTACCTTCACGGTGACCAACATCGGTTCCGTCGGGGCACTGTTCGACACGCCGATCATCAACCAGCCGCAGATGGGCATCATCGGCACGGGCGCGATCGTCCGCCGTCCCATCGCCGTGAAGACGGCCGACGGCGATGAGGCGATCGCCATCCGCGACATGGTGTACCTGCCGTTGACCTACAACCACCAGCTGGTCGACGGTGCGGATGCAGGACGATTCCTGCAGACCATCAAGGCACGTCTGGAAGAAGGCAACTTCGAGGCCGATCTCGACCTCTGAGCCTGACTCTCCGACACACCTGATCGAGGGGCCGACCATTCGTGGTCGGCCCCTCGGGCCATTCACCGCGTCGTCGCCTCCCGGACCTCCGCTACGAGCCATGTACCCTCGACTCTGTGCAGTTCGAACTCGACGGTCTGCTCGGCGAACTCCACCAGGGCGGCCCCGGTGCCTCCGCTCGACCGCATGAGCGCCGAGGCGACCACCCGGTCATCGTCGGCGGCGACGATCTCCACGTCCTCGACATCGATCGAATAGTCGGAGTCGGCATACGCCGAGGGATCGATGAGCTCATCGGCTGCTGCGGCGGCCGAGTCGGGCACAGTCAGTGCCTTCAGAGCCGCCTCGTCGCCATTGCTGAGAGCTGCTGCGCGTGACTCGCACAGTTCCTCGAGGACGGCGGACACGTCGTCTGCGCTCGGCGTCGACGTCGCTTCGGGCGGCCGGGTCGCCCCCTCGGCGGACGGCGCCTCTTCTCCGCTCACGGCCGCGGTGGACGACCATGAGGACCAGACGACGACTCCGCCCAGAACCGTCAGGCACACGGCGAGGCCGATGAGCAGGGTGCCGTGACCGAACACACGATGCAGGTCCACCGCCCGCAGGCGGGTCCACAGGGAGTCCACGGAGCCCAGCAGCGGTGCCATCCACTCCTTTCGGCCGCCTGCGCGTCGGCGATCACGTCTCGAGCGTCGCGAGCTCTTCGCCTCGGCGCGCAGCGGAGTCACTCCGCCTCCGCGCAGAGGCGGGGCCGGTGCGCTGTGCGTCGAACCGCTGTCCTCCTCGGATCGCCGGTGCGGTCTGAGTCCGGTTGCCACGCGCAGACGAGCCGTGAGGGCCGATTCCGGCGACGTTCCGCTCTCGGCAGGCACCATTGGAAGCGTAGCGGGACGGTCGAGTGTACGAAGGGAATCCGCCGCCTCGGCGAGGGCGGTGCCCAACCCGATTTCGGACGCCGCATCGTCCAGGAGGCCTGCGACGAGCGACCGCAGAGCCGACGATGACTCGGACAGAGCGAGGTCGACGGGAAGCAGCACCTCGGCCCACGGCCGCCCGTGGACGGCGTGATAGATCATCTCTCCCACGGCACGGCGCGGTGTCGTCGCAATGGGCGCCGAGACTCCGGGAATGAGGACCGGTCGACCGTGGGCGTCGAGGGAGAACGCGGACAGAGTGAGCCGATCCTCTGGTCGCGTGCACGTCGTGAGCTCCTCGATGATGCCCAGGAACAGGGTGCACAGCTCGGCCTCGGTCAGTCCCTGATAGGTGCGGATCACGTCGAGGACGAGACCACCGGGCGAAGCGGGGACGATGAGAAGGGAACGGGCGCCGGTCGGAAGAGCCACCTCGGTGAGGGCGAGAACACGGGGGTCGTCGGCATCGAAATCATTGTGCACGACGCCCCATGCACTGCGACCGTCGGAATCGACGACGCGATGGATATCATCCGCGATCGTTGCTTGGAACTCCCATGTCATGGTTCGTCATCTCCGTTGATGATGATCAGTCGCATTTAGTGTTGTTTAATGATGCTCGCCGATGTCGTTATGTGTCAAGGGCCACAGCCTCGGTGGAGGTCGCCAGATGTGATTGGAAACAAATTGAACACTGGGGTCAAGAGTCATAGTGTGGAGCCATGCCCCTGGCCACAGAAACGCTCGGGTTCGCCCCTGTCCTCTCGGACTATCGGCAGACTTGGGAATTGCAGAAGAGATACCACGACGAAGTGCTCGCCGGCGACCGTCGATCGACGATCCTACTCCTCGAGCATTCCCCGGTCTATACGGCCGGCAAGCGCACCGAGGACTTCGAACGACCGACCGACGGCACAGATGTCATCGACGTCGACCGCGGCGGGAAGATCACCTGGCACGGTCCCGGACAGCTGGTCGCCTACTGCATCTACAAGCTCAACGACCCCAAAGAGGTCCGACTCTTCGTGTCCCAACTCGAGGACGCGATGATCCGACTGCTCTCCGAATACGAGATCGAGGCGACCACGATCGAGGGCCGGGCCGGTGTCTGGCTGCGCGGCGACGAACTCCGTCGCGACCGCAAGATCGGTGCCATCGGCATCCGCATCCACGAAGGCGTGACGATGCACGGCCTGGCCCTGAACTGCAGCAACGACCTCGGCGCCTATGAGTCCATCATCCCGTGTGGGATCACAGACGCCGACACCACGTCCATCAGTGCTGAGCTCGGTCGGACCGTCACTCCCGAAGATGTGGCGCAGCGACTCGACGAAATCCTGCACGAGACCATCACCGCTTAGGAGAACTCAGATGACGATCGCACCAGAGGGCCGCCGCATGCTCCGCGTCGAAGCCCGCAACTCCGAGACTCCCATCGAGGACAAGCCGGCCTGGATCAAAGCGAAGGCCCATATCGGCCCCGAATACACCGCACTGAAGTCGCTCGTGCGCAAGCAGGAGCTGCACACGGTCTGCGAAGAGGCAGGCTGCCCGAACATCTTCGAATGCTGGGAAGATCGCGAAGCGACCTTCCTCATCGGCGGCGAACAGTGCACCCGGCGCTGTGACTTCTGCCAGATCGACACCGGCCGACCGGCTGAATTCGACGCTGACGAACCTCGCCGCGTGGCCGCCTCGGTGGCGGAGATGGGTCTGCGCTACTCGACGATCACCGGTGTGGCACGAGACGACCTCGAAGACGGCGGCGCCTGGCTCTATGCAGAGACCGTGCGCCAGATCCACGACCTCTCGTATGTCGACGGACGCGGCACCGGCGTGGAGCTGCTCATCCCCGATTTCAATGCCAAGCCGGATCAGCTCGCCGAGGTGTTCTCCTCCCGACCTGAAGTGCTCGCGCACAATGTTGAAACGGTTCCGCGCATCTTCAAGCGCATCCGTCCCGCATTCCGCTACGAACGATCGCTGTCGGTGATCACTCAGGCCCGCGAGGCCGGCCTGGTCACGAAATCGAACCTCATCCTCGGGATGGGTGAGACGAACGACGAGATCATCTCCGCACTGCAGGACCTCCACGATGCCGGCTGCGACCTCATCACCATCACGCAGTACCTGCGTCCCTCTCCTCGGCACCATCCCGTCACCCGGTGGGTCAAGCCCGCCGACTTCGTGATGCTGCGTGACGCTGCAGAGGAGATCGGCTTCCTCGGTGTCATGTCGGGTCCGCTCGTGCGTTCGTCGTACCGTGCCGGACGCCTGTGGGCCACCGCCATGCGCCGCCGCGGAGAGGAGATCCCCTCGCATCTGGCGCACCTGGACAAGCACACCCCCGCCAAGCAGGAGGCGCAGGCCGTTGTGGATACCTTCGGCCCCGGCGAAGAGGTAGACTTGACTGCTGAGCAATGAGCGTCGGCCTCCCCCTGATTACCGGAGGCGACGCCGCAACGCCCCTCAAGAGCAAGTGAGAGAATGAGCGAAGAACCGCGTAAGGGACTCTTCCGGCGCAAGCCAAAGGATCCGAACAAGAAGCCCGGCCGACTGGCGCAGATGCGTCAGGTCTACGAGCTGTCCGCCAAACACAACAAAGCGACTCCGTGGCTGCTGGCTGCGGCGATCCTCGGATGCACGCTCATCGGTCTGCTGATCGGTCTGCTCATCGGCGGCACCACCGCGATCTTCACGACGATCCTCGGCTTCATGGTCGGTCTGCTGTTGGGCATGTTCATGCTCGGCCGCTTCGCCGAGACCGCCGCTTTCGCTCAGATGGACGGACAGCCCGGAGCCTTCGGCGCTGTTCTCAACACGGCCCGCCGCGGATACCTGATGGATGAGAAGCCCATCGCCGTCGATCCGAAGAGCCGCGACCTCGTGTTCCGATCGACCGGTCGCGCCGGCGTCGTGCTGCTGAGCGAAGGTCCGAAGGGACGCAGCGCGAAGCTGCTGGCCAAGGAGAAGAAGCGCCACGAGCGCATCCTCCCCAATGTTCCGGTCCACACCTTCCAGGGTGGCAAGGAAGAGGGCCAGCTCGCGATGAAGCAGGTCGTCCCGGCCGTGCAGAAGCTGCCGCGCAAGCTCAACCGCGCCGAGGTCCTGGCCGTGCGCAATCGTCTGGCTGCTCTCGGGACGCAGGGCACGCGCCCGCCGATCCCGAAGGGCATCGACCCGAACAAGGCCCGCCCGAACCACAAGGCGATGCGCGGACGCTGACCCGCGTCCCCTCCGCCGAAACCCCTCGGCCGAGGCGAAAGAAAGCGGCGCCGACTCAACGAGAGTCGGCGCCGCTTCCCATTCCCCGTGTATTCCCCTCTTACTACCTGACGGCGGCCCAGCAACCTCGCGCGAGGTTGCTGGGCCGCCGTCAGGTAGTAATTGGGAGGTCAGCGGCGGAGGATGACGGTTCCTGCCGCAAGGTCGTGGACTCCGCGGTTGTCGCGGTTGAAGATGAGCGCCGGAATGACGAGCACGACGAGAACGGCGCGGATGAGCGACTTGATCAGTCCCGGCACGTGGCCGTCGAGGCGCCGGACTTCGATGCCGAAGAGACGATGGCCAACCGAATACCCGAGAGTTCCCACGAGCACGAAATTCTCGAGGGCGAAGAACGCGGGCGCGAGGATCGGATTCGCCGGATCGATGAGATTGGCGATCGCCAGACACATCAGCCAGTCGACGAGCAGGGCGAGGATTCGCTTCCACGCCGGGGCCAGAGAATGCGAGCCGTTGACAGGCAGACCCAGCCGCTTTCCGGGCCAGTCGTCTTCTTCCCTGTCGAACCGGGGTCCTTCGAGCCAGGAACCAAGGTCGTCACGATTGATCACTCCCCCAGCCTACGAAATCCGGCCTGAGTGGATCCTCAGGAAACATGCCCGAAACATGGTCGACATCACCACTTCATTCTTCGGCGACTAAGATTGACCGTGGTCAGGACAAACGGCCACCGTACACGAACTAGGAGACCTAAGTGTTCTCGTCTGCTGAAGAACTCGTCAACTACATATCGGACAATGACGTCAAATTCGTCGATGTCCGGTTCTGCGACCTGCCCGGTGTGGTCCAGCACTTCAATCTCCCCGCCGCCTCATACGGCACCGAGGAGATCACCGAAGGTCTGCTCTTCGACGGGTCCTCCATCACAGGCTTCCAGGGCATCCACGAATCCGATATGAAACTGCTGGCCGATGTCACCTCCGCGTACATCGACCCCTTCCGTGAGGCCAAGACGCTGGTCGTCACGCACTCGATCGTCGATCCGTTCACCGATGAGCCCTACTCCCGCGATCCCCGGCAGGTCGCGGCCAAGGCCGAGGCCTACCTCGAATCCACTGGGATCGCCGAC
This sequence comes from Brevibacterium sp. CT2-23B, assembly GCF_013168765.1. Taxonomy (NCBI): domain Bacteria; kingdom Bacillati; phylum Actinomycetota; class Actinomycetes; order Micrococcales; family Brevibacteriaceae; genus Brevibacterium; species Brevibacterium sp. CT2-23B. The sequence continues at coordinate 607,391 of NZ_JABBYK010000001.1, read as the reverse complement.
ACTGTCTTCTTCGGCGCCGAGGCCGAGTTCTACCTCTTCGACTCCATCCGCTACGAGAACACTCCCGGTGGCAGCTTCTACAAGATCGGCTCACAGGAAGCTGCGTGGAACACCGGCTCTGATGAGGTCGGCGGAAACCAGGGCTACAAGACCCCGTTCAAGGGCGGCTACTTCCCGGTCTCGCCGCAGGATCAGTACGCAGATGTCCGTGACAAGATGTCGCTGACGCTCGAGGAGATCGGCTTCGAGATGGAGCGGGCGCACCATGAGGTCGGCACCGCCGGTCAGCAGGAGATCAACTACAAGTTCAAGACGCTCCAGCACGCAGGCGATCAGCTGCTCGACTTCAAGTACGTGATCAAGAACACCGCTTTCGAGCTCGGCAAGTCCGCGACCTTCATGCCCAAGCCGCTCTTCGACGACAACGGCTCCGGCATGCACTGCCACCAGTCGCTGTGGAAGAACGGCGAGCCGCTGTTCTACGACGAGAACGGCTACGGCGGGCTCTCCGACCTGGCTCGCTGGTACATCGGCGGACTCATCGAGCACGCCGGCGCGGTGCTGGCGTTCACGAACCCGACTATCAACTCCTACCGCCGCCTGGTGCCCGGCTATGAGGCTCCGGTCAACCTCGTCTACTCCGCGCGCAACCGTTCTGCCGCGATCCGCATTCCGGTGACCGGATCCTCGCCGAAGGCCAAACGGCTCGAGTTCCGCGTTCCGGACCCCTCGTCGAACCCCTACCTCGCCTTCTCGGCCCAGCTCATGGCCGGGCTCGACGGTATCCGCAACCGCATCGAACCGCCGGAGCCCATCGACAAGGACCTCTACGAGCTCCCACCCGAGGAGGCCAAGGACATCAAGCTCGTCCCCGGCACCCTCGACGAGGCGCTCAACGAGCTCGAGAAGGACCACGACTTCCTCACCGCCGGCGATGTGTTCACTCCCGACCTCATCGAGACGTGGATCCGCATCAAGCGTGAGAACGAACTCGATGTTGCTCGTCTGCGTCCGACACCGACCGAGTTCGAGCTCTACTACGCACTCTGACCTCGATCGGCGGTCGATTCCAGCTGAACTGAGATCCCGCCGCCGGGTGGAATAGAGTGAGGGCGTCACGGGTTATCACCCGTGGCGCCCTTTCGGCTCTGCGGCCGTCGACGCGGCCGGTCGGATCACGCACCATCGGAGGGATGGACTTTGACGCATTATGACCTGCTGCTCATCGGCACCGGATCGGGAAACATGTTCCTCGACAAGCGGTTCGCCGGACTGAAGACCGCCATCGCCGAGGAATGGCACTTCGGCGGTACCTGCCTCAACGTCGGGTGCATCCCGACGAAGATGTTCGTCTACCCCGCCACCCTCGCCGAGCAGGCCACCGAGGCCGACCGCTACAACCTCACCCCGACCCACCCGAAAGTGGATTGGGCCGGACTCCAGGACCGCATCTTCTCCCGCATCGACGCGATCGAATCCGGAGGACGCGAGTACCGCAGCAGCGACCGCCAGCCCAATATCACCGTTGTCGCTGAACATGTTCACTTCACCGGGCAGAAGACCGTGCGCACCGCCTCCGGTGAGGAGATCACCGCCGAACGCATCGTCATCGCCGCCGGCGCCCACCCGATCATCCCCGACATCGCCGGGCTCGACACAGCCCGCATCGACTCCGACGGCTACCCGGTGTTCACATCGAACACGGTGATGCGCCGCGCCGCACAGCCGAAGCGAGTGGTCATCATCGGCTCCGGGATCATCGCCATGGAATTCGCCCACGTCTTCGCCGCCCTCGGCACCGAGGTGACCGTCCTCGCCCGCGGCCCCCGCCTCCTGGGCAATATCGACGAGGAGGCCGCCGACGAGTTCACTCGCATCTTCGACTCCTCCCACACCGTCCTCCACGGTGCTCAGTCCAAGCAGATCGACATCGCCGACGGTGAAGTCACATTGACCCTCGAACCCAGCGGCCGCCTCGCCGAGGCGGACCTGCCGGAGACGATCACCGCCGACGGAGTGCTCGTGGCCACGGGAAGGGTTCCCAACACCGCCGAGCTCGACGTCGAGGCCGCCGGTTTCGACGTCACCGACGGCAACCGCCTGTCCGTGGACGAGCACCAAAGAGTCCTCTCGGGCGGTCAGCCCGTTCCCGGAGTATTCGCTCTCGGAGACATCTCCTCACCCCATCAGCTCAAACACGTCGCCAACCACGAAGCGAAGATCGTCGGCCGCAATCTGGCCGCAGACGTTGCCGCAGGGTCGCCCGGCAGTGCTCGGGCGAACGACCTCGCCGCAGTCAATCACCATGCCGTTCCCGGTGCCGTCTTCTCCTCCCCACAGGTCGCCTATGTGGGCATGACCGAAGCAGAGGCCATTGATGCCGGACACGACGTCACGATCAAGGTGCAGAAGTTCTCCGATGTCGCCTACGGTTGGGCGATGGCCGATGATCCGGGAATCGTGAAGATCATCGCCGATCGCAGCACCAGGCGCATCCTCGGCGCTCATATCGTCGGTCACGAAGCCTCGATGCTCATTCAACCGCTCATCCAGGCCATGGCCTTCAGCCAGAAAGCCGACGAGGTGGCAACCGGCCAGTACTGGATCCACCCCGCCCTGCCCGAGGTGGTCGAAAACGCCCTGCTCGGACTCGAATTCGACGACTGAGCACATCCACCGACCACCGATTCGGCCGATGACCGGGAGCGGCAGATCGCACGTAGGCGGACTGCCGCACCTGGAGAATCAGAAGTCGTAGAAGCGGTGTTCCATCACTGAACGTGCGTGCCTGGTGGTGCGCAGATAGTCGTCTTCGAGGTCATGGCCCGCCCCTGCCGGATAACCGAGCAGGCGGGCTGTGGCCTCGAGCTCGGTATGATCGGCCGGCAGCGACTCGGCGGTGCGCCCACGGAAGAGCATCACGGCCGAACGCACATCGGTGGCCAGCTGCCAGGCAGCGGCCAGCTGTTCGGCATCCTCGGTCGGCAGCAGACCCCCGTCAGCGGCCACGTCGAGGGCCGTCAGCGTCGAGGTCGTGCGCAGCCCTTCCACCTGATGCCCGTGCTGGAGCTGCAGAAGCTGAACGGTCCATTCGACATCGGAGAGGCTTCCCCGGCCGAGCTTGAGATGTCGTCGCTTATCGGCATTGCGCGGCAGTCGCTCGTCTTCCATCCGCGCCTTGAGAGTGCGCACCTGCGTCAGTGCCTTCTGCGGCATCTCCGAGGGATAGCGCAGCGGATCGATGAGCGCCAGGTAGTCGGCGATGAGGCCGTCATCGCCTGCCACCGGCCTGGCCCGCAGCAGCGCCTGCGCCTCCCACGGTTGGGACCACTTTGCGTAATAGGCCTGGTAAGACGAGAAGCTGCGCACCAAGGGGCCGTTCTTGCCCTCCGGACGCAGATCAGCATCGAGATCGACCCCTTGAGCGCCTTCGCTGGCCTTGAGGCGAGTCGACAGCTGGAGGGCCACCTTCGTCACGTGCTTGCTCAGCCTTCCGCGCGCCTCGGCGTCGAGGTCGTCTGACACGGGACGGTAGACGAACATCGCATCGGCGTCCGAGAAGTAGCCGATCTCCCGTCCGCCCCACCGGCCCATGGCGATGATTGCGAATTCGTAGTCCGGGGTCTCGGACCCGTCGAGGTCTGCTCGCACCGCCTGCAGGGCACCTCTGACCGCCAGGTCCATGAGGTCGGAGAGATCACCGGGTATGGCGACTCGGTCCCCGACCCCGAGGACGTCGCGCAACGCGATCCGCAGAAGTTCACGACTGTAGGTCTCACGGATCGGAGTGACCGCCTCGGCGCCATGGCGCTTGAGCAGTCCATCGACCTCAGCATTGAGAATTTCCAGGTCACGGGCCTTAAGGTTCTCATGGCGGTCCAACCAGGCGACAGCGGCGGGCTGGCGCAGCAGAAGTTCCGTCGCATATCCGGACAGGGAGAGCACTTCGGCCACAGATTTGGCCGCCAGACCGGAGTCGCGGAGCATCTTGAGGAACCAGCCGGAGGAGGACAGCGATTCGCTCAGCCGGCGGAAGGCCAGCAGTGCTCGGTCGGGCTCGACTCCATCGGAGAACCAATCGAGCAGGGCCGGAAGCACCTGCTTGATGACCATGGCAGTGCGTGACATACCAGTCGTCAGCGCCTTGATATGGCCCAAAGCTCCTTGTGGGTCCACGTATCCGAACGCCTGAAGACGGTCGGCGGCAGCCTGCAGGCTCGACCCGCGCTTCTGTGCATCGACGACGGCGCCGTGGACGCCGACAGCCGCCTCGAGGATGGGCCGATAGAAGATCTGTTCGTGGAGGCGGGTGACCTGTTTGGCATAGTCGCGGCGGGCCTCTTCGAGGCGATCCCCGGTCCGAGATCCGGACCGGAAGACGGAACGGGCCAACGACCGAAGTTTGGCCTCATCATCGGGGATGAGCGCATTGCGCATCATCCTCGGGATCTGCACTCGGTGTTCGACGACACGCATGAACCGGTATGCAGTGGAGAAGACAGAGGCGTCCTGCTGCCCGATATAGCCATGTTCTCCGAGTTCACCGAGGGCGACGAGCGTATTCGGGGTGCGGATGTCCTCATCATTGCGTCCATGGACGAGCTGGAGCATCTGTGCGGAGAACTCGACATCACGCAAACCGCCGCGACCCAGTTTGATCTGACGCGGGGCTTCGACCGCCGGGATGAGGTCGACGACGCGCCGACGCATCGCACGGATCCCGTCGATGAAGCCGGGACGGCTGGCCGCCTGCCAGACCAAGGGCAGGAGTGACTGGGAGAACGCCTCCCCCACTTCGACATCGCCGGCCACCGGTCGGGCCTTGAGGAGGGCCTGGAATTCCCAGTTCTCCGCGATATCGGCGTAATAGTGCTCGAACTCCGACAGCGTACGCACGAGCGCTCCGGCTTTGCCTTCGGGGCGCAGCGCCGTATCGACTTCCCACAGTGCAGGCTCACCACCGGCATCGGAGAGGATGCCGCGCATGCGTTGGGCGAGGTCGGTGGCCAGGCTCCTGGCCCCTTCGGTCTCGGCGGAATCGAGAACGAAGACGACATCGACATCGGAGACGTAGTTGAGTTCTCGTGCTCCGGTCTTACCCAAGGCGATGACCGCCAGACGGATGTCGGCCGCCTCGTCGAGTTCGGCTCGTGCAATGGCCAGCGCCGCGTCGAGGGCAGCGGCGGCCAGGTCGGAAAGGACTGCCATGACATGGTCGACGATTTCGTCCGGAGACTCCGCCGACAGATCATCGGCGACGAGGCGAAGCACCGCATCCCGGTAGTTCCTTCGCAGCGCCTTGACCCCGTCATCTCCGGTCACAGTCGCGCGCGGAGCCGGGTCCTCGGGGTCCGCACCGAGGACCGTGAGCATCTCTGCTCGCAGGGACACCGCCGAGGCGGCAGGCGTGGAGATCAGCAGGAACGGGTCGGGAACGAGCAGCAGCGGCAGGGAGTCGGGATGCCGGACCAGATGGTCGACCATCGCCTCCGAGGTGCCGACGACCGCGAGGAGCCGGGCCAGGAGGGGGCGGTTGAGTTCGTCCTCGGCCAGCTCGCTCTTCGATCCGGTCCGCACTGCGTCCAGCAGGGCCGCGGAACCCTCCCCCGCGGCCTCGATCACGCGCAGCAGACCCAGCGCCGCTCCATGCGGATCCGGGGTTGCCATGAGGAGATCAACGAACCGCGAATCAGTGGCCAGAGGGACACCGAGGAGCTCATCGAGCTCATGGAGGAACCGAGAGGTGGCCTCCGGGACGCTGGTCGTGCGTGAGGTGATAGCGGCCATCACATCGAGGTGAAGTGCTTCGCGAGCTCATATGGAGTCACCTGCGCGCGGTAATCGGTCCATTCCTGCCGTTTGTTGCGCAGAAAGAAGTCGAACACCTCTTCGCCCAGGGTCTCGGCGACGAGATCCGATCCCTCCATCAGCTCCAGGGCATGTGACAGACTGCGCGGCAGCGCTTCGATCCCCATCGCCCGACGTTCGGTGGAAGAGAGCAGCCAGACGTTGTCCTCGGCCTCTTCGGGCAGTTCGTAGCCCTCTTCGATCCCCTTGAGTCCCGCTGCGAGCATAAGCGCATACGACAGGTACGGGTTGGCCGAGGAGTCCAGAGCACGGTACTCGACGCGGGCGGATGAGGACTTTCCGGAGTTGTACTGCGGGACCCGCACGAGAGCAGAACGGTTGCGGTGGCCCCAGGAGATGTACGACGGAGCTTCATGGCCGGTCCAGAGGCGTTTATAGGAGTTCACGTGCTGGTTGGTCACTGCCGAGATCTCGGCGGCGTGGGTGAGCAGTCCGGCGATGAACTGTCGGCCGGTCTTCGACAGCTGATATTCGGCCCCCGGTTCGAAGAAGGCATTGTTCTCGCCCTCGAACAGGGAGACGTGCGTGTGCATCCCATTGCCCGGGTGATCGGCCATCGGCTTGGGCATGAACGAAGCGTAGACGCCTTGGGAGATCGCGACCTCTTTGATGACCGACCGAAACGTCATGACGTTGTCGGCCATTGTCAGCGCGTCGGCGTAGCGCAAGTCGATCTCGTTCTGACCGGGCCCGGCCTCATGATGGGAGAACTCCACGGACAGCCCCATCGCTTCGAGCATGGTGACAGCTTCGCGGCGGAAATCATTGGCCGTTCCCCCGTTGACATGGTCGAAGTAGCCGGCCGTGTCGACGGGCATCGGCGCTGTGCCGTCGCTGATCCCGGACACAGGGTCGAGATTGTCGGTCTTGAAGAGGTAGAACTCGATCTCAGGATGCACATAGAAGGTGAAGCCGCGCTCGGCGGCTTTGGCCAGAGTGCGTTTGAGGACGTTGCGCGGATCGGCCGGCGCCGGCTCTCCCCCGGGCACGTGGATATCGCAGAACATCCTCCCGGTGGGCTCGGTCTCCCCGCGCCAGGGCAGCAGAGAGAACGTCGAGGGGTCGGGCTTGAGCACCATATCGGCCTCGAACACGCGGGACAGCCCTTCGACTGCCGAGCCGTCGAATCCGATGCCTTCGGAGAAGGCGCCTTCGAGTTCGGCGGGGACGATGGCCACGGACTTCAGTTGTCCCAGGACATCAGTGAACCAGAGTCGGATGAACCGCACTTCACGATCCTCGACGGTCCTGAGAACGAATTCCTCCTGACGCGACATCTATTCAGCCGTTCCACTTCTCGTCGTCTTCGTCCCACTGCTGATTGCGTTCACGTGCCTTCTCCAGGGCGGCGCGAGCGACTTCCTCGGTCTCGTAGGGCCCCATGCGGTGGGTCCAGTCGCTGACCAGGCCCTTTTCCACGGTGTTCGTCTCGAGGTTGAAGTAGTACTTCGAGTTCGGGTCGTCGATATCTTCGTAGAGTCCCATGGCGAGCCTTCTCTCCTCTGCGGGGTTCTGCATTGACGCTTTCAGCTTACCGTTTCAAGTCGCGAACTGACGGAATGTGTCGCTTATGCGTTGGAAGCGCTCTATCTGCATCTTTGGTGCAGTCTGAGCCCGACTGGAATCATGTTTTCCGCGTTATCTGGCACCCAGACGCACTGATTTCGCATCATTGGTGACGAAAACAGATTTAAAGGTTTGCTCTCCAAACCTTCTAAGGAATAGAGTTGACACCATCGACGACCGACGGAGAAGTCGGTCGCCTCCGCCCCTGCGGCACACGATCAGGAGAGAAGGACACACCATGCGCATTTCAGTGCCCACCGAGGTCAAGAACAATGAGTTCCGAGTCGCCATCACCGCTGCCGGCGTCCATGAACTCGTCGCCCACGGCCATGAGGTCACCGTGCAGGCAGGAGCCGGCGAGGGCTCCTTCATCGCCGATGCCGAATACGAGGCAGCAGGCGCGAAGATCGCCCCCGACGCCGCCACCACATGGGCAGCCGGCGACCTCGTGCTCAAGGTCAAGGAGCCGATCGCCCAGGAGTACGGCTTCCTGCGCAAGGATCTCGTCCTGTTCACCTACCTCCACCTCGCCGCGGATGAGGCGCTCACCACTGCTCTCATGGAGGCCGGCACCACCGCCATCGCCTATGAGACCGTCCAGCCCGACGGCGGCGGACTTCCGCTGCTGGCTCCGATGAGCGAGATCGCCGGACGCCTGTCGACTCAGGTCGGCGCTCACAGCCTGCTCAAAGCCAACGGCGGCCGCGGGATCCTGTTGTCCGGAGTCCCCGGTGTCGAGCGCGCGAATGTCGTCGTCATCGGTGCCGGTGTGGCCGGGACGAATGCCGCCCGGATGGCTCTGGGCCTCGGAGCGACCGTCGAGGTCATCGACATCAACATTCCGCGTCTGCGGCAGATCGATGAGACCTTCGCCGGTGCCATCGGCACGAAAGTGTCGAATAAGTACGAGATCACGAAGTCTCTGGCCACAGCCGACCTCGTCATCGGTTCGGTGCTCATCCCGGGCAAGAAGGCGCCGAAGCTCGTCACCGATGAGATGGTCGCTGGGATGAAGCCGGGATCGGTGCTCGTCGATATCGCCATCGACCAGGGCGGCTGCTTCGAGAATTCTCGTCCGACGACTCACGACGATCCGACGTTCACCGTCCATAACTCGGTCTACTACTGCGTGGCGAACATGCCGGGTGCGGTGCCGAACACAGCCACGGCGGCGCTGACGAATGCGACTCTGCCCTTTGCTGTGAAGATCGCCGACCAGGGGTGGCACAAGGCACTGTCGAACGATTCTGCGCTGGCCCGTGGTCTCAACATCCACAATGGGCACGTCACGAACGACAACGTCGCAGAGGCATTCGGCTTCGAAGCAGTGTCCGTGGCCCACGCCCTAGCCAACTGAAGAACCCCTATTACTACCTGACGGCGGCCCAGCAACCTCGCGCGAGGTTGCTGGGCCGCCGTCAGGTAGTAATTGGGTTAGGGGCGGGGGACGATAGTCGTGTACCTGAAGTGCTCCTCGCAGAGTCTTCCCGCAGCTTCTGCGTCTCCGGCAGCGATCGCCTCGACTATCGCGGCGTGGTCGTCCACGGCGTGATCGAAGAGCTCGGCCGAGAACGGGTCGTGACGGAAACCGGCGTTGATCTTCGTATCGAGGTCGATGGCCATGCGCACGAGTTCCGGGTTGTGACCGGCACGGGCGATGGCGAAGTGGAACTGCGCGTCCGCGGTGCGCGCGGCGGCCGCTTCGGCGCGTTGGGAATAGACTTCGGCCAGTTCGCGGAGCTCTCTCAGCTCCTCCTCGGTACGTCGCAGGGCCGCGGTCGCCGCCAGCGAATTCTGGAAGACGGCGCGGGCGTCAAGCAGGTTCCGCCTCTCGGCATGGAACTCGTCGATTCTGCCGGCCATGGGAGCCAGCGCCTCGGGGCGGGCCGTCTTGACGAACGTCCCTCCCCCGCGGCCGCGGCGGCGCTCAACGACTCCCAGACGCTCTAACCGCAGCAGGGCTGCGCGCACGCTCGAGCGGGACACCTGCAGATCCGCGGCCAACGTCCGTTCGCCCGGCAGCAGGGTGCCTTCCGGCAGCGCTCCGACGGCGATTCCGGAGAGGATGTGGTCCGCGATCTGCTGCGGTGCGCTCGTCAGGCTCACCACTTCGCCCAGTCCAGCGAACTCGTGGCCCGCCGATGTCGTGTCGTCGCTCAATCTGCCTCCCGCTTCCTTGGCACGGCTGCTTCCGATTCTAGACTCCACCGGGCCCGCACCGCGGCATCGACAGGCGACCGGGCGGCGGGACAAAGCCGCGTTTCCAGCATAGGATCGACACCATCATGACTGTTCACACTCGCCTGCTCACGCCCGGCACCATTTCGCCCGAACGCGGTGTGCCGAAGGACATCCCCCGCCCGGAGTACGTCGGTCGCGCCGACGCCGATGAAGGCCGGGGAAACAATTTCTACAGCCCCGAAGAAGTCGAGGTGGTGCGGGCGGCCGGTCGGATCGCGGCCAATGCCCTGGCCGCCGTCGGCGAGATGATCGTCCCCGGCATCACCACCGATGACATCGACAGGGTGGCGCACGAGTTCATGTGCGATCACGGAGCGTACCCGTCGACGTTGGGCTATCGGGGCTTCCCGAAATCCGTGTGCACCTCCGTCAACGAGGTGATCTGCCACGGCATCCCCGATTCGACCGTCATCGAGGACGGCGACATCGTCAATGTCGACATCACCGCCTACTACCAGGGCATGCACGGAGATACGAACTACACATTCACCGCCGGAGACGTCGATGAGGAGTCCCGTCTCCTCATCGAACGCACCTATGAGTCGATGATGCGTGGGATCAAAGCGGTCAAACCGGGACGTCAGATCAACGTCGTCGGACGAGTGATCGAGAAGTACGCGAAGCGCTTCGACTACGGAGTCGTGCGCGACTACAGCGGGCACGGAGTCGGCCGCGAATTCCATTCCGGGCTCATCATCCCGCACTATGACGCGGCTCCCGCCCATGCGGAGACGATGGAACCGGGAATGATCTTCACGATCGAGCCGATGCTCAACCTCGGCACGATCGACTGGGACGTCTGGGACGATTCCTGGACCGTGGTGACGAAGGACCGCAAGCGCTCCGCTCAGTTCGAGCACACACTAGTGGTGACCGAGTCCGGTGCCGATATCCTGACTCTGCCCGATGCCGACACCGCGATTGCCGCCGGACCCGCACACGAGGAGAGCTGATATGAGCGCGGAGACCTCCCCACGCTTTGCGATCGGCATCGACATCGGCGGCACCGGGATCAAAGCGGCACTCGTCGACACGGTGACGGGCAAGCTGCCGTTCAAGCGGCTGCGCGAGCTCACACCGAAGCCGAGCACCCCGGTTGCCGTGGCTGCGACGATCGCCACGCTGTTGGATGCACTGAGCGAACATGCCGTCGAACTCGAACTCGTCGCCGACCGTGCCGCGATCGACTCCCTGCCTGTCGGCTGCGGCTTCCCCGGAGTGATCCGCGAAGGACTCGTCGAGTACACGGCGAACCTCGACCAGAGTTGGATCGGTTCGCCCATCTCCGACATCATCGGCGAGAGCACGGGCCGCACCGTGTACTTCCTCAACGATGCCGATGCCGCCGGACTGGCCGAGATGACCTTCGGTGCCGGGCGCAAACACCGGAAGAAGACGGTGCTGCTGACGACGCTGGGCACGGGAATCGGAACCGCCCTGTTCACTCACGGCCGGATGGTTCCCTACACAGAACTCGGCCATATCGAGATGAACGGCGCCGATGCCGAGACGCAGGCCGCGGAATCGGTCAGGACCCGGCTGGGACTGACCTATCCGGAGTGGGCGGCTCGGCTGCAACAGTACTATTCGCAGATCGAACTGCTGGTCGCTCCGGATGTCATCATCGTCGGCGGCGGAGTCTCGAAGTCCCATGACCAGTTCCTGCCGCTCATCGAGACGCGGGCGAAACTCAAGCCGGCGAAGCTGTACAACAACGCCGGAATCGTGGGAGCAGCGATGATCGCAGTCAACGGCGGTAAGGCGAAGGTGCGTCGCAGTCCGTCCTGAAAGACGCGCCGCAGCTGAGGATGTGGGAGAGGACAGGCCACCGATAAGCCGGGTTCTGTCGACGAGTCGGTTGCCCTTCTCGCCTGACGGTCATCTATCTGGGACCGATGTTGCCACCGGCCTCAAGCAATCCACCCGACGACTCGGCGAGCAGCCTCGAACGTCGTCTGTCTGATCTTGCTCCGGATGGGGTTTACCCAGCAGCGACGGTCACCCGCCGCCCTGGTGGTCTCTTACACCACCGTTTCACCCTTACCCAGTCGGAACTGGGCGGTCTGCTTTCTGTTGCACTGGCCCGCGGGTCGCCCCGGGTGGGTGTTACCCACCATCCCTGCTCTGTGGAGCCCGGACGTTCCTCAGCCCTCGTGAAGAGAGCCGCGACCGTCTGGTGACCTGTCCTCAAGCAACCCAGTGTAGTCGCTCAGCAATGCCCCCACGCACACAGCACCCGCACGCGGCGGAGACCGGACATCGAACGTGATCAACCTCATCCGCACCCGGTCCCAGCCGCGTCACTGCGTGATCATACGATGGGGTGGTGAAGATCCTGCTGCCGCCCTCCGAGGGCAAGACTCCGTCGCCGACCGGTCCCACGCTCGATCTCGACGGTCTCTCGGCTCCGGAACTCACCACCAAGCGCAAGCGTGTGCTCGCTGCGCTGAAGAAGGTCTCGAAGCGTCGAGATGCCCTCGAGAAGCTCGGCGTCGGCGCGTCACTCGCCGCGGACGTCGAACGGAACACCGTCCTCGATGAGATCCCCTGCGCCCCCGCGCTGCTCACCTATTCCGGTGTGCTCTATGAGGCGATGGGCGCCAGTGAGCTGGTGGCGCAGTCGACCGATAACGAGAAGCTGCGGGACCGCCTCCACGACGTCCACGTATTCTCCGCCCTGTTCGGCCGGGTGCACGGACTCGACGAGATCCCCGCTTACCGACTGGCGATGAAGACCGATCTGGGGACCCTGGGAAAGCTGACATCCTATTGGAAGCCGGTTCTGGCGAAGTCCTGCTCCCTCGACCCCGCCGAGGTGGCCCTCGACTGCCGCTCGAGCGATTACCGGTCCGTGTGGCCGGGTCCCACCGATCAGGTCGTCACCATGGGTGCCGTGTCCGTGAGCGGCGGGAAACGTCGCGTCGTCTCCCACTGGGCGAAATTCTACCGAGGTGAGTTCGCCGGTCGGCTGCTGTCCGATGATCGGGCCCTGCCGGAGACCGCTGAAGACCTTGTGTCCCGGGCCGAGGAGTTCTATGAGGTCGAGTTCACAGGCTCGACGAACTCGAAGCCGGCCAACCTCATGATCGTCCTCCGCGACTGAGACGCGCGTCGACAACGACCCAGTCCTGCAGATTCGACGAGGTCAGTCGAGACGGAATCAACTGCGACGCAGCAGCACCGCCTCGCATTCTTCGCATTCATAGGTTTCGTTGACATCGGCGCCGAGCATTCCGTGCCAGACTGCTCCGCCGATCTCCTGTCCGCACGCCTGACAGTTCGGTCCGTTGAGCAGGGCGGCCCCGGGACCGCCCTGGCGGACATTGGCATCGAACGTCGTGAGCAGCTGCTCCGGCAGCTCGCTCCTCGCGCCCAACGCCGCGGACTCGTTCTCGGCGATGAGCTCCCGCAGTTCGGCCTTCCTGTCCTTCACCGCGGTCTGCACCTCTTTACCGGAGGCCGTGACCTCGGCGATTCGGTCATCGACTGCCGCGAGTTCGTCTTCAGCGGCTTCGAGCTTCTCCATCTCCTCCAGCTGCGATTCTTCGAGTTCGGCGACCCGAGCTTCGTGACCGGCGATCTCCTCTTGCAGATTCACCATGTCTCTGCTGGTCAGACCGGTGCCGTCGTTGAGCTCGGCGGTCTTCTTCTCGATCTTCGATCGCTGTGCTTCGATGAGTCCGGTGGCTTCGGCGATGGCGTCCTGATGGCCGTCGACGACAGCGGCGGCTTCGGTCCGCTTCTCTCCGAGCTCCTTGTGGCGGGAGATGAGCTCCTGCAGCTCCTCCGCCCGTTTCGGGTTGTCATGCTCGAACTGCAGGGCGCGCCCGTGGGCAGTGAGTTCGATGAGGGTCTGCAGCGCGGTTCTCTGGCTGTCGGTGATGAGCATCGTCGGTCTCCTTGTCAGTACCGTTCGACCCAGGGGTCGGTGTTGACTGCCGAATGCTGCAGCGAGACAGTGAACCCGCGCCGCGCGAATTCGGTCTCGAGAGCCTCGGCCGCCGCACTCAGCCAGACTGTCTCGGACGCCCAGTGGGAGACGTCGATGAGCGAGAGTCCGCTCTCTCGACGATTCGCCGCATCAAGCGCCTCGGTGGCCGGGTGATGGCGGAGGTCAGCCGTCACGTAGACGTCGGCGCCGCTGGCCCTGACCTCGTCGAACAGCGAGTCGCCGGCGCCGCCGCAGACCGCGACACGGGTCGCTGTCGCAGCGGGGTCGCCGGCGATGCGCACACCGGTCGTGGTGCGCGGCAGCTGCGCAGCCAGTAGCCTGGCAAGGTCCCGGACCGGTGTGGGCCGGTCGAGGTCGCCGACGCGGCCGATTCCGGTCGGCAGCGAGCCGCGTCCCGAATCATCAGCCTCGGCATGCGGGGACAGTGGCTGCGCGCCCTCGATGCCCAGGAGTGAGATGAGCACATCGGAGACTCCGCCGCGGGCCGAATCAGCGTTCGTGTGCGCATTGAACAGCGCAATATCGCTGCTGATGAGAGTGTGGACGGCTCCGCCCTTCAAAGTTGCGGCGTTCACCGACTTCACGGGTTTGAGCATGAGCGGATGATGGTTGAACACCAGGTCTGCGCCGAGAACGACGGCCTCGGCGATCACGGCGTCCATCGGATCGAGAGCCAAGAGGATCGACTGGACCTCGGCGTCGGGGTCGCCGACGGCCAGGCCCACGGAATCCCAGGGCTCGGCCAAGGCCGGTGGCCACAGTGAGTCGAACACCTCTACGCAGTCACTCACCTTCGGATGTCTCATGTCCCCCACACTATTACATCGGGACCGGGGCACATCGTCGGCGCCGTGGGATCGAGGACCATGCAGCAGACGAAGTAGAGATCGACGGACGATTTTCGGCGAAAGTGATTTCGCTCATATATTTGGATCATGACATCTACACACATCTCCCCCGAATCACCCGTCATCAGAAACTCGTCCACGGTCTCGGACCTCATCCGACGCAGCGCCGGCCGCTTCCCCACCGACACGGCCCTCGAATTCGGCGACCGAACCTGGACCTATGCAGAACTTGACTCTGCCGTGACCGCTGTGGCCCGCGAACTCGTCCGCCTCGGTGTGACGAAGGGCGACCGTGTCGCCGCCTATGGGAAGAACTCCGACCTCTTCGTCCTCCTCTATCTCGGCTGCGCCCGTGCCGGGTTCATCCACGTGCCTGTCAACTATCAGCTGAAGAACGACGAACTCGACTACATCCTCAGCAATTCCGGCGCCGAGATCGTCTTCTCCGACTCCGACCTCATGTCCGCAGTCACCTCAACCCCGACCGGAGGCGAGGCGCAGGTGATCGACTTCGCCGATCTCGTTCCGGTCGCCACCGCGGAGGAGATCGCCCCAGCCGACAGCACAGAGTTCTCCGTCGACGACACGGACGTGGCACAGCTGCTCTACACCTCCGGCACCACCTCGGCGCCGAAAGGTGCGGTGATGACCCATCGCGCCCTTCTGCACGAGTACCTGTCGTCCCTCATGTCCCTCGACTTCGCTGCGACAGATCGCGCCGTCCACGCCCTGCCCCTCTATCACTCTGCGCAGATGCACGTCTTCCTGCTGCCGCTTCTGTCGATCGGCGCGCACAACATCATCGTCCCAGCACCTGTGCCCGAGCAGCTGCTCGCCGTCTTCGAGGAACGGGAGATCAATTCGTTCTTCGCCGCCCCCACCGTCTGGGTGGCGCTGGCCAACAGCCCGGACCTGGAAACCCGCAACCTCGACAGCCTCCACAAGGCCTACTACGGTGCTTCGATCATGCCCGGACCGATCCTCGAGCGCCTGCGCCAGCGGCTTCCGCAGCTGGGCTTCTACAACTGCTTCGGCCAGTCGGAGCTCGGCCCGTTGTGCACTGTGCTGCGCCCCGAAGAGCATGACGCTCATCCGGGTTCGGCCGGACGCCCGGTCATGTTCGTCGAGACCCGCGTCGTCGACGCCGACGGTGACGACGTCGGCCCCGGCGAGGAGGGCGAGATCCTCTACCGGTCGCCGCACCTGTGCGAAGGCTATTGGAACCGGCCGGAAGCCACCGCCGAGGCGTTCGACAACGGCTGGTTCCATTCCGGGGACCTCGTCAAGGTCGACGAGGACGGTTTCGTCGAGGTCGTCGACCGGGTCAAGGACGTCATCAACACGGGTGGCGTGCTGGTCGCCAGCCGCCAGGTCGAGGACGCCGTCTTCGAACTGCCCCAGGTCGCCGAGGTGGCTGTGGTCGGGATCGCCGATGAGAAGTGGATCGAGGCGGTGGCCGCCTTCGTCGTCCTCAAGGACGGCCAGCCGCCGTTGTCGGCCGAAGAAGTCATCGGTCACGTCAAGTCCCGCTTGGCCGGGTTCAAGGTGCCGAAGCGGGTGGAGTTCGTTGCCGAACTGCCGAAGAACTCGGCCGGGAAGATCCTCAAGCGCAGCCTGCGCCAAGCCTGACGGCATGCGGCCGCTCAGGCGTTGGCGACTTCAGCGGTGCCTGCACCGCGCCTGCGGATGACGGGATCGGTGTGGGCGACCGCCTCGGCGGGGGTCTGCCGGTCGGAACAGCAGCCGGCTTCCGCACCGCAGCACCCAACGGATTCTTCCGTCCGGGCCTCCTCGTCCTCCTGGCCGAGGATAGTGAATCCGTTGTCTCGGATCATGGCGAGGTCGTCGGCTGCGGCTTGGCCCTCGGCGGTGAGGTAGTCGCCGAGGAAGATCGAGTTGGCCAGCTGCAGCGCCATCGGCTGGAGGGATTTGAGGTGGATCTCGCGACCGCCGGCCAGCCGGATCTCCCGGTCGGGGCAGACGAAGCGGGCTGTCGCGACGATCTTCATGCACTGCATGGGTGTGAGGTTCCACTGTCCTTCGAGCGGTGTTCCGTCGAACGGGACGAGGAAGTTGATCGGGATCGACTCGGAGCCGAGGGCCTTGAGCGCGAACAGCGCTTCGACGATCTGTTCGTCGCTTTCGCCGAGCCCGACGATGAGGCCGCTGCAGGGTGAGAGTCCCGCCGCTTTGGCGTGTTCGACGGTATTCGTCCGGTCCTCGTAGGTGTGGGTCTTGACGATATTGTCGTGGAAGGATTCCGCGGTGTTGATGTTGTGGTTGTAGGCATCGGCGCCGGCTTCCTTGAGCGCCTCAGCCTGACCTTCGTTGAGGAGGCCCAGACACGCACACACCTCGACTTCGGGATTCTCGTCTTTGAGGCGTTCGACGATCTCACCGACGCGGCCCACGTCGCGACGGCTCGGCCCACGACCGCTGGCGACGAGGCAGACGCGGGATGCCCCTCCGCCGATGCCCATGCTCGCCTGTTCCATGGCCTCGTCGGTGCTCAGCCACGAGTATTTGAGGATCTCGGCCTTCGACCCCAGTGACTGTGAGCAGTAGGTGCAGCTTTCCGGGCACATTCCCGATTTGAGGTTGACGAGATAGTTCAACTTGATCGTCATGCCGAAGTGCTCTCGGCGGAGTCGCGATCCGGCATGGACGAGACCGAACAGCTCCTCATCCGGCGTAGCCAGGAGCGTGAGCGCGTCGGCTTCGGTGGCCGCTCCCCCGTTGAGGATGGACTCGGCGAGTTGGCCGGGGTTCACGTTCTGGTCAGGGTTCACAGTCGTCATCGATTGGTCCTTTGTCTCCGTGCGATTGAACAAGGTCAGAATCGGTCGAGTTCAGATCTCCTGAACACTGTTCAATAGGCTATCAGAATGCTGATCCCGCCTTCCGGAGCAGGGTCCTCAGACACACCGGCCATACCGCTTCGTCAGCCGTCGAGTCGGCGTGCCGGTGAGCTGGAGCATAGAATTCTTTCGCCGGCCCGGAGCACTGCCCGACCGCCGGCCAACGACCCAGTACAGGGAAGAACGGAACGAGGAACACAATGGCGGAGTCGGCACCCACGGACACCCACAAAGGAACAGGCAATCGCCGCGGCTGGCGTCTGCACGGAAACGGGCGGACGATCGCTCCCGGTGAGAGGGTTCTGCCGGAAGAGCGTCTGAGCTGGCCGCGGACCATCAGCATCGGCGCACAGCACGTCGTGGCGATGTTCGGCGCGACGTTCCTCGTGCCCCTTCTCACCGGGTTCCCACCGTCGACGACGCTGTTCTTCACCGCCATCGGCACGTTGCTGTTCCTGCTCATCACGAAGGGGATGATGCCCTCCTACCTCGGTTCGTCGTTCGGACTGCTCGCCCCGATCGGAGCGGTCACGGGGTTCTCGGCCACGGCCGGAGAGGACCTCGAACCTCATGCCATGGCTTTGGCTCAAGGTGGAATCATCTCGGTGGGAGTCACCTTGGCGCTCGTCGGGCTCGTGGTCCATTTCGTCGGCGTCCGATGGATCGAGGTGACAATGCCCCCAGTGGTGACCGGGGCCATTGTGGCCCTCATCGGCCTCAACCTGGCCCCGGCCGCCTGGGATTGGGTCAAGGCCGCTCCCCTGACCGCCGTGATCACGATCGTCGCGATCCTGCTGACCACGGTGCTCTTCCGCGGGATGCTCGGCCGACTCTCGATCCTCATCGGCGTCCTGGTCGGCTATGGTGCGGCATGGCTGCAGGGTGAGCTCGACTTCTCCACCGTCTCGAAAGCCGACTGGGTGGGATTGCCCGCGTTCCATGCACCGGCGTTCGATCTCGGCTACCTCGGCCTGTTCCTACCCGTCGTCCTCGTCCTCATCGCCGAGAACATCGGCCATGTGAAATCGGTCGCCGCAATGACCGGCCGCGACCTCGATCACCTGACGGGCCGGACGCTCTTCGCCGACGGGTTCTCCACCATCCTCGCCGGATCCGGCGGCGGTTCCGGAACGACGACCTATGCCGAGAACATCGGCGTCATGGCAGCCACGCGCATCTTCTCCACTGCCGCCTACCTGTGCGCGGCGTTCATCGCCCTCGTCCTCAGCATGCTGCCGAAGTTCGGCGAGATCATCGCGACGATCCCTCCCGGAGTCCTCGGCGGAGCGGCGACCGTGCTCTACGGAATGATCGGCATGCTCGGCGTGCGCATCTGGGTGGAGAACAAGGTCGACTTCTCCAACCCGATCAATCTCAACACTGCCGCGGTCGCGCTCATCGTCGCCATCGCGAACTTCACCTGGACCCCGGGCGGACTGCAGTTCGAAGGCATCGCCCTGGGCACCGCCTCGGCGATCATCATCTATCAGGTGATGAAGGCCATCGCCCGGTGGCGGGGCACCGACTCTGACCTCGTGACAGAGAACTTCGCCGAGGCGGCCCACCGAACCGATGCGCCGCAGGCTCCACGACGGGGCCGGGCGACCCACCCGTTCGCTTCCGACGCGACGGACGGCTCCTCCCAAGAGCCGGGCTCACCCGCCTGAGCACGAGTTGAGGCGATGGGGCGCACTGCTGTTTCGAGCAGTGCGCCCCATCGCCTTTGTGCATTTAGCATCGAGTTCTGGACCAGTCATCGGGGTCAAACTCGATCATCTGGTCAGAACTCGATTGGTCCTGCGCCACGGCGAGAACGCACCGCACCACTTTCGGTGCGGCCGTGCGCTGCTTCTCGTTCTAGGCGTCTGCTCGCGTCTTGATGGTTTGGACGCAGAGTGGTCTCACAACGGTCCGGGAATGCAGAAGTGCCGCAGTCTCGCCTGAGCGATGCTGCGGCACTTTCCCTTGGTCGGGATAGCGGGATTCGAACCCACGACCTCCTCGTCCCGAACGAGGCGCGCTACCAAGCTGCGCTATATCCCGTGACCAGGAACTACTATAGCGAGGGGAACGCGATCTGAAAAATCGGGAAGGACCTCTGCTCGAGAATGAAAGGTATGTCTCATTGGCACTGACAGCCGAAAGCATCACCACCACTGCATTGAGCATTCTTTCGCAGTACGGTCTGGGCGATCTGTCCATGCGCCGGCTCGCCCGCGAACTCGACGTTCAGCCGTCTGCACTGTACTGGCACGTCAAGGACAAGCAGTCACTGCTCATCCTCATCTCACGTTCGCTCAAAGCCGAAGTCGATGCCCTCTGTCCCGCCACTGCCGACCCGCTCGCCGCGGCGATGTCTCTGCGCGAGGTGCTGCTGAAATACCGTGATGGAGCAGAGATCGTGCTGCTGGGGTATTCGATCGCTCCGACAGACGTTGCGCCTCGGGCCCTGAGTGCTGATCGCCTGGGCGCCGAACTCTCGCACGGAATCCTCACCCTCACACTCGGTGCCGTGGCCGTTGAGCAGAATCGCAGGATCTTCGACGTCGACACCGCAGAGGCAGCTGAGAATTTCGCCGCCAATGCGGCACGCCTGCTCCGATCCTCCTGATGGCAGTCCGGACCGACGCACTGAGCGGTCCCGCGACCGCCTGCGTTCCCGTTTCGCCGGTCACCCTCGGATGTGGCATACTGATCAAGCGCTGTCGGAGACATCGACGACGCAGGTGGGGCCTATAGCTCAGTTGGCTAGAGCATCTCGTTTACACCGAGAGGGTCGGGGGTTCGAGTCCCTCTGGGCCCACCGTCAAGGCATCCCGTATCACGGGGTGCCTTTTCCGTTCTCCTGTAGGACCGACCCGAGCGGTCTTTGCCCGGCGCCGCTGGCCGGCCCAGGCCGGCAGTCATCACTCCGGTGATAGTTTCGAGGAGGAACTATCGAAGCGATTGAGAGGGGCAGCCGTGGCAGACGAACCCGTCATCGACGTCCGGACCTTACCGAAGTCGGAACGGCATCCGCTCGTCATCAGAGCGTATGAAGATCTTGACGTCGGCTCCAGCCTGATCCTCATCAATGACCACTCGCCTGAAGGGCTGCGCGTCGAAATGGACCGCGAGTTCGCCGAGGCGGTCGGGTGGGAGCCGCTGGAGAGCACGCAGGACGGGGTTCGGGTGCGCATCATCCGTCGTGCCGCCACCCCTGTACCCTGCGTCGTTCTCGATGTTGCCGAGCTGACCGCGACCGTCGAGGATTCCGGGTCCGTCTGGCAGCTGCCGACGCACCACCGTGACCTCGATGCGAATGTCATCGCGCTCGCCCCCGGCGGCGAGATCCGCGAACACACCGGCCCATCTCTCGACGTGCTCATCCACGTCCTCGCCGGTGCCGGCACCCTTGAGACCGCAACCGGAACGATCGAACTGTCCCCCGGTCAGATCGTGTGGCTGCCCCGCCGCTCCCGCCGGCGATTCCTAGCCGACGCCGAGGCGGGACTGCAGTACTTCTCAGTCCATCAGCGCAAATCGGGGCTGAGCATCACGGCTCGCAGATGAACACCGCGACGTTCTCGGCCACCGAGGTCATTCTGCGATCTCTCGGACAGGACCTGTCATCGACCGTCAGCGTGTGCAATCAGCTGCCCGGCTCGGGATCGTCGGGACGGGCAGCGGCGATCGCGATGAGTCGGCGCAGCACCGCCTCGTCGATGTTCTCCAGACGGCGCACATAGACGCACCCGGCCCCCTCGGTGTACTTTCCGAGCTGCGGGAGCAGCCTCGCTCCTTCGGGAAGGTCCTTGAGTCCGTACAGAGAGAGCTGGCTCCTGCGCGGGGAGAATCCCGTGGCCGGCCACTCACCGTGGTTGCGCGGGTTCACGGGCGACCGATAGTGGTACCGGCCGTAGCCGACGATCGAGGGTCCCCACATCACGGGTTCCTCACCGGTGACGTCTCGGAAGATCGCGTCAAGAGCGATTCCATCCTCGCGACGCTTCTCGGGAGTCACCGAATCGAGGTAAGCGGCGACATCGGCATCGGTCGGCTGGGTCTTGTTCTCTGCCATGAAGCCAGTATGGCAGTTCAGGCCTCCGAAGGGATCCAGGCAGAACCGTCTTCGACCCGATAGATGAGGTTCGTGCGCGTATGTGCGACAGCGGGATATCGGGTGAGGTAGTCGAGGACGAAGGACTGTACCGCAGCGGTGTCAGTGGCGACGATATGCAGCAGGTAGTCATCGGCTCCGGCCATGTGGTACATCCGCACCACCCCAGGGAACTTCGGCGCAGCCGCCGTGAACGCGTCGATCTCGGCCCGATCGTGTTTGGCCAGCCGAATCGATACGAGAGCCTGCAGACCGACCCCGAGCGCAGTCGGATCGACGTCGATATGGAAGCCGCGGATGACGCCGAGCGACTTCAGTCTCTTGAGACGCAGGGAGACCGTCGATTCGGAGATCCCGACGGCCGCAGCCAAGACCGCACCCGAGGCCCGGGCATCGGCGTTGAGCTCCTGCAGAAGGCGAAGATCGGTGTCATCGAGTGAGACGTTCTGCGACATGAGTCACAGTCTCCCATATCTGATCGCAGACTATCCCGGAAACGGCCGAATACTTGGAGGAGATTGCACGTTCATTGCACAGACTGGGAGAAGTGTATTGAATGCGCTTATGACTTCTATGCACCCTGAGACCCGTATGGTTCACGGCGGAATGGACGGTCTCGCGGCCGCAGGCGTCCATGTCCCCGCCATCGACCTCTCCACCACCAACCCGGTCAACGACGTCCGTACGGGAGGAGATTCCTATGAGAGCCTCGCCAGCGGACATCCTCTGAAGGAAGGGGACTCCCCCGTCTACCAACGTCTGTGGCAGCCCGGTGTGGCGCGATTCGAATCCGCGCTCGCCGAATTGGAGAACGCCGAATCTGCCGTCGCCTTCGCCACGGGAATGGCTGCCATGACCGCCGCACTGCTGGCCGCAGTCGAGGCCGGGACGCCCCATATCGTCGCCGTCCGTCCCCTCTACGGCGGCAGTGACCACCTGCTCGAGTCAGGCCTTCTCGGCACGTCGGTCACCTGGGCGGAGGAGGACCAGATCGCCGAGGCGATTCGCGAGGACACCGGGCTCGTCATCGTCGAGACACCGGCGAACCCCAGCCTCGACCTCGTCGACATCGGCTCGGTCGTCGCCGCAGCGGGAGTTGTGCCGGTGCTGGTCGACAACACCTTCTGCACCCCCGTGCTCCAACGGCCGATCGATCACGGGGCCGCCCTCGTCCTCCACAGCGCCACGAAATACCTCGGCGGTCACGGCGACGCGATGGGCGGAATCATCGCGACGAACACCGAATGGACCATGCGCCTGCGCCGGGTCCGCGCCATCACAGGGGCCCTCCTGCACCCGATGGGCGCCTATCTCCTCCATCGCGGGCTGCGGACGCTGGCCGTGCGGATGCGCGCAGCTCAGGACACCGCAGGTGAGCTCGCTCGTCGTCTCCAGACACGCCCCGAGGTCGCCCGGGTCCACTATCCCGGTCTCGCCGGGTCCGATCCGCGAGGTTTGGTCGGTTCGCAGATGCGCGGCGGAGGGGCGATGATCGCCATCGAACTCGCCGGTGGATTCGAAGCGGCCCGCACCTTCGTCGAACACTGCGACCTCATCGTGCACGCGGTCTCGCTCGGCGGCGCCGATACCCTCGTCCAGCATCCGGCCTCACTCACACACCGGCCCGTAGCCGCGACGGCGAAGCCCGGCGACGGCCTCGTCCGCCTGTCGGTCGGGCTCGAACATGTCGACGACCTTGCACGCGACCTATTCACGGCGCTGGACGCGATTCGCGAAGCGGCCTGACACCGTCCACTCGTCGAAGGTCTCAAACGGCTCTTGACCTTGACGCCGCGTCAACTTCTAAGCTGTCAGGCATGGACTGGTCCATTCAGGAAATCGCACGGCTGACGGGAACGACGAGCCGAACCCTGCGTCATTATGACGCCATCGGTCTGCTGCCGCCGACCTCCATCGCCGCCAACGGCTATCGCTGCTACGACGAAGCAGCCCTGGTGCGCCTCCAGCGCATCCTGCTGCTCAAGGAGCTGGGACTGCCATTGACGACGATATCGGAGGTACTCGATCGGAGAGACGATCCGGTCGAGGCGCTGTCGCAGCATCTGGTCTCACTCGGACGCGAGAGAGACCGGCTCGACCGACAGCTCACCGCCGTCACCGTCACCATCACACGACTGAAAGCAGGTGAGCCGCTCATGGCTGAAGAGATGTTCGATGGTTTCGACCATCGCGAATACGAAGAGGAAGTGACCAGGCGCTGGGGAGCCGACGCCTACCGACGAGGAGACGAATGGTGGTCCAGCCAGTCGCCTGAGGAGAAGAAGGAGTGGAAAGCCCTCGTTTCCGCTCTCTCCGCGGACTGGATCGCCGCCGCCGAGGCGGGGGCGCGTCCCGAATCGGACCGCTGCCAGGACCTCGCCCGACGTCATATTGAATGGCTGCGAGCAGTTCCGGGCACGCCCGCAGATGATCCCGACGGAGACCTCGGAGGATACGTGCGCGGTCTCGGGCAGATGTATGTCGACGACCCGCGATTCGGCGCGAACTACGGCGGAACCGCGGGAGCCGAGCTCGTCAGAGACTCACTCGACCACTACCTCGAGGTCAAAGGCCTCTGAGTCGATCTGAGCCGAGCAGCATCGGATCAGGACAGTGCGGAGAGCGCCTGCCGAATCTTCTCGGCGGGCGCCTCCAGCTGCTCCGGTGTCTGCATCGGAGCACGGTCGGAGATGTCGAAGTCATCCATGGAGTTCGTCGGCAGGACGTGGATGTGCAGGTGGGGCACTTCGTAGCCGACGATGAGGAGGCCGATCCGCTCGCAGTCGAAGGCCGCCTTCTGGGCTTCTCCGATCCTCTTCGCCACTGCGGTGAGGTGGGCGAGAAGCTCTGCGTCGGCGTCGATCCAGTGAGAGATCTCGTCGCGCGGGACGACCATCACATGGCCCTCGGTCATCGGAGCGACATCGAGGAATGCGACGCACTTGTCATCCTGATGGACGAAGGTGCCGGGGATCTCTCCGTTGATGATCTTCGTGAACAGCGTGGCCATGATGGGTCCTCCTCAATAGGCGCCGAAGGTGCCGTCGATCGGTTCTTCGGCGAGGCTCGATTCTCAGAGGCTGGAAAGCGCCGCGGCGAAATCCTCGGAGAAGTCCCGAGTCTCGGTGCGGGCGACATGCCTGCCACTCACGATCGTACCCGCAGGTGAGATGACGAAGACTCCTCGTTCGGCGACACCGTGGACCTCGTCGAAGACGCCGAACGCGCGAGCCGCCTCACCGTGGGGCCAGAAGTCCGATGCGAGAGTGACGTCGACCCTCGTCTGCTGTGCCCACGCCGCCAAGGTGTACTTGGAGTCGGTTGAGACGACCACGACGTCGACGGCATGAGAGCCCTTTCGCATCCGTTCCTGCCACTGTTCGAGAGCGGCGAGTTCGTCTCCGCAGATCGGAGAGAAGGCGAACGGAACGAATGCGAGCACACGAGCGGTAAGTGGGGCCGCCTCGGTGAGGGTGATGACCGATCCGAGGTGATCGGGAAGGGTGAGATCCGGGGCCCGATCACCGGGCCGCAGGATCATGAATAGTTCTTCTTGCCCACGAGCCGGAATCCGGCCCAATCGTCGGCGGCGCTGACCGTGGAGGTCACGTGCATTCCGGCGGTGGGAGCCGCTTCGGAGATGTCGGCGGGGCTGATGTGTCCCGGACGGTTCGCCTTCGGGCTGAGCAGCCAGACGACTCCGCCCTCCTTCAGTGTGGTCTGGGCGTCGACGAGACCGTCGACGAGGTCGTCGTCGTCCGACCGCCACCACATGAGGATCACGTCGTAGACGTCATCCTCTTCGCCATCGGCGATCTTGTCTCCGATGATGTTCTCGATCGCCTCGCAGAGTGCCTGATCGACGTCGTCGTCATAGCCGACCTCTTGCACATAGTCGCCCTTTTTCAAGCCGAGGTTGTGTCCCAGCTCGTTTGCGAGGGTCGAAGTGGAGGATGTCCTTTCAGAAGCGGAGTTGCTCATGCCTGTATTCTTCCGCCAACAGTGGCCAAGGTGCAAATATCGGCGCGCCCGCGCGCGGCAAGCGCACTCAAACGGCACTCAATCAGCACACCGGACTGTGAGCCTGTCAGCACAGTGCGCAGATGCGTCAGAGAGATCACAACTTCGCGGGAGCGCGAAGTTCGGCTGGGAGTACTAGGCTGACAGGTAGATCGGGTGGCCTCTGGGCTCAGACAACCTGCGGAGCACACACCATCCGATGGTCATGATCTCTACACCAAAGAAGATCGTGGAGCTGAAGAGAGGACCACATCGTGGACAATCGGAATCAGGGCGGGCCCATCCTCAACGGGCTGCCCAGCCAGGTGCCCGACATCGACCCGGAGGAGACCGCTGAATGGCTGGCCTCCCTCGATGGCCTCATCGACGAGGGCGGTCGGACTCGAGCACGCTATGTCATGCTGCGCATGCTCGAGCGCTCTCGCCAGAAGCAGATCGGCGTACCCAGCCTCACTGCCACCGACTACGTCAACACCATCGGTCCGGAGAACGAACCCTGGTTCCCCGGCGATGAAGAGGTCGAACGCCGCTACCGTCGCTGGAACCGCTGGAATGCCGCCATGCTGGTCCACCGGGCCCAGCGTCCCGGCGTCGAGGTCGGCGGGCACATCTCCACCTACGCCTCCTCGGCGACCCTCTACGAGGTCGGTCTCAACCACTTCTTCCGCGGCAAGGACCATCCAGGCGGCGGCGACCATATCTTCTATCAGGGCCACGCCTCCCCCGGCATGTATGCGCGCGCCTACCTCGAGGGCCGGATGAGCGCAGAACAGCTCGACGGCTTCCGTCAGCAGCAGTCGCACTTCATCGACGGCAAGCCGCAGGGACTGCCGTCCTACCCCCACCCGCACCAGCTGCCCGACTTCTGGGAGCATCCTACGGTGTCGATGGGTCTGGGACCGATGAACGCGATCGCGCAGGCACAGTTCGACAAGTATCTGCACAATCGTGGGATCAAGGACACCTCCCAGCAGCAGACCTGGGCCTTCCTCGGTGACGGCGAGCTCGACGAGCCGGAGAGCCGCGGCATGCTCCACGTCGCTGCCTTCGAAGAGCTCGACAACCTCAACTTCGTCATCAACTGCAACCTGCAGCGTCTCGACGGGCCCGTCCGCGGCAACGGCAAGATCATGCAGGAGCTCGAGTCGTACTTCCGCGGTGCCGGCTGGAACGTCATCAAGGTCGTCTGGGGACGCGAATGGGACGCGCTGCTGGCCAAGGACCGCGACGGCGCGCTCGTCAACCTCATGAATGCCACCCCCGACGGCGATTACCAGACCTACAAGGGTGAGTCCGGCGGCTTCGTGCGCGACAACTTCTTCGGCCGCGACCCGCGGACGAAGGCGATGGTCGAGGACTACAGCGACGAGCAGATCTGGAACCTCAAGCGCGGCGGCCACGACTACCGAAAGGTCTTCGCCGCCTACAAGGCCGCGATGGAGCACACCGGACAGCCCACCGTCATCCTCGTCAAGACGGTCAAGGGCTACTCGCTCGGACCGCACTTCGAGGCCCGCAACGCCACGCACCAGATGAAGAAGCTCACGGTCGACGATCTCAAGCTCGCCCGCGACCACTTCCAGATCCCGATCTCGGACAAGGAACTCGAAGACAACCCGAAGCTGCCTCCGTACTACCACCCGGGCGTCGACGCACCCGAGATCAAGTACATGCAGGAGCGCCGCGCGGAGCTCGGCGGCTACTCCCCCGAGCGTCGTTCGACCCATATCGATCTCAAGTTGCCCTCGGACAAGGCCTACCAGGCCGGTCGTCGTGGATCAGGCAAACAGGAGATCGCCACCACGATGGGCTTCGTACGCGTGCTCAAGGACCTCATGCGGGAGAAGGAGTTCGGCCACCGGATCGTGCCGATCATCCCCGATGAGGCTCGCACCTTCGGCATGGACTCGTTCTTCCCCACAGCGAAGATCTACAATCCGCACGGGCAGAACTACATCTCCGTCGACCGCGACCTGTTCCTCGCCTACAAGGAGGCCACGGACGGTCAGCTGCTCCACGTCGGCATCAACGAGGCCGGGGCGACCGCGGCGCTGACTGCGGTCGGCACCTCGTATGCCACCCACGGTGAGCCGATGATCCCGTTCTACATCTTCTACTCGATGTTCGGCTTCCAACGCACCGGTGACTTCTTCTGGGCCGCCGGTGACCAGATGGCTCGCGGCTTCGTCCTCGGCGCCACCGCGGGACGCACCACTCTGGTGGCCGAGGGCCTCCAGCACGGCGACGGACATTCGCACGTGCTGGCGTCGACCTACCCGTCCGTGGTCTCCTATGACCCGGCCTACAGCTATGAGATCGCGCATATCGTCAAGGACGGCATCCACCGGATGTACGATCCCGCCGATGAGCGAGACCCTGACGTGCTCTACTACATCACGATGTACAACGAGCCCATGGTCCAGCCGCCCGAACCGGAGGATCTCGACGTCGAAGGCGTGCTCAAGGGTCTCTACCTCCTGAAGAAGGGACCAGACAACGGCGGGCCGAAGGTTCAGCTGATGGCCTCAGGTGTCGGTGTGCCCTGGGTGCTCGAGGCTCAGGAGCTGCTTGATCAGGACTGGGGCGTCTCGGCCGATGTGTGGTCGGTGACGTCGTGGACCGAGCTGCGCCGTGACGGACTCGACGCCGAGAACGAGCGTCTGAAGAACCCCGAATCCGAACCGCGGACTCCGTATGTCACCGAGAAGATGGCCGAGACTGAGGGCCCGGTCATTGCGACCTCGGATTATATGCGCGCAGTGCCGGATCAGATCCGTCAGTACGTGCCCAGCCACTTCACCTCGCTGGGAACCGACGGATACGGAATCTCGGACACCCGCCCGGCGGCACGTCGCTACTACCTCGTCGATGGTCCGTCCGTGGTCACACAGGCGCTCATCTCGCTGGCCGATACCGGGAAGATCTCGATCGACAAGGCCGCCGAGGCGGCTGAGAAGTACCAGCTCAACGATGTCCGTGCCGGCAACTCGGGTTCCACCGAAGGGGCAGGCGCTTGACTTCTTCCGCACGCTGAAAGCGAATATGGCCGGAGTCTCCAAGACTCCGGCCATATTTGTCGCCTCTTTCGACACTTTGTATGTCGCTGACAAGCGGATTGTTCTCATTCATCTAAACTCGTGCTCATGATGTCTGATGCCGAGACCCTGCGCCGTCGTGCCGAAACCGCCCGCAGACTGCGTGCCGGAGTCGGCGTCCTATCATCGGTGACTCTGCAGCGGCTGGAGGCTCAGCTGCCCTGGTACCGCTCGATGTCGTCGTCCGATCGCTCTTGGGTGGGGCTGCTCGCCCAATCGGGCATCTCCTCGTTCGTCGATTGGTACCGCAAGCCCGATACGAATCTGCGTGTGGTCTCCGACATCTTCAAGACTGCGCCACGCGACCTCATCCGGGCCATCAGCCTGCAGCAGACCCTGCAGCTGCTCAAGATCGTCGTCGAAGTCGTCGAGGAACGCGTTCCGGACATCGCTCGCCCCGTCGAGCAGCCGGCGCTCCGCGAAGCGGTGCTCATCTACTCCCGGGAGATCGCGTTCGCCGCGGCCGATGTCTACGCCCGGGCCGCAGAAGCCCGAGGCAGCTGGGACGCACGACTCGAGGCGATGGTCGTCGACGCCCTCGTCCGCGGAGACTCCGTCGACGAACTCGCCAGCCGCACCGCTGCCTTCGGCTGGCAGTCAGAAGGTCCCGTGTGCGTCATCGTCGGCCGCGCACCGCAGCGCTCGGCGAAGAAGGGATTGGACGGCATCCGCCGCAAGGCCAGTCGCTGGGCCGATGATGCTCTTGTGGGCATCCACGACAACCGTCTGCTCATCGTCCTCGGCGGGGTGACGGAACTCGACGATGCCGTCGAGGACCTCTCGGACTGCTTCGGGCCCTCCGAAGTCATCGTCGGACCGGCAGTGCCGGGACTTGCCGAAGCGGCCACCTCGGCGAAGGCGGCGATCCGCGCACTCAAGGCGGCGACCGCCCGCCCCGATTCCCCGCGCCCGGTCAAAGCCGATGATCTTCTGCCCGAACGCGCCCTGTCCGGGGACCGGATCGCCTTGACCGAACTCATCGAACGCTATTACGAACCGTTGACCTCGGGAACGGGTCAGCTGCTGAAGACCGTGAGCGCCTATGTCGAATTCGGGTCCTCGCTCGAAGCCACGGCCAAGGCACTGTCCGTGCACCCGAATACCGTGCGCTACCGACTGCGGAAGATCACCGACGCCATCGGGCTCGATCCGACGACTTCGCGTGATGCCTTCGTCATCCACATCGCCTTGGTGTATGGGCGACTGTCCGAGGACGGCGTATTGTCGAACAACGACAAATCTCGCCGAGATCGGTCCAGTGTCCATTAGATTGATCAACGGAACCCAACGAAAAGAGAACTGAGTGCTTGCAATCACCTGTCCGGGCCAGGGAGCCCAGAAGACCGGTTTCCTGAGTTCGTTCCTCGAACTCGACACCTTCTCGGCACAGATCGACGAACTCTCGACCGCATCGGGAATCGATCTGCGTCTGCACGGAACCGAATCCGATGACGAGACGATCAAGGACACCGCGGTGGCACAGCCTCTGCTCGTCGCCTCCGCCGTCGCCTGCGCCGCTGAGCTCGGCGTCAGCCCTGCCGTCGTCGCCGGCCACTCCGTGGGAGAGATCGCAGCCGCACAGATCGCAGGCATCTTCACCCCGGCGGACGCCCTGGCCTTCGTCAAGGTCCGTGCCGATGGAATGGCGGCCGCTGCCGCCGTCACCCCGACCGGCATGTCCGCCGTGGTCGGCGGCCAGCCCGAGGATGTACTCGCCGCGATCGAGGCCGCCGGGGCCAGCCCCGCCAATGTCAACGGTGGGGGCCAGACCGTAGCTGCCGGCTCTCTCGAGGCGCTCGAGACCCTGGCCGAGAACCCGCCGGAACGTGCTCGGGTCATCCCGCTGGCCGTGGCCGGCGCCTTCCACACCGAGTTCATGGCTCCCGCCACCGCTGATCTCGATGCCGCCGCCTCGGCGATGGAGGTCTCCGATCCCTCCGTGTCGATCCTCAGCAACTCCGACGGCACTGCGGTCGAAGCCGGCCGAGAGTATGTCGACCGTCTGGTCAAGCAGGTCACGAACCCGGTCCGCTGGGATCTGTGCCAGGAGGCGCTGCTGAACTCCGGTGTGACCGGAATGATCGAACTCGTCCCCGGTGGCACGCTGACCGGAATCGCTCGCCGCGCCATGAAGGGCGTGGAGACATTCGCCATCAAATCGGCCGCCGACCTCGACGGCGCGCGTGAGTTCGCGGCAGCCCACGCCTGAGAATCGAAAGAAGACGCCATGCCTACACTCAAGACTGCCGAACTCGGCACTTTCTCCCGCATTGCCGGAATCGGTGCCTACCGTGCGGAGAACCTCGTCACCAATGACGATATCGCCGGACCCATCAACTCCTCCGACGAATGGATCCGGCAGCGCACGGGCATCGTCACCCGCCGTCGTGCCAGCAAGGACGTCGGCGTCCTCGACATGTCCGAGGAAGCCGCGCTCGAGGCGATCGCCTCGGCGGGGCTGAAGCCGGAGGACATCGGCGGCATCATCATCTCGACCGTCACCTTCGAGTACTTCACGCCCTCAGCGGCTGCGGCCCTGACCGCACGGCTGGGGACCGGGCCGATCCCGGCATGGGACATCAGCGCGGCGTGTGCCGGCTACTGCTACGGCATCTCGCAGGCCGATGCGCTGGTGCGTGCCGGCACGCTCGACAATGTCCTCGTCATCGGAGCCGAGAAGCTCTCCGAGGTCATCGACCCCGAGGACCGTTCGATCTCGTTCATCCTCGGTGATGGCGCCGGCGCGGTCGTCGTGTCCTCCTCCGACGAACCCGGCATCTCGAAGACGGTGTGGGGCTCGAAGGGCGAGAACTGGTCGACCATCCGGATGACGGATTCCCTCTACGACATCCGCGACGACCGCGAACTGCCCTTCCCGACCCTGCGTCAGGACGGGCCGACCGTCTTCCGCTGGGCCGTGTGGGACGGCGCCGAGGTGGCCAAAGAGGCGCTCGCTGCTTCCGGCATCGAGGCCGAGGATCTCGCTGCCTTCATCCCGCACCAGGCGAACATGCGCATCATCGACGAACTCGCCAAGCAGCTGAAGCTCCCCGAGTCCGTTGTCATCGCACGTGACATCGCCGACAACGGGAACACCTCGGCGGCGTCGATCCCACTGGCCACCGAACGTCTCCTGCGCGAACAGCCCGAACTCAGCGGCGGTCTCGCCCTGCAGATGGGCTTCGGTGCGGGCCTCGTCTACGGTGCTCAGGTCGTGCGCCTGCCCTGAGACACACCCATTCACGGAAAACTCTCCGTGAATGTCCTAAGATATTCGGCGGGACACTCGTCGAAAAGTTCCTCAAACGGTCGAAAAACCCTCGACCGAAATCAGAAAGTAGGAAAGAAATGGCATTCACCGAAGCTGAAGTCCTCGCTGGGCTGGCAGAGATCGTCAACGAAGAGACCGGCCTGGCTGTCGAAGCAGTCGAAGCCGACAAGTCGTTCACCGATGACCTCGACATCGACTCCATCTCGATGATGACCATCGTCGTCAACGCTGAGAAGAAGTTCGGCGTGAAGATCCCCGATGACGACGTCAAGGACCTCGTCACCGTTCAGGACGCTGTCGACTACATCAACAAGGCTCAGGAAGCCTGACACACAGCAGCCGAACACGGCCCGTCCACAGACGGGCCGTGTCCACACTATCGACGAGGTTTGTACCATGACATCTAAAGTTGTCGTCACCGGAATCGGTGCGGTAACCCCCTTGGGCGCGACTGTCGATGCCACTTGGGAAGCCATTCTGGCCGGTCAGTCCGGCGTCCACACAATGGACAACGATTGGTCAGAGAAGTACGGCCTCGCCGTGGACTTCGCAGCGCAGGTCGACCCACAGGTCGTGCCCGACAATCT
This sequence comes from Brevibacterium sp. CT2-23B, assembly GCF_013168765.1. NCBI lineage: Bacteria > Bacillati > Actinomycetota > Actinomycetes > Micrococcales > Brevibacteriaceae > Brevibacterium > Brevibacterium sp. CT2-23B. The sequence continues at coordinate 574,986 of NZ_JABBYK010000001.1, read as the reverse complement.
CAAACGGGTCCAGGCCAAACGCCTCGATCCTTCGAGCCAGTTCGCTCTCATCTCTGCTCGTGAAGCCATGGCCGATGCCGGTCTTGAGGAGACCGATCCGGAACGCACCGCCGTCTCCTGGGCCACCGGGATCGGCGGAGTCTGGACTCTGCTCGACGCCTGGGACACCCTGCAGGAGGAAGGCCCGCGCCGGGTCATGCCACTGACAGTTCCCATGCTCATGCCCAATGGACCTGCGGCCGCTATCGGCATGGAATTCAAGGCACGTGCCGGTGTGCAGACCCTGGTCTCCGCCTGCGCCTCATCGACCGAGAGCCTCGGCCACGCCTATGACGTTCTCGCTTCGGGCAAGGCCGACATCATCATCGCCGGCGGTTCGGAAGCAGCGATCCACCCGATCACTCTTGCCGCGTTCAATTCGATGCAGGCGCTGTCGCGTCGCACCGATTCGCCCGAGACCGCTTCGCGTCCCTATGACGTCGACCGCGACGGCTTCGTCATGGGCGAAGGTGCGGGCACGCTCATCCTCGAGACCGAGGAGCATGCGAAGGCTCGTGGAGCGAAGATCTACGCCGAGGTGGCCAGCTGGGGCATCTCGAACGACGCCTACCACATCACCGGCGGAGAGCCGGAGGGCAAGCACGCGCTGGCCGCCATGCAGCAGGCACTCGACGCAGGAGGGCTGACCGCCGGCGAAATCAAGCACGTCAACGCGCATGCCACGTCGACTCCTGTCGGAGACATCCCGGAATCGCTGGCCATCAGCGAACTCCTCGGTGACAACGTCTCCGATGCACTGGTCTCGGCCACGAAGTCGATGACCGGACACCTCCTCGGAGGTACGGGTGCCGTGGAGGCGATCCTCACGGTCAAGGCGCTGCAGACTCGCACCGCTCCCCCGACCATCAACATCGACGAAGTCGACCCGAAGGTCAAGGGGATCAACATCGTCCGTGACACTCCTGCTGATCTGCCTGCCGGCGATATCGCAGCGATCACGAACTCGTTCGGCTTCGGCGGTCACAACGCCGTCGTCGCGTTCCGCTCAGTCTGAGGTTCTGAGCGAACTCAGACAGCTCCACGGCCCACTCTGAGTCGGAAAGCACGGTTTTGAAACTGTGCTTTCCGACTCAGAGTGGGCCGTTTCCATGAGGGCGCACGACGCGATCTGTGCTTGGGAAGGTGGCTTGCGCAGAGCCTCCTGCATAAGCGCTCAGGCACGAGAGCGTGCGAAATGGGCACACCCGAGGTAGGAGGGTGTGCCCATCGGCATTTGTGAACGCCCGAACTCTCGCAGCTGAGTGCAGTTCGGCGGTGAAGGGAGCGGTTCAGCCGACCTTCGTCAGCCAGCGCACCGGTGCGCCTTCACCTGCATGGCGGAACGCGTCGAGTTCCTCATCCCAGGCTTCTCCGAGGGCGGTCGCCATCTCCGAGGAGAACTTCGCCGGGTCCCCGGCAGCGCGTTCCATCACGGAGCGGATGCGGTCTTCAGGGACGAGGATGTTGCCGGCTGTGTCGGTGACAGCGTGGTAGATGCCCAGATCAGGTGTGTGGCTCCATCGACTGCCGTCGACTCCGGCCGAGGGCTCCTCGGTGACTTCGTAGCGAAGTGAGTCCCAGCCGCGCAGGGCGGATGCGATGCGAGCTCCGGAGCCTGCGGGCGCGCGCCAGCAGACTTCTGCGCGCACGAGACCTGGTGCTGCCGGCTGGGGTGTCCAGTCGAAGCGTGCCTGTGCGCCGATGGCCCCGCCCGCTGCCCACTCGATGTGAGGGCACAGCGCACGAGGTGCTGAGTGGACGAAGAGTACGCCCTGAGTCATATCCATTTCTGCCTCCTACCTCGGATACGTCTTCCCCTACGATCCGAAAGGAGGTGCTGACCACATGATAGTCGATGTTCGGCGTGCAGCCAAGCATCAAAGATGCTGGTGGCGTCGGGTGTCTGGGCCGAGCGAATGACCGGCGTGAGGCTGGCGCCATGGCCGAGGAGCAGATGACCGACGAACGACCGCCGCGGACCATCCGCATGTTCCCCGACTATGCGGGTACGGTGCTGTGGATCAGCATGCCCATCGACTACGAGGACACGGGGCTGTCCGGCGCACTTGTCGCGCAGCTGGAGGCATGGGAACAGTCCTACTATGACTCGCTGGATTCCGACTTCAATTGGGTGCCGGAGACTGCTGCGCGCATTTTCGCCGAGCAAGGCGTGCATCTCGCGCGACTCGTGTCTGCCGAAGTCGGCCCGCAGTTCGTCGTCGAGATCTCTTCATCCGATGACGACACCGAGGCAATGCGAATACGGGCCGAGCATTCCGCCGAGAACTCGAAGGCGGAAGCAGCTTTCACACGGCTGTTCGACGAGGCGGAGGCAGACGACCGCAGAATTGCCGAACTCGTCAGGAACGAACCGGACGGAGAGTGGACTGCCTACGCTCCGTTGTCCGGGACCGTCTTCAAACCGAATTCGAATGAGAAAGGCGGGCCGCCAACAGAAGCTGAGTGACGGGGACTGAGGGTTCGCGTCCGAATCAGCGGAGCGCTTCGTGGTGCCCCCGGTCGGACTTGAACCGACGGCCAAGGAATTCTAAGAGGTACTGATCTTGCGTGTCAGTCGTTGATCGCACTGGTCTGTCCTTGACCAGTGATTTCGAGGCCTTCAGCACCTTAGACCGATTTTCGGCAGATGGCCCAACAGACTAGAAATTTCGCTCAAACCGTGTCGTAAACGTGTCGCAGACCAGCGTCTCCTAGTTGGCGCACGTTCATTGCGCTCCAGCCCTCCGTTGTCGCTCAACATACTGCCGGAGATCCCGTGGGTCGTAGCGCCACATACCGCCAATCGCCATCGCCGGCAAGTCTCCACGCTTACGCAACGTGTTGACATGTTTCGGAGTGCACTGGAGGGTCTCCGCGACCTCTTTCGAAGTGAGTAGCTGCTCTAGATCGATCATCTCGTTTCCTTGCTCCCCCCGGTTTCATGTCGGTCGAGCCAGGCGTCCACGGCGGACTGGCGTGTTCCGCGTGCTCGGGGGCGCCAGGAGGTGCCGACCTCGATCCATGCGGGGGCTCGGTCACCTCTGTCGCCTCGGTCGAGTGCGCGGTCGGCTCGTAGCTGATAGACACTGCAGCCGATCTGTTCGGCGACTTCCTGGTCGGATAGCAATGCAACTTTCCGTCCTTCTAGCTCGTGATCTCGCCCAGCGGCTGCCTTGTCTCCCTGCTCCATCATGAACTCGTCCCGCCATGCCTGGATGCGCTCCTCGAGCTCGTCGAGCCCCGGCCTACCGGGCGTGTAGGCGCGTTCAGCTGCTTCCCGTGCTGTGCCCTCTTGAATGCGGGAGAATGCCTCCGCGAGTGGCTTTGCTGCCCGCTTGATTGCTTCTTCGTAGGTGGTCATGTTTGCCTCCTTCGGCGCTCGTGAATAGAGTCTAAGGACGCCTCTGGGTCTCGGCTAGGTGTGCGTTCGGACAGTCGTGCTCGTGAACAGGGTCTACCGTCACCCCTTGATTGCCGAGACCATCGTTGCCTGAGACGCTAGGACGCTCAGCCGACCGAATTCAGTCCTGAGTCGTCAAGAGCAAAACGACTTCGACCAGGGCAAATGCTAGTCTCAAACCGAGCTTTGCTTACGGTGTAATCATGACAGAGACGGACCTGCAACGGAGCGACCTTGCCAACTCCAACGAAGAAGATCACTGAACTACTCCAACGCCCAGAAGTCACGACCGATCTCCTCCAGATCGTCAAATCTGTCGTCGCGGCAACGGCAGCATGGTGGCTGTCAATCGCAATACTCGACTCGGCGATGCCTTTCCTCGCGCCATGGACTGCACTGCTCACCGTTCACGCGACGGTCTACCGATCACTTTCGCGAGGCGCCCAGTCAACAGTGGCCTCTGCAATCGGCGTGGGCTTGTCCTTCCTGATTGGCAACTACCTCGGAGTCAGCCTGTGGACGTTCGCCCTGGCGCTCTTTGTTGGTCTTCTCGGAGCCAGGGTGACATGGATCCGAGACGAGGGGATCGCCATCGCCACCACCGCGATTTTCATCCTCGGAAGCGGATTCGACAGTCAGCAGCCCCTCCTTCTAGAACGAATCATTGAGATCGCGCTGGGCGTCGCTGTCGGGCTCGCCGTCAACTTGATCATCATTCCCCCGATCCGGGACCGGCAGGCCTCTCGCTACGTCGACAGTATCAATCGGCGCATGGGCGACGTCCTGACCAGCATGTCCGACGAGTTCAGCGACTCCTGGGACACAGACCGCGCCGATGAGTGGTTCCGCGAGACCGAGTCCATGAGCGACGAGCTCAACAGAGCATGGCAGTCCGTTCGCTTCGCGAGGGAGAGCAGGCGAGCAAACCCGAGAGGCGATTTGAGGAAGTCGCTTAATCCTCGGGTTCGCAACCAAGCACAGTCTCAGGCGGAGGAAACGAGCTACGAGAATATCCTGCAGCGGGTCGATGAAGGGATCTCGCATCTGAGGAATCTGACGCGCACGCTCCGCGACGCGACGTACGCCGAGGGCGAGTGGGATGACAGCTTTCGCCGCGAGTGGGGAAACATTGTCAAAGATGCCGGGCGCTCGATCAGCGACCCTGATGCTGAAGTTGAGCCCGTGTATGAACGCCTCGACTCACTGGCGAGAGCCCTTTCCGATGACCAGCATCTCCCGACTGCTTCGTGGCCCCTCTACGGGGCGTTGATCACGAGCATGCGTCATATTGCTGTTGTCGTCGATGACGTTGCCTCTGCCAGAGAAGCTCGAGAGCCGAACAAGGGTTGAAGATGTGCCTGTTGCGAAGATCGTCGGAAGACTCTAAACCCCTCTTGCAGCAGTCTGACCAGCAGTTTAGAGTCTTTTTCATTCAGTGCTTTGACAATTCCACAGAAGGAGTGTGTCTCGTGTACACCATGCTCAACAACCAGGAACAGTCGAAATTCGACCTGTACCTGCCCGGGAAACTCGTTGCATCGCTGCATTACAAGATCGACGACGAAGACAACGAAGTCATGTTCGTCTACTGCGAGACGATCGAGGACACCGACAAGGACGCTCACTGCCAGGAGATTATGAAACGAGCTCTGGAAGATGCTCGCGGCCGGTGGCTAAAGGTGAACGTGACATGCCCGATCGCGCTCAAGTATATGGAGCAGAACGCAACTGAGAACTGACAGGCTTCCCCTCCCACCACACATCATCCGGCGGCAACCACGCCCCGATCGCCTGGACTCGTCGATCTTTGATCTCAACGAATATCGCACCATCGAAACCGAGTCGCGGCGCGGTGCCATCGAGCCATACTTCACCGTCGCGCTCGAACATGACATGAGCACGCACCGGCACGGGCGGACGGCTCTGGAAGGAACCGCGGGCGCCGGCGTCGTTGCGGATCTTCTGCCAGTACCGCCAAGCGGCTGTGCCGTAGTCCTCATATTCGATTATGTGTTCTATTATGCATCCGCCATACTCCACCCACAGCCAAATGCCGAACCGGACACGAGCGCACGCGACCCGAGCTAGCACCGACTTCCCACCGAAAGCATCGACGCCAGCAGTACGCAACAGAACCATGTTGAACCAGTGACGCGGACTTGGATATAGTCAAACTCGGAAACTATCGCCGAACCACCTGAAATCTCAGGAAGAAAGGAATGGTGGCCCTCGTGGCCTGCTTCTAGTCCTGCTGCCCTAGAATCACCCGAACTCCGCATTCACAGCCGGTCGGGTGATAGGTGACTTGTGCCTAAACACAGTCGACCTAGCTTCTACCCATTCCCTGTTGCCGTAGCTGATTGCCACGCTAAACATTCTCAGTTAGCCACTCGCGTTCACCGGTCATGCTTGGTGCGAACAAAGCCCGCCAGCACCCCCAAAGAGCTGCCCGCAAGAATGCGCGAAGGCTAAACTGCACCGGCTTCACGGCTATTCAACTTCAGGCAACTGCTGAAATCAGAGAAAGCCAGTCATGCAGCGACTCAATGCCACCCAGATTAAGAAGTCCTTTATCAACACCTCTCGCCGCGAAGTGGAAAAGATCACACTGCCACCCAATCTCGCTGAGATCGAGTGGGCCGAGCTCGACTACTTTGGTTGGGCTGATGCGAAAATTCCTCAACGGGCCTATATAGTCGTCCCCGTAGACGACGTCCCACGCGGACTGATGCTCAGGGCAGTGCCCATGGCGAAGTCCCAAGCGATGTGCAGTTGGTGCGAGGACTTGCACGAGACCACCGGCGTACGGATGTTCACAGCGAAGAAGGCCGGGCCTTCGGGACGAAACGGCAATTCGCTCGGGACGCTCATACACGGCAATTTCGAGTGTTCCGAGATCGTCAGGAACCCTCCACGCGCAGTCGAAGGTCACAATGACTTCGAAGCCCATGTGTCAATGCGCGTCGACAAACTGAACGAGCGTGCCACCAGCTTCGTCAAGAGAGTGCTAGGCGAAAAGTAGCCCCCACTCGGGCCCGTCAAACCACGGCGATCTCACCATGAAACAACGTAGGCCCCCGCCGTAACCACGGTGGGGGCCTACATTGCATCCGCTACCCTATTGCCATGCTCTCAACGATGAGCCCAGCATGAGCACCTGTGCCGCAGTGTGGTGTGACCGGGACGCAATAGCGCGTGGATTGTGCAAATGCTGCTATGACCGGTACCGGCGAGGCATCAGCCCCATCTCTCCAACCAAGCGGCATGCGGTAGCCGAGGACAAGGCACGCCTGCGCGACGAGATTACACTGCGCCGAGAGGCCGGGCAGAGAATTGCTGACATTGCCGCCGCGGTCGGGGTAAACACATCTACCGCGAGTAGGTGGCTGCGCGAGTGGGGCGTGCGGGTCGGGACACGAGAAGATGCGAGAGCTGCGAACCTGTGGCGGCCGTGGGCGCGAGACGACATCGACTTCGCTGTGACCCGAACAGACCTAACGGTCGCGGAAAGGGCAGCCATTCTCGGTCGTTCCGTCGCGTCCATAGAGGAGATCAATCGCACCAGTCGTCGACGGGCTGCCCGCAGCAAAAGCACATGAAAATACCAACGGCACCCCAGTAGCGCTCGGTAATCTTTATAGCCCATCCATCGCAGGAGCGAGTCATGGAACTGATTCAGAACAGCAGCGAACTTTGCACTCTCCGAAACGGCAGCACCGCGGCGTATCACGTCACGATCGCCGGCGACGTGCGCAATGACATCAACGTACCCGAGCTGATACCGGGCCAACATGTCCAGTTCGAACTAGCTCCACCCTTTCAGCGAAAGACGGGTGGATTGCACGTGACCTGGGAGAACCACCTCGGCGAGAAGCAGGTGCTCGACTTCACGCTTCAATGAAATCTTCCGAGCAGACGACAAATGGCCCCACCGCCGTAGCGGTGGGGCCAGGGTAATTCAGTCAGAGCACAGCGCGAAGAAAGTCCTCTGCCGTTCGCTCGTCCTTCTTTTCGTTGAAGTAAGTGCCGTGAGTGACCTTGACTGTCTCAATAGAGTCCGATCCGACGAGCACGATGTCGATGGCGTGTGAGTCCCTGAACTTCTTTTCTCGTGCCGCATACTCGGCCATCGCTAGCTCTGAGTCGTGGCCATAGTCTTCTACCTCAATTAGCCGATCCTTTGAGTGATCGAACACGAGCAAGAAGTGGTTAATTGAGCTTGCTTCGTTAGGCATTTAGGTGTCCCTCCTTGTGCGGTGGGCCTTGAGCGCAGAGTTAACGTCTGCGAGTTGATGGCTGATCGTAGCGCGCAAACTCACTGGCTCCGGTATGCCCTCCTCCTCACAACGGTACCGGACAGACAGAGATTTACCTAGATCTTGCACAACGCTTGACCCGTCTTGTTTGTAGTTCTCCCCCAGTGCACCGGATAAACCTTCGATAAACTCGGCCCAGGAGTGCATCAGTGCTGAGCGTAATTGGATTTCGACTGGCTTGCCGTCGCGTTCGACCACGAGGTGAACCGCTCGATACCCCGATTCTCGAGGCTCGGCAATGTAATCGGTTCTGCGGATGATATCCGATCCCCATGCTGCCTCTAGAGATTTTCGTAGCTGCTCGAGCTCGTCAATCGTCTCGGTGACGGCGCGGCATCCACCGATGTCTTGCATGCGAGAAAGACCAAGACCACGGACGCGACTCAACTTGTCGACGATCGTCGGCAATCGTCTCAAGCGCTGGGTCACTCGGGCTTCGACGCCCGTTTTCCGGGCGTAATGACGAATACCATTATTGATTCTGACCAGTGGGCTCTGGAACGTCGCCCGGTAGGCGTCGAGATCCTCGACTGCATCCATATAGGCATCGACTTCCTCCATCGTCTCAGGAGATCGGCGCAGTATCTTGCCGATCTTCCTCGCTCGAGACTTAGAGATCTCGCGTGCCTTTTCCATGGGCTTATCATATGCGAGAGCTATCAACCCTGCTCAAACAGCGACGAATGGCCCCGACCGCACTGTGTGGTGAGGCCGGGGCCGAGCGTCCAGCGGACGCATCTAGTCGGGGAACTAGAGGGTAAAGAATACCGGGTCAGTGCCGAGGCCGGTAGTCCTCTGCCGGGGGGTGTCTTGTCGATCTCGGCTGCGAGTTGCGCGTCGAGGGCAGCTTGCTCGTCGGCCTTCACCACCTCGAGGGAGTCGAGCTCCTCGTCTGGTTCGATTTCGTCGGGGTCGATGATGTCGTTGTCGTCATCGGGTTCAATGATCGGCTCGTCACCGTTGGCTCGCTGGTTGACGATGGTGTTCGCGGCCGCGGTGAGTCCGAACGCGCCACCGACGTAGAGGAACACGTTCGTGGCCACGGCGTGCCGGGCGGGCACATGCTCGGGTCCGTAGGCGGTGGCGATCGCGCCGAGTGCAACACCGATGAGGGCGTAGACGGCGTAGGTGGGTTTCCGCCAAGCGGCGGGGATGATTTCGTTGAGGTTCATAGTTCAGTCCTTTGCGAATCGGTGGGAGGCTTTGGTGAAGGTGACGCCTTTCGTCCCGGCGAACACTTCGAAGCGGAGACGGATGCTGCGCCCCTTGTCGGGGGTGCGGGACGACTTCGCCATCTGCATCACCGAACCGAGGCTGGTGCCCGCAGTTCCGACGATTTCCTTGGCCGGGTAGGTGCCACCCTTCAACCGGCGGGTGGGGGTGCCCTTCTTATAGGAAACGAGGTAGAAGCGGCCGATGACCGCGGCACCCGGGTTGAGGCCCTTGAACGTGAGTTCCGTGTCAGCGATGAAGCTGGTGCCGTTGGCGAGGATGCCGAGCGAGTAGCCGCCGGCATCATCGATGGGGATGGACTTCCACTTCCCCTTCGGGAGTGGGACGTCCTTGTTTCTGAAGCCTGCGTTGGTGACGCTCATGCCGAGAATCCCTTCTGGTTCGGTGGGCTTACTGGGGGTGGTGGTTTCGGTGCTGGTGAAGTTGAGGCGGATTCCTCCGCCGACGAGAGACAGCGGGCGGGTGCGGTTCCACACGCCACCGCCGTCACGCTGGGAACCGCTCGACCCCGGCGAGGTGTTGCCCTCGACGGTTTTCACCGAACCGCCGGAGGCGTCGGCGCGGGCGATGGCGATGTGGGAGAAGTGGGGCAGGAAGACGACGAGGTCTCCCTTCTTGATGTTCGACGGGGACACCCACCGGCCACGCTGCTGCGCCCAGGAGCGGGCGATCGCGACACCGGCAGTGCGCGGGTAGTCGATGTTGGCTTTCATGCCGATCTGGGCGCAGGCCCAGGATGTGAACGCGGCACACCATGCGGCCCACGACCCGTATTTGGATCGGCCGACGTAGAACCAGTCGTTGAACTCGACCTTGTTGGTGTACCCGATCTCAGTGGTGCCGACCTTCGATGTTGCCTTGGCGACGAGTTGAGATGGTGTAGCCATGAGTCAGCTCGACGGGACGAATCGAGGCCGTCCTGCAGGGCATCAAGAAGTCCACGCCGCAGACAGCAAGACAGCTTCGCAACGTACTCCGTCAGGGATTCAACGAGGCAGTGCGCCTCGACGTCATCGCTGTGAATCCAGTCCTGGCAACGCGGTCTATCGAAGTGTCAGCGAAGGAGGCGCGGGCGATGACCGGGGCCGAAGTGTCTGCCTTGAGAGCAGCTGCGGCGAAGTGGGAGGCAAGACCGCGGAAGAATACGCGTCCGTGGCCGAAACTGCGTATCGGCGTGTGCATTGATGTCATGCTCGGCACGGGATTGCGGGTCGGTGAACTGCTGGCCCTCCGCTGGTCCGACCTCGACTTGGTTTCTGATAATCCCACTGTGACTGTGTCGGGCACCATCGTGTACGGGGAAGACGGGCGCGTGAAGCGGCAAGAGCTGTCGAAGTCGCGGTCTTCTGAGCGAGTGCTGTACCTGCCCCAATTCACTGTGGCGAGCCTCAGGAGCTATTGGCACGACCTTGACCACAAGCCGGAGAACGATGCGATATTCCCGACTTCAGTGGACTCATGGATGGACAAGGACAACTTCAGCGGCCGGTTCCGACAGGTACGGGCCATGGCCCAGGGTGTGGATCTCTCGTGGGTGACTACGCACACGATCCGGAAGACCGTCGCAACTCAGGTCTACCGATCATCGGACCTCAAGGATGCGTCACAGCAGCTCGGGCATTCTGAAGTGGGAGTTACGAGTAGGCACTACATTGAGCACGAAAACCGCGGTCCTGCCGAAGTCGTGGCATTGCTCGATCGATTTGTCGACGAGAACGAAACCGTGTCGTAACCGTGTGTTTCAGTATCAGGCCGGGAGGTAGATTTGCCTATCGTTCCTGGTCAGTGGTGCCCCCGGTCGGACTTGAACCGACGACCAAGGAATTATGAGTTCCCTGCTCTAACCAGCTGAGCTACGGGGGCCAGCCGAGACAACATTAGCACCATCGGAGTCCGCTTCCCCATACGGATCACACGTGCGTTCAGCGGAGTCGAGACACCCGGACTCGCGCTGCTCAGGTCCGCAGCTTCGCCGTTGCGGTGAGAGGTGCGACGCGAGTGAGAACGCTGCGTGCGGCGTCGACGCATGTGTATCGGTCGGTCGTGATGTAGACATCGAAGACGGTCTGTCCGTCGCTGCCCGGGTCGTTGCGTTTCGACGCGGCAACCATGCCCGACCAGTCCGGCCCGACCACAACGACGCCGTGTTCGTTGCGGATGGGATCGGACGCGTCGACGAGTCCGGTGCGCACTCCGGGAATCGGCGGTCCGTCGAAGCCGCCGGAGAACATCGCCGTGAGCCCCACGGTGTCCCGGATCTTCTCGTACCGGAGTCGCGTCGCCTCGGAGAATTCGTCGTCCTCCCCGAACACGCCGAGGGTGATGGTTGCGGTACCCGATGCCAGAGCGCGTTCTTCCAATGCCGCGATCTGAGCGACGAGCAGTTCGCGGTTCATCACCAGAGGCTCGCGCCGCAGTCCCTGAGAGATCGAATACGGGGTGCCCAGCGCAGGCAGATTGCGAGAGTAGTGAGAGACGAGGGCATCCTCGCTCGGCTCGGAGAACGCCTGCGGCTGCTTCGTGGCCTCACCGAAGTAGGGCCCAGACATGAACCGTGCCCCGAGCGCACGCACACGGTCCAGGTCGTCTTCGGTCTCCACGCCGTCGGCGAGGATGACCGCACCGGTGCGTTCGAGATGGGCGTGGAGAAGACGGTTGAGTTCGGCAAGATGAGAGTCGCAGTCGATGCGCAGAACGTCCGGGTGGAGTCCGACCACCGAAGGATTGACCAGCGGGACGAAAGCGGTGCTGCGCAGGTCGGCACCCACAGAAGACATGCCGACTCCCCATCCCATGGCGCGTGCGGAGCGCACCGAGCGCAGCACGGAGGCCGGGGACGAGGCGACCCGAGTAGCGTCGAGCTGGAGGATGACCGAGCGGTCGGGTTCTCCGGTGCGGTCCTCGAGGGTCGCGAAAGACTCAGCTTCGGCATGGAGGAACAGGCGGTTCGACTTCGGCAGTCCGGCACCTTCTGCCGTGCGCAGCGCAGAGTCACGCAGAGAGGCATCGATATCACCCGTGATCGTCGAGGCGCGCATGGCGTGGCGCAGGTTCTCCGACTCGGCGCGACCCAACTCCGGGGAACCCGTGGGAGCCTGCAGAATCTGGTGGCCGACTCGGTGGAAGGTCAGTGCGTCGACGACGGGGGCGAAATAGGTTTCGATCCCGCCCGAGCGCACGAGTTCCTCGAGCTCCAGCTCGTCATCGGGTACGGCCTCGACCACTGTGTTTCCTTCCATGGGCTGATGTGCGTTCACAGTCTTCCACATTCGGACACAGCGGATTGTCTAAAATCCGTAACATTATTGCGCTGACAGCTGACGATTGCCTCACTCAGCCGGGCGCGCCGCGAGCGGCACTCAAGCCCGGCGGGGGCCGCCTCGGCGCACCTCGATGAGACCGACGATACCGGCGAGGATGACGATGACGGCGATCGCGACGAACGCCCCCATCATCCCCCGATGCCAATTGCTCACCGCGGTGATCGAGAACGCCAGCGCGGTCATGATCGCCAGCCCCATCGAAGTGCCGATGCGCTGCCCGGTCTGGAGCACTCCTCCCGAGGACCCGGCGTACCTCAGGGGGACCTCCTGCAGGGTGAGAGTCTGATTGGGGCTGATGACCATGCCCTGCGCGGTGCCGATGAACGCCAGAGTCAGCAGCATCCACCACTCGCTGCCGATGCCCTGGGACAGCAGCGCGACGACGGCGATCGTGGCCACCAGACCGACGAGGCACAGCGCGATCCCCCAGACAACGAGGCGGCGGCCGATCTGGAAGACGAACCGTCCGGACACATCGGCTGAGACCGCCGAGCACAGCGCGGCCGGCAGACCGATCATTCCCGCGGCCAGAGCTGTGTGTCCCAGACCCTGCTGCATGTACATAGCGACGAGGACCCAGACACTGGTGACGCCGAGGAAGTAGAGAGCGATGATGATCGACCCGTTGCTGAAGCTGCGGATGCGGAAGAGATCGAGATCGACCATCGGGGGACGGCCCAGACGCGCGTACCGACGTTCCCACCGGGCCCACACCCAGATCATGCCGATGCCGATCGGCAGGGACAGCCAGACGAACCAGCCCAGCGATGATTCGACGAAGGGCAGGAGAATGAGGAGGACTCCGACGCCGAGGAGGATGACCCCCACGGGGTCGAGATCCTTCCCGCCATCGGAGTTCTTCGCATCCTGGTCGACGGCGGGTCGCCATGCTCCGGCAGGCAGCCAGGCCCGGGCGAGGATGAGGGAGGCGATGGCGAAGGGGACATTGACCAGGAAGGTCGCTCTCCAGCCGAGGTCGCTGCCGAAGAGTGCGATGAGGGCACCGCCGAGCACAGGGCCGATGGCCACCGACAAACCGACGGTGGTGCCCATCAGCCCGAATGCACGACCGCGCGGCGGCCCCTGGAAGTACTGCTGCAGCAGGCCCACGACCTGCGGATTGAGGAATCCGGAGCCCAACCCCATTGTCACTCGGGAGATGTTGAGCGTCAGCGGATCAGGGGCGATTCCGGCCACGAGCGAGGACAGTCCGAACAGACCGACTCCGATGGCGAACAGCTGTCCGCGTCCGAAGACGTCTCCGGCACGTCCGGCGGCGACGAGGACCACGCCGAAGGACAGCGCATAACCGGTGAGCACCCATTGCAGCGCCGAAGTGGAGGCGTCGATATCAGCAGCGATCGAGGGCAGGACGACGTTGATGCTGGACACCGACAGCAGGGACATGAAGAGGGGAACGAGGCCGATGAGGAGGATGCGCTTCTGCGTCTGCGTCATCTTCGTGCTCTCGCTCACGCGGCCCCCTCAGCTATTCGTCGTCTCTGCCTCGTCTCATCCTACGTTCATGCAATTCGGTTCGGCCCCGCGTCTCAGCTCTATCCGGCAGGAGCCCAGCCCAGAGCCGGCGCAACGTGCTGGGCAAAGGACTCGAGGATATGCAGGTTGTAGTCGACGCCGAGCTGACTGGGGATGGTGAGCATGAGGGTATCAGCTGCCGCGATCGCCGCGTCGGCCTTGAGCTCTTCGATCAGCTTGTCCGGTTCGCCCGCGTAGGTACGGCCGAACGTCGACCGTGTGTCGTCGATGATGCCGATCTGATCCCCTTGGCCCGCCCCTCGCCGACCGAAGTAGAGGTCGTCGAGGTCGGTGGTGATCGGGAAGATGCTGCGGCTGACGGACACTCGTGGAGTCCATCCGTGCCCCGCGGCGCTCCATGCCTGACGGTACCTGGCGATCTGCTCGGCCTGCAGGTCTCCGAATGCGGCGCCTGTCGCCTCGGTGAGCAGAGTCGAACTCATCAGGTTCACACCCTGCTGTGCAGCCCATTCGGCGGTGGAGGCGGACCCGGCTCCCCACCAGATGCGGCGTTCAAGGCCAGGGGAATGCGGTTCGATGCGCAGACGCTTCCCCGAACCGAACTGCTGCGGATCGGCCGGGGCAAGTTCCTCGCCGCGGACGGCCCGGAGGAACCGATCGAACTTCTCTCTGGCCATGTTCGCGGCCTTCGGCTCGGTGAGATCCTCGTAGCCGAAGGCCTCCCATCCGCGCAGGGCGGGCTCCGGGGACCCGCGACTGATGCCCAACGCCACTCGCTGGTCGGAAAGCAGATCGAGGGCGGCGGCCTCCTCGGCGAGGTAGAGCGGGTTCTCATATCTCATGTCGATGACCCCGGTGCCGACCTCGATGTTGCTGGTCTTCGCGGCGATCGTCGCCAGCAGCGGAATGGGAGAGGCCGCCTGGGTCGCGAAATGGTGGACTCGGAAGTAGGCGCCGTTGACGCCGAGCTCGTCGGCACCGACGGAGATCTCCACCGCATCGCGCAGCATCCGCCCGGCGTCGAGGTCGCCGCCAAGGTCGTAGTGACCGAAACTGAGGAATCCGAAAGACTTCATGCCAGATGAACCCGCCGTGTGCAGAGCCTATTCCCCAGCCACGTCGACGACCCCGAGCGCGGTGTCGGGCAACGACGAAGGCCCCGTCCTAACGGACGGGGCCTTGGCTGCTCCCCCGGCTGGGCTCGAACCAGCGACCCTTCGATTAACAGTCGAATGCTCTGCCAACTGAGCTACGGAGGAATGCCGCAGTTTCCAGCGGATGTATGTTCCAGCTTAGCAAATCCCCCGGCCGGCGAACAAAACCGTGACGAGTGCTTTAGCTCACAGCGTTGAGGGTGCTTCGGCCACAGCGCTGAGGGTTTCCCCACCTGTCGCCGCAGGGTTGCCTTACAGTCAGGACAAACACAGTCTGCGGCCATCTTCGCCGCCGCCCCGCGCGATAGACTCGAAGCGATCCGCTCCCCACATCCACACCGTCTACACCGGAAGACTCATCGTGACCATAGTGGCAATCGCCCTCGCCGTCATCGCGGCCGTGGCACTGGCCTATGGCGCCTTGTATCAGCACGATGCGGTCGCCGGGCAGGATGACTCCCACAACGGCCTGAGCTGGGCCCATTTCACCGAGTTGCTGCGCAATCGTCGGTGGCTGCTCGGACTGATCATCCTCGGAGTGGGAACGGCGGGCAATTTCGTGGCCCTGGCGCTGGCTCCGGTGATGGTCGTGCAGCCGATCGGAGCGTTCTCACTCATCGTCTCGGTGCTGCTCGGCGTCCGCCACCGTGGGCTCAAGGTCAACAGGCGACTCGTCCAGTCAGTCGTCTGGTGTACCGCCGGGGTGACGCTCTTCGTCGCGCTATCGGCGACGACGGCACAATCGGAGGTCCACCTCGGAGCCGATGCGATGCCGCTGTTCTGGATCACTGCCGTTGCCGTGGCGGTCGGCCTGGTGATCGTGGTGGTCTTCCGCCACGCCCCTCAGCTCGTGCTCATCATCGCCGCCGGCCTGCTGTTCGCCTGTGTGGCGACGAACGCTCACCTGGTCAGCGTCCAGTTCCTCCAGGCCGGACTCGACCAGGTCACCTGGATCAACGTCGCGGCGCTGCTGGCGGCAGTTGCCCTGGGGTCCCTGTTCGTCCAGAATTCCTATGCCGCTGGCCCGCCGGAGATGGTCATCGCCGGCCTGACCGTCATCGACCCGATCGGTGCCGTGATCCTCGGCACCGTCGTCCTCGGCGAGGCGGCCCACTCCCCCGTCTGGCTCATCATCCTCATCTCTCTCACCGGATTGGTCGCCTGCGCAGCCGTCGTTGTATTGTCGCGGTATCATCCCGATGTCAGAGATCGAGAAGCTCAGCGCAGGAACGCCCGCCGTTCCGACACCATGACCGACACCGAGGAGAGCTGAATCCTGTCTGCGCACCGTCCCACCCCGAAACGCCGCATCCTCATCCCGGCGGAGACGTACGCCCCCGAAGTCAATGGTGCCGCGAAGTTCGCCGAGCGCTTGGCCGAAGGTCTCGCCGCTCGCGGGAATGATGTCCACGTGGCCTGCCCCTCGGCCACGGGCAAACCCTCGGTCAGTGTCGAGAACGGGGTCACCGTCCACCGCCTCACCGCTCACAGATGGCCTCTGCACCCGACGTGGATGATCTGCATGCCGTGGGAGACGAAGCCCGAGCTCTCGCGACTCCTCGACAGCGTCCGCCCCGATGTCGTGCATACTCAGGCGCATTTCGTCATCGGCCGCTATGCCTTCTCCGAATCGATCAGGCGCGGAATCCCTGTCGTGGCCACGAACCACTTCATGCCCGACAACGTCCGCCCCTATCTCAAGGCTCCGAAGGCCGTTCTCGACGGCGGCACCGCCATCGCCTGGTGGGATCTGCGCCGGAAGTTCCAGTCCGCCGATTTCATCACGGTTCCGACGCAGCTGGCCGCCGATCTGCTCACCGAGAACGGGTTCTCCTCGCCCATCAGGGCGGTGTCCTGCGGGATCGACCTGGAACGCTTCGCTCATCTGCGCGAACTCGACTGCGCCGCGTCGCGGGCCGTTCCCCCGCGTGTTCTCTTCGTCGGCCGACTCTCCTCGGAGAAGCACGCCGCCGACATCGTCGAGGCCGTGGCGAAGACCGATCCAGCGCTGGGGCTCGAAGCCGATATCGTCGGCGGTGGTGACCAGGAGGAGCCGCTGAAGCAGCTGGCTGTCGAACTCGGCATCGCCGATCGTGTGCATGTGCTCGGGAAGATCAGTGACAAGGCGCTCATGGAGGCCTACCAGCGCTGCACCTTCTTCTGCATGCCCTCGACCGCTGAGCTGCAGTCCATCGCTACGCTGGAGGCGCTGGCGTCGCGCAAACCCGTGGTCCTCGCCGATGCGGTGGCTCTGCCGCACCTCGTCCGCGACGAAGTCAACGGGTACCTGTTCCCGCCGCGCAACACAGATGCGCTGGCTGACCGGTTCACCCGTATCTGCCGGATGCCCGATGATGAACTCGATGCCATGTCGAAGGCGTCGCTCGACGTCGTGGCCAAACACGATATCGAATACACTCTCGACACGTTCGAAGCGATCTACGACGGAGTCATCCGAGACGCCGTCGACTCGTCAGCAGCCTGATGAAGAAGCGGCCTGACGAGGCGCCGGCATGAGCGGATTCGGCCCTAGGAACCCGCAGGCGGGATGAAGACCGTCGGCGTCGTGGACATCCGGGCGAAATCGATGCCGCTGACCATATCGTCGACGGATCTCCACGGGCCACCGTCTCCGGCGAATCCCAGCGACTGCTGCATCCAGGCGAAGAGGTCCTCGTTGGTCCATCCGAGGCAGCGCAGCTGCTGATAAGTCACCGCTCCATCACGTTTGGCCAACCGCTGACCGCCCTCGTTGAGCACCAGCGGAACATGCACCCAGCCCGGTTCGGCCAGACCAAGCAGCCGAGCCAGATACGCCTGCCTGGGTGCCGAAGAAGCGAGATCGTCCCCGCGCAGGATCTCGTCGATTCCGGTCGCTGCATCATCGACGACGACGGTGAGATTGTAGGCGAAGACACCGTCACCTCGCCGCAGCACGAGATCGTCGACGACCGCCTCCACCCGGCCGAGCAGCACATCGTCGATGCTGTGAACTCGATTGTCCGCGCGCAGACGCAGCGCCGGCCGCCGGTCGTTCGCTTCGAGCCTCAGCCGGGCGGACTCGCGCTCCTCTTCCCCGAGGCGGCGACAGGTCCCCGGGTAGGCTCCGGGTGGTGCGTGCGGTGCACTGGGGGCCTGAGCGATGTCTTTGCGTGAGCAATAGCATTCGTAGACGAGTCCGTCCGCCTCCAGCCTCGCAAGCGCAGCGGCGTATTCGGCAGTGCGTTCGGATTGGACCAGCGGCGCCTCGTCCGGGACGACGCCGAGATCGGCGAAGACCTGAAGCTGTGAGGCGGCCGCGCCGACCTTCACCCGATCGAGGTCTTCGATCCGCCACAGGAACCGCCGGCCCGTCTGCCGGGCACGCACATAGCTGAGCAGCCCGGAGCGGATATTGCCGATGTGGAGGTCACCGCTCGGGCTCGGAGCGAAACGGCCGGCCCCGCCGCCTCGAGGTCTCTCCGTCACTGATGGGCCACGAGATCGCCGTACTGCGGGAACCGCTCGAGGTAGTCCTGCACGTACGAACAGGTCGGCACGATGGTCGACTCGTCGGCCCGAATGAGGTCGAGCACCCGAGTGACGAGGGTACGGGCGAAGCCTCGTCGGGAGAAGCCTTCGGAGATGATCGTGTGCTGGAGTTCCAGGGTGTGGTCATCGATGACCTGGTAGGCGAGGAACCCGATGAACTCTCCCGGTGTCTCATCGGTGAACAGCTCGTACCGTTCGCGGTCGATGTTCTTCACTACTCGAACCGGTGTGGGGCTGAGTTGAGGCTGTGGCATTGGCACTCCTTCATGGCCGACTCCTATGTGAACGATACATGGTCGAACGAGGGCCCGGTCGCTGTCGACCGGGCCCTGTTCGCGACTGCAGAGTCAGTCGACGATCTTCGAGGTCAGGCCGTCGGCCTCGGTGTCGGCGGTGGTCTTGCGCTGGAGTCGGGACTCGAGCCAGCGGGCGAACCCGGCGACGATCATGTTGATGATGATGAACAGCGCCGCACCGACGATGAACGTCGGCAGCAGGTTGTTGTACTCACGGCCGATGAGGTTCACCTGGTAGAGCAGGTCTTGATACGTGACGATGAAGCCCAGGGCCGAATCCTTCAGGAGCACGACGATCTGGGCGATGATCGTCGGCATCATCGCTCGCAGCGCCTGCGGCATGAGCACCAGGCTCATCACCTGTCCCGAGCGCAGCCCGATTGCCATGGCCGCTTCACGCTGCCCGGTGGGGACGGCGAGAATGCCTGCGCGGATGATCTCGGCCAGCACCATTCCGTTGTAGAGAGTCAGGCCGAAGACGACCGACCAGAAGGCACCGATCTCGTTGCCGAAGAGGAGGAACATCGCGAAGATGAGCAGCAGCACGGGCACGCCGCGGAAGAATTCGAGGACGATCGTTCCGGGAACCGAGATGACTTTCTTGTGTGAGAGCCGCAGGAGGGCGAAGACCACTCCGACCACCAAGGCAAGGACCGATGCCACGACCGCGACTTTGAGGGTCGCGAGCATGCCTTGGAGAAGGACGGTCTGAATCTGCGCGAAGGTGAAGGGGTACCACTTCTCGGGTTCGAGCTGACCGGCGTCGGCGAATTTCCAGATCACAAACGCCACGAGAGCCAACAGCACGATCAGCGACACGATCGAGAGGATGATGTTGTTCCGGCGGGACTTCGGCCCCGGTTCGTCGAACAGCACTTGAGTGGGTGCGCTCATCGCAGAATCACCAGCTTCTTCTCCAGGTAGTCGAAGACACGGCCGAGCAGCAGAGCCAGGATCAGATAGGCCAATGCGGTGCCGAACAGAATCGGGATGACGAGGTCACCGCGGATTTCGATGGCATTGCGCATCGCGGAGATCAGCTCTCGGTTGTTGAACGCCGAAGCGATCGAGGTGTTCTTGAGCATCGCGATGATCACACTGCCCAGGGGCGGGATGACCGTTCGGAAGGCCTGAGGCAGAACCACTTCGCTCAAGGTCTGTCCGAAACTCAGGCCTACTGCGCGGGCGGCTTCGGCCTGTCCGACGGGAATCGTCGAGATTCCCGACTTCAGCGTCTCCGCAACGAAGCACGCGGTGTAGGCGATGAGAGCGATCGTGGCGTAGACGAAGGAGTTGAAAGAACTCGTCGACCCGAATCGGATGTCGAGGAACGGCAGTCCGAATGCACAGAAGAACATCACGAGCGTCAGCGGAGTGTTCCGGACGACGTTGATGTACGTCGATGCGGCGATGCGCAGCACCGGGGTCGGTGAGACACGCATGGCGGCGAGTACCGTACCGAGGATCATTGATCCGATCAGGGCGACGGTGAAGAGTCTGATCGTTCCCCACGCGCCGGAGAGGAACATCTGGAGAAGCTCCAGGAAATCCATGGCAGATTCCTTAATCGATGCGAGGGCACCGCACGGTGCCCTCGCATCATGTCAATCTGTGGACTGGGTCAGTAGCGGTCGACCTTGGGCATGTCGACACCATCGGTGGATCCGAGTGTGTATTCGAATGCCTTCTTCCAATCGCCGTCGTCCATGCCCTTCTCCAGAGCATCGTTGACCGCGTCCCGCAGGGCCTTGTCGCCCTTGGGCAGTCCGACACCGTAGGGCTCCTCGGTGAAGGGCTTGCCGACGACTTTGAATTCGCCTTCGTACTGCTTGGCATAGCCGCGCAGGATCGCGTCATCGGTGGTCACCGCGTCGACGGATCCCGACTGCAGGTCGGTGACGCACTTCGAGTAGGCATCGTAGGTGACGAGTTCGGCCTTCTTGTACTTGTCCTTGATGTTCTGTGCCGGAGTCGAACCGTCGACGGAGCAGACCTTCTTGCCGTCGAGGTCCTCAGGGCCGGCGATATCGGAGTCCTCGGCCACGAGCAGATCCTGACCGGCGACGTAGTACGGCCCGGCGAAGTCGACGACCTTCTTGCGCTCGTCGTTGATCGTGTAGGTGGCGACGACCATGTCGACGTTGCCCTGCTGCAGGAACGGCTCACGGTTGGCCGAGACGGTCTCCGTGTACTTGATCTGGTCGGGCTTGAAACCGAGCTGTGCGGCGACCATCTTCGCGATCTCGATATCGAAGCCCTCGGGCGTCTTCGATCCGGCCGAGACGTTTCCGAGACCCGGCTGATCGTACTTCACGCCGATGGTGATCTCGCCGGCGTCCTTCGCCGCCTTCCACGTCTTCGAGTCGGCGATGTCCGCGCTCTCGTTGACCGTGTATTCGGGAGCCTCTGCCTTGGCTCCGTCGCCGTCGGCAGGTGCGTCCGGGGTTCCGCCCTGGCCGCAGCCGCTGAGTGCCAGCATTCCGATGGCCACCGAGGCGACCGCCAGTCTGAGCTTCTTCATGGTCTCTCCTTGTGAGTGAGGTAGTGCTGATTGAAAGCGGTGGTGTCAGTTGGTGAGGATCTTCGACAGGAAGTCTTTGGCTCGGGCGCTCTGGGGGTTCGTGAAGAACTCCTCGGGTTCGGCGACTTCGACGATCTCCCCGTCGGCCATGAACACCACGCGATGGGCCGCTTTGCGGGCGAAGCCCATCTCGTGTGTGACCACGACCATGGTCATTCCCTCCTCGGCGAGTCCGACCATGACGTCGAGGACTTCGTTGATCATCTCCGGGTCCAACGCCGAGGTGGGCTCGTCGAAGAGCATCACCTTCGGCTTCATCGCCAGAGACCGGGCAATCGCAACACGCTGCTGCTGACCACCGGAGAGCTGAGCCGGATACTTGTCGGCCTGGTGGGCGACGCCGACGCGTTCGAGCAGCGCCATCGCCTGCTTGTCCGCCTCGGACTTCGGGATCTTGCGCACCTTGATCGGTCCCAGAGTGACGTTCTCAAGGATCGTCTTGTGGGCAAAGAGGTTGAAGGCCTGGAACACCATGCCGACGTCGGAGCGCAGCTGAGCCAGGGCAGCGCCTTCGGCGGGCAGTTCCCTGCCATCGATCGTGATGCTGCCGGAGGTGATGGTCTCCAGCCGATTGATCGTCCGGCACAGGGTCGATTTGCCCGAGCCGGAGGGGCCGATGACGACGACGACCTCGCGTTCGGCGATATCGAGGTTGACGTTCTTCAGCGCATGGAAGTCGCCGTAGTGCTTCTCGACATTGCTCAAGGACACCAGTGGTGGTGATTCAGCTCTCATATGTTGTGATCCTAGTGAATATGGGCGCGCAGAAGAACGGCACGCCCCGGGCAGACAGAACTGCAACCGACTTGTGACCTCGAGCACTCATCCGGCTGCAGTTCCTGCCTGGATGTGCCCGTCGCCCTCAGGCGTCGGCCGTGTGAGCGAGCTTCTCGCCCTCTCTGCGCAGCTCGATCTTGCGGATCTTGCCCGATACGGTCATCGGAAACGACTCACGGACTTCGACATAGCGAGGGATCTTGAAATGAGCGAGTCTGCCGGAGCAGAACTCACGGACCTCGTCGGCGGTGAGCGAGTCGAATCCGTCCTTGAGGATCACCCACGCCATGAGCTCCTCGCCGTACTTCTCATCGGAGACGCCGACGACCTGGACGTCGCGGATCGCGGGATGATGGTAGAGGAATTCCTCGACCTCGCGCGGATAGATGTTCTCGCCTCCGCGGATGACCATGTCCTTGATCCGTCCGGAGATGTCGACGTACCCATCGTCGTCCATGATGGCCAGGTCGCCGGTGTGGATCCAG
Source organism: Brevibacterium sp. CT2-23B (assembly GCF_013168765.1). NCBI lineage: Bacteria > Bacillati > Actinomycetota > Actinomycetes > Micrococcales > Brevibacteriaceae > Brevibacterium > Brevibacterium sp. CT2-23B. The sequence continues at coordinate 552,354 of NZ_JABBYK010000001.1, read as the reverse complement.
CGAGCCGCATCGATGGTTTCGGCCGTCTTGTCCGGCTGATTCCAGTAGCCGAGCATGACAGCGTATCCGCGAGTGCAGAATTCGCCCTTCTGGCCGCGCGGAACGGTCTGTCCGGTGACGGGGTCGACGATCTTGATCTCCAGGTGGGGCATGACTCGGCCGACCGTCTCGGTGCGCTTCTCCAGTGAGTCATCCACTCGCGTCATCATCGACACCGGCGCGGTCTCCGTCATGCCGTAGCAGATGGCGACTTCGGACATGTTCATATCGTCGATGACTCGACGCATCGTATTGACCGGGCAGGGCGACCCGGCCATGACGCCGGTGCGCAGCGAGGAGAAGTCGAATTCCGCGAACTGCGGATGCTCGAGTTCCGCGATGAACATCGTCGGCACACCGTAGAGCGAGGTGGCCTGCTCTTCGGTGACCGCCCGCATCGTCGCCACCGGGTCGAAGGCGGGAGCCGGAAGCACGATCGCTGCACCATGGCTGAGTGCGGCCAGGTTGCCGATGACCATGCCGAAGCAGTGGTAGTACGGCACGGGAACGACCACGGTGTCGGCGGGGGTGTACGAGAGCATCTCGCCGATGAAGAAGCCGTTGTTGAGGATGTTGTGGTGGCTGAGCGTCACGCCCTTGGGGAAGCCTGTCGTTCCGGACGTGTATTGGATGTTGATCGGATCATCGGCCGAGAGGTCGTCGATGAGCTGCTGCAGCCGCACCGCGTATTTCGCCCCTTCGTCGTCGAGCATCTCGCGACCCTGCTCGATGAGGTGGGCGAAGGATTCGCGCTCGCCCACCGTGACACCGCCGATGAGGTCCTCGGTGACAGTGTCGAGGAAGACGAGGTCGAGGCCGGGGATCTTGGCCGCCACCTCGGTGGCGATGGCATGGAAGTCCGAGTGCGGAGGTGCGACGATCTGCGAGATCATCAGGCTCATTCCGGACTGCTCGACGACGAACTCGAGTTCGTGGCTGCGGTAGGCGGGGTTGACGTTGACGAGGATCGCCCCGATCTTCGCCGTGGCGTACTGGACGAGCGCCCATTCGCCGACGTTCTGCGCCCAGATGCCGACGCGGTCGCCCTTCTTCACCCCACGTTCGAGAAGACCGATGGCCAGTGCGTCGGTATCACGATCGAAGTCGGAGTACGTCCACCTCCGGTTCGAATGCCGATCGACCAAGGCCAGCGCTTCGGGATTCTCGGCTGCGGTGCGTTTGATGTGCTCGGCGATGGTGATCCCGAGCAGCGGTTCCGTCGATGTTCCCGACGAGTAAGACAATTCGGACACTGCGGTGTGCTCCCTTGCATGCCAATTTTCACTGTGACTGATTGCACACTATTCCGTCACGGTCCCGCATGCAAAAGCTGAGGAGGAATTCAGCGGCCTCACCTGCGGATTCGGGGTCGACCTGCCCGATGGGAGCCGAGTGGGCGACGCTTCCGTTCTCGACCAGAACCAGTGAGTCGGCCAAGGCGGTGACATCGTCGACGTCATGAGTGACGAGCAGTGCGCTGCGACCCTTCAGCAGACGGACCAGCACTTGCCGGGTCTCGACTGCCACATCCACGTCGAGGGCAGCGAGAGGCTCGTCGAGCAGCAGCAGCTTCGGCTCGACGACGAGAGCACGAGCCAGGGCGATGCGGGCGGCCTGCCCGCCGGAGACGGCGTCCGGTCTGCGGTTCGCGCACTGCCCCACGCCGAGGCGGTCGAGCATCGCCTGCGCGCGTTCATTTGCGGCGCCGCGAGACGCGCCCAAAGCCCGCAGACCGAAGCTGACGTTCTCGATGACGTTGAGGTGCGGGAACAGGAGCGGGTTCTGCGCGAGATGGACGATGCCGCGATCGTGGACGGGTGGCCACAGGCCCGCGGCGATATCGAACACCGTGTTCTCCCCGATGCGGAGTCGTCCGGAGTCGGGCACGAGGGCTCCGGTGAGGACCTGGAACAGGGTGGATTTTCCGGCCCCGTTGCGACCGATGATCGCGGTGGTTCCCGGCCGCGAGGCACTGAGATCCAGTGCGATTCCACGGGCGCTGAGTCGGATTTCGGCACTGATGCCCTGCCCGGGGTCCGCGGATTGCGCGTCTGTGCTCTCCGCTCCCCCACGTTCGGATACATCCGTCGGGGAGCGCGGGTCCGCCTCGACGGGGGCGGCAGCCGGGACCGTGTCGGCGGGAGTGGGTGTCGGAGAACTGCGCGGGGACTTCAGGCGGGGAGCGTGCGGGGACCGGTAGGCGAGGATGATGATGAGCACGGCGATGGCGATGAGCAGGAGCGAGAGGCCGATGGCTGCCTGCGGGTCGGATTCGCGCACGAGATAGATCTGCAGCGGCATCGTCCTGGTGACGCCGGACAGCGACCCGGCGAAGGTCAGCGTCGCCCCGAACTCGCCGAGCGAGCGAGCGAAGCACAGCACGGCACCCGTGATGATCCCGTGTCGGAGCAGCGGCAGGGTGACGGTGAAGAAGACGCGATTGGGTTTCGCGCCGAGCTCGGCGGCGGTGAGCTCATAGCGGCGGCCGAGCCCAGCGGTGGCGGTCTCGACGGACATGACCATGAACGGCAGGGACACGAAGACCTGCGCCATGATCACCGCCGAGGTGGTGTAGGCGAGGCTGAGGCCCGCCGCCTCGAGTCCGCCGCCGAGGATGGCCGACCGGCCCCAGGTGTAGAGCAGTGCGAGTCCGCTGACCACCGGTGGCAGCACGAGGGGCAGCAGGATGAGGGTGCGGACGATGCGTTGGCCGGGGACCGTTCGGGTGGCGAGCAGGTACCCGAGGGGAAAGCCGATGAGGACGCTGATGAGAGCCGAGGTCACCGAGGTCAGCAGGGACAGCTTCATCGCCAGCCGCGATTCCTCGGCCGTAATCACGGCAAGCAGACCCTGCGGGTCGACTCGGGTGAGCATGCCGATGATCGGCAGGAGCAGGAAGACGATGCCGATGACGGCGGGCAGCCACAGCCAGCCCGGGATGAGCGGATCCGATCTGAGCCGCCTCTCTCGGCTGGGCGGGGACGCCGCCGGTCGGTTTGGGAAGGGCGCGGGCATTGTCAGCCTGCGGCGAAACCGGCGTCGCGCAGCAGCTTCTGGGCTGTGTCGGAGCCGAGGAACTTCACGAAGGCATCGGCTTGGTCCTGGTTCTCGCTGGCTTTGACGGTGGCGGCCGGGTACTTGTTGATGACCTTGTCTGCGCCGTCGAGATCGACCTGTTCGACCTTGCCGTCGCCACGGGCGATATCAGTGACGTAGACGATTCCCGCATCGGCCTGTCCGGCGCCGACCTTGCCGAGGACATCGGTGACCGAGTTCTCTTCGCTGACCGGATCGAGATCGACGTCATTGGTCTCGGCCCACTTCTCCGTCGCGGCTCCGCAGGGCACCTGAGGTGCGCAGACTACGAGGTCGTTGCCGGAGAAGTCCTTGGAGCTCTTGATCGCCTTCGGATTGCCGTCGGCCACGGCCAGCGTAAGCGTGTTCGAAGCGAACATCTCAGGCTCGCCGGCGAGCAGGTCGTCGTTCTCCAGCGTGTCCATCGTCTTCTCATCAGCGGTGGCGATGACGTCGGCGGGGGCGCCTTCGGAGATCTGGGAGACCAGGTCGGACGATCCGGCGAAGGAGAACTTCACCTCGGGTGCGTTCGGATCGGCGGCCGTGAACTCATCGGCGATGTCTTCGAAGACTTCGGTGAGCGAAGCGGCGGCGAAGACGGTGATCTCTTCCGATTGGTCCGCTTCGGCCCCCGTGTCGGGTCCGGAGGAGCAGGCGGTCAGGGTCAGGGCTGCGACGGTGCAGAGCCCCAGCAGGGTTTTCTTCATACCCCCATTGAACCCGCAGATGCGGTTCCGTGTCGACTTCAGTTCCGATTATGAGACTCGCAGAGTTCGTGCAACGCGGAAGAGTCGGCTGCCCTTCATGAACCCGGGACGGTGTCGATCGACACCATCGTCGCCTTCACCGAGGCGGTCGCGAGGCTTCCCGGTTCGAGCTCGAGTTCGCGACAGGCTTCGGCCGACATCAGCGATACCACGCGGAAGGGACCGCACTGCATGCTGACCTGGGCCATCACTCCGTCGATGCTGACGTCTGTGACGAGTCCGGCGAAGCGGTTGCGCGAGGAGCTCACGACGCCGCTGGGATCGGGCAGAGCCCCGGACGATGTTTGGGCGAGGGCGGCGAGCTCACTGCCTTCGACGACCGCCCGGTTCGACGCGTCTTTGTGTTGGGAGAGGCGACCATCGGCGACCCACCGGCGAACCGTGTCATCGCTGACTCCGAGGAAGCGTGCCGCATCGCTGATACGCAGTCGTGTCATTCGAGGGCTCCTACCCATTCGTCCGTGCCATCGCTGAAGTGCTGGTGTTTCCAGATCGCGACCCGGGCCTTGACCTCGTCGATGAGCTCGGAGCAGGCACGGAAGGAATCCTGCCGGTGAGCGGAGGCGACGACCGCGGCCAGGGCCACGTCGCCGATCTCGAGGTCACCGACGCGGTGGACGACGGAGAGCCTGACCGCGGGATGACGGGCAGCGACGTCTGCCGCCACCTCGGCGATCTGTGTTGAGGCCAGGGGGTGGTATTCATAGTGCAGTCGGCTCACTCCACGGCCTTCATCGTGGTCGCGGATGACACCGGAGAAGCTGACGGCGGCACCACAGGCGTCGGTGAGGACCTCGGGTTCGAGCTCCTGAGTCGAAATCGGGGTCTCGACGACTCCTGTGGTCACGACGGTTCCGGTGCTCATGACTCTCGTGTCCAATCGCCGCTCTTTCCTCCGGTCTTCTCGATGACCTTGATGTCGCCGATCACGGCTCGACTGTCGACGGCTTTGATCATGTCGAAGATCGTCAGCGCCGCCGTGGTCACAGCCGTCAGCGCTTCCATTTCGACGCCGGTCTTCGACACGGTCTTGACCGCGGCGGTGATGGCCACCGCGTCCTCGCGGAGTTCGAACTCCACATCGATTCCCGTCAGCGGCAGCGGATGGCACAGCGGGATGAGGTCGCTGGTGCGCTTGGCGCCCATCACGGCCGCGATGCGGGCCACGGGCAGGGCATCACCCTTGGGCAGTCCCGCCTCGGCGATGAGGTCGATGACCTCGGACCGAGTGGTGATGAGGCCGGAGGCGACGGCCCGGCGCTTAGTGACGTCCTTGTCGCCGACATCGACCATCTGGGCTGTCCCCGATGCGTCGACGTGGCTGAGTTTCATGCGATCTTCCACGTCATCAGCCTATCTTCCACAGCTGAGAACGGATCGCCTGTGCCCGCCTCCTCGGGTGAGACGAAGACGAGATGGCTGGCTTCGGCATAGCTGTGCAGCAGGTGGGATCGGGAGTCACCGACGAACTCGAGGCCTGCCTCAGTCAGTCTGGCACGGCGGACCTGCAGCTTTCCGGCTGGAGGGGCTTCGTCGAATCCGTGGGCCAGTCGGTGGTGGGCGACTTCCCGGGGTGCTTCATGATCGGCCAGCCCGAGCAGGGCGGGGCGGATGAAGAGCTCGAAGCTGATGAGTGTGCTCACCGGGTTGCCGGGAAGTGCCACCCACGCGTGGTCGGCCAGACGTCCGCAGCCCTGCGGTCCCCCGGGCTGCATGGCGATCGGTTCGAAGGTCATCGAAGAGCCCGCATCGAGATCGGCAGCGAGTTTGACGACTTCGTGCGCTCCCTTCGAGATGCCGCCGGTCGAGATGACCAGCTGAGCGTCGCTGTCGCGGACTCGGTCGAGCAGCTGCTGCGGGTCGTCGGGGACGAACGCGACCTCGGTGTCGACACCGAGGCGGCGCAGCCCGGAGCTGAGCGTCACGGAATTCGCGTCGTTGATCCCGGCGGCCGCCTCGGCGGCGATCTCATCACCCGTGCTCACGACGAGGACACGCGGCAGGCCGAGCACGGGCAGTTCGTTCACTCCACACGCGGCGGCCACGCCGAGGTGAGCTGGCGTCAGCATGGTGCCCGCGCTCAACACGGTCTGACCGGCGCTCACGTCGGAGCCGCGGGGGCGGACGAATGCTCCCGGGCGCGGTTCCGCATGAGCGTCGAGGGTGATGGATTCGGCACCGAAGCGTCCCGGCGAGGTGTCTTCGATCTTGACGACCATATCGGTTCCCTGCGGCAGCGGTGCCCCGGTCATGATCTCCACCGCGGTGCCCGGCTGGACTGTCTCACCACGGGACCCCGCTGCGACGCGACCGCATACGAGAATCGGGCGTTGCCGCATCTCCTCCACGGTGGCCGCGGCCAGGGCGTAGCCGTCCATGCTCGAGTTGTCGAAGCCGGGCACATCGATCGGCGATTCCACATCGGCGGTCAGTCGCCTCGGCGCTTCCAGCAGTGAACTCAGCGGCAGGCTCACCGGACCGGTCAGCGGCGATATGATCTCGGATATGCGCTCACGATGCATCTTCGCAGTAGTCATGGGACGATGATATCGACACGCTGTTCAAGGAGGATGACGCAATGGAGAAGATCGGCCTGCCCATGCCGGTGCTGAGAACTCCGACGGTGGACCCGGGCGAGGAGTTCACCGCTCATAAGGAGGACTCGCTGCTCGACACCTTCGATCGCCGCGCTCGCGACCTCCGCATCTCCCTCACCGACTTCTGCAATCTGCGCTGCACCTACTGCATGCCGGAAGAGGGCGTCGAGTTCATGTCTCGCGACTCCGCAATGTCCGGTGACGAGATCGTCCGCTTCGTCCGCATCGCCGTGGAGAAGTTCGGCGTCGACCAGGTCCGCTTCACCGGAGGCGAACCTCTCACCCGCAAGGACATCAACGAGATCATCGCCGGCGTCGCAGCACTGGAGCCGCGACCGAACATCGCACTGACAACGAACGCGATCGGCCTGGACAAACGCGCCGCGGGGCTGAAAGCGGCGGGACTGGATCGCATCAACGTCTCTCTCGACACGATCGATCCGGAGACCTTCGCGACCATGACCCGGCGCCCGTTCCTCAAACGTGTGCTCGAGGGCATCGACGGGGCGAAAGCCGCCGGTCTCAACCCTGTGAAGATCAACGCTGTGCTGCTGCCGGGGGTCAACGATGCACAGGCTCCTGATCTTCTGCAGTGGTGTCTCGAGCAGGATCTGAGCCTGCGGTTCATCGAACAGATGCCCCTGGATGCCGGACATTCCTGGGAGCGGACGTCGATGATCACCGCAGCCGACATCTTCGCCCTCCTCGAACCCCGATTCGTGCTCACCCCGGATTCGGCCCCGCGGAACGGGGCCCCGGCCGAGAAGTTCCTCGTCGCCGATCGACGCCGTCCCGATTCGATCCTCGGCACTGTCGGCATCATCGCTTCGGTCACGCGTCCCTTCTGCGCCGACTGCACTCGCACCCGCCTGACCGCGGAGGGACGTGTGCGCACCTGCCTGTTCTCTCGCACCGAGGTCGATCTGCTCACGGCGATGCGCGATGGTGCCTCCGACGAATCGATTGCGAACCTATGGAAGGGTGCGCACTGGAAGAAGCTCGCCGGTCATGGGATGGACACGGATTCGTTCGAGCAGCCACAACGACCCATGAGCGCCATCGGAGGATAAGTGCCCACCATCACCGTTCGGTTCTTCGCCGCAGCCCGGGAGGCCTTCGGCGCCCGCGAATCACAGATCCGTGCCGGGTCCGTCGATGAGCTCGTCACGTCCCTCGCCGAGGCGGCCGACCCCCAAGCCGCGACCGTGCTGTCGCGCTCGAGCTTCCTCGTCAATTCCGTGGCCGCCACCGATCGGTCCGTGAAACTGTCCGACGGTGACACCGTCGATGTCCTCCCGCCGTTCGCCGGCGGGTAGGACCTTGAACGGCGAGATCGGTTGAAGCCTCGTCAGCTCTGCTCTGGAGCCGCCTGTGACAGATAGGCGAGATATCCGCCGTTGACCGACGTCACTGCCATGCCGTGTGAACGCAGCTGCGCAGCGGTCTTCGCCGAGCGCACCCCCGACCGGCAGTAGAGGGCGATGCCGTGCGGCCGTGCTGGGGCGGCATCAGAGAAGGCGGACGTGTCCGCTGTGTCGGGAGTCGGCAGGCGGCTGGGATCGGCGAGCAGCTCGTCCATCGGAATGTGAATGGCACTGGGGACCATCCCCGAGGCGACCTCATCGTCATCGCGGATGTCGACGAGGATGGAGTCGGCCTCGACGTCCGCCCAGGTCACGGTGGCCGGCCCCAGAAGGCTTTCCCCTGTGGTCGGGCCGGCTGTTCTCTCTGCGGTGTCGTCGGTCTTGAGTGAGTCGAACGTGTGCTGGGCGTAGTCGCCGCGGTGCTGCCCGAGGTCTGTCACCGGAGGCCTGCCCGGAATCGGTCGCACCGGGACCGTCTCCCAACTGGTGTCGAGGCTGCTGTGGATGGCCACGCTGTTGACGAGCGGTGTGCCGATTCCGGTGAGCACCTTGATGGCCTCCATCGCCATCGCGGATCCGATGCTTCCGCACAGGGGCCCGAGGACTCCGGCGACCGAACAGTCGGGCACACTGCCCGGAGCCGGAACCTCGGGGTAGAGGTCGCGCAGTGTGGCGCCGCGTTCGGCATCGAAGACGGCGACCTGACCGTCGAAACCGAGGATCGTCCCCCACACGAGTGGGATTCCGAGAATCTCACAGGCATCGTTGGCAAGGTAGCGGGTGGCGAAGTTGTCGCTGCCGTCGACGACGATGTCGACGCCTTCGAAGAGTTCGAGAGCGTTGTCCGGAGTGAGCAGCTGCGGAATCGTCCGGACCTCGATCGACGAATTGATCCCGTTCATCCGCTGCCGGGCGGAATCGATCTTACGAGTGCCGATGGCCGCCTCGGTGTGGATGACCTGGCGATGCAGATTGCTCAGCTCGACGACATCGGGATCGATCACGGTGATCGTGCCGATGCCGACGGCCGAGAGGTAGCTGAGTATCGGGGCGCCGAGTCCCCCGGCACCGATGACGAGAACATGCGAGTCGAGCAGTGCGGCCTGCGCGCTTTCACCGAATCCGGACAGTCGGATCTGCCGGGCGTAGCGGGTCCGGTCGGCAGGACTCAGGCGTGAAGTCGACATGACCCCATCCTAATCCGGAAGGGAGGGAGGGAAGGCGTCAGCACTCGAGGTAGTCGATGGCCGTGCCTGCGCACAGTTCTGCTGAACCATGCGGGGTATCGGTGCCGCGCGGGATTCTGATGATCACATCGGCCGCGGCGAAGCTCGGAAGCCTGGACCGGTCGGCAGGGAGGATCTCCCCTGATTCGGTGAAGGTGCCGGGACGGAAAGTGACGGCGTTTCCGTGTGTTCGCAGATCGGGTCCTGCGAGAAGTCCCTTCCGCCATCTCCGTCGCAGGCTCTTCCCGGTCAGCAGCGAGCCGACAAAGAGGTGGAAGGCGACGAAGGCTCCCTGTGGAGTGCCGGGCAGATGGATGAGCGGCAGAGTGCCGCGGCGTCCGAAGCCCTGAGGCGATCCGGGTCGCATATCCAGTCGGCGGAACGTCGAATGGTCGGGTTCCAGGACCTGACGGACGACTTCGAAGGCACCGGCGCTGATACCTCCGGTTGTCACAACGAGGTCGGCCTCGGCGCTCATCGTCGTGAGCACACCGCGCAGCTCGTCGGCGTCGTCGCTGCACGTGGCTTCGATGGATTCGGCACCGAAGCCGCGGACTGCGGCGGCGAGCATCGGCAGGTTCGAATTGAAGATCGAGGAGGCGGCCGCCTCGGTGCGACTCTCACCTGTCTGGTCGGCACCCTGGATTTCGTCCCCGGTGACGATCAGACCGATGCGGGGTCTGCGGAGAACTTCGATCTCGGTGATGCCGAGCATCGCCAGCACGCCGACTCCGGCCGAGGTGATCCGCTCCCCGGCGGTCAGGACGATGTCGCCCCGGCACATGTCCTCACCGATCGAGCGGATGTTCCACCCGGGCGGGACAGCGGCGGGGAGGGAATCAATTCGGATGGCTTCGGGAGCCGGCCCGGTCTGTCGAGCGTCGGTCAGCTCGACAGGGACGACCGCCTCGGCGCCGGAGGGAACGGGAGCACCTGTCATCACGCGCACAGCGCATCCCGTCTGCAGCGTGACGGCGGAATGTCCGGCGGGGGTGTCGCCGACGACTCGAATGGCGTTCCCGTCGCGGGCGGAGTTCAGGGCCGCGCCGTCGAGGGCGAAACCATCCATCGCCGAGGCGGCGAAGTCGGGCACCGATCGCGGAGCTCTGATGTCCGAGGCCGTGGTGCGCCCGACGGCGCTGCGTACCGGCGTCGTCTCGGTGTGGAGATTCGGTGCCAATTCGGCGATGAGCTCGGAGTAGTCCTCTGGGTCCAATGATGTCCTTCCCTCGCTCCGATCCTACTTGTGAATCGGCGGAGCCAGACGCGATGATTCGGTGCGGCACTGGTCGAAGTTCCGGTGCGACTCGGACCGGGTTCGTCTACAGTGTGGAGCGTGGACACTGACCGAGCAGTAACCATCGAATCCTCACAGTTGAAACCGCTCAGCTGGGAGGCCGCTGCGGCTGCCTCGCTGGCGGTCTCGGCGGTTGTGCTCTTCGGCCTGGGAACGACGTTTCCGCAGGTCCGCGCCTTCGGATACGCACCGATGCTCGCGGCCCTGATCATCGCGTGGAGTGTCAATCGGAGTTTCGCCAGAGACCTCAGCATCATCGCCGCGTGTCTCGCTCTCATCTCGGCGATATCGGTCGAAGCCGATATCTCGTGGTCGAACATCGCACGCATGGGCGTTGTGCTCTCGGCCGTCGTCATCGGCCCTTGGCTCGTGACTCGTTATGTGTTCGAAGACAAGACGATCCAGTTTCCGCTGCGTCGCGGCCAACCCTGGTCGCGGCTGGAATGGGCCTGGCTGGTCTTCGTCGTTGTGGTCGCCTGGGCAGTGCTGCCGCAGTACTTCATGCGCACCGGGGTCTACCTCAACTGGCCTCCGCTGACGAACTGGTCGGAGATCATCCGACTGTTCTTCGGGGTCAACGCCGTGGGCATCTGGGACGAGCTGTTCTTCATCTGCACGGTCTTCGCGCTCCTGCGCAAACACTTCTCGTTCTGGACCGCGAACATATTCACCACGATCATCTTCGTCTCGTTCCTCTGGGAGCTCGGCTACCGGTCGATCGGTCCGCTGCTGACGATCCCCTTCGCACTCGTGCAGGCCTTCATCTTCAATCGCACGAAATCGCTGCCGTATACGGTCACGGTGCATCTGCTCTTCGACGCGCTCGTGTTCCTCACGATCGTCCACGCCCACCATCCTGACGCGCTGCCCATCTTCATCGGCGTCTGACTCGGGGGTCGCGTCCCTCGCGCTCGCCGAGGCTGTGCGGCGCTGTGCTCGCGATTTGCCGCGCCAGCGTCACGCCCTCCCGTTGGTCGCACGCCCTCCCACTAGTGCCAATTCATACCGTTGCTCCCGCATCCCTCACCCGTCCGGCCACACCCTCGTGCTGCAACGCTCTGAAGCGACACTGCGGGTGAGGGATGCCCGCCCGGAAACGACGAAGGCTCCCGTGAGGCGGAGACCCACAGGAGCCTTCGGACTGCGCTGGCTATGCCCGAAGCTACTGAATCAGCGGATTCCGCGCAGCAGCCCCAGCATCGGCTTCGTCAGCGTCAGCGCGAGCAGGCCGAGCACGACCGACGATCCGCCGACCGACAGCCAGTAGGGTGCCTGGTTGCCGGCGTCGAAGTACCCGCCGAGCACACCGGACAGTGCCGTACCGACACCCGAGGCAAGGAAGAACACGGCGATCATCTGCGACTGGAAGACCTTCGGAGCGACCTTCGTCGAGAACGACAGGCCCACCGGCGAGATGAGCAGCTCACCGAAGACGAATACGGCCAATGTGAGAGCCACCCACAGCAGCGGAGTCTCATTGGGGCCGGCCTCAGCGAAGGGCAGGAACATGAGGAAGCCGATGCCGATGAGCACGAGTGACAGTCCGGCCTTGACCGGTGTCGAGATCTGCTTGGGTCCGAGCTTCATCCACATCGTCGCGAACAGCGGGGCGAAGACGATGACGAAGAACGCAGGGATCAGCTGGATCCAGTTGATCGGCATCTCCCATCCGAAGATCGACCGGTTGAGCTGAGTATCCGAGTAGACGGTCAGCACTCCGAAGATCTGCTGGTACATCGACCAGAACACCACAACCGTCAGGAAGAACGGGATGAAGGCGAGAACACGAGAGCGTTCGTCGGAGTTCGTCTGCGGCGAGGTGTACATGACGATGAAGTAGCAGGCGGCCGCTCCGGCAGAGATCCCGGCGATCCACCAATCGAGGTTTTCCGCGTTGACGATCTTCGTCATCCATAGAATGACGGCGAGGAGAATGACGACCACGACGGCCACGATGAAGAGGTAGAGCTTGTTCTTCGGCAGCGGATTGACTGCAACACGAGACTCCGGCGGCAGGCTCTTGCGACCGGTGAGGTAGATGATCAGGCCGAGTGCCATACCGACCGCGGCGGCCCCGAATCCATAGTGGAATCCGATGTTCTTCTGCAGGAGTCCGGTGAGCAGCGGGCCGAGGAGGGCACCGATATTCACGCCCATGTAGAAGATGGTGAAGCCGGCGTCACGACGCGGGTCCTTCTCTTCGTAGAGTTCACCGACCAGCGCCGAGGCGTTCGCCTTGAGACCGCCCGAGCCGAGCGCGACAAGGATGAGGCCGACGGCCACTCCCCCGAAGCCGGGGATGAAAGCCAGGCAGATGTGGCCGACCATGATGATGATCGCGGAGTAGAAGAGGACCTTCTCCGCTCCCGCCAGCCGGTCGGCAATCCAGGCGCCGAGGATCGTGGCGAGGAAGACGGCACCGCCGTACGCACCGACGATGCCCACGGCCGTACCCTGCTCCATCCCCATGCCGCCGTCGGTGACGCTGAAGTAGAGGTAAATCGCGAGGATGCCGTTCATCCCGTAGTAGGAGAATCGCTCCCACAGTTCCAGGCTGAACAGCTGCATGAGCGGCAGAGGGTGTCCGAAGAAGCGGGTATCGCTGCGGACGGCCTCGGTCGTCGAGGTGCTTGAAGACATTGTGTGCTTTCCGTAGTGGTGTGAGAGGCCACGATCCGTGGCGCATTTCACGATGGACCAGCGGACATCCTACTCCTCGGTTATGTCCCGGTCACACCTGGCAATGCCTGGGACACGCCGTCCCAAAACACGGAAAGTCGAAGTGATTCAGATCTCTTCCTCGGCTCCGTCGACGCGCTGCCGTGACGGCTTGTCAGAGCTCAGATCGCGGCGCCTCCCGACGAACAGATTGAGGACACCGGCACACAGGACGATCGCCGAGGCGGCCACCGGGACGGCCATCGCCACGGCCGTTCCCCGATCCTCGGCGAGGATTCCGTTGATCGCCGAGGACACCGATTGGCCGACGATGATCGCCGACCCCGCCATCGACATCACGGTCGCCGACCGTCCGAGCGGCGCACGTTCGGCGGCGAGGCTGAAGAGGGTGACGAGGCTCGGGCCGATTCCCGTGCCCATGAGCAGCAGAGCCATGACGATGATCGGCATCGATTCCGTCGACGCGAGGATGACCGATCCCGTGACCAGAATGGGCGCGAAGCACAGCAGTCGCGCCCACAGAGCGAACGCAGAGGGGAACAGCGCCACCGAGATCGCCAGCACCGCAGAGCCGATGCCCATCACTCCGTAGATGAGACCGGCCTCCTCCGGCCGGCCGATGTCGTTGGTCAGCGCGGTGAGAGCGGTGAGGGTGGAGCCGAACACCATTCCGACGCCGAAGACACCGAGGATGATGACGAAGACACCGGCGGTGAACATGTCCTTGGCGGGGGCACGCTCGCCGAGGCTGCTCGACGTTCCAGTCGAACGCGCCCGCCCGGTCGGGTGGAGTGCGAAGGCGGAGACGAAGACGAGCGTCATCACGATCGCCCCGATGATGGGCGCGACCGGGGTGAAGAAGGTCGCCAAGAGTCCGACGAGGAAGGGTCCGAAGACGAAGATGACCTCATCGGCTGCGGATTCATAGGCCATCGTGGCATTGAGCACCTTCGGCCGCCTCGACAAGGGCAGCACGGACATGACGATGTCGACGAGGCGAGACCGCGACATCGGCGCGACCTGAGGTGAGGTGGCACCGATCGCGAAGGCGGCGATGAACACGACGAAATCCGGCAGCGGGCTGAAGACGACCCACGCCATGAAGGTCAGCGCCAGGCAGTTGAGGATCCCGGCGATGAGCAGAACATAGCGCTGACCCCACCGGTCGGCGGCCGCCCCGATGAAGGAACCGAACAGAGCCGTGCCCAATCCGACCACAGCTGAGTTGATCCCGCCCAAGCTCAGCGATCCGCGGCCGGCCACAACGAGGGTGAGCACACCGACGACGATCATGGCGAAAGGCATGCGGGCGACGAAGGCGATCGGGAAATAGCTGCGTCCGACGGCCGAGAACAGAGTCGGTGAGGACTGCTGCGCGGTGGTGCGCCGAGCCGAGGCGGGCATGTCGCTGTCTGTCATATCAATCCAGTTTCTGCTCCCGCTCGTCCGGGAGGTCGTGCCGCCGTGGTGACCTGGATCAAATCACTCGGTAGGTGCACGCTGTTGGTCTGAGAAAGTCGAACCGAAGGGTTCACCTTCAGGCTACTGTGTTTGGCGATCCGATTCGAGTGCCAATGCACCAAGCGACGTTGAGTTTGATCACCATGGCACGGACCTCATTCCCATCCGCGACTCAGAAAGAACGCAGATCGGTCTGCGAGGATGACGGCTATGAACTTCTTGTCTCGCGTCATCGTCAACGCCTGTGCGATCTGGGTGGCGGCCTGGATCCTGCCGGGTGTGACGATCACAGGGAACCGGGTCGTCGAGGAGCAGGCCGGCGCCATTCCGGCGATGATCATCTCCTACCTCGTCATCGGCCTCATCTTCGGATTGGCGAATGCCTTCATCAAACCGATCCTCAGCTTCGTCTCGGCTCCGATCACGTGTCTGACCCTGGGACTGTTCTCCATCGTCATCAACGCGATCATGTTGGCGCTGACGAGTTGGCTCAGCGGGTTCACCCCGTTCGAGTTCACCATCGATTCGTTCTTCTTCTCCGCCATCTTCGCCGCGATCATCGTCTCGATCGTCTCGGCTCTGCTCGGTTGGCTGGTCCCGGAGCGAAGCGCCGAACACGACCGGAGATGAGCAAAGTCCTCTACGCGATGTAGACTGTTGCTGAGAGTCAGCTGACCACCAGAAACATCGCCGGAGGAGACCATGTCCGATATCGCCGCCCCGAAGAGAACCCGCAATTCAGCATCGTTCGCCGATGTCATCGTCTTCGTCTTCGCCTTCGCTCTGTTCGTGTTCGGACTCTACCTCTTCGGAGCCTCATTCTCCTCACCTGAGGGAACCGAGTTCTGGGTGTTCTGGGGTGGTCTGCTCGCGTCGTGCTTCGCATTCCTCGTGCCGATTCTCTACCGCTGGGCACGCGACTCCCGCCGCTGATCTCCAACACGGTTGAAGAGAAGGGCCGCTGCGCTGATGCGCAGCGGCCCTTCGTCGATTCACCGTATCTGCCTTGGGCCTGTCACGCGCCGAATCACCGGTCGATTCGCCGGTGGCAGAAATCCATGATCGCCGAGGCGGCCTCCTCCGACCGTTCATAGTGCACGAGGTGGCCCACCCCATCCAATTCCACGAATTCGACGTCGGGGAGCTTCTCCACGAATGCCCGGGTCGGGCCGATCGGGGCAATGGCGTCCTGATCGCCGGCGATGACGAGCGTGGGCATATTCAGGTGGTCGGCCACCTCGGTGACGGTGTGCGCGACGGACGTCGCGAAGGCCTCTGACAGGGACGCGCGGTCAGCGAACGACGAGAAGTGCCGCGAATGCTGATCATGGATGTACGAACGCAGGCCGGGGTCGCGAGTCGTGGCCATGGCCACGCTCATGGCCCGGACGATCACGGGGTTGCTCAGCAGGGAGCGACCGGCTCGCTCGGGCAGCCGCGCACCGAGGGCGTAATAGGCGCGGGTGACCGCGGTGAGGAATCGTGCGGGCCCTTCGAGGGCGGGGCTGGTGATCGGATTGATGAGCACGAGCTCGTCGACGACGTCCCGGTGGGAGGCCGCCAGGTGGCTGACCAGGATCGACCCGAAGGAGTGCCCCACCAGGATCGGTGTCACGCCCCGCTGCCTGCCCACCTCGGCGCGCAGAGCGAGGAGATGATCGACGAAGGCAGAGAGCGACGAACCCGAATCCAGCGGGGCAGTGAGACCGAACCCGGGCAGGTCGGGCACGACCACCTCGCGGTCGGTGATGCTGCCGGCGATGAGGTCCATTCCATGATGATCCCCACGGAAGCCATGCACCATCAGCAGCGGACGCCGACGCCGCTCACCCGGATGGATCCACGCGGCCGTGCTGTGGGAGCCCAGCCGGATGTCGGTCCGCTGTGATTGACGTATCCGCACCTCAGTCGGTTTCGGCGGTGTGCAGTCGACTCACGGCACGTCGGGGCACGACCACCACCGGAACGGGCAGGACACGCAGCAGACGGCGAGCCCTCGCACCGATTGCGACCTTGCCTCCGTGGCCCAAGCGGCTCGATCCGATGAAGGCGAGGTCGCCGGGCTGCCAGTCGATGGTCTCGGCGGCCTCTTCGATATCGGCTCCGGCCTTGGTTCTCACCGTCGCACGGCCAGAGGCCAGCATCTCCGAAGCGTCGTCCGCCAGCACCGCTCCCCCGTACTGTTCGGCGAATTCGGTGATCTCGGCGACCTCGTCGTCATAGAGTCCGTCGTTCTCGATCAGGGACAGCAGTCTGAGATCGACTCCGAGGCCGACAGCCGATTCGATGGCCGCTCCGATGAGTGACGAAGCACCTGGGCGGGCCCCGTAGAGTGCGGTCACCCGCGAGATCGGCCCGATGTCGGACCTGCCCGACGGGGCGAGCACGACGGGCACCGTCGACGAGTGCAGCAGCGATGAAGCGACCGTGCCGATGCGCAGTTGGCGCATCAGTGTGGTGGCCCGTGCACCGATGATGATGCCCAGTGCGCCTTCCTGCTCGGCGACCTCCATGAGGCCCTTGGATTCGTTCGAGGCGATGTGGATGCAGCCTCTGGCGCGGATGTCATCGGGGATGAGTGCCAGGGCTTCGTCCAGCCAATCGTCGATCTGCTGGGCCACGATCCCGGCCCCGTCCTTGGGCACGGCGCTGCCGGCGAGAATCGTCGATGATTCCGGACGGACGATGGTGACCACGAGTTCGACGTCGATGGAACGCGCGATCGAAATGGCCAGCGAGATCGCATCCCGGCCCCGATCCGTGGCGATGTATCCGACGACCAGACGTCTGGTGGTGGCGGTCTCTGACATCCTCAACTCCTCAAGCTGCGTGTCCGACTGATGCACGTCTCTTCCGATTCTACGTCGGCCCAAACAGCGCTTCGACCAACAGTTTTCACGAACCGTCTTTCTCGCCCGAACAGTCGAAGTGAAAATATTTGAGAAAATAATGAACAAAACTCCCACACGCAATGAAAGCTGTGCTAAATTCGACAGTGCAATTACGGATTCGCAGACACCACCCTGATTGCACCTTGACAATAGCGGACGTTGACGCCGTCCCCACGAGATCCACGACCATGAAAGGAGAGCAGTTACGATGATGAATTTTCTTGCAGGCCCTGACCTTCGAACGCCTTGGCATGAATACGCTGCCTGCCCGATTGGCGGACAAGGACTCGTCGGCTGACACAGCCGTCTCCCACGTCTTTTCCACCGGTTGGCTTCCGGCCACCGTTGTCCTCTGAGCCACCGGTTGCCTGATATCCGGCATTCTTCACGCCCGGCTTGTGTCCAGATCACTTTCGGCATCCCTGCTGTGCCCAGCACCGCCAGTTGCCGCACCTGATCCGGCCACTTCACGCCGACATCATTGAGTTCGGTCCGATCTGCTGCATTCGCGAGTGAGCGCCGTACCACCTGGCGCCTTCCGCTGTGCGGCCGACCAGTTCGGATTCATTGCCTATCGTATTCCGTTGCCATATCAGTGAATCTGTCATTGCAATGACCTATTCCCTTATTGGCAATTAGCTGCCTTTGTCATATGCACCCTTGCGCAGGCGATTCATTGTCAATGTCGCGACTTTTTCGGCAATTGTTTATCTGACCGCCATTCCGGGATATCTCCTGCCCATTTGCGGATATCCCCTGCCCGAAAACCACGAGGAATAATTGTGTCCACCACATTCCCATTCACCTATCCACGACGCTGGGCCCTGAGCACCGGAATGAAGCTCATCCGGTGGGCGCGCCGCCCAGCCCCGACACCCGAGTCTCGCCGCCTGAAGGTTGCCCGTCGTCAGCAGGCTCGCCTGCGCGAACACGCTCGCGAGCAGCGCGTACGTGAACTGCGCGAGCGGGATATCGTGCGCTACCTCAGCCAGGTCCGGCCGTTCATCTGATCCACCGCGGAGAATCCTCGGCGGATAGCTGACTCGCCGCGGCCCGAGTTCATCGGACTCGGGCCGCGGGGTCGGCCCCGATCAGTGCCTGAACACGGGGTTCCAGTATTCCCGCCCTTGTGGCGAGCGTCACTCTCCGCCGATTTGGTCTCTCACCCACACGTGGGTAATATTGATCAGGCAAGCGGGGGTATGGCGCAGTTGGTAGCGCGTCTCCATGGCATGGAGAAGGTCAGGGGTTCGAATCCCCTTACCTCCACCGCTGAAGGGCGGGGATCCAAACAAGGATCCCCGCCCTTCTTGCTACCTGACGGCGGCCCAGCAACCTGGCGCGAGGTTGCTGGGCCGCCGTCAGGTAGTAATTAGGGGCGGGTTTCCAGGGTGAGCAAGGTGCGTTTCTTTCCCTCTCCCCATGCGTAGCCGGTCAGGGATCCGTCCGCTCCGATGACTCGGTGGCAGGGCACGATGATGCTGATAGGGTTCTTTCCGTTGGCGGCCCCCACAGCACGCGCCGCACCGGGTCTTCCCAGCATCTCGGCCAGCTCACCGTAACCTGCTGTGCTGCCAAACGGAATCTGCGTCAGCGCCTGCCACACCGAGCGTTGGAATTCCGTTCCCTTCGCCGCCAAGGGCAGATCGAACTGTGTGCGCTGGCCTGAAAGGTACTCCCCCAGCTGTGCCTCGGCGCGGTGGAAGATCTCCAGGTCGTCTTCCGGAGTCGGTTCGACTCCGAACGTTCTGTCGAGTCGAGCATCGATCGCCTCGGAGACCTCGAGATAGAGACCAGTGAGATGGACTCCGTCGGAGGTGAGCAGGATCGGTCCTAGGTCCGTATCGAGGATCGTCGTATATACCGGCGCCGAGGCGGTCGGCAGCTCCATGGCAGCGGTGAACTTCCGTGCGGTGTCGGGTTGGGTCGTTGTCGGCGTGGTCATGTCTGCGCGTCCTTCGTGTCGGTGAGTCATGGGCAGAATCATTCGTTGCTCGGTCTCGGTCGGTCAGGCTGCTGGGCTGCGGGCGTGATGTGCCCACAGCAGGTGGGTGAGGTAGGAGCGCCAGGGACTGCAGTTCATGGCGACCTGTTTCCAATCGACAGGTGCCGCTGAACTCGCGTCGAGATCGGCGATGGTCTTCTTCACGCCGAGGTCGGAGTCCATGAAGACGTCGGGATCTCCGAGGGCGCGCATCCGGATATAGCCGTTGCTCCACGGACCGATTCCGGGCAGTGCCAGCAGATTCCGGCTCGCTTCCTCGCGGTCGCTGCCCGCGCCGAGGTCCACACTGCCCTCGGCCAACGCCTGCGACAGTGTCTGAATCGTCCTGATCCGACTCGAAGGCAACGCCCATTCGGATGCGGGGACAGCGGCGATCGCCTCGGCGGTGGGAAAGACCCTGTCGACTCCGCCGAAGCTCAGCTCCTCCGGCAGTGATTCTCCAACACCTGCGACGAGGCGTTCCAGATGGGTGCGGGCGGCGGCCAAGGAGATCTGCTGTCCGAGGACTGTCCGCAGAGCCAGTTCGACGGGGTCGCTGTGGCCCGGTGAACGAAGTCCTGGATGGTCGTCGACGAGGCGGCGCAGGCCCGCCGACCGCAGTGTATGGGCGATCGCCTCGGGGTCGGCATCGAGGTCGAGGAGGCGCCGGACTCGTGCGACGGCGCTGCCGAGGTCGCGGGTGTCGGCCAGGCGGAGACGGCAGTCAACGAAGTCCCCGTGCCCTTGCCGCACCGTGATCACGGCGGGACCGTGAGTCAGCCGCATCGACCGGGTGTAGGCGCCGTCCGAGACATTTTCGATCCCGGCAACGGCTCGTGCCTCGAAGTACCCCAGCAGATGCGCGAAGTCGAACGGCGGGCGATACGCCAATCGGAGTACGACTTCGTCGGTCACCGAATGTTCGGCACCGTCTCTGCGCAGCTGTCGTGGGCTGATCGAATACATCGTTCGGAAGGTGTCGTTGAACTGTCGGATACTGGAGAAGCCGGCGGCGAAGGCGATCTCGCTCATCGGCATCGAGGTGGCCTCGATGAGTGTCCTGGCAGTGCGTACCCTTTCGGTGCGAGCCAGCGCCAGAGGTCCGGCACCGAGCTCGGCGTGGATGAGGCGCCCGAGTTGGCGAGTGCTGTACCCGAGTTCGGCGGCGAGGGTTGCGACTCCTCCGCGGTCGACGGCACCGTCGCGGATGAGGCGCATGGCTCGGGCCACGACGTCTCCGCGGGTGTCCCACTGCGGCGAATTCGGACTGGCATCCGGGCGGCACCGTCGGCAGGCCCGAAAACCGGCGTCTGCCGCGGCCGCGGCCGTGACGAAGAAGTCCACGTTCTCCCGCCGCGGAGTCCTCGCCGGACACGACGGACGGCAGAAGATCCCGGTGGTGCGCACCGCGGTGAAGAACATTCCATCGAAGCGTCGATCACGGGAAGTGACTGCCTGATAACACTGATCGGAGGTGAACATAGTTCCATTGTCCGCCCCGAGGAGAACGATTACTAGCGGTTTTCGGCCACGGCAGTGGCCGGCACCAGACGAGGCAGGACGCGGACGAGGACGATCAGAACAAGAAGCTCGATGAGGGTCTGCGTCACGACCCCCGCTGGACCGATGCCCTCCCCGGTGATCGCACGAACGATCGGAAGCATGACCAGGGAATTGCGCGTGACGGCGGAGAGGATCACAGCACGTGATCGCCGCGGACCGACGTGCAGAGCCCGCGTGACGCCCCACCCGATCGTGGTCATCACGACAGCGAAGACTGCGAAGACGACGGCCACGGTCCCCAACTGTCCGGCGGAATGGGCGATCCTCGGGGTGACCGAGGCAGTGATGACGAGCAGCGTCAGCGTCATGACCGGATCCATCAGACGTGCGCTCGCGGCGAGGGGCCGGCCCAATCGTGGCGTCCGGCGGGCAAGTCGACGAACGACGACGGCGGCCGTAAGAGGAATGATGATGAACAGCACCAGCGCGCCGACGAGCGGACGAACAGGCAGATCGATGCTCAGCCGCCCTCCGGTGACCGCCCACAGCATCACGGGCAGCAACAGCAGCTGAGCGATCATGAGCATGGGAGTGAGCATCAGCAGGCGATCGGCGGCGCCTCCTGCAGCACGTGTGAACGCTATGACGTAGTCGATGCAGGGACACAGCAGCACGATGAGCACAGCCGGCAGCAGCGGATCAGCGATGTCGAAGACCGATATGAGACCGGCGACGACCAGCGGGACGATGAGGAAGTTCAAGGCCGCCGTCACAGCAAGAAGAGGCAGATCGCGAACCGCACGCAATCCCGTTTCGAAAGGGATGTCGAGGAACGTGAGGAAGAGCAGAGCGATGAGGCACGACGTCAGGGCGGTTTCGGCCAGAGCGGCGAATCCGGAGATTCCCGCACCGAGGATGACGCCGAGCACGGCACCGCCGAACCACCAGAGCGTCTGCGTCGAGGGGCGCCGAACGGCGTCCGAACTCGTCTGAGCCGATGGCTTGTCACGTCCGGACTCCGGGTGGGAAGGAGGCACAGCCGGTCGGCCGTTCAGTCGGCTTCGGGCCAGTAGTGGGAGTCCGGCAGCGCTCGTCGACCGAAGATGGCCTGCCCCACACGGACGCAGTCTGCGCCCTCTTCGATGGCCACTTCGAAGTCACCGGACATGCCCATCGACAGCCGCCCCAGGCCGAGAAGGTCAGGATCGGTTTCGCGAACCTGGTCGCGCAGACCGCGCAGAAGCTGGAAGCAGGGACGGACACGGTCGATATCCGAGGAGAAGACTGCCAAAGTCATCAGTCCCTGGACCTTGAGAGTCTCGAAGGCTCGCACCTCCTTGAGGAAGTCGAGGAGCTCTTCCGGCGGCATGCCGAATTTGGAGTCCTCAGAGGAGGTGTTGACCTGGACATACACGTCGAGGCTGCGTCCTTCCGCTTCGAGTCGACGGTCGAGGGCTCTGGCGACCTTGAGTCGGTCGAGCGCCTGGAATTCGCTGGCGAACTTCGCCACGTCCTTGGCTTTATTCGACTGGAGGTGCCCGATCACAGCCCAATCGATGTCGAGGTCGGCCATCTCCTCGGATTTGCGGTGGGCCTCCTGAACCTTGTTCTCACCCAACTTCGCACAACCGGCGGCAACGGCGAGGCGGATGCGTTCCTGGGGTACGGTCTTGCTCACTGGAAGCAGCTCGATGTCGGCGCGGTCCCGGCCGGCGCGCTCGGCGGCAGCGGCGATCCGGCGCTTCACCTCGGCGATATTGGCTCGGAACTCCCCGACGGTCGTCGCCGTCGAGTACTGCCCATCGTGACTGAGTCCGCTGTCGTCTCCCATACGGTCATCGTACTCAGGTTTTCCCTGCGTGCCCGCGATGTTCACGCCACGATGCGGGCCCGGTCGGTCGGTCCACGTCCGGTCATCGATTTGGCTTCCTCCCAGGCTGCGGCCAGTCGCGGCCCCACATGCTGCAGTTCGCTCTCCGTCACCGTATAGGGCAGGCGCACCCACCGATCGAGTCCACCGGCGGGGGCGAAGTTCGGTCCTGCGACGAGGCGGAGACCATGGTTTCTCGCGGCGATCGAGAGTACCCCGGAACGTGCCTCCGGCAGTTCGGCCCACAGCGCCATTCCACCGGAGGGGACGATGAGCTTCCACTCTGGCAGCCATGACCTCACCTGTGCGGCGAGCAGGTCTCGGGCGGCTCTGAGCCGGGAGCGGCAGTCGGCGACGACAGCATCGTGATTGCTCATGAGTTCGACCGTGACGAGCTGTTCGAGGACCGGTGCTCCCAGGTCGAGTCCGAGCCGGGAGGACGCGAAATGACCGATCCGGTGGCGGGGAATGCGCATCCATCCGATGCGCAGACCTCCCCAATAGATCTTACTCACACTGCCCACTGTCACCGCGTCCGTGATCAGCGCGGACATCGGAGTGGCCATCCTGCCGTCCTCGAGTTCCAGTTCGACGAGGGATTCGTCGAAGACGGGGACGACTCGATGCCGACGAAGAGCCTCCGCGAGCTCACTGCGCTGGGCTTCGGGCAGCAGTGCGCCGGTCGGATTGTGGAAGTCGGGGATGAGATAGGCGCTGCGCGGACGTGTCTGTCCCATCAGCTGCTCCATGGCGTCGATGTCCCAATGGTGCCCCTGAGTTCCGAACTCGAGGGGGTAGGTCACGAGAGCGGCGCCCGCGCCTTCGAGTGTGGCGATCGCATTCGGATAGGTGGGGCTTTCGATGAGCACCCGCGAGGTCGACCGTGCCCCGCCGCGGCGCGCGGACTCATCGGGTTCGACGTCGAGGAGGGCGCGGACGGCGATGGCCGCACCGCCGAGTGCCCCGGAGGTGATGAGAATCTGATCGGGGTCGGTCGGGGCGCCGCGCCGGGTATAGCGATCGGCGATGATCTCCCGCAGCACCGGTAGCCCAGAAGGATAGTACCCGGTGCCGGGCAGGTAGGCACCCAAACGTGACAGTGCCCGGTCGTAGGCGTCGAGGATATCCGGAGGTGCGACCGGAGCGGTGCACGTGAGATCGACCTCCGACTCGTCGCCGCCGGCAGGTGAGAGCAGGTGGTCGATGCGGCCGCCCGGGACGCTGGGCAGCTGAACGGTGCTGCCGGAGCCTCGGCGAGTGAGGATGTATTCCTGTTCCCGCAGCTGAGCGTACGCTCGTCCCGTCGTCGTGCGCGAGAGACCGGAGGCGGCTGCGAGTTCGCGTTCGCTCGGCAGCCTCGTGCCGACCGGGAGTCGTCCGTCGGTGATCGCCGCGGCCACTGCGGCGGCCAGCGATTCGTATGCGGGCGCCTTCCACGGTCCGTCTCCGATGATGCCGATGAGTCGTTTGGCTCCCAGGACCGGTGTGCTCATGGTTCTGACCTCATGGGACCACTTTCCACGAAGTGGCTATATCGCACAAGACCAATTTCGGTCATGATGGAAATGTCCCTCTGATCGCAACCCTCAGAAAGCCACCACATGACGAAGATGAGAGCCCCGAGGCGTCAACTGGCCAACGTCGGTCCCATCGCACAGCTGCGCGGCGGACGGCTGTGGCGGCGTCTCCCCCAGCTGGTCCTCGGCCTCTACCTCTTCGGTGCCTCGATGGCGATGATGGTCAACGCCGGCTTGGGCATGATGCCGTGGGACGTCCTCCACTCCGGCATTCAGAATCACGTGCCGCTGACCTTCGGCACCATCATCACGATTCTCGCGTTCCTCGTACTCCTCATCTGGATCCCGCTGCGCCAGCAGCCGGGGATCGGCACGATTCTCAATGCCCTCCTCGTCGGGCCGGCGCTCGACCTCACCCGCCTGTTCCTGCCCCGGCCCGAAGAACTCGGGTGGAACATCTCTCTCATGGTCACGGGCGTCGTCCTCAACGGGGCCGCCTCGGCGATGTACATCGGCTCCCAATTCGGGCCGGGCCCCCGCGATGGGCTGATGACCGGGCTCTCCCGCGTGACCGGACGCTCGATCCGCCTGGTGCGCACACTCATCGAAGTCAGCGTCGTCGCCGTGGGCTGGCTTCTCGGCGGAGTCGTCGGGGTCGGCACAGTCCTCTATGCCTTGGGGATCGGCCCGATCACCCAAGCTCTGCTTCCCGCCTTCACCGTCGAACTCCGTCCCCGGTCGAAGCCGACGACCGCCGCCGAGGATGCACCCGAAGACTGAGCGACCGTCACCTCTGCGGGGCCCTCAGAAGATCGAGGACCTCAGTGAAGGACGGATCGAACGCATCCATTCACTCCATCGAATCGAGGATGTCGGTGAGATCGTCGAACGTCGTCAGCGGATTGACGATCGCGAACCTGGCATTCGGCCGCCCCTGGTGCGAGCTCGGGACGACGAAAGCGCGCTGGTCCTCGAGCAGACGATCCGACCATGCGTCATAATCCGACCGCTGCCAACCGTCGCGCTCGAACACGACGACCGAGAGTTCGGGTTCGCGCACGAGCCGCAGATGCTCTCGATGCTTGATCTCCGTGGCGATCTCACGCGCCAGATCGATCGAATGGCCGATCGCCTCCCGATACGTTTCGGCACCATAGCTGGCCAGCGAATACCACAGCGGCAGCCCACGCGGTCGCCGTGTCAGCTGGATGGCGAAGTCCGAGGGGCTCCAATCCTGCGCGTCGGTGAGTGTATCGAGATATTCGGCCTTCTGCGTGTGCGCTCGCCTCCCCGAATTCGGATCGCGGTAGATGAGCGCACAGGCGTCGAAGGGAGCGAAGAGCCATTTGTGAGGGTCGACGATGAGCGAATCGGCCTTCTCCACTCCGGCGAACTTGTGGCGTGCCTGCGGCGAGAGCATCGCGGCCAGACCGTAGGCGCCGTCGATGTGGAGCCAGAAGTCGAACTCGTCCTTGAGAGCGGCGATGCCGGCGATGTCATCGATGGTGCCGAAGTTCGTCGTCCCCGAGGTGGCGACCACCGCGATCACGGCGTCCCCGTGTTCGAGCAGGGCCTCACGCACGCCGTCGGGACGCAGGATCCCGTCCTCGCCGGTGGCCACCGGGGCGACATCGACATCCATGACCTCGGCAGCGGAGGCGACCGAGGAGTGGGCTTCGGCGCTGCACACGATCACCCAGCGTCCCGGCCGAGTCTCACCGAGCTTCTCCTTCTGTGCGTTGCGGGCGGCGACGAGAGCTGAGAGGTTGCCGATCGTACCTCCTTGGACGAAGACTCCCCCGGCTCCAGCGGGCAGCCCGAACTCTCCCGCCAGCCAGCGCAGGACTTCGTTCTCTGCATGGACGACTCCGGCACCTTCGAGCCACGAACCGCCGTAGAGAGCACTGGCGGAGACGACCAGGTCGAAGGCGACAGCCGCCTTCGTGGGAGCGCTGGGGATGAATGACAGGTACTTCGGATGGTCGGTGGAGATGCAAGCCGGAGCAAAGATGTGCTCGAAGATCGCCAGCGCCCGAGCTGATCCCAGCCCCTCCTCGGTGACGGTGGGGCCGGCCAGTCGACGCAGCTCGGCTTCCGAGGTCGGATGGTCGAGCGGAGTGTCCTCGGCCAGAGTCCGACGACGCGAGTACTCGAGCACGAGATTCACGAGGTTTCGGGTCTCATCGGAGACAACGTGCATGCGGGAATGAAGACTGTCGGTCATTGGGGCTCCTCGGCGCGGTCGATGGTGATGGGGATCGCCCACCGATAACGAGACTATCCGCATAGAACCGATTTGTGTTGCCTCGGACGGTTCGGATCGACACGAATTCCTCTCCATGGTCACTGATCGCAAGTTCTGACTCTTATTCATATTTACTTGCGAGCGGACTTGTTGCTGAGGTAGGTTCGGCACCATGACAGGAGGGCAGACGACCGAAACCGGGGATTATTCCCGCGGCACGATCGACAGGGGGTCCGAGGCCACCGGACTCCGCGTCCGGGACGCCATCCGGCGGTCCGGATTGAAGCAGCGCAAGATCGCCTCTGTGATCGGCATCGACGAGACGAAGCTGTCCAAGGCGCTGTCAGGTCGCCGCCGCTTCACCGCCGATGAGCTCCTCGGCGTGGCCACCGCCACAGGTGTGACCGTCCGGTGGCTGCTCGGCGACGAGTCCCAGGTCTCCGCGCTTCCGCCGAACCCAGCAGCCGCGGCAGTCAGCGACGACGACGCCAACCCGAGACGCACGATCGCCGAGGCGGCGTGGACGCTGTTCGGCCGGTACGGCTTCGACGCAGTGCGCATCGCCGATATCGCGGCGGCGTCCGGGGTCTCGGCGCCGAGCATCCATTACTACTTCGCCAACAAGTCCGAGCTCTTCGATGCCGCTCTCGACTATTCGGTCAAACTCGCCTTCGACCGTCAGATCGCGTGGCTTGACGACATCGCGGACCCCGCGCAGAGACTAGAAAGTCTGTTGAAGCTGCAGTCCCCACTGGGACGCACGGAACGCGGCGAATGGTCGATCTGGCTGCAGACGTGGACTCGAATGGCCCTCGAAGGTTCGGCTCTGTCGAACTATCCGCTCAGCTACGAACGCTGGTCGCGCACCGTCCAGACGACGCTCGAGGACGGTCAGCGCACCGGCTGCTTCCGAGGCGGTGATCCACGTGCCATGACCGACGAACTCACCTCCCTCCTCGACGGACTCGGAATCAAGGTGCTCACCGGGGTGATGGACACCGAGACCTTCTCCCGGCGTCTGCGCTCCTACCTCGATCGCGCCATCATGCATCCCACAGAACCCACAACCGCTACAACCGCCGATCGACTGAAGGAGTCATCATGAACCGCAAGGTCATCCTCACCTGTGCCGTCACAGGAGCCGGGGACACCACCGGCAAGAGCGAACACGTTCCCGTCAGCCCCGAAGAGATTGCGAACGATGCCATTGCGGCGGCCCGCGCCGGGGCGTCGGTGGTCCACATCCACGTCCGCGACCTCGAGACGAAACAGGGTTCGCGCGAAGTCGCCTACTACCGCGAAGTGGTTCGCAGCATCCGCGCCTCCGACGTCGACCCGGTCATCAACCTCACCGCCGGGATGGGCGGCGACCTCGTCATCGATCCGCAGGATCCGCTGACCACGATGCCGGGCACCGATCTCATCAACGCCCTGGACCGACTCCCCCACGTCGAGGAGCTGCTGCCCGAGATCTGCACGATCGACTGCGGCAGCCTCAACTTCGGCGAAGGTTCGAACCTCTATGTCTCGACCCCCGACATGCTGCGCGAAGGGTCGAAGCGCATCCAGACTCTGGGAGTGCGTCCCGAAATGGAGATCTTCGACACCGGCAATCTGTGGTTCGCCAATGTGCTGGTCGAGGAGGGACTCATCGACGCCCCGCCCCTGTACCAGCTGTGCATGGGCATCCCTTACGGTGCTCCGGCCGATCCTGGCCTCTTGGCTGCAATGGTGAACATGCTGCCCAAAGGTGCGCAGTTCACGTCATTTGCCATCGGTGCCAACCAGCTGCCGTGGGTGGCCCACTCCGTGCTCGCCGGTGGTCATGCCCGCGTGGGACTCGAGGACAACCTCTACATGTCCAAGGGCGTCAAGGCCACGAACGCCGATCTCACCGCTCGTGCCGTCGACATCATCACCGATCTCGGTGCATCAGTCGCCACTCCTGACGAGGCCCGCGAGATCCTCGATCTGCGCGTGCAGACACCGACCATCACCGGAGGCGATCTGTGAACGATTCCACCCCCGCCACGCCCCTTCCCGACACGCCGGAGTTCCTCGGCTTCGACGCCATCGACACCATCACCTGCGTCGGCGCTGGAACGATCGGCGGCGGCTGGGCCGCATACTTCCTCGCACAGGGCTACCGGGTGAAGATCTGGGACCCGGCTCCAGACGCCGGCGAGAAATTCGCGCGCCTCCTCGATGCGGCTTGGCCGGCCCTGGCCGAACTCGACATGGTCGAGTCAGCCGACCGCACCGCCTGGTCGATCCACACCGACCTCGCCGAGGCGGTCGCCGGCACCGGATTCGTCCAGGAGTCCGCACCCGAGGACCTCGCCCTCAAGCGCGGACTGCTCGCCCAGATCGACGAGGTGTGCCCGCCGAATATCGTCGTCAGCTCGTCGACCTCGGGATACAGCATGACCGAAATGGCCACCGAGGCGGCCCACCCCGAGCGCCTCGTCGTCGGCCACCCATTCAACCCGCCCTACCTCATCCCCTTGGTCGAGGTCGTCGGCGGCCGGTCCACGTCGGCTGCCGCCGTCGACTGGGCCGCCGACTTCTTCAGCCATATCGGCAAATCCGTCATCCGCATGGACCGCGAAGTCCCCGGTTTCATTGCCAACCGACTGCAGGAGGCTCAGTGGCGCGAGGCCCTGTACATGGTCGAGCAGGGCGAGGCCACGGTCGAGCAGATCGACCGCTCGATCACCGACGGCCCTGGTCTGCGGTGGCCGTTCCAGGGGCCGATGCTCACCTTCCACCTCGCCGGCGGCGAGGGCGGAATGGCGCATATGCTCGACCATTTCGGCCCCTCGCTGAAGTCTCCGTGGACGCGGCTGACCGCTCCGGAGCTCAGTCAACGGCTGCGTGATGATGTCGTGGCCGGCTGCGATATCGAGGCCGGTGACCGCTCCATCGCCGACCTCGTGGCGCATCGTGATGCCGGAATCATCGCCCTGCGTCGGCTCACCGACCAGTTGGCCACCACCACGGCAGACTCCGGTGACGGTGAGTCTGCGGACGGCGTGGCAGGCGCTCCTCCCTCCTCTGCTGCTCCCCCGACGTCCGCACCGATGTCAAGGGTCGCCTCGGCGACGACACTCGGGTCATACAGCACCGAAGTCGTGTCCGAGTGGATCGATTACAACGGGCACATGTCAGAAGCCTTCTACGTCCTCGTGTTCGGTTTCGCCACCGATCAGGTGATGGATCAGCTCGGTCTCGATGCCGCCTACCGGGAAAGCGCGAAGGCGTCCCTGTACACCGTCGAATCCCATATCCGCTACCTCGACGAGGCGGCCCTCGGCGACAGGATCACCGTCGTCCCCCACCTCGTGAGTGCTGCTGAGAAGAAGCTGCACCTGGCCTATGAGATGTACGTCGATGAGCGGCTCGTATCGACCGAGGAGATCATGGCCCTCCACGTCGACCAGGCGGAGGACCGAGTCGTGCCCTTCCCGGACACAGTGGCGGATCGGATCTCACAGATCGACATGGAGCGCCCGGATTGGGTCGGTCGGGCGGTCGGCTGAAGTACGTCAGGAATCAAGAAGCCGGCACCGTCTCGTGCCGCTATTCTGAAAGTCATTGGATCAACAGAAGCCGAGTGTCCCGACCCGAGCATCCGTACTTTGAGGAGTCACCATGACCGCCACGACTGCCGACGTCACTTTCACTGCGAACGCCGAGCTGCTCTTCGACCGGCCGATTCTGCGCCTGCCTCAGGACGCCAGCGATCAGCTGCCCTCACGCGGCCAGGTCGCAGTCACGGGCACCCTCGATGGCACCGATTTCAGCACTGTCATCGAACCCGACGGACGTCGCGGTCATTGGATCAGTCTCGATGACGACCAGTGGGAGAAGCTTGGGAAGAGAGAAGGAGCGGGGATCGAGGTCGGCCTGACGCCGACGAAGAACTGGCCGGAGGTGACGGTTCCCTCAGACCTCCGTGCGGCGCTCGACGGTGCCGGTGATCTCGACGATGTCTGGGCCGGACTCACGCCGATGGCCCGGTGGGAATGGGTGCGCTGGATCAAGTCGACGAAGAACGCCGATACACGGGCACGCCGTGTCGACGTCGCAATCTCGAAGCTCGAGTCCGGCAAACGTCGTCCCTGCTGCTTCGATCTGTCCTCATGTACGGACCCGGAACTGTCGAAGAGCGGAAAGCTGCTCGGGCTGGCCTGAGCCAGAGCTCATCCGACCGACGAGTCGGATGAGCTTCAGTCCGGCTGCGGAGCCCGCAGCACGGCACGTGAGGGGTGCACAGTCAGCGTCAGTCCTGCTCCAAGCACGGAGACGACCGCGGCGGCCGCGAAGAGCAGCCAGAACCCACCGACCAAGGCAACGAGCCCGGCGCCCAGGAGCGGACCGATCAGCTGGCCGAGGTTCGCGGAACTGTTGACGAGACTGAGGTCGCGAGCATGGTCGTCCGGGTCGAGCAGAAGGTCCGTGGCCAGGGCGAGACTGACCGCCATGTAGGCTCCGTATCCGGCACCCATGACTCCGGCCGCCACTGCTGTCATGGTGAAGTTCGGGCTGATGAGGATGATGATTCCCGAACAGGCCTGGACGAGTGCGGCGATGACTGTCCAGAAGCGTCGGCTGCCTCGTCTGTCCGTGACCATGCCGACGAGGATCGAGGCCGCCACCACGAAGACCGTGTAGATGACGATGAGGATGAGCAGGCGGTTCTCGGCGTCGGCGGCGGGGATCATGATCCCGTAGAGCAGGAAGAACAGCAGCAGCGACGTTCCGAACGAATTGCCGACGTTGACGATGAAGCGACTGAGGAGCAGGCGGGTGAAGCTCGGGTCGACAAGTGAGGATACCCGCGGCCGAATGAGATCACGACGGGCATGGAACTCGAGCACGGCGGCATGCGGCAGCGGCGGATCGGGCAGCAGCAGCGCAGTGACCGTGCCGATGACGAGGATGAAGCAGGCCAGCACCGCATAGGATGCGCCGGCGCTCAGGCCGAGCAGCACGATTGTGGCGACGCCGACGACGACGCCGACGGCTTGAGCCGAGCTGGCCGCAGCGGACGCTGCACCGCGCTGGTCATCGAGCTGATCGGCGATGAGTGCAGTCAGCGCCGAAGAAGCCACGGATACGCCGACCGAGGTGACCACCCACGCCGCCCCGACCAGCAGGGGTCCTTCCGCGCTGCCGGTGAGGACGAGACCGAGTGCGGCGAGCACCGATCCTCCGATCGCCCAAGGACGTCTCCGACCGTACCGCGAACGGGTGCGGTCAGAGAGCCGACCGGCCACGGGGGCGGCAGCGATACCTGCCAGGCCGCCGGCCGAGAGGACGAGTCCGGACCAGACGACTCCGTCGATCCAGTGTCCGCTCTGAGTGTCGAGCTGAAGTGGCAGGAGGAGTTGGATCGGTGTCAGCTGAACCGTCCAGATCGCCAACCAGGCGAGTGTGAACCACACCATCCACCCAATCGATACACGTACTCGCGAAACGGAGCCGCCTGGGTGAGGCGGAGGGCTGACCGCGCTCATGGCCGAACCGCGGAGATGAGATCCCGATACCAGCGAAAGGACGCCTTCGGTGTCCGCGTTCCGGTGTTCATATCGACATGTACGAGGCCGAAGCGCTGGCTCCATCCTTCGGCCCATTCGAAATTGTCCAACAGCGACCAGACGGTGTACCCGTCGATGCGCACACCTGCTGCCTTCGCTTCACTCACCGCGCCGAGGTGGTCACGCAGATAGTCGATCCGCTCGGAATCAATGATCTCCGTATCGGTGGTGTCGGGTTCGGGGAACGAGGCTCCGTTCTCGGTGATGATGATCGGCGGCAGTGCGGTCCCGTAGCGTCGACCCATGTCGATGAGGAAGTCGCGCATCGTGTCCGGTCGGATCGGCCACATGGGACCGAACCCGGTCACGGGCGCCCCGGGTGTGGGCACCATCTCGAACGGCACCGGTCCTGCCGAGGCACGGACCGTGGTCGGATTGTAGTAGTTGAAGCCGTAGACCTCGTTTGGTGCGGAGATGAGGTCCATATCGCCGTCGGCCACCGGCAGCTCGACGCCGAAGGGGCTGAGGTCGGGATATCGTCCCGTGAGCAGCGGGTCAGTGAAGAGGCGGTTGTGAATCGCATCGAGCAGGTCGGCCGCAGCATGGTCGTCGGCAGACTCGGAAGCGGGGAGGACGAGACTGTGGTTGAGCGTCGGCACCGCTTGAACTGCGCCGTGCCCGCGCAGAATGGGAGCGGCGATCCCGTGGGCCAGCAGCTGGTGGTGGACCGTGGGCAGAGAGTCGAAGAGCAGAGTACGCCCGGGGGCCAGTTCCCCCAGCGCATAGCCCTGCAGCGATGTCGATGCGGGTTCGTTGATCGTGTACCAATGACGAACGCGGTCACCGAGGCGACCGGCTACCACTTGCGTATAGTCACCGAAGCGGTGGGCTGTGTCGCGGTTGAGCCATCCGCCGTTCGCCTCGAGTGCGACCGGCAGGTCCCAGTGGTAGAGCGTCGGTTCGGGTGTGATCCCGGCGGCGAGGAGTCCGTCGACAAGGCGGTCGTAGTAGTCGAGCCCCGCCGAATTCACCGAGGCGTCCGTCCCGGCATTCGGAATGACACGGGTCCAGGAGATGGAGAACCGGTACCGGTCGACACCGAGGTCGGCAAGCATCGCGATATCGTCATCGAGGCGGTGGTAGCTGTCGGGACCCGGTTCGGCAGTGCTGCCGTCGATGATGTTACCGGGCGTGTCAACGAAGTCATCCCAGATGCTGCGGCCGCGACCATCTGCGCTGCGCGCCCCTTCGATCTGGAAGGCAGCTGTGGCCGCAGAGAAGTGCATTCCGGCCAAAGTCTCGACATTGCTTGGAAGATTCCCCACCATGAGTCGAATATGTCACGGTTGGTGAGGGCCTGCAACAGATGATCCGGAACCTTGCAGCCAGGTCTTCACTCTGCGAGGAGGACGGGCGGCGCGCAGGGGGCGTCGCGAACGGTCAGCTCAGGACTGATCGCGGCAGGAGGTTCGGGTGTGCAGGAGGAGAATCAGTCGGATTCAGCGGCAATCGCCGCCGATGCCCACACGAGCGGGATCTGCAGAGGCAGTCTCGCACAGGCGATGGCTCGGCCCTTCGGATTGTCCCACTGCTTGACCACTGTGTAGATGTTGGCCGGGAAGACGCCGACCATGAGCGCGGCAGAAGCGACACCGCCGAGGCGCCGGGTGGCCGGGTTGGCCAACAGCCCTGCACAACCGAGTTCGGCGACGCCGCTGGCTATGGTCCAGAAACGTGGATTGCCCAACCGAGGCGGGACGATGGAGTCGAAGAGCTTGGGTCGGGCGAAATGGGCAACCCCGGCAAGGCCCAGGACGCCGGTCATGGTCGCCGTCTTCGTGTCCATTCCACGTCCGTCCTGACTCTGCTCGCTTCGACGCGCCGCCTGACCCGGCGTCCGGCTTCGATTGCATGAGGTCCACAACGCAATATTCGGCATCGAACGAGTCGACGGAGAGATGTGTGGAGCTAAGGGGAATCGAACCCCTGACCTTCTCATTGCGAACGAGACGCTCTACCAACTGAGCTATAGCCCCTTTTCGACTTCAGCTTACGCCTGCCCCCTGCCCTTGATCAAAATCGCACGAGCGGTATGGGACCTCGTGAGGCACAGTGTGTCACCTGGGGCGGGCTCGGTGGAGCCACTTGAACTCGGCGAGTACAGTCGAACGAGAGTCCCCTCTACGAAAGGACCGACAATGGCAGAAGAATTCGGAACAGTCGTCATCGGCGCAGGCCTGGCAGGAGGCACCGTGGTCGAATCGCTGCGGGATGCCGGTTACACCGCTCGGATCGCGCTCGTCGGCACCGATCCCGCGGCTCCGTACTACCGCCCGGATCTGTCGAAGAAGGTGATGATCGAGGGTTCGGATCCCGCCGACTCGGCCCTCCGAGGAGAAGACTGGTACTCGGCCCACGACGTCGAGACGTTCTTCGGCACCTCGGTGACCGCGGTCGACACAGATGCTCAGACCCTTACTCTCGACAACGGCGGTGACCTGTCCTATGGTCAGGTGATCCTCGCGACCGGATCGGTGCCCCGAACTCTTGATGTCCCCGGCGCTCAACTGGGCAATATCCACACTCTCCGCGACGCCGGGGATGCCGTGGCCATCCGGTCCCAGTTCGGTGAGGGCAAGAAGGTCGCGATCATCGGCGGCGGCTGGATCGGCCTCGAAGTTGCGGCCGCAGCGAAGTCTCACGGCTGCGATGTCACGGTCATCCTCCACACCGATGCTCCCCCGCTCTCCGGTGTCCTCGGGCAGGAGCTCGGAGAGTACTTCGAAGACCTGCACCGAAAGAACGGAGTGAACTTCCTCAAGAACGCGGACACGACAGCCTTCACCGGTGACTCCGCTGTCGAGGCCGTCGAAACGTCTGCCGGAAGTGTACCCGCCGATCTCGTCGTCATCGGAATCGGCGCGGATCCCGCCGTCGATCTGGCCACCTCGGCGGGTTTGACGACCGAGAACGGCGTGATCGTCGACGAACAGATGCGCACCTCTGATGGCAGCATCTTTGCCATCGGCGATATCGCGAATGCGAAGAACGTTCTGCGCGGTGAACGTCTGCGCGTCGAGCACTGGGACAATGCAGTTCGCCAGGCCGAGGTCGCAGCCTCGACGATCAGCGGCGGGACCAAGACCTACGACTGGCAGCCGTATTTCTACACCGACCAGTTCGACCTCGGCATGGAATACGTCGGTCAAGGCGAATCCGAGGACGACGTCGTCATCCGCGGCGACAAGTCCAGCGGCGAATTCATCGTGTTCTGGCACCGAGCCGGCAAGGTCACCGCGGCCATGAACGTCAATGTCTGGGACTACGGCGACGAGCTCCGCGCCCTCATCGGCAAGGAAGTCAGCGCCGACCGTCTCGCCGACGAACAGGTGCCGGTCGGCGAACTCTGAGTCCGAGAACGTCCGAGTCGGACGGATCGGCGATCCATCGTCGACTCCGCGGGGCCGGTGACCGAATGTCACCGGCCCCGCGGCGTGCGTGCCGACGTGGCAGAGAGGAATTCGCGCAGGTGCGCTGCGAAAGCCGCCGGATGACTGCGGTGCCAGTCATGGCCCATCCCGGGGACGAACCGGAGTTCGGCTCCGTCGATGCCTTCCGCCAACTCCCTGGCCGCAGGCCTGTTCGCGATGTCCCGCGTTCCGCACCACACTGCAGTCGGCACCCTCACCTCGCCGAGGCGGTCCCGCAGATCGGCGGCTTCGACCGCCGCGTACATGGCCAAGGTCTCGGACTTCGTCGAACCGTATGCGGCGAATGCCCGTTCCGGCAGTCGGATGGAGATCTGCCATTGCAGGCGCATCATCCACTTCGGCGGCCTCACCTGTCCACCGGAGAGAATCA
The DNA here is from genome assembly GCF_013168765.1 of Brevibacterium sp. CT2-23B. NCBI lineage: Bacteria > Bacillati > Actinomycetota > Actinomycetes > Micrococcales > Brevibacteriaceae > Brevibacterium > Brevibacterium sp. CT2-23B. Next base: position 516,438 of record NZ_JABBYK010000001.1, on the reverse strand, counting down.
GCGCGTCGAGTGCGCCGGGGTCGGCTCGAGCCGCGACCACCGTCGCCACCATCGCACCGAGAGAGAGTCCGCAGACCACTGTCGACTGCTCCGCTTCGATCCTCTGTAGAACTCGATCCGCGGCGTCGGACAAGTCGAACATTCCGTCGTCGATGACGCCGAGTTCGCCGAGGTCGATGGCGTTGCACGACCAATCGGCCGGCAGTTCGGCGATGACGTCGTCCCAGACATCGGCGCGCTCACCGGCGCCGTGGAGGAAGATCAATTGCGTGTTGGCTGCGTTCATCGCGTCTCCTCGGGTCTCGTGATCATTCTAGATCCCGCTCTGGCATCCTGGTAGACATGGATTCGCTCTTCGCCGATGAGGCCTTCGACCGCCGACCGAGAATCGTCGCCCCCGGCGCGGTCTGGGTACCGGGTTTCCTCAGCGCCGAGGCGCAGCAGTGGATCATCGCCCGCTATGCCGATTGGCAGTCCGGTCCGGTTCCTCCCCATGCGACGACGATCGCAGGGCATCCGATGAGTGTCACGACGATCGGGCTGGGCTGGCATTGGCAGCCCGGGCGCTACGACCGCCGCGCCGTCGACGTCAACGACAAGGTGGTGCTGCCCTTCCCCGATTGGATGACCCGTCTGGGCCGCCAGGTTCTGCAGTCCACAGCAGCGGTCGTCGAGGCTGCACCGGATCTCGCCCCGGGTACAGCCGCCGCGTGGGGATTCGACCCCGCCGACTACCACCCGGATGTGGCCCTCGTGAACTACTACGACGAGCACGCGAAGATGGGTATGCACCAAGACAAGGACGAATTCGACCCTGCTCCTGTCGTCTCCTTGTCATTGGGCGATACTTGCCTCTTCCGGTTCGGGAACACGGAGACACGTAACCGTCCCTTCGAGGATCTGCGGTTGGCCTCGGGTGACGCCTTCGTCTTCGGCGGCCCTGCCCGCTTCGCCTACCACGGGGTCAGGTCGATCCAGCCGGGAACTGCACCGGATGCGGGACGACTGAACCACCTCGGCGGGGGCAGGATCAACATCACGATGCGCACGACCGGACGGAACTGAGCTCACGTGATCAATGGCCGGGCAGACCCGACTGACTGAGTCGGCTCAGGAGTCCTTCGCGTCGGGGTCGATGTCGACAACCCCTTCGGGCGGCGCTGCCAGCCGATTCGGTGACGTCTTCCGGAATACCGGCTGTCCGGAGAGCACCGCCGACCTGGCCAGGGTGTTGCTCGCAACCGAGGACACGATGATCAGGCACAGCACGGCGATGACCGCCATGATCAGCGAACTCCAGGAGAACCCGGACGCGTAGAGGTCGTAGATGAAGGCCGCGATGACGATGAACGGCATACCCAGTCCGGTGGCCGGAGAGAACACATTGATCCGAGACAGGGCATCACGGACCCTGAACATCGCCAGAGCGGAGCCGAGCAGCAGCAGGGAGCCGGTGATTCCGAAGATCCCGACGAGGGTCGTGGCAAGTGCTTCATTCATCAGCGGTGCCCCCTCGTGAGGATTCGGGACAGAGCGATCGTGGCGAGGATGCCCACCATGGACGACAGGAAGATCACATCGAGGACGATCGACGAGGACACGGTGATGCCGAGCATGGTGACGATGGCGATCGCCGAGAAGTAGATGAGGTCCGAGACCACCGCGCGTGAGCCCTGATCGCGAGCAGTGAGCACGCGGATGAGGCCGATGATGATGGCGGCGGCGAGGATGACCGCACAGATGCTTGCGATGACGATCACGGACGGCCTCCCTGCGGATCGGCGTGTGGCCCCGGTGCTCGTCCGCGGGTCATGGACAGCAGTCGGGATTCCATATCGATGAGTCCGTCGAGAGCGGATTCCTCCGACTCCTCGAACAGAGCATGGACGAAGATCACCGGCGGGGTCGTCGACGTGCCGGCGGCGATCGCTGTCACCAGGGTGCCGGGAGTGATGGTGATCGACGATGCGAAGAGCGTGACTTCGAGGTCGGTGGCGCAGCGCATCGGCAGTTCGACGATCATCGGCTGGGCGTAGTCGCTGCGGAAGAGTCGGGAGATGATGGTCGCCGAGCCCGTGATGATCGCCCAGACGATGAAGCCGACGTATGAGATGCCGTGGATGACTCGCATCACGGTGCCATCACCGCCTCGATGTAGTCACTGTGATCGAGCAGACCTTCGGCTGCCCGATGTGTGAGGGCGAGCAGAGGCTCCGGGAAGCAGAAGAGCGCAACGGACAGCCCGATCATGATCGTGGCGGGCACCAGCAGTCGGCCCGGGATGCGCACGCTGCGCGTGATCGGTTCGGCCGGGGCACGCCCGGTCTCAGCCGAGTCGGGACGGTACGTCTGCATCGGCGGTCCCCAGAAGGTGTTGCGCCAGGTGCGCTGAAGCGCCAGCAGACTGATCAGTGCGCCCGCGACGATGACGGCGACCAGGACCCATCCGAAGCCGCCGCCTGTGTCCGTGGAGGCCCTGACGAGTCCGACCTTGCCCCACAGTCCCGAGGTCGGCGGCAGACCGACGAGTGAGAAGAGTCCGAGGATCATGAGGACGGTCGCCCACCGCTCTCGTGAGGCGAGGCCCGAGAGCTTGCGGAAGGAACCGGTGCCGTAGGTCTGTTCGACGGCACCCATGATGAGCAGGAGGCCTGCCATCGTGATCATGTGGTGCATCATGTAGAAGGCACCGGCACCGAGAGCCGCCGAAGTCAGCAGTGTGACGCCGATGAGGATATGGCCCACACCGGCCGTCATCTGGAATCCGAGCACGTTGCGCACCCGCACCTGCCCGAATCCGGAGATCGCACCGATGAGGATGCTGGCCACCGCGACGATGAGGATGACGGTCGCCCACGGGGCAGGTTCACCGTAGACGGTGGTGTAGATGCGATAGATCGCATAGAGCCCGACCTTCGAATGCAGACCGGAGAACAGTGACATCATGCCCGCCGAGGTGTTCGGATAGGAGAGGACGAGCCACCCGTGGAAGGGCGCGCCGCCGGCCTTGACGAACAGGGAGAGCAGCACCACGCCCAGAGCGATCGCGGCCTGTCCGGTCGGGCGGCCCTGATCTGCCAGGACGGCGAGGTTGACGGTTCCGGTGGCTCCGTAGACGAACCCGACACCGATGAGCAGCATCGTCGAGGTCAGCAGGTTGACCATGACGTAGAGACGTCCGATGCCGAGCCTGCGCCAGGTGCCGGTGACGGCGATGAGAGCGTAAGCGGGCAGCATCATCACTTCGACGAAGACGAAGAAGTTGAACAGATCACCGGTCAGCAGCGCACCGTAGACGCCGGTGAGCATCATCAGGATGAGGGCCGGGACGAATCTGTACTGGTCCTCTCCGGTGGAGATGAGGAACAGGCTGCTGACGAGCGCTACGAGCGAGGTGAGCACGAGCATGAGCGCGGTGAACGTGTCCGAGACGAACACGATCGCCAGGCCGGGCACATAGTCACCGACCGAATGGGCGATCACCGGGGTCGAGGCGTGCACCCCGAGCAGGACGATGCCGCTGCCGCCGACGAGCACAGGAACGGCGAGCAGGAGCAGCCGGTCGAAGGTGCGTGAGGTGATGAGCACGCTCAGGGCCGAGGCCAGGAGCGGGATGCCGATGAGCAGGAGGAGCAGTGCGGAGTTCATGAGTCGCGCTCCTCCCCTGTCTCGGGATTGCGTTTCTGATCGTCATCGTGGCCGAGCACGGCCAGCGCGAGCATGAAGATGGTCACCGCCAAGGTGATGACGATGGCGGTGAGGACGAAGGCCTGAGGCAGCGGATCGGCCGCCTCGGCGAGGTCACCGCGCCCGGCCAGAGGTTCCCCTCTCCACGCGCCGACGCCAGCCGAGAGCAGGATGAAGTTCGCGGCATGGGAGATGAGGGTGAGACCGAAGACTCCCCGGACCATGGAGCGCTGCATCATGAGGTAGACGCCGCCTGTGGTGAGGACGCCGATCGTCAGTGCCAGGATCATGCTTCCTCCTCATCTCCGTCGGCTGGTGGGTCCCCGTGGAGGATATGCGTCGAATTCGCGCGCACCTTCGCCTCCCCGGACGCTTCGACGCCGCGGCGGCGGCTGCGTTCGGGGCGTTCCCCGCGGATGGCCTCCATCGGACCGCTCAGCTCACCGTAGAGCAGCTCATCGGCACGTTCGCGTGTGCGTTCGACGTCTCGGCGGATGATGCCGTTGGTGAGCACATCGTCTCCGGCTGGCGTGGCCGCGGAGTCCGAGACGCCGAGGAGGTTGAACGAGAGCAGCATGAGGCCGAGTACCGCCAAGTAGACGCCGACGTCGAAGAGCATCGATGTCGTCCAATGCTGACCGGCGAATTCCGTGTGCATGGGCTGGAGGAACGAACCGGCGAGCAGGAGACCGATGATTCCTGTGACCACCGCCGTGGCGACTCCGGAGCCGATGAGATAGAGCGGCGCACGCGGCGGACCGAGCGCCCGGTCCTTCGGCGTGGACAGGTAGGCCAGACCGATGACGGCGGAACCGACGAGGGCGGCGATGAATCCGCCTCCCGGGGAGTTGTGACCGCGCCAGAAGATGAGCAGGGAGCTCAGCGCCAGCAGCGGCCCGAGAACCTTCAGAGTCAGCTGCAGAGGGATGACGTTCGGCCACGCCTCGTGGACAGCTCGATATGCGGTGGTGCCTTTGGGGCGGATCGACACCCACGGGGGCCTGGGCGGTTCCGGGATGTTCTCGGCCGGCGGGTCGATGAACTTGTCCTTGACCGTCGACATCACCGCGACGATGGCGATTCCGGCCATGCCGAGGACGGTCAGCTCACCGAGGGTGTCGAGTGCACGGAATTCGACGAGGATGGTATTGACGATGTTGTCTCCGCCGCTGATGTCCGGAGCCTTGTCGAGATAGTACTGGCCGAGGGCGGAGCGTTCCCGACGGCCGTTGAGCGCCAGAGTCAGTCCGGCGACGCTCGCGCCGACGATGATCGCCAGGAGCAGACGCGGTGTCTGCTTGCGCTTCGGGTACTTCCAGAACGAGCGCGGCAGCTTCTGCAGCACGAGCATGATGACGATGATCGTCATCGCTTCGACGAGCAGCTGTGTCAGGGTGACGTCGGGGGCGCCGAGAGCGAGGATCTGCACGGTGGCGAGGATGCCGATGGCCGAGAGCGCCACAACGGTGGTCAGTCGTGAGTGCGAGGTGCAGAGGACGAGCACAGCCACGGTGATGAGGATGAGCAGAATGATGTCCACCGGACGGCTGAGGTTCTCCTGCAGCGGCGGCAGTTCGGCGAAGACGACAGGCAGGGCCCCGATTGCGAGCACGCTCAGTCCGCCCAGGGACAGAGCGAGATAGGGCCCTGAGTTCATCGGCCGGACGAAAGCGGAGAGCCCGTATCCCAGCCGTTTGAGAGTCTTCGTCAGTGAGTCGATGACATCGGCTCCGTCGAAGGGCAGCGTGGCTTTGTGGAAGAAGACGAAGACTCGTGATCGGCGGAGGATGATGAACACGCCGATGACGATGATGAGCCCGGAGGCGAGCAGTTCGATGTTGAACCCGTGCCACAGCGCCAGGTGCACGTGTTCCGAGGCTGTCGGCACCGCTGCCCGCACCACCTGGTCGAGCAGGGTGTCGAAGAGGAACAGGACGAAGCTCAGGGGCACCGAGGTCAGGATCGGCAGGGCCGCTGCGATGAGCATGACGGGTGAACCGCGGTGGATGCGGCGCTCCTCGGGTTCGCGGCCGTCGATGAAGCTGCCCCAGACCGTCTTCGCGCAGTAGGCGAAGGTGAGCACCGAGGCACCCACGGCGACGAGCAGAGCCACCCAGCCGGCCCAGGGCCCGCCCGGGGTCTCCCCCAGCGCGGTGAACAGAGCCTCTTTGGACACGAATCCCAACAGCGGCGGAATCCCGGCCATGGACGCACAGCCGATGATCATCACCGTGAACGCCGCCGGGGCGGTGCGCATGAGCTTCGGAATACGTGCGAGGTCTCTGGTGCCGGCGAGGTGATCGACGACGCCGACCATCATGAACAGGCCGGACTTGAAGAGTGCATGCGCGATGACGTGGAGGGTGGCGGCGGCGATCGCAGCCTCGGTGCCGACACCGATGACCGCGGTGATGAGCCCGAGTTGGGACACGGTCGAATAGGCCATGAGCTTCTTCACGTCATGTTGGTTGAGCGCGAACCAGCCGCCCAGGCAGGCAGTGAGGAGTCCTGCCGTCACGAGCAGGACGTTCCATGCCGGCGTGGCGTGGAAGGTCGGTGAGAACCGGAGCATGAGGAAGATGCCGGCCTTGACGACGGCTGCGGCATGCAGATAAGCCGAAACAGGGGTGGCGGCGGCCATCGCATCGGGCAGCCATGGGTGGAAAGGGAACTGAGCCGACTTCGTCATGGCTGCAACGCCGACGAGGAGGGCCACGAGCGTCGTGACTTCGGGCTGGCCCGCCCACACCGGGGAGCTGATCGCCTCCGCGAGGTTCGTCGTCCCCGTCACGGCGATGATCACTCCGGTGGCCACCAGCAGGCTGAGGCCGCCGATGAAGGTGAAGAACATCGTCCGCAGGGCCGGTGCCTGCCCGGGGGATCCGGACCGGGCGATGAGGAAGAACGATGCCAGGGACGTCAGCTCCCAGCACACGAACAGCACGAGCACATCGTTGGTCAACACAAGGGCGACCATGGAGAAGGTGAAGATCACCATCAGCCAATAGAAGCTCGTATTGCGTGCAGGGCTGAGATAGCGCGTCGAATAGACGAACACGACCGCACCGATGATCAGTGCGATATAGGTGAACACGACACCGATTCCGTCGGCGCGCAGCGCCAGGTCGACGCCGAAGCTGGGAATCCAGGAGTAGGAGACTTCCGGATTCCGCCCGGCCATCACCTCGGCGGCGGTGGGAGTGAACAGGGCTGCCACGCCGAGATAGGCGATCGCCAGCGGCCAGCCGCTCTCCCGACCCGCAGAACGGGTGAGAACGGGGGTGAGTGCGACGAGTGCGGCCAGAGCGATTAGCGTTAGGATCATGACCGGGCCTCAACGGCCGCGGGCACAGGTGATCGTTCCTTCACTCACTGATCCTTCGTGCGCAAACTGATAGACACAGGCTTTCGAAGATTCAGACTATCGACTCGGAGTTCCATGAGCAAAAGCACAAAGAGCCTCCAACCGTCACCGAGGCTGTCGGTCTTCTTCGACGCACGCTTCACCCGCACGACTCATCACGACGGGATCTCCCGGTACGGTTCGTGTCTGCTCTCGGCCCTGCTGACGGCCGTCGAGGGCACGGAGATCGACGTGACCGTGATCATCAGCGATGAGGCTCAGTTGGCTCTGCTTCCCGAATGCTCGTGGGTGCAGCTGAGCGATCCCACCTCCCCCGCCGAGGTGGCCATCGCCGGGAAGCTCAATGCACTGGGCGCCGATGTCGTGTTCTCGACGATGCAGACGATGGGCTCGTTCGGACGTCGCTACGGACTCATCCTGACCATCCACGACCTCATCTACTACTCCCACCCCGAACCGCCGGGTGACCTGCCGCTGCCGGTGAGGCTGCTGTGGCGGGCGTATCACTTGAGCTTCGTCCCGCAGCGGCTGCTGCTCAATCGTGCCGATGCCGTGGCAGCTGTCTCCGAGACGACGAAAGAGCTCATCGCCGCAAACCGGTTGACGGATCGTCCGGTGCAGGTGGTGTCCAATGCCGCCGAGGCGGTCGCCGCGCCGGCGCGGACAGTGAACCGTCACGATGCGAAGACGCTCATCTACATGGGTGCGTTCCTGCCGTACAAGAACGTCGAATCCCTCATCCGCGCGCTCGAGCACCTGCCGGCGTGGACCCTGCACATCGCCAGCCGCATCGACGGCAGAAGGGAAGCTCAGCTGCGAGCCCTCATTCCCGACCGGGCGAAGGTCGTCTTCCATCGGGGAATCAGCGATGCGGAGTATGCACGTCTGCTCGACGAGTCGACTGCCCTGGTCACGGCTTCGCGGGAGGAGGGCTTCGGTCTGCCCGTGATCGAAGCGATGGCCAAGGGAGTGCCCGTAGCCGTGTCGGATATTCCGATCTTCCGGGAGATCGCCGCCGAGGCGGCCGAATACTTCGACCCGGAAGATCCGCGGTCGATCGCGCACGCGATCGACCGGCTCACCGATGCCGGCAGGTGGGCGGAGCAGTCCGCGGCCGGCGGGCGTCAGTCACAGGTCTTCGATTGGGCGAAGTCGGCAGACTCGCTGGTCGAGCTCATCAGATCCGTCGCTGCCAACCGCAAGACAGAGGGCTGAGTCCGAGCGGGCACCGATGCACGGATGTCCGCCTCCGGTTCGACAGTGGCGCAGCGGCCGGTGACCGAACCCGCAACGGTGCGACCAAAGGACTCAGTGAGAGCGCGTGCCCCAACTGCGCAGGACCCATTGGTCGCCGGTGTACCCGAACTCTCCATGACCGCAGTTTCCGAGAACCCCGAGCCGGCCGGTCCCGTTCATCTCCAGGAGAATTTCGGCGGCGGCGCGCAGCACCGCACCGTGGGCGACGATGGCGATCGTCGAGGCTTCAGCGGACCGCACGATATCGGTGATGGCGTCGGCGACGCGGCGACCCGACTGGGAACGCGATTCTCCTCCGGGAGGTGCGATATCGGCTCCGGAGGCCCATTCGGCGAGTTCGTCCGGCCAGGTCTCCGCCACCTCGGCGCGGGTGGAGCCTTCCCACTCGCCGAAGGCGGTCTCGCGCAGCCGCTCATCGCGAACGGGTTCGAGAGCGACGAGTGTCGCCAAGCTGTCGGCGGTCGCAGCGGCGCGCGAGAGGTCGGAGGAGACGATGAGTTCCGGTCCGAGTTCAGCGAGCCGCCTGGCGACCTGATCGGCCTGCGCGCGGCCGGTGTCGTTGAGGGGGACATCGGACTGTCCCTGGAACCGTCCCGCGAGGTTGAAGTCCGTCTGTCCGTGACGCCAGAACAGAACGGTCTTCGTCATGTGTCCGAGCCGGGTTCCGGCAGCTGCAGATCAATGACCGGGACGTCCTTCCACAACCGCTCGAGCGCGTAGTATTCGCGCTGTTCGGCGGAGAAGACATGGACGACGATCTCGCCGAAGTCGAGCAGCACCCAGTCCCCTCCCCGGCCCTCGCGGCGCAACGGGGTGCGGTCGTGGACGAGCTGCACTTCCTGTTCGATCGCGTCGATGACCGCCCCGATCTGGCGTTCGTTGTCGGCGGAGACGATGAGGAACGCGTCGGTGATGTAGAGCGTGGAGCTCACATCGAGGCCGATGATGTCGGTTCCGAGCTTCTCGTCCGCGGCTTTGGCCGCGGTTCGAAGCAGCTGGGTGGATTCGGCGATCTCGCTCACAAGATCCTTTCGCATGGATGCGGTTATCGAGGTGGTGTGTCCCGGGTGCTGCTCAGAGGAACATGACGAGGGCGATGACGATGAGGGCAAGAGCGAAGAATGCGGCCACGCCGAGGACGATATAGGGCATCTTCGAAGGCTCTTCGCCCATGAGGATCTGACCGTCCTGCCCGGTCACCGAGCTGGCACGGATGCGTGAGCCGGGAGGGTTGACGGTCTCTTCGTCTTCGTAGTCGGCGTTCGGCAGCGACCAGGCTTCGGGCACAGCGTCCATCGGCCGGGTCTCCGGATTGGCGGCCAGGGCGCGTGCCGCGTCGTCGGAGCCTGCGTCGCCGCCCGAATCATCGGTCCTGCCGGAGTCTGAGCCGGACTGCGGCTCGTCGGCACGACCGGACAGCGGCGTCTGCGGTCTGCGAGCATCGCTCTTGCGGGGTTCATCGACCTCGGGGATCTGCGCCGAGGCGGCCGTGACGACGCGGACTCCGGATGTCGAAGGCGGCTGCACGATCGGCATCCGTCGCGACCGGGACGAAGGCTCGGGCTCGTCCTCGGCATCAGGCTTCGCAGCCGGCTTGTCTTCTGGGACAGATTCATCCGCGGGGGCTGCTGCAGCGGCAGTACTCGTGGTCGGCTTGTCGGTTGAGGCGTTCTGATCCTCTGGGTCCGGCTCGTCCGGGGTCTCGGCAGGCTTCTCGCCCTCTTCCTCGGTGCCCAGTGCAGGAGCGTCGCCGTCGAGAGCCGAGTACGGCATTGACAGTGCGTCATAGGGTTCGCTCTCCACGGTCGTCGGCCGCGGAGCCGAGGCAGGCGTGACAGGCGCCTCGAAGTCGCGGGCGGCGACCTCGTCGGAGGCTCCCCCGAAACCGGCAGTGTCATAGGATTCGTGCTCAGTCACAGCGGACTTCGCGTCGGATTGCGAATCGGCCGCCGATTCCTTCGCAGCGGATGCCGAAGCCTGAGTTTCGGCGGAGTCTGCTGTCGGCGTCGCAGATTCCGAGCTCGAGTCCGCGGATTCGGAATCCGAGACTTCCGGGATCGGTCCTGTCAGTCGACCTTCGGCAGCGGCCTGGCGTTCGGCCAGTTCCTTCTCGTCGGCCACAACGGGCATCGCGCCGGTGGACAGATCGCCGTACAGCGAAAGTCCGTGTTCGCGCAGGTATCGCTTCTTCTCAGCGCGCGATTGGAAGTGCGGCAACGGGGTTCTTGTCGGGTCGAGACGGTCTTCGGCATGTACCGGCGGCCGGGACTCCTGCGGGTGATCCGATGCCAGGGCGCCGCGCTCATGGCTGGTCCGCGGCGAGGGCTCGGGGTCGATGCGCGAGGCGGTGTCGTCACTGGTCTCGGCGGCGGGTTTCGCACCGGGCTTCTTCGGGGGCAGCGGACTGAGGAGTCCGGCGCGAGAGTTCGGAGCCTCCTTCGGCTGCTCAGGAACCTCTCGTGCTTCGAACGCCTGTTCCGCCGCCAGCCTTTCGGCTTCCCGCCGTGCTCGACGTGACGTGAACTGCTCCTCAGCCATTCTCACTCCTGTACAACTCGTATTTCGCGATGTACTGCACTACGCCGTCCGGTACGAGGTACCAGACGGGTGCACCATCCATCACCCGTTGTCTGCAATCCGTGGACGATATCGCCAGCGCAGGGATCTGCACGAGACTCAGTCGGTCGACCGGCAGTCCCTCACCGCGGAGTTCGTGCCCGGGCCGGCTGACCCCGACGAAATGGGCCAGGGAAAACAGCTCATCCACATTCTTCCACGTCAAGATCTGAGCCAAAGCGTCCGCGCCGGTGATGAAGAACAACTCGGTATCGGGACCGTAGCTGCTGGCAAGGTCGCGCAGCGTGTCGATCGTGTAGGTCGGACCCGGTCTGTCGACGTCGGCTCGGGAGACGGTGAACCGCGGATTCGATGCCGTGGCGATGACGGTCATCAGGTACCGGTGCTCGGCGCTGCTGACCTCTTCGACGTCCTTCTGATACGGCCGTCCCGTGGGGACGAAAACCACCTCGTCGAGGTCGAAGGTCGCCTGGACCTCACTTGCCGCGACGAGGTGGCCGTTGTGGACGGGGTCGAAGGTGCCGCCCATGACACCGACTCTGCGTCTGTGCTCTGCCATATCAGTGGCGGTGCGAGATGCCCTTCCACGACCGAGACACAATGCCCATCGTGATGAAGATCGCCAGGGTGATGAGTCCGTACCAGATCGGATCCATCGGCAGCTCCACGTGGGCTGCGTGCTCCCCACCTTCGGCCGCGGCGGCCATAATGGCTGCGTTCACGTCATTTCTCCTTACTCAGTGATCCGTCGCGCGCAGAGCGCTTCGGGGTCGTTACCTTCTCAGTTTCTCATGAACCATCCGGGAATCCGGCATCGACATGAATTCTTCCCTCTCCGATGTCTCCCCTGGTCGGGCGGTGAGTACCCTGATCGCGGAGTGTCGGAGTCGATTCGGGCTCAGGAACGGACCTGGCCGTTGCCCATCATCACCCATTTCGTGGTCGTCAGCTGTTCGAGTCCCATGGGGCCGCGAGCATGCAGCTTCTGGGTGGAGATGCCCACCTCCGCACCGAAGCCGAGCTCTCCCCCGTCAGTGAATCGCGTGGAGACGTTGACTCCCACCGCCGCAGCATCGATGGCGGTGACGAAGGTGTCCGCGTTGTCGAGGTCCTTCGTCACGATCACCTCGGTGTGGCCGGAGCTGTAGGCACGGATATGGTCGATGGCCTCTTCGATACCGGAGACGAGCTTGATGGCGATCTCCAGTCCCAGGTACTCCTTGGCCCAGTCTCGCCGCGACACCCGTCGGACCTTCATCCCTGCCGGTGCCAGTGCCGAGACGTCCGAGTCTGCGTGGACGATGACCCCGGCGCCGTCGAGGCGTTCCAGGATCTTCGGCAGCACTCGTTTCGCGGCTTTCTCATGCACGAGGAGGGTCTCCAGTGAGTTGCACACGCTGGGTCGATGCGTCTTCGAGTTGAGGACGAGGTCGACGGAGGTCTTCACAGTGGCGGTGGAGTCGATGAACATGTGCACATTGCCCACACCGGTTTCGATGACGGGCACGATCGATTCCTGCACGACCATGTTGATGAGGTCGGCGCCGCCTCGGGGAATGAGCAGATCGACGTAGTCGCGGGCGTGCATGAGCACGTTCGCGCCTTCGCGTCCGTACTGGTCGATGCCGTTGATCGAGTCGGCAGGCAGTCCCGCCGATTCGACGGCGCGGCGGAGGATGGAGATGATCTCAGTGTTCGAGTTCTGTGCAGCCGATCCTCCGCGCAGGACCGAGGCGTTTCCGGATTTGAGTGCGAGGACGGCGATGTCGACGGTGACGTTCGGACGGGCTTCGTAGATCGCTCCGATCACGCCCATCGGCACACGGTTCTGGGTGAGTCGGATGCCGTTGGGCAGGGTGCGTCCGACGACGACGTCGCCGACGGGATCCGCGAGATCGATGACGTCCTCGACGGAGTCCGCGATCGCCGCGATGCGATCGGCGTCGAGGCGCAGACGGTCGAGCAGAGACTCGCTCATTCCGTTCTCGGTGCCGGCGGCGATGTCGGCGTCGTTGGCTTTGGCGATGCGGTCGGTGCTGCTGCGCAGCGCCTCGGCGATGGCGCCGAGAGCGGCATTCTTCTCGGCGGTAGAGGTCGTTGCCAACAGGCTCGAGGCGGATTTGGCGTTGCGGACGATGCGGGTCACTCCGCGCACGGTCTTCGGGTGGATCTCGGCTGCTGCTGTCATGTGCTATCTCCCCCCGCTCACCTGTGTGAGAACGAGATCGTTTCGATGGATGACCTCTTTACGGTAATCATTTCCCAGACGGGTGCCAAGTTCCTCGGTCGTGGAACGGAACATCAGCGGCAGCTCGTCCGAGGAGAAGTTCGACATACCGCGGGCGATGACCTCGTCGTCGAGATTGCGGATCTCGACCGGGTCCCCTGCTTCGAAGTCTCCGCTGCAGGAGGTGACTCCCGCGGCGAGCAGGGACGTCCCCCGGGAGAGCACAGCTGTTTCGGCTCCTCTGTCGATCGTGACCGAGCCGAAGGTCCGGGCGAGATGGCGCAGCCACAGCAGGCGGGTGCCCCGTCGTCTGTGGGTGACAGCGAAGTATGTGCCCACGGTCTCCCCCGCCAGCGCCGAGGCGGCCTGCGGTGCCGAGGTCAGCACCGCCGGGATCCCCGAATCGGCGACCATGATGGCGGCATCGACCTTCGTGGCCATTCCGCCGGTGCCGGTTCCGGCCGTCCCGACACCGCCGATGGCGAGGTCATCGAGGTCGCTGGGTCCGTGCACACGGCTGATCAGGCGGGAGCCGGGCTGATCCGGGGGTCCCGAGTAGAGCGCATCGACATCGGAGAGCAGCACGAGCGCATCGGCGTGAGCCAGGTGAGCGACGAGGGCTGCGAGCCGGTCGTTGTCTCCGAAGCGGATCTCCTCGGTGGCCACGGCGTCGTTCTCGTTGACGATGGGCAGCGTGCCCAGGGCCAGGAGTTTGTCGATGGCGCGCTGCGCGTTCTTGTACTGGGTGCGTCGGATCAGGTCATCGGCGGTGAGCAGCACCTGGCCGGGAACGAGGTCGTAGCGTCCCAGCGCTCGCGTGTATGCGGCCATGAGCAGTCCCTGACCGACCCCGGCCGCCGCCTGCTGGCTGGCGAGGTCTCGAGGGCGCTTCTTCAGCCCCATCGGCTCCAGTCCGGCCGCGATCGCGCCGGAGGAGACGAGGATGACCTCATGACCGGCTGATCGATGCGCCCCGATGACATCGGTGAGCGCGATGAGTTTGGCTTCGTCGAGTCCGCCGTCGATCGTCGTCAGCGAGGACGATCCGACCTTGACGACGATGCGACGGGCTCGGGCGATGTCGTCACGGAACGATCCTGCGGAAGAGTCCGCCTGAGCTGCGGCGCTCACTCCTCGCCGGCTCCCTCACCAGACTCTGTCGCAGGTGCACCGAGGCGGCTCTCGCGGTGTGCTCGTTCGGCCAACCGTTCTTGTTCGAACTCGGCCCGGGTGGCGGCCTTCGCGTCCATCTTCTCGTGATAAGCGGCCTTGCGTTCCTTGCGTGTGGAGCGCGTTTCCTCGTCGAGTCGGGCGTCCGATCCGCGGGAGCCGAGCAGTTCGGCTCCGCCGACGGTTGTGGGATCCCAGTCGAAGACGACGCCGTCGTCTCCGCCGACGACGATGCTGTCGCCGGGTTTCGCTCCGGCCTTGAAAAGAGCCTCTTCGACGCCGAGGTGCTCGAGGCGGTCGGCGAGGTAGCCGACGGCTTCGTCGTTTCCGAAGTCCGTCTGCTGCACCCACCGACGAGGCTTGTCGCCGAGGACGCGGAACAGCGGGCCATCGGAGGTGCGTTCGGAACGGACTTCGAATCCGCGATCGTCGACGGCCTTCGGACGGATGACCACGCGCTGCGGTGTCGCTTCGATCTCGGCGCGACGTTCCCGTTCGGCGAGCACGAGCTCGGCCATGGCGAACGAGAGTTCCCGCAGACCGGCATGGCTGACTGCCGAGATCTCGAAGACCCGGTATCCGGCGGCCTCGAGATCGGGCCGGACGATATCGGCAAGGTCGCGACCGTCGGGGATGTCGATCTTGTTCAGCGCCACGAGCTTCGGGCGCTGCGAGAGCGGCAGGAGTCCGCTCCCGTCGTCGAGGTCGACGGCATAGGCGGCGAGTTCGGATTCGATGATCGTGAGGTCGGAGACGGGATCACGTCCGGGCTCCCACGTGGCCATGTCGATGACATGGACGAGGCCGGCACAGCGTTCGACGTGGCGGAGGAACTCGAGGCCGAGTCCCTTGCCCTCAGATGCGCCGGGGATGAGTCCGGGAACGTCGGCGACGGTGTAGCGCGTGTCGCCGGCCTGAACGACCCCGAGGTTGGGCACGAGTGTCGTGAATGGGTAGTCGGCGATCTTCGGCTTGGCGGCCGACAGCGCAGCGATGAGGCTCGACTTGCCCGCCGATGGGTATCCCACGAGGGCGATATCGGCGATCGTCTTGAGTTCGAGCACGAGGCTGAGGGTCTGCCCGGGCTCTCCGAGGAGCGCGAAGCCGGGGGCCTTGCGCTTCGTCGAAGCCAGCGCGGCATTGCCGAGACCGCCGCGGCCACCGGCGGCTGCTGTGAATTCGGTTCCTTCTTCGACGAGGTCGGCGATGACGTCACCGTTGGTGTTCTTCACCACGGTGCCCTCGGGGACGTCGACGATGAGGTCTCTGCCGTCGGCGCCGTGGCGCAGATCGCCCTTGCCGATCCCGCCGTCGTCGGCACGCACGTGCGGACGGTGGTGCAGGGGAAGCAGGGTGGTGGTCTGACGGTCGACGCGGAAGATGATGTTGCCGCCGTTGCCGCCGTCGGCGCCGTCGGGCCCGCCGAGCGGTTTGAATTTCTCGCGCCTGATCGAGGCACACCCGTTCCCACCTGCGCCTGCGGCGAGGTGAACGGTGACACGGTCTACGAACTCGGTGGCCATAATGTCCTTATATCAGATGAAGGGTGAGTCGTTCGACTCACCCTTCATGCTCCCTTTTCAGGGAGAGATCATATTGACGACGGAACGGATCCGGGAAGGATCAGGCTCCGACGATGTTGACGATCTTGCGACCGTTGCGGGTTCCGAATTCCACGGCACCGGCGGTCAGAGCGAAGAGGGTATCGTCTCCTCCACGGCCGACATTGGCTCCGGGGTGGAACTTGGTTCCGCGCTGGCGGACGATGATCTCGCCGGCCTTGACGGCCTGGCCGCCGAAGCGCTTCACGCCGAGGTACTGTGGGTTCGAGTCGCGACCGTTGCGGGTCGAGCTGACTCCCTTTTTGCTTGCCATGTGAGAAGTCTCCTCTTACTTGATGTTCGTGATCTTCAGACGGGTGAGGTCCTGGCGGTGGCCCTGACGCTTCTTGTACCCGGTCTTGTTCTTGTACTTCTGGATCACAATCTTGGGACCGCGGAGTTCACCGGCGACCTCAGCGCTGACCGAGACCTTCGCCAGTGCGTCGGGATCGGTCGTGACCGTCTCACCGTCGACAAGAAGTACGGCATCGAGTTCGACGCTGTCTCCAGCCTTCGCCTTCATTCGGTTGACTGTGATGATATCGCCGACGCTCACCTTTTCCTGGTGGCCTCCGGCGCGGACGATGGCATAGACCATGGTCGAACCCTCTTTCTGTTGAAAACAAACGAACGGCGGTTGTCCCTTGGCTGCCGCAGAACGAGTCCCGCAGACATCCCATTGAGAGGAATCACCAGCCGTGGTGCGTCACGCGCACCGACGATCAATTCTAGTCGAGAGTGCACAGCAACGGCAAACCCGCCGCTCATGCTCGAGGGGAAGACCTGCCCATTGTGAGCCATCTCTCGTTCACTCCCGGAGGCAGGCGGCTCCCCGGGCACGTCGACTCAGCTTTCGCGCGTCTCCGCGATGCGCTCGTGCCGGCGGATGACCTCGGCGACGATGAACGCCAGGAACTTCTCTGCGAACTCCGGATCGAGATGGGACTCCTCGGCGAGTTCCCGCAGTCGGGCGACCTGCCTGGCTTCCCGCGACTCGTCGGCCGGGGGCAGACCGTGGTCGGCCTTGAGTTCACCGACGCGTTCGGTGAGTTTGAAGCGCTCGGCGAGCAGGTGAACGAGGGAGGCATCGATGTTGTCGATGCTGCCTCGCAGCTCCTGCAGCCGTTCGACTGCGCGTGTTCTGTCGTCTCTGTTCTCATCCACGCTCCCAGTCTATCGATGCCCGGACATGCCCGTGCGCCGCATCCGTTTGGGCGCGGCGCACAGGCATCCTTGATCGAGCTGGTGCTCCTCCGATGTCGACGGAGGTCGGGATTCAGGCGGGCTGGTCGACAGGGACGGCGTCGGCGGTGTCCGGGTCGTTGAGCGTTCCGGCTTTCCGGTCGGCGAGGTATTTCCTCATCTCCTTCTTGACCACCGGCATGAGCATGTAGAGGCCGAGGATATTGATGAACGCGCACATGAACAGGGCCGCATCGGCGAATTCGACGACCTTGGAGAAGCTGGCGATGCAGCCGACGACGACGAAGAGGCAGACGAGCGTGCGGAAGATCATGATCGTGGCTTTCGAGCGGCCGAACAGATAGCTCCACGCCCGCTCCCCGTAGTACGCCCATGTGATGAGGGTCGAGAAGGCGAACAGTGCGACGGCGATGGCCAGCAGGATCGGGTACCACGAAGCGACGGTGGAGAATGCATCCGAGGCGAGAGCAACTCCGCCGATCTCGCCCTCACCGAGGTCATTTCGGTACGAAGCCTGGTTGGCCACGATGATGGTCAGCGCGGTCATGGTGCAGATGATCACCGTATCGATGAAAGGCTCGAGCAGTGCGACGAATCCTTCGGAGATGGGGCGACGGGTCTTGACAGCGGAGTGGGCGATGGCCGCCGAACCGATGCCGGCTTCGTTCGAGAAGGCCGAACGCTGGAAGCCGATGATCATGACTCCGACGATGCCGCCGGCCACTCCCTGAGGGTTGAACGCTCCAGCGAAGATCTCGCCGATGGCGTTCGGGATGTTCGCGTAGTTGAGACCGAGCACGAGGAGGCATGACACGACGTAGAAGATGGCCATTCCAGGGACGAGCTTGTCGGTCACCTTTGCGATCGAGCGGATGCCGCCGAGGATCACCAGTGCCACGAGCCCCGCAAAGATGAGTCCGAACACGAGTGAGGCAAAGGGGCCGGCCAGGAAGCCGTCATCGCCGCCGGTGGCGGTGCGGACCTGGGCGAAGGTCTGATTGGCCTGGAACATGCCGCCGCCGACGACACCGAAGATGAGGATGGCGACGGCGAAGAGTCCGGTCAGAGCGGTCGCCACGGGCTTCGAGAAGCGTCGGAACGCAACGGGGAGGTATTTGAACGGACCGCCGTGGACGACGCCGTTCTCGTCGATCTCACGGTACTTCACCCCGAGGGTGCATTCGACGAACTTCGTGCACATGCCGAGGAGGCCGGCGACGATCATCCAGAAGGTCGCTCCGGGGCCGCCGAGGGCGATGGCTACGCCGACACCGGCGATGTTGCCGAGGCCCACGGTGCCCGACAGGGCAGAGGCAAGGGCTTGGAAATGGGTGACCTCACCCGGGTCGGACTTCGACGAGAATTTTCCGCGGATGATCTCGAGAGACAGCTTCGCCCCTCGAGCCTGGATGAAGCCGAAGTAGACGGTGAAGACCGCTGCGGCGAAGATCAGCCACAGGACGACGAAGGGGAATGAGAAGTCTCCGAAGGTGAGCGGAAAGAAGATGATGCTGCCGAACCATGTGGCGATCGGGTCGAACCAAGAGTTGATGGCATCGTCGACCGGTGAGACCGGCGCTGCTGAGATATGAAGATTGTCCATAGTGCGACAACCTACTGAGACTTGCGTCACATTCAAGCGTTCCATGTTGTGGGATCGTTTCAGTTATCGAACCGTTACCAAATGGGGCGTTCGCGGGACTTTTGAGATCCGCGTCTCATTACCTGACTTAGACTGGGGGCATGACTCAGAATCCTCAGCAGCCCGGTCAGCGACCGAATCGATCCTCGGGCCCGAACCCCGATCGCGGCCCCGTCCCCAGCGGTGATCAGAGCACACATATCCAGGCCGGACACAGTCAGCCCGCGGCCTATCCCGGGGCTGAAGCAGTGACGAATCCCAATGGCCACTATGGTTCGCAGGGTGCTCAGTCCGGGTCGATCGGCGGTTCGGGCACGACGCCACCGTATGGCCCGCCCGCCGGCGCCCAAGCGAACACCGGTGCGCCGCCGCACCACCGTGAAGGCACACCGCTGCCACCGGCACCGCAGAGTCGTCGCACGGACGGACAGCCTGCCGGTTCAGGTCCGGTCCCGTCCACCGGGTCCGGACCTGTCTCGTCGCAGGCACCGCCCCCTGGGAACCGACGGTCCGCTGCGCAGACGCCGAATTCCCACCGCGGCCCATCCGCCTCGGGGCAGGGGAATTCTGCCCCCAAGCGCATCGTCTCCCCCGATGGCGAACGTGTCCGAGAGAAGCCGGCGGGCGGGGTCTCAGGCTACTTCGCGATCGTCGGCGCCATCGTTCTGCTGCTCCTCGCCGTGCTCCTGGGCATCGTCGGGTTCGTCATGACCTTCGCCCAGGTCGCGGTCGGTGTCGTCCTCTTCATCGTGGCCGTCCTCAGCTTCATCGCTTCGATGTTCCTGTTCAAGGGCTGCACCTCGGTGGCGCCCGGACATGCCGTCGTCCTCCAGCTCTACGGCAAGTACGTCGGAACGGTCAGGCAGTCGGGTCTGCGATTCGTCAATCCCTTCTACACGAAGGATCAGATCTCTACGCGCATCCGCAACCATGAGACCTCGACGCTGAAGGTCAATGATCTCGACGGCAATCCGATCGAGATCGGCGCCGTGGTGGTCTGGCAGGTCCGCGATACCGCACAGGCGATGTTCGAGGTCGATGATTTCGAAGAGTTCGTCGCCATCCAGGCGGAGACTGCGGTTCGTCACATCGCCAACTCCTATGCCTACGATTCGTCGGATCCCGGCCGTATGTCGCTGCGTGACAACGCCGACGAGATCACCTCGCGGCTCTCCGATGAGGTCGCTGCCCGGGTCATGGCTGCGGGAGTCACGATCATCGAGTCGCGCATCACCCAACTGGCGTACGCCCCGGAGATCGCCCGTGCCATGCTCCAGCGGCAACAGGCCACGGCCGTCGTCGCCGCCCGCCAGCTGATCGTCGAAGGAGCTGTGGGCATGGTCGAGACGGCGATCGAGGAGATCGAAGGGCGCCAGATCGTCAGGCTCGGTCAGACCGAACGCAGCGACCTCGTATCGAACCTGATGATCGTCCTCTGCGGTGACCAGGCCGCACAGCCGACGATCAGCACCACCCGCAATCAGCAGTCGGCAGGCTGACCTCCCGGAGCTGGGTGTACCGCACACCGCAGCGCCCCGTCGACGTCATCCGTCGGCGGGGCGCTGCCGTGTGTCTCAGCTCAGGAGAGGTGTTCAGTCCTCACCGATGATGACGAACGAGGCAGGCAGCTGCTCCTGCTTGGGGGCAGGGGCCCTCTTCGCCGGTTCGCGCTTCTTCGCCGGAGTGCTCTTGACCGGTTCAGCGGCGGCGACCTTCGTCTCGCTGTCCGCGCCGATCATCAACGGCAGATCCTTCGGCTCTTCGGCGACTGGCTTCTGCTCGGCCGCCGGCTTCTGTTCAGCGGACTGTGTCTGCTCGTTCGCAGGCGTCGCTTCCGCCGGTGTGTGCTCAGCGCCGTTCGACTTCTCGTTGCCACTGGACTTCTCGTCGGGCGTCGCGGCCTGCGAGTCGTCGCTCCGGTTCGAGCGCGAACGTCGCCGGCCGTTCCGTGAACGCGATCGGGACTTGCCGTTCTCGCCGTTGTTCGCCGAATCATCGGACTGAGTCTGAGCGTCGGACGTCGATTCGGGCGAATCGGCGTCATCCTTCTTCAGGGTGGCCTTCGCGATCGCGGCGACGGCTGACCGAGAAGCGTCCGATGACACTGTCTCATCTGTCGATTCGGCCTCATTGTGCTTGGACTTCGAGCCTGAGTCTCCCCGGCGCTTGCGGTCACGGCGGTTGTCGTGGTTCGCCGAGCGGCCGCCGCGGTGCGCCTTCGATCCGTCTTCTTCCGAACCCGGCAGCAGCAGGCCGCGGCCGGTGAGGTCTTCACCGGCGCTGACCAGGGATTCGGCGAGTCCGGTGCCGATGCGCTTGCGCGTCATCTGCACGAGTCCCAGCGATGTCACTTCGGCCACCTGATGCTTCGTCCGGTCGCGACCGAGGCACTCGACGAGGCGGCGCACCACAAGGTCGCGGTTGGACTCGAGCACCATGTCGATGAAGTCGACGACGATGATTCCGCCGATGTCGCGCAGGCGGATCTGCCGAATGACCTCCTCGGCGGCTTCGAGGTTGTTGCGGGTCACCGTCTCCTCGAGGTTGCCCCCGGAGCCGGTGAACTTGCCGGTGTTGACGTCGACGACCGTCATCGCTTCGGTGCGGTCGATGACGAGTGAACCTCCCGAGGGCAGGTTGACCGTGCGCTGCAGCGCCTTCTGGACCTGCTCTTCGATCCGGTAGTGGTCGAAGATGTCCTCGTCCTCGTTGTAGCTGTGGACACGATCGAGCAGGTCCGGTGCGACGGATTCGACATACTCGTGGATGGTGTTCCATGCGCCGTCGCCGTCGATGACGAGCGAGCTGAAGTCCTCGTTGAAGACATCACGGATTATGCGCACGATCATGTCCGGCTCGCTGTAGAGCAGCTGTGGGGCCAGCACCTTCGTCGACTTCGACTTCTTCTCGATCGTCTCCCACCGTTTGGCGAGACGTTCGACATCACGCGAGAGATCGGAGTCGGTGGCGCCCTCGGCAGCGGTGCGCACGATGACGCCGTTCGAATCGCCGACGAGCTGTTTGAGCAGCTTCTTCAGCCGTGCGCGTTCGTTGTCGGGCAGCTTCCTCGAGATTCCGGTCATCGAATTGCCCGGAACGTAGACGAGGAACCGCCCGGGCAAGGAGATCTGGCTGGTCAGACGGGCGCCCTTGTGTCCGATCGGATCCTTCGTCACCTGCACGAGCACGGCATCGCCGGGACTCAGCGCGGTTTCGATGCGGCGCGCCTTGCCGTCCATGCCGAGGGCGTCCCAGTTGACTTCACCGGCGTAGAGCACGGCGTTCCGGCCCTTGCCGATGTCGATGAATGCCGCCTCCATGCTCGGCAGCACGTTCTGAACCTTGCCCAGGTAGACGTTGCCGATGAGCGAGGACTGCTGACGGTTCTCCTTGAGGTAGTGCTCGACAGCGATCCCGTCTTCGACGACGACGAGTTGAGTCTGGTCGCCGCTCTCCCGCACCAGCATGGTCCGCTCGACGGACTCACGTCGAGCGAGGAATTCGGCTTCGGTGATGATGGGTCGGCGACGTCCGGCTTCGCGGCCCTCCTTACGACGCTGGCGCTTGGCCTCGAGGCGGGTCGAACCCTTGAGCGAGGTGACTTCGTCGCGGTCGGTGCTGCGGGTGCGAGACCGGCGACGGCGGCGTCGGCGCGAACCGCCGTCGGAGTCGTCATCACCATCGTCCGAATCCGAATCGTCGGAGTCCCTGTGGTCGGACTCCTTGTGATCGGAGTCTTGATGATCCGACTTCGAATGAGAGTCCTCGGCGTCCGCATCGGAGCGTTTCGAACCGCGATTGCTCGACCGAGATCCCCGCTTCGACGACTTCGCGTCCTGCTTGCCGGCAGAGTCCGAGGAGTCGTCCTCGGGGTCCTTCGAGTCGTCGTCGGAGTCCGAGGAATCGTCGTGGGAGTCATCGCGACCCCGCGATCGGCGCCCGCGGCCGCCTCGCCGCCGACGCGGACCGCTGGAGGAATCGTCCTCACCGCGGTCGTTCTGGCGGTTCTCCTGTGAGGACGACGTGTCGCCATCGGAGTCGTGGGAATCATCCCAGTCGTCGGAGTCATCGTCGTCGATCGTGATGACCTCGGCGTGTTCGGCCTTCGGCACCTGGAAGATCAGGCCGCCGTCATAGGGCACAGCTGGAGTGGTGCGGGGTTCGGGTGCGGCAGTCGGAGCGGCCGGAGCCGCGAAGGGATTGCGCGGGTCGAAGCTCGGCGATGCCTGCGACGCAGCATCCGACTCATCGTCCTCGTCGTCGCCATCGGCATTGTCAGAGTCGTCGTGATCATCGTCATCGTCGCCCGAGTCTCCGCGGACGAATTCCTCGAAGACGAGTCCCCGATTGGCCACGGCATCGCGAGCGGACTTCTGCCCGCCTCGGCGAGGGGTCGGTTCTTCGTCCTCTTCGTCGTCGCTGTCATCGGCATCGCCGATACGCAGCGACTCGGCCGCCTCGGCGATGTCATCGAGGCGCGCACGCACGCTGTCGTCGACATCCTCGTGTTCGGCGTTCTTGGCACCCGCCGACTGCTGCAGATTCGCGAGGTCCGCGAGAATGCCTTCGGTCGGATCTGTCGCCTCTGTGCCGTCGTTCGACGTATCGTTCATCGTATCTCCCAGTCCGAAGACGCCGTCCACACCGTACGGATCTTCGGATCCTTGCATGGTCCGCAATGGACCGAAACCTGTGGATGGCACATCCGGCTCGCGCTCAGCGCGTAGGCCTTCCGTGCTGCCTCATCTTGTTGTCGACCTGCGAGGTCATACCCTCGACTCGGTGGAGGCACTTCTCCTGCTCGGTGTGAGAACAGGTATCCGTCCGACCATTATGTCACAGAAGTGCCTCTGCGCTGAGGCTTCGACGGGGACGGGGTTTGCCGCACGGGACATGGCCAGGCATTCTTGAGGAGTGAACACCACACTGACTCAATCCGATGATCTCGAGTCCGCCGACACCACCTCGTCGTGGGTGCTGAGATCGGTGCCGTTCGGGATCTTCCTCATCATCGCCTCTGCCATCGGCTTCCTCGCCTCGTTCTCCCTGTCGGCGGAGAAGTACGAGAAGCTGGCGAACCCGGACGTCGTGCTCTCGTGCGACCTCAACCCGTTCTTCTCGTGCGGTTCGGTCATGGAACATGCCGAAGCCGAGCTCCTGGGCTTTCCCAATCAGCTCATGGGCGTGGCAGCCTTCATCATTCCGCTGCTGCTCGGTGTGCTCATCCTGTCCGGCACCCGGCTGCCCAGCTGGGTGATGGTGGGACTGAATATCGGACTGGGCTGCGGCGTGGCGCTGGTGATGTTCCTGTTCTACGTCTCGATCTACAAGATCGGAGTCGGCTGCCCGTGGTGCATCATCGTGTGGACCGTGACGATTCCGATGTTCATGGCCGTCACCGCCCGCAATCTGCTCACCGGAGCCTTCGGTCGGCGCGCCGCCGACAATGCCGTGCTGAGGGTCCTGGCGAAGGAGAACATCGCCCTGTCGGTGCTGTGGATGCTCATCATCTTCGCCTGCATCGTCGTACAGTTCTGGGCATTCTTCTCCAACCTGTTCTGAGGCTCCGCAGCCAGTTCTGGACGTCTGGCTTTGTCCGCAGATGCAGTGAGGGTGCCCCACCAAACGGTGGGGCACCCTCACTTATTCGACCGGCTCGGCTCAGACGTCGGCCGCGTGCGGTCTTCTGCCTGTCATCAGCCTTCGGCCGGGTACCAGATTCCGATCTCGCGTTCGGCCGATTCGGTGGAATCGGATCCGTGGACGAGGTTCTTCTGCACCTTCTCACCCCAGTCGCGACCGAGATCGCCGCGGATCGTGCCGGGGGCTGCTGCCGTCGGGTCGGTGGCGCCGGCCAGGGACCGGAAGCCGGGGATGACGCCCTGTCCGGAGGCGATGATCGAGACGATCGGCCCTTCGGACATGAAGTCGACCAGCGGCTGGTAGAAGGGTTTGCCTTCGTGCTCGGCGTAATGGGCTGCCAGTTCGGCGGCGGTGGCCGAACGGAGATCCAAGGCGTCGATCGCATAGCCCTTGGCTTCGATTCGGGCCACGATCTGTCCGACGAGTCCGCGAGCGACTCCGTCGGGCTTGATGAGGATGAGCGTACGTTCCATTCCGGTCCTTCCAATGTCGTGTGGACGTCGGTCCACAGTCTACCCGGGCACCGAGGCGCTCCCGCCTCGGCGTTCTCACAGTTCAGCCGCGCGCGGCGACCTCACGATCGATGCGAGCCGACCAGTACACGGCCACGGCCCACAGAGCGATGAACAGCGCTGCGACGAAGAACATCGAGGTGAGAACGAAGCCGGAGGCCAGCAGCAGCCCCTGCACGACCCAGCCGATGATGACACCGGGACGCTTCTCACCGATCCGCCGCGGCAGCAGGATGACGGCGATGATGGCCAGCACTGCAATGACCGAGGCGCCGATGAGCAGCTGCGCCAGGGTCAGGGTCTGCGCTGACTTCACCGACAGGCCGAAGGTCGTGAGCACGGCGAAGTAGACGACGACGAGCTCGCAGATGAGGATCGATCCGCAGAGCACGGGGTACTTCGATTTCATCCCTCCTCCCCACGTCCGAGCAGCAGGCGCGCTTCGGCCACTGTGTAGATGGAGCCGGTGACGACGATTCCCGGACTCTTCGCATCGACGCTGTTGGCCAGGTCGATGGCTTTCATCAGAGCGGCATTGAGATCGGAGGCGACGATGACGGAATCCTCGTCGACCCATTCCCGCGCCGCCTCGGCGAGGTCGCCTGCCGGCAGCGCACGGGAGTTGAGATTCTCGCTGACGACGAACACATCTGCGCTGCGATGAAGCTCTTCGATGACACCGTCGCTGTCCTTGTCCGCCAGCATCGCCAGCACGATGACGACATAGTCGAAGTCGAACGCCTCGTCGAGGGTCTCGGCCAGCACATGCGCGGCATCCGGGTTATGGGCGCCGTCGACGACGACGCTCGGTCCCGTGCGCAGGAGTTCCGCGCGGCCCGGTGACGTCACGCGGGCCAGCCCCTCGGCCACCGTCTCCTGATTGAGCGGCTTGTCTTCGGCTCCCAGGAAGGCCTCGGCTGCGACGATCGCGACCGCGGCATTGTGGGCCTGGTGAATTCCGTGCAGCGGCAGGAACAGGTCGGAATAGACGTCTCTGCGGCCCTGGACCGTGATGAGCTGACCGTCGACGGCCCGCTGCCGGTCGAGGAGACGGAAGTCCCGCTCCTCAGCGGCCAGCGGAACCTCACGGCGGGCAGCTTCCTCGTCGAGGACCGCCTGGGCGGCCTCGTCCTGGACAGCAGACACGGCAACAGGTTCGGGAGCCGGGCTGTCCTCGACGCTGCGATCGAGGATCCCAGCCTTGGTGGCGGCGATCTCCTCGATGGTGTCGCCGAGGAACGCCTGATGATCGAGACCGATCTTCGTGAACACGCACACCTGGGCATCGGCGACGTTCGTCGAATCCCATTGTCCGCCCATGCCGACCTCGGTGACGACCACATCGACCGGAGCATCGGCGAACACGGCGAAGGCCAGAACGGTCAGCGCCTCGAAGTAGGTGAGCTTCGCGCGTCCTTCGGATTCGAGCTGGGCATCGACGATCTCGAGGTACGGGGCGATCTCGTCATAGATGCGCACGAAGGTGTGAGCGGACACGGGGGCGCCGTCCACGGAGATCCGTTCGGTCACCGAATGCAGGTGCGGACTGGTGAACCGGCCGACCCGGAGCTCATGAGCGGTGATGAGCGAATCGATCATCCGTGCCGTCGACGTCTTCCCATTCGTGCCCGTGATCGTGATCGTCGGGGCCGCAGTGTGGATATCGCCGAGGATCTCACACGCCCGCCGAGTCGCGTCGAGGCGCAGCTCGACCTGCGTCTCCCCCGCCCGCGCCAGCAGCAGGGCATAGACCCGGGCGAGCTCGGCCCGAGTGGCCTCATCGACGACCGGTTCGGGCGGAGCCTCCGAAGCTTCTTCGTCCACGCTCTGCGGTTCCACGTCGGAGGTGGGGTCCTCGTCCGGGAGGGGCCCGTCGATCGGGGTGTTGTCCTCGGTCATGCCCGCTTCACCGCCAGACGGGTGCCGCCGGGGAGCTCTTCGGGGCTGAAGACCTCGGCATCGGCGTCGACCGGGCCGAAGTCCAGAGTGGTCGTCAGGGTCTCACCGGCGATGAGGTCGACGTGAGGCTCGAGCGCGGCGACCACCTCGGTGCCGGCTTCGATGGTGACGGCGATCCGGTCGGAGATATCGAGATCGAGCTGCTTGCGGATGCCCTGGATGGCGCGCACGGCATCTCGTGCCATGCCTTCGGCCTCGAGCTCGGGTGTGACCCGCGTGTCGAGGGCGAGGAAGCCGGAGTCGAGTGCCGCGAGCTCCATGCCCTCGGTACCGGATTCGGCCACGGATTCGAGGGTGTACTCGCCGTCGACGAGTTCGATTCCACCGCTGACGACGGTGCCGTCGGTGACGGACCAGTCGCCGGACTTCGAAGCCTTGATGACCTGCTGGACCTGTTTGCCCAGACGGGGTCCGGCGGCACGGGCGTTGACGACGAGATTCTGCGACAGGGAGAATCCGGCGGCCTCCGCCTCGGCGACGTCGAGGACCTCGACGGTACGCACATTGAGCTCATCGGCGATGATCTCGGTGAAGTCGGAGCTCAGGTCCGTGTCGGTGGCGACGGTCAGCTGCGACAGCGGCAGGCGCACCCGCAGCTGGTTGGCCTTGCGCACCGAGGAGGCCGTTGAGCAGATATCGCGGGTGAGGTCCATCGCCGCGACGAGGTCGGCGTCGGCAGGGAATGCCTCGGCATCCGGGTAGTCGGCCAGGTGCACCGACCGCTGCCCGGTCAGTCCGCGATAGATCTCTTCGACCGTGAACGGCAGCAGGGGTGCGGCCACACGGCAGAATGCCTCCAGGCAGGTATAGAACACGTCGAAGGACTCATGCGTGTCGGTGCCGCCGTCCCAGAACCGGCGACGCGAACGACGCACATACCAGTTCGTGAGCATGTCGAGGTAGTTGCGCACGAGTTCGCATGCCGTCCAGATATCGAGGCCCTCCATCACCTCGGCGAACTCGGTGATGAGGTCGTGCGTCTTGGCCAGGAGGTACCGGTCGAGGACCTGGGACGAGTCGTAGCGGGACTGTGCCTGGTAGCCGGTCTTCTCCCCCGCCGGGCCGTCGGCCGCGTTGGAGTAGGTGGCGAAGAACTGCCATGTGTTCCACAGCGGGAGCACGACCTGGCGGACACCGTCGCGGATGCCCTGTTCGGTGACAACGAGGTTGCCGCCGCGCAGGATGGACGAAGCCATGAGGAACCAGCGCATGGCATCCGAGCCGTCGCGGTTGAAGACCTCGTTGACATCGGGGTAGTTGCGCAGGGACTTCGACATCTTCTGCCCGTCGGAACCGAGCACGATGCCGTGGGAGATGCAGTTCGTGAATGCGGGTCGGTCGAAGATCGCTGTGGCCAGAACGTGCAGCAGGTAGAACCAGCCGCGTGTCTGTCCCACGTATTCGACGATGAAGTCGGCCGGGAAGTGGTTGTCGAACCAATCGGAGTTCTCGAACGGATAGTGCACCTGGGCGTAGCTCATCGAGCCGGAGTCGAACCAGACGTCGAAGATCTCCGGGATGCGCTGCATCACCGACTGACCCGTCGGGTCGTCCGGGTTCGGACGGGTGAGGTCATCGACCCACGGGCGGTGGAGGTCGACGTCTCCGGAGTCGTTGCGCGGCAGACGTCCGAAGTCGGCTTCGATCTCGGCCAGGGAACCGTAGACGTCCGTGCGCGGGTAGGCCGGGTCGGAGGAGATCCACACGGGGATCGGCGAGCCCCAGAAGCGGTTGCGCGAGATCGACCAGTCGCGGGCGTTCTCGAGCCATTTGCCGAACTGTCCGTGCTTGACGTTGTCGGGCACCCAGTTGATCTGCTCGTTGAGTTCGACCATGCGGTCCTTGAACTCGGTGACGCGGACGAACCAGGAGGACACCGCACGGTAGATCAGCGGATTCCGGCAGCGCCAGCAGTGCGGGTAGGAGTGCTCGTAGGATTCGTGGCGGACCAGCAGAGCACCCCGCGATTCCATCGGACCCGTGTGGTTGCGCAGGTCTTTGATTATCGCCTTGTTGGCGTCGAAGACCTGCTGGCCGGCGTAGTCGGGAACGGTCGTATCGAAGCGACCGGCGTCGTCGACGGGACGGGCGGCGGTGATTCCGTAGGAGTCGGTGAGTTCCTTGTCCTCTTCACCGAAGGCGGGTGACTGGTGGACGATTCCGGTGCCGTCTTCGACGGTGACGAAGTCCGCGGCCAGGATCGTGTGCATGTTCTCGCCGAACTCCTCCTGACGGCCTTCGAAGTACGGGAACGGAGGTTCGTAGGAGGCGCCGACGAGTTCGCTGCCGGGGAAGGTGCGCACAACCTGCGGTTCGGCACCGAGTTCACGAGCATAGGCTCCCAGGCGCGCCTCGGCGAGGATGAGGGTCTTGCCCTGAAGCTCTTCGGCTCCGTCTTCACCGGGGATCACTGCGACGAGCGGGATCTCCGGGTTGACGGCCACGGCCTGGTTCGACGGAACCGTCCACGGGGTCGTCGTCCAGATGAGGACCCACTCGTCGGAGTCCTTGAGTCTGTATCCGAGGGTCACGGCCGGATCCTGACGCATCTTGTACACGTCGTCGTCCATGCGCAGCTCATGGTTCGACAGCGGTGTCTCGTCCTTCCAGCAGTACGGAAGCACGCGGTAGCCCTCGTAGACGAGGCCTTTGTCCCAGAGCTGCTTGAACGCCCAGATGACGCTTTCCATGTATTCGACGTTGAGAGTCTTGTAGTCGTTGTCGAAGTCGACCCACCGGCCCTGACGGGTCACATATTCTTCCCATTCCTGGGTGTAGCGCAGCACCGAGGAGCGGCAGGCGTCGTTGAATGCGGCCAGTCCCATGCGACCGATCTCGGATTTGTCGGTGATGCCCAACTGGCGTTCGGCTTCGAGTTCGGCCGGCAGGCCGTGGGTGTCCCAGCCGAAGCGGCGGTCGACCTTCTTGCCGCGCATCGTCTGGAAGCGCGGGACGACGTCCTTGACGTAGCCGGTGAGCAGGTGACCGTAGTGGGGCAGGCCGTTGGCGAAGGGAGGTCCGTCGTAGAAGACGAATTCGTTCTCGCCGTTCTCGCCGGCATCGCGCTGGGCGATCGACGCCTTGAAGGTGTCGTCCTCCTGCCAGTAGCGCAGCACAGCGTCTTCGATGGCAGGGAAGTTCGGGGACGACGAGAGTCCGAAGGTCGAGGTCGAAACCTTGGGATAGAGAGGCTGAGTCATGAGCGTCCTTCTGGGTCACTGCGGTCACTGTCACGAGGACGACAGTCTGCCGCGGTACCACCTCGCTTATCCGCAGTCCGACCGGTTCAGATCGGTCAGCGGATCGCTCATTCACTCAGACGATGACGGGTCCACCCGTCCGGGTCTACTGAGAACGCGGCGTTTCGAACGCTGGTTCCGTTCTTCCGGATGCTCCCCGGTGATAGCCGGATCGACACAAGACAATCGTATACCGTCGACTCCGCCCGAGACCACTCGGCGGCGCGGGGATCTCCCTCGCCGAGGCGGCCCCGGGCTGGAGCCGTGGGTGCTCACAGCCCCCGGTTGCGTGCGACCTTATGCTGAGCGGCCTGGGCGATCGGTCGGATGACCATGAGATCGACGTTGAAGTGGTGGGGCCGGGTGAGGGTGTAGACGACGGCGTCGGCGACGTCGTCCGCGGTCAGCGGGTTCTCGACGCCTTCGTAGACCTTCGCGGCCTTCGTCTCATCACCGCCGACGCGTTTGACGGTGAACTCGTCGGTGGCGACCATTCCTGGTGCGATCTCGATGACGCGCACGGGTTCGCCGGCGAGCTCGAGGCGCAGGGTCGCTGCCATCGAGTGGGTGCCGTGCTTCGCAGCGACGTAGCCACCGCCGCCTTCATAGGCCTGATGGCCGGCGGTTGAGGACATGACGACGATGTCTCCGCGGCCGGAATCGATGAGAGCCGGCAGCAGTGCTTTGACGACGCGCAGGACGCCGAGGACGTTGATGTCGAACATGTCCCGCCACCCGTCGACCGATGCCTCGGCGACGGTGTCGGTTCCGAATGCGGCGCCGGCATTGGCCACGAGGGAATGGACGGCTCCGCCGGCGAGCACCTGTTCGGCCATGGACACCACGGCGGCGTCATCGGTGAGGTCGGCGACGATGTAGTCGGCTCCGGTCTCCTCGGCGAGGGCCTTGAGCTTGTCCTCACGGCGAGCCACGGCGACGACGTCCCAGCCCTGCTCGCGCAGCTGTCGGACCGTGGCCGCACCGATTCCGGAACTGGCTCCTGTGACTACTGCTCTGAGCTTTTCCATCTGTGTTCTCCTCTGTCGGGTCTGTCGGCGGGTTTGAGTCTGGATCCCGGAAGCGGGGTTTCCTGTTCGCATCTCAGTCTACGGAGTCGGCTCTCGGCCGCGTGCGGTGTCTTCTGAGCCGAGATCGGTCTCGAAAGGGCCACTCCCGGCCGGCTCGGGTGGCGTCGTTTCTTCCGGGGTCGTCGACGCGGCAGGTGGGGCACCCTTCGCGCCCGGTCGGAGTTTCTTCACGCTCGGTCGGGTGTGCGGGTTGCGGGGCCCGCCTTCGCCGAAGACGGCACGGAAGCCGGGGATCTTCACTGCCACCCAGGTGACTGCGGCGCAGATGATCGCATAGGCGATCGGCATGATCACGGCGTGGAGGAGGACGCCTGGCACGGTGTCAGGCAGGCCCATGGCATTTCGGACAGGGTAGAGCAGGAGCGGATGGAGGAGGAACACACCGAAGGAATACGGGTAGAACCGGTGCAGCAATCCGAAGCCTTCGCGCAGATGGAAATGCAGGAGGAGGTAGGCGGCCATGGAGGCGAGGACGACTCCGGGGGCGAGGTATTCATACGGGAACATCCACGGCTTCTCACCGGGACCCAGACCTGCCCAGACCGCGGTTCCGGCGACCGCGATGATGAGGCTGACCCACGCCAGGACTGCACCCCTGACCGAGAGCACGATATCGCGCAGCACCCAGCCGAGGATGTAGAAACCGGCCATCGGCAGGAACCTGGTGGCGATATTGGCTTCGCCGACGTCGAAGACCATCGACACCCACTGGTCGGTCATGCCGATGCCGAGGAAGATCAGACCGGTCCCCCACTGCAGACGGCGGGAGCCATGGACGCTCAGCAGGCGGAAGAACGGGGTGAGCAGGGTCAGACCGGCAAGGACGTAGAGGAAGTAGAGCTGGACGAAGGGCGATCCGGTGAGGATCGCGATGCCCGGGTTCCAGGTGTCATCGTCGGGCTGCAGGTAGTAGCGGCGGAACAGAACGTACACGACTGTCCAGAACACGAGGGGGATGCCGATTCGCCAGACACGTTTGGACAGGAACCTGCGCGGTTTGCTGCCCCGGTCGGGGTCGAGGGCCAGAGCCCCGGAGATCATGATGAACACGGGCACCGACCACCGGCAGGCGGAGTCGATGGTGTTGGCCAGCCACCAGTCGGGTCCCATACTCGCGAAGTTCTCTTCGACGACGGTGCCCAGGGAATGGATGGCTACGACGGCGATGATCGCGATCGCACGTGCCGGATTCATCCACGCGGTCGACGTGGGCGGCGGATTCTCTGTCGGAATTCGGTCCAAGGGCGCCATGTGTCCATGATGTCATTGCCCGCGGCGCAGGCGACTCACTGCGCCTTCAGGGTGTGAGCCGTCCCACGCCGTCGGACTGGGGCGGCCGGGGCGCGAGTGCTGCACTCGAGCTCCGGTCGGGCTTCGCGCGGCCACTGGCGCGAACCGGTTTGGCCGATCGCGAACCGGGTGAGAAAATCAGCAATTATGAACACACCTGCCTTTTCGGACTCGACGCACGAGTCAGTGAACCTTCCTGACAAGCCGGCCCTCGAGGGGCTGCGGGACAAATGGGACGCCGCGTGGAGCGAGCAGAATGTCTACGCCTTCGACGTCGACACCGATCGCGAGCAGGTCTACTCGATCGACACTCCCCCGCCGACCGCCTCGGGGTCGCTGCATGTCGGACACGTGTTCTCCTACACCCAGACCGACATCATCGCCCGCTATCAGCGGATGACCGGCAAGAACGTGTTCTATCCCCTCGGCTGGGACGACAACGGCCTGCCGACCGAACGTCGCGTGCAGAACTACTACGGAGTCACCTGCGATCCCGGCCAGTCCTACTACCCGGACTTCCAGCCGCCGGAGAAGGCACCGAAGAATTCGCGCGACTTCGTCAAGGTCTCTCGCCAGAACTTCATCGAACTGTGCGAGAAGCTCTCCGCCGAGGACGAGAAGGTGTTCGAAGACCTCTTCCGCTCCACCGGACTGTCCGTTGATTGGAAGTACACATACCGCACGATCGATGACGATTCGCGTGCGGTGAGCCAGCGAGCCTTCCTCACCGATCTGAAGAACGGGCATGCCTATTCGCAGGACGCACCGACCATGTGGGACGTCACCTTCGGCACTGCTGTGGCTCAGGCCGAACTCGAGGATCGTGAGCGCGAAGGCGCGTACCACAAGGTGAAGTTCTTCCCCGAGGGCGCTGATGGCCTGGCCGACACCTCGGCGGAACCGATCATCATCCTCACCTCGCGTCCGGAGCTCATTCCTTCGGTCGTGGCGCTCGTCGCCCATCCCGATGACGAACGCTACGCCTCCCTGTTCGGCACGAATGTCGTTTCGCCGCTCTTCGGTGTCAGCGTCGAGATCCGCGCCCATGAGCTTGCGAAGTCCGATAAGGGCACCGGCATCGCCATGGTCTGCACCTTCGGCGACCTCACCGACGTCACGTGGTGGCGTGAACTCGATCTGCCGACCCGCGCGGTGATCAACCGAGGCGGCCGCCTCAACCTCGAGGTGCCCGAGTGGATCGCGAACTCGCCGAAGTCCGATGCTGTGGCCAACTATGAGGCGCTGGCAGGAAAGACGACGTTCTCTGCGCGCAAGGACATTGCGCAGATGCTCATCGACTCCGGTGACCTCATCGGTGAGATCGAGCCGATCACGCATCCGGTCCCGTTCTACGAAAAGGGCGACAAACCGCTCGAGGTCGTCACCAGCCGTCAGTGGTACATCCGCAACGGCGGGCGGTCGGCCGAGCTGCGGGATGCGCTCATCGCCCGCGGTCGCGAGATCGAGTGGCATCCGGCGTACATGCGCTCCCGCTACGAGAACTGGGTGGAGAACCTCAACGGCGACTGGCTGGTCTCCCGGCAGCGGTTCTTCGGTGTCCCGATTCCGCTGTGGTACCGCCTCGACGCTGATGGTCAGCCCGATTATGATGATCCGATCGTGCCCGAGTCGCTTCCGTGCGACCCCATCGCCGAGGCTCCCGCCGGCTTCACCGACGACCAGCGTGATGTGCCCGGCGGGTTCACCGCAGACCCGGATGTCCTCGACACCTGGGCGACGTCGTCGCTGACGCCGCAGCTGCTCGGCGGCTGGTCGCGTGACGAGGAGTTCTTCGACAAGGTCTTCCCCTTCGACCTGCGTCCGCAGGGACACGACATCATCCGCACTTGGCTGTTCTCCACCGTGGTCCGGGCGAACTCGCTCAACGATGCGGCACCGTGGAAGCACGCCGGCCTGTCGGGGTGGATCCTCGATCCGGACCGGAAGAAGATGTCGAAGTCCAAGGGCAATGTCGTGGTTCCGTCGGACATCCTCGGCGAGGCGAAGCCGGGATTCGGTCCTGACGCGGTCCGCTACTGGGCGGCCAGCGCGAAACTCGGTGCGGACACCGCTTATGACGTCACACAGATGCAGATCGGCCGCCGGCTGGCGATGAAGCTGCTCAACGCCTCGAAGTTCGCTCTGGCACAGGGTGTGCATGCCGGTCTCATCGGTCAGCTCGGCGCCGTCACCCACGATCTCGATCGGGCCCTGCTGGCAAAGCTTGCCGAGGTCGTCGAGCAGGCCGGGAAGCATATGGCCGCTTACGACTATGCTCATGCACTGCGTGTGACCGAGAGCTTCTTCTGGGAGTTCACCGATGACTATGTCGAGCTCGTCAAGGACCGTTCCTACGGCTCATCGGGATCTGACGATCAGCTGTCGGCGCACGTCACCTTGGCCACTGCTCTGGATGTCCTGCTGCGTCTGTTCGCTCCGTTCACTCCGTTCGTCACCGAAGAGGTCTGGTCCTGGTGGCGCACCGGTTCGGTCCACCGTGCGCCGTGGCCGGCAGATGAGGTGCTGAGCCATCCGGAATCGTCCGTCGATCCCGAGCTGCTAGCCTCGGTGGCAGCCGCACTGACCGAGATCCGCCGCACGAAGACCGAGGCCAAGGTGTCGCAGAAGACCGAGGTCGCTTCCGTGACCATTCAGGCGCCGGCCGCCGTCGTCTCCGCGATCACGGCGGCAGAAGGCGACCTCACGGCGGCGGGCCGTATCAAGTCCCTGAGCACCGAGGAAGCCGGCGATGAGATCACCATTGCCTCGATCGACTTCGTCGACCAGGACTGAGCCGAACACCAGCCGGCCCTGACTGCCAGAAGAAGCAGCTTCCGGCCCCACCGGCTGAACTGAGACCCGAACTGGTCCCGCAGAGCCCCGCGACATTCGTTCCTCCGCAGCGTCGGAGCAGTGGATGCCGTGGGGCTCTGTTCATGTTCCGGAACGGATACACGAAATGACCGGGGTCTGCGTTCTCTCCGCCGTACTATGGTTATCGACCACTGAAGAAACACCGAAGTCCTCCCTGAACGAAAGGTCCCCAGAACCGTGAGAAGCGAACTCTTTTCCAAGCGCAACGCCGAGGTCCAGAATCAAGAGCGGTGGACGCTCCAGTCGAACAAGATGCTGCGTTCGGTGGTCACACCGAACGCTCCGATGATCGCCACCAAGGGCGCGATGGTCGCCTATCAGGGCGATGTCCGCTTCACCCACCAGGGGTCGAAGTCGGTCGGCCAGTTCATGAAGAAGGCAGCCACCGGCGAGGGCGGGAACGTCATGCGCGTCGAGGGACACGGAGAAGTGTTCTTCGCCAGGGAGGCCTCGAACATCTTCATGATGGCGCTCGAAGGTCCGCAGGACGCACTGACCGTCAACACCGCGAATCTGCTCGCCTTCGACGACGCGCTCAGCTGGGAGATCAAACGCATCAAGGGCGGTGTCGGTGCGATGGTCAGCGGTTCGGGACTGTTCAACCTCGAACTTGCCGGACAGGGCACTGCCGCCATCTGCTGCAAGGGTGAACCCATGGTCCTCGACTGCTCGCAGCAGCCGACCTTCGTCGACCCGCAGGCCGCCGTCTGCTGGTCCTCGGCGCTGGCCCCGCAGATCAAGACCGACGTCAGCGTCGGCACATTCTTCGGTCGCGGCTCCGGTGAGTCCGTGCAGCTGGCATTCCACGGCCCCGGCTTCGTCGTCGTCCAGCCCGCAGAGAACGCCGTCTACTCGGCCACCACCAGCTGACGCACCTGGCGGCCGTCCGCAGCATCACCACGCTGACGCACCCCCGACCTGCAGCTTCGGCAGCGAGTCGGGGGTGTCGTCGTCTCCCCCGCGCATCTCCCCATGTTCTCGCATCGGGCGCCCCTCACCCGTCGTGACTCAACGCCTTGGTGCACAACGGTGTTTCGACAGGACGGGAGAGGGATGCACCAGCACCGGGGCGTTAAGACACCAACGCGGTAGAGCGAGAGCAGCACTGAGAGATGCGAAAGTACTGGAGCGTCATGGCTCTTGCAATCCGGTGTGAGTGGTACGCGGCAAGCTGCGCGACAATACCCGAAAGCGCAGAAGAGTCGGGCTATCCTGACATGTCGGAGAAACCGAGTCCGCTTGGCTCATTCGGGGCTCGACGTCGACTCTCCGCTGGGGCGTCAGGCGTTCAAGCGCACGGGTCCGGGGTGACCGGGAATACTGGCCGGAATGGAGCAGTCCCTCCGGGACGACGACTCGCGCAGATTCGGGGACGACTCGTAGCAGGAGTACGGTCGAACGTAAGGTCTGCTTGATGGATCAGGCAGTGGGGACAGTGTGCTCGTGCCCGCCGCGTTCGACCCGGTATTTCCGGAAGGTCGGAAAGGCCACCGCACAGGCGAGCACGAGAACGATGACGGCGATGCCGCCACCCGCCGAGGCGACCGTGGTGTCTGTGACTGCAGCAACGGAGCCGTGGAGGACGTCCGCGATACGAGGTCCGCCGGCGACGACGACGATGAACACTCCCTGCATCCGACCGCGCATCGCATCGGTTGCGGCTTCCTGGAGCATCGTCTGCCGAAAAGCGCCGGAGACGATATCGGCTCCTCCGCCGACCGCCATCGCAGCCAATGCGACGACGAGTGCGGTCAGCCAGAACCCAGCCGCCAGCTCAAGGGACAGTCCGAACACCGTCATTGCCGCACCCCAGACGACGATGGCGACGATGACGGCCAGTCCCTGGCGCTCCACACGTGAGACCCACCCCGAGAAGATCCCGGCCAATGCACTTCCGCCGGCCAGCGCGGCGAAGAGCAGCGAGAAGACGATGCCGCCCTCAGGCGGACCGTCGAAGGTCTCCGCGGCGATCTGCGGGAACAGGGCCCGTGGCATTCCGAAGACCATCGCAATGATGTCCACCAGCAGAGAGACCATGACGACGGTGTTCGTCCGCAGATACCGGAACCCGTCGACGATGCCTTTGAACCCCGACCGAGTATCGAGCTGTTTCTGCGGCGGCAGCGACGGCAGTCGCATCACTGCGTAGAGCGTAGCGAACAGGAACACGGCGTCGATGACGTAGAGCAGCTGGTACCCGAACAGAGGGATCAGCGCTCCGCCGACGACAGGGCCGACGACGGCGCCCAATGTCATCACAGTCATGTTCAGCGAGTTCGCCGCGGGCAGCAGGCCGAGCGGGATGATCGACGGCAGCAGAGCTCCCCGAGCCGGCTGGTTGAGTGCGAAGAATGCCTGCTGCATCGAAAACACCGACAGCAGCAGCCAGACATTGTCGATGCTGAGCACCGCGATGAGGGCAAGTATCGCGCTCGTGACGATCAGACCGACCGTCGAGATCACGAGCAGTCTGCGTCGATCGATGACATCGGCCAACGATCCGCCCCACAGTCCGAAGACGATAAGAGGAATCAGCCCGAACGCACCGGCGAGCCCGACATACCCGGACGACCCGGTGATATGGAAGATCTGTGCGGGGATCGCCACAACAGTCATCTGCGCACCGATGACGGTGACGATATTGGCCACCCACAGTCGTCGGAACGACGCGTAGCGCAGTGGGCGTGTGTCGGCCAGGAGTCTCATGCGAAAAGAGACTCAGGCAGACTTCTTATTCGTCCTGTTCCGTGACTTCGGCACGAGGGTCGGGGCGACATTGGATTCGACGACGTCCTTGGTCACGACCACCTCGGCGATGTCTTCGCGTGAAGGCACATCGAACATGACCGGCTGCAGGACCTCTTCCATGATCGAGCGCAGGCCACGAGCGCCCGTGCCGCGCAGCAGAGCGAGATCGGCGATCGCCTCAAGTGCCTCGGTCTCGAATGTCAGGGAGACATTGTCGAACTCGAACATCCGCTGGTACTGCTTGACCAGGGCGTTCTTCGGTTCCGTGAGGATCGACATCAGCGCTGCCCGGTCGAGGTTGGACACGGTGGCCAGCACCGGCAGGCGGCCGATGAACTCCGGGATGAGGCCGAACTTGAGCAGATCTTCGGGAAGGATGTCCGCGTAGAGGTCCTCTTCGTCGTTCTTCGACTGCAGCAGGGCGCCGAAGCCGATTCCGTGCTTGCCCTTGCGGCCGGCGACGATCTCCTCCATCCCGGCGAAAGCGCCGGCGACGATGAAGAGCACATTGGTCGTGTCGATCTGCAGGAAGTCCTGGTGCGGGTGTTTGCGCCCGCCCTGCGGCGGCACCGACGCCTGGGTGCCTTCGAGGATCTTCAGCAGTGCCTGCTGCACGCCCTCACCTGACACGTCACGGGTGATCGACGGGTTCTCCGACTTGCGAGCGATCTTATCGATCTCGTCGATATAGATGATTCCGTGCTCGGCACGCTGGATATCGAAATCCGCGGCCTGAATGAGTTTGAGCAGGATGTTCTCGACGTCTTCGCCGACGTAGCCGGCTTCGGTCAGCGCGGTGGCATCGGCGACCGCGAATGGGACATTGAGGCGTTTGGCCAGCGACTGGGCGAGGTAGGTCTTTCCCGAGCCGGTGGGACCGACGAGCAGAATATTCGACTTCGCGATCTCAACCTCGGACTCGCTGGAGCCGAGGGTCTTCTCGTCACCGGACTGCAGCGAACGGATGCGCTTGTAGTGGTTGTAGACGGCTACCGACAGTGCCTTCTTCGCCGGTTCCTGACCGACGACGTACTCCTGGAGGAAGTCGAAGATCTCACGAGGTTTGGGCAACTCGAGTTCGGCCTGCTCCGGACTGGATTCGCTGAGCTCCTCTTCGATGATCTCATTGCACAATCCGATGCATTCATCGCAGATGTAAACACCAGGTCCGGCGATGAGTTTCCGAACCTGCTTCTGAGACTTCCCACAGAAGTTGCATTTGAGCAGGTCTGCTCCGTCCGCACTGCGAGCCACTGTCACAACCTTTCGCCAGGACGCTTGGCCCCAACTCTACCGCTCGTGTTTCCTGTACCTCAATAGCTTCCCATACGTGGCTGACACGAGCCCCCAGCCACGACTCGGTGTGTCGGCGGAAGGAACCGAGAACGGGTCCGCCGATCGCAATCGCACGAACCCGTTCTCAGTGTCTCCCTGTCCTCCGACAGGTGATCAGCTCGCGTTCTTGCGCGAAGAGAGCACCTGGTCGACGAGACCGTAGTCCTTGGCCTGCTCGGCCGTGAGGAAGAGGTCGCGTTCGATGTCGTTCGAGACCTGTGCGGCCTCCTTGTTCGAGTGCTTGGCCAGAGTTCCCTCGAGCCATTCGCGCATCCGCAGCACTTCAGCGGCCTGGATCTCGAGGTCAGAGGCCTGACCCTGTCCCTGCCCCTGCATCGCGGGCTGGTGAATGAGCACTCGCGCGTTCGGCAGGGCCAGACGCTTGCCGGGAGTGCCGGCGGCCAGCAGCACGGCAGCTGCGGAGGCGGCCTGACCGAGGCAGACGGTCTGGATCTCCGGCTTGATGTACTGCATCGTGTCGTAGATGGCCGTCATCGCCGTGAACGACCCACCCGGCGAGTTGATGTACAGAGTGATGTCGCGGTCAGGATCCTGCGATTCGAGGACGAGCAGCTGAGCCATGACATCGTCGGCGGAGGTGTCATCGACCTGTGCGCCGAGGAATACGACGCGGTCGTCGAAGAGCTTCGTGTAGGGATCCTGGCGCTTGAAGCCATAGGGTGTGCGCTCTTCGAACTGCGGCATGACATAACGCGACTGCGGCATGTTCGACGCCGTCGAACCCGGCATAAAGTTCATTGAATTCATTCTTCCCTCACTCCTGCTCAGTTGTTCTCGACGTCGGACGCGCGGGTGACCATCTTGTCGATGAATCCGTATTCGAGCGCCTCTTCGGCGGTGAACCAGTGGTCGCGGTCGTTGTCCTGGAGGATCTGCTCGAGCGACTTCCCGGTCTGCTGAGCAGTCAGTTCGGCCATCTGCTTCTTCATGTGCAGGATCAGTTCGGCCTGGATCTTGATGTCGGTGGCCGTGCCGCCGATGCCGCCCAGCGGCTGGTGCATGAGGATGCGGGCGTGCGGGGTGGCGTAGCGCTTGCCCGGGGTGCCCGAGGAGAGCAGGAACTGTCCCATCGACGCGGCCATGCCCATGGCCACGGTGGAGACATCGGGCTTGATGTACTGCATCGTGTCGTAGATGGCCATTCCGGCGGTGACGGAGCCGCCGGGCGAGTTGATGTAGAGCGAGATGTCCGCTTCGGGATCTTCGGCGGCCAGCAGCATCATCTGCGCGCAGATGGCGTTGGCGTTGTCGTCACGCACTTCCGAACCGAGCCAGATGATGCGCTCTTTGAGAAGACGATTGAAGATGTGGTCGTCCAGACCCATTCCCCCACCGGCGTCGAGGCCGACGGGCGCTGTCATGTCGTATGCGCTCACGTTTCACTCCTGTGTTCTGTGGATGGCTTGTTATGGACTCTAACCGCTCTCCCCCGGGTTTTAGTCCGCGGCGAGGCCTGTGTTCGCCCTCAGCGTGATCGGGACCTGCGCAGATGCGAAGACGGTGGGTACGGATCGTGATCCGTACCCACCGTCTCATCAGGATTCCACCGCCGAGGCGGCTCGTCCTCAGTTCTCTTCGGCGGCCTCTGCAGGTGCTTCGTCCGCGGCTTCCGCGCTCTGCGCAGTCGCGTCGGCATCCTCGGCGCCGGCTTCCTCGGCGTCGTCCCCGGCGGAGGTGAAGGCCTCCATGTCGACGACGTTTCCGGCGGTGTCCTTGACCGTGGCACCGGCGAGGACAGCGGCCAGGGCCTTGCGGCGCGAGACCTCGCCGACAAGCGCATTGACCTGGCCGGAGCTGTCGAGCATCTGGGCGAACTCGTTGGGGTTCATTCCGTACTGCTGCGAAGCGGAGATCAGGTACTCGATGAGTTCGGGCTGGCTGACCTCGACGTTCTCGGCTTCGGAGACCGCATCGAGGATGAACTGCGTGCGCAGGTTGCGCTCGGTCTCCTCGGTGACCTCCTTGCGATGTTCGTCGTCGTCCGAACGGTTCTCGGACTCGAGGTGACGCTCGACCTCGTCGGTGACGATCTTGGCCGGGACCGGAACGTCGAGGGTCTCGATGAGGTGTTCGAGGACCTTGTCCCGTGCCTGGACGCCCTGCTCAGTTTCCTTGGCCTTGCCGGCCTGGACGCGCAGGTCCTCCCGCAGTTCGTCGATCGTGTCGAACTCGCTGGCCAGCTGAGCGAAGTCGTCGTCGGCCTCGGGAAGTTCGCGTTCCTTCACAGCGCCCAGGGTGATCTTCACAGTGCCCTGTTCGCCGGCGTGCTCGCCACCTGCGAAGGTGGTCTCGAAGGTCGTGGTCTCTCCGGCGGAGAGCCCGTCGAGCGCTTCGTCCATGCCTTCGAGCATCGTTCCGGCGCCGACCTGGTAGGAGATGTCGGAGGCGGTGTCGATCTCTTCGTCGCCGATGGTGGCGACGAGGTCGAGAGTCACGAAGTCGTCCTTGGCCGCGGGGCGATCGACGGCGACGAGGGTTCCGAAGCGGGTACGCAGCTGCTCGAGCTCCGCATCCACATCGGCGTCGGTGACCTCGATGGGGTCGACCTCGATGTTGATCGTGTCGTAGGCAGGCAGCGTGACCTCGGGGCGCACGTCGACCTCGACGGTGAAGCCGAGTTCGCCGTCTTCGGTTCCGTCGAGACCGGGAACCTCGGAGATCTCGACCTCGGGTTGGCCCATCGGCTTGAGGTCGTGCTCTTCGACCGCGTTGCGGTAGAAGTCGTCAAGACCGTTGTTGATGGCTTCCTGGATCACAGCAGGACGGCCGATGCGCTGATCGATGATGCGCGCGGGGACCTTGCCCTTACGGAACCCGGGGACGGTGACCTGGGCCCCGATGGTCTTGTATGCCTCGTCGACGCTCGGTTTGAGTTCGGCGTATGGGACTTCCACGCTGATCTTGACCCGGGTGGGGTCGAGTTGCTCGACGGAGCTCTTCACAGTGTGACCTTTCAAATTCGACAGTCATGCATTTTCGGTCATCTCCGACCTGATCATCCGGGTTCGTGACCGCAAACGGCCATCTCACAGCCTGATCGGTCATCTCGTGACCTTAGAGGGAGCGAAAGTCCACGAATAGTTCGCGCACGTCCGCAAGACGCAATCCCCTATGTTACGCGAAACCCCGCCCGATACGCGAAACCGGGGTGATTTCACGAGCTCGCTCCACCTCGGTGCCCATAGAGTTCGTCGAGGGTGATGATGACGTTGGCCGCAGTCCACGACAGTGGCGCCACGGAGACCGGATCGCCGTCCCCGCTGATCTTCTCCGGCAGAGACCCTGCGCTCGTGCGGTGCCCTGCCAGCCAATCGAGGATCGATTCGGCTCGGTCGCTGATCCCGAGGCGCGCGAAGCCGAGCGCCATGAGCGACGTCGACGGCGTCCAGCTGGAGCGGTCGATGATCCAGCCGTGTCCGGGCTTGATCCCTCCGGCCGGCTGCTCGAGGTGGTCCCAGACGCCGGCGAGAACCTCGGGTTCGAGCGCGTAGATCCCCTCTGACCGATTCGGCACGAGCCCGGCCGCAGGCAGGTAGGCGATGGCCGAATCCGATCCGCCCGAGGTGGGGTACCGCTGCATCCCATTGGCTCCGAAGGTTCGAGTGAAGGTCGCACGAAAATCATCCGCTGCGAGCAGAACGGCTGCCGCATCCTCGCCGAGGCGGCCCCACAGTTCAGAATCCGCCTTCGTCAGTGCGGTGAGTGAGTTCATCCCGACCAGAGTCGGTCCGGCCAAGCCGAGGGTGACCTGGGATTCTCCGACCTCCCAATAGTCCGGGCCGACCGGAGGCAGGCTGCGACCGCGGTCGGTGAGGTCGAAGAGACGCCGGGTGGTCCGTCGCAGAAGGTCATCGAACTCGCCGAGGTCGAACTGAGCGGCCGTCGCCCTGGAGACCGAATGCACTTCGGAGATCGCCCACAGGACGAGACCGAGGGAGTCGAACTGCGACTCGCGATCGTCCGGAGGCAGTCCGGTCGACGGGTCGACGCGGGCGGCAAACGACCCGTCGACCGCTTGTACGGACTGCAGGCAGCGCAGATGGCTCCATGACAGTTCCGACAACCCGACCCGCGCCAGAGCCACTGCAGAGAAGGCCGTGTCCCGCGGCCAGACATAGCGCCAAGCACCGGCCCATCCGGCGACCGGCGCGGGCAGCTCGTCGCTGAGGACCCACAGGTCGAGCAGGGCGGAGACAGCGAGGTCGCGGCGATGGGCAGGCAGAGATCCCAGCCACGATTCGCAGCTGTCGAGGAATTCCCGCTGCCTCCGGGCCGGGCCCGGATCGGACAGATCCGGCATGACTCGTGACTGTGCGGGCAGGCGTCGCGCGGCGACGGCGTCGAGGGCCTCACGCCGGCCAGATCCGGTGTAGGCGGCGGTGACCGAGCGGACGGGATCCGGTTGGGCCGCCTCGGCGAGGGCTGCGGTGATCGCCGAACCGAGACCGATCGCACCGATCCCGGCGACCGCTCCGGTGAGCATCGCTCGCCGGCTGGGCCGGGCGATCGCCGACGCAGTGTCCCGCTCATCGCGCAAGGGCGTGCTCTGCGGCGGCTGATCGACTGTGGTCATCTGAGGATCTTACCCGTCCGGGAATGAAGAAACCGGCCTGACCATCAGGTCAGACCGGCTTGTGGAGGGGATGACGGGAATCGAACCCGCACCATCAGTTTGGAAGACTGAGGCTCTACCATTGAGCTACATCCCCGTGTTGCGAGTTCGACTATAGTCGAGAACTTCTTCGAGCGCCAAATCGACATTCGGTGACCTGTGTCACCCCTGCGATCTCAATGTGAGGTGCATCGCATTGACGGGTTTGCGCGATTCACAAGGTGCACGTCGCGACCCGCCTGTGGTTAGATAGGAGCCGTCGCGGGATGTGGCGCAGCTTGGTAGCGCATCTGTTTTGGGAACAGAGGGTCGCAGGTTCAAATCCTGTCATCCCGACAGACTCCAGCCGCCCGGACCGATCGGTCCGGGCGGCTTCGTCATGCCGAAATACGCTGGCCCCCAATTACTACCTGAGGGCGGCCCAGATACCTGGCGCTAGGTTGCTCAGCCGCCGTCAGGTAGTACCAAAGGAGACATCTCAGGTGAGGCTCACGCCTCGAAGTCGATGACCTGCCTGACGACCGTCCCGTCGGAGAGCGCGTCGAAGGCCTCGTTGAGCTCGTTCAGCTTGATCGTGTCGGAGATGAGCTCCTCGACGGGCAGCTTGCCTTCTCTCCATAACTGGGCATAGACGGGGATATCCCGACTCGGCACTGCCGACCCCAGATAGGAGCCGATCACGGTCCGGGCCTCGGCTGTCAGGG
This sequence comes from Brevibacterium sp. CT2-23B, assembly GCF_013168765.1. Classification (NCBI taxonomy): domain Bacteria; kingdom Bacillati; phylum Actinomycetota; class Actinomycetes; order Micrococcales; family Brevibacteriaceae; genus Brevibacterium; species Brevibacterium sp. CT2-23B. The sequence continues at coordinate 471,685 of NZ_JABBYK010000001.1, read as the reverse complement.
TCACCGGGGTGATGTGAGACTGCGCGTCCGGGGCGGGCAACCCCACCGTCACAGTCGTCCCGCCGACGGCTGTGGCCGTGAACGCGGTCTCGAAGGCCCGAGCATGCCCGACGCATTCGATGACGATCGGAGCCTTCCGCTCCCCGAGCTGTTCGGGGGTGTAGACCTCGATGGCGCCGAGTTCCTTCGCCCGCACCAGCTTGTCGGGGTTCGCGTCGACGCCGATGACTCCGGCCGTCTCGATCGACAGAGCCGTGGTGAGTGCGGCCATTCCGACTCCGCCGAGACCGACGATCATCACCTCATCATCCGGTCCCGGCCGTCCCGCATTGAGCACCGCTCCCCCGCCGGTGAGCACGGCGCAGCCGAGCACCGCAGCGATGGAGGCGGGAACATCGTCGTCGACGGGAACCACGGATGCCCGGTTGACCACTGCGTGAGTGGCGAACACGGACGCACCGAGGTGGTGGAGCACCTCGGCGCCGGTGTCGTCGTGGAGACGCACCTTGTGTCCGTCGAACGGCAGGGTCCCTGCTCCGTTCGTCGCACTGCCAGGCGTGCACGGAAGTTTTCCGTCGGTGCGGCAGTTCGCGCACTCCCCGCAGCGAGGCAGGAACACTGTGACGACCTGTTGGCCGATCTCGAGATCATCGACGCCGTCGCCGAGCTTCTCAACGACTCCCGCGCCTTCGTGCCCGAGCAGCATCGGCAGCGGGCGGGGACGGTTGCCGTCGACGACAGAGAGATCCGAGTGGCAGACCCCGGCCGCCGTCATCCGAATGAGCACCTCACCGGGACCCGGCTCATCGAGTTCGAGGGTCTCAACCGACATCGGCTGCGACTGGGCAAATGGCCGAGGCCGCTGCATCTCGCGCAGAACAGCGCCGTGGATCTTCACAGTGTTCTCCCTCTTACAGAGCCTGCCGGCCCTGCTCCTCATACTTCGCCATGATGTCGATGCGACGTTCGTGACGCTCATCGCCGGAGAACGGCTCGGCCAAGAATGCATCGACGATCGCGATCGCATCGGCTTCCGGGTGCTGGCGGGCACCGACGGCGACGATCTGCGCGTTGTTGTGCTGACGGGCCAATTTCGAGATCTCCGGGTTCCAAGCCAGAGCGGTGCGTGCACCCTTGACGAGGTTGGCGGCCATCTGCTCGCCGTTGCCCGATCCCCCGATCACGACTCCGAGTGCTTCTTGACCGGCGGCCTGATCATCGACGACGGCCTGTGCCGCGGCGATGCAGAAGGCCGGGTAGTCATCGAGCGCGTCATATTCAAGGGCGCCGTGGTCGACGACGTCGTGACCGGCCGACTCGAGATGGGACTTGAGGACCTCCTTGAATTCGAATCCGGCGTGGTCGGTGCCGAGGTGAACCTTCATATGTCTGCCTTTCGGTGGGATCTGTTGATCGATCGAGTCCGCTGATTGTGCGGACCGTTGAGTCTCAGTCGAAGTTCGGGCCCTGGTCACGTGTGCGCTTGAGTTCGAAGAATCCCGGCGTCGAGGCGACCGCGAGGACTCCGTCGAAGAGGCGTCCGGCGTCCTCTCCCTTCGGAGCGGGGGTGACGACAGGACCGAAGAACGCGGTTCCGGCGACACGGCAGATCGGTGTGCCGACATCGTCGCCGACCAAGCTCAGAGCCTCGTCGTGGGAGGCCTGGAGCTGCGCGTCGTAGTCATCGGTCTCGCCGTACTTCATGAGGTCGGCGGGCAGCTGAAGTTCGGCCAGAGCCTCGGACACTGCCTTCTCGAAGTCCTTCTCTCCGCCCGGGTGGATCCTTGTGCCGATCGCGGTGTAGAGAGGTTCGGCAATCTCCTCACCGTGCTCGGCGATCGCGGCGGTGACGATGCGCATCGGGGCCAAGGCCCGGTTCATCAGTGCCCGGTAGTCCTCGGGAATGTCCTTGTCCCGATTGAGGAAGTTCAGGCTCATCGGGTGGAACTTCACCTCGACGTCGCGGACCTTCGCCACTTCGAGTCCCCAGCGTGAGGTCATCCATGCCCACGGGCAGGCCGTGTCGAACCACAGATCGAGTGTTTCCTTGCTCACTGTCTCTCCTCCGTCAAACGCTCGAGGGTCCCGTGCCGGGCACCCATCGTGTCAGTGCTCAATCTATCAAGACCGGCCATCCTCGGTGACGGTGGCCGAATCGCGATCCGTCGCACCGACACCGCCGCAGCGGAGCCTGTCCATGAAAGAATGACCGAGTACACCCGGTTCCCGAAGCGAAGGTCACCTCACTGTGCCGCAACACAATCTCACACGCGACGAAGCACGCGAACGTTCAGCCATCGTGGACGTCTCGAGCTACGAGCACACTCTGATCCTCACAGGAGTCGGTGAGAGTTTCCGCGTCCGTTCACGTATCCGGTTCACCGCGGCAGCGGATTCGACGACATTCATCGACGCCATCACCGCGAGTGTCGAGCGCGTCCGACTCAACGGCACGGACCTCGACCTCGCCGAGGTGGTCGCACCGGCCCGCATCACCCTTCCCGGCCTCGCCGCTGAGAACGAACTCATCGTCGATGCCCATTTCGCCTATATGAACACCGGAGAAGGTCTGCACCGATTCGTCGACCCGATCGATGACGAGGTCTACCTCTACTCTCAGTTCGAGGTCCCTGACGCCCGCCGTGTCTTCCCCGTGTTCGAGCAGCCCGATATCAAGTCTCCGTACTCCTTCACCGTCATCGCGCCGGAGAAGTGGACCGTCGTCTCGAACTCCCCCACTCCGACTCCGAGCGACGCGAAGGAGACCTTCGCCGAGCTCGGAGAGGAACCGCAGGAGGGCATGGCGGTGTGGCAGTTCGCCCCGACCACGCCGATTTCGTCGTATATCACCGCGATCATCGCCGGCCCGTATGAGTCCGTGCATTCGCAGCTGACTTCCTCCGACGGTTCGATTGTTCCTCTGGGCCTCTACTGCCGCGCGTCTCTGCTCGAACACCTCGATGCGACGAAGCTGTTCCGGATCACGAAGGCCGGTTTCGAGTTCTTCGAACGCGAATTCGGTGTCTCCTACCCGTTCGAGAAGTACGATCAGCTCTTCGTGCCCGAGTTCAATGCCGGAGCGATGGAGAATGCCGGCGCCGTGACGATCCTCGAGAACTATGTGTTCCGGTCACGTCCAACCGAGGCTCTTGTTGAGCGCCGGACCGTCACGATCCTCCACGAGCTCGCCCATATGTGGTTCGGCGACCTCGTCACCATGCGCTGGTGGAACGATCTGTGGCTCAACGAGTCCTTCGCCGAGTTCATGTCGACGCTGGCGACGGCCGAGGCCACCGAATTCGCCGATGCGTGGACGACCTTCGCCACGATCGAGAAGTCCTGGGCCTACCGACAGGATCAGCTGCCGAGCACGCACCCGATCGTCGCCCCGATCGAGGACCTTGCCGATGTCGAAGTCAACTTCGACGGAATCACCTACGCCAAGGGCGCTTCCGTGCTCAAACAGCTCGTGGCCTGGGTCGGTCGCGAGGAGTTCTTCTCCGGCCTCAAGAGCTACTTCGACAAGCACGCGTGGTCGAACACCGAGCTCTCCGATCTGCTCACGGAGCTCGAGGCTACCTCGGGCAGGGATCTGGAGAGCTGGTCGAAGCTGTGGCTGGAGGAATCCGGAGTCAACCTCCTCGAGGCCGTCGTCACCACTGGAGCCGGTGATGGCACGGCCAAGGCATCGGGAACGGACGAGCAGACGATCTCGAGCCTGCGCGTGACTCAGCAGCCCTGGTCGATTCCGGGTCAGCCGACCCCGTCGCTGCGTCCGCACCGGCTGGCCGTCGGCTTCTATTCGGACAACGGGCAGGGACGTCTGCAACGCACTCATTCCTTCCCCCTCGACATCGACGGAGAATCCGCAGAGGTGGACGAGGCTCGAGGCCTGGCCCTGCCCAATGTCATCGTCGTCAACGACGCCGATCTCAGCTATGCGAAGGTCCGCTTCGACGCCCGCAGCATGGACACTGCGGCGAACAGACTGGGTGACTTCGACGATTCGCTCACCCAGCTCCTCGTGCTGGCAACGCTGTGGGATGAAGTCCGTGACGGAGAACGGCCCGTCCACGACTACATCAACACTGTGCTCACCCATCTGGGCGCCATCACCCATTCCTCCGGACTGCTCACGCAGATGCGCCAGCTCGATACCGCGGTCGGCTCCTACCTGCCGCCGCAGGAGCGCGAGAGGATGCACGCCGAGGTGGCTGACCGTTTCCTCGAGGTCCTCGAGGCGACCGAGGAAGGATCGGACCAGGCCTTCCAGTTCGTGCGCGGATTCATCCGTCACGCGACCACACCCGTTCAGCTGGATCGGCTGAAGTCCTGGTTGCGACCGGAGACCGAACGCGTCTATGGGATCGCCCTGGACACCGATCTCACATGGGAGATCATCATCGGCCTGTGTTCGAACGACGCCGTCGATGATTCGACAGTCGAGGAGATGAGCCGCAGAGACCCCAGCGCCACCGGTGTCCGCCACGCCGCGACAGCGCGGGCCAGCCGCCCCACCTCGGCGTCGAAATCGCAGACCTTCACACGGATGGTCGACGATGCAGATCTGCCGAACTCGGAACTCGGGGCGCTCGCTCTCGGCTTCGGTACCGGGCTGCAGACGAACTCCGGGGATTCCATCGCCGCCGAGGCGCCGCTGCGGTCCTTCGCCGACGAATACTTCGCACGGGTGGCAGGCTGGTGGGAGACGCGGACCCTGGAGATGGCGCAGACGATGACTCTGCGGCTGTACCCACCGGTGAGTTCTGCCACAGTCGACGCCACGTCACAGTGGCTCGACGATCACCCCTCAGCACCGAAGGGCCTGGTGCGGCTGATGCGGGAGAACCTCGCCGATGCGAAGCGGGCGCTGCAGGTTCAGCGTGTGTCCAGCGCTTCCAAGGGATCATTGAACCTTCACAGTTAGTCTCGAAAGATCATGACAACCGATGCAATAGATTCCACTGTTCAGAACGCAAGTGACTTCGATTGGGCAACCTTCCTCCTCGGCGCTCCGCTGAAGATCACCGTGATCATCATCGGCGCCATCGTCGTCAACCTCATCATCCGGCTCTTCATCCGCCGGTTCACCACTGCGGTGGCCAAGGGCACGGTGGGCAGCGAGAAGGCCGAAAGCGCGGGCCGAGCGAAGTTCTCCGCCACGGCGCTTGAGGCTCAGCGGACCGGGATCGATGAGCAGACGATCAAGCAGCGCCGAGCCCAGCGGGCGAAGACCGTGGGGCGCATGCTTTCGTCGGTGACGACGATCCTCGTCAGTGTCATCGCGGTCCTCATGATCCTCGATGCGCTCAGCTTCAACATCGCCCCGATCCTCGCTTCTGCCGGTATCGCCGGTGTTGCCATCGCCTTCGGTGCTCAGGAGCTCGTCCGCGACTACCTGTCGGGATTCTTCATCGTCATCGAAGACCAGTATGGAATCGGTGACACCGTCGACCTGGGCGAAGCCGTCGGCGAAGTCGAGGACGTCGGCCTGCGCCGCACCCAGATCCGTGACCTCACCGGCACCCTGTGGCATGTGCGCAACGGCGAGATCCTGCGTGTGGGCAATCTGTCCCAGGGTTGGGCTCGTGCCGTGCTCGACATCCCGCTCGACTACCGGACCTCGATGGATGAGTACCGCGAGATGACCGCGGACATCACGCGCACTCTGCGGAAGGATCCCGAGCTGGCCAGTGCGATGTTGGAGGATCCCGAGATCGCCGGTGTCCAGTCGCTGTCGGGCTCCCACCGGGTCATCCGCACGATGGTCAAGACCAAGCCGAACCTGCAGTGGCTGGTCGAGCGTGCCTTCCGTGCCGAACTGATGACCCAGCTGGCCAAGCGCGGCGGACAGATCGGTATGGTGCAGGAGACGGTTCTGCGTACCCTGCCCGCTCAGGAGAAGGCGATGGCTCCGGCAGTCGCCGAGGATTCCGAGAATCCCTCGCCTCTGCCCAGTGACCAGGAGATCCGCAGCACCGTGCAGGAGGACTCCCCCAGTGAAGGATCGAGCGATGTCGCAGACAACAACTGACGGTTCCATCTTCGAGGCCGTCGGCGGGCATGACACGTTCACCCGCCTCGTCGACGTGTTCTACCAGCATGTCGATGCGGATGCTCAGCTAATTGCGATGTATCCCGACGGCCATGAGCTGGAGGGGGCGAAGCACCGTCTGCAGATGTTCCTCGAGCAGTATTTCGGGGGACCGTCGACCTACCAGGAGCAGCGAGGTCACCCGCGACTGCGGATGCGGCATTTCGACTATCCGATCGATTTCGATGCCCGGGACCGCTGGCTGCGCTGCATGCGCGCGGCGCTCGACGATGTGAGCCTGCCGCCGCTGTACGACGAGATGTTCTGGGACTACTTCCAGCGGGCAGCGACCGCGATGGTGAATACGAACCCGAACATCCGGTGATCACTCTCCGGTGACCACAGACCGCTGATCACAGTCCGCGGGCACGCGTGAGCAGGTGACCGCCTGGGGCGACGAGACGCAGCCAGCCTCCGGATTCCATGATGCGCAGCTGACGGTCGTCATCGCGCCCCGGCGGTGGAATGAAGCGCAGGGCAGCGGCTGCGAAGGCCAATCCTCCTGGCATCCCGGTTCCCTGCTCGCCCGCCATCGGACGTGACCACACGCGGGAACGCAGAGCTTTGACCGCGTGTCCCCCGGAACCCTCGGGCGCACCGGTGCTGATCTCTGCGATCCCCGACTCCGCAGTCTCGTGGAGCCGCCCGACGCTGATCGTGTCGTACTCGGACCAGCCCCCGCGTGGGGGCGCGATCCCGGTCCACGACACGAGCACCGAATTCGGCGGCACCGGCAGAGTGGTTCCATTCTCGTCTCGGGCGAAGCGGTCGAGCAGATTCGACAGCGGCACCGCCTCGTCGAATCCGTCTTGTTCGTGGTCGTGCAGGCGCAGCATCCGCATGGCCAGCACCAGCGGTGTCGAATCGCCGAGCCCGTGTGGGAACAGCGGTGCCACGGTGGCGGCCAGGACGTCGGAGGCGACCTGCAGTCGCATCGCTCCGTCAGCATCTGCCCTGTGCGCCAGAGAAGTGAAGGCGGAGAGATCCCGCATCGCCAGCGGGTCACTGATATGCAGATCCGTCATCGTCGGGCCCTCCGCAGCGGAACGGGCGTGCCGAGCACCGATTCCATGGCGACGGTCTCGGCTTCGCTGAGGCGTCGCGGCCGGCCGCTGGCGATGTCGATGAAGACGATGACGGTCTCGGCGACCGTGTAGGTGCGCGAACCGTCCGGTTCGCAGATGACATAGCCCACCGTCACCGAGGCGGGTCGCACATCGCTGATGACGAGATCGACGGCGATGGGTCCGGTCCGATAGGGAATCGGGGCACGGTATTCGATGGCGTGGGAGGCCACGAGCAGCTCGGTGGTGGCAGAGGCGTCGGCGAAGATCGTCGGTATCTCGACCCCGCTGACCGTCTCGGTCACCCCGTGCTCTCCCGGCGTGGTCGGTGCATCGGAGCTGTGAGTGGGAGAGCCGAGAGCACGGACGCGGGCCTCTTCCAGCAGTTTGAGCTGGGTGACGTTGTTCACGTGGCCGTAGGCGTCCATATCACCCCATCTCAGTTCCAACAGTACGCGGGTGAATTCGTCGAGAAGGGGGTTGGTGGCGCCAGAGTGCATGCCTCCCATCATGCCACCTTCCTCACGACGGTGCCGCACGCGATAGGATCGTTACTCGAACGCACGATTGGCCCAGTCATCCGAGGGAGAAGCCCATGACCGACGAAGCATCCTCCGAAGCGGAGGCGAACGTAGCTCGGCTGCACGAGATCCTCGATCTGCGCCGGCTCGAGTTCACTGCGGCGTCCAGCGAAACGGACTTCTTCATCGGACACAGTCAGTACAAACCCGACGGTCGAGTCTTCGGCGGGCAGGTGCTCGCACAGTGTGTCGTCGCAGCAGCTGCCACACTTCCCAGTGACCGCCTGATCCATTCGCTCCACGGATATTTCCTGCGCGCCGGCGATGTCAGTGAGCCCATCGAATTCGGCGTCGAGCGGCTGCGCGACGGCCGTTCGTTCTCTGCCCGCCGCGTCCACGCATATCAGAAGGGCGCGCCGATCCTGTCATTGAGCGCTTCGTTCCAGGACGACCAGCCGGGTCTCAGCCATGCCGAGCAGATGCCGACCGGTCTGCCGGCTCCCGAGGACTGCCCGGAACTGCTTGACTATATCGGTGACGAGGATTCTCCGGTCGTCAGCGACTGGCTGAGGAAGCGTCCCTTCGAAGTCCGTCCTGTCGAGCCGTCTCTGCACACCTCGGGCGTCTCGGATCCCTCGATCACCGAACAGCATTCCTGGTTCCGAGCCAGTTCGACGTTCGGCGACGATCCAGTGCTCAATGCCGCGGCTCTGGCCTATGCCAGTGACTTCAACCTGCTCGAACCCGTCCTTCGTCATCACGAACTGACGTGGCGAACCCCGGGGCTGCGGGTGGCCAGCCTCGACCACGCGATGTGGTGGCACCACCGTGTGCGCGTCGACGACTGGATGCTCTATGTGCAGGAGTCTCCTGCCGCACAGGGTGGGCGCGGTCTCGGCTACGGCCGCATCTTCGCTCAGGACGGAACCCTGCTGGCTACTGTGGCCCAGGAAGGCATGGTCCGGGTCAAGGAGGTTCAGTGACGAGTAAGGACCCGACGATGATGGACATCATCGGCACCATCCTCAGCCGACTGGTCAACGTGGCGCTTTTCCTCGTCATCGGGCTGCTCAGTCTCGTGGCGTTCATGGGGCGCACGGATCTGCATGTGGCGGTCTGCGGGCTGTTGGCCGTTGTGTGCGGAGTCATCGGCACGATCCTCGTCCGTCTGCTGTTCAGAGGGATCGCGAACCTCGGCGGACTCACCCGCCGCTCAGAGGACTGACTCTTCTCCTCATTCGGTCGAGGCTTCGGGCTGGCTCGTTTTGGACGGTCCGCCAGCGGACGCAGCGCACGTCTCCCACCGATTCTGTGCGGGCGCGTTCATCGTCCACCTGTTCCGCAAGGATACAGTGATGCCCCGGTCTCTATGACCGGGGCATCACTGTGTTCGAAAGAAGAGTCGGAACCGTTTCGGCTCAGACCGAACTGAGCTCAGTCTCGGGTGAGACGACGGTGGGTGACTCGGTGCGGGCGGGCCGCGTCTTCGCCGAGTCGCTCGACCTTGTTCTTCTCATAGGCTTCGAAGTTGCCTTCGAACCAGTACCAGTTCGCCGGGTTCTCTTCGGTGCCCTCCCACGCGAGGATGTGCGTGGCCACACGATCGAGGAACCAGCGATCGTGCGAGACGACCACGGCGCAGCCGGGGAACTCGAGCAGAGCGTTCTCCAACGAGCCGAGGGTCTCGACATCGAGGTCGTTCGTCGGCTCATCGAGCAGGAGCAGGTTTCCACCCTGTTTGAGGGTGAGAGCGAGGTTGAGGCGGTTGCGCTCACCGCCGGAGAGGACTCCGGCCTTCTTCTGTTGGTCCGGGCCTTTGAATCCGAACGCGGAGACATAGGCCCGGGAGGGCATCTCCACCTTGCCGACCTGGATGAAGTCGAGCCCGTCGGAGACGACCTCCCACAGGTTCTTGTCCGGATCGATTCCGCCGCGGGACTGGTCGACATAGGAGATCTTCACAGTCTCTCCGACCTTGAGATCTCCGCCGTCGAGGTCTTCCATGCCGACGATCGTCTTGAACAGCGTCGACTTTCCGACGCCATTGGGTCCGATGACGCCGACGATGCCGTTGCGCGGCAGGGAGAAGCTCAGGCCGTCGATGAGTTTGCGCCCATCGAAGCCCTTTTCGATCTTGTCCGCTTCGATGACGACATCACCGAGGCGGGGGCCGGCCGGAATCTGAATCTCTTCGAAGTCGAGCTTCTGCGTCTTCTCCGCCTCGGCCGCCATCTCCTCGTAGCGGGCCAGACGTGCCTTCGACTTCGTCTGCTTCGCCTTCGGGTTCGAACGCACCCATTCGAGTTCGTCTTTCAGCCGCTTGGCGAGTTTCGCGTCCTTCTTGCCCTGGACCTGAAGGCGCTCCTGCTTCTTCTCGAGGTAGGTCGAGTAGTTGCCCTCATACGGGTAGAGGTGCCCACGGTCGACTTCGGCGATCCATTCGGCCACGTGGTCGAGGAAGTACCTATCGTGGGTGATCGCGATGACAGCGCCCGGGTAGGTCTTCAGGTGCTGCTCGAGCCACAGCACCGATTCCGCATCGAGGTGGTTCGTCGGCTCGTCGAGGAGCAGCAGATCGGGCTTCTCGAGCAGAAGCTTGCACAGTGCCACGCGGCGACGTTCACCGCCGGAGAGTACAGCGACGTCCGCGTCCGGCGGCGGGCACCGCAGAGCGTCCATCGCCTGTTCGAGCTGGGAGTCGAGATCCCAAGCGTCAGCGGCGTCGATGGCCTCCTGCAGCTTGCCCATCTCTTCCATGAGGGCGTCGAAGTCCGCATCGGGATCGGCCATCTCCTCGGAGATGGCATTGAAACGATCGACCTTTGCTTTGATCTCGCCGACGCCTTCTTCGACGTTGCCGAGGACGGTCTTCTCTTCATTCAGGGGCGGCTCCTGCATGAGGATGCCCACCGAGTACCCCGGGCTGAGTCGAGCTTCACCGTTGGAGGGCTGCTCGATACCCGCCATGATCTTCAGAATGGTTGATTTGCCGGCGCCGTTGGGGCCGACCATACCGATCTTCGCTCCGGGGTAGAACGACATCGATACATCGTCGAGGATGACTTTGTCACCGTGCGCTTTGCGCGCCTTGTGCATGGTGTAGATGAATTCGGCCATAGTGCACTCAGGCTATCGGTTCGGCGCACCCCAGCGCCACTTGACGCTCGGCATCCGCCGGGGATGTCCGAACTTCCGCCGAGGCGGCCAGACCTGCGTTGACGAGCGCTCAGCCTCCGCCGAGAGACGGGGCTTCACCCGAAGTGCCACCGTCGCTCGAAGTCTCCTCGGACCCGCCCTCACCGGAGGATCCGTCGGTGCCCTGAGAACCATCGGTTCCTTGGGAACTGTCAGTGCCTTCGGAGCCCGCAGTCCCTTCCGCTCCCCCGGTGCTTGCCGACGAGGAGCCGTCTTCACTCGGCACGGGGCTCTCGGTTTCCCCGTCCTTGCCGTTGATGTCCTCGCCGGGCAGGTGGCCGGCACCGTTCGAGTCGCCGTCTTCGTCGCGCTTCTCGCCCTTCGGCGCTTTGACACCTTTCGGCCGTTCCACTTCGCCGAACAGGCAGGAGCCCGTCGATTCCGTGGGCTGGACGAGGTCGGCGGTGGCTTTGCCCTTCCGGATCTCGCCGACGACGCAGCCCTTGTCGGTCTTGACTCCGAACATCTTCGAAGGAACTTCATTGCCGAGCGGCGATTCGTCGATCGTCGCCTCGAGCTGTTCGGGCTCATATCCGGCGTCGAGCATCGTGGAGAAGAACTTCTTCGTCGACGGCACCGATTCCTTGTCACCCGTCAGCGGTTTGAGTGCCTTGAGCACCTTGTCGACTTCGGCAACGGGCTTCGCCTGGGTCTGCTTCGGCTGCGGCTGCGAATCATCGGCGCCGAAGCCGAGAAGCGAGCAGCCCGACAATGCCAGAGTCAGTGCCGCAGCACTCAGCACAGGAACAAGACGCATCTGCAACCTCGGCGAGAGGGGACGATTGACAGTCTCACTCTAGCGGATGACACGGGCCGCGAGGCGCATCCATTCTCCAGGACGGCAAGGAATTCACGCGATCAGAAGGGCGCCGCGACTTTTGCGGTCTCCTGCGCGATCGGATCATCTTCGGCACCGGTGTCGATGTCGGCATCGGCGCCGCTCGCGGCATCGACGATGTCGCCACGATCGGTATCGCCGTCGGATTCGGACTCCGGCGGCGTTTCCGCGGTGCCCAAGGTGTTCCAAACCGAATCATTCGATCCGGATGACTCAGAGTTCGACTCTCCGGTCGTCGACTGTGACCGGTCGGCTGCTTTAGCGCGCTTGTAATGAGCGGTTCCGTACCTCAGGTCGGGGCCGATATGCTCCGCGACCACCGTCGGCGAGATTCCGCTGCGCTCCTCGGTGGCCCATTCTCGATTCCTCAAGCTGCCCGATACGATCACTGCGGCGCCGGTGTTGAGCGACATCGCGGAATTGCTCGCCAGGTCGCCGTAGCAGTCGACGCCGAACCACGAGGTGCCGTCTGAGACGAACTCGCCGGTGTTCTTGTCGACTCGCCAGTGGTTGACGGCCAGCCTGAACGAGGCGCAGGCTCGCCCGGACGGCAACGTACGCGCGCTCGGCTCGGTGGCGACGGTGCCGGTGACGGTGATCGGGATTGCGGACATCGGTGTCTCCAAATCGGTGTGATGAAACCATGCGGTCATCTGCGTCCGCATGGATCTCCAGTCAGCCCGGTCCATCGCTCCAGTGTCCAGAAACATGAAATGCCCTGTGGACAGAGGTTCTCCGTCCACAGAGCTTCAATGTCCGAGTCGCCCACGGAGTGTGTTCGAGTCGGAGACGCGCGTCTGCGTCTCAGCCGAGCATCTCGTAAGCCCGTCGGTGCTCTCCGATGACGCTCTTCACCGAGTTGAGATACGAGCTCTGGGCGACGCGGCCGACCGCGTCCCGCAGCTTGCCGTCGACCTCGGAGGCCGCCTCCTTCGCGCCTCTGGCCCGCGCAGACTTTGCCATCAGAGAGGTCACGAACGAACCGATGCAGCCGATCAGGAACAGCCCGATGCTGACGATCCAACACCACGTCGGCAGGGCACCCGAACCGATTGCGGCGACGAGGGCGGAGACGATGATGCCGAGGAGACCGACGATCGAAGCGACGAAGAAGATGATCTGCAGGGTGTGTGCCAGCGACCACCAACCAGGGCTCTGGCGAGTGATATCCACAGCGGTGACGGCCGAGTCGAGATTCGCCGACAGCTCGTCGGTGCTCTTCTTCTCTGCTTCCGCGGCCTCGTTCTGCCATGCCTGCGGCATGGTCGACACGGATTCTGCGATGAGTTCGTGGGCCATGAGCCGGACGTGGGAGCTCTGTGCCTTCGTCGTCGCCGGCACCGATGCGCGGACGAGCTCGTCCCTGTCCTGACCGTGTTTGGCACCCAGCGGATCGGGCGCATTGCGCTGGGCCCATGCGAGGATGGGGTACCCGGTCTTGCGGTAGGAACGGCGGATGTAATCATCGTGCACGGTCTGTGCCACGGCTTCGACACCGGCGGCTTCCGACATCGTCTCGACCAGTCGGGATGCACCGGCCAGTTCGTCCGGCGAGGAGACCGGTTCTCCGAGTTCCTTCCGGATCCGATTGGCCATCGCCTGCATATCGGCCAACAGCCTCTCGGCCGCTGCGTCGTTCGAGTCGACGGTGTCGGCGAGGATGCTGCGGATCTCTGGGATGCCCTCTCGGGTCACGGCCGAGGAGATGCGCACGTTCGTCTCGCTCAGCCCATCCTCGTTGAGCAGCTGGCGCAGATGGTCGGTTGCGGCCTTCTGCTCCTCCGGACTGAGTTTGTCGATCTGGTTGAGGACGACGACCATGTTCGCACTGTTCTCGGCGAGTTTGGTCAGGTACTCGGAGTGCAGCGAGAAGTCGGCGTACTTCTGTGGGTCGACGACCCAGAACACGACGTCGACGAGTCCCACCAGACGATCCGACTCGACACGGTGTTCAACTGCCGTGGAGTCGTGGTCGGGCAGGTCGAGCAGGATCAGTCCGTGCAGGCGTCTCTGATCGTCGCCGTCGAGCGCGGACTCGCGCCAGGTGCGGCTGCGTTCGGGCACGTGCAGCCAGTCGAGGACATCGTTTCCGCCCTCGCCCCAGACGCATGCGGTCGGTCGTGAAGTCGTCGGCCTGCGCACACCGACACGGGCGATCTCGAGACCGGCCACTGCGTTGAACAGTGAGGACTTGCCGGAGCCCGTCGACCCTGCGAAGGCCACGACGGTGAAGTCCTCACCCAGGCCCAGGCGGTCTTCCGCCCGGTCGAGCAGATTCTGAGCATCGGTGCGAACTTCTCCGCCGAGCTTGTCCTCACTCAGCGACAGGGCGTGTCGGATGCCTTCGGCGAGACGCCGGATCTCGGTCTGTGCGGAACTGTTCACAATGCCACCTCAAGTCGTTCACCGGAGGCGCGCAGGGCGCCCGCTTGCCGCGCCGGTACCGCGGATAGTCTCAGTGCGTTGTCGAAAGGAGTACGGCAGCCCGCCACGATGCCCACAGCCGCGTCGAGGAAGCGCTGTCGGATCGATGCGATGAGACCGGCCGCCTCGTCGGCTCCGAAGATCGTCTCCGCAAGATTGAGTGCGACTCCTGCCCCTTGTCGGGTGCTCTGCCCGCCATCGCTGGCGCTCCGCGGATCCCAGAAGGCCGCGTATTCGACGACGGCGCAGACTCCTGCAACGCCGAAGGAGAGGATCCGGGCCTTGGACTTCTTGCCCTGACCGATATCGCGCACTAGCGCGTTGACTTCATCCGACCACGTGGCCACCGCCGACTTCACTGAGTCCTCGAGCCCCGCGGCCACCGTGCGCAGTTCGGGTTGATCTTCGATGAGCGCTGCACCTGCAGCGGTGTTTCGCCATTCGGCATTGACTTCATCGACCACGTCGATGGCCTGTTCGCGCAGCGACACAGCCGCGCTGCGCAGGATGGCGACATGCAATGGAGTGGCCGCGTCATGTTTGCCGGTCACTGCGGCGGAGATGCGATCGCGCATTCGAGCCATCGTCGGCTCCAGTCCGCGGAAGAGCTGTCCTGTGCCCACGAAGTCCTGCCAGCGGGCATTGACCTCTCCGTGGAGAACCCGTCCGTCGGAGAAGACTTCGGCGAGTCCGGATTGAGCCGATCGGAAGCTCTTCTCCACTGAGCCGACCAGGGCGATGTGGGCCTGTTCCTGAGTTTCGGCGAAGTCGGCGAGCTCCCTCACCCGTGCGGGCAGGGCAGCGATCGCACCCGTCAGCGTGCGATTGCGGATGCGTTCGAGTGAGGTGCCCTCCGTGCCGACTTGAGAGATCCAGGAGCGAATAGGGTAGATCGCCGCATGAGGCAGCAGACCGTCTTCCAGCTCGAGCTCGGCGACGGAGAAGATCGGTGAGTTCGCCAGTCCTGCATCGGCGAGAAGACTCGACAGGTGATGCCTGACTTCGCGGTTGGCTTCGGGCGGAACCCGATCGAGAACGATGGCCACCGAAGTGCTTCGCGCAGCGGCCGTCTTCAACAGGGCCCACGGGGCGGCATCGGCGTACCGGTTCGCCGTTGTCACGAAGAGCCACAGGTCGGCGCTGAGCAGAACCCTGCGCGAGAGCGCACGGTTCGTCTCCGAGATGGAGTCGATGTCCGGACAGTCGAGGATGGCAGTGCCCGCTTCGATGTTCTCATCTGCGATGAGCACGACTCCGGGCATGGCCGACTGAGGATCGGAGCTGCGCGGCAGGTCAGGCAGGTAATGCTCTGATTCGAAGAACTTCGCATCGGCGGGGTTGAAGATGACGACCGGGTTGCCCG
This sequence comes from Brevibacterium sp. CT2-23B, assembly GCF_013168765.1. Taxonomy (NCBI): domain Bacteria; kingdom Bacillati; phylum Actinomycetota; class Actinomycetes; order Micrococcales; family Brevibacteriaceae; genus Brevibacterium; species Brevibacterium sp. CT2-23B. Next base: position 456,186 of record NZ_JABBYK010000001.1, on the reverse strand, counting down.
TCGTCGGTCGACGCACGCCGGCAGGACTGACATTGCGCCCTACGAGGGAGTTGACCAGTGTCGATTTGCCGGCACCTGTCGACCCGCCCACGGCGATGAGGAACGGAGTCCGCGAACGATTGATCCGCGGCAGCACGTAGTCGTTGAGTTCCGCAGTCAGTGTCGAGTGTGCTGTGCGAGCGTCGGCGAAGTCTTCGCTGCGCAGGGTGAAGCGCGTCTCCGAAACTCGCTTGACGATATCGTTCAACGCTTGGCCGACCGGCGGCGTCACGGCGCTCTTGCTCTCAGTCATCACGCCTCCACTCTCTATGTTTTCCCAGCTCGGCACCAACTGCCACGCCGTATCGGCGCGGAATTGCTCAGCGACTGCAGGGATCAGACGGATCCGCCCGTTCAACGGGTGCGGGCATGAGAAGCGCCCCCGGCGGGGCTCGAACCCGCGACCTACCGCTTAGAAGGCGGTTGCTCTATCCGACTGAGCTACGGAGGCTCAAATATCGTAACCGATGCCCGGATGAGAACAGAAAGCGGCCCCGGGTCGGTGCGGACTGTCTCGTCCGTCGCCTCGAACCGGGGCCGACGCGCTGCCGTGAAAGCTCGGCAGGAACATCTCAGTAGTGACGGGCTGCGTTCTCCATCGACTGCCTCACCGTCACGAATGACACGGCCACCACTCCCGTCATCGCAAGAATGACTGCCACGGCTTCGATCCCAAAGGCGAAGTCGACGATGATCGGGAAGAATCCTGCGAGCATGAAGCCCAGCAACGCGACAAGCGTCAGTGCCGTGGCAACTGAGAAGAGCTTTGCACCATTCATTGTCCATCTCCTTCGATCGATGCATCCGATGGAGAAAGACTAACGCCAGATGAGACTCACGTCACTGAGAATTTCGGAAGAATTCGACTCAGCCTTCGCCCCGAGCGTCGATCGCCTTCTCCAGACGCTCGAGTTTGCCGTCGATCTCGCCGGTGTAGCCGGGACGGATATCGGCCTTGACCACCAGGGACACTCGAGTGCCGAACTGGCCGACAGCCTCGGTGGCCTCTTTGATGACCGCGAAGACCTCGTCCCATTCCCCTTCGATGGTCGTGAACATCGAGTCCGTCCGGTGCGGCAGACCGGAATTGCGGACGATCTCGACAGCCGCTGCCACGGCATCGTGGACCGAGGCGTCGGCCCCTTCTCCCCCACTAGGAGCGACTGAGAAAGCTGCGAGCATGTTGATGGTCCCTTCTGTCCGGTCCGGTGGGGAGCCGATCGGCTCCCCACCGGTTCATCTGGCTGAATTGAGGTCGAACGACTCGGCTCAGGCCTGAGTGGGCACTGTCACGATGAGCGAGTCACCCTGCCCGCCGCCTCCGCAGAGTGCGGCGATACCCGTGCCGCCGCCTCGGCGCTGGAGTTCGAGGGCAAGGGTGAGGACGACCCGGGCTCCCGAGGCACCGATCGGGTGGCCAAGTGCGACGGCGCCGCCGTTGACGTTGACCTTGTCCTCGTCGATGCCGAGGTCCTTGGCGCTGGCCAGGCCGACGGCGGCGAAGGCTTCGTTGATCTCATAGAGGTCGAAGGAGTCGGCTGCGACGCCTTCACGCTCGGCAGCGACCTTGATCGCCTGTGAGGGCTGGTGCTGGAGAGTCGAGTCCGGTCCGGCGGTCCAGGCATGCGAACGGATCTCGGCGAGGATCGGAGCGCCGAGCTCTTCGGCCTTCTCACGCGACATGACGACGACAGCGCAGGCTCCGTCGGAGATCTGCGAAGCGTTGCCGGCGGTGATCGTTCCGTCCTTCCGGAAAGACGGCCGCAGCTTGGACAGGGACTCGGCCGTCGTGTCAGGACGCACACCCTCGTCTGCGGAGATGGTGACATCGCCCTTGCGCGAGCTGATGGTCACTGGCACGATCTCATTCTCGAAGGCACCGGCCTTCTGTGCCGCCGCCGCGCGCTGGTGCGAACGAGCGGAGAACTCATCCTGCTCAGCGCGCGAGAACTCGCGGTCACCGGCATTGGCCTCTTCGGTCAGTCCGCCCATAGCCTGATCGGTGAATGCGTCCCAGAGTCCGTCGTAGTCCATATGGTCCTTGGCGACGACATCACCGTACTTGTACCCCGAACGCGATTTCATCAGCATGTGCGGGGCCTGGCTCATCGATTCCTGCCCGCCCGCCACGACGACGTCGTACTCGCCGGCTCGGATCAGCTGAGCCGCTTGGGTGATCGTGTTGATTCCCGACAGGCACAGCTTGTTGACCGACACAGCCGGAACGGACATCGGAATGCCGGCTTTGACTGCCGCCTGTCGACCGGGGCCCTGACTGTTTCCGGCCTGCAGAACCTGGCCCATGATCACGTAGTCGACGTCGGAGCCCTGAATGTCGGCACGATCGAGTGCCCCGGCGATGGCTTCGGCGCCGAGCTCGACGGCACTGAGTTTCGACAGCTCTCCCTGCAGTCGCCCGAACGGTGTGCGCGCTCCGGCGACGATCACTGCATCAGCCATATTTCCTCCTCGGATATCCGTGCTGCGGACGCGTGTCCGCAGCACGTATGCATTTCGACATCCACCAGCCTAGTCGAGGCCCATGTGGCCTGCATCACGGGGTCCGCGCGGCCATGGATCAAGCCCTCGTCCACACTCTCGCATTCGCACCCAACACTCATGGAGTCTCCGTTAGAGTAGGACGAGGACAGCCTAAGAACACCCCCTTTCCAAGATGACAGGAGTTCGCTTCAGTGACGCCCACCGAAGAATTCCGCACAGCGATGCGCGGCTACGAGAAGAGTGAAGTCGATTCGCGACTGCAGCAGCTGCGCACCGAGGTCGAGTCGGTCCGCAAGGCCCTGGCCGATGCGCGAAGCCAGGTCATCAATGCAGATCGGGCGAAGCTGCAGATCGCAGGTGAGCTCTCCGAAGCCAAAGCACAGCTGAAGAAGGCTGCCAACGACAATGCAGAGGCGGCAGGGCCTCCCGGAAGCCGCATCGACCATCTTCTCAAGATCGCCGAGTCGCAGGCCCGCGAGACCCTGGCTCAGGCCAATTCCGATGCCGAGACGATTCGGAACAAGGCCCGCGCCGAGGCGGCATCCGCTCGCGCTCGGATGCACACCGAGAGCAACGACACACTGTCCAATGCTCGCTCGGAAGCCGATGCGATCACTTCCTCGGCCGAGCTGCGCGCCGAAGAGACGATCAAAGCTGCTGAGAAGCGTGCAGCCGAACTCAGCGCGACCACCGAACGCGAGACCAACCAGGCCAAGGAAGCGAATGCCGCTTCCGCCAAGGAGGCTCGTGAGAGTCTCGATCTCGAGCTCTCCGAACTGCGGGCGACCGCTGAGAAGGAAGCTGCGGATCTGCGTGCCGAAGCCAAGACCGAGGCAGAGGAGACAGTGGCGGCTGCTCAGGCGCAGGCCGATGAGCTGCTCAAGTCCGCGAAGGCACGCGACGAGGCATCGAAGAAGGCCGGAAACGACTTCGACGTCGAGCTCGCGAACAAGCGCAAGGAAGCCGAGACCGAACGCAAGAAGCGCTACGAAGAGGCTCAGGTCGAGAACAAGAAGCTCGTCGAAGAGGCTCAGGCACGCGCAGCGAAGGCCGACACCGAGGCCAAGGAAGCTGCCGAGCGTGCGGAGCAGACTCGCACCGACGCGGTGAAGAAGGCCGACGAGATCATCGCCGACGGAAAGTCCCGCGCACAGACGCTCATTGCGGAAGCTCGCGCCACCGCCGAGGCAACCATTGAGGAATCCGCGGCAGAGGCCAAACGCAATGTCGCCTCCGCACAGTCGCAGGTCGATCTGCTCACGAAGCAGCGCAAGACGATCACTGCTCAGCTCGACCAGCTCCGTTCGCTGTTCGCTATGCCCGGGGTCATGGGCGGCGACTCAGTGGATCCGGCGAAGGCCGAATCGGCGTCTCACGCCACCGAGCAGATCGCCGACGGTCAGGAGCTCGAAGACCTGCTGGCCGACGATGACTCGTCGGATGCGCCCAAGGCCGACGACTCCGCGAAGTCGACCGATGACGCAGGATCGAACGACGCCGAAACCTCGAAGTCCGGATCCGCCTCGGGCGGGGGTTCGAAGTCGACCGGTCCTGCGAAGAACGATGGTGCCGGAGCCGAGGACAACGGCCCTGCGAAGGCTTCCGACGAGTCGGCCGAAAGCTCGAAGTCGACTCCTGCTTCGAAGAACGCTGCGGAGTCGAACGCTGACTCTGCCGCTGATGAGAAGGACACGGCAGGCGAAGATCTGCCCAACGGCGCCACCGACGAGGACACGATCTCGATCAACGCTCAGGTCTCCGGCTCGAAGGACAACTCGAAGACCTCGCGCTCGCGCAACTCGCTGCGCTGAGATCGATTGAGTCGAGACCGACCGGGTCCAGCACGATTGATCTGAGACCGGCCGAATCGACTATGACGATGGGACCCGCTGATGCGGGTCCCATCGTCATTGTGAGGCACGTTGGCTGACTGAGGTCTCAGTCGACTCCAGCCCTGTTGACGACAGCCCGGAGATCATCTGACCTCACCGGAAGCGGTCGAAGCAGTGCTGGTGCCAGTGCCGCCTGCTTTCGACCCCGATCTCGATTCCGTGGGGAGCATCCTGACGCCACGCAACGACATGGCTCGAGGCGGCACTGACATCCCGGCCACATCCAGGGCAGACATAGACTTTGCCGGATTCGTTTCCCTTCACGGTCTGCACGGACCAGGTTCCGTCCGGCAGTGAACGGCTTGTCCTCATGCCTGCCACAGAGTCGGACAGATCGCGGGGAGACTGCTGCCATTTGTTCTTGCGACGCGAGGATGAAGATCGTGGCATTGAGTCATTGTCTCACGTAGGCTGAAGCGCGTGCGTCTAGTCATTGCCCAATGCTCCGTTGATTATGCCGGTCGTCTGACCGCCCACCTTCCGATGGCCACCCGCCTCATTATGCTCAAGTCCGACGGCTCGGTGCTTATCCATTCCGACGGCGGTTCCTATAAGCCGCTGAACTGGATGACTCCCCCGTGTACGGTTCGGCATATCGAGCCCGACGCCGAGCAGGCCGAAGCCGGCCTGACGGAGCTGTGGGAGGTTTCCCAGACGAAGACCGGTGACCGTCTCGTCATCTCCATCGCCGAGGTCCTCGCTGACGACTCCTATGAGTTCGGGGTCGATCCCGGGCTGGTCAAGGACGGGGTCGAAGCGCATCTGCAGGAACTGCTCGCCGAACATATCGAGACCCTCGGCGAGGGCTACAGTCTGGTGCGCCGCGAGTACATGACCGCGATCGGTCCGGTGGACATCTTGGCTCGTGACGACGGACAGAAGTCTGTGGCGGTGGAGATCAAGCGCCGCGGCGATATCGACGGTGTCGAACAGCTGACCCGCTATCTCGAGCTGATGAATCGCGATCCACTGCTGAGCCCAGTCAACGGAGTCTTCGCTGCTCAGGAGATCAAACCGCAGGCACGTACTCTCGCTGAGGACCGCGGCATCCGCTGCGTCGTTCTCGACTACGATGCTCTCCGCGGAATGGACGACCCCGAGACGCGCCTCTTCTGATCACCCACGATCAGCCGGTGGATCAGCCCACGGTCAACCTGCGGGATGGCCGGCCACCAACTCCAGCGTCGCCGATCAACCCGCGGGAAAGCCGGCCACTCACTTCAGCCGCGCCGATCAAGCCGAGCCGTGTCGCTCCCTTCGTGCAGCGTCCGTAGCTCCTCAGCGCGGGCCCAAACCGTCGATCAAGGCGGACAGCGTCTATCGCCCCGTCTACGGAACGACTTGCGCTGTCCGCCTTGATCGAGCGTCAGGATCACGCTTCGCGACGGCTGTCGTCCATGACTAGTCGTCGTCGCACTGACTCTCCGATCCGCAGGAAGAGGTCGGCGGAGAAGAGATCGCTCCACCGGACACGGAAGACCAACCAGCCCTCGTTGCGCAGCGCATACTCGCGGCGCTGTTCACGTTCGAAAGTCACTTGCGGATCCGCTCCGTCGAGGTGGTACTTTCCTGCACCATCGAACTCTGCGATGACCTTCGCCCGTCTATTGGCGGAATCGGTACGGCCCAAGTGTTTGCCGGCTCCATCGCGAATGTCGACCTGCGGCTCGAACCCCGGAATCGAATGCTCGACTAACCGCACCGCGCAGATCGACTCAGCGACGCTCTCGCGGCGTGCATCGACATTCTCCAATACCTTGACGATCTTCCGTGTGCCTGTGCGAACAGGATGCGCTTCACTGAAGGAACGCATCTGTTCGACGGTCACGACCGAGCTGCGCACCGCTGCATCGAGCGCCGCGACAGAGAATGCGAGCGGACAGTCCCGAGCAATGTCGAGCAGCGTCTGCAGGACCGTCGTCACCGGGATCCCATCGACGAACTCGTACCCTGCACGATCTGAGACGCGTCGCCGCACAAGCATCTTCGCCAGACGAACTCCGCTGCGCGGACTCACCGATTCGGCGAAGACATCGTCCCGCTCGACGTATGGAATCGGAAGGCCGTGAACGATGAGTGCACTGCGGTGAGAGAATACTGCGTCCGGAGGCAGGCGATCGACGTACGACCGGACGAGGATTCTCAGATCCTCCACGCGTTTGCGCAGGCCCGTCGACTCTATCGGCAGTGTGGTTGTGGGAGCCGCGGCTATCGCACTGACGAAACTGTGCGCCGGATCAGAACATTCTGCGGTGACAACATATCGCCCTCGTTCCAATCGTCGCAGACAGCATCGCTCGGCGGCTCTGATCCGATGACAGTCCCACCCGGCCTCGAGCAGTGCGGCAGTCGACAGACATCTATACATGCCTTCAAGCATGCGTGACGAGACGCGGGAGAACCAGGATGAGAAGTCGGGCTGTGGACAACCCTCGACTCTTCCACACAGACCGCATCGTCACGAGGAACGGCCGACGTGCGGGACCGCGGAACCACCGCGCAGGCCCTCGAACGGCGGTCGGCCGCAGTCGCCGTTCAAGGCGAAGCGCGAATTCCGCGCCGTTTACCTATCGACAGACGAGGGCGACCTTGAACGAGAGAGCGAACCTCGGACAGACGGGGGCCGGCTTGAACGAGCGCGACGACTACCGAAAACCGACGACCGACTTGCACGAACGAGGCAAATCCTGACTGCCAGGGTCCGCGGGGTTCGTCGAGTGAGAGAACTAGTCGAAGCTGAGGACGTCGCGCTTCTCGACACGTTCGATGTCGACACCGAGGGCGCGAAGATTGTCGACGAAATTCTCGTAGCCGCGTTCGATGTGATCGATTCCCGATACCTCGGTCACTCCCCCGGCCCGGAGGGCGGCCATGACCAGGCCCGCTCCCGCGCGGATATCGGAAGCTTCGACTTCGGCACCGGAAAGACTCTCGCTGCCGGTGACGAGTGCATGGTTGCCGTCGATGCGGACCTTCGCACCGAGGCGGGCGATCTCCTGCACGAAGCGCCAGCGCGCTTCGAACAGATTCTCCGACAGCAGACCGATACCGTCGGACACCGAGTTCAACGCGATGACGAACGGCTGCAGATCCGTCGGGAATCCCGGGAACGGCATGGTGGCCACCCGGATGGCATGAGGACGCGAGGCGCCGATGACGCGGAAGCCCTTGCCCCGCGTTCCGTCACCGAGGATGATCTCACCGAGGTCTTCCACCGTGGCGCCCGAATCCCGAAGCTTCATACCGATATTGGGCATGATGTCGAGCCCGACTCCGCGCACGGTCACATCGCCCGCGCTCAATGCGGAGCCGAAGGCGAAGGTTCCGGCGACGATGCGGTCGCCGACGGTGCGGTGGGTGACCGGCTGCAGCGATTCGACACCGGTGATGGTGAGGTCAGAGGTGCCGATCCCCTCGATCTGCGCCCCCATCTCGACGAGCATCGTACAGATGTCGACGATCTCGGGCTCGCGTGCGGCGTTGGCGATGGTAGTGGTGCCATGGGCGAGAGTTGCCGCCATGACGAGGTTCTCGGTGGCTCCGACGGAGGGGAACTCGAGGACGATCTCGGTACCGCGCAGCCCCGTCGGAGCCTCTGCGACGAAATAGCCGTGGTCGAGGTGGACGACAGCGCCCAGGGCCTCGAGACCGGCCTGATGCATGTCGAGTCCCCGGGAACCGATGGCGTCACCGCCGGGAAGAGCCACATGTGCAGCACGCATCCGTGCGGTCAGTGGGCCGAGGACGGAGATCGAAGCCCGCATTGCGCGGACGAGTTCATAGTCGGCTTGGATGCCGACTTCGGCGGGGACGTCGATGCTCACGACGCCGTCTTCGGCGTCATAGTCGACCTCGCAACCGAGGCGGACGAGCAGTTCGACCATGATCCGCACGTCGAGGATGGCCGGGACGTTGGTGATAGTCGTGCGTCCCACGGCGAGGAGACTCGCCGCCATGAGTTTGAGGACGCTGTTCTTGGCGCCTCTGACGTCGATGGTTCCCGCCAACTGTGCGGGCCCGGTCAAGCGGAAGACATCCATTAAGTGAAACGTCCCATCGTCGGATTGAAGCCAGGAGGTGATGATTCGAGCCACGAAGCCATCGTGGACAGGGATTCGGTGTCCATTGCCAGAGACACGGAACGCGGACGACCGTCCGCCTTGCCGTACGAGCAGTCGACAACGACCGCTTCGGGCAGAACCGAGTACTGCTCACCGGAGGTGGGCTTGCGCCGGACGAGGATGTCGAGATCCGCGCGCGGCAATCGGAACGCGGCGCGCCGCGTCAGTGCGAAGACCGGATACCAGTCCAGTGAAGTGACCGAGAACACGGCCACGCCCAAACGCCAACGTGGGCGAGAAGAGTACTCCTCGCCCACGTTGATGGAACAGTCAAAGGCACCCGAGAGCTTCGAGATCGACCTGCGTCGGATCGTGACGACCACGATCAGAGCAAGCGCAAGTCCTACCAACGAGAGCAGAACGATCAGCAGGACAGAAGGGTTCACGGTTGCCAGTGTAACCTGCGGATCAGAGAAGTTCGGCCTGATCAGCGGCAATGATCACACGGTTGTTCTCCACCGAGAGGAATCCGCCATCGGCTTTGACCCTGATGGTGTCCTCTCCCGGAGTGAGAATCCGCGCTTCGCCGTCGGCGACGACACCCAGCACGGGCTCGTGGCCCGGCAGGATGCCGATCTCGCCGTCGAGGGTACGGGCGATGACGCGCTTGGCCTCACCGACCCATACCTCGCGATCAGCAGCCACGACATTCACTTCGAGTGTCGCCATGGCTTACTTCTGCATCTCTTCGTAGTTGCGCATGACATCGTCAAGGCCGCCGACGTTGAAGAATGCCTGCTCCGGGATGTGGTCGACTTCGCCCGAGCAGATCTTCGAGAAGCCTTCGATCGTGTCGGCCAGCGGCACGGTCGAACCGGGAACCTGAGTGAACTTCTCAGCGGTGTAGGTGTTCTGCGAGAGGAACTGTTCGATACGACGCGCACGGTGAACGACGAGCTTGTCCTCTTCACCGAGTTCATCGACACCGAGGATGGCGATGATGTCCTGCAGTTCCTTGTTCTTCTGCAGAATCGCCTTGACCTCGTTGGCCACGCGGTAGTGCTCGTCACCGACGATCAGCGGATCGAGGATGCGCGAGGACGATGCGAGCGGGTCGATCGCCGGGTACAGACCGCGCGAAGCGATGTCACGGCTGAGCTCCGTGGTCGCGTCGAGGTGGGCGAATGTCGTCGCAGGAGCCGGGTCGGTGTAGTCATCGGCGGGAACGTAGATCGCCTGCATCGACGTGATCGAGTGACCACGCGTCGAGGTGATGCGCTCCTGCAGCAGACCCATCTCGTCAGCCAGGTTGGGCTGGTAGCCCACGGCCGAGGGCATGCGACCCAGCAGGGTCGAGACCTCGGAGCCGGCCTGGGTGAAGCGGAAGATGTTGTCGATGAACAGCAGCACGTCCTGGTTCTGCACATCGCGGAAGTACTCCGCCATGGTCAGCGCCGACAGCGCCACGCGCAGACGAGTGCCTGGCGGCTCGTCCATCTGGCCGAACACCAGCGCGGTGTCCTTGAAGACTCCTGCCTCATCCATTTCCATGATGAGGTCGTTGCCCTCACGGGTACGCTCGCCCACACCGGCGAACACCGAGGTGCCCGAGTGGTTGTGCGCGATACGGAAGATCATCTCCTGGATGAGCACGGTCTTGCCGACGCCGGCGCCGCCGAACAGACCGATCTTTCCACCCTGGACGTATGGAGTCAGGAGGTCGATGCTCTTGATGCCGACTTCGAGGATCTCGGTCTTGGACTCGAGCTCGTCGAACGACGGTGCCGGACGGTGGATGGGCCACCGCTCGGAGATCTCCAGCTCCTCGCCGTCGGCGAGGTTGAGGCAGTCACCGGTGGTGTTCCACACATGGTGCTTGGTCACGTCTCCGACGGGAACGGAGATCGGTGCGCCGGTGTCGACGACTTCCTGTCCGCGGACAAGTCCGTCGGTCGGCTGCAGCGACACTGCGCGGACCAGTCCGTTGCCCAGGTGAAGTGCGACCTCGAAGGTCAGCTTCCGGGTTCCTTCGGACAGTTCCACCGACGCGGTCAGTGCGTTGTAGATCTCGGGCACGGAGTCGAGCGGGAACTCGATGTCGACAACCGGGCCGATGACTCGGGAAATCCGGCCGAGGGCAGTGCCCTGTGCCGGAGAGGTTTCCGTTGCTGTGGCAGTCATGGTCTCTTTCTCTCTGCTCTCGCCGGTCAGTCGCCGGCTGCCGATGCCGCGAGGGCATCCGCCCCACCGACGATCTCGGTGAGTTCCTGGGTGATTTCCGCCTGGCGAGCCGTATTGGCCAACCGGGTGTAGGTCTTGATGAGATCATCCGCGTTGTCCGTGGCTGTCTTCATCGCCGCCTGTCGCGAGGCCTGCTCGGATGCTGCTGCGCTGAGCAGCGCCGACAGAATGCGCGAATCGATGTATCGCGGCAACAGTGCGTCGAGCACAGCCTCCGCACTCGGTTCGAACTCATAGAGCGGGAACGCGGGTGCATCGGACGATTCCCCAGCCTGTCCGCCGGTCGATGCCTCTTCGGCGTCGACGACCTCCAGCGGAAGCAGTCGCCGGTATTCCGGGTCATGCGTGACGCTGGAGACGAAACGGGTGAAGACGATGTAGATCTCGTCGATCCCTGAGTCGGCCGACTCCGGGTCGAAGTTCTCCAACAGCGCCTCGCCGATCTCACGTGCGTGTTCGGCCAGCGGGTTCTCGGAGATGCCTGTCCAGGACTTCTCGATCTTACGATCGCGGAAGGTGTAGTAGTTCTTGGCCTTGCTGCCGATAGTGAACAGGTCGACGCTCTTGCCCTCGTTGCGCAGCAGCCGAATGAGTTCCTCGGCTTCGCGCAGCAGGTTCGCGGAATAGGCACCGGCGAATCCGCGGTCGGGTCCGATCACGAGGACGGCAGCGTGCTTGACGTTGTCCGACTCCGTGGTGAGAACGTGGTCCACGTTCGACTCGCTGGCCACTGCCGACACGGCCCGGGTCAGGGCGTTCGCGTACGGGCTTGCGGCCTGCGAGCGGGCAATGGCCTTCTGGATCCGCGAAGCAGCGATGAGCTCCATCGCCTTGAAGATCTTCCTCAAGGACTGAGTCGAGCGGATCTTCTGTTTGAAGACCCTCTGCTGGGCTCCCATCAGTTCTTCCTTTCGCCGTTACGGAACAGGTTCAACGCTTCTGCCGAACGATCTGCTCCTGCTCGACCTCGTCGGAGGACGCGGCTGCGGTGTCTTCGCTGCCGGCCTTCGAACCGCTCTGGTCCGAGCTGGCGAAGTTCTGGGTGAACTCGGCCAGGACGCTCTTCAGCTCTTCAGTCGTGTCGTCGTCGAGCTTCAGGGTCTCACGGATGGTCGTGAAGATACCGGTCTTGCGCTCGATGTGATCATGCAGTTCGGACTCGAAGCGGAGCACGTCGTCGACAGGGATCTCGTCGAGGTAGCCGTTGGTTCCGGCGAAGATCGACACGGTCTGCTTCTCGAACGGCATCGGAGCGTACTGACCCTGCTTAAGCAGCTCGGTCAGACGCGCACCACGGGCCAGATCGCGCTTGGTCGCGTCGTCGAGATCGGATGCGAACATCGCGAAGGCCTCGAGCGAACGGTACTGAGCCAGCGAGATCTTCAGCGTGCCCGAGACTCCCTTGAGAGCCTTCGTCTGAGCGGCACCACCGACTCGAGACACGGACACACCGACGTCGACAGCGGGACGCTGGCCGGCGTTGAACAGATCGGACTGCAGGAAGATCTGACCGTCGGTGATCGAGATGACGTTGGTCGGAATGAACGCACCGACGTCGTTGGCCTTCGTCTCGATGATCGGAAGACCGGTCATCGAACCGCCGCCGAGCTCATCGGAGAGCTTCGCGCAGCGTTCCAGCAGACGCGAGTGCAGGTAGAAGACGTCGCCGGGGTAGGCTTCACGGCCCGGCGGACGACGCAGCAGCAGGGACACGGCGCGGTAGGCCTCAGCCTGCTTCGACAGGTCATCGAACACGATGAGGACGTGCTTGCCGTCGTACATCCAGTGCTGACCGATTGCGGAACCGGAGTATGGAGCCAGGTACTTGAAGCCTGCTGGGTCAGACGCGGGAGAGGACACGATGGTCGTGTACTCGAGCGCACCGGCCTCTTCCAGCGAACGGCGGACGCCGGCGATGGTCGAACCCTTCTGGCCGACGGCCACGTAGATGCAGCGGACCTGCTTCTTCGGGTCTCCGGTCTCCCAGTTGGCCTTCTGGTTGATGATCGTGTCGATCGCCAGAGCGGTCTTACCGGTCTTGCGGTCACCGATGACCAGCTGACGCTGACCACGGCCGACGGGGATCATCGCGTCGATGCTCTTGTAACCGGTCTGGAGCGGCTCACGCACTTCCTGGCGGTCCATGACGCCGGCGGCCTGAAGCTCGAGCTCACGGCGGCCGACGGTCTCGATGTCGCCGAGTCCGTCGACGGGACGACCCAGCGGATCGACGACACGGCCGAGGTACCCGTCGCCGACCGGAATCGAGAGGACCTCTCCGGTGCGGTACACGTTCTGCTCTTCGGCGATTCCGGAGAACTCACCGAGGATGACGACGCCGATCTCGCGTTCGTCGAGGTTCTGTGCCAGGCCCAGTGTGCCGTCTTCGAACCGCAGGAGTTCGTTGGCCATGGTGCCGGGCAGGCCCGAAACGTGAGCGATACCGTCACCAGCGGTGACGACCTTGCCGACCTCGGTCTTTTCCGAGCTCTCCGGGTTGTACGAGTCAACGAACTTCCCGAGAGCGTCCCGGATCTCTTCCGGGCGAATTGTCAGTTCCGCCATCTGGTTTCCCTGCTTCCTTTACTCAAATCTTGCGTCCGACGACCGGTGGGCCGCCGATGCCGGAGAAGCCGGCCACTAGTGTCAACCTGCGAGCTTGCGCTGCACATCGGCCAGTCGATCGGCCACGGTCGAGTTCATCATCTCGTCGCCGACCTGCACCCGGACTCCCCCGAGAACATCGGGGTCGACCTGGACATTGAGGACGAGTTCGCGACCATAGCTGGCCGACAATGCCGCCTGCAGCCTTTCGGTCTGCGACTCGCTCAGAGGTCTGGCGACGGTGACGTCCGCAACCGACCGCTGCTGGCGGGCGGCGAGGATATCGCTGTACTGGTCGAGCGCCTTCGCCACGCGGAGTCCGCGAGGGTGCAGAGCTGCCTGTTCGACCAGCTTGATGGTGTCTAGCTGTGCCTTGCCGGTGAGCAGGTCCGAGACGAGAGCGCGCTTGCTCTCTTCGGTGGCCTGCGAATCAAGCGCGCGGGACAGCTCGTGGTTGGATTCAAGCAGACGCGCGAAGCGGAAGATCTCCTCTTCGACCTGTCCCAGTTTCCCGTCGGCCTGTGCGGCAGCGGCGATCGCTGTCACACCGGCGACTTCAAGGCTGGTGACGAGGTCCTGGGTCCGCGCCCAACGATGACCGACGGCCTTGTCGCTGATACGCAGAGCCGCATCCGTGATCCGAGTCGAGAACAGAGTCCGCAGCAGCTGCTGCTTCCTCTCGGCCGACTCGGAGGAGTCTGCCAGAGCCTTGCGCAGTCCGACATTCTCGGCGAGGACGCCGACGAGTGCCAGAGTCTCCTCCCCGATCTGTCGGGGGTCTCCCCCGGAGATCTCGGAATTCGCGGTCTCGAGGACGGCCTGCAGGGACAATCTGCTCGACTGGAGCATCACGCCCCCTTGACCGGCTGCGCGGACGAGTTGGACTCGAGATCGGAGATGAAGCGATCAACCACATTGGCCGAACGCTGATCGTCCGTGAGTGACTCACCGACGATGCGCGATGCCAGGTCCGTGGCGAGAGTGCCGACCTCGGAACGCAGCTGCACCATGGCGGACTGACGTTCGGCGTCGATCTGAGTCTGTGCCTGAGCGATGATGCGATCAGCCTCGGAATGAGCCTGGGCCTTCATGTCGGCGATGATCTGGGCGCCCTCTTCCTGAGCCTCGGCGCGCAGTCGTGCAGCTTCGGCACGACCGTCGGCGAGCTGCTTCTGATACTCGGCCAGAGCCTGATCGGCTTCGGCCTGCACCTTCTCGGCCTTCTCAATTCCACCCTGGATGCGCTCAGCACGCTCGTCGAGGGTCTTGTTGAAGGCGGGAAGGACGTACTTCCAGACAACCAGGAAGACGATCAGCAGACAGACGGCACTCCAGAGGATGTCGTAGGCCGCCGGGAGAAGCGGGTTCTCCGCGTCGGCGACGATGTTTACCGGAGTCATCTTTCAGTCCTCTTCGAGATCAGGGGAGGAAGAACGGGGTGGCGATACCGATGAGGGCCAGGGCCTCGATCAGAGCGATACCGAGGAACATGTTTCCGCGCAGGGCGCCGGCCATTTCGGGCTGACGAGCGGTTCCCTCGATGGTCTTGCCGATAACGATTCCGACACCGATACCGGGACCGATTGCGGCGAGGCCGTAACCGATCGTCGAAACGCTACCTTCAACTGCGGCGAGCATATCCATAGGATGCTTTTCCTTTCATAATGAAGCCGGGTGGTTGGCCCGACCGTGCAACTCGTGAGTTACGGATCTGGGGGTGCGATCTCAGTGTTCGTCCGAGATCGCGGCATTGATGTAGACACAGGACAGAAGAGCGAAGATGTAGGCCTGCAGCACGACGATGAGCATCTCCAGGATGAAGACGAACATGCCGCCGGCGAAGGTGACGATGCCGAAGAACTGGAATCCGTTGGCTGCGTCGAAGAGGAAGAAGCTCGTAGCGGAGAAGCAGAGGACGAGCAGGAGGTGGCCGACCATCATGTTCGCGAAGAGTCGGATCGCCAGAGTGAACGGCTGGGTGACGAACTTCGTGATGAACTCGATCGGGATGAGCAGGATATGCATTGCCGGCGGGACGCCGGGCAGGACGAGCGAATCCTTGAGATAGCGGCCGAGGCCCTTCTCGGCGATGCCGGCCCAGTGGTAGGTCACATAGACCACGAGGGTCAGCACGATCGGCATGCCGATGACGCCGGTGCCCGGCATATTGAGGAACGGAATGAGCTTCGTGACGTTCCAGAAGAGGATTCCGAAGAAGATCGCCACGATGAGCGGCATGAACTTCTTGGCCTTCTCCTTGCCCATCGTGTCCTCGGCGATGCCGACGGTCACGAATTCCATGGCGAGCTCCATGCTCGACTGGAAGCGGGACGGAATGAGCTTCATGCGCTTGGCCCAGACGGCCAGGAGCACAACGACGGCGACGGTGGCGATGATGCGGATGAGCATCACGCGGTTCATTTCGAACGGTGTGCCCTCAAAGAGGAACGAGGCTGGAAAGAATTCAGCCATCGACGGTGCGTGGAAGCCGCCTTCTGCAGCACTGACTGTTGTGTTCGCGGCGTTGAGTGTTCCCACGTTTTTACTACTCTCCCATGGTCAAGGGCCCTGATGGCCTGGCCTTGGCCCCGCACTGATGGCGAGGCTTGAGGTTCAGGAGCGACAAAGGGCGAAGATCCGCCCAAGCACCGGGTCTACTCTACCAACTGTAGAGAGTGACCGACAAATTCATCAGGCTTCTCTGTGCAATTTCTGTCAACGATTTTATACGACACGTCATTCGTCTTGCGCCTCACCCCACGACGCGTCTCAGATGGGAGCGACGATCGGTCTCCGCTCGCCTATCTCGCCTCCGGATCGACATAGGGCACGCGTCCCTTGACCACGGTGATCGCCTCGACGAGCGAGGAGCCGATGACCGCGACGACGATGGTGAAGAAGGCGACCGTGCCGTCGAGCCAGGTCGCATCCTTGATGCGCCAGATGACGATCATGAAGATGAAGGCCTTGAAGAGGAACCCGATGCCGAGGAACCCGGCGATCGCGGTCAGTCCCATGTTCCGTCCGACGTACATGACGACGAGGGTGATGATGATGAAGACCGCAGCCAGTCCCCCGCCGACGGCCCCGCCGACGAGTCCCGTCATCCCCGAGACCAGCCAGCCGATGCCCATTCCGAGGGCCGCGACGACGAGGACGAGGATGATGCCACGGATGAGCAGGGTCCTCCAGACGCGGGTCCAGGCTGCTTCGACTTCGGTCTCTCGGCGCGGTATCGGGTCGGTCACGAGATTTCCTCTCTGGCTTTCTGACGCATGCGTAGGGGATAGAAGGTGAAGATCAGGGTGATGGCAGCGAGGCCGCCGATGACGCAGGCCGAGAACAGCCAGCCCTTGAACAGGAGCAGCACCGAGCCGAAGGCGATGAGCGCCGTCCAGGTATAGAGGATGAGCACCGCACGCGCATGGGAATGTCCCAGACGCAGCATCCGGTGGTGGAGGTGTTTGGCATCGGCGGAGAACGGAGACTGTCCGGCACGCAGCCTGCGCACCACGGCCAGTCCGAGGTCGAGCAGCGGCAGGAACATCACGGCCACCGGCAGGATGATCGGCATGAATGTGGCGAACGCTCGCTCCTGGCCG
Organism: Brevibacterium sp. CT2-23B; assembly: GCF_013168765.1. NCBI lineage: Bacteria > Bacillati > Actinomycetota > Actinomycetes > Micrococcales > Brevibacteriaceae > Brevibacterium > Brevibacterium sp. CT2-23B. The sequence continues at coordinate 439,245 of NZ_JABBYK010000001.1, read as the reverse complement.
ATCAGCGCCGGGTCGACCTGGCCGGTGACCCTGATCGTCGAGGCGGCGAGCAGCAGGCCGATGAGCATCGACCCGGAGTCGCCCATGAAGATCCTCGCCGGATTGAAATTGTGCGGGAGGAAACCGAGGCAGGCGCCGACGAGGATCGCGATGATGAGCGAGGCGAGGTTCGCATACGACTCCGGTGAAGCGTCACGAGCGAGCCAGTAGGAGTAGATGAAGAAGGCGCTGCCGCCGATGGCGACGACGCCCGCGGCAAGACCGTCGAGCCCATCGACGAAGTTCACCGCGTTGATGGTCACGAGGACGACGAGGACAGTGACGATGATCGACATCCGCGGGGAGCCGATGATGACTCCGCCGAAGGGAATCGACAGCAGCGCCACTCCCTTGATCGCCATGAAGCCTGCGGCGAGAGCCTGGCCGGCGAGCTTCGCCATCCAATGCAGGTCCCAGATGTCGTCGATGACTCCGAGCAGACACAGCAGGCCGGCGGCTCCGGCGATTCCGATGATCGGGCCCAATTCGACGAAGATCCGATTGAGGAACGGCATCTGGGAGGCGAAGATGAGGCCGGCCAGAAGCCCGCCGAACATCGCGACTCCGCCCAGCCTCGGCGTCGGAATGGAATGGACGTCGCGGTCACGCAGCGGTGAGAAGATCTTTCCTCGTTCGGCCACCCGCTTGACCATTGGAGTCAGCAGGTACGCCACGAGGGCGGAGACAACGAGGATGAAGAGGTAGGCGCGCACTCAGCCGTCCAGGTCGATGAGTTCGGGGACGATTTCGCGCAGGTCCTCGGCGGTGATCGGACCGCGGCGCAGGATGCGGGGCACGTCGCCGCTGAGGTCGATGATCGTCGAGGACAGCCCCGACTCCCGCACTCCCCCGTCGACGTAGATGTCGACATCGTCGCCGAGCATCTCCTGCGCTTCGTCGGCGGTCCTGGCGGCGGGCTGTCCGGAGATGTTCGCACTCGACACGGCCAGAGGCCCGGTGCGGCCGAGCAGGGCCAGCGCCGACTCGTCGTCGGGCATGCGCACGGCCACGGTTCCGTGGGTATCGCCGAGGTCCCAGTCGAGGGAGGGCTGAGCGTTCGCGATGATCGTCAGCGGTCCGGGCCAGAATTTCGCGGTCAGTGCCAGCACAGTCTCATCGACCCCGTCGACGAGCCCGAAGATGGTCTCCGCGCGTGGGACGAGAACCGGAGGCGGCATGTCCCGTCCCCGGCCCTTGGCCGCGAGCAGAGCCGCAACGGCCGATGCGCTGAAGGCATCGGCGGCGATCCCGTAGACCGTATCGGTGGGGATGACGAGCAGGTTGCCTGTGTCGACGACTCGCGCGCACTCGTCGAAGACGAGTTCACGGATCTCTTCTTGGCTGACGTCGAATCGTCTCGACACGAGTTCTCCGTTTCGAATGTTCGGGTTGTGGTTTCGGTACTGGGCAGTACGCGGCGGGAATTCGTCTCCGAGATCCCCTACGCCTCACGGCGCGCCACTGTATAGCGGTCGCGTCCAGTGTAGTCCTGGAATGTGGCGGCATGTCTCAGACTGGCCGTGGCCTCCAGGAGTTCCCGTGCCCCATCGCCCTGTTCCTCGCTGTGTTCCATGAGGAAGAGTCCGCCTGATCTCAGCAGCTGCTCGGCTTGACTGATGATGAGTCCCGGAATCTCCAAACCCGAATCCCCGCCGTAGAGCGCGGCCGCGGGATCGTGTTCGGCGACCTCCGGGTCCCGCGGCACGGCGGAATCGGGAACATAGGGCGGGTTCGTCACCACGATGTCGGCACGCCCGCACAGATCCGGCCGAGCCTTCGTGATCGTCGTCGCATCACCGGAGATGAACTCGACCGTCGACTCGCCGAGGCGGCACTGCTCGAGGTTCTTCAGTGACCATTCCAGGGCCGCGGATTCGCGTTCGACGCCGAGGACGTCGACGGAGTCGAATTCGGTGGCAACGGAGAGGGAGATCGCTCCCGAACCGGAGCACAGGTCGATGACGAAGGGACGCCGAGCCTTGTCGTTCTCCGTCGTAGAGTCAGTTTCGGCGAGTTCGGACAGTTCGCTCAGAACGGCTCCGGCGAGCAGCTCCGTCTCCGGTCGGGGCACGAAGACTCCGGGGCCCACCTGCAGCTGCAGATGCCGGAAGTGGGCGATGCCGGTGAGATGCTGCAGCGGTGTCCGCCGCCTCCGCTGGTCACAGAGTTCGGCGAATCGAGTGCTCACCGACTCCGGCACGGGTTCGTCGAAGAGACGGCGGCGGCTCAGCGATGCCCTGTCAATCGACCATGCGTGGGCGAGCAGTTCGAGCGCATCGGCTTCGGGACTCGCTATGCCTGCTTCGGTGAGGAGCGTGGTCGCCCCGCGAAGGAGGTCGGAGACGAGAGTCGGCCTGACAGTGTCCAGGTCAGTCCCCCAGCGCGTCGAGGCGTGCGGCCTTGTCGGCGTCGCGGCAGGATCCGATGACCGGATCGAGATCGCCGGCGAGCACCTGATCGAGATTGTAGGCCTTGTATCCGGTGCGGTGATCGGTGATCCGGTTCTCCGGAAAATTGTAGGTGCGGATGCGTTCCGAGCGATCGACGGTGCGCACCTGCGAACGACGGATGTCTGCGGCTTCCGCTGCGGCCTCTTCGGCCTGCTTGGCCAAGATCCGAGCACGGAGCATGCGCATCGCTGCGTCTTTGTTCTGCAGCTGGGACTTCTCGTTCTGGCAGCTCGCTGTGATTCCGGTCGGCAGGTGCGTGATGCGCACAGCGGAGTCCGTGGTGTTCACGGACTGGCCGCCGGGTCCGGACGAGCGGTAGACGTCGATGCGCAGATCGTGTTCGTCCAGCTGGATCTCTTCGGGTTCATCGACTTCGGGGAAGACGAGCACACCGGCTGCGGAGGTGTGGATGCGTCCCTGCGATTCGGTGACCGGGACCCTTTGGACACGGTGCACTCCGCCTTCGAACTTCACCCAGCCGTAGGCGCCGTCGTTCTTCGCCTTGACGGCCATGGTGACGTCCTTGTATCCGCCGAGATCCGAATGCGTGGCGTCGAGGATCTGGCTCGACCAGCCGCGCGAGTCGATCCACCGCTGGTACATCCGCAGCAGGTCACCGGCGAACAGTGCGGATTCGTCGCCGCCTTCGCCGGCTTTGATCTCGATGATGGCGTCTCGGGAGTCATCCGGGTCGCTGGGTACCAGGAGATCTTTGAGCTCACCCTCGGCCGTCTCCATCTCTGCGGACAGACGCTTGGCCTCCGCAGCGAAGTCGGCGTCGTCCTCGGCCAGCTCCACGGCGGCTGCGTGGTCGGCTTCGAGTTGGGCGAAGTGCCGGGCGGCCGCGGCGACCTTGTCGAGTTCCGCGTACCGCCTGGTCAGCTTCTTGGCCCGGCCGGCGTCAGCGTGGACCGCGGGGTCGGAGAGTTCCTCCTGAACCCGGGCGTGCTCATCGAGCAGTGCGCTGACGCTGGCCGTGAGGGTGTCGTCGACCATCTCAGCTGTTGTCGGTCGACGACTTCGGCAGCGGGGTCGTCTTCTGCACCTGCATGAGGAACTCGACGTTCGAGCCGGTCTCCTTGAGCTTCGACATGAGCAGTTCGACAGCCTGCTGCTGCTCGAGGCCCGAGAGCAGTCGGCGCAGCTGCCACATGACCTTCGTCTCTTCCTTGGTCATGAGCATCTCTTCGCGGCGAGTGCTCGAGGAGTTGACGTCGATGGCCGGGAAGATGCGCTTGTCGGCAAGCTGACGGCTCAGACGCAGCTCCATGTTGCCGGTGCCCTTGAACTCTTCGAAGATGACTTCGTCCATCTTGGAGCCGGTCTCGACGAGAGCCGTGGCGAGGATGGTCAGCGAGCCGCCGCCTTCGATGTTGCGTGCAGCACCGAAGAACTTCTTCGGCGGGTAGAGCGCATTGGCGTCGACACCGCCGGAGAGGATCCGACCGGATGCCGGCTGGGCGATGTTGTAGGCACGTCCCAGGCGCGTGATGTTGTCGAGCAGCACGACGACATCGGAACCCATCTCGACGAGGCGCTTGGCGCGTTCGATGGCGAGTTCGGCGATCGTGGTGTGGTCGTCGGCCGGACGGTCGAAGGTCGAGGCGATGACTTCGCCCTTGACCGCACGCTGCATGTCCGTGACTTCCTCGGGACGTTCGTCGACGAGGACGACCATGAGGTGCGCTTCGGGGTTGTTCTCCGTGATCGCGTTGGCGATCTGCTGCATGATCGTCGTCTTGCCGGCCTTCGGAGGCGCGACGATGAGTCCGCGCTGGCCCTTGCCGATGGGGGTGATGAGATCGATGAGACGGGTCGAGTGCAGCTTCGAGGTGGTCTCGAGGCGCAGACGATCCTGCGGGTAGAGCGGAGTCAGCTTCGAGAACTCGACACGGCTGCGGGCATCGTCGACGGTGAGTCCGTTGACGGAATCGAGGCGCACGAGGGCATCGAACTTTTCGCGCTTGTTGTTCCGCTGTTCGTTCTCACGCGGCTGACGGATCGCGCCGGCGACGGCGTCGCCCTTGCGCAGACCGTTCTTGCGCACCATGGATGCCGAAAGGTAGACGTCGTTCGGCCCCGGCAGGTAGCCGGAGGTGCGGAGGAAGGCGTAGTTGTCGTGGACGTCGAGGATGCCGCCGACGGGGATGAGCACATCGTCGTTGCGGATGTCCGGCTCGTCGTTGCCGCGGCCGCGGCGCTTGCGGTCACGACCCCGTCCGCGGCGGTTGTTGCCGCGATCGTCATCGTCGTTGCTGCGGTTGCGACGATCGTTGCGGTCGTTGTTGCCGCCCCGGTCGTTGCGGTGGCTGCGATCGTTGCCGCCGTCCCGGTCATTGTTGCCCCGGCCGTTGCCGCCACGGTTGTCGTCGGAGCGGTCGTTGTTCCGGCTGCGACGGTCGTTGTCGCGCCCTCCGCGATGGTCACGGTCGGAGCGGTCCTGGTCGCCGGAGCGATCCTGGCCGCCGCGGTCGGCCGATTCCTCACCGTTGCCGTCGCGACCCTCGGTCTGGGACTCGGAGCCGCGGGAGCGAGAACGGCTGCGGCGAGAGCGCTGACGATCCTGATCGCCGCTGTTCTCCTCGGAGGCTGCTCCCCCGGACTGGTCCGCACCGGACTCGTTCGCCGTCGAAGACGACGAGGACTCGGTGTTCGGTTCGATGATGAGCGCCGGAGCGTCCTCGGACGCGGAAGCGGCAGAGCGACGCGAAGAGCGACGGTTCGTCGACTCCTGCTTCTTCTCGTCCGGCTTCTCCGCCGGCTTCTCAGCCTTGGCGGCCGCTTCCGCGGCGGGCTTCTTCTCGGTGGGGACGGACTTCTTCTCAGCAGATCCGCCCGAGTGGCTGTTGATGGCGTCGATCAGTTCGCTCTTGCGAAGGCGACGGTAACCCTTGATTCCCAGCCCGGCAGCCATTTCCTGGAGCTGAGGCAGCCGCAGCGCTGTGAGGCTGCCTGTGCGCGGGGTGGAATCCTGAGTGGTGGTTTCAGACACGAAGGTCCTTCTCCCTCTTTCGGCCGTGCGGCATGTGCCGTTTGCTCACGGCGACGGAAACACCATTGACGGTGCGTTGTGAAAGAAAACCTGCTAAAGAATGAGCAGGAGATGTTCCAGAATGTATGACATCGGCGACGGACCTGTGCAGAACAGCGGGAAGCCGTGCCCTGTCGGAACACCCACAGTCTACTTGTTCGGAGACGATCTGGCGAATCGTTTCCTCAGATTTCTCGGCTCACCCGGTAACCACCGAGGTCAATCGCGGTGCGCTGAGCGACGAAGCCTTCCGGCACGAGGGCGTCGGGAACCGCCTCGGCGAGGACGAGCACCGTCGGTCCGGCGCCGGAGACGACGGCCGGGAGACCTTCGGCGCGCAGTGCGTCGACCAGAGCCATCGACTCCGGATAGGCGCCGCGGCGGAACTCCTGATGGAGCTGGTCGCGGGTGGCTTCGAAGAGCACCTGGGAGTCATTGCTCATCCCATGGACGAGCAGGCCCGCCCGAGCCGAATTGTCGGCCGCGATCGCGTGATCGATGTCGGCGGGAATGAGTCCACGGGCGACCTCGGTGTCAAGGCGGAACGAGGGCACGAGCACGGTGACCGCCTGGACGGTGCGCACTGGCACCTGCCACGACTTCACAGGCTCCGACAGAGAGACGGTGAGTCCGCCGAAGATCGCGGGGGCGGCGTTGTCCGGATGCCCCTCGACGGCGGTGGCGATCTCGAGGATCCGGTCCCGGCTCAGCTCGACTCCGGTCGACCAGGCTCCGAGCTCCGCTGCGAGGGCGATGCCGGCTACGACGGCCGCGGCCGAGGAGCCCAATCCACGGGAATGAGGGATCCGGTTGTCGCACTCCAGCGACAGACGCGGCCTCAGCTCTGCCGCGACGGCGGGAAACTCCGAGTCGAGCACCTCACCGATGATGCGCATGATCAGGTGCGAGCCGTCCCGGGGCAGCACCTCGGCGCCCTCCCCCGTGACCTCGACGCAGCGGTGAGGATCGACCGCTGCGTCGTGGACGGTGAGGATGAGGGTGTCGACGATGTCGAGGGCCAGCCCGTACGAGTCGTAGCCGGGCCCCAGATTCGCCGAGGTGGCCGGGACCTCGAGTCGGACGCGCACCCTCAGCTGTCCTCGAGTCCCAGGGCGCGTGCGGCGCTGACGGCGTCGACGGAGACCCGCTTGGTCTCGATATCGGACCCGTCGGCGGTGTGCAGGGCCCAGCTGGGGTCCTTGAGTCCGTGACCGGTCACGGTGACCGCGATCGTCGCAGCGGCAGGGACCCGACCGGCGTCGGCCATCTTCAGCAGACCCGCCACCGAGGCGGCCGAACCGGGTTCGACGAAGATGCCCTCTTCGCTGGACAGGATCTTATGGGCGGCGAGGATCTCGTCGTCGGTGACCGAATCGATGAGACCGCCCGAATCGTCACGCGCAGCTTCGGCCTGCGTCCAGCTGGCGGGGTTGCCGATGCGGATGGCGGTCGCCACCGTGTCCGGTTCGTCGACGGGGTGGCCGAGCACCAGCGGTGCGGCACCGGCGGCCTGGAAGCCCCACATCTGAGGCAGCTGCTTGGAGATCCCGTGTTCGCGGTATTCGTTGTAGCCCTTCCAGTACGCCGTGATGTTGCCGGCGTTGCCGACGGGCAGAACATGGATGTCGGGAGCGTCGCCGAGGACGTCGACGACTTCGAAAGCCGCGGTCTTCTGGCCTTCGATGCGATCGGGATTGACCGAGTTGACGAGGTGGACCGGGTAGGACTCCGAGAGCTTGCGGCACAGCGTCAGGCAGTCGTCGAAGTTTCCGTCGACTTCGAGCAGGGTCGCTCCGTGGGCGATGGCCTGGCTCATCTTCCCCGGCGCGATCTTGCCGGTGGGCACGAGCACAGCGCAGGTCAGTCCGGCCTTCGTGGCATAGGCGGCGGCAGAGGCCGAGGTGTTGCCCGTCGAGGCGCAGATGACGGCTTTGGCACCGTGGGCCACAGCCTTGGTGATCGCCATCGTCATACCGCGGTCTTTGAACGACGCAGTCGGATTGAGGCCCTCGTACTTCACCCACACCTGGGCACCGGTGCGTGCGCTGAGCTTCTCCGCCCTGATCAGCGGGGTCCCGCCCTCACCGAGTGTGACGGCAGGAGTGTCAGCGGAGATGTCGAGGAGGCTGCGGTATTCCTCGACGACGCCCTGCCACTGGTGTCTGGGGTAGTTCATAGTCACTGTCCTTCTACGCGGATCACGGATTTGACGGTGTGGACGACCGGCAGATCGACGAGTCGATCGACCGTCTTCTGCAGAGTCGAGTCGGTGTTCGAGTGGGTGGCCAGCACGAGCTTCGCGTGCTGGACGCCGTTGTCGTCGATGTCCCCGATCGTCTGTCGCATCAGTTCGATGGATGCCCCTTCATCGGCGAAGACCTCGGAGACCGCGGCGAGCACACCGGGACGGTCTACCACGTCGAGGGTGATGTGGTACCTGGTCGTGATCGCCGAGATCGGCAGGATCGGGTAGTCCTCGTGGAAGGGGCGTTCGTACTGTCCGCGTCCGCCGAGCACCTTGCGCCTGGCCACGGACACGAGGTCGCCGAGCACGGCGGATGCGGTCGGTGCTCCACCGGCTCCCTGTCCGTAGAACATCAGCTCGCCGGCGGCTTCGGCCTCGATGAACACGGCGTTGAAGGCACCGCGGACGGATGCCAGTGCGTGTCCTCGGTCGAGAAGCGCCGGATAGACGCGCGCCGAGAGACCGGCCCCTGCCGGTGATGAGGCCACACGTTCGCACACGGCGAGGAGTTTGATGACGAAGCCCTGGTCCCGGGCGGTCTCGACCATCTCGGCGGTGACGCCTTCGATGCCTTCGACGTGGACGTCATCGATCGACACGGGTGCATGGAAGGCCAGCGAGGACAGGATCGCAGCCTTCGCCGCCGCATCGTGTCCGCCGATGTCAGCGGTCGGATCGGCCTCTGCGTATCCGAGCCCTTGGGCGGCAGTGAGAGCCTGGTCGAAATCCCAGCCCTCGGAGTCCATCTGGTCGAGGATGTAGTTCGTAGTGCCGTTGACGATGCCCATGATGCGTTCGATTCGGTCCCCGGCCAGCGAATCGCCGACAGGTCGGATGATCGGGATCGCCCCTGCCACCGCCGCTTCGTGCTCGAGGCGCACACCAGCGTCGTCGGCAGCGGACATGAGCTCGCCGTAGCTGGCGGCCAGCAGAGCCTTGTTCGCGGTCACGACCGATGAACCCTGGCGCAGCGCTGCGGTGATGAGCGAGCGGGCGGGTTCGATTCCGCCCATCAGCTCGACGACGATATCGGCTCCGGCGATGGCCGCCTCGGCGTCGGTCGTCAGCAGCTTCTCGTCGATTCCCGGACGGGCCTTCGAAGCATCGCGGACGACGATGGCGCTCAGCTCCAGCGGAGCGCCGATGCGCTCGGCCAGGCCCTCCGCGCGATTCTGGATTCGGGCGGCGACCTCCGTGCCGACGACTCCGCATCCGAGCACGGCAACCTTCAGTGCCTGCATTTCCTCACCTTTTCCGCTCTTGTCTCTCGCACTCATCAGTTCGACGCCACTCCCCCGGCCATTCCCGGGTCCGTGGCGAACATCTGCGTGTGGTCTTCGGGGGTCACGATCCACTCAACTCTATCGGCCTCGACGGCCAGCACGCCCGGCCGGGGCAGATGGTTGTAGTTGTTGGCCAGCGAGCGGCAGTACGCCCCGGTGGTGGGGACCGCGACGAGATCGCCTGCAGTGACGTCTGCGCCCATGTATTCGTCGCGGACGATGATGTCACCGGATTCGCAGTGCTTGCCGACGACCCGCACGATCGCAGGCTCGGCGTTCGAGTTCCGGTTGGCCAAGGTGCACGAATAGTCCGCGTCGTAGAGTGCCGTGCGGATGTTGTCGCTCATTCCCCCGTTGACAGCGACATATGTGCGAGTGCCGCTGTCCGTGCTCACCTGTTTGACGGTGCCGACCTCGTAGAGAGTGAACACCGCCGGGGAGACGATGGCGCGACCGGGTTCGATGGAGATCCTGGGGACGCTCGTGCCCAGGCCCCGGCATTCCTTGGCCACGACGGCGGCGAGCTCTGCGGCCATCTCCGCGACCGGGATCGGGGTGTCCTGGGAGGTGTAGCGGATGCCGAAGCCGCCGCCGAGGTCGACATCGGGCAGGTCGATGCCGTGTTCGCCCATGATCTCGGCTCGGAAGGCGAGTACGCGGGCGGCGGCGACCTGGAATCCGGAGATGTCGAAGATCTGCGAACCGATGTGGGAGTGGAGACCGTCGAGACGCAGATGTTCGGATTCGGCGACCAGCCGAGCGGCCCGGGCGGCGGTGCCGTCGGCGAGCGAGAGCCCGAACTTCTGGTCTTCGTGAGCCGTGGCGATGAAGTCGTGGGTGTGCGCTTCGACGCCGACCGTGACTCGCAGCATGACCGGGGCGACCGTTCCTCTGGCCGCAGCGATGGATTCCAGACGTGCGACCTCATCGAGGCTGTCGACGAAGATCCTGGCCACGCCGTAGTCGAGGGCGTATTCGAGCTCCGACGCCGATTTGTTGTTTCCGTGCAGCCCGACGCGGTCGCCGGGGACACCGGCGGCGCGGGCGATCATCATCTCGCCCAGGGAGCAGGTGTCGAGGCCGAGCCCGGCCTCATGCACCCAGCGGGCCACAGCTGTGCACAGGAATGCCTTCCCGGCGTAGAACACATCGGCGCCAGCCAGTCCCTTCTCCACGGAGAAGGCGTTGGAGAATGTGCTCAGGTAGGCCTCGGCACGGCTGCGGAAGTCAGCGACGTCCATGAGGAGAGTAGGGGTCCCGTATCGTTCGGCCAGGTCCGTCACGGAATGACCGGCGATCGTGAGCACTCCGTCGTCGGTCTTCGTGACGTTGTCCGACCACAGACTCGGCAACAGGGCATTGACGTCATCGGGATAGGGCAGCCACACCGGGGCCGGTGTCGCGTGCAGAGTCCCTGCGATATGTGCGGGCATCAGATCCTCTCCGGGGCCGAAGCGCCCAATTGTCGTAGTCCTGCGGCGAGGACGATGATGACGGCTCTCAGAGCGAAGAGCCGGGAGGCATGGGTGACGGTGATGTCCTCATCGACCGTCGGAGTGACCGGACAGCGGCGGATCCAGTCCTCGACGGCATCGCCGAGGTCGATAAGAGCGTTGACGAACAGATCGTTCTCGCCGAGGCGGCGCGAGCGTTCCAGCGCTGACGGCAGTCCCGCCACGGCATTGAGCATTCGCGTCTCGCTCGGATCCTCGAGTCCCGCCGCGTCGACGGCCTCGGACGGGATTCCCGCCCGGTGCGCCCGCCGCTGCTCCCGGCAGGCGGCGGCATGGCCGCGCTGCAGGCTGTTCACCGCGACCGGGTCGACGTCACGGTCGTGGTCGCCGGTGACAGGCGCCTGTGCCGATTCCCGGTCCGCAGCGACGAGCAGCGTGCGCAGCGGCGACCCGTCCTGTTCCGCTCCTTCGATCGAATCGGTCTCCCCCGCTGCGGTGATGATGTCGCTGAGCACATGTGCTCGGCCAGCGGGAGTGAGGGTCACGTTGACGAAGCCGGGCCCGGCGATGACGGCATCCGCCACCCCGGTCAGGGCACGCAGTTCGGTGCACAGATGTGCGGCGAGCTCGGTCCGCTGCTCGGGTGCAGCGGCGGCGCGCAGCGCCACGGGCGTCGTCCAGTCACCGAGTTCGGAACGGTTCGGAGCCAGGACGTCGATCTGCATGGCGAACCCCGGTGCGACGAGGCCTGCCTCGGCCGTCGCCAAGGCGCGCGCGAGTGCAGTCTGCAAGTCTTCCGGGGTCACTCGAACAGAGTACTCGGGCCCGGACGGCGAGGACGAATCCGATGACATCTTCGCTCTCATGACGAGACGGAAGCCCGCCGGGCCTCAGATGGCGCCGGGTCGGCAGGCGGCGTGGCTGACGAAGAATTTGACGGCCACCGAGGCGAGCACCACGACGAATGCCGGCCACATGCTGTCGAAGCTCTGGAGGAGAAAGGCGAAGATCAGCGGGCCGGTGGCCGCGAGGAGATACCCTCCGCCCTGGACGAAGCCGGACAGGGAAGCCGCCGCCTCGGCGTTTCGCGCCCGGAGGGTGATGAGTGTCAGAGCGAGTGGGAACGTGGAGATGCCGATGCCCAGCAACACTGTCCACAGCACGGGAGCCGCTGTCGGCAGCCGCCACAGACCCAGGTACCCCACGGCCAGGCTGAGGCAGAAGCCGACGACGATGGGATAGGCCGAGGTCATCTTCTGAGCCAGGGTCGGCAGGACGAATCCGAGGACGAGAGGGATGGCTGTGACCAGCGCGAGCATCGCCCCGCCGAAGGCAGCATCGAACCCGGAGCGGGTGAGCAGACCCGGCAGCCAGGTGAAGAGGATGAAGTTGTTGAACGACGTCAGACCCGTCATCGTCATCAGCGCCCAGGCCCGAGGGCTGCGCAGAAGGCGGGAGAGCTCACTGCCGCCGACGACGGCGACGGCCACCTCGGCGGCGGGTGCGGGCCTGGCCATGCGGATGACGATCCACACGACCGCACCCAGAGCCGCGAAACCGGCCCAGACGAGCAGTGAGCCTCTCCAACCGACACCGGAGGCGAGGGGAACCGCCACGAGCGGCGGAATGAACGTCCCGAACTGGAGGAGCCCGACGTGCACGGTCGACATGAGGGCCACCCTGTCGGGGAAATACGATTTCACCAGGGGCGGGAGGACGACGTTTCCGATGCCCATTCCCAGCAGGGCCAGCACGCTCAGCGCCAGGAACAGCGACGGCGAATCGATGACCGAGCGGACACCCAGTCCGATCATGACCATCACCATGGCGGCCAAGGTCAGGCCGAGTCCGGAGAAGCGGGCATAGAGCCGCGGGGTGATGAAGCCGCTGATGCCGTAGAGCAGCGGCGGCAGCATGCCGATGACGGCCAGGAACACCGCGCTCAGTTCGATCTCTTCGCCCATGGTGTCGAGCAGAGGCGAGAGCCCGGTGACTCCGGGGCGCAGATTGAAGGCAGCGAAGACGATTCCGAGGACGATCAGAATGCGGATGCGCGCGGAGTTCATGAGCTCTTTCCTATCAGACACCGACGTCCGGTTCGGTGGCCGGGGCCCATCAGAAGTCGAGTTTGAGACCTTCGACCGGTGAGAGTCGGGACGCTCGCCTGGCCGGTGCCAGAGCGGAGAGGATGCCGGCGACGACCGCCACGCCGAGGATGCCGAGGAAGGACGGGGCAGAGAAGTCGACGATGAGGTCGGTGGAGTAGTCGTGGGTGACCAACCGTGTGCCGACGATGCCCAGGGCACCGCCGAGCACGAGTCCCAGCAGTGCAGCCACCGATGAGATGAGCACCGCTTCGAGCGCCAGCAGAGTCCGCAGCTGCGCAAGGCTCAGCCCCAGCGCCCGCATCAGCGCGTTCTCCCGGCGGCGCTCGATGACGGAGAGGCTGACCGTGTTCGAGACGCCGATGAGCGCGATGACCACGGAGACGAAGAGCAGAGCCACGGCCCCGGCCAGCATGACATCGATGAGTTCGGAATAGGCGCCCCGGGCGACGGCCGAGCCGCCGACCTCGTCGCTGGATACGTCGAGCGTCTCGGCCACGGACTGACGGATGCGGGTGATCTCGTCGACGTCGACATCCTCGTCGAGGCGGACGAGCACGGCCGTCGTCGTCGCCGAGATGCCGAGATCGTTGCCGACGTCGGGGGTGGTGAAGAAGGCGAGACTGGAGAGGCCGTCCCTGTGCACGGGCACGCTCATCTCGTTGAGCCCTTTCACCCGCACTGTCGGTGAAGGATAGTCTTCGGGGACTGTGACCCGTCCGGACACGATGTTCGCGGCCGCGTCTCCGAGTACGGTCTCGGCGCTGTCCGGGTCGATGACGAAGATCTCGGGACGGGAGCCCTTGAAGTCTTCGACCGCCTCGGCGCGGTGGGCGATGACCGCGGTGGACACGCCGGGGATCCCGCGCACATCGTCGAGTTGGTCATCATCGACGAGGCCCGACAGCGGCACGGAGATGTCAACGGGATAACGCTGGTCGAGGCCGTGGCTGAGCGTCGCTTTCGTCGACATGCCGCCCACGAGGATCGTCGCCACCAAGGTCACGCCGATGATGAGCGCCGTGGCTGTGGCCGCGGTGCGACGCGGATTGCGCAATGTGTTCAGGGTCGCCAGCTGACCGGGAACGCCCCAAGGGCTGAACAGCACCTCCCCCGTCCATGCGACGACGGGCGGGATGATCTTCGCCGCGCTGATGACCAGCCCCGTGACCACGAGTCCCCCACCCAGCGCTCCGCCGAGGATCCAGAGCTGCGAAGCCGACACCGCATAGACCGAGACGATGACGAGAACCACACCCAGCCCGATGCAGCCGAAACCCACGAGGTGGCGCGGACGAGCGCGGGTGCTCGGCGAGATGGATGCGTCGAAGGGCTGGAGTGCTTCGAGCGGGGTTACAGCGATGGCACTGCGAGCCGGTCGGATGGTGGCCACAATCGTCAGCAGGGCACCGACGACGACACCGCTGAACAGGGCGGAGACAGGAACGGTGAGAGTGTCGTAGGGGAACTCCTGCGGCCAGTAGCGCACCGCTACAGCCATCAGTACGCGACTGCCGACGACCCCGGTGAGCACACCGAAGATCGACCCGAGCAATCCGACGAAGAGCCCTTCGGCCACGACCGAGCCGTACATCTGCAGGCGGGTGGCTCCGAGGCAGCGCAACAGAGCGAATTCCCGACGGCGTCCGGCGACGATGACGGAGAAGGTATTGGAGACGACGAGGATGGCGACGATGACGGAGATTCCGGCGAAGACGAGCAGGAGACCGGTCACGACGGCGTTGCCGCCGGAGAGGCGGTCGGTCTTCGCTTTCACGGCATCGTCCACGGAGAGCGCTTCGAGGCTGCCGCTCAATTCCGAACCATCGATGACCCTCTGCAGCTGAGTACGCACAGCCTCTGGGTCCGCGCCGCTCTCCAGGGCGATCTGAATGGCGATGACATCGCCCTGCTGGGCGAAATACTCCTGATAGCCCGATGCTGTCGTCAGCGCTCGAGTGGCGCCGGGCAGGGCCGGATCCTGCCCCATTTCGGCGATGCCCACGACGGAGAAGGTGACGCTGCTCTGACTCGGACCCCGGTAGATCGGCATGTCATCGTCTCCGCTCTCCACTGGCACAGCATCGACGGTGAAGCGAATCTCATCGCCGACTCCGACGTTGAGATCGCTGGCCGTGCGAGTGTCGAGCACGAGGTCCGTCGTCGCTTCCGGTCGCTGACCGGAGACCATATCGAACGTGTCGAGCCGTTCATCGGCGGGCACCGGAGACAGCGCAAAAGAGCTTTCGGAGAATGCGGCACCTCGGCCCGTGGTCACTGTGCGGGCCGACAACGACGCGGTAGCCACCCCGTCGACTTCGGCCAAGGGGCGCAGCAGCGGAGAGGCCTCGTCTCCCCCGACGAAGACGTCTCTGTCCGGGACGACGGTGAGGTCGGCTTTCTCGAAAGAACGACCGACGGCGTGTTCGAGGCTGTCCTGCAGCGAGGAATTGATGATCAGGGTGGTTGCGACGAATCCGGAAGCCAATGCGATGCCGAGGCCGATTGCGAGGAATCGGGCCCAGTGGATCCGAATCTGCGCGAGGGCGACTGCGATCACAGAGAGCTCAGTTCACTCAGCGCCGTGACCACGCTCTCGCGCGTCGGCTGACGAACTTCACCCGTGGCTCTCCCGTCCTTGAGCAGAACGACCCGGCCAGCGTGCGATGCCGCGACGGGGTCGTGGGTGACCATGATGATCGTCTGCCCGTACAGGGTCGTGGCCCGACCGAGCAGGGACAGGACCTCCGCTCCGGCATGGGAGTCGAGGTTTCCCGTGGGCTCATCGGCGAAGATGACATCCGGCCGCGTCAGCAGAGCCCGGGCCACGGCGACTCTCTGCTGCTGACCGCCGGAGAGCTCGTGCGGACGATGCTGCAGACGATCGCCGAGTTCGAGTCGTTCGACGACTTCGGCCTTCCACTCACGATCGATCTTCTTCCGGGCCAGCGAGACCGGCAGTTCGATGTTCTGTTCAGCGCTCAGCGTCGGGACGAGGTTGAAGGCCTGGAAGATGAAGCCGACGCGGTCACGCCGCAGCTGGGTCAGCTGCCGGTCGTTGAGACGGGTGATGTCCTGCCCGCGCATGATGATCGAGCCCGAATCGACACGGTCGAGTCCGGCAAGCACATGCATGAACGTCGATTTTCCGGATCCGGAGGGCCCCATGATGGCGGTGAAGCGTCCCGATTCGAAGTCGACGCTGATGTCGTCGAGAGCGTCGACTGCCGTATCACCGCGGCCGAAGCTCTTGCGCAGACCCTGCGCTCGGAGGACGATCTCATCGTCCCCCGCGCCGGTCTGGACGGGCTCTTCAGCAGATTCCGACATCGTATGCCTCACATCGCGGTCCGGGTCTCGTCTCCGACTACCTTAGATCCTGTCTGCACCATCGACCACTCGGACCGCGAATGCAGAACCGCCCACCTCAGAAGTTGAGATGGGCGGTGTCGTGGTGCCCGCGACAGGATTCGAACCTACGACCTTCTGCTCCGGAGGCAGACGCTCTATCCACTGAGCTACGCGGGCAACGGATGCAACTCTATCACCGTTGGGCACCACCTCCCAAAACGGCACCGCGGGCAGTCCTCGAGGACTGCCCGCGGTGCCGTAGGGCTGTGATCAGAGATGTTCGAGCAGATCAGGCACCCTTCATAGCCTTGCGGCCGGGCACGTATTCCCAGTGCCAGAGCTCATAGGAATTGCGCTTGGCCCAGTCCGGATTCTCCCACCCGAACTTCTCGGCGTTGGCGACGAGCCATTCGTACTGCTGGCCGGTTCCGTTCTGCGTTCCCGCGCCGAGGTCCAGTGCCAGGCCCCAACCGTGGTTGGAGGTTCCGGGACGAGCCGCGAAGCCGGGTTTGCGTGCGGCGACGGAGACCTGTGATTCCAGCGAACGGTAGGAGTCGGTGACTGCGAGGTCTTTGCCGGTGTCCTTCTTGAAGGCAGCGTTCATCTTCGCGAACGACACGGCCGCATCGGAGCGCAGCTTGTGATTGCCCACGCCGATCTCGCACAGCCATCCGTCGGGCAGCTCGCCGTTGCTCGCCTCACCCTTCGGGGCTGCTTCGTCACAGCCGGGCAGAACGGTCTTCGTGATCGCGCGAGACGCCGCGTCGACCTTGGTCTGCTTGGCGCTCGGGGCGCCGATGGTCATCGAGGTCTTGTCATCGTCGTCGACCTTGATGTCGGCGGAGACCGATTCGGCGTTGATCGCACGCGGCTGGGACTGTGCGGCCGTGTCGTCGACCTTGACTTCCTGGTTGCCGCTCATGTTGCCGGCGACCATCACGGCAGCGATGGCGGTACCGGTGACCGAGACGGTGGCCAGAGCGGAGAAGGTGGTGACCTGACGGCGGCGGACCGAGCGCAGCAGCGAACCGTCGGAACCGCGGTTGCCGAGCTGAGCCGCGGCCAGCGTCGACGTATGACCCGCAGGGGTCATCGGGAGAGAAGCCTCTTTGGCCATCGCTGCCCGTCGCGGTGAGCCCGCTGCTGCGCGGGCCTCGGCGGCCATCGCCGCGCGACGAGGTGAGAGGGCTGCGGATGCGCTGTTCCGCGACTGCGATGTCACGGGATGCGAAGAGTTGATCGTCGAAACCTGCGAAGAGGCGTTCTGCTTCCGCAGATCACGTCGGCGGACCGGCGGCGCCTCGACGGTCGAGAGCTCACTCGACATAGTGCTCCATACTGTTGGTGAAGATTGTGCGGTGGAAGCCCTCTGCCGGGCACCCGAAAGCTTATGTCACAACACTATAACGACATCGTTACAGAATGTCACCTTCAGTTCATACACAGCGTGTGACCAGGTCATTTCCTGACGATGCATGGTCACAGATCACTACAGGCGCCCTACTCCATGTGTCCTGAATGACTGTTTCGTTACGAACCGTTACACAGTCGGTCACGTCTGGGACTCCGCGCCGAACGGCACTTCTCACGAGCACAGGCATGGCCTCACGGCCGAACACATGGCTCCGCGCACCGACACAGCGCCGGGAGCGGACGCGACGGCTCGACGGCGGCCTCCCCGCAATCAGGAGACCGCCCGCGAGGCGACTGGGTGAGCCGGGCGGATCGGCCGGCACAGAATGCTCAGCGGCGGAAGTCGAATCGTCCCCGCTGCATCGCGTCCTGGACTTCGCCGACGAGCTCTTCGAGCACGTCTTCGAGGAACAGCAGGCCGAGGACCTGCGCCTGCGAGTCGATGACGCGGGCGACATGGATTCCCGCCTTCTGCATCTGCGCCAGCGCCTCTTCGACCTCGTCATCGGCGGTGACCGTGAACAGGGGACGGAAACGCTTGCTCTGCACTGGAGCGTCGAAGGCCTCTTCGGTGTCTGCGTAGAGGACATCCTTGATGTGGAGGTAGTCCTGCGGATACCCGTCGTCACCGACGACGAAATATCGGGAGAAGCCTGTTTTGCCGACCAAGGTCACAAGCTCGTTCGGGGTCACCTTGTCCGAGATCGTGATGAGTTCGGACATCGGGACCATGATGTCGGACGCAGTCTTGTCGCTGAACTCGATGGCGCCCTTGAGCAGCCCAGTGTCATCACTGAGCAGTCCCTCGCGCTTCGACTCGGCCACGATCGATTCGACCTGCTCGATCGTATAGGCCTCATTGACCTCGTCACGGGCCTCGATCTTGAACAGGTGGAGGACCCCATTGGCCAGGCCGTTGAGGGGGCGGATGACGAAACCGAAGACTCGCGCCAGGAACACCAGCGGTGTCGCCAGCAGCATTACGGCCTGGCCGGAGGCGGCCAGCGCCAGGTTCTTCGGCACCATCTCACCGATGACCACGTGCAGGTAGGTGACGACGCCGAGCGCCAGGACGAAGGAGATCGTCGAGGACAGTCCGGCGGGAATGCCCAGGCCCTCGAGGGGACCGGCGAGCAGGTGGTGGATGGCCGGTTCGGCCACATTGCCCAAAAGCAGGGAGCACACGGTGATGCCGAGCTGGCAGATCGCCAGCATCAGTGATACGTGCTCCATCGCATAGAGAGCGGTCTTGGCCGCCGCGGAGCCTTCGGCCGCTCGCGGTTCGATCTGTGATCGCTTGGCAGCGACAATCGCGAATTCGGCGGCGACGAAGAAGGAGTTGCCCAGCAGGAGAACGACCAGCCAGACCAGTCCGAACCAATCGGCGCTCATCGAGTCTCACCTCCGGTTTCGAAAGCCCCTGCGTCGGCGGCGCGCAGCACCACCCGGAGGCGTTCGATGCGTCGTCCGTGCATCCGTTCGACCACGATGCGGGCATCGTCCATGCGGACCTCGTCACCCGGTTCGGGAATCCGCCCGAGCTCCTTGAGGACGAATCCGGCCAGAGTCTCGTAGTCCGAGTCCTCCGGGATCGTGACCCCTATCGTCGACGAGATCTCATCGGGCCGCAGCTGACCGGGCACGATCCAGGAGCCGTCGCGAGCCGGTCGTGCCGCGACGCGCATCCGATCGTGCTCGTCGGCGACCTCGCCCACGAGCTCCTCGACGACATCCTCGAGGGTGACCACTCCAGCTGTGCCGCCGAACTCATCGACGACCACAGCCATCTGCAGACCGGTGGCGCGCAGCTCCAAGAGCAGCGGGTCGAGGCGCTGCGTCTCCGGGATCTCACGGACCTCGGTCATCAGCCCTCCTGCATAGGCGTCGTCGCGGTTGCTCGGAGGTACGGCGAAGGCCTGTTTGACGTGAACGACTCCGACGATGTGGTCCTTGTCCTCGTCAGCCACGGGGAACCGGGAGAATCCGGTGTCCCGAGCCTGTTCGATGATCTGTCGAGCCGTGGTGTCCTTGTCCACCGTGGACATGCGCGTGCGCGGAGTCATCACGTCTTCCGCGGTGCGCTCGGAGAAGCTCAGAGTCCTCTCCAGCAGACCTGCTGTCTGCTCATCGAGCACGCCCTCTTCGGCGGAGTGCCGCACGAGTGAGGTCAGCTCCTCCGGGGAACGCCCCACCGAACCTTCTTCCTGCGGCTCGATGCCCATCGACATGAGGATCTTGTTCGCCGTGCCGTTGAGGACGGCGATGACGGGCTTGAAGACGATCGAGAAGACGTACTGCATCGGTGCGGCGATGCGACCGGTCGCCAGCGGAACAGCGATGGCGAGGTTCTTCGGCACGAGCTCTCCGAAGATCATCGATCCCACGGTGGAGACGATGAGGGCGATGGTCAGCGCCAGCGGGGCCGCGAGGCCGGGGCCGACGCCCCAGGCCTCGAACAGCGGCGCCAGCAGCCTGCCCAAGGACGGTTCCATGAGGTAACCGGTGAGCAGAGTGGTGATCGTGATGCCCACCTGCGCTGCCGAGAGCTGGGTGGACAGATGGGTCATCGAACGCCGCAGCGTCTTCGCGCCGACGACACCTTCTTCAACCGCTTTATCGGCTGTATGGCGGTCGAGCGTCAGCAGCGAAAATTCGGCTGCGACGAAGACTCCGGTGCCGAGGATGAGCAGCAGCGCGAGGGCGAGGAGTATCCATTCCATCAGTGACTGTCCCCGCCGATCGCTATCTGCTCAGCAGAGCAGTTGAGGTGTGAGACCCTCGCGGGGTGAGGGTCGTCATCTGGGGCGCCGGCTTCCCGCCGGCCGGGACTGTCACTGTGCATGAGGAGATCTTACCAACTTCCCGACAGCGGTCGGCCCTCTTCGTAGCCGGCGGCGCTCTGAACACCGACCGCGGCCAGACGCGCGAATTCTCCGAGATCACCGGCCCCGGCATAGGTGCAGGAGCTGCGAACGCCCGAAGTGATGCCGTCGAGCAGGTCCTCGACCCCAGGAGATTCAGGGTCGATGTACATAGTTGACGAAGAGATGCCCTCTTCGAACAGTCCTTTGCGAGCGCGCGCAAAGGCCGATTCCGCTCTGGTCCGGTTGGCCACGGCCCGAGCCGAAGCCATGCCGAAGCTCTCCTTGTACTTCCGACCCTCTCCGTCGACGAGCAGGTCGCCGGGCGATTCGTGGGTCCCGGCGAACCAGGATCCGACCATCACCTGAGAGGCCCCGGCCGCCAGGGCCAGAGCGACATCGCGGGGGTAGCGGACTCCGCCGTCGGCCCACACGTGGGCACCCAGCTCGCGAGCCGCCTCGGCGCATTCGAGCACTGCGGAGAACTGGGGACGACCGACCGCGGTCATCATCCTGGTCGTGCACATGGCTCCCGGGCCGACTCCGACCTTGACGATGTCGGCGCCGGCAGCGACGAGGTCGCGGACCCCTTCGGCCGTGACGACGTTTCCGGCCACGATCGGCACCCCGAGCTCGGCATCCGCGATCGCCGACAGTGTGTCGAGCATCTTCACCTGGTGGCCATGGGCGGTGTCGACGACGAGGACGTCCGCGCCGGCTTCGACCAACGCAGCGGCACGTTCGACCGCGGCACCGTTGACGCCGATGGCCACGGCGATCTTCAGCCGTCCTCGATCGTCGACATTGGGCGTGTAGATGGACGAGCGCAGCAGCGACTTCGGAGTCAGGCTGCCGAGCACCGTGTTCTCATCGTCGACGACAGCGGCGAACTCGGCTCGCGACTCCGTCATCGACTCGAAGAGGGACTCCAGCTGTGCAGCGTCCTCCCAGTCGACCTCGGAGGCGCGGATGACATGCGGTGAGGAGTCCAACAGCTCCGCCACCGAGGTGAAGCGATCGACTCCGCGCAGATCTGCAGCATTGATGATGCCTTCGAGCCTTCCCCCGTCGTCGACGACGACGCCGAAGCCGTGCGAACGCTTGGCCAGCACGTGCAGAGCGTTGAGCACTGTGTCATCAGGCGAGAAGCGCAGCGCGGATTCGAAGATTCGGTCGCGGCTCTTGACCCAGGCGATGGTCTCCTGCGCGGCGGTCAGCGGAATGTCCTGGGGCAGCACCGCCAGTCCCCCGCGACGTGCCATCGTCTCCGCCATCCGTCGACCGGACACAGCAGTCATATTCGCTGCGACGAGCGGCGTCGTCGACCCGGTCGGATCGGTCGCCGTGAGGTCGACTTCGAAGCGCGAAGTCAGTGCCGAGGAGTTCGGCACGAGGAAGACATCGGAGTAGGTGAGATCGGTGTTCGGGTCATTTGAGATGAAACGCATAACACTATTGTCCCTTAACTGCACATTCGATGGCACATCACGTTAGGCTTGGAGATGTCGTTAAGCAGCAAGTCTTGAATCAGGAAGTAGGCGATCAACGCCGTGTCCGTCAATACTCCGAACCGCACCGTTGAAGACTTCGGGTCGAATGAGTGGCTGGTCGAGGAATTGTATGAGCAGTACAAGTCAGATAAGAATTCGGTCGACCAGTCCTGGTGGCCCTTCTTCGACAAGTACGAGAAGAACGGCGGAGGCGCTCAGTCCGCTGCCGAGCCCGCCGCCAAGCAGGAGGCGAAGCCGGCCGCGAATAAGTCGGATGCCAAGGCCCCTGCTTCAGCTGCAGCCCCGGCGACCTCCCGTGAGACCTCTCGCGGCGTCTCCCCGTCTTCGGCTGAGTCCGAGACGCTGAAGGCAGAGACCAAGTCCGTGCCGAAGGTCACCGCGAAGGAAGCCGCACCGAAGCCCGCACCGGAGGAGACGATCACTCCCCTGCGCGGCCCCGCGAAGCTCATCGCCAAGAACATGGATGAGTCGCTCGAAGTCCCGACCGCCACCTCGGTCCGGGCCCTGCCTGCCAAGGCGCTCATCGACAACCGGATCGTCATCAACTCGCACCTCAAGCGCACCCGAGGCGGGAAGGTCTCCTTCACCCACCTCATCGGATTCGCCGTGATCCGCGCCCTGCAGAACTTCCCCTCGCAGAACGTCTCCTACGACGTCCGCGACGGCAAGCCCGTGATGGTCTCCCCCGCCCACATCAACTTCGGCCTCGCCATCGACGTGCCGAAGAAGGACGGATCACGCACCCTGCTGGTGCCCAACGTCAAGAAGGCCGAGACGCTGACCTTCCGCCAGTTCGTCGACGCCTACGACGGCCTCGTCGACAAGGCACGGCAGGGCAAGCTCACCGCCGACGACTTCGCCGGCACCACGGTCTCGCTGACGAACCCCGGCGGAATCGGCACGGTCCACTCCGTTCCGCGTCTGACCAAGGGCCAGGGCTGCATCATCGGTGTCGGCGCGCTCGACTACCCCGCCGAGTTCCAGGGTGCCAGCCAGCAGACCATCAACTCCCTGGCCGTGTCCAAGGTGCTGACCCTGACCTCGACCTACGATCACCGCGTGATCCAGGGAGCCGGTTCGGGCGAGTTCCTCAAGCTCGTCCACAGCTACCTGCTCGGCGAAGACGGCTTCTACGACGATGTCTTCGAATCCCTGCGCCTGCCCTACGAGCCGGTGCGCTGGGTTCCCGACGTCTCGGCCGAAGACCAGGACGACGTCAACAAGACCGCACGCGTCATCGAACTCATCGATGCCTACCGCACGCGCGGTCACCTAATGGCCAATATCGATCCTCTCGTCTATCGTCAGCGGTCCCACCCGGATCTCGACATCAATCAGCACGGTCTGACCCTGTGGGATCTCGAACGCGAGTTCCCCACCGGCGGATTCGGATCGAAGCCGATGATGCCCTTCCGCAACATCCTCGGACTGCTGCGTGAGAGCTACTGCCGGACCACCGGCTTCGAATACATGCACATCGCCGACCCGGTCCAGCGCCGTTGGTTCCAGTCGAAGATCGAGGTCCCGCATCAGGAGCTCACCCGTTCGGAGCAGGGACACATCCTCGGTCGTCTCAACGCCGCCGAGGCCTTCGAGACCTTCCTCCAGACGAAGTACATCGGACAGAAGCGCTTCAGCCTCGAAGGCGGAGAATCCGCGATCGTCCTGCTCGACGAGATCCTCAACCAGTCCGCCGACACCGGCCTCGACGAGGTCGCCATCGGCATGGCCCACCGTGGTCGCCTCAACGTGCTGACGAACATCGCCGGCAAGTCCTATGCGCAGATCTTCCGTGAGTTCGACGGAACCATGTCCCCGGACAGCGTCCAGGGCTCCGGCGATGTGAAGTACCACCTGGGCACCAAGGGTTCGTTCACCTCACCGGCAGGCAACACCACCGGCGTCTACGTCGCGGCCAACCCCAGCCACCTCGAGACCGTCGATCCGGTCCTCGAAGGCATCGTGCGCGCCAAGCAGGATCTCGTCGACCAGGGCGAGTCCGGCTTCACCGTACTGCCGGTCCTAGTCCACGGCGATGCCGCATTCGCCGGACAGGGTGTGGTCACCGAGACGCTCAACCTCTCCGAGCTGCGCGGCTACCGCACCGGCGGAACGGTCCACGTCATCATCAACAACCAGGTCGGGTTCACCACTCCCCCCGCCTCGGCGCGGTCCTCGTTCTACTGCACGGACGTCGCCAAGTCGATCAACGCCCCGATCTTCCACGTCAACGGCGATGACCCCGAAGCCGTCGTCCGGGCGGCCCGCCTGGCCTTCGAATACCGCCAGGAATTCAACCGGGACGTCGTCATCGACCTCGTGTGCTACCGCCGCCGCGGCCACAACGAGGGCGACGATCCGTCGATGACCCAGCCGACGATGTACTCCCTCATCGAGAAGAAGGGCTCGGTGCGCAAGCTCTACACCGAATCCCTCGTCGGCAGGAAGTGCATCACCGACGAAGAGGCCGCCGAGGCGCTCAAGGACTACCAGTCCAAGCTGGAATCGGCTTTCGCCGAGACCAAGGAAGCCGAGACCGGCTCCTACGACGGAGAAGCGTTCAACGCTCCCTACGAGCCCAGCGACATCGAGACCTTCAACGATGCCGAGACGGCCATCAGTCCCGAGACGCTGCAGCGCATCGGCGAGGCCTTCACCGAGATCCCCGAGGGCTTCACGGTTCACAAGAAGCTGCGGGCGCTGCTCGAGAAGCGCAAGGAGATGTCGCTGTCGGGCGGAATCGACTGGGGCTTCGCCGAGCTGCTGGCCTTCGGTTCGCTGCTCATGGACGGCGTGCCGGTGCGGCTGGCAGGTCAGGACTCCCGTCGCGGGACCTTCGTCCAGCGCCACTCGGTGCTCATCGACTCGGTCAACGGCAACGAATGGACGCCGCTGCAGAACCTCACCGAGGAGCAGGCTCGATTCTGGGTCTACGACTCCCTGCTCAGCGAGTACGCCGCTGTCGGCTTCGAATACGGCTACTCCGTCGAACGCAAGGACGCCCTCGTGGCGTGGGAGGCTCAGTTCGGTGACTTCGCACAGGGTGCGCAGACCGTCATCGACGAGTTCATCTCCTCCTCCGAGCAGAAGTGGCAGCAGAACTCCGGTGTCGTCATGCTCCTGCCCCACGGCTATGAGGGACAGGGACCCGACCATTCCTCGGGTCGCATCGAGCGTTACCTCCAGCTGTGCGCGGAGAACAATATGACGGTGGCCTACCCGTCCTCGGGCGCCTCGTACTTCCACCTGCTGCGTCGCCACGCCTCGACGACGAACAAGCGTCCGCTCATCGTCTTCACCCCGAAGTCGATGCTGCGCCTCAAGGCTGCCGCGAACTCGCCGGAGGACTTCACCTCGGGCAGGTTCCAGGCCGTCATCGACGATACGGACGTCGATGCCTCGCAGGTCGAGCGCGTCGTCCTCGTCTCCGGCAAGCTCTACTGGGAGCTCAAAGCCAAGCGGGAGAAGGACAACGACACGAAGATGGCGCTCGTCCGCCTCGAGCAGCTCTACCCGCTCGACGAGGCGGCCATCACCGCTGTGCTCGACCGCTTCCCGGCCGATGCCGAGATCGTCTGGGCCCAGGAAGAGCCGGAGAACCAGGGTGCATGGCCGTTCATGGCACTGCACCTGCCCGAGCTCCTCGGCGGCCGTGAGGTCAAGGTCATCTCCCGTGCCGCTTCTGCCGCCACCTCGACCGGGCTCAAGCACTTCCACGAAGCTCAGCAGAAGGAACTCGTCGACCGGATCTTCAGCCGGTGAGCAGCGACGTCACCACAACCATCGCCGTGGTCGGAGGCCCTTTGGTCGCCGGCCACGGCGATGGCCGTGGCCTCGGGTGGGTCGGTCGGGTGACGGCGAGGACTCTGCCGAGTCTGCCTGAACTCAAGGTGTATCCCCTCGCCGTGCCGGCCGAGGATTCCGCTGGTCTTCACGGTCGGACCATCGCCGAGGCGTCCCTTCGGTTCACTCGGGAAGGGGACAACCGTCTGGTGCTGGCTCTGGGGTCCGGGGATCTCGATTCGGGGCGTTCGGTGGCCAGGGCCCGGCTCGATGTGGCCAACATCCTCGACGAGGCGTTGGCTCGGAAGGTCTCGACGTTCGTGCTGGGCCCTCCGCCTGAACACGACGGTGACCGCAATCGTCGCATCGCCGAGCTCAATGCCAGCTTCTCCGATGTGGCCAAGCGGCGCGGCATCACCTATGTCGACACCTTCACGCCCCTCCTCGGCCATCCCGTGTGGCAGCGCGAGGTCGCATCGTCGCGGGACCATCTGCCGGCGCAGGAAGGATACGGTCTGTTGGCCTGGCTGGTTCTCCATCGCGGCTGGTTCAACTGGCTGGGAGTCCAGGACGTCCTCGGCGACAGCTGAGACGTCGATGGGGTGCCCGACCGAAGAACTCTGCGATGTCCGGCCGACGAAGAGCTCAGCCGTGACAGTCGCATCATCTTGTCAGACGAATTCGGCAAGGTGGGTGACCTGGTCCGACTTTGCTCTGCTCGGGTGATCATGAGACAATTGAGCGTCTATCAAAGGAGGGCACAATGAGCAAGCGTGGCCGTAAGCGTCGCGATCGCCGCCGTAAGAAAGCAAACCACGGCAAGCGTCCAAACGCATGATTCGCTGATACGTTCGGTGAATGACGAAGGCGGGAAGAGATTCGAATCTCTTCCCGCCTTCGTTGTGTCCGTGGACTCCCCTGTGTCTGGGCGCCGGTCAGGAGTTCTGTTCGAGCGCGATCCGCTGCCGGATCTTCTCTCGCAGTCCCATCGGGGCACGGTCGTGGCTGCACGAACGACGCACGAGCTCTTTGAGCAGCGCTTCGATCTCGTACTCGTCATGACACGACGGGCACTGTTCGAGGTGGATCGAGATCTCGCGGATCTCCGTCGTCGTCAGTTCTCCGTCCAGGTAGTGGTAGATGCGCATCAGTGACTCGGTCCTGACGCTTTCGCAGCATCCTTCGTCGCTCATTTCGCACCTCCCTCAGGACTCACGAAACCGCGCTCGGCGGCATAGTCGGCCAGCATCTCCCGCAGCTGTCGGCGACCGCGGTGCAACCGGGACATCACAGTGCCGATCGGCGTCTCCATGATCTCGGCGATCTCCTTGTACGGCAGTCCTTCGACATCGGCATAGTAGACGACCATGCGGAAGTCTTCGGGCAGTGCCGAGAGCGCTTCCTTGACGTCGGAGTCGGGAAGGTGGTCGAGGGCTTCGAGTTCGGCGGAACGACCGCCGGAGGACGAGTGGCTGTTCGCCTGTGCAATCTGCCAGTCCTCGATGTCTTCGCTGCCGTGTTCCTGCGGCTGACGCTGCTTCTTGCGGTAGTTATTGATGAAGGTGTTCGTCAGGATCCGGTACAGCCAGGCTTTGAGGTTGGTTCCGGGCTTGTACTGGTGGAAGGCGGCATACGCCTTCGCGTAGGCTTCCTGGACGAGGTCTTCGGCGTCGGCTGGATTCCGGGTCATACGCAGAGCAGCTGCGTAGAGCTGGTTGACATATTCCAGAGCATCCCGTTCGAAACGCGCCGACCTCTCGGCGTCGGTTTCGGGGGCTTCTTTGACTGATTCGGTCATCGCAGTCAATGGTACGCCCGTTCTCTCCAGGACGGCAGTGGCGCTCATAGACTTCTCCTTCTGCCTGTCGACTTCCCGACGGGTGCACCCGTCGAATGGCTTCACCCGGTACAACATCGGACCGACGTCCCACTATTCCCACCTCAGCAGTTATGCTTGCCAGTGAGATGACCGCCACGTAGGAAGGACCACTGTGTCTCCCATTCGTCTTATCGCACGGCCCATGCTGGCCGCCGGCTACATCCTCAACGGCGTCGAACGACTGCGCAAGCCGGAGGCAGCGGCCGCATCGGTCGGCCCGCTCCTCAACCAGGCTCGCAAGCAGGTCGACGTCCCCGTCGACGCAGTGACTCTCGCCCGAGCCACCGGTGTTGCACAGGTCGCTGCCGGTTCGATGCTCGCCATCGGACGCTTCCCCCGCCTCAGCGCATCGATCCTCGTCGGCACCTACCTGCTCGACACGGTCGGTGAGCGTCTGTCTGCTGACAAGACGACGTCGAAGGAGGAGAAGAAGGCTCGCAACGAACGCACTCTTCTGCGGACCTCGATGCTCGGCGGTGCCCTGCTCGCCGCCGTCGACACCGCTGGACGCCCCGGCCTGTGGTGGCGGACCCAGCACGCGGCCGAAGACCTGTGGTCGAGCGTGGAAGACACCTCGAAGCAGGCTCTGAGCGCACTCGGAGTTGACTGACATCTCCACGCACACTCCCCCGGCGACCGGCGACTGGCAGCCGCCGGTCGCCGGTTCCGCCGTCTCTGCCACTGTGACCGTTCCCGGTTCCAAGTCTCTGACGAACCGCTATCTCATCCTTGCGGCTCTCGCCCGTTCCGGATCCGATCTCAAGGGATGGCTGCGCAGCCGCGACACCCTTCTCATGGTCGACGCCCTGCGTCGCCTCGGCGCCGTGATCGACGAAGACGGCGATGAGCTCCACATCGAGCCGATCCCCTTCCCGGACGGACACGCGCCCACAGACGCAGCTGCGCAGGATTCCGCACCGATCACCATCGACTGCGGTCTCGCCGGAACCGTGATGCGCTTCATCCCCCCACTTGCCGCGCTCACCGGTCGTGAGGTCGTCCTCGACGGCGACGAACAGGCCCGGGTGCGGCCGATGTCGGTGACGATCGAGTCGCTGCGGGAGCTCGGTGCGTCGATCACCTCCGCCGCGAGCACATTGCCGATGACGATCCACGCCGACTCTCAGCTGCGCGGCGGCCACCTCGGCATCGATGCCAGCGCCTCCAGTCAATTCGTCTCTGGTCTGCTCCTCGCCGCTCCCGTCATGCCTTTGGGACTCGAACTCACCAACACTGCGGACTCGGTGCCCAGCCGAACGCACGTGGATATGACGATCGAAGTCCTCCGCGACGCGGGCGTCGACATCAGCGAGCCCGAACCCGAGCGCTGGATCGTCGAACCAGGACTTCCGCGCGGTCTCGACGTGCGGGTCGAACCCGACCTGTCCAATGCCGCAGCCTTCGCAGCGGCGGCCGTGGCCACCGCCGGATCCGTGACCATCGCCGACTGGCCCGTGCACACCACCCAGGCAGGTGACGGCTTCCGCGAGATCGCCGAGGCGTTCGGAGCCACGGTGCGCCTCGATAGGGAAGGACTGCATGTGCAGGGCCCGGACCGGCTCACCGCGGTCGATCTCGACCTGTCGGCCGTTGGCGAGCTCACCCCAGTGGTCTCGGCACTCGCAGCTATGGCAGAAGGAACGTCGCAGCTGCGCGGAATCGGGCATCTGCGTGGGCACGAGACCGACCGTCTGGCGGCTCTGACCAGAGAGTACGGTGCCATCGGCGTCGATGTCGTCGAACATGCCGAGGCGCTGACGATCACCGGCACCACGCACCTGCGCCCGGCGCTGTGGCATACCTACCACGACCACCGCATGGTCATGGCCGGTGCCGTCCTCGCCCTGCGCAATGACGGAATGGTCATCGAGAACGCCGGCACTGTGGCCAAGACCCTGCCTGCCTTCACTCAGCTGTGGGAAGCCATGCTCACCCCCGGAGCCTGATATGGCGAAGATCTTTCGCGATGAGGACTACCGCCCCCGGCCGAATCGACGCGGTTCGCGACCGCGGACGAAGAGCCGCCCCGACCACAAGGACGCTGTTTCGGGTCTGGTCACCGCGGTCGATCGGGGCCGATACCGGGTCATCCTCGCTGACGACGACGGGAACTTCCCGTCAAGTCCCCCGATTCGGAAGAAGGGCAAACGGTCACAGGGGGCCACCTCGGTGACCGCGGTGCGCGCCTCGCACCTGCGCAAGCAGGCGATCGTTCCCGGAGACGTCGTCCGCCTCGTCGGCGACACCTCGGGGGCCGAGGGCACCCTGGCCAGGCTTGTGGAGATCACCGAGCGGCAGACCCTGCTGCGCCGCAGCGCCGATGACACCGACCCGACCGAGCGCGTCCTCGTCGCCAACGTCGACGTCATGGGCATCGTCACGGCCACCGTGGACCCGGTTCCCTCGTTCGGTCTCATCGATCGCGCACTCGTCGCGGCCTTCGATGCAGGGATCACTCCCCTGCTCATCGTCACGAAGACCGATCTGCGCCCGGCGACGGAGCTGAAGGAACGCTTCTCCGCGTCCGGGATCGACATCGTCGAATCCTCCATCGATCCCGATGCCGAGCCGACCGATACGACGGACGCCGCGAACGATGCGGCCCGCGACGAGGCAGAACGCCACGCCGAGGTGGCCGAGCGTCTCCGTGGACGCATCAGCGTCCTCGTCGGCCATTCCGGGGTGGGCAAATCCACGCTGACCAACGTTCTCGTTCCCGCCGCCGACCGAGCGACGGGCCATGTCAACGACGTAACCGGACGCGGACGTCACACCTCGTCCTCGGCCGTGTGCCTGCCGTTGGAACGCGGCGGTTGGCTCATCGACACCCCGGGAGTGCGCAGCTTCGGCCTGGCCCATGTGGACCGCGAGACCCTGCTCTCCGCGTTCCCCGAACTCGTCGAGGCCACGGCCGATTGCCCCCGCGGATGCACTCACCTCGCGGACTCCCCCGGCTGCCGACTCGATGAATGGGTGGCCGACGGCAAGGCCGGACCGGGAGGAGTCTCACGGCTGGAGTCCCTGCGCCGGCTGCTGCCCTCGACTGGATAGGCTGGAGGCATGAACGACCTCGACTTGGCGATCGAACTCGCCGATCTCGCCGATGCCATCAGCCACCCGCACTTCCGGGCACAGGACTTCGCCGTCGAAACCAAACCCGATCTCACTCCGGTCACCGAATGCGACCGTGCGGTGGAGAAGGCGATCATGGATCGCCTCACAGAGGATCGACCCGATGACAGCGTGCTCGGTGAGGAATTTGGTGCACACGGGCAGTCATCGCGACGGTGGATCATCGATCCCATCGACGGAACGAAGAACTTCGTGCGCGGGGTGCCGGTGTGGGCGACGTTGATCTCCCTCTACGACGGTGACCAGCCGCTGCTGGGAGTCGTCTCCGCTCCCGCGCTCGGTCGCCGATGGTGGGCAGTAACGGGCCAGGGCGCCTACGCGACCGAGCTCGGGTCCCCGGCCGAACGCATCGCTGTGTCATCCGTCGATTCTCTCGCCGATGCGTCCCTGTCGTATTCGTCGCTGTCGGGCTGGAAGGAACTCGGCATCCTCGATGAGTTCCTCGATCTCTGCGATTCGCTGTGGCGCACTCGCGGATACGGCGACTTCTACTCCTATATGCTGCTCGCCGAGGGTGCTGTCGACCTCGCCTGCGAGCCCGAGCTCGCGCTCTACGATATGGGAGCGCTCGTACCCATCGTCCTCGAAGCCGGAGGCACCTTCACGAACACGGCCGGACTTCCGGGGCCCTTCGGCGGCAATGCCCTGGCCAGCAATTCTCGCCTCCATGAAGCCGCACTCGATCGACTCGGTCGGGTCGCTCCCGCGGAGGTCTCCTGATGCCGGACATCATGGGAGCCCCGCTGTGGCATGAGATGGCCGAGGCCGCAGGACTCACGAATCCGGACGGGTCGATCGGTGAGACGATCTACGGGCAGATGACGAAGTTCGCCGCCGAGGTCGGAGCCGTCAACCTCGGACAGGGCGCTCCGGGCACGGAGCCTCCGGACGAGCTCATCGCCGCGACGGAAGAGGCGATGCGGGCCGGTTTCAATCAATACGCCCCCGGTCAGGGATACCCGCAGCTGCTCGAGGCCGTGGCCGCTCAACGCGGACGCGACTTCGGACAGCACGTCGATCCTGACGAGGTGCTCTACACTGCTGGCGCCACGGAGGGCCTGACCGCCGCGATCCTCGCACTGCTGCCGCCGGGCGGCTCTCTCGTCGCCTTCGAACCGTTCTACGACTCCTATCCGGCGGCGATCGCCGCCGCCGGCGGAACACTGCACACGGTGCCGATCCTGCCCGATGGCCGTGGTGACTTCGCCCCGGACTGGGAGACTTTCGACCGAGTGATCGCCGAGGTCGATCCGGCGATCATCCTCGTCAACACTCCGCACAATCCCACCGGGTTCATCTTCTCTGCCGCTGATCTCGGCCGGATCGGACGAGCCGCCGAGGCGGTCGACGCCTGGGTGCTCTCCGATGAGGTCTACGAGCAGCTCGTCCTCACTGATCTTGGGCATGTGCCTCCCGCAGTTGCCATCGAGGATTCTGCACGCGTCGTCACGGTCTCCTCGGCGGGCAAATCATGGAACACGACAGGGTGGAAGATCGGCTGGGTCATCGCCTCTCCCGAGGTTCGCCAGGCCATTCAGACCGTCAAGCAGTTCCTGTCGTTCACGGCCGGCGGTCCGATGCAGATCGGAATGGCCGATATGCTGGACGGCGATTCGCAGTTCGTCGCCGAGAACCGAGCTTCGCTGCGGGCACGCGCTGAGGTCCTCGTGCCCGCCTGTCGCTCGGTGCCGGGCGCTGAAGTGTCCACTCCGCGCGCCGGCTATTTCACAGTGGTTGACTTCTCTGCGCTGACGGATCGCGATGCCTTCGAGCTCAATGAGCTGCTGGCCAGAGAATTCTCCTTGGTCGGAATTCCCGTACCAGCTCTGTGCAGGCAGGGCAGCCCGGCGTACGAGGCCTATAGGTCCTCGATCCGATATTCGTTCTGTAAGTCCGTTGCCGATGTCGACAAGGGCGCACAGTTGTTCAACGCACTCGGAGGGCACCTGCGGGAGCACCCGGACGCGCTGCGTCGGAGGAACTGAGTATCGCTGGCTTTCGTGGTCGAGGCAGATTGAGTTCCGGATACGAGGGACGGTACGGGAATCGCCGCGCCGAGGGACAGGAGTCGCGGCGCCCAAAGACGCCAGAAGGGGCGAACCGCATAGACTGTTCGCCCCTTCTGTCTCGGGCAGCGACGCTGCCCGCTGAGTCTGGCTCCGTGTCGGCGCACGCGCCGATCAGCAGCCCAGCTCAGGGCATATCAGGCTTTGACGAGCTCCAGTTCGAGTTCGATCTTGATCTTGTCGGAGACGAGAAGCTCTCCTCCGCCGAGGACGGCTTCGAAGGACATTCCGAAGTCCTTGCGGTTGACCGTGGCGGTGGCCGAGAGGCCGGCGACCTGGTTGCCGTTCGGATCGGTGGCAACTCCTGCGAATTCGGTGGCGAAGGCGACTTCCTTGGTCACGCCGCGCATCGTCAGTTCGCCGACGGTCTCGAACTCATCGGCGCCGTCGGCCTTGATCGCGGTCGACTTGAAGCTCAGCTTCGGGTGTTCCTCCGCGAGGAAGAAGTCACCGCTCTTGAGGTGACCGTCACGCTGTTCGTTGCGGGTGTTGATCGAGTTCGCTGAGGCCTCGGCGGACACGGCGCTGTCTTCGAGGGTCTCACCGACGTTCACGCTGCCGGCGATCTCTTCGAAGTGGCCGCGGACCTTCGAGACGCCCGCGTGGCGAGCGGTGAAGGTGAACTCCGAGTGGATGGGGTCGATGTTCCAGGTTCCGGCGGTGAGTCCCTGAGGCAGAGCAGTCATGATTTCTCCTTTTGGTTGAAATTTGAAGTACAAGAATGACTATAGTTCAACTTTCAACCAGATGCAACCGCTGCAGATGAACGGCAAGTGACCATGTGGCGGAGGTCACCTGTATTCGGTTTGGCCGCCAGGTGACCCCTCGTGTAAAGTTAAGAACACGCCGCGGGGTGGAGCAGTTCGGTAGCTCGCCGGGCTCATAACCCGGAGGTCGGGGGTTCAAATCCCTCCCCCGCCACGATAGCGGCAGAACCCCCAGTCAGTTCTCTGACTGGGGGTTCTTCTCATTCACACTCCTTGCCGACCGACTTTGCAGAGTCGATTCCCTGCCGGCCGCTCGACTCAGCGTCGACCGCTCGCCGCATAACTCGATACAGTGACGGCAACTCGAGCGCTCGGCACGTCGAACGCCATCAAGCACCCAGGCAGATGTCGATCTGCAGAGCGCACGGCCCTGGGTCACCGCACAGCCTTCATCTCGCATCAAGCCGATGCCGAATCTCGGACTGACGCAGCGCCACAGACAGGTGCGTTGCCCTCAGCTGACGCAGCACCTCAGACAGATACCGCGCACCTAGGCTGACGCAGCGCTGCGAGTGCGTCCAGAGAAGCGAGCGACGCCGGTCTCACCTCCGGCGAATCCATTGCGAACGACGAACGCCCCTGGGATGTCCCAGGGGCGTTCGTCGCGGAAAGTCCGAACTCGGTCGGCACGGCCTCTCAGCGCCGTACCGGTTCGCCTCCGACTCAGTTGCCCGAGTCGCCGCCTTCGTCAGCCGGCTCCGAGGCGGGAGCGGAGGATTCCCTGCCCGCCGCATCCTCGGCCAGCGACGGGTCAGCGGCGACGGCATCCTCAAGTGCCTTCTTCAAGCGATCCTGAGCCTTTCCGTACTCCGCGAAATCGCCGTCCTTCAGCGCGGCATCGGAGTCCTCCATGGCCTTCTTCGCCTCCTGCAGAGCATCGTTGAGAGCCTTGTCCGGCGAGCCGGACTTCGAATCCGCGTCCTCTCCGCCGGAGGTCGATCCCGACTCGCCGTCTCCGCTGTCCTCGGTTCCGGCATCGCCAGCCGAGGCTCCGGAGTCTCCGCCGAACACCTGGTCGAGCGCCTCGTCGAGGGTCGGAGCGAACCCGATGTCCTCACCGAACGCCACGAGCACGTGCTGCAGCAGCGGATAGGAGGTCTCACCGGCGGACCGGACATAGACCGGCTGGACGTAGAGCAGACCCCCGCCGATCGGCAGAGTCAGCAGGTTGCCGTTCTCGACTTCGGACTCACCCTGACGCAGCAGGTTCAGACTGCGCTGCACATCGGGCGCGGTGTTGAAGTTGTTCTGAGCCTGACCAGGTCCGGGCACAGTGGTGTTGCGCGGAAGCTGCAGCAGCCGCAGCTTGCCGTAGCCCTCGGCTGTCTCGCCCTTCTTACTGCCGGCATCGGCATCGGCAGAGAGGAACCCGGTGAGGTTGTTTCTCGACTGCCCCTCGGACGATCGAGCCGGGATATACGAGCTCGTCAGCGAGAACGACGGCGACTGCTGGCCCGGCATCTGCAGGGTCATGTAGAACGGCGGCTGCGTCAGTCCGCTGCTCGCCTTCGTCGTCGGATCGGTCGGCAGGGTCCAGAAGTCCTGACCGGAGTAGAACTCACTGGCGGAGGTGACATGGTACTTCGTGAGCAGGTCGCGCTGGACCTTGAACATGTCTTCCGGGTACCGGACGTGGCTCATCAGATCGCCGGACATCTCCGAGGACGACTTGATGAGTCCGGGGAACACCTTCATCCAGGTCTTCAGGACCGGATCGTCCTTGTCCCACTGGTACATGTCGACGGAACCGTCGTAGGCATCGACGGTGATCTTCACCGAGTTCCTGATGTAGTTGACCTCATCGTCCGGCAGAGTCGCCACCGAATTCGGAGCCGACGCCGTGGTCGAATCCTCGGTGGCCTGCTGGAGCGGCTGCGGTGTCGAGTACGGGTAGTCCTCGGCAGTGGTGTAGCCGTCGAGGATCCACTTGATCTTCCCGTCCACGACGGCCGGGTACGGATCTCCGTCGACCTTGAGGAAGGGTGCGAGCTTCTCCACACGCTCGCGCGGGTGACGATCGTAGAGGATCTGGGACTCTTCGTTCAGCGCGTCCGAGAGAAGGATCTGCTCGTCCTGGAACTTCAGGGCGTAGGCGAGGCGGTTGAACACATTGCCCACCGACGGTCCGCCGTCACCGGAGAAGGTGCTGTTGACCTGGCCGGAGCCGCTCTTCTCATCGGAGGGGTAGTCGAGCTCACGCGGAGTCGCGCCCTTCGGGGCGCCCACGATCGAGTAGTCCGGAGATGACTCTCCGAAGTACACACGCGGCTCGTAGTCGGGGAACTCGCCCTTCGGCGGAATATCCGACTCCATGAACAGCGGCTCGCCGTCCGGGTTGCGCTGGTTGCCGTTGGCTGCGACCACACCGAATCCGTGGGTGTAGACGATCGCCCGGTTGAACCAGCTCTGGTTGTTCACCGAACTCGGGGCGAGTTCGCGCACCGAGATGACGGTGTCGCGCATGTCTCCGTCGATGTTGTAGCGGTCGACGTCGAGCTTCTGCGGGAACGAGTAGTACGGTCGCACCTGCTGCAGCTGCCGGAAGGTGTCCGAGACGAGGTTCGGGTCCAGCAGACGGATCGACGCCGCGGTCTCGGCGTCCTTGCGCAGGTCGCCCTTCTTGCCAGTGGTGCTCGGCGAGTACGGAGTCACTTCGATGTCATCGAAGTCGAACGCATCGCGCGTGGCATCGATGTTGTGCTGGATGTAGTCAGATTCCTTGCTCTGCTGCGACGGATTGACCTGGAACTGCTGAAGCAGGGCCGGGTACGCGATGATCGAAACGCCGCCGAGCACGATAAGGGTGAGCGTGGCGATGATCGAGATCCGCCAGTTGCCCTTCCACGCGGTGTAGACGAACAGCAGTGCGACCAGGACGGCGGCGATGGCAACGATCGCCATGGCCGGCAGGGCGGCATGATCATCGACGTAGGTGACGCCGGGGACGATCCCGCCGGCAGCGGTCATCCGGTCGTAGCGGGAGAGCCACAGCCGACCGGCCTGAACGATGACGAGAACCGCCACGGTGATGCCCAGCTGCCACTGGGCAGCCTTCGTCAGGATGACGCCCTTCTGCTCCCCCGGACGGATTCCGCCGAAGAGGTAATGGGCGACGAGGGCGGCGATGAGCGCCAAGAGCAGCGCCATGCCAAGCTGGTTGCCGATGAGGCGCAGGCCAGGAAGGACGAAGACGAAGAACGACTTGTCGAGACCGAACTGAGGATCCTTCGAGCCGAAGGACGTCGAGTTGATCCATTCGAGGATCGTGTTCCAATGCGCCGAGGCGGTGATGCCGGCGAGGACACCCATGACCGCGGGAATCGCGATCGTCGCGACCCGACGCAGAGGCTCGATGGCCTCACGATAACGGTCGAGGTTCTCCTGTCGCGGGGTCGTCGGCGCGTAGACCGGACGATGGCGGTAGGCCAGATGAAGACTCAGCCAGACCGGGACGGCCATGAGGATGAATCCGCCGAGGAATGTCAGCCCGCGGGTGAGCCACATGGTTCGGAAGACGTTCGCCGCGTCGATCTGGCGGAACCACAGCACCTCGGTGTAGACCTGGGTGAAGGCGATGAAGGCGATCAGCAGGATCGCCACAGACACGAGGGTGAGCAGAAGCGGCGAACGTCTTGGCCGATTCGCCGGCATGCGTGCGGAGGTGGGTGAGGACGAGGTGCTCACTACTGCCCTTTCTCATTGTTGTCGGCACCATCGGCGGGACATTTCGGCAGGTCCGAAGTGTTGCCGGCGGCGTACTGCTCCACGGTGGTCTGCGCGTCATCGAGCGTGTCGATGCGCGCCACCGTGATCTTGGATTGGTCCGCGGCGGCCATGACCTCCGCGCAGTTGTCGGCGGGCGAGAGGAACAGCGTCGCTCCCTTCTCGGTGGCGGCGGCCACCTTCTGGCGAGCACCGCCGATCGGGCCGACCGTTCCGTCAGGGGTGATCTCTCCCGTGCCAGCCACATGCTTGCCGCCTGTCATCGCACCGGGAGTGAGTTCATCGATGATGGCCAGCGCGAACATCGTCCCGGCTGAGGGACCGCCGACGCCGTCGACGTTGAACTTCACGTCGACGGGGAACTCGAAGTCCTGCTTCATCGTGATGCCGATCGCCTTGCGGTCGTCGACCTTCGCGGGAGTCAGGAAGATCGTCTTCGATTTCCCGTCGCGTTCGATGCCGAGCTCGACGGAGTCCGTCCCCTGCACTGTCCTGCTCATGATCTGCGCGGCCTGGGGATCGGAATCGAGCTTCTTGCCGTTGACCGACATGAGTCGGTCTCCCTTGCGCAGCTTGCCCTGAGCCGGAGCATCGGCGACGACGTCATCGACCGACAGATGCACGGAGTACGACTTGTCCATCTGGCCCATGGCGGCGGCGATGGCGACATCCTGGCTCGAGGACATCTCGACCGCATTCGATTCGGTCACGTCCTCGCGAGTGGTGTCCAGCGGGTAGTACGCCTCCGTGGGGACGACGGTCTGTTCGCCGTTGATGAGTGCGCCGAGTGCCTGAGAGGCAAAGATGTCGCGACCGGGTCCGCCGCTGACGGCGACGGTGAGCATGTCGATGCGGCCTGCAGTCGGATAGGTCTTGGCTCCGGAGACGCTGATCATGGGGTCGCCCTGGTAGTCGCCGAGGGTGTTGAAAACCGGTCCCGGCAGCTGAAGCATGTACGGAACCGGCAGAAGCACGGCCAGCGCGATGAAGACGTAGGTGAGGACGCCCGAGGTCGTGGCCAGACGTGGAGTCCGTCGTCGTTTGGTGCCGCGTGTCGGTGCCGGTGACGCCGGCACGGCCCGAGGGGCGTTCTCTGTCATGTAATCCTTTCGCTGCACCGCCCCACCAGTCTAGTTGAAACCTCAGCGTCCGTTTCACAGACTCCTTTCGCCCGGTGCGAACATCCTGCGAAACCTCCCGGAATTGGGAAGCTTCGCACATTCGGAACCGTTAACGTTGATGTCAAACCGATTCTTGGGGGCTGTAGAACAATGACCGATGACAACAACAACGAACAGAATCCGTTCGAGCAGATCTTCGGAATGCTCTTCGGCGCCAATGGTCCCGGATCCGGTCAGGGAGATGACAAGAACAGTTCGGGCATGCCGCAGGGCTTCTCGATCGATCCGGCGATGATGTCCACGATCATGAATCAGATGCAGGGGCTCTTCGGGCAGGGTGCCGATCCGCAGGCCCAGGCAGTGTCGATCGCTCAGAAGGCGGTTCCGACTCCCGACCCCTCTGTATCCGAGGACGCTGAGCGGGCGACGACCGATGCGTTCCGTCTGGCCGAGCTCTGGCTCGCCGAGGCCACCGACTTCTCCGTCGCCAACCGCTCCGCCCGTCCGCTGCGCCGAGCCGACTGGGTCAAGGAGACGATGCCCGGTTGGCAGAAGTTCGTGCTGCCCATCAAGGAGAACATGTCCTCGGCCCTGACGGACACGCTCGAGTCCCAGGTCCCGGCCGAGATGAAGGGCATCCTCGCAGGCGCATCGTCGATGTTCGGATCGATGAGCGATTCGATGTTCGCCATGCAGATCGGACAGGCCGTCGGCGCGCTGTCCGAAAGCGTCCTCACCGGCACCGAGGTGGGACTCCCGCTGCTGCCCCACGACACTGCCGTGGTCATCGAGAAGAACGTCGAGACGTTCGCTTCCGAGATCGACGTCGACGTCTCCGAGGTCCGCATCTACCTCGCGGCTCAGGAGCTCGCCCACCTCGCTCTGTTCGAGCGCGCCCCGTGGCTGAGCGCCCAGGTCGAGACCGCTCTGACTCGTTATGCGCAGGGACTGAAGGTCGACACCTCGCAGATCGAGGACATGGCGTCGAACATCGATCCGTCGAACATCTCCGACCTCAGCGACAATATTCGCCAGGGACTGTTCAACCCGCCGACGACAGACGATCAGAGGAAGGCGCTGACGTCTTTGGAGAACCTCCTCGCCGTCATCGCCGGGTGGGTCGACGTCGTCGTCTATGAGGCGTGCAAGCATCTGCCAGGTCGCGATCAGATCCGCGAAGCGCTGCGCCGTCGGCGGGCAACCGCGGGACCGGCGGAGAAGACCTTCTCAACCCTTGTGGGTCTCGAGTTCAACCCCCGTCGCCTCCGCGATGCCGCCGCGCTCTTCGCGTATCTCGAGACGCAGGGCGGCGCCGAAGCCCGCGATCGCGTGTTCTCCCATCCGGATCTGCTGCCGACCACGCAGGATCTGGACGACCCGCTGGGCTATTCCGAGCGACGTCAGGCCGAATGGACCAACGAATCGAGCATCGATGAGGCCCTGTCCCGCATTCTCGCCGAGGGACTTGAGGGAGCCGGCGGCAGCGATGCGAAAACAGAGTCCGAAGAGACGGATCGCAACGACTCTGCGCCGACCGGTGACAGCAGCTCCGACGACGACAGCTCCGACGATCGCGACGATCGCTGAATGATCGATCTCGATACCGCCCGGCAGGAAGTCGAGCGCGGACCGCGGAACTCATTCTCCGCGTCCTTCGCGGAGCTCTTCGACCGGCAGGGTGCCGACGCCCTGCACCGCTCCGGCGGTGAGCACCACCTCACAGCCAGCTGTCTGGTCATCGATCCGGTCACCGAGGCGGTTCTACTCAACCACCACCGGAAGGCCGGGCTGTGGGGTCAGTTCGGAGGACACCTCGAATCTGTCGACACCTCGCTGCATGATGCCGCTCGCAGAGAGGCCGAAGAGGAAAGCGGTCTGCGCCCGCTCGCACGAGTCACTGCCGATCCCATCGACGTGCATGTGCATGACCTCTCGGCCGCGTTCGGGACCTGCACCCGACACTTCGACGTCGTCTTCGCAGCCCAGGCTTCGACTGACGATTCGCCGAATGTGTCGGAGGAGTCCTTCGACGTCGCCTGGTTCACTCTGGACCGACTGCCCGCTGACCTCATGCCCGACCTGCCGGACCGGCTGCCGGGCCTCTTCCGCTCCGCTGTGTCAGCGCTCAGCTCCCACGCCTGAAACGCTCCCCATCGCTGAATCCTTCGAGATAGATCTTTGCGTCGGTCTGCCGCGGATGGCGATCGGCCAATGCATGGAATTCCTTCGAGTGGGGACCGATCTGGAGATGGACGAGTTCATGGACGACGACCGTCTCCAGCACCCAGCGCGGCACGGCCTGCAGGCGATGGGAGACGCGGATGTCACCCGTCGACGTCGTCGTTGACGCCCATCTGCTGACATTCTGATTCGTCACCCAGCGGATCGACGTCGGTCGCAGCCTGCCGCCGAAGAAACGACGGCTCATCTCCTCAGCCAGCTCGGCGAGGTCGGCATCCGACGAGTGATCACGGGCGGAGAGGCGATTGAACAGATCCGTCAGCGAACGGATGTTGCGCTCCACGCTGTAGCGCTCAGGAGTGCGCAGCACGTAGGTCTCGACCTCCTTCGAGACGGCGACGGTCTTCTTCCGCCGTGCCGATCGACGCACTTCGATCTCACCCCGGGCGATCGCCCGCAGCACCTCTTCTTCACTCCACCGCTGTGCTCTGTTCACCGGACCATCATAGGAAACCGCACTGACACGGTGACAGTGCCACCGGCACCGTGGCGGCGTCTCTGCAGCGGTTCTGAAGACGAACAGCCTTCGGAGTTTGTGAGTTTCCTGAGTCTGCCGAAAAGTTGAGGTCGAATCCCCCGTCCACAGCCGCCTCCGAGAACGCAGTCCCCGCAGAACGGGAGCTGATCCGACCCGGGAGCGTGTTTATCAACAGTCATATCGACACTCAAGGCGCCTTTCCTCCACAGACTCCACGGCGATTCCCACAGGTTTTCCACAGGCTGTTGACGTGTCTGTGCATGACGGTGCATTGACGCGGAGGCTTTTGCGGAATAAGTTCTATGCTTGACCCCGGAAAACCCGAGGATGCGTGCGGAAGGGGAAGCCGCACGAGTCCTCGCGAGCGCCTGGGGCACTATGCGGCTGAGGGCATGCCGGGATGCGTTTCCCGGCCTGTCCTCAGCCGTTTTTCCACAGGGTTGTCCACAATTTCTCTCCCACCGTGGCCATTCCGGCTCTCGTTCACTACTGTGGAAGTCTCCAGGATGGCGAGGCGGAGGGGCCGAGATGTTCAGAATCTTTCCGAGTGTTCCCATCACATGGCGTTCGTCCTCGTGCATCCAGTTCGGCGCAGATGATCCTGTGCTCATCGATGGGCTGCTGCTCGGTGACGCCAGTCTCATCGAAGATCTCCGTCTCGGGATCGGCTCGGCTCAGTTCTATTCACGCGCTCAGGAACTCGGGGTCGACCTCAGCAGGGCGAGCTCCCTCATCACCCTCCTCGGGGAGGCAGGTGTCCTCATCCCGGCCGACGCGGACGGCGGCGCCGTGCCGAAGGGGTCCCCGGTCTTCGCCGCGGCGCGCATATTCAATCTGTCGCCGGATCGGGTGTCCCAGGTCCTCGGGTCCCGGCCTGTGCTTGTCACGGGTCCATTGCGCTCCCATGTCGAAGGGCAGCTGGCGGCTCTCGGATTCGCCGTCGCCGCGGCTCGCCGTGTCGAGGAGCTCGATCTCATGGCTTCACCGGTGGTGGTCACGAGTTCTCACCTGGTTCCGGATCTCAATTCCGCCATGTGGCTCAGTGATCGCGAAGTCGACCACTGTCAGGTCGTCCTCGGTGAGCAGTCTGTGGAGATCACGGGACTCATCCGGCCCGGTTCGACACCGTGCTCTGTGTGTTCCTGCCTGCACCGGAAGGACAGCGATGCCGGTTGGCTCGATCAGCATCCGCGTCTGCGTGCCCTGCCGGAGCGTGAGAGCCTCAGCGATCCCGCCGCACGCATCCTCGGTTCGGCGCATGTTGTTCAGATGCTTCGTCAGGCGCTGCTGCGCCCCGAAACAGCACCGATCCGACGCGTGGTCACCTTGGATGCCGGCGAGGTCACGGATAGTGGAATGACCTTCCACGATCGCTGCCAGTGTCGCACGCCGGTCCCGGATTTCGGGTCAGTCGCCGAGCAGACCCAGTAGGTGAGTTCCGTAGAGTTCGAGCTTCGTCGCACCGATGCCGGGGACCCGCGCAAGTTCGTCGAGGGTGCGGGGACGGACCTCCGCGATGACTGACAGCGAGGTGTCCGTGAGAACGAGGTACGGCGGCAGTCCCTGCTCCATTCCGATGCGCACCCGCCAGCGTCGCAGACGGTCCAGCAGCTCGAGATCGATGTCGGCAGGACAGTCCGCACATCGTCCGAGTGCACGGTCGAGGTGCGAGACCAATGCCCTCCCGCAGCCGCGGCAGCGGTTGAGCGCCGCAGAGTTCGACGCTGTGCGGCCATCTCCCATCGTCGGTCCCGACTGCCCGAGTTCGGCGAGGAAGCGTGATGACCTCCGCGGTCTCTGTTTGGAGTCGA
Organism: Brevibacterium sp. CT2-23B; assembly: GCF_013168765.1. Lineage (NCBI taxonomy): Bacteria > Bacillati > Actinomycetota > Actinomycetes > Micrococcales > Brevibacteriaceae > Brevibacterium > Brevibacterium sp. CT2-23B. The sequence goes on along the minus strand of NZ_JABBYK010000001.1, from coordinate 396,501 downwards.
ACCGGGCCAGCGACCAGCTCATCCGCAGGTCTGTGCCTGCACGCGTCAGCGCCACGTAGAACAGGCGACGTTCCTCAGCGATGGCTCGAGGCGTCTGGGCATAGCTGATGGGCAGCAGACCTTCGCTGAGACCCACCAGGTGCACACTGTCCCATTCCAGGCCCTTCGCCGCGTGGAAGGAAGCCAGAGTGACGCCTTCGATGTCCGGGGCGAACTGGTGCTCGGCACGATCCGACAGGTCGCTGAGGAAGACCTCCATCGGCACAGGGAGTTCCTGACCGTGCTGATGCTCCTCGGCGAGGTCGACGAGGGCTTTGAGCGATTCCCAACGCTGTCTGCCGGCTCCGGCGGCCGGCGGCTCTCGGGTGAATCCGAGAGAGCCGAGAACCTCTGTCACGGCTTCGGTCAGACGCTGTCCGCTCGAGGTCGCGCGTGCGGCCTTGAGCATGAGAACGGCCTCCTTGACCTCTTTGCGCGCGAAGAAGCGCTCTCCGCCGCGCAGCACATAGGGAATCCCGGCTGCGGCCAGAGCCTGTTCGTAGGAGGGACTCTGTCCGTTCGTGCGGAAGAGGACTGCGATGTTGCGCGGACGACGTCCGGCCTGGATCTCTGCCGAGATAGCCTGGACGACCCCGGTGGCCTCGGCCTCGTCGGTCGGATACTCCACCATGCGCGGCTGGCGGCCCATCGGGTTGTCGGTCCGCAAGGTCAGCGCGGTCCGAGAGGTGTGTCGCAGCAGATTGTTCGCGGTGGACACGATGGCCTGGGACGACCGGTAGTTGCGCACCAGGCGGATCGTTCTGGCCTCGGGCATCGACGTGCTGAGCGAACCGAGCAGGCTCGCATCGGCTCCCGCGAAGGTATAGATGGTCTGAGCGGGATCGCCGACGACGCAGAGATTGTCACGGGGGCCCAGCCACCGGGAGAGAACATCGTATTGGAGCGGCGAGACGTCTTGGAACTCGTCGACGACGAAGTGCCTGTACTGTTCGCGGATCTCGGCTGCGATCGCCGGATACTCGGCCAGAACTCCCGAGAGCACGAGGAGCACATCATCGAAATCGAGCAGCCGTCCCCGTGTCTTCGCCTCCCCGTAGGCTTCGAAGATCCGCACCATATCGTCGACGCTCAGCTGACCAGGGAGGTCCCGGGCCGCTGCCTTCGTCGCATAGTCGTCGACGCCGAGCAGGGACGAGGCCGCGAACTCGATCTCCGACGCGACGTCTCTGGTCAGTTCCCGACTGGTCTCCAACCCGAGGCTCTGCATGACCGAGCCGATGATGCCCGCCTTGTTCTCGATGATCCGCGGAAAGTCTCCTTCGGCGAACCGGTCCCAGAAGAACCGCAGCTGACGCAGCGCTGCGGAGTGGAACGTACGGGCTTGGACCGCGGGGACTCCGAGTCCGCGCAGGCGTGAGCGCATCTCCCCCGCCGCCTTGGCGGTGAATGTCAGCGCGAGGACATGGTTGGCAGGGAACACATCCGACGCAACTCCAAAGGCGATCCGGTGCGTCATGGCGCGGGTCTTACCGGTGCCGGCACCCGCGAGGACGATCACCGGTGAGTCGAAATGGGTGGCGACGGCGCGCTGTTCCTCGTCCAAGGCCTCGAGCAGGGCCGTGGCCGAAGCATTCATGCGTTGTCCAACCAGCTGTACAGGAGCTGACCGGCAATGGAGATCGTCGATGGAGCGCGCACCTCGCCGTTCGCAATGGCAGCGCGCAGCTCCGCCCGGGTGAACCAGCGCAGCGAGGCGATCTCAGCCTCGTCGGCGGCGAAGTCTCGGCTGGGAGCGACGGCCGAGAAGCCGAGCATGAGCGAACAGGGAAACGGCCACGGCTGAGAGCCCAGATACCGAGGTTCGGTGACTTCGAGATGAGCTTCTTCCCAGATCTCGCGGATCACCGCGTGTTCGAGTGTCTCACCCGGTTCGACGAATCCGGCCAGGAGCGAATACCGGTCGGATTCCCAGGCGGCGTTGTTGCCCAACAGGACACGTTCGACCCCGTCCTCATCGGTGTTGACGATGACGACGATGACTGCCGGATCGGTGCGGGGAAAGTGTTCGCTTCCAGTCACCGGATCGCGGCGGACCCATCCGCCCATGATCGGAGTGGTCGGTGCGCCGGTGCGCGGGGAGAACAGGTGTGCACGATGCCAGTTTCCCAAACCGACGATCTCGCAGGCCAGGGATACCTGCACATCGTCAAGGGCTTCGGCGAGATTACGCAGGGTCAGCCAGACGGGTTCGGAACTGTCGATCCCCTCTCCCGGAGCGGTCAGCAGATCGGTGGCGTCCCGGGCGCGAGAGGCGTCCAATCGGGAATCGACGTGGCTGCGACCGTCGTCGTCCAAGGACACTCCGATATATCGGGTGCCCTGTGGGTCTCGGCCGAGGTAGACCTCCGTCTGGCCCTCCGGCACAGCTTCGCGGTCGGTCAGGAAGAGCCCGCCGCCGGCGACGAGCAGCGATCCGCGATGTTCGAGGACGGCGAGGGCCCCTGAGGCCCAGATCTCGCTGAGGTCTCCGTCGTGGCCCCGAGTCAGATGGTCCCGATCGATTCCGTGTCGGGCGAGGCTGATCGGCTGCACTGGAGGCAATGGCTTCATGCCCTCCACGATATCTCAGCGTCCTGACACTCAGACCGTGGCCGTGAATGCCTGACCGGACCCGAATGTCCCCTCGGCAGACACGCTCGACGGCGAGTCCCGTGTCTCAGTCGAACCCAGACGGTAGATTGGGGAAGGTGGATACCAAGGCGCTCAAGTTGACTGCGATCGCGGCGACGATGCTCGACGGCTTCGTCCCGACGACATGGACACCCCTGCCGCCGCTGGATGCCGGAGTCAGAGTCCTGCTCGGCGATGACGATCAGCAGCTCGTCGCAACGGCTCAGACCCAGCTCGATCGGACCGCGGACATCGGCTCAGCAGCCGAGGCGGGACGAATCTACGAGTCCATGTATCCACACGCTGACTTCGTATGGCCGCGCCTGCGGGCCATCACCGAGGTGGACGCCGACTACTTCGACACGTCGTCCCCGACGACTGTGACACTGGCCGATCCGCTGCCGGGTGCGCCGCTGGGCGATGTGCCCATCTCCGACACTGCGCGGGCCAGTTCGCTGGCCCAGGCTCTGGCGACTCTGCATTCGGCTGCGCCCGAGCCCGTCGCCGATGCCGGTTTCCCGGTGGAGGATCCCTCTCGATCACAGTTCCTCATCCTTGAGCGCCTCGACCAGGCGGCGAGCACCGGACGAGTCCCGTCGTCTCTGCTGCAGCATTGGGAGGAGGAATTCGAGAAGGTGGCGCTCTGGCATTTCCTTGCCACGCCCATCCACGGTTCTCTCGATGAGACGAGCGTCTATACCGATCAGGAGCGAGTGCTCGCACTCGCCGAGATCGGTCGTCTGCGCGTCGCCGATCCGGCCATCGATCTGGCGGCGGCCTCCGCGCTGATCGATCCTGCCGCCCTGCCGACCTTCTACGAGGAGTACCGCAATTCCCGGCCCCGCGCCGACGAGCATGTCATTGCCCGCGCCGAGCTGTTGGCCGAATTCGCAGTGCTCGACTGGCTGCTCGAGGCGGTCGACTCCGGGGATGAGACCGCCGTCGAGGATGCCGCCGGGCTCCTCAGCTCGTTCAATGAGGTCCTGTTCGGTTCCTCCGCCGATGCAGCCGCCTCCGCTGAGGAACCGACTTCTGAGTCCGCGACCGAACCTGCAGACGGTGGAGACACTCGCGGAGCGGCCCCGAATTCCTCTGCCCCGGCAGCGGCCGATGCTCCCGACGTGGAAGCCGCGATCACGGAGACCGCAGCCCCCGATGTGTTCATTCCCGGAGCTCAGCCTCCGTCGGCGCCCTCGGAAGACGATTCGGAGTTCGACTCCGAGCCGGGATCGCAGGTGCGGACCGAGCCGACTCGGGACGCCGACGAAACTGATGACGGGGAAGAGACCGGCCGGATCCGCTGATCTCAGCCCATGTCGTTGTCTTCCAGCCATTCGACGACTTCGGCCTCATCAGGCAGATCTGTGAACTGCACGATGTCGTCACTGCCGACGAAGTAGAACGTCCCCGTCACCTCGGCGATCTCCGGATGCACCCTGAGAATCGCGAACCGGTAGAGCGCCAGCTGCCATTTCATCACTTCGAGCACTGCCGCATCGGGTTTCTTCGAGGTCTTCCAATCCACAACTTCGGCATGATCCCTGGTGATGAAGACCGCATCGATCTTCCCCGGCACCCGGAATCTGCCGAGGACGAGTTCGAAGGACATCTCCACATGGTCGGCCCGACGCGTCGCGAACTCGGAGGCTGAGAACGTCTCCTGCAGCCGTTGGACCGTCGCGGCGTCGATCGGTCTCACCGATTCGTCTTCGCCGATTTCGATGCTCGACTGGCCGAAGTGCTGTTCCACCCAGGAATGGAAGGTCGTTCCGATCTCGGCCGCCCGGCTGGGCGGAGCCGGGATCGGACGCAGGGTCTGCGTACGGAAACCCTGCGGGTCCCTCCTCCACGCGACCAGGGCCGTTGCCGAGAGACGGTCGGGCATGGCCGCAGCGGACACCGCTTCGGGCCGGTCACCGATGCGCAGGGCCTGAGCGGCGAACCGCCCGATCGTTCCCGGATTCTCGGCCAAGGACTCCAAGCTGACGTCCGGGCTCGCTTCGACCCAACCGGCGGCTCGCTGTGCGGCGGCGACCTGCTTCGTGCGCGGCACCGGCCATGGAGTGGTCTCGATGCGGTCCTCCGCCGTGTCGTCGGCAGGTTCCGGAATCTCCACTTCGAGGCCCAAGGCCTCGATCGCTTCGGTGAGGAAGGGCGAGGGATCGTCGGGGACCGCGCGGGCACCCATCAGCTCGGCACCGAGCCACAGATGCCTCTTCGCACGAGTGAACGCCACGTAGGCGAGGCGTCGCTCCTCCCCCTCGTGCGCATCGGCGATCCGTGGACGGATGAAGTCTCCGATCCACTCATCCAGGGCCTTCTTCGTCTCGAATTCAGCCTCCCGCAGGTCGAAGTCGACGAGGTGTGCGCGGTCACCGCGCAACGGGTACGGCAGAGCCGTGCGATCCATCCACCCTTCCTTGTCCCGCGGCTCGGTGGGAAAGTCCTTGACCACCAGAGACGGAACGGCGACGGCGTCGAACTCCAGACCCTTCGAGGCATGGACGGTCATGATGTTGATCGCATCGGCTGCCGTCGTCGGCTCGGCGACGCTCAGCGCATCATGAGCTTCCATGAGACTGAGCCAGGAAAGGAAGCCTGTAATCGAGGGTTTGTCATCGGTGGCCGAGTACTGGCTGGCCGCGGAGAGGAAAGCGTCGACGGAGGCTCTGTGCAGATTGCGCAGCGAATCGCCGAGGCCCCAGATATCCGAATCGATTCCGGTCTCGGACATCGCGGTGCGGATGATCGAAGCCACGGTGCCGGTTCCCGACCGGGTGGCCCGCAGCGCGCGAGCCAACCGGACCAGACGATGCAGCGCCTCCGAGCTCAGACCGGACTGCTGATAGTCGGCGATGAGTCCCCTGTCAGCAGCTGTCCGCGCTCCTTGGTCGAGGACGCGCCGCACTTCGATGAGCTCATCGATGCCTTCGACGATCGTCGCCTGGTCGATGGCTTCGGCGATCACCTCCTCGGCGGCCGGTTCGGTTCGCTCGGACGCTCGCCGCTCGGTCTGACGGCGAGTGAAGGCCTGCAGCCCCGCGATGTCGCCTGCGCCGAGGCCGAGCATACGTCCGCTGACGAGCCTCATGATCTCGTCGCCGGCCATAGGATCGACCGCAGCGGTGAGCACCGCGCGCAGATCTGCGACGAAGGGATCGGTCAGCAGCCCGGAGGAACCGTGCACGTGTACAGCGAATCCGGCGGCTTCCAGCGCCGCCGCGACCGGCGCGAAGTGGGCACGTTTGCGGCACAGCACGGCCTTCGACGAACCCGCGGGGATCGTGTGGAACCAATCCGTGAGTGCGCGCAGGCCCGTGGTGAGGAAATCGGGATCGTGGGCACCCGAGCTGATTTCGACACAGACTTCGCCCTCACCGGCATCATCGCGGGCCGACAGCGGGGACTCGCTGCTGTCAGCGAGTCCGGCGGCGATGCGGTTGGCCACCTGCAGGATCGAGCGGTCGTTGCGCCAGCTTGTGCTCAGCGACAGTGATTCGACGTCCCGGAAGTCCGATGAGAAACGCACCATGTTGTCGGCGCTGGCGCCGCGCCAACCGTAGATGGCCTGGCGGGGATCACCGACTGCGGTCACTGCGGTGGAGTGGAAGAGGTCGCGCAAGAGCTTCAGCTGAGCCACCGAGGTGTCTTGGAACTCGTCGAGGAGGACGATCTTCCACCTGGCTCTCTCGGCCTCGGCCGCGGCGGGCACCTCGTCGAGGATGCGTTGGGCGAATCGCACCTGGTCGGAGAAGTCCATTGCCAGATTGCGCCGTTTCGCGCGCATATAGGCATCAGCCAGGCGGGCCGTTCGGATCTTCGCTTCGAGCTTTGCCCGTCGTCCATTGGGATCGACGGGCTTGCCCTTGCTGGACACCAGGGCAGCCAGGCACTGCTCGAGATAGTCCGTGACGTCGTCGACATCACGACCGTGATCATTCATCTGCCCTGCCAGGGCGATGACATCGGCGATCATCGTCTCGCGGGAGAAATCGCCGGGGATCTCGTCGGGTGGCGTCGAATCGATGAGAGTCCCGGCGATGGTGTGTGCCGCGGCGTCATCGAGGAGGACAGTTTCGGGTTCGATGCCGATGCTCACCCCGTGTTCGCTGACGATGGACGCGGCATAGGAGTTGTATGTGGACACGGTCGGATTGTCGAGACCGGGCAGTGAAAGGTCCTGACCCCGGCCGAGGTTGTGCCGCAGACGCGACAGAAGCACTCGGATGCGTCCGCCGAGTTCTCCGACTGCTTTGCGGGTGAAGGTCAGGCCGAGGATCTCTTCGGGAGAGACGAATTCGTTGGCGACCAGCCACACCACACGCTGGGAGATGACTGTGGTCTTTCCCGATCCGGCCCCGGCGGTGACTTTCATCGACTGTGCCGGGTCGGCCTCGATGATCACCTTCTGCTCCGGGCTCGGAGGGAAGGCCTGGGCAGGGTCGGCAGCCGTGAGCTCGGCAAGCCGCTCGGCGGTGAAGCGCATCAGTTCTCCTCCAACATCTTCGGGCCGATCGCCGGGCACGATGATCGGACGGGGCACGACTTGCACTTCTGCGGGTCGACCCGTGCAGGGAAGCTCGCGGCACGCATCCTGCCGGACACGTCGTCGATGAGTTCACGAGCCCAGTCGGGGTTCTCATCGACGTCGAGCGCCGACTGCTCCCGAACAGTGCGAGCCGACTTGCGCAGGAAGACGAGTTCAGCGCCGAAAGCGTGTGCATCGAGCTCCTGGTCCTCACCGATCCTGATGGTCCCGGAATTGATGGCTTCCTGATACACACCCAGCTGTGCATGCCGGTCCATCTCCTTGCCGGCGACGACGTTCCTGCCGGTCTTGAAGTCGACGATGCGCAGTCCGCCCTCGACCTCCTCGACTCGGTCGAGGCGTCCGGTGACCTTCCACTCACGTCCGTTCGAGTCGACACCGACCGCATAGACCTGTGCTTCGACTCCGACGAGGCGGCCCGGAGTCTTCTTGATGTAGTCGCCGAGCCGGTCGGCCATGGTCATCGCCACATCGAATTCCCGTTCCCGTTCCCATTCTGCGTCGAATTCCAAGGACGCGAACTCAGTTTCCACGAAGCTGCGGATCGCGGAGGTGGGGCCCTCCGGATAGTTCTCGGCGGCGGCGTGGATGATGGTTCCGAGACTTTGGGCTGTCGACATCGGGCGGTCACCACCGTTGCGGGTGAGGAACCACCGCAGAGAGCAGTCGGTGAATGCTTCGACCTGGGAGGGTGAGACGCGAACCGTATCGGAGTCGGTGAAGAGCGGCTCATTCGTGGTGATGTCCTCAGCCTCGCGCCACCGCGTCGGTGACCCCACCGCCCCGCCACCAGCTGAGAGCGCCCGCATCAGCGCCGCCCATGACCGCGTGTCCGCGTCCGGAATCGCAGAGCTTTCGGCGCTTTCGGTCGTGGTGGCGTCCACAAGCGTCGACGATGGCCCCGCAGCTTCGACATCGGCCGCGGCAGCCGTTTGCAGCAGATGAGCGCGGGCATGTGCCGCCATCTCCGGCACCGTCAGCGGAGGCAGCTCATCCTCGTGGGTGATCGCATAGCCGTCGGCCGCCTCGGTGCCCTTGGCGGAGCCAGCGGCGAGCACATCGAAGAACGGGGACGGCTCGGTCTCCGCATCGGTGACGGCGGTGACGATCACGCGTTCCTGCGCACGGCTGAGCGCGGTGAAGAACAGCTCGCCCTCTTCACGCAGATTCGTCCGTTTCGCATGCGCGTGGTAGCCGGGGTCACCGGTGACCGTCTCACCCGTGGCGAGCACCGCCGTGAGATCGGTGAGGCCGAGGATTCCGCCGCGCAGCTTCGGGTTCGGCCAGACGCCTTCGTTGACTTCGGCGATGATCACCAGAGGCACACGCACATGGGCCAGTGAGGACGGGGTGCCCACCAGCACGTGGTCGGCGAATCCTGCGGTATCGGCCAGGGAATCCTGGGCGATGTCCTGTTCGGCGACGATGCCGGCGAACGAGCGAGCGGTGAAACCGCCGCGGTCGGCGATCTTCTCGGCCAGCGCGAACAGCCGGAGCACCGAATCGAGATAGCCGTTGGTCACCGATTCCGGGTCGCGCAGGGCTTCGATCTGCCATTTCTCAGCGACTCCGGCCGCGTCCCAGATGCTCCAGAGCGCTTGGTGGGGGTCGGTGGTGCCGACCTCAGCAGCGGCGTGGAGCATCCGTGAGATCGTGGCCAGTCCCTGTGGGGACGAATCGTCGATCGGGCTGCGCAGTGCCTGAGCCAGCGACGCCGTGCTGCTGGACGCCGGGAACTGTCTGCGCACTGCTCGTCGGAAACGGCGGATCTGCACGGGGTCGAGGCGGACGTAGATGCTGCCGGCCAGGGACAGAGCGAGGTCGGCGATCGACTCGTCATCGTCGAAATCAGGAGCGGCCGAAAGCAGGTCCAACAACGGTGCGGTCGCGGGGTCGACATTGAGCGGCTGCATGAGAGTGGCGATCGAGACCCCTGACGCTCTCAGCTCATTGGCGATCGCGCGAGCACTCGACGAATTGCGGCAGATGAGTGCGACATCGGACCAGCTGTGCCCCTGTTCGACGAAGTTCGTGATCCGACGGGCCAGATATCGGTGTCCGGACGCACTGCCCTCGAATACGTGCGTCTCCACGGCAGGCTCGGACGACACGGGAGACAGCTCTTCAACCGGTGCCGCTGTCGGAGCTGATTGCGGCACGGTCGCCGACGCCTCAGCGGAAGCCGCAGAATCAACAGCATCCTCGAGGGGACGTGGGCGCGGCATATGACCGGTCGACCAGCGCGTGGTGATCCTGGCTCCGAAGCCGTCGATGGTCGTCGCCAATGCAGGGTCGACATCCCACTGACGATCGAGCACGACCGTTTCGAAGCCGGCCTCGGCCGTCGCCCGATCGATGATCGACGCGTCGGCTCCGTGGAAACGTCCGGTCACCGTCTCGGGCGAGCCGAACAGAGCGATGGCACTCCCCCTGGCCCGCAGCTGTTCGAGGATTCCCCAACTGGCGGCAGGGAAGTCCTGGACCCCGTCGGCCAGAACCACTGTGGGCAATCGGTCAGGGGCGAACGTCCACGAACGTCCGGCCGTCACCTCGGCAGGTTCGCGGAGGATCTCGAAAGCGGCAAGGGCGAGAACGGTCGCGGAGTCGACGCCCCCGTAGCCGGGCATGGACATGATGCCCAGATATTCGTCGAGGATCTCAGCCACGGCCTGCCACCGAGGGTCGGGGTTGTCGGCAAGGGCACGATCCAGGGCGCTGCGACCGAAGTCGAACACGTGTTCTGCGATCTCCTGCGACGTGTCGGGCGTGCGCATTCCGAAATCGAACTCCATCACTCGGTTGAGCGCGTCGCGGACCTCGGTTCGGAAGGCCGAGGTCGAGCGCACCTCGGCGGTGATCTCCGACGGCCACGCCGGGCCGCGGGAACGACCGAGTTCATGTCCGGCGAGGAGATCGGCGAGGAACACATCCTGATCGGCACCGGAGATGAATTCGAGATCCTCCCCGGTCCGCGTCGTATGTGCGGCACGGGCGATCCCGTACGCGAACGACGCCAGACTGCGGGCCGGGGCGGAGGAGAGAACCGCGTCAGCGGGCAGCTCGAGACGATTGCGCAGCACATCGGCGTGATCACGGTCGGGTGTGAGAACGAGGACCGAGGCGGGGTCGATCGTCGACACCAGCTGTGCATAGAGCGACTCGAGCAGAGTCGTCTTCCCGGTTCCCGGCCGCCCGATGATATTCAGGCAGCCGCCCGAGAGCAGGGTGCTGCCCATCCGCTGCGTCATCTCATCCATACTCGTATTCCATCACGGCCCGCTGACATGAGACTTCCGAGCCCCTGACCGGCGCGTCGTCAAAGTGACAGCGCGGATGCCCGGTGCACAGCCTGTCTTCGCGTAGCATTGAAGAATGTCGAGTCCACAACAGAGATTGCCCCGTGACCAGCGCCGCGACCAATTAGTGGGAGTCGCACGCTCCGTTTTCGCCACCCGTGGATATCGGACGACCTCAATGGACATGATCGCCGAGGCAGCCGGTGTGTCCAAGCCTGTGCTCTATCAGCACTTCGATTCGAAGCAGGACCTCTATCTGGCGCTCATCGATTCCTCGGCGGCGCTGCTCGACTCTCGGCTCGCCGAAGCTCTGGGATCGACGACAGATCCGCATGAGCAGGTCCACGCGACCTATCGCGCGTATTTCGACTTCGTGGTCTCACACCGCGAAGAGTTCGTCATCATCTTCAATTCGGACGTCTACGAGCCGAAAGCCGAACAGAAGCTGCGCGCGCTGCGGGAGAGTTCGGCTACACGGGTCGTGTCGGCGCTGAAGAACTTCGCCCGCCTCAGCGACGATGAGGCACAGCTGCTGTGCCGGGCTCTCATCGGCACCGCCGAGGTCGTCGTCAAGCAGATCGACTCTCAGCGCGGTGTCGACGTCGACACCGCCGTCGAACTGCTCACCCAGATGAGCTGGGGCGGACTGCGGTCGTTCGCAGATCGCTGACGTTCCACCGGCCGCTCAGCCTTCAGCAGAATCCATGGGGAAGAAACCCAAGTCTGCGGACGTTAAGCTGAACACAGTCCAATCCGTCATCGATCACCGAGCATCGGCACAAGGAGCACCATGGAAATCAAGATCGGCGTCAAGCAGACTCAGCGCGAGATCACCCTCGAAACGGACGAGGATGCGAAGGCTCTCGCCGCCCGCGTCGAAGAGAAGATCCAGTCCGATGGACTGCTGACCTTCACCGATACGAAGGGCCGTCAGGTCTACGTCCCCTCCGCTTCGCTCGGCTACCTCGAAATCGGTGCCGAGACTTCACGTCGCGTAGGCTTCAGCGCCTGAGCTGCGCCTGAGCGGAAGGGCCCCGGTCGCAACGACTGGGGCCCTTTTCGCGTTCGCGGCGGAACCATGCGTCCCTCGCAGGATCCGCAGGTTCGTGCTGCAGACGCGGAATCGTGCTCCGCTGCCGGTGCAGGCGCCTATTGTGTGATCAGGCGACGAGACCGAGCGCCGACATCCGCTTCGAGTGATTCGACGTCACCGCCGGGATCAGCTCGACGACGAGATCTTCGTCGAGGCCGAGGAACGGATCGGTGAGCAGACTGCGTGCCCGTCCCAGGGTCTCGGCGACGAGCTTGCGGCCCCACAGGGCCAGCCGCGAGGCCAGCTGTGTATCGACAGCCACTTCGGAGGTCAGACGATTGCGCGCATATTCGCTGGCACGTGTATCATCGAGAATTGCAATAGCCAGGCTGTATCCGGGCTCCGCGAGTTCGTCCACCGCCGTGCGGTAGAAATCATTCATGATTCCGTCGAAGACGAATCCCTTCATGAGGCTTTCGTACCAGTCGCGAGGACGAGTTCTTTCAGCCAGAGTGCTGAAGGTCGGTTCGAAATGCTGACAGAGCTCGATCACATCCTGGCCCATCTGATCGATGTGCTGTGAGAGCTGTTCGAAGTTCGCGAATGACTGAGAGGCCAGCCGCGCCAGGATGACCTTGTCATCCAGATCCGCTGCGGTCGTCGCGTTTGTGGCCATACGTTCGAAACCGGTCAGCTCGCCGAACGCCAGAAGTGCGAGCGTTGCAGCATCATTACCGGCCAATGGGACAGAATCGGGCATAGTTCAAGACTACCGGTTCGCACCATGACAAGCGCGTACGCGCTAAAAGGAGTTTGGAATATGGCGGAGACAGAAGCGGATTTCGCGGAGCTGGGAGTCGCCGGACCGATCGTGGCCTCACTGGCCTCGGCAGGAATCACCCACCCCTTCCCCATTCAGGCGCTGACACTGCCCGTGGCACTGTCGGGAGCCGACATCATCGGGCAGGCGAAGACGGGCACCGGAAAGACCCTGGGATTCGGAATCCCCCTGCTCCAGCGTGTCGTCGGCAAAACCGAGGACTCGTCGGTCACCTCCGACCCCGATTCGACTCCCGACAGCGTGGGCGATGCCAAGGAGCCGCGGCTGCCGCAGGCCCTCGTGGTCGTTCCCACCCGTGAGCTGGCCAAGCAGGTCGCGGCCGATCTCGTCACCGCCTCGGTGCAGCGTGACATCGACATCATGACCATCTACGGCGGCATGGACTTCGATCCGCAGATCAACCGGCTCAAATCCGGCGTCGACGTCGTCGTCGGCACCCCCGGCCGCCTCCTCGATCTCTACGGTCGCAAGATCCTCAAGCTCCACCGCGTCCGCACCGTCGTCCTCGACGAAGCCGATGAGATGCTCGACCTCGGCTTCCTGCCCGACGTCGAGAAGATCATCAACGCGGTGCCCGCCCACCGGCAGACGATGCTGTTCTCCGCGACGATGCCGGGGGCGGTCATCACCCTCGCCCGCCGCTACATGAACCAGCCCACCCACATCCGCGCCCAGGACCATGAGGATCTGTCGCTGACGGGCAAGAACACCACGCAGTTCGTCTACCGCGCCCATTCGATGGACAAATCCGAGCTCGTCGCCCGCATGCTCCAGGCCGAGGGCCGTGGTCGCACGATCATCTTCACCCGCACCAAGCGCACCGCCGACAAGCTCGCAGCCGAACTCGAGGATCGCGGTTTCGCAGTCAAGGCGCTCCACGGCGATCTCGGTCAGTCACAGCGTGAGAAGGCTCTGAAGTCCTTCCGCGACGGAAAGGTCGACGTGCTCGTGGCCACGGATGTCGCGGCCCGCGGAATCGACATCGACGATGTCACCCACGTCGTGAACTACCAGTGCCCCGAGGACGAGAAGACCTACGTCCATCGCATCGGACGCACCGGTCGAGCCGGCAACTCCGGTGTCGCCATGACCCTGGTCGACTGGGACGACATGCCCCGCTGGCGTCTCATCAACAAGGCCCTCGGCCTCGACTTCGATGAACCCGCCGAAACCTATTCGACCTCGCCCCACTTCTTCTCCGAGCTCGGCATCCCGAAGGGCACCAAGGGCCGACTGCCGCGCCAGCACCCCGAAGGCGAGGACGAGAAGTCCTCCGGTGAGCGCCAGGCCCGTGAGTCTGATCGTCGCGGTTCCGGCCGTGGCCGTTCGGATTCTCGCCGAGGCGGCTCATCCGACCGTCGTGACGCCTCGTCCGCATCCGGCGAGGAGAGCCGCAAACCGCGCCGCCAGCGCAGCCGTCGCCGCACCCGCGGCGGCAAGCCGGTCAACCGCGCGCAGGGCGGCCAGGCGGGTCAGGGCGGTCACCCGGCCACCGACTCCAGCGAGGACTGACCTCTCCGCTGGCGAGACCTATTCTCCGTACCGTCTGCACGAAGGGCCCCGACCACTCGGTCGGGGCCCTTCGTGCATCCTGTATTCGACTCGAGCCCTGATCCCGTTCGATTCTGTGACCGATGATGTTCGCACGCTTCATCATCCATCACGCGCATGCGCTGCGTCCGCCGAATCCTCGGCCGATCTCAACCGCCGGATGAAGGCTGGCGCAGATCGGAGCCGGGCTCAGCCCTGGATGTAGTCGACGCCCCCCGGCCGTGATGCCGCACGCTCGAGCAGCTTCGCGAGCATATGGTCGGAGGTGACGTGCTCGCCGAGGCGGTTGGGTTTGCCCGTGCCGTGATAGTCGCTGGAGCCGGTGACGATGAGGTCGTGCTCATGCGCCAGACGTCGCATCGCCTCTCGTTCCTGCGGAGGGTTGTCCCTATGGTCGACCTCGAGTCCGTCGAGACCGGCGGCGATGAATTCGGTCATCGCCGAATCGGGCACGACCCGACCGCGCATGGCTGCGCGCGGATGGGCGAAGACCGAGACTCCCCCGGCCTCCCGAATCAGCCCGATCGCGGTGATCGGATCGATCGTCGGCAGGGACACATGATATTTTCCCTGGCTGGACAGAATCGACGAGAACGCTTCGGTGCGGGACTCGACGACGCCGGCCGCGACCAGCGCATCGGCGATATGCGGACGTCCGATCGTGGCGTCCTCTCCCGAGACGGAGAGCACCGCATCCATGTCGATCGGATAGTCTTCGGCCAATCGTTCGATGATGAGGTGGGTGCGATCGAGTCTCGCCCGCCTGGTCTCCTGCACGACCTCGGCCAGCCCCGTATCGTACGGGTCGTGGAGGTAGGAGAGCAGGTGCACGCTGATCCCCTCGTAGCGGCAGGAGATCTCCATTCCCCTCACCAGGCCGAGCCCGTAGACGCGGGCGGCATCTTCGGCAAGGGTCCAACCTGCAGTGGTGTCGTGATCGGTGAGTCCGACGACGTCGATGCCCTCCATCGAGGCTTCTGAGATGAGTTCGGACGGGGTCTGGGTCCCGTCCGAAAATGCGGTGTGCACGTGGAGATCGATGACCATGGTCACAGTCTATCTGCATCTGTCGTTCCGACTTCCACGTGTACACACCATGTCACTCCGCCCGTCTAGACTGGCGGCATGACAGAGCACAACTCAGATACCCCAGACTCGACTCAGGACCTCGCAGACCGCGTCAACAACCGCTCGCATCGCCCGAATTCCGCCGCCTTCCGCGACTTCGTCGCCTCCGGTTGGGATCGCACTCCCCTCAACGCCGAGGCTCTCGCCGCCGCCGGTTTCACCCCTGCCCGTCGGGACGCGGTCTCGGCGGCATTTCCCGGCGAACGGCTGGTCGTTCCCGCCGGCGGACTCAAGGTCCGCTCGAACGACACCGATTATCGCTTCCGCGCTCATTCCGCGTTCATCCACCTCACGGGTCTGGAAACCGACTCCGAACCCGACGCCGTGCTCGTCTTCGAACCCGAGGGCGACGGCCACGATGTGACGCTGTACTTCCGTCCCCGCGCCGGTGCCGAGACGGAGGAGTTCTTCTCCGATTCCCGCTACGGAGAGTACTGGGTCGGACCGCGTGCCGATCTCGAAGCGATGTCCACCATGACCGGCATCGCAACTGAGAGCTCCGCCACTGTCGATGACGCCATCACGAAGGATCTCGGGGCCATCTCCGTGCGCCTCGTCCGACAGGCCGACGCCCGCATCGACGGAGTCATCGACCTGGCTCGCAGCCAGGTCCAGGCCGATCTCGAGACATCCGAGGCAGGCGACGCCGAACTGGCCCAGCTGCTCTCCGAGCTGCGCCTGATCAAGGACGACCACGAGATCGCGCAGCTGCGCGAAGCCGTCGCCATCACCCGCGCCGGTTTCGACAACGTGGTGGCAGCGCTGCCGAAGGCACTCGGACACCGTCGTGGTGAGCGTGTCGTCGAGACCGCGTTCGAGACCGCCGCTCGCTCCGACGGCAACGGGGTCGGCTACGACACGATCGCCGCCTCGGGCAACAATGCCTGCACCCTGCACTGGATCCGCAATGACGGTCAGGTCCGGGACGGTGACCTCATCCTCGTCGATGCCGGAGCCGAAGCCGATTCGCTCTACACCGCGGACATCACCCGCACCCTGCCCGTTTCGGGCACCTTCACTCCGGTGCAGGCGAAGATCTACGATGCCGTGCTCGAAGCCTCCGATGCCGCGTTCGCTGTGGCCGCAGATCACCCCAACCGTCCTGTGAAGTTCCGTGAGGTCCACGAGGCGGCCATGGAGGTCATCGCGAAGCGTCTCGAAGAGTTCGGTGTGCTGCCGGTCTCCGCTGCCGTTTCGCTGTCACCGGAAGGACAGCAGCACCGTCGATGGATGGTCCACGGCACCAGTCATCACCTCGGCCTCGACGTCCATGATTGTGCGCAGGCGAGAGCGGAGATGTACTTGGACGCGACCATCGAACCGGGAATGGTCTTCACCATCGAACCCGGACTGTACTTCAAGTCAGACGACCTGCTCCTGCCCGAGGAGTTCCGCGGTAACGGTGTCCGCATCGAGGACGACGTCCTCGTCACCGCCGACGGAGTGGAGAATCTCTCGGCCGACTTCCCCCGCACCCGCGCCGAGATCGAGGCCTGGGTGCAGAGCCGAGCCCAGGACCGCTGATGACCTCGGATACCGCACGCGGTTCGGGCTCCGAGGCACGACCCGGCCCGTTCCGCGGGCGCGGAGTCCTCGAGATCCCCGGTATCCGCCTCGGCCATGCCGGTGAGTTCACCGACAGCCGGCTGACCGGGATCACCACCGTGCTGCCACCGATCGGTTCGACCATCGGCGTCGATGTCCGCGGGGGCGGTCCCGCCACCCGTGAGACCGATGTCATCGCAACGGGAACACATTCCTATGGTGCCGATGCCATCGTCCTCACCGGCGGATCCGCATTCGGGCTGGGTGCCGTCTCCGGAGTCGTCGATACCCTCGCCGAGGCGGGACTCGGATTCCCTGCTCCCGGACTTGCCGATGCGGTCATTCCGCTCGTTCCTGCCGCCGCGATCTTCGACCTCGGCCGCGGAAACGGTTCCGTGGCACCGCCGAGACCGGACGAAGGCGCCGAGGCGACACGAGCGGCGCTGTCCGGACGGACGGACGACGTCCGAGGCAGCATCGGGGCAGGCATCGGAGCCCGGTCCGGATTCCAGAGTGTGCGCGGAGGGCTCGGATCCTATGCCGTCCGGCTGCCCAGCGGAACCATGGTCGCGGCGCTCGTCGTGGCGAATTCGCTGGGAACGATCGGCACGCCGTCGGGCGGTCTGTGGTTGGACCCGCTGCTGCGCTCGATCGGCCTCGATCTGCCGAAGGTGCTGAGTCTCCCCGACTCGGCAGCGCCGGTCCCGGGGACTGCTGCGAAGAACACGACGATTGCGATCGTCGCAACCGATGCACGCCTCGACTCGGCGCAGACCACGCGGATGGCATCGGGTGCGCACGCGGGCATCTCCCGAGCTGTGCGGCCCTCGCACACCCTCTTCGACGGCGACACGGTCTTCGGCATCGCCACCGGAGCGCAGGATCTGCCCTCCGATCGTGACGCCGCCACCCGAGAGCTCGTGATGATCTCCGCGGCGGCAGCCGATGCGCTGAGCTTGGCGATCCTCGACGCCCACGCTTCGGCGACACCCGTCGACAGCTCGTGGGGGCAGCCGCCGACGCTGAGCGAGATCGCACCGGATTTCGCCTCGGAGTTCAACGCTCTCTGATCACGGAGACGGGGCCCGCCGTTCGGCGGGCCCCGCTCCTCTCAGTTCTCCGCAGCTTCCAAGCGCCATCATCCGACAGCCGCACGAAGCTGCAGCTCCTTCTTCAGCTGTCAGTCGTTGCGAGCCGACTGAGCCTCTTCGGAGTCGAGACCCTTCGGGTCTCGGACTTCCTTCTTCTGCTGAGTATCGAAGCCATCCTGACGCAGCAGCTTCTGCGATTCGGTCTTCGCCGCGGCCTCATCCTCGACCACGGTGAACCGGACCGACTCGGTGAAGTCACGACCGTAGCGGTCGGTTCCGGTCACCTCGGCGGTGTGGGTGCCCAGGTCGAGGTTCGAGGGGATCTCGGTCCGCCACAGGTGCGAGCTCGACTGGCCCACATTGCCGGAGGTGCGCAGATTCTGAGATGCCGTGTACGGATCGGTGTACTCCCAGCCCTTGGCCAGAGCTTCGCCCTTGCCCGGCTGAGTGTGCTCGGACTGCTTCGGTGCTTTGCCGTCGAAGCTGACCTCCACTCGTGCGTCCGAGGTGCCGGCGAGGAAGCTCGAGGTCAGCCAGGTCTCGCCCTGCTTGAGGTCCTCGCGGGTGACGACGCGTTCGGAGATCTCCTTCGGAGCGGTGCCCTTCTTGTCCGCGTCTTGCCATTCCTGGGCTTTCTGCGCCCAGTCGCGCCACTCGGGCGAGTTCACGCCGAGCAGCAGCTGGTGGTCGTCGGATTCGTTGCGCACGGTGTAGCGTTCGCTGCGCGAAGCACCGTCGTATTCGAGGGTGAGCACGCCCGGTTCCGAAGCGTCCTGAGTGAATGAGTACGGCAGCCCGTCGGCGTTGAGGCCGCCGGAGTACCAGTCGCCGGAGACGGCACCGGCGACGATCTGCGTGTTCGGCAGCTTCTCGATCCCGGCTGCAGCCCATTCCTTCCTCGTCTCGCCTGCGACGAGGTTCTCCTGAGTGTGAGTGTGTCCGCCGACGGTCACGGCGTTCGGGTAGTCGGAGATGACGTCGTAGAAGTCCTTCGCGTTGTCGACGACGACCTCTTTGTGCGTGAGAATGGGCGCGTGGGTGGCGACGACGACCTGTGCGTTCTTCGGCACGTTCTTCAGATCGTTCTCCAGCCAAGTCAGTTGATCCTGACTGATCTTCTCCTTGTACTTCTTCTTGTTCGCCTTGCCCTCGTATTCGATGCTGTCGAGGACGACGAAGTGGGTTTTGCCGACGTCGTAGGAGAAGTAAGAGGGTCCGAACTGGTCACGGAAGGTGTCGAGGGCGTGAGCGTCGTCGACCGCGTCGTAGTCCTGGTCATGGTTGCCCGGGGCCACGCGCACGGGTCCGTTCATCTGGGAGTAGATATCGCGCAGTTCATCGTTGAGACTGAGGTCGTCACCGACGTTGTCCCCGAGCAGCAGCACTCCGCAGGCCCCATAATCACTGCGATCAGCAAGGTCACCGACGGCTCCGTCGCGGGCGTAGCCCATCTCTGTCTTGTCATAGGCCTGGGTGTCGGAGGCGATCGGGCAGTTCTGCTCGCCCTTTGCCGAGGCCTTCGACTCGACCATCGGGAAGTTCACGGCCTTCGGCGTGTCCCCTGTCGGTTCGATGCCGCCGTATTCGAGATCACCGGACCCTTCGGGCAGGTGGTTGTAGCTGAACTGTGCGACCTTGTCCTCATCGACGGGAACCTGCCAGCCGGACGGCTGAGTGATGGAAACGGTCATGTTGTCCCGCACGGGCAGCTCGTAGCGGCCCTCGCCGTCGGTCTGGACGACGTCGACGCCGTTGGACACCGCGACTCCGGCCACTCCCTTCTCGTCGCCGTCGAGCTTCGAGTTCTCGTTCACGTCATCGAAGACCTGACCGGTGAACTTCTTCGGGTCGGCGGCCTTGCCGCGGTCGACCTGGACGTGGCCCTCGTAGAGTTCAGCCGGTGCGTCCGCGGCCGTCGCCGAGGTCGGCGAGAGAAGCGGAGCGAAGAGCGAGAGCGCGGCACAGGCTCCCAGGCCTGCGGCAGCGGTGCGCGGGCGGATTCGTCGTGTCTGCATGGATTTCTCCTGTATTCGACTATGGCGGGTTCTGCCGAGAAATGACCCTAGGGAGACGGGGCGACATCGAGATGAAGCAGACAGGACGGCTTGATGAATAGGAAAAGTGGGCGAGTGGAACCCGACGCCCACTGCGTTCACCGCCCGCGAATGTGATCTCGATTCAATTCGTGGAGGCGATCACTGAAAACTCCATGCACCACGTAGTCTGAGAACATGAGTGGTCCACCGAAAAGAGTCTTCGTCGCCCGACTCGTCTCCGCCCCCGTGTTCGACCCTCTCGGCGATCAGGTCGGCCGTGTCCGTGACGCCGTCGTCGTCTATCGTGCGACGATGCGGCAGTTCCCGCGAGTCATCGGCCTCGTCGTCGAAGTGCCGGGCCGTCGCCGAGTATTCGTGCCGATGGGCCGGGTCACCGCGATCGACTCCGGCCAGGTCATCACGACCGGCCTGGTGAATATGCGCCGCTTCGAACAGCGCGAATCCGAGACCCTGGTGATGAATGACCTGCTCGACCGACGGTTGCGTCTGCGCGAAGACAACTCACCGGTGCTCGTCGAGGACGTCGGCATCGAACAGCAGGTGAACAAGGACTGGGAGGTCACCAGGCTGTTCGTGCGTCGTGTGCCCGAACGCAGCGCCTTCGCCGCGTTCCGCCGCCGCGGCGAGACCAAGCAGATCGACTGGACGGATGCCGACCATCCTGTGGATTCCGAGGTCGATCAGGAAGCCACTCAGCTCATCGCCGCCTATCAGGACACGAAGCCTGCCGACCTCGCCGATGTGCTCTTCGAGATGAACGCCGCTCGCCGCCTCCAGGTGGCCCGAGCCCTCGATGACGAACGCCTTGCCGATGTCGTCGAGGAGCTGCCGGCCGAGACCCAGATCGAGATCCTCACCGGACTCGAAACCGAACGAGCCGTGACCGTGCTCGAAGAGATGGCTCCAGACGATGCGGCAGACCTCCTCGGCGAGCTCAGCGATGAACAGGCCGAACGATTCCTGACTCTGATGGAACCGGATGAGGCCGAAGATGTGCGTACGCTTCTGGCGTACGACGATGACACAGCCGGCGGTCTGATGACGACCGAACCGGTCATCCTCACCCCGGAAGCCACTGTCGCCGAGGCGCTGGCCCATGTCCGGCGGGAAGACCTGCCTGCGGCGCTGGCTGCCGCGGTCTTCGTCTGCAGGCAGCCGGTAGAGACCCCGACTGGCAAGTATCTGGGTCTCGTCCACATCCAGGAGATGCTGCGCCATCCGCCGCACGAGGCCGTGGGCATCATGCTCGACACCGAGGTCGAACCGCTGTCGCCGGAGACTCCGCTCGGCGAGGTGGCGAAGCTGCTGGCCGCGTACAATCTGGTGTCGGTGCCGATCACCGACGACAACGATCGCCTCGTCGGTGTGGTCACCGTCGATGACGTCCTCGACGAGCTGTTGCCCGAGGACTGGCGAACCACCGGTCGAGACGATCGCAGCAGGGGGTAGATATGGCCGTCGATGATTTCGAGATCCCGCGGTCGAGCAAGCGCCGACTGCCGAGCTTCACCGTCTCCCCCGAGACCTTCGGACGCGGAGCCGAGGCCTTCGCTCGGTTCATGGGCACTCCCGCGTTCCTCGTCGGGATGACGGTGTTCTGTGCGGTGTGGCTGCTGTGGAATACCCTGCTGCCGGAATCGTGGCAGTTCGACCCGCGATCGCTCAATTTCACCCTGTTGACCCTCATCCTGTCCCTTCAGGCCTCCTATGCCGCGCCGTTGATCCTGCTCGCGGAGAACCGCAGCACCGACCGGGACCGCGTCGAGTTCGAACACGATCGGCAGCGCGCCGAACGCAACCTGGCCGACACCGAGTACCTCGCACGAGAGGTGGCGGCGCTGCGCATCGCCATGCGCGAGGTCGCCACTCGTGACTTCATCCGCTCCGAGCTCAAGGATCTGCTCAAGGAGCTCGAGGAGGAGAGACAGGACGAAAACGGGACCGACAAGGTCGATCCCCGGGCCTCCGAAAAGCGCCGAGGCGGCCCTCGAGGCGGATGACGAGACGACCGCCGAAGCGGTAGTGTTGAGGGCCCGGGAGCACTGTTCCGGGAAGGAAAGGACGTGGGCATGACTGGTCCCTCTGAGGACGCCGTGAGAGAGGCGCTGACCGGGGTCATCGACCCTGAGATCCGCCGCAGCATCGTCGAACTCGATATGGTCGAGTCGATCGTGATCGAAGGCGGCAAGGTCACCGTCACAGTTCTCCTCACGATCGCCGGGTGCCCGCTGAAGGACACGATCACCAAAGACACCAAGGCTGCGGTGGCCGGTGTCGACGGGGTCGCCGAGGTGGCTGTCGTTCTGGGCACGATGACCCCCGAACAGCGCAAGGAGATGAAGGAGAAGCTGCAGGGCTCCGGCACCCGCGATATCCCCTTCAATCGCCCGGAATCGCTGACGAAGGTCTATGCCATCGCGTCCGGAAAAGGCGGAGTCGGAAAGTCGTCGGTGACCGCGAACCTCGCCGTGTCCCTGGCGGACAAGGGCCTGCGTGTCGGCATCGTCGATGCCGATATCTACGGCTTCTCCATCCCCGGTATGCTCGGTCTCTCCGGCAAGCCGACCCGAGTCGATGAGATGATCCTGCCCCAGGTCGCCCACGACGTGAAGGTGATGAGCATCGGCATGTTCGTCCCGCCGAGCCAGGCCGTCGTCTGGCGCGGTCCCATGCTCCATCGCGCTCTGCAGCAGTTTCTCACCGATGTGTTCTGGGGCGACCTCGACGTGCTGCTGCTCGATCTGCCTCCCGGCACAGGTGATATTGCGATCTCCGTGGCTCAGCTGCTGCCCGGATCCGAGCTCCTCGTCGTCACCACACCGCAGTCGGCCGCCGCCCAAGTCGCCGAACGTGCGGGATCCATCGCCACACAGACGAAGCAGACGTTGGCGGGAGTCATCGAGAACATGTCATGGATGGAGATGCCCGACGGCACTCGGATGGAGGTGTTCGGCTCCGGCGGAGGTGCCAGCGTGGCCGAGAACCTCGCCGCCACCCTCGACCAGGAGGTTCCGCTGCTCGCCCAGATCCCCTTGGACACTCGTCTGCGGGAAGGTTCGGACGCGGGTACCCCGGTCGTGCTCGGCGGTCCAGATTCGCCTGCGGCGAGGGCTTTCGACACCCTTGCGGAGTCGCTGCGGCGACGCAGTCGCGGCCTGTCCGGCAGGTCCTTGGGACTGAGCCCGGTCTGACTCGGTGTCTCCTCTCTCCCCTCGCGATACCCTCGTCTACTCTGTCTTCGCCGGCCTCAGCGCTCTGACCGCTCTCGTCCTCTTGGCCGGAGCTGTCGTCACTGCTCTTCGAGCAGACCCCGCCCCCGGACGGTCGGTGGAACCCGCGCAGCGAACGATCGCCGCCGAGAACCGGGACGCTCTCTCCGCAGTGCTGCGCAGCTACGCGCTCGTCTCAGACGAACGCACACCTCGACTGGACGTCCACACCTTCGGACTGCCCACGGCCGCCTCGTTGAATGCGGCGATCGAAGAACATGTGCTGTCTCTCATCGACGGTTCCGGAGGCTTCGCCGACCGCGCTGCCTTCGACCCCGTTCAGACAGCCCCTGTCCACAGGTGGCCGACGACGGCTTTCACCCCAGCACAGACCAGCATCGATGACGCTCCCGCGTCTCGAGTCGACCCGCGTGCCATCGACATCAGCACCCGGGTGCTGGCAAGCGGCGGGAAATTCGTCGTGACCGCAATCGATGTTCAGTCGCCGCATCCGCAGACGAGGCTGCTGCTGACCGATCTCGCCCACGACAGCACAGTCGATGCTCGCCGGCTCTTCGCCGCACCGGTCGACCCCGCAGCCGTCGGAGCCGATGACACCGGCACGCTGACGATCAATGACGATGCCGTCTCCGACACCGATCTGTCCTCCATCGGCGTCCGTGTCCAGAAGGCGCTGCACAGCAGTCTCAAACTGCCGCAGCCGTTCGATCTGCGCTCTCCCGACTTCTCCTGCGCGCTGCTGCCCTGTGTGGCGCTGACCTATGATGACGGTCCCGGAGAGGCGAAGACCGAACAGACGATCCTCGACGCAGCCGATGAGGCGAACATCCGTCTGACATACTTCTTCCTCGGGAAGAACACAGATGCCTTCCCCGAAGTGGCCGAGCGCATCATCTCCGCCGGCCATGAAGTCGACGATCACACGTTCTCGCATGTGCAGATGGACAAGACCTCCTCGGCGACGATCCGCAGAGAGCTCGACCGGACGGACAGGTCGCTGCGCTCGGTCGGTGTGAAGGACGAACCTCTCGTCCGTCCGCCTTATGGTGCCCTCGACAAACGCGCAGCACATGCTCTGGGCGGTCCTGCGATCATCTGGGACGTCGATACCGGAGACTGGCAGCACAGAGATGCGAAGAAGACGGCCCGACGCGTGCAGTCACTGACTCGCCCCGGATCGATCGTGCTCATGCATTCCATCCATCCGTCGACCGCGAAGGCTGCTCCGGAGGTGTTCTCGGCCGTGGCGGACAAGGGCCTCTACGCAGTGACCGTGAGCGAGCTCTTCTCCGGGATCGAGTGGAAGAAGGGCGGGTCGTACTTCTGCCGCGGCTACGGCGATGAGCTGTGCTCGAATCCCGAACATCCCGCGGTGATGAAGAACTGAGCCACTGACGCCCGAACGGAAGAGGGAATGAAACATTCCCAACAGACGCCGTCGGCCCCAACCCCAGGTGGGTTCCGGGGGCGGCTCAGGTGGCTTCGGGGTCGAACGGTGCCGCAGCGGAACGGTCGCGCTGGTCGATCTGAGCTTGGAACCGTTCGATGGGTGACTTCTCCCGGGTAGGGGTCGCCTCGGTGTCGGTCTCAGTGGACAGGGCAGCACCGGAGGACTCAGCGGATGACAATTCTTCAGAGGCCCGTTCCTGACGTTTGGACTCGCGGATGGCTGCATCCTCTTCGACGAGTGCCTCACGTACGATGCGGCGGGGATCGTACTGGCGCGGATCGAGCTTCTGCCAGTCCACGTCCTTGAAGTCGTCGCCGAAATCGCGTCGGACGCTGTCTTTCGCGCCTTCGGCCATGCGACGCATCTGCCGCACGAAGTCCCGCAGCTTCTGAGCGTATTCGGGTAGGCGTTTGGGTCCGATGACGACCAACGCCACAACGACCAGAATCACCATTTCGGTGCCGTTGATACCGAACATGGTCTCAAGTCTACCGTGGACGGCGGTAGCATCGACTCATGGTCAGCTCAGGTTCGACATCCCGCTGCCGGGAGGTGCAGTGGACGAGATAGCAGTCGAACGGGTGCTGCGCATCATCGAACTCGTACCCGCCGCACGCGTCGTCGCCTACGGGACAGTCGGCGCCGTTGCCGATTGCTCACCCCGCTATGTCGGACGGGTGATGAGGGAATTCGGATCGAACGTCACTTGGTGGCGAGTCGTCAACGCGGCCGGGATCCTGCCGCCCGAGATCTTCGCCCGCGCCCGCATCCACTGGGAAGAGGAGGGCACACTGCATTCACATGAGCGGGTCGAACGCGCGGCATTCCTCGAAGTCGATGAACTCGATCGACTGTGGCGCAGCCAAGGAATCGACCCCGATTGCGGTTAGACTTGGGAGAACTCAGCACC
Source organism: Brevibacterium sp. CT2-23B (assembly GCF_013168765.1). Lineage (NCBI taxonomy): Bacteria > Bacillati > Actinomycetota > Actinomycetes > Micrococcales > Brevibacteriaceae > Brevibacterium > Brevibacterium sp. CT2-23B. Next base: position 371,150 of record NZ_JABBYK010000001.1, on the reverse strand, counting down.
AGAAGGGAGGGGCCGGTTGGCACGCGAAAATGCAGGTGATCTCACCTTCTCGGAACAGTACAACGGTCCCGATCCGCTGCTCGACGCCGCTCGCACCCACTCTCATGAGTTCGGGATCGCACCGGTGTCGCAGACCACGGCGAGGACGCTGACGCTGCTGGCCCGACTGCTCACACCGGTCGCGGCCGTCGAGGTCGGCACCGGTGTGGGAACGTCGACGCTGTCACTTCTGCGCGGGATGCCGACCGCCGGGATACTGACGTCGATCGACACGAATTCGACGACCCAGAGCGCAGCTCGTGACCTCGCCGACATGGCAGGAATCCGGCCGGGGCGATTGCGGCTGATGAGCGGTCGAGCCGAAGAGGTGCTCAAACGTCTTGCGCCTTCGGCCTATGACATGGTCTTCATCGACGTGGAGCCGGGCAGCCTTGAGAGGATGATCCAACCCTCTCTCCGCCTGCTCGATGCCCAGGGCCTGCTGGTCATCCACAAGACTCTGCTCAAGGGCGCCGTCGCCGATCCCGTCGATCGCAGTCCCCGGACTCAGGCGGCACGGAGCATGCTCAACCGCATCGCCGAACAGGAGCACCTCGAACGGGTTCTGCTGCCCATCGGAGAAGGGCTGCTGCTGCTGCAGAAGACCCGGTGAATGCAACAACAGCAGAGACTTACAGGTAAGTCTCTGCTGTTCGTGCGTCTCCGTCCGGCCGTGTTCTGCGGCCGTCGGCTCAGAGCCCCAGCGTCTGGGCGAGAGTGTCATGGAGTCCGGTGGCTTCATCTCTGCTGAGTTCGATCACCAGACGGCCTCCGCCTTCGACTGGAAGCCGCATCACCATGCTTCGGCCTTCTTCGGTCACTTCCAGAGGTCCGTCGCCGGTGCGGGGTTTCTGGGCTGCCATATGGGCTCTTCCTTCCGTTGTCATTCAAAGACGGTTCACACCAGGTGGACCGAATGATGTACCTACGATTATTCCATGATCCGCGCGTTCCCGGTAACTCTCCCGCCCAACGGACGGTCACGGCGGCAGATCAGCAGGCGATCACGGCGGCAGATCGGCCGGCGGAGTGAAGTGCCACAGGTAGGCGACCCATACGATCTGAAGCAGGATATAGGCCACCAGCATCGCGGCCCGATAGCCTCGTGAGCGCACCAGCGACAACGTCAGGGCCAGCGGGAACAACGGCAGCAGCAGACGCAGGGTGGAGGTCTGCGGATTGAAGAAGATGAGCAGATACAGGCCGTACCCGAGGCAGAACAGCTGCAGTGTCCGTCCCATATGCGCTCCCGCCGGGGAGAAGATCAACGCGAGCATTCCGGCGACGACGATGACGAGAAGCACCGGACCGAGCGGACCGATGAGGCTGATCGACCGAGCCACCCACTGGACGACGAACGTGGTCTCGCCGGTGTGCCAGGCCGCCTCGGTGTCGGTATAGGCCGTCAGCGATCCGGTTGCCCACCAGGCATGGACCGGGTGGATGAGGGCCGCTGCGCAGGAGAGCACACCCAGGGCCCAGGACCGGATCACCTCGCCGGTCGGATACGGATCGCTGCGGCGGCGGAGGAAGCGGTCGATGAGGTGGAAGAGCATGAAGAACGAGAACGCCACGCCGATCGGCCGCGACAGATCCATGAAGACGACGACCGGGATCGCCGTGAGATAGCGGCGTTCGACGACGAGGAACAGCGCCGACGCCTGCAGCAGGAGGGTCAGTGATTCGGCATAGCCGGTGGAGAAGATCGCGGCCGGTGGGAAGAACATCACGAGCGCCAGGCCCATCAGCGCCTGACCGGCATCGACGTACTTCCGGAAGAGGTGGAGGATGACGATCGAGGCCAGACCGGCCGCGATCGTGGACACGATCGGCGAGATGACTTCGTAGCTCAGCCCCGTGAGGTCGGCCAGAGTGGACACGATCGAGGGGTGCAGCGGATAAAACGCCCACTGGTTCTCCGCGACCGCTCCGGATTCGTCGACGGGCAGGATGCGGGGATAGCCCTCATCGGCGACGCGCCCGTACCAGCCGCCGTCCCAGAAGTTGAGGAAGTCATTGAGCGTCGTCGTCACAGGCGACGACGACCAGTTCGCCGGGTCCTGCCGTTTGAGGACTGCGGCGAAGATCGACATGCTCACGACGCGGGAGGCGAAGTACACTGCCACGGCCTGCAGCCACACGGGCAGAGCCATGAACAGTGCGCCGAGGCGGCTGAAACGGGAGGAGTCGAAGACTTCGGGGGCGAGGGTGATTCCGGGGAGGTCTGCGGGGCGGCTCATCGTGGTCCGGCAGCCGTTTCCGGTCCGTCAGGTGAGGTTGTCGGTCTGGTGGGCGATGCCGCCTCGGCGGGGGCGGCTGCGGTTTCGAGTTCGCTCAGGCGTGCCCGCAGCATCGCCATGGCCGCGTCGACGTCTTCCATCCGGTAGCCGAGCAGGGCGGGCCGGAACCGCACCGATTCCAGGTCCTTGACGGTGAACTCCGCCGGCAGCCCGGTCCAGCTCTCTTCGGCCTCGTCGACGGTTTCGGAGGAGAAGACGTTGAAGGTCGCTGCGACGACGAATACGAGGACGAAGACCGCAGCTGCGACACCGATGACAATCCACAGAGGCATGCCCCCATTTTCGCATAGGCGCCTGCACGGAAGGCTCAGCGCAGTCCGCGCACGGTGTGTCTCGGCGCCGCTTCGCCGGTGATCGCCACGGTCACGTCGATGGCGTCGGCAGTGGCCCTGACATCGTGGGTGCGGATCATCGCCGCTCCCTTCTCGACGGCCAGCGCGGTCGCGGCGATCGTTCCGTACAGCCGGTCCGACGGGGCGACCTCACCGATGGCCTCACCGACGAAATCCTTGCGTGAGATCGCCAGCAGCACCGGATAGCCGGTGGCGGCGAATCGGTCGAGTTCACGCAGCAGACGAAGCGAGTGGTACGTGTTCTTCCCGAAGTCGGGAGTGGGATCGATGATGATCCGGTCTTCGCGCACCCCTGCTGCACGCGCCGCCTCGGCGAGGTCGATGACGCCTGCCAAGGTGGAATCGACGACGTCACCGGCCTTTAGGCCATAGCGGTTGCGGTGGGCGTCGGTGCGCGGATCCAACCCCCCTGTGTGGGAGCAGACGATGCCGACATCATGTCGGGCGGCCACCTCGGCGAGCTTCGGGTCGATCCCGGCCCAGGTGTCGTTGAGCAGTCCCGCACCGGCCCTGCAGGCAGCCTCGGCCACTTCATGGCGCCAGGTGTCGACGCTGATGAGCACGTGCGGGTGGGACCTTGCGACTGCTTCGATGGTCGGGCACACGCGGTCGATCTCCTCGGCCACGGAGATCTCCCGTCCGCGGCCGGCGCGCACTCCCCCGATATCGACGATCTGAGCACCCGCCGAGGCGGCCGCCTCCACCGCCGTGATCGCCTCGTCGAGGGTGGCGGCGGATTCGTAGAACGAATCTGTGGTGCGGTTGATCACGGCCATGATCGCCGGGGTTCCGGGCCGAGCCCGGGCCAGATCGAACCGTTCGCCCTCCGGCACTGATGAGATGTCGCCCCTCATGGTCGACCGTTCGCAGGATTCGCCGCGGCCGAGTCCTGGCCGTGTCCCGGTCCGATCGCGGCGACGACTTCGTCGATGTCATCGGTGAGGGTGAACATGTTCAGGTCTGTTTCGCTGATCGTCCCTGCGGCCAGCAGGGTGTTCTGCATCCAGTCGACGAGCCCGCGCCAGTAGTCGGTCCCGAAAAGCACGATCGGGAATGAGGTGATCTTGCCGGTCTGGACCATGGTGAAGGCTTCGAACAGCTCGTCCAGAGTGCCCAGGCCTCCGGGCATGACGACGAATCCGCGCGAGTATTTGAGGAACATGGTCTTGCGGACGAAGAAGTAGCGGAAGTTCACGCCGAGTTCGACATGCTGGTTGAGTCCGGTCTCGAAGGGCAGCTCGATGCCCAGCCCGATGGACACTCCCCCGCCCTCGCAGGCACCGAGGTTGCCGGCCTCCATGATTCCGGGTCCCCCGCCGGTGATGATCGCATTACCGTTCTCGGCGATGCGGCGAGCGATCTCGCGGGTGTCCGCATAGGCCTGGGTGCCGGCTTTCAGACGGGCTGAGCCGAAGATGGACACTGCCGGTCCGATCTCGGCCAGCGAGCCGAATCCTTCGACGAACTCGGCTTGGATGCGCATGACACGCCACGGGTCCTCATGCACCCAGTCGGTGCCCGACTTCGATTCGAGGAGGCGCTGGTCCGTCGTCGTCGCCGGCACCTGGTCACCGCTCAGCCTCAGCGGGCCCTTGCTGTAGAAGCCCGGGTCACCTGTTGGGTCGTCTCCCCGGTCGCCTGTCTGATCGTCGGCGGAAAGGCGCCCGGGAGCACTCGAAAGCTCGCCATCGACGTCGTCTGTCGCTCTGGTCATCTCGTTCACCGGCCCTGAAGGTAGCTGCGCAGAGTTGCGGTGGCCTGTTCCACCTCGGTGACTCTCACATGCTCGTCCGACTTATGGGCGTACAGAGGGTTGCCGGGACCGAAATTCACCGCCGGAACGCCGAGGGCGCTGAACCTGGACACATCCGTCCAGCCGAGCTTCGGTGCCGGGGACAGACCGAGGGTGTCGATGAAGTCCTGGGCGATCGCCCGGTCGAGTCCGGGGCGGGCCCCCTCGGCGGCATCGGTGACGACGACGTCGAATCCGGTGAAGAGCTCGCGCAGGAAGGATTCCGCCTCGGCGGCCGACTTGCTCGGAGCGAAGCGGTAGTTCACGGACACCACGCACTCGTCGGGCACGACGTTGCCGGCGACTCCCCCGCGGATGTTCACGGCGGACAGGGATTCGCGGTAGTCGAGCCCATCGACCGTGACGGTGCCCGTCTCGAATTCGGCGAGCCGGGTGAGGATCTCGGCGGCAGCATGGATGGCGTTGACACCCATGAAAGCACGGGCCGAGTGGGCCCGGACTCCGGTGGTGGTGACGTCGACGCGGATGGTTCCGTTGCAGCCGCCTTCGACGGAGGCGTTCGAGGGTTCGCCGAGGATCGCGAAGTCACCGGCCAGCCAATCGGGATGGTTGCGGGAGACGCGGCCGAGTCCGTTGAGTGAGGCATCGACCTCCTCATGGTCGTAGAAGACCCAAGTGACATCGCGGTTCGGACTGGTCAGCGCGGCCGCGGTGGACAGCTGCATCGCCACTCCGGCCTTCATATCGCAGGCACCCCGCCCCCAGATGACCTCATCATCGGGGTAGTCGTCTCCGGACATGTGGGTGCGTACGGGCGGAAGGTTGTCTTCGACGGGAACGGTGTCGAGGTGGCCGGCGACGACGATGCGCTCGGCCAGCCCCAGGTTCGTGCGAGCGATGACGGTGTCTCCGTCGCGGAGGATCTCCAGGTCCGGTCCCGGACCCGCGCTGATCCTCTCCAGCACAGCGACGACGGCATCGGCGAGGACGGTTTCGTTCCCGGACACGGATTCGATGGCGCACAGTCGGCCGGTGAGTTCGGCCGGGTCACCCACCGCGGCGAACAGGTACTCGCCGAGGTCGCCGACGGGCGCGAATATGGCATCAGTCTCAGCAGATGGATCGACAGTCATGTCTCTTAGCCTAGTACGGCGCCACCGTCTAGGCTTGAGGCATGACAGAACGCATCGTTTCCGCACGTGGACTCGCCACGATCCATTCCGACACCGTCCTCTCCGTCTGGTACCCGGTACTGAGCACCGGCGATACCCACGACACCGCCGAGGCGGCCGCCACCGCTCGCGCCGCCGACGACGGTCTCGACGCTCTGGAGGGCACCGATGAAGCTCGCGGCACCCGCTCAGAGGTCGTCACCACCACGATCGATCTCGACGCCGGTCCCGCCTCGGCGGCCGACGCCTACCTGCGTCTGCACGCACTGTCCCACCGCGTCGTGACCCCCAACGACGTCAACCTCGACGGAATCTTCGGCCATATCGCCAATGTCGTGTGGACCTCCTTCGGCGCCTGCTCCCCCGAGGACTTCGAGGCCACTCGCGCCAAGCTCCTCGCCCGCGGCCCTGTTGCCGTGTACGGGCTCGACAAGTTCCCGCGGATGACGGACTTCGTCATCCCCTCCGGTGTGCGCATCGCCGACGCCGACCGCGTCCGCCTCGGCGCTCACCTGGCTCCCGGCACCACCGTCATGCACGAAGGCTTCGTGAACTTCAATGCCGGGACTCTCGGTTCGGCCATGGTCGAAGGGCGCATCTCCCAGGGCGTCGTCGTCGGGGACGGTTCCGACATCGGCGGCGGAGCCTCGATCATGGGTACGCTCTCCGGCGGCGGCACGCACCGCATCTCCATCGGCTCGGGCAGCCTGCTGGGTGCGAATGCCGGTGTCGGCATCTCCATCGGCGATGACTGCATCGTCGAAGCCGGTCTCTACATCACTGCAGGCACTCGCGTGACGGTCCCCGGCGAAGACGATGCCGTGGTCAAGGCCGCCGAGCTCAGCGGGAAGAACAACATCCTCTTCCGCCGCAATTCGGTCACCGGCACCGTCGAGGCGATCGCTCGCGACTCCAAGGGCATCGAGCTCAACCCCGACCTCCACTGAGTCAGCCTCCGGCGACCGGCGAAACGGGTCTCATCGACCGACCTGCCGTTCGCAGCGACAACGCGCCGCGGCACTGCGGAGTTGCGGCGTTACGGCGCTGCGGAGTTGCGGCGTTTTAGCGCTGAGCTGACGGTGAGGCTGACGCCGAATCGCCTGCGCCGAGTACACGAGGGCGCGTTCACATCATGTGGGCGCGCCCTCAGCGCATTCACCTCCTCGCCGACGCCAGGCGTCCCACATGCTTCGCGGCGAGTCACCCTGCTGGCGGCAAAACACCTCGCGCGTGCCATGACGCCCCGTTCCTGCAGGGGGTTGTGGAACGAAGGGTGATGGATGCCCAGGTACGTGTAGGAGAAGCCTCCTGCGGCGCATAGTGGCACTACCGGTGCGGGAGGCCGAACGAAGGACCTCGGTGAGGAAGAGTCGGCGGCGGGAGGGCTGGCGGAGAAATGCACCTGCGGAAAAGGCAGCGCGGAACGGCGCAGCCGGTGCGGGGGAAAGGGCGGCAGCGCGGGACGGACCTGGGCAGTTACGACTGTGCCGGGCAGGTGAATGCACAACGGCGCCGGGCAGACGAATCTGCTCCGACGCCGTTGCGTCCGCCGGGACTCAGCGTTCGCTGATGTCCTTGTAGTTCCGGTTGTATTCGCCCGTGTAGATCTGTCGGGGACGGCCGATCTTCGTCTCGGGGTCCTTGATCATCTCGCGCCACTGGGCGATCCAGCCGGGCAGGCGACCGACCGAGAAGAGCACGGTGAACATATTCGTCGGGAATCCGAGAGCCTTGTAGATGAGGCCCGTGTAGAAGTCGACGTTCGGGTAGAGCTTGCGCTCGACGAAGTAGTCGTCGGCCAGCGCGATCTCTTCGAGCTGCTGAGCCAGTTCGAGCAGCGGGTCGCCGCCGGACCGCGCGAGAACCTCGTCAGCCGTCTTCTTGATGATCTTCGCGCGCGGATCGTAGTTCTTGTACACGCGGTGACCGAAGCCCATGAGACGGACGCCGTCTTCCTTGTTCTTCACGCGTTCCATGAACTTCTTCGGTCCGTCATCGGAGGCCGCGATCTGCTCGAGCATCTCGAGCACTGCGGAGTTCGCGCCGCCGTGCAACGGTCCGGCCAGGGCGTTGACGCCGGCCGAGATCGACTGGAACACGTTGGCCTGCGACGAGCCGACGAGGCGAACCGTCGAGGTCGAGCAGTTCTGCTCGTGATCGGCGTGGAGGATGAACAGCTGATCCATGGCCTTGACCGCCAGCGGATCCGGTTCGTATTCCTCAGCGGGAACGCCGAAGTTCACTCGCAGGAAGTTCTCCACGAGGCTCAGCGAGTTATCCGGGTGGATGACCGGCAGGCCCATGTTCTTCCGATGCGCAAGTGCCGCGATGGTCGGCATCTTCGCGAGCAGACGGAACGACGAGGTGTCGATCTGGTCTTCGTCAAAGACGTCGAGGTCATCTTGGTAGAACGTCGACAAAGCCGCGACGGCAGCTGCAACCATAGGCATCGGATGAGCGTCGTACGGGAACGCTCGGAAGAAGCGCCGCAGGTCCTCGTGGACGATGGTGTGTCCGCGCAGGCGAGCGTCGAAGGCATCGTACTGTTCCTGAGTCGGCAGCTCACCGTAGATGAGGAGGTAGCAGACTTCGACGAAGTTCGACTGTTCCGCGAGCTGTTCGATCGGGTAACCGCGGTACTGCAGCTCACCGTTGTCACCATCGATGTAGGTGATGGACGACGAGGTGGTTGCAGTGTTGGCAAACCCTGGATCGTATGTGACCGCGCCGGTCTCTTTGAGCAGAGAACCGATACGGTATCCGTTGTTGCCCGCTGTTGCTGACACCTCGGGCAGTGTCAGCTCCGTATCAGCGATCCTGAGGTTCGCCTCCGAAGTCATTCGATCTCCTCACCGTTGACCGACCCCAAGAACTTCCTGAGGTGTTTTGCACAGTTCTTTCAAAGACTACCGACAACTGCGGGAATCAGAAAATCACTGCACGCTTCATTTACTGGCTGGTAATACGTCTGACCAGGGCAGACAACAGTTTTTCGCCCTGCATGAAGTCTTAGCAGGAACTTAGCGGACGCTCGGAAACCGTCGACTTCCTCGCACCGTGCCCAGCCCTCGCAATCATCTCGCGGCGGCCCGAAGACGCTCGGCCGCGGCTCGAATGCGTTCGTCGGTGGCGGTCAGCGCAATCCGCACATGGTCGGCAGCCGCCGCTCCGTAGAACTCTCCGGGACCCGCCACGATGCCGAGTTCGGCAAGGTCAGCCAGGGACTCCCAGCAGTTCTTGTCCGCGGTCGACCACAGGTAGAGACCGGCAGTCGAATGGTCGATGCGGAATCCGTACTCTTCGAGACCAGTTCGCAGCTGCTCGCGTCGTGACCGGTAGGTCTCCTTCTGCGCCAGCACGTGTTCGGTGTCGCGGAGTCCGGCGACCATGGCTTCCTGAATCGGGAACGGCACGATCATTCCCGCGTGCTTGCGTGAGCGGGTGAGATCTGAGATGAGCTCGGCATCACCGGCGACGAACGCCGCGCGGTAGCCGGCGAGGTTCGACTGCTTCGACATCGAGTACACACTCAGCACACCGGCATTCGACTCCCCCGCGGCTGCAAGTACGCTCGGCGCCGGCTCATCGGATTCCCAATTGAGCAGTCCGTAGCATTCGTCCGATGCGACGACGACTCCGGCGGCACGAGCACGGCGAACCACCTCGGCGATGGTGTCGACGTCGAGGACCTCACCGGTCGGGTTGCTCGGCGTGTTGATCCACAGCAGACCGACACCGTCCAATGACTCCCCGTCGACGATCTGCGCGGCGTCGAGACGGCGGCATTCGACACCAGCGATCGTCGCACCCATCTCGTAGGTCGGGTAGGCAGCGGAGGGACAGGCGACGGCCAGTCCTCGCTCGCGCAGTCCCAACAGGGTCGGCAGCCAGGCTACGAGCTCCTTCGAGCCCACAGTCGGCAGGATCTCCGTGGCGGGATCGAGCTGAACCGAGTGCCAGTTCTCGTACCACCAGGCGATGGCTTCACGAAGCTGTGCGGTTCCGGCAGTCGTCGGGTAGCCGTGCGCATCCCCTGCGTCCGACAGCGCACGCCGGATCACCTCGGGGGTGGGGTCGACCGGAGTGCCGATGGAGAGGTCACACACTCCGTCGGGATGCTCGGCGGCCCGGTTGCGGTATTCCGTGAGACGGTCCCAGGGGTAGTCCGGGAGGTTGAGTCCGAAGGCGTTCGTCATCGGTCAGTCGTCGTGGTTCTGCGGCGGCAGGGCGGAGATGATCGGATGGTCCTTGCCGGTGTTGCCGAGCTTCGCGGCACCGCCGGGCGAACCGAGGTCGTCGAAGAATTCGACATTGGCCTTGTAGTACTCTTCCCACTCATCGGGCACATCGTCCTCATAGAAGATGGCCTCGACGGGGCACACCGGTTCGCACGCACCGCAGTCGACGCATTCGTCGGGGTGGATGTACAGGCTGCGTTCGCCCTCGTAGATGCAGTCGACGGGGCATTCGTCGATGCAAGCCTTGTCCTTGAGGTCGACACAGGGCTGGGCAATGATGTACGTCACTGGGCTGACTCCTCGAAAGACTCACAGATGGTGCGCATATACATCCCACAATACGCCTTCGCCCGATTCCCGTGACCACCGGTCTCAAGTGATTCGCATTGCATCTGACATCCCTGACCACGCCTGCACCCGACCGGGGCGCGCGTGTCATAGGGTGGGAGGGCATCAATTTCGCGGAGGAAGGCCAGAAGTGGACGATCTGCAGCCCGGCAGACGAGTGGTCGTGCGGTATTCGCTCGCACCCGGTGACACCCATTCGACGTCGGATGCCCTCGGCGTCGTCACAGCCGTCGACGAGGCGGGGCTCGAGATCGATACGAAGCGCGGTCCCCTGCGCATCGCTCGCGCCCAGATCCTCCTCGTCCACGAGGTGCCCCCGGCTCCGACGAAGGCCGGGCGCACGCATGAGATCGTCTCCGCCGTGGATCTGCGGCGCATCTCGGCCGCCGCCTGGCTTCCTCACGACGTGTCCTGGCTGCACGTGGAGAATCTGCGCAACGAAGGCACCGAGGCGGCTGCCGAGGTCAGTCTGCTGCAGAAGGGCTGGCTGTTACGCCATTCGGAGTCCGCGACCCGGCGCGCCAATTCCTGCCTGCCCGTGACCGACACCGGACTCGGGTGGGAACAGGGCCTCGACGCCGTCGAGGAATGGTATCGGACCCGAGGCAGGCCGAGCCGCGTCCAGATCTATTCCGCTGACGATTCCTCGACGCTGGCACCCGAATGTGAGGGGCTCGCTCCCCTGCTCTCGGCTCGCGGCTACACCCCTTCCGAGGCCACACTTCTGCTCACAGGCGCCACGGCAGAGGCAGCCGGCGGTGCATCCTCCCCCGCCGAGGCGGCCGCGGCCGGACTGATCGTCGACGTCTCCGATGCCCCGACCTCCGAGCATTTCGCCGCATGGACGTCGCAGCGCAACCCCGGTGAGGAACCGGGTTCAGCTGAGGCGTTCAAGACGCTCATCGAAGCCGATCAGCCGTGTGAGTTCGTCACCGCCTACGCCGAGCATCCCGATGGGTCCCGGACTATGGTGGCGGCCTGCAGGGTGGTCGAGCGCAGCAAATGGGGGGTCATCACCAACCTCATCACCCGTCCCGATCTGCGCAGACGCGGTGCCGGACGTTCGGTGGCCGCAGCCGCGGCAGCACTGCTCGCTCAGCGCGGGGTCAGGTCCTACCTCGTCGACGTCGAGTCGAGCAATGAGGCATCACTGGGCCTCTTCGCCTCTCTCGGAGCCGCAGTGCGTCACCGGTCCTGGTACGCCGAAGCACGCTGACCGGTCAGCCGGCCGGAATCCAGCGGGGAGGGCTCAGCCCTTGCACTCGACCTTGTTCACCGGCCGGTAGACCGTGGTGAAGCCGTCCTTCGTGGTCTTACCCGAAGCGATGTCTTTCATGGTCCGGGTGATCCGGATCGACCAGCCGCCCTTCGGCGACTGAGGGGAGCAAGAAGGCCCGCTTTCGGTGACCGACCCCGGTGAGGTGTGGTTGAACCGGTCCGAGGCGTCGGCCGACACATCGTACTTCTTGACGCCGAAGACCTTCGCGTGGACCTCTCCGTCTTTGAGGTACATGTCGAGGACGACCGGAGTCTTCGAGTTGTTCGTGAACTTCATATCGATCGACGACCAGTCGAGGGTCGACTCGCGGCCCTCCGGGTAGCGGGAGATATAGCGCGAATGCGCCTGGTGTTCGTCGAGTTCGAAGCCGGCGAAGAACGCTGCATTGAACAGGGTCGTCGACACCTGCGAGACGCCGCCGCCGTAGTCTTCCTTCATCTGCCCTTCGGAGATCACGCCGGCAGGTTTGTAGCCGTTTGCGGCGGTGCGCTGGCCCAGAGCTTCATTGAGGGAGAACTGCTCACCGGGCTTGAGAACCGTGCCGGAGACCCTCTTCGCGGCCACCCGCAGGTTCGTATCGCGGTTGGGTTCGGAGCTGTAGCCGGTGGAGAAGTGGGACACGGTGTCGGAGACATCGGCCTTCTTCGCGTCCTTCGTCGTGAACTCGGGTTTGACCGAGGCCAGAGTGACCGTGGGCTTGTCCTCCTTGCCGTTGATGGCGTCGGTGACCGCGGCGGTCAGTTCCTTGGCCTTGATTCCGATTCCATCGCGGGATGGCACGACCTCGGGCTTGCCGTCCTTGATCTCGAAACTCGCGTCTTCGGCCGGTCGTCCGATGTCCTTGTTCGCGGCCAGCACGGCCTTCTGCAAAGCCTCCTGATCGAAGACAGGCTTGAGCTTCGAGTCCTCGGCTTTGAACGTCAGAGTCTTCGCGACGGTCTTCGGGGACACGGTGAGGTCACCGCCCTTGACCTCCGAGTCCGCATCCTTCGCAGGCTTCGCCGTGATCGTGAGGTCCTTGCTCACGGCGTCTTTCGCAAATCCGTCGGCCATGTCTTCGGCTTCGGACGTGGTGATATCGGGATCGACGCTCTTCGGACTGACCGGGAGAGCATCCTCGGTGCGCAGCCAATGATCGTCGACGGCGGTGCGCACGGCGGCGGTCTCGACGGTCTGGCCGATCTTGCCGTCCTTGACCTTCGGTGTGGTCTTGTCGAACTCGAGTTCGGCGTCCTTGGGATCCACGGCCAGGGATTCCGTGACCTTCGCAGTCTCCTTGTCGAACTTCTCCTCGTCGACCTCGATGACGGGATCGACTTCGTCCTCGCCGAACAGGCGGTCCCAGATGACGGTGGGGTCGAGGCTGAAGCCGGTGATGCGCTCGACTGTCGCTTCCGCGTCGAAGGTGATTCCGGCCTTCTTCGGGTCGAGCTTCGCCGTCGGTTCTCCGGCCTTCAAGACGATGTCCTTCTCCGCGTCATCGCGCAGGTCGTTGCGCAGGGTGTTCTCGGCGTCTGTCGCGGACTTGCCGCCGATGTCGATTCCGGCCACGGTCGTCCCCGGTGCGAGCATGCGACCGCTGAAGAAGCCGATCACCACATAGATGGCGGCCAGCACGACGACGGCCACGAGGATGAAGGGCCAGACCGACTTCTTCCGGGCAGCGCTGCCGGACGGGTCGGGCCCGCCTGCGTTCGAGGTTCCATCGGACAGGGTATTGGTCGGCATCATTCTCCCGAGGGTGTCGATAACGACTGATTCGGTGCGGTTCGCACGAGTCTAGCGAGTGCGATCGTGCCCGCGCACGTTGATGAAGGAGAAGACGGCAGCCAGGACCATCGGTCCGAGCAGCCACACAACGGAACGCAGCAGTCCGGTGACGATCATATCGGCGCCGGGCAGCCACTTCGGCTGGCCGAAGACGAAGGACAGTACGGCGATGATCACGGCGGCGACCAGCATCGGGGCGCTGCTGCGATACATCGTCTTCAGGTGCCACAGCCCCGCAGCGGCCAGAGCCAGGGCCAGCACGAGTCCCCACGGCAGGATGATCGGGGTCTCGCCGAGGTTGACCACCGTGACGTTGAGGTGCTGCATGGTGCCGAGGAACGCGATGAGCAGTCCGAGCACAGCGGAGTGGAGGTAGGCGAAGATTCCGGGCTTCCGCGGTTCCCGTCGCCGTCGCAGGGACTGAGCCGCCGCGTTCTCCTGAGCTTCGACCGCTGCGACATCGAGGCCGGTGAGCACGTGCGGGGCCGGTCCGGTGTTGAGGATCTCGGATGAGATCGGAGTGCCTGCCCCGATCGAGAAGTATTCGCGATCGCCGATCTTCTGACCGACGCCGTTGGACAGAGCGAAGAAGCCGCCCGACACACTTACCTGCGTGCGGTGAGCTTCCAGCGCTGCCCGTTTCGCCGGCAGCACCGCGCTGACGTCCTGGTCGATGACGATCTGACCGACCGGCGGTTTGGCCGGGATCGTGTCGGCGGGGGCGAATCCGGTGTCTGCGAAGCCTGCCTGGTGCGGATCGAACGAACGGCGGGCCACCTCGGTGGGGGTGTCGACGTAGAGCAGTCGACCGGTCCGCCATTCGGCGAAGTCGATTGCCGCGGTCGTGGCCTCGTGCACCCGCACGTGGTCGGGGTGACCATAGCCCCCGTTGGCGGCGTAGGTGATGATCGCATGCGGTTCGAAGGCGTCGATGACGGCGGCGATGTGTCTGGCCACGGTCGTGATGTCGGCTGCGCACAGAGCGTTGTCGGTCATCGATGCCGCGGGTCGAGCGTGACCGTCCGGTCCCCATTCCATTCCCGAATCCTCGAAGGTGCGCGTGGTCCCGCCGAGGAAGGTGTGCATACGCACGCCGAGAGCACGCATCGCCTCGGCGATCTCCTGCTCCCGGACCCGGGCGAGACCGGCCCGGTCGCCCTCGAGCTGCTTCAGCTCTGCGGGGATGACCTCGCCGCCCTCACCGCGGGTGGCTGTGAGCACCATGACCTCGGCACCCTCGGAGACCAATTCGGCGATCGTGCCGCCCGTCGTGATCGTCTCATCGTCGGGATGAGCGTGCACGAAGAGGACGCGTGGCGTAACAGTCATTGGTTCCTGGGTGCTCGAGGTCATTCGGTGCTGCCGGATCAAGGAATCCGGCTCAGGCGTTCTGGCGGCGCATCTTCGCGTAGAGCTTTGCGCGTTCCTTCTGATCGAGTTCGACCTTGCGGATGCGGATGGCACCCGGGGTGACCTCGACGCATTCGTCCTCACGAGCGAACTCGAGGCTCTCCTCGAGGGTCAGCTTGCGCGGCGGAGTGAGGTTCTCGAAGCTGTCGGCAGAAGCCGAACGCATGTTCGTCAGCTTCTTCTCCTTCGTGATGTTGACGTCCATATCGTCGGCGCGCGAGTTCTCGCCCACGATCTGGCCTTCGTAGACCTCGGAGGTCGGTTCGACGAAGAAGGTACCGCGGTCCTGCAGGTTGATCATCGCGTACGGGGTCACTGTTCCCGCGCGGTCGGCCACGAGAGATCCGTTGATGCGGAACTCGATGTTGCCGGCCCACGGTCCGTATCCGGCCGAGATCGTGTTCGCGATACCGGTGCCGCGGGTCTCGGTGAGGAACCGAGTGCGGAATCCGATGAGGCCGCGAGCGGGGACCTTGAACTCCATCCGCACCCAGCCGGTGCCGTGGTTCGTCATGGTCGACATGACACCCTTGCGGGCAGCCAGCAGCTGGGTCACGGCGCCGAGGTAGTCCTCCGGCACATCGACCGTGAGCTCTTCGAAGGGCTCATGGACCTTGCCGTCGACCTGTTTGGTCACAACCTGAGGCTTGCCGACCGTGAGTTCGAATCCTTCACGGCGCATCTGCTCGACGAGGATGGCCAGAGCCAGCTCACCGCGACCCTGGACCTCCCAGGCGTCGGGGCGTTCGGTCGGGACGACCTTGAGCGAGACGTTGCCGACGAGCTCCTGGTCGAGGCGGTCCTTGACCATGCGGGCGGTGACCTTCGTGTTCTTCTCACGGCCGGCCAACGGGGAGGTGTTGATACCCACGGTCATCGAGATCGCCGGATCGTCGATGACGATCGCCGGCATCGGCTTCGGATTGTTGATGTCGGTGAGCGTGTCACCGATCATGATGTCGGGAATGCCGGCGACGGCGACGATGTCACCGGCCGAGGCCTCCGTGGCGGGCACCCGGTCGAGACCCTGGGTCTCGAGCAGTTCGGTGATCTTCACCGAGCTGATCTCGTCACCGCGGGCCCAGGCGACCTGCTGCCCCTTCTTCAACGTGCCGCCGAAGATGCGCAGCAGAGCCAGACGGCCGAGGAACGGCGAGGCGTCGAGGTTCGTGACATGTGCCTGGAGGATGCCGTCGGAGTTGATCTCCGGTGCCGGGATCGTCTCGAGAATGGTCTTGAACAGCGGTTCGAGGTCGGGGTTGTCCGGGACCGCTCCATCGGCGGGCTGTTCGAGGGAGGCGGCACCTGCCTTCGCGGCGGCGAAGACGACGGGCACATCGAGGACGGAGTCGACGTCGAGGTCGGGGACTTCGTCGGCGAGGTCGGAGGCCAGACCCAGGAGCAGGTCCTGAGCTTCCTCGACGACTCCGTCGATGCGGGCATCGGCACGGTCGGTCTTGTTGATCACGAGGATGACGGGCAGCTTCGCGGCCAGCGTCTTGCGCAGGACGAAGCGGGTCTGCGGCAGCGGACCTTCCGATGCGTCGACGAGGAGGACGACGCCGTCGACCATGGACAGTCCGCGCTCGACCTCACCACCGAAGTCGGCGTGCCCGGGGGTGTCGATGACGTTGATGACGATGGGGTCCTCGCCGGCCGAGGGACCGTTGTAGAGGACGGAGGTGTTCTTCGCGAGAATGGTGATGCCCTTCTCACGTTCGAGGTCGCCTGAATCCATGACGCGTTCGGCGAAGTCGCCGTGTTCGCTGAACACACCGGTCTGCCGGAGCATGGCGTCGACCAGCGTGGTCTTGCCGTGGTCGACGTGTGCGACGATTGCTACGTTTCGGCGGTTTTCCCGTCGTGTGATGGCTTCAGTCATCAAGAACCTTTTTGAGATAGAGAGATCGGTCCAGCCCGGACCCAACAGACAATTATACGGCCACCCGCACGCTCTCGCGTGCAGGTGGCCGTCAGCTTGGGCGGACTCAGGCGTTCATCGTGGCCTCGAGAACCGCGTCTCTGGCCTCCCGACGCTTGCGTTGCTCCTGCGGATCCGGAACGGGAACCGCAGACAGCAGACGCTGTGTGTACGGGTGGACGGGGTTCGACACGACCTGTGAGGACTTGCCGATCTCGACGAGGTAGCCGTGGCGCATCACCGCGATGCGCTCGGCGATGCGCTCGACCACGGCCAGGTCGTGGCTGATGAACAGACACGCGAAGCCGTATTCCTTCTGCAGGCCTTCGAACAGGTCGAGGACCTTCGCCTGCACGGACACGTCGAGGGCCGAGGTCGGCTCATCGGCGATGAGCAGCTTCGGGCGCAGGGTCAGGGCACGGGCGATGCCGATGCGCTGTCGCTGACCTCCGGAGAGCTCATGCGGATAGCGGTTGCGCATAGAAGTCGGCAGTTCGACCGCGGTCAGCAGCTCCTCGACCCGCTTGCTCAGCTCCGGCCCTTTCATCCCCTCGTGGAGGTAGAGCGGCTCACCGATCGACTCTCCGACCGGCAGTCGCGGGTTGAGCGAGGAACCGGGATCCTGGAACACGATCCCGACTTCCTTGCGCAGGGGCCTCATCTGCTTATTGCTCAGGCCCTTGATGCTCGTGCCGTTGACGACCATGTCGCCTTCAACGGTGGGCAGCAGCCCGAGAGCGGCGCGCCCGATCGTGGTCTTGCCCGACCCCGACTCCCCCACCAGGCCCACGACTTCGCCGGGGGCGATCATGAGATTGATGTGATGAGCGGCGCGGAAGGCCTTCTTCCGTCCGATTGCGGGGTACTCGATCGCGGCGTCACGCAGCTGCAGGGCAGAGGGCTTCGAGAAGTCCGCCTGCGAACCTGGATGGTAGTACGTCTCCGTGGAGTCCATCTCGATATCGGGACGGTCCTGCGCGGTCACCTGAGCGCGAGCCTCGGCCACGGCCATATCGGCAGCCCCGGCCTCGGAGAGACCGTCGCCACCTACGGCGGAGTCCGGTGCGCCGACCGGGTCATCGGCGTGCGAGGCCTGATCGGAAGTGATATCGGACAGCGAGGCCTCGACATCGTCGATGCTGCCGCCGAATGCTTCGCTGTCGGTACCCTCACCGAGGTGGGGAACAGCCTCGAGGAGCTGCTTCGTATACGGATGCTGCGGGTTGTAGAAGATCTCCTCCGCGGTACCCGATTCGACCACCTTGCCGGCGCGCATGACGATGATGCGATCGGCCATATCCGCCACCACGCCCATATCGTGCGTGATGAGGATGATGCCCGCATCGAGCTTCGACTTCAGTTCGCGCATGAGCATGAGGATCTCGGCCTGCACCGTGACGTCGAGCGCCGTGGTCGGCTCATCGGCGATGAGCAGCTTCGGCTGACAGGCCAGAGCCTGCGCGATCATGATGCGCTGACGCTGACCGCCGGAGAGCTGATGCGGGAACGAATGGAACCGATCCTCCGGATCAGGGATCTCCACCAGCCGCATGAGCTCGAGCGCCCGTTGCTTCGCCTCACTGGGACCGATGTCGAGGTGGACGCGCAGCGTCTCCACGATCTGGTACCCCGCGGTGTATACCGGGTTGAGCGCAGTCATCGGCTCCTGGAAGATCACGGAGATGTCATTGCCGCGCACGGCCTGCATCTTCTCCGGAGGCATGCCGATGAGTTCGCGCCCATTGAGCTTCGCTGAGCCGGTCGCACGGCCGTTGCTCGGCAGGAGGCCGAGCAGTGACATGCTCGACTGCGACTTTCCGGAGCCGGACTCGCCGACGATCGCAAGAACCTCGCCGGCATTGACTGTGTAGTCGAGGTGTTCGGCGGCCATCCACCATTCGTCGCTGACCCAGAACTGGACTCCGAGGTCATTGACCTCGAGGATCGGGGAGCCCGTCTTCGGCTGGGCCTCTGCTTTCTTCTCAGCCATCACTTCGCCTCTTTCTGTGCCATGCGCTCGGCCTTCTTCATCTTCCTCCAACTCGGGATGGTCTTCATCCGCGGGTCGAACGCGTCTCGCAGACCGTCGCCGATGAAGTTCACACACAGAGCGATGACGATGATGAACAAGCCGGGCCACCAGAACAGCCACGGGCGAGTGGCGAAGGAGGTCTGGTATTCGCTGATGAGCTGTCCCAACGAGATGCCGGGCGGTTTGATGCCGAAGCCGAGGTAGCTCAGCGAGGCTTCGAGCACGATCGCCTGACTCATGATCAGCGTCGTGTTGACGATGATGACGCCCATGGCATTGGGCAGCATGTGCTTGAACATGATCCGGAAATCGCTGGCCCCGGCCACGCGGGCCGAATCGACGAACTCCCGTTCGCGCAGCGACATGAAGTCACCGCGGACGAGACGTGCAAGACCCACCCAGAGGATGCAGCCCAGCGCCACACCGAGCAGCGGGCCGTTCGCTCCGCCGACGAGCACACCGAGGATCGATCCGACCACGATGACCGGCAGGATGACGAAACCGTCGGTGATGCGCATGAGCACCGAATCGACCCAACCGCGGTAGTAGCCCGCAACAGCACCGACGACCGTGCCGATGATCAGGCAGACGATGCCGATGATGAACATGACGACGAGAGAGATCTGTGTCCCTTTCATCACTCGGGAGAAGTTGTCACGACCGATCTCATCCTGACCGAAGGGATGATCACCGAGTGAGAAGAAGTTCGCAAACGACCAGGTCGGGGCTCCGCCGGGGTTGACCACGGGCCCGGACGCCGTATGACTGAACTTCCACCAACCGGGGATTCCCGCAAATCCCTGTGCGCTGAAGGCGAAGATGGCCACGAGCACAAGGACGACGATGGAGATCATCGCGCCTTTGTGACGGAGGAATTTGCGCAGGACGATCTTGCCCTGGGAAAGACCTTCGGTCTCCTTCGACTCGATCGCATTGTCCCCGACTTCGTCGAGGGCGAGAGCGTTCTGTTTGTCGTTGTCAGTACTCATGCGTTCACTCGGATTCTCGGGTCGAGGACGGCATAGAGGAAGTCCGCGACCAGGTTGGCGATGATAGCGAGCAGGCCTGTGATCAGGATGTAGGCCATGACCGGGTCGAGCTCTGCCTGTCTCAGCGAATCGATGAAGAGCTTGCCCATGCCGTTCCAGCCGAAGATCGTCTCCGTGATGACGGCACCGCCGATCATTGTGATGATGTCGACGGGAACGACCGAGGCCAATGGCAGCAGCGCATTGCGCATAGCGTGCCGCATGATCACCGTACGTTCGTTGAGACCTTTGGCTCGTGCCGTGCGGATGTAGTCCTGGCCCAGGACCTCGAGCATCGAACCGCGGGTATAGCGGGTGTACGAGGCGAAGGAGATGAGCACGAGAGCGATCGACGGCAGCAGCAGGTGAGTGAACGAGTCGAGGTTCGTGATCCAGAAGTCGCCGTCGATATTCGGCGCCGATGCACCGATCGTCGCGATCGGACGATTGTTGATGGCCGGGTCGTCCGAATACTCCTGCCAGCCCTGCAGCACACGGTCGGCGAAGATGAGCACTGCCACGATGATGGCCGTGAAGCTCGTCGTGCGCGCGGTATCCCAGGGATCCGGGCCTCGGAATGCCAGACCGATGCCGACGGCGACGGCGATCGCAACGATGAAGAGCCCGAACATCCACAGCCAGTTCATGTCGACGTAGTAGAAGAGGTTCATCAGCGGCCAGTAGAGCAGCGCGCCGACGGCCACCGTGATGAGTGTGGCATAGAGCACGCGGCGGTTCTTCAGGCCCGTCGACAGGTACGTCATGACGATGGCCGCACCGGCGCCGATGACGACCACGCCGAGGAGGCCGATCGTCGGGTGCTGCATCCAGCCGCTGGCGAGGATGTAGTAGATGGTGCCGAAGGTGATGACCGCTGCGGCGACGAAGGTGATCACGCGACGCTTCGCGCTGCCGCCGAGCGCACCCATCCAGAACAGCCCCATGGCCACACAGCCGATGATGATCGGCCACCAGGATTCCAAGGTCGGATCGTTGATGAAGTTGTTGATGTCGATCGCTCCGTACTGCTTGAGCAGCACCGCCACCCAGAAGACGGGCAGCGAGTAGAGGAGGAACGAGACGAAGGTGATGAAGTAGTCGAAGCCCGAGTACTGGCGGATGGCCGAGATCATGCCGACGGCGATGCCGAGGATGATGGCCACGATCGTCGAGGCGGTGATGAGCTTGATCGTGTTGACGATCGCGCCCTGCAGCTGTTCGGTGACTTCCTGACCCGACTTCCAGGCGATGCCGAAGTCACATTGGCCGATGGCGCAGCCGCCGACTCCTGCCAACCACTTGAAATACCGGACGATGGCCGGAGTGTCGAGGTCGAGGAGACGTCGACGCGACTCGTAGAGAGCTTCGATGTTCGGTGATGTGCTCGCGCGCAGGTCCCAGAAGAAGTCGAGCGCGACGTTGAGGAGCAGGTAGAGGACGAAGGTGACGACGAGGAGCACGAGCGCTGTCGACAGCAATCGTCGGAGGATGAATCTGATCATGATGGGAGTTCCGTTTCAATCTTCCGAAAACGCCGCTGTGGGGACCACACAGTGATCCCCACAGAAGGCTTGAGTGGAGAAGAACCGATCGCGTCAGTCGCGGATCAGTTGACTTCCCACTCCCAGTAGTTCCAGAACATCGTCGGCGACACAGCGGTCGACTTCACGTTCTTCACGCTGTCACGGTAGATCGTCAGTTCGGGGAACTGGAAGATCGGCGCACCGAAAGCATCTTCGGTCAGCTGCTTCTCCATGTCGATGAGGAGATCCTGCTGCTCCTCTTCCTTGGACACGAGAAGCTTGTCGAGGATCTTGTTCATCTTCTCGCTCTTGTAGCCGCCGTAGTTGTTCTGCGCACCGTAGCGGAAGTTCGCATCGTTCTCGGACACGCCGGTGCCCTCGGACTGCCAACCGAACAGCGAAACATCGTAGGTGCCGTCACCGAGGCGGGTGCCCCAGTTGACATCTCCGACGTCCTTGATCTTGAAGCCGGCTTTCTCAGCCGATTCCTTGATCAACTGGAACTCCTGCTGACGACGCGAGTTCGTGTTGTCGTACATGACACGCACGGTCGGGGAGTCCACTCCGGCTTCCTTGAGCAGCTTCTTCGCGGCCTCGACGTCACCATCTGCGGCATCGGCGACGCCGTTGACCTTGGTGATCGCGTCGTACATCGGCGAGCCCGGCACCTGCGAGTACGAATCACGGGTGACGGCTTTGTCGTTGAGGGGCTTGATGATCTTCTCGACGATGTCCTCACGCGGCAGAGCCTTGAGGAACGCCTGACGGACCTTCTTCGCCTTCTCCTCGTCGCCGCCGTTGGCAGCAGGATCGAAGGGACCCTTGTTGTCGAAGGTGAAGTCGACGTGCTCATACGTCGCACCATCGGCGGCATCGACATTGACTCCGTCGATCTTCTCGGCGGCGGAGAGGACGTCAGCGGTCGCCTGCGGCTGAGTCATATCGACCTCACCGTTCTCGATCGCCTGGATCATCGCCATCGGGTCGCCGTTGTAGCGGACCGTGACTGTCTTGACCTTCGGCTTCACCGGACCGGTGTACTTGTCGTCGAGCTCGAGGGTGACATACTGTCCCTCCTCGAACTTCGTCATCTTGTACGGACCGTTGTGGACCAGCAGGTCCTCGTCCTTCGGCATCGAAGTGAAATCGAACCCGGTGTTCCAGGTGTTCGAGATCTTCGACAGCTTCTCGGTGTCCTTGTCCTTGATGGCCTTGAGGATGGCCTCCTTGCCCTTCTCGGCATCGTCGATCCCGAGAGCCTTCTTCGCCACGATATGAGCGGGCACACCGACGCCGTCGGCACCAGTGCCGAATTCGGTCTGCCAGTCGGCGAAGGGCTTGGAGTATTCGAGGGTGATCTCCTTGCCGTCGTCGGAGATCTCGGGGAACTTCTTGATCAGAGCCGAACCGGCGGTCGAGGAATCGAAGTAGACGGTCTTCGCGTCGTTCTTCTTCACCGTTCCGTCGTCGTTGTTGTTGGCTTCGACGGTGTTGAAGTTCGCCGAGGTGCCGGCCCAGGTCAGCGCCAGGTCGGCGGCGTCGACGGGGGTGCCGTCGGACCACTTGGCATCATCATTGAATGTGTACTTGACCTTGAGCGGGTCTTCGGAAACCTGTTCGACCTTGCCGAGGGCTCCGTCCTGAACTTCGAGGTCACCATCGTAGTACCCGAAGTTGTCATTCATCATGTAGGTGAGAATGGCGTTCGAGGTTGCATTGCCGTTGGCGGTCAGCGTATTCATCGACCGGAACGATTCGTTCCAACCGATATTGATGGCGGTGTCCTTCGATGCTTCGTCGTCATCGCCTCCGCCAGGGGGTGTGCAGGCGGTGAGCACCATTGCAGCGGCAGCCACAGAGGCACCAGCCGCGAGGAAGCGCTTGTTCACGTTCTCTCCTTGTTGTTCTAGGGCGAGTCACCCTCGTTCTTGCACCCCAAAGCCGGAGTGCATTCCGGTCACGTGAAGCATTTCGGCAGAGACCGAAGCGCATGTGACCGCGTTCATGTTTTTCACATGGATTGCAACAAAGTTAATTCACCGGCGACTGTGACGGAGTCCACATAATGAGCAAATTTCGGAATCGTTACCGTTTCGAAACCAAGGGAACAGACAACTTTTGTTCAGTCTCAATGGATAGGATGATCAGGTGGCTGACAGTGAGATAGATCGCAATGAGACCGAGCCGACCGTCGTGCGGACGACGAGTTCGACGGCCCTGTTCTTCATCGTCGGCGGGCTCTGCGCCTTGGGCGTGCTCTCAATCCTCTTCGGCGATTTCACGCTGCGCGGTCTGGCCGCCGCAGGCATCCCTCTGGCCGTCGGCACCTTGGTCTTCGTCTTCTACCGGTTTCCCCGCGTCGAGCTGCACAGACAGCAGCTCATCTTGGTCAATCCGCTGCAGACCGTGACGATCCCGTGGAACCTCGTCGACGGCTTCGAGACCCACTTCGGTCTGAGCGTGCGCACCCATGAGAAGAAGTTCGCCTCATGGCCGCTGGCCGGCAAGGGCAAGAAGTGGGAGAAGGACGAGCACGATATGCGCCGGCTCGTCGAGAATCCGAGCCCGGCCGTCGACACAGTGCTCGAGCGCTATTCGTCGCTCAGCGACGCAGAACTCGCCAACCCCGGTGGGCAGCGTGTCATCGAGACGAGATGGAACATCGGCATCATCGCCGTGGGTCTCCTCGCCATCGTCTGGGCGCTCTTCGGCTTCGCGGCACTGCCGA
The DNA here is from genome assembly GCF_013168765.1 of Brevibacterium sp. CT2-23B. NCBI lineage: Bacteria > Bacillati > Actinomycetota > Actinomycetes > Micrococcales > Brevibacteriaceae > Brevibacterium > Brevibacterium sp. CT2-23B. The sequence goes on along the minus strand of NZ_JABBYK010000001.1, from coordinate 347,256 downwards.
GCTGAGGTCACCAGCCGCGTTCGCGCCACTCCCCCAGTTTCGGACGTTCCTCGCCCAGGGTGGTCGAGTCCCCGTGTCCGGGCAGGACGAGAGTCTCGTCCGGAAGTTCGCCGAATACCCGCTCCTCGAGGTCGTCCATGAGTGAGGTGAAGTCCTCCGCCGACCAGGTCTTGCCCGGCCCGCCCGGAAACAGCGAGTCACCGGAGAACAGGATCGTCTGACCGCCGTCGCGCAGAAGCAGTGCGATCGAGCCGGGAGTGTGCCCGCGCAGTGCGATGGCTTGGAGGACGAATCCGCCGAAGTCGCCGACATCGAGGTGATCGACAGAGTGCGCGATCTCCACTCCTTCCGCCTCGGTGATGGCGGCCGCGTCCGCGGCACCGGCGATCGTCATCGCCTCCGGATAGTTCGCCGAGGTGGCCGGCAGTGCCCGAATATGATCCCAGTGCTGGTGTGTGGTGATGATCGCTCGCAGCATGGGTTCCGCGTCGGTGTCCTGGGCTCCCGAGTCGATGAGCTCGGTGATCGCCTCGGCGTCGTCGGCGGCGTCGATGAGCACCTGGGAGCCGGTCTCTTTGGCGGTGAGCAGATAGACGTTGTTCGCCATCTCGGAGACCGCGATAGAGCGGATGATGACGTGCTCGGTTTCGATCGTGTGCATTTCCAAACTCCTCAATCTGTGCTGATGCTTCCGAGGTTCAGGGACAGGTCACCAGGCTCCGCGGGTGTACTGCGGAGGGTAGGGTCCGGGTTCGGCTCCGAGGACATGGGCGGCCCGCTGCGGCCAGGAAGGTTCGCGCAGGGCTGCTCGGGCCATGAAGATCGCATCGGCCTGTCCCGTGCTGAGGATGGTCTCGGCCTGCTTCGGATCGGTGATGAGTCCGACGGCGCCAGTCGGCACGCCCTCGGCGCGGATCGCCGCGGCCAGCGACACCTGGTAACCGGGACCGATGGGGATCCGCACCGGATAGTTGCCGCCCGAGGAGACGTCGATGAGGTCGACTCCAGCCTCCGACAGCGCACGGCTGACATCGGCGGCTTCGGCGATGTCGAATCCGCCGTCGGTCCATTCGCTGGCCGAGATGCGTACGAACACCGGCACATCCTCACCGACCTCGGCGCGGACGGCCGCATAGACCTCGTGGAGCAGTCGGGACCGACCGGCGAGATCGCCGCCGTATTCGTCGCTGCGCTGGTTCGACAGCGGGGACAGGAAGGAATGGAGCAGATAGCCGTGGGCTGCGTGGAGCTCGACGAGGTCGAACCCGGCATCGATCGAACGTCGGGCAGCGACCGCGAAGGCGGCGACCACCTCGGCGATGTCGTCCTTCGTCATCTCCACGGGCTCGGCCAGCTGCGGATAGGCGATGGAGCTGGCACCGAACGTCGGCCATCCACCCTCGGACTCGGGGACGCTGCCCTTCGGTTCACCGGTGAAAGGACGATAGGTGCTGGCCTTGCGGCCGGCATGGGCGAGCTGAATGCCGATGATGCTGCCCTGGGAGTGGACGAAGTCGACGACGGCCGACCATGACTCTGCCTGGTCGTCGTTCCAGATTCCGGCGTCCTGTGGTGAGATTCGACCTTCGGGGACGACTGCGGAGGCTTCGGTGAGGATGAGCCCGAATCCGCCCTGCGCCCGGGCACCGAGGTGGACGAGATGCCAGGGGCCGGGCATTCCGTCTTCGGCTTCGCAGGAATACTGGCACATCGGTGCCAGCCAGATGCGATTGGGGATCTCGGTTCCGCGCAGTGTCAGCGGTTCGAACAGCTCAGTCATGACATCAGTCTGCCAGTTCCGCTCGGACTCAGACACCGGTCCCGAATACCGGAACGGCGAAGATGCCGCGGTCCGCTCCTCTCTAGAGCTGGCCGCAGAACTCCTGGATGTGATCAACGACGATCTCAGGGTGTTCGACCATCGGCAGGTGAGCGGAGTCCGGGATCGTGGCGAAGTGCGAACCTTCGATCTGTTCAGCCATCTCCGACATCGCTTCGGGAGTGCAGCCGGAATCCTGGGCGCCGGCGATGACGAGCGTCGGGGTGGCGATCGAGCCGAGCTTCCCACTCAGATCGTAGGTCTTCAGCGCCGAGGCGGCCGCGATGTACGCCTCGTCATCGACCAGGGCGAGGTCGGACAGGATGAGGTGGCCGGTGGCGATGTCCTCGCCGAGGAACCCGGCGGCGAACCACCGATCGGCGGTGTCATCGACAAGTCCCTTGGTGCCGTCGGCGCGGACTTCGCCGATGCGTTCGTCCCAGGATTCCGGAGTGCCGAACTTCTCGGCCGTCGCACAGGCGACGAGTCCGGTCAGCGAATCGGGGTGGTTGAGCGCCAGGGTCAGACCGACGCCGCCGGAGATCGAGACTCCGCAGTAGATGAAGGACTCCACCCCGAGCTCGGCGAGGGACTCGACGACACCGGAAGCCAGCGCTTCGACTGTCAGCGGGGCGGCCGCCTCGGCGAGGGAATCGCCGGCGGGAAGGGTATGTCCGGGAAGGTCGGTGAGATAGATCTGGAAATCGTCGGCCAGACGCGCGGCCACGGAGGTCCACAAGGGCATCCGAGTGCCCAAAGCATTGCCGAAGACGAGGACGGGAGAACCGGGATTGTCGTTGAAGGCACGAACGGCGATGCGCATGGAGGCTCCTTGAGAACTGAAAGTGCGAACGGATTTCGACTGGATACGACGGTCGTCGATGAGCTGGATTCGACGGGGAAGCTGTGTCGGGATCGGTCAGGAGTCTGTCGTTGACAGCCTACCGCCGGAGTACTCGAGATAACAGCTCGGGCACAGTGACTCATAGGTCACGGAATTGCCGTCGATGGCGACCTGATCGCCGTCGAAGATGAACTGTCCGTCGACGAGGCGGCCGTTGAACATCGCCTTGCGGCCGCAGCGGCAGATCGTCTTGAGTTCCTCGAGGGTGTGGGCGATCTCGAGCAGTCGCGCTGAACCGGGGAATGCCTTCGTCTGGAAGTCTGTGCGGATTCCGTAGCACATCACCGGCACCGAGGCGGTGGTGGCGATCCGCATGAGCGAATCCACTTGGACGGGGCTGAGGAACTGCGCTTCGTCGATGAGCAGGCACGCGACCGGGATCTTCGGGGCGTCGATGGATTCGATGAGGGCATCGTGGTCGACGTAGTCGGCATGTTCGGCATAGATCCGCTCCACGTCACCGTCGGCGGGGATGACGAAGTCGACCTCACGGGTGACGCCCAATCGGGACACGATCTGCGATGCGCCTTTGGTGTCGATCAGCGGCTTGGCCAGCAGAACGCGCTGGCCGCGTTCCTCGTAGTTGAAGGCCGCCTGCAGAAGAGCGGTCGACTTGCCGGAATTCATCGCCCCGTACCGGAAGTAGAGTTTGGCCACTGTCGTCCTCTTTCTGTTGTCCGTGCCGACACAGAAGACTACCGGGTGCCACCTGGGGATGTGAGCACCATCATCGGCCGGGGCCGCCTACCGAAATGGCCCAGAAGGTAGGATGGAGGGCGATAAACCCCAAGAAGATGCGGAGTGGTCCTTAACTATGGCTAAAATCATTTACACGCGCACGGATGAAGCGCCGCTTCTGGCGACGTATTCGCTCAAGCCGATCATCGAAGCCTTCGCCACGTCGGCCGGTGTCGAGGTTGAGACCAGGGACATCTCTCTCGCCGCACGCGTGCTGGCCCAGTTCAACGACCGTCTGCCTGAGGAACAGCAGGTCGGCGACGCACTCGCGGAGCTGGGCGACCTCGCCAAGACCCCCGATGCCAACATCATCAAGCTGCCCAACATCTCGGCGTCCGTCCCGCAGCTGAAGGCGACGATCTCCGAACTGCAGTCCCAGGGCTACGACCTGCCCGCCTACCCGGAAGAGCCTTCGACCGATGAGGAGAAGGACGTTCGGGCACGCTACGACAAGGTCAAGGGTTCGGCCGTCAACCCGGTGCTGCGTGAGGGCAACTCCGACCGTCGCGCTCCGCAGGCAGTGAAGAACTTCGCCAAGGCCCACCCGCATTCGATGGGCGAATGGTCCAAGGACTCGAAGACCCGCGTCGCCACCATGGGCTCGGACGACTTCCGCGACAACGAGAAGTCCGTGATCATCGAGGCCGATGACACCCTGTCGATCCGCCTGCGCACCGCTGTGGGAGAGACGAAGGTCCTCAAGGAGTCCCTGCCCGTCCTGGCCGGCGAGATCGTCGATTCGACGAAGATGAACGCCGCCGCCCTCGACGAATTCGTCAAGGACCAGATCGCCGCGGCCAAGGCCGACGACGTCCTCTTCTCCGTCCACCTCAAGGCCACGATGATGAAGGTCTCCGACCCCATCCTCTTCGGCAAGGTCATCGAAGCTTTCTTCCCCGACGTCTTCGCCGAGTACGGTGACGTCCTCGCCGAGGCGGGACTGACCTCCGACAACGGACTGGCCGCCATCCTCGCCGGGCTCGACACCCTGCCTGCCGAGGCAGCTGCCGGAGTCAAAGCCGGAATCGAGAAGGGTCTGGCCGACGGGCCCGACCTGGCCATGGTCAACTCGCACAAGGGCATCACGAACCTCCACGTGCCCTCCGATGTCATCGTCGATGCCTCTATGCCGGCGATGATCCGCGTCGGCGGCAAGATGTGGAACAAGGACGACCAGACCCAGGACACCCTGGCCGTCATCCCCGACTCCTCCTATGCCGGCGTCTACCAGACCGTCATCGAGGACTGCCAGGCCAAGGGCGCCTTCGACCCGCGGACCATGGGCACCGTTCCCAACGTCGGTCTCATGGCGCAGAAGGCCGAAGAGTACGGCAGCCACGACAAGACCTTCGAGATCCCGGAGGCCGGAACCGTCGAGGTCGTCAACTCCGCCGGCGATGTGCTCATGAGCCACGAGGTTGCTGCCGGTGACATCTGGCGTGCCTGCCAGACGAAGGACATCCCCGTCCGCGACTGGGTCAAGCTTGCCGTCACCCGTGCCCGCCTGTCCGAGACTCCGGCCGTGTTCTGGCTCGACGAGACCCGCGCCCACGACCGCAACATCACGTCGAAGGTCGAGGAATACCTCAAGGACCATGACACCGAGGGCCTGGACATCCGCATCATGAACCCGGTGGAGGCCACTCAGTTCTCCATCGACCGCATCCGTGAGGGCAAGGACACCATCTCGGTGACCGGCAACGTCCTCCGTGACTACAACACCGACCTGTTCCCGATCCTCGAGCTCGGCACCTCGGCGAAGATGCTCTCCGTCGTTCCGCTCATCGCGGGCGGCGGGCTGTTCGAGACCGGTGCCGGCGGCTCGGCTCCGAAGCACGTTCAGCAGCTCGTCGAGGAGAACCACCTGCGCTGGGACTCCCTCGGTGAGTTCCTTGCCCTGGCAGAGTCTTTCCGCCACGAGTTCAACGTCCACGGAAACGAGCGGGCCGGCGTCCTGGCCGACACCCTCGACGCCGCGACCGGCAAGTTCCTCGAGGAGAACAAGTCGCCGTCGCGCAAGGTCGGCGAGATCGACAACCGCGGCAGCCACTTCTACCTCACTCTGTACTGGGCGCAGCAGCTGGCCGAGCAGACCTCGGACGAAGCTCTGGCCGAGGCCATCTCCCCCGTGGCGAAGGCACTGGCTGAGAAGGAGGACGCCATCGTGGCCGAGCTCCTCGAGGTTCAGGGCAGCCCGGTCGACCTGGGTGGCTACTACTACCCGAACGACGCGAAGACCGAAGCCGCCATGCGCCCTTCGGCCACGCTCAATGAGATCATCTCCTCGCTGAGCAAGACCGTCTGATCAACTGATCGACAACGCTTAGGAAAGAGTCCCGGCAGCGGTTGCCGGGACTCTTTCTGCAAACCTGCCTTATGCGCCCCATCAGCAGTTATGATGGGGCGCATGAGTACTCAAGACCCGCGTGGCGATTCGCAGACGCCCGAAGAGCTCCTGGCCGAAACCGATTCAGTCCTCGGCAGCGATACTCCCGCGACGGGCGAGACCGCTGCGGTGGACAAGACCCGAGAGATGTCCCCACAGGAGAGGCATGAGCAGACCCAGCCTCCGACGGGACACACCGGTGAACTGCCGTCGACGAAGGCCGGATCCGGAATGTCCGCGGGAATGTGGGTCTCCCTCATCCTCGGCGCCCTCATCGTCGTCCTGCTGCTCATCTTCATTCTGCAGAACAATGTCCCGGCCGAGTTCAAGTACTTCGGTTGGCAGTTCGAACTGCCCCTGGGCGTGGCGATGCTCTTCGCTGCGATCGGCGGCATCCTCATCGCCGGAATCATCGGTTCGGTGCGGATCTTCGTGCTCAACCGCAAGCTGAAGAAGATCAACAAGGCCCTGGGCCGCTGATCGATGGCGCACCACCCCAGCTTCACCGAACTGCCCACCGAGCTGCCCGTCACTCTCATCCTCGCCGATACCTCGGCCGAAGCGGCCTGGGCGCGGGATGACGATTCCGTGCTCACCGAGCAGGAACGCAACTATGCGAAGGAATTCGACGCCGAGGCGGCCGCCACCTGGTCTGCCGGCCGGGTCGTCCTCCGCCATGTGCTTGGAGCGCATCTGAGTCAGGACCCCGCCGCGATCGAGATCCGCCTCGACTCGGCGGGCAAACCACGTCACGACGAGTGCGAATTCTCCGTGTCGAGGTCTCGTCGCCTCGTCCTCGTCGCTGTCTCCGACGATCCGGTCGGACTCGACATCGAAGCGATCCCCGAGCGAGATGTCGCACTGGAGGCGATGCAGCTGCTCCATGAGAGAGAACGGGCAGAACTCGAAGCGCTTCCCGATGACGACTTCGCCTCCGGCTTCGTCCGTGTGTGGGCACGCACCGAAGCTTTCCTCAAGGCGCTGAGCACGGGCCTGGCTCGCGATCCGGGTCTCGACTACATCGGCGCCGGACCGGAACCGAACTCACCGCATCCCGATGTCGACATCCACGATCTCGAGGCCGGTATTCCCGACGGCCATATCGCGGCCATCGCCTTCAACCGCTGAGCGCACGCCGTGCCGACGTCAGCTGCGCGCCGATCAAGGCCTACAGCAGATATGTGCCGGTAGACGGGCGCACAAGTGCGCCAACGCTTGATCGACGGAGAGCGGCGCGCGGGAACGCTTGATCGACGGAAAGCACCGTGCGGGAACGCTTCATCGACGTAGGGCGGCGTGCGACAGCGGTCAGGGGTTCTGCGGCTCGTCTTCGCTGAACGACGGGCCGTTCTCGCCGGTCGTGAAGACCACGGCGATGCCCAACGAGCCCACTCCGACCAATCCGAAGAGGACCCAGGCGCCGGCAGGGTTGCTCGCAGCGGCGAGGATGAGGCCGACGACGACCGCGACGATGAGAAGCGCGTCGAAGACCATCGGGAACTTCAGGTAGCGCTTCTCCCCCTTGGTCACGGCATAGGAGATCTGGGTGGCAGCGCTGAGGAAGAGCAGCACCAGCGCGGTGACGACCAACCAGCGTGGGGCGAGGAAGAAGTCCTCGAGCCCGCCGATGAAGATGAAGCCGAGCACGGCCAGCAGCAGCTTGATGATGCCGTCGACTGCAAATCCGGAATTCCTCATGACTGAATCCTACTCAACAGGGACTTCACCGCCCCCAAGGCCTCCCGCAGCGCAGGGGCCTCGACGTTCGAATGGGCGATGACCAGACCGTGTCGAATCTCGTCGCCACCGGTCCAGCCGCGAGCCAACGAGGCGACGAGGATGCCGCGCTCGGCTAGCTCCCTCAGGAGGCTTTCGGCCTGGGCCTGAGACGTTTCGATGACGAGGGTGCGTCCCTCGTGGACGAGACCGGGGATCGGGCCGATCTCGGATACGACATCCTCGGCGGCCCGGAGTCGCCGCCGTCCCCGGGAGATGCGGCGACGCAGCCCACCGGAGCCGAGGTAGGAGGCGATGGCCATCTGCAGAATCGGCGAGTAGGCCGGCCCGAGTGCCGCGCGCAGGCTCATGAGCTCCTCCGAGATCGGTCCGCGAGCGATGACGTATCCGGTCGATACGGCCGAGGTCAGCAGGGCAGAGAAGGTGCCGATGTGGACGACCTGCGCGCTGCTGCCGGTCGATGATGCGAGGTCGAAGAGGGTCGGCAGCACTGTGCGGGTGAAGCGGGCCTCACTGTCGTAGTCGTCCTCGACGATGAGGACGTTTCCTCGAGCTGCCCAGTCCAGCAGGCGGGCACGCTGGTCGACCGGCATCGGTGTTCCGTGCGGGAACTGGTGATTCGGTGTCACGACGGCCGCAGCCACATCGGCCCGTGCCGGCGAGGAGCCGACCAAGTCCAGAGGCACAAGCTGCTGGTCGGTCATCGCCTGGCGCAGACCCGGGAAACCGGGATTCTCCACGGCGATGGATCCGGAGACGCCGAGGCTCAGCAGCAGGCGCAGACCATCGCGAGACCCGCTGGTGAGGATGATCTCGTCGGGGTCGACGGCCATCCCACGAGTCAGCCGCAGATAGTCGGCGATCGCCCACCGGGCACGGGGCTGGCCCAAGGGGTCGATCGGGCCCGGGTCGAGGTCGAGTGATTCCCTCCAGGCCCGACGAAAGGCCGGTTCGCGCAGAGGATCGTCACCGCCGAACCCCGGGCGCAGGTCGACATAGTTGCGCAGGCGCCGCCTCGGCGAGTCCGGAACTCGGCGCTTGGGACGCACCGTCGTCGAGGCGGCGGGCAGGTCGGGATTGATCCGCGTGGCCGAACGCTCGGCGGCGATGAGGAATCCTTCCACGGCAAGCTGCGCATAGGCGGTCTCCACACTGCCGCGAGAGATTCCGAGATGCTTGGCCAACCGACGGCTCGAAGGCACAGCATCCCCCGGCCGCAGAGTCCCCTCCGAAATCAGACGACGCAGCTCCTGAGTGAGCTGATCCGGCAGCGGAGTCGACAGACCTTTGTCGACGTTCACCGGCAGAGCGATGCCCTCGGCCTGAGTGCCGTTCGGTGACTTCGTGACCATGAGTCGATCATAGAGCGATCACGTCTATCTGGCCTAAAATACTTGCATATTACTGGCTCTCTCAATGAGCCACTCATCGGTTTAGGCTGGTCGAGAACGGCCGTTCACCCCGAAGAACCACGATCCCTCCGACCTCCGGCAGCAGACAGAGATCCCTCTGTTCTGTTCCCCGTGGCGACCCGGATCGACTCCGCGACAGTGAATGGATCTACACCACAATGACCGAAACACAGACCCTGCTCAACACCGGACTGGCTCAGATGCTCAAGGGCGGCGTCATCATGGACGTCGTCAACGAAGAGCAGGCACGCATCGCCGAGGCGGCCGGCGCTTCCGCAGTCATGGCCCTCGAACGCGTCCCTGCCGACATCCGCGCACAGGGTGGAGTCGCCCGGATGAGCGACCCCGACCTCATCGACTCGATCATCAGCGCCGTGTCTATCCCGGTGATGGCCAAGGCCCGCATCGGCCATTTCGTCGAGGCCCAGATCCTCGAGACCCTCGGTGTCGACTACATCGACGAATCGGAGGTCCTCTCCCCCGCCGACTACGTCAACCACATCGACAAGTCCGTCTTCAAGGTGCCGTTCGTCTGTGGTGCGACCAACCTCGGTGAGGCTCTGCGCCGTATCCAAGAGGGCGCATCGATGATCCGCTCGAAAGGCGAGGCAGGAACCGGCGACGTCTCCGAGGCGATGCGCCACCTGCGGACCATCAACTCCGAGATCCGTGCACTGGGAGCGAAGAGCGAAGACGAGCTCTACGTCGCGGCCAAGGAGATCGCCGCCCCGTACCACCTGGTCAAGCAGGTCGCCAGCCTCGGCCGTCTGCCCGTCGTGACCTTCGTCGCCGGCGGCATCGCCACCCCGGCAGACGCAGCGATGATGATGCAGCTCGGTGCCGACGGCGTCTTCGTCGGCTCCGGCATCTTCAAGTCCGGCAACCCGGAGGCCCGTGCGAAAGCCATCGTCGAGGCGACCACGCACTTCGATGACCCGCAGGCCGTGGCCGAGGCATCCCGCGGACTCGGCGATGCGATGGTCGGCATCAACGTCGCCGACGTCCCCGCACCGCACCGCCTGGCCGAGCGCGGCTGGTGAGAGTCGGCGTCCTCGCCCTCCAGGGAGCCTTCCGTGAGCACCTGCTCATGCTCGGCTCCCTGGGGGTCGACACCCTCAAAGTCACCAGGTCCGAACACCTTACGGGCCTCGATGCGCTCATTCTGCCCGGCGGTGAGTCCACTGCCATGGTGCGCATCGCCGCCGGCACGGATCTCTTCGCGACTCTGCGCGAACACATGGCCGGCGGTCTGCCGGTCTTCGGCACCTGTGCCGGACTCATTCTCTTGGCCGACCGGCTCAGCGACGATTCGCTGGGTGGGTATGACCGCCTCGGCGGGCTCGATATCATCGTTGCCCGCAACGCCTACGGTCGACAGCGCGAGTCCTTCACCGCCCCGCTGACCGTACGCGGACTGGACGAACCGGTCGAGGGCACATTCATTCGTGCCCCGCAGATCCTCGAGCTCGGGCCTGACACCGAGGTGCTCTCCCGTCACGACGACGTGCCCGTCCTCGTCCGGCAGGGCTCGGTCTGGGGTGCCAGCTTCCACCCGGAATTGGGCACCGACGGACGAATCCATGCAGAATTCCTCCACCACCTCGGTGCCGCTGTGTAAAGATTGACTCATGACTGAGCAGGCGTTGCAGACACTCAAAGACGGATACACCTTCGACGGCGAGACACTCGATCTTGGGGTCGCCCTGAACGGTGAAGAACCCTCGAAGGAGACCCCGATCTCCATCCCGTTGTCCATGCTCAATCGGCACGGCCTCGTCGCCGGTGCCACGGGAACCGGTAAGACCGTGACCCTGCAGGTGCTCGCCGAGCAGCTGTCACGGGCCGGAGTGCCGGTGTTCGCCTCTGACATCAAGGGCGATCTCTCGGGCATCGGCGCTGCCGGCGTCGAATCCGACAAGCTGCGCAAGCGCCTCGATGCCGCCGGTCAGGACTGGCAGTCGCGGTCCAATCCGACCGAGTTCTACACTCTCGGTGATTCGGGGCTCGGCACTCCCCTGCGAGCGACGGTGAGCTCGTTCGGGCCGATTCTGCTGGCAAAGGTGCTCGAACTCAACGACACTCAGGAATCCGTCCTCTCTCTGGTCTTCCACTATGCCGATCAGGCAGGGTTGGCGCTGCTCGACCTCTCCGACCTCAAGGCCGTCCTCACCTTCCTCACCTCTGACGAGGGAAAGGCCGATCTCGAAGGCATCGGCGGGGCGTCGAAGGCCACCGTCGGCGTCATCCTGCGCAAGATCTCCGAACTCGCTGCCCAAGGCGGCGACGTGTTCTTCGGCGAACCGGAATTCGACACCGCTGATCTGCTGCGCACCGACGACAACGGTGCCGGAATCGTCTCTGTGCTCGAACTGCAGAAACTCAGTCAGTCGCCGGCCCTGTTCTCCACGTTCCTCATGTGGCTGCTGGCCGACCTGTTCCAGGACCTGCCGGAGGTCGGCGACCCGGACAAGCCCTCGCTTGTGTTCTTCTTCGACGAAGCCCACCTGCTCTTCGCCGGCGCGTCGAAGGCCTTCCTCCAGTCGGTGACGCAGACCGTGCGGCTGATCCGCTCGAAGGGCGTCGGCATCTTCTTCGTCACTCAGACGCCGAAGGATGTTCCCGAAGATGTGCTCGCACAGTTGGGTTCGCGCATTCAGCACCAGCTGCGGGCACATACACCCAACGACGCGAAGGCTCTCAAAGCGACCGTGCAGACCTTCCCGAAGTCCGACTACGACCTCGAAGAGCTGCTCACCTCGCTCGGCATCGGCGAAGCCGTGGTCACCGTCATGGACCCCGATGGTGCTCCGACCCCGGTGGCACCGACGCGAATGCGAGCCCCGGAGTCGAAGATGGGGCCGATGAGCGAGGACGAGATCAAAGCGGCTGTGGCGGAGTCGCCCCAGCATGAGAAGTACGGGACCGCGATCGACAACGAATCTGCCCGCGAGATCCTCACCAAGCGCCTCGAAGGCGGGTCAGAAGCTCACGCCGAGGAACGGAAGTCAGCTCCTGCCGATGCGCCCGCCGAGAGTCAGGGTCGCGACGCATCGGCGGACAAGATCGATTTCCCGGAGGAGTCCGGCGGCTCCGGGAAGAAGTCGGCGAAGAAGGACGACGAGAACCTGTTTTCCCAGGTCGTGAAGTCCTCGGCGTTCAAGCAGTTCACAAGGACCGCGGCACGCGAGATCGCACGCGGAATCTTCGGTACCTCACGACGCCGGCGCTGATACCCGCAGTGTCTTCTCACCGGCGTTCACCCGCAGCTCCAGGCAGTCGCCGATGAGGTCGCCGTCGAGTTGTGCCGGTACCGGTGACTCGACGGTGACCGTCACCTCGGTCGTACGGCGATAGTTCATGAGCGGGTGGGCCTCCGGTCTGCCCTGCAGGCATGCCGCGGCGATTCCTGCCCAGGCTCGGCACCGCGCCATGGGTGAGTGCGGAAACGGGCCGACGGTGAGCACGGAGAAGGCCGGAGCATCGATGTGCGCTTCGGGGAACACGGCTATGGGACCGGCAGGACGGGCCACCTTCGACGCCATCACCGACCACACCGGCGCCGAGGCGGTTCGCTCCCACATACTTGCGGTGTCCCACGTGCTCGCGATGAAATCTGCGGCGAAGAGGGCCTGCGCGGCTCCCCAGGCGTAGCCGAGCAGCCCGAGCGAGACATGGTGGTGGGCGACGGCCCGGGCGTCTCCCCCGATTCCTGCGAGACTGATGAACTCGGTGCGATGTCGAGCGCCGTCGGCCGTCTGGTACTCCGCAGTATTGATCGGAACGTTCCGGAGGTTCGGCGGATAGCCGTCACGGATGATCGAGGCGATCGTGCGCTTGCAATGGTCAATGGCGTGCCGGGAGGATCGGAGGCCGATATGGCGGCTGAGCACGTTCGCGGTCCCGGTCGGGACGAGGAACGTCAGGATGTCCGCCTCGGCGAGTACCGGCGCTGTCGCTCGGATGGTGCCGTCGCCACCGAGGATGATGACGATGTCAGCGCCCCATTTGACGAGCTGTTCGGCTTGCCAACGACCGGAACGGTCGACGCTGGTGGTCATGCTTCGGTAGTGCGCGCCGGTATTGCGCAGTTCCGGCACGAGCTCGGCATACGCCCGCAGGGTCGCCGGGTGTTTGGGATTGAGGATGATCCCGACGGCAGTTCGGCCCGCAGGCGATGCCGGTCGTTCGCCTTCACCCACACGGCTGGCCCACTGTGTGCGTGTCATGTGGCGATCGTCCACCGTCGGTCGTCTCTGCGTGCTCAGACGAAGGCCGGGTGGGTTGCACTCACCGATTCGACGGCCTCGAGGTCAACCTTCTCCCCTGGGAAGGTGTCGACGCGGACCCGCGGACCGGTCTTGAGGGGTGATCGTTTCCAGGTCGCGCGTGCGCGGGTGCCGGTCACCACCGTGTTCTTGAACATTCCGTTGCCTCCGGGCACAACGAGTCTCTCATTCGCAGGGTCGAGTGTGGCGCTGCGGTCCTTGTACCCGAGGATGATCTCGTCGAATCCCGGCAGCAGCATGGTCTCCTGCGCCGCCGTCTCCCATTCGGCCAGTCGGTCCTCCAGATCCGGTGCGTGAGCGTAGTCGGTGCCGTCGATGTCGGTGCTCACGATCTCTCCGGCATCGATTCCGGCGCGGATGGCCTTTCTCATTCTCGTCTTCGGCAGTCCCGTCCACCGTGTCGCGTCATCGACTGTGACCGGTCCGTGACTGGTGACGAAGCGTCTCATCCATTCGTGGTCGGCCGCCTCGGTGTCCAGCTCTGTAGGTGTGGGCACCCAATCGGCGGTGAGCACGTATTTCATGTCATCTTTGCCCTCGATCACGGGGGCTTGGACGATGATGTTCTGCAGCGCCAAGGAAGTGATGAGGTAACGGGCGTGGCCGTATTCGTCTCCGGCACCGATGGGAGCGAACGCTTCGAGCAGCTCTTCGCGCGTCAGCGGTCCCCGGTCCCGGATGGCCGCTGTGGCGAGTTCCGCTGCAGTATCGAGCATCGCGTCGGTGATGCCGAAATACTCGCGCCGCTTGGCCGTGGATTTCATGATCCGTGCCCCGGTGAGGCCGAGGATCCACCCGATGTCCTTGGCCGTGGTCAGATGGATGGTGCCGCGCTGGGTCCAGGAACGCACGATCTCTCCGGAATCGATGGCGGCACGGACCGCGGCCACACCGTCAGTGACATCCGGTCCTAGGCGCAGGGCGATGGAGATCAGTGCACCGCCGAGAGCTTGGGCTTGGACACAGCCGAGATGCTCGACGACTGCGCCGGCGGTTGAGAGGTCGGTTCCTGTCGGTGACTCGGGTGGAGGTCCGATGAGTCCCTGCGAGATCAGACGGGCTGCCGAGATCTGATGTGCGTCCATGGTCCAACGGTAGTGCACGCCGGTGACATGGCGGTTGTGAAAAGACGACAGAGCTGGGATCGTAGACGGCGATCGTACAGTTGACCGTTCAGCCCATGATGTCGATGAGTCCGGGCACCCGCACCCGCGGCAGTGTGCCCGAGGAGGCGAATTCGCCCCAGGTCCGGCGCAGCTCGGGACCGGCGATATCGGTGGTCGCACCGTAGTCGAGGAAGGAATCGTGCCAGATATCGCCGGGGAAGATCAGCGGCAGATCTCCGGAGTGGGCCGCGTCGAAGAAGCTCCTGTCTCCGCGGGAGACGATGAGCAGGCGGGCTCCTTGACCGCCGGACATCCGGTGGCGGTCGTAGAATTCGCGTCCGGCCCGGGTATAGACCGCCGACGTGATTCCGGAGATGAGGGATTCGAGCATCGGCGAGGTCAGGGTGCGGTCGTGGAGGCGACGCAGTGCGGGAACGAAACCGGCGAAGAACGCCATCTCCCGTTCCGTGCGAGTCATGAGCACGTCGAATTTCGAAGCGACTTCGGCCCAGGCCTCGGCTGCCTTCGAGCGCGATGGCAGAGGGTACTGGCCGTAGCGGACTCCGAAGCACATTCCGGCATGCAGACCCCCGACGAGGGCGGCCTTGTGCACTTCTTCCTGCGCTCGGAGGATGCCGTCGACGCTGGCTTCAGGGTCGATCTTCGCAGCGACTTTCCCCATTGCCCAGTTCATTGCGTCGGTGCCGCCGGCGAGCCCCAGGGGTGCTGAGGCCATGAGCACACGATGGAAGAGTCCTTCGGTGCCTTCGGCGATCATGAGGTGGGCGCAGGCGTCTGCTCCGGCGCTTTGCCCGGCGATCGTGACGTTGTCCGGGTTGCCGCCGAAAGTGGAGATGTTCGTCTGCACCCAGCGCAGGGCGGAGATCTGGTCGAGCACTCCGAGGTTGAGGTGTTCGTCTCGGCCGGTTCCGAGATATCCGAGCACTCCGAGGCGGTAGGTCACGGAGACGACGATGATGTTCTGCTCGGCGGCCAGGGCGTGCGGATCGTAGATCTCCGCGTCCCCGGCCCCGGCGACGTAGGCTCCGCCGTGGATCCAGACGAGGACGGGAAGCCCCGCCTCGGTGATGGTGTCCTTCGGCATAGTCACGCTCACGCGCAGACAGTCTTCGCTGATGGGCAGCCCGCTGAGCTGGTCGAAGGTCATTCCGGCATTCGGGTCGCGGCGCAGCTGCGGGCTTGCCGGGCCCGGTCGACCGCCGTCGATGAAGTCCACCGGAGGTTCATCGACGGGAGGGAGGAAACGACCTGCACGGGCGTAGCGGATGCCCCGTGCGCGGATCACGTCGTCGTTGACGTAGGCGCGCACGCGTCCGCACGGGGCGGCGATGTCCCGTGTCTCCTCCATTTGGTCAGCTTACTTGCTGGGTTCGACCGGGGGTTCGGCCGACCAGGGGAAGACGATCCACTGATCGGTGCGCTTCCACACGAAGTCCGGGTCGATGATCGATGCGGACTTCGCGTAGATGACGGCCGACTGGGCTTCCGCACCGTGTTTGCGCAGCAGTTCGAGGACGAGGGCGAGGGTGCGGCCGGAGTCGGCGACGTCATCTATGACGAGCAGCTTCTTGCCCTTGATCGCTTCGATGTCGAGCATCGGGGCGAGCAGGATGGGGTCGGGCAGGGTCTCGTGGACGTCGGTGTAGAACTCGACGTTGATGGCGTCGGAAAGCTTGAGTCCGAGCGCGTAGGCGAGTGCTCCGGCGGGCAGCAGTCCACCGCGGGCTACGGCGATGACGATCTCGGGATCGTAGTCGGAATCCGCGATGGTCTGCGCCATCTCACGCGCCGATCGGCCGAACATGTCCCAGCTGAGAATCTCTTTTTCGTCGAGATCGGTCGAATCGGCGTGATAGGCCATGGATGCTCCTCGTGTCTGCCCGTTTGTGGTTCGAGCTTCAAGGATACGCTGTCGCCGGTTCAGCGCAGAAATACCTCGAGTCCGGCTATCTCCTGCGCCTGCGAACCGGTATGGGTCGGCGGGTTCGGGTTGACCCAGTACTCCCCCGTGTGGGCATTGCGTTCGAGCAGGCGGTAGTCGATGAGTTCGCGACGCAGCAGGGCGAAGTCCGGATGGAAATCCCCGAGGATGCCGTTGAGTCGTTTCTCGGCGTATACCTGGTCCGGGTCGAGGGCGGCGAGGACTTCGATGAGGACGAGCACGAGGGCGCGTCGTTTCGTCGGAATGGCGACGATGTGGCCGTCCGGCATGAACGTTTTCAGTGTCTTCGCCCGAAACCGTGCGATCTCCGGGGCGATGACGGATTCGCTGCGGGAATCACTGTTGGATCCTGAACCCTGGTTCGCGGCGACCAGCGCGGTGCGGGCCGTGGTGTAGTTCTCACCGGTTTCGGTCATCCGCGTGCGAACGAGCTTCTTGAAATCCTTGTCCTTGGTCATGGTGTCACTTCCTCAAACGACCAAGTCTCCCCCAGCACGAAACCTGGTCAGGAAATCACCGTGCCGGTTTCGTCCGAGGATTCTCTCCCCTTCGCCATGCGGTCGGTGTGCTGGGAACACGACCTCGGCTGGGCGTTGGATGCGCCGAACACCAGTATAGACACAGTGGTCGGCGTTCGAAGCCGTTGCCGGTTGTCAGCTCTCGAGCGCTTCGAGGTACATCCACCGCCCGGCACGGCGGACGAAGGAGGAGTTCTCTTCGAGGACATGATCGCCGAGGTGGTCCCGGAATCGCGCACGGAAGTGCACGGTGCCGGTGACATCGTCGAATCCCCCGCCCGTGGTGGACACGATTTCGAGGCCGAGCCACGTGGTGGCGTCATCGACGCCGACATCGTCGGGTCGGGTCTTGGCATGCCAGGTGCGGAAGAGGTGGTCTTCGTTGCCGCGGACGAAGGCGGTGTAGCGGGAGCGCATCAGCGCCTCGGCGGTGGTGGGCCAGGATTCACCGTCGAGGGCGGGGCGGCAGCAGTCGTCGTAGGCGGTGCCGGGAGGCATTCCGGAGCAGGGGCAGATCATCAGTCGATGATATCGGCAGTGGACAGCCGTAGGCGGCGTGCGAAGATGGAGTCATGACTTCACTGTTCCTGTCTGGAGATCCGAAGGCCGATGAACTCTTGGCCGAAGACCGCTTCGCTCTGCTTGTCGGGATGCTGCTCGACCAGCAGGTGACTATGGAGAGCGCCTTCGCCGGGCCGGCCAAGCTGGCAGATCGACTGGGCAAGCTCGATATCGACGAGATCGCCGAGATGAACCCGGACGATTTCCTCGACATCTTCGCCCAGACTCCCGCAGTCCACCGGTTCCCGAAGTCGATGGCGGGCCGGGTGCAGAAGCTGGCCGCAGCCATTGTCGACGAGTACGACGGAAACCCCGAGGCGATCTGGACTGAGGGTGACCCCAGCGGTGCTGAGGTCCTCAAACGGCTGAAGAAGCTGCCCGGATTCGGCGATCAGAAGGCCAAGATCTTCCTGGCCTTGCTCGGTAAGCAGTTCGAACTCCAGGCCGACGGTTGGCAGGAGGCTGCCGGTGATTACGGAGACGCAGACGCCCGCCGATCGATCGCCGATGTCGTCGATGACGTCACTCTGCAAGAGGTGCGTGCTTTCAAGAAGCAGCAGAAGGCCGCGGCCAAGACGGCGAAGGCAGCGAACAAGTAGCCGCAGTTGCCGAAAGATCGTTGTTCCCACGCACTCGGGCGTGAGTTATCCACAGATTTCACTTCGCCTGTTCTAAAAAGCATGCCGGTCGAATAATGTAGGGAATCCGGGTGCCGGCCGATGGGGTCGCGCCGCAGTTGCAGACCACAGAGGCGTGGAATGAGAACTGGATCGTCCCGACCGTATCGTCGACCTTCCCAAATATTCGTTGCCGTTTTCTCCGCGTTGAGTTTGGTCTCGGTCGTCGGCTGTGCCGACAACTCGCCGGTAGCCGCGCCGACGTCGACACTGCCCGCCCAGCAGCCCGACGGAGGGTCGACCGATAATCCCCCCGAGGTGGCCATCCCCGACTACGAAACCGACCTTGACCTCGACAAAGAGGAAAAGAGGGCCGTCGAGGGCGCATTGGTGGCGTTGGATGAGTATGTGACGACATTGAACGAGGCGTTTTCAAGCGGCGGAAAGAAAACTGAAAATATTGACGGCGCAGCAAAAGGGGAAGCGCTCGAAACCCTTAAACAGGATTCCAAGGAACTCAAGAAAAATAAAATGCACATGACAGGCGAGTTCCGCATTGAAGATCGAGTAATTCAAGACGTAGATTCACGAACAGACGAAGTCGTAGTCCTCACCTGCGTTGATAATTCCAAATTTGCAGAGGTGGGTGCTGGAGAGTCACTACCTGATCAGGAACCCGAACCACTCCGAGTCAGGTTTCTTGCTGAGTTGGATAACAGCGATTGGAAAATCGAGTCTCAGAGCTTGTGGAGTACGCCTTGCGGCAAATAGGGCTTATAGCTTCTCTACTCTGTCTGATCATGCTCAGCGGTTTTGGTCCGCATGCCGGTGTCCAGTCTGGGCCAGGATGTAGTGCACTTAGCTTAAAGAAGTGCAAAGTTGTAGAACCCCCTGCACCCCAGCCACCTCCTGGCGGGGGCGACTCCGGCGGCGGAGGCTCCGGAGGTGGCGGCTCTGGTGGAGGCGGCAACGGCGGCGGTGGATCCGGAGGTGGAGGTGGCGCCGGCGGAGGCGGCGGTCAGCCTGACTGCCCGACTGAAGACGTCGGCTATCTGTGCGTGAGTGAACCCGGCCCCGGTGGCGGAGGGGGCGGTGGCGGCGGCACTCCTGCGCGCCCCGATCCCCCGACACATATCCCCGAATCGCAGTTCCAGAATTTCGACATACCGGCTCCCACAATCTATGCCTGGCCGAAGGATTGGGCTGTCGTCGGCAAACCGGCGGCCTTCTGGACGGACATCGACGTCAGCTATATCGACATGACCCTGCTGACCTACGCAGTAAAGGTCAAAGTCACCCCAGAGCGCTTCAATTGGGACTTCGGAGACGGCTCGGGCACGACCACTACTGCGAAGGGGGCGAAGCCCCTGCCCGGCGGCACACCCCAGATCGGACACGAATACCAAGAATCCGGCAACGTGTCGGCATCGATGACTGCGACATTAAGCGGAGAATTCTCGGTCGACGGCGGACCCTGGCTCCCTATCGACGGATTCGCTCACGTCGCCAGCAACGACATCGGCATTGAGGTCTACCGCTACCACCGCTACCTTGTCGACGAAGACTGCTATTCGAATCCCCGCGGGCCGGACTGTGCCCAATCTGCCCGATGACGCCGTGACATTCTCAGTCGGAAAGGCTCGGCCCATCGCCCGGCCATGATCAGTGAACCCGTGACGAGAGAAACCTGAAACAATGGCCCCATGGTGTGCCGAATCAACGAGCTCCTGATCGACTCTCATTGGCCTATCGTCATCATCGGCGCGGGCCA
The DNA here is from genome assembly GCF_013168765.1 of Brevibacterium sp. CT2-23B. Classification (NCBI taxonomy): domain Bacteria; kingdom Bacillati; phylum Actinomycetota; class Actinomycetes; order Micrococcales; family Brevibacteriaceae; genus Brevibacterium; species Brevibacterium sp. CT2-23B. Next base: position 327,438 of record NZ_JABBYK010000001.1, on the reverse strand, counting down.
AGCCGGACTGTCCGCAGCACATTACCTCTGGCGCGACGGCCTCGCACCGGGCAAAGATTTCATCATCCTCGATGCCGGAGACGGCCCCGGTGGTGCCTGGCGAGAACGGTGGGACTCATTGACCCTGGGCACCACCAACCACATCTCCGACCTGCCTGGGTTTCCTCTCGGACGTCCCGACCCGAACGTCCCCGCCTCCGAAGTCGTGTCCGACTATTACTCCCGCTTCGAACGCGAACTCGAACTCTGCGTCATCCGCCCGGCTGAAGTGGACACCGTCCGGTCCGAAGGACCCGGACAGGGACGGTTCACCATCACCGCCACCATCGACGGTGAACACGTGACGCTCTCCAGCGACTACCTCATCAACGCAACCGGCACGTGGACCCAGCCTTACGTCCCTTTCGTCCCCGGCATCGCGGAGTTCGAGGGCCACCAGCTGCATACCGTGAACTTCCGTGACGTCGAGGACTTCCGGGGACTGCGCACGCTCGTCGTCGGCGGCGGAATCTCCGCCACGCAGTTTCTCCTCGAACTCGCCGAAGTGACCGACACTCTTTGGGCCACACGCCGTCCCCCGAACTTCACGTCCAGGGAGTTCGACGGCCAATGGGGACTTGAGGTCGAACGAGCCGTTCGCGAACGAACTCTGTCCGGTCTGGCCCCAGCCAGCGTCGTCCGCACGACTGGCCTGCCGATCCGCAGAGAGTTCCGGGAAGGAATCGACTCGGGAGTTCTGGTGTCTCGAGGCATGTTCGACCGCATCCTTCCCCACGGCGTCCACTTCCCCGGAATCGGCGACACCGAGCTGCCGCCCACTTCTGAAGGCTTGGGTCCTTCGGCCAGCGACCACCTGGCAGTGCCCGAATCATGGGCGCCGTTCGACGAACCCCGTGTCGAAGAGGTCGACGTGATCTTCTGGAACACCGGGTTCCGAGCAGCACTCAAACACCTTGCACCGCTGCGCCTGCGCACACCTGATGGCGGAATCTCCATGGAAACCGAGGTCGCGGTCAAAGACGATCCACGGCTGTTCCTCGTCGGCTACGGATCAGCCAGTTCCACGGTCGGCGCGACCAGGGCCGGGAGGATAGCGGCTCGAGAACTGCTCAAACGCATGTCTGGCAGTCGGCAGCCTCAGCGCAGGTCTGGGGCTTTGAGCACCTGATCGCCAAAGCGAACCGTCGGCAGCATCTGTCGGAACTGGTCTTGAGCCTCTGTGTCATCGGCTTGCGCAAGCATGTCGACGCTGACCTTGAAGAGTCGACCGTCGACAGATATTCCGGCAACGGCACCGAACATCACGGAGTCCTCTTTGTCGACAGCTCGCATGTCATCGGGTGCCAAGGTGCCGTGGAAGACCCAGTACTCTCCACCGCTGAGTGATCCGGTGGACTCACTGGTCATGGACGATCCCGACGTGCTGAACATCCTCTCCCGCGCCTTGTCCACCAATTCTTGAGGTGACGACTCGTCGTCATCAATGCAGTTGACAGTGATGATCGCGCCAGAATCAGCTTCGTAGAGCCGGTAGCCGTCGTAGCCGGACCCATCTGCCCAGTCGGCGCCCAGGGCCAAACTGACTTCGACGGGGCATTGCCCACCCAGGTCGACAGTGGTCTCGCTCATCCCGTCGGGAATCGTCGGGCCGGTTGCCGTCGGCGAAGGCGACTGTCCGTCGCCGATTCCCACATTCGCTGGCTTGGATCCTGCGTCTTCGGAGCTGCTGACCCGGAATGCCGAACATCCGCTGAGAGTCAGGCCCAGGGCCAGCGTCACCGCTACGAGTGGTCTGTTCATCATTGTCTGCCTTCACTCGATCGGTGGGGTCCTCCACATCGTACCCAATCATCTGGTCGTCCCCGATCTCTGGCGCAAGCGTCAACTGCCGCTTAGCCTGGACTCATGACTGAGATCCCGCTTTTCGATGACTCCGATATCAACCGTGTGCTCTGCGTGGTCGCCCACCCTGACGATATGGAATACGGGGGTTCGGCAGCCGTGTCGAGATGGACCGATGAGGGCAAAGAAGTCGCTTATCTTCTGCTCACCCGAGGAGAAGCAGGAATCCGGGACACGAGCCCGGAGGAAGTGGCACCGCTGCGCGCCGAGGAACAGCGTCGGGCGTGCAATATCGTCGGCGTCGACGATCTGGAGATCCTCGACTTCCCGGATGGTCTGCTGGAACCCACGCACGAGTTGCGTCGGGCAATCGCACGGAAGATCCGCGAGTTCCGCCCGAATGCGGTTGTCGTGACGACCTTCGACCTCCAGGTGCAATGGGGGCTCAATCATGTCGACCATCGCCATGCCGGCGTTGCCACCGTCGATGCAATTCGCGATGCGGACAATCCCTGGGTCTTCACCGATCTCAAGGATGAGGGACTGGAAGCGTGGAAGGCCGATCGGCTGCTCATCAATGGCGCCCAGCCCACTCACGCCGTGGCGCTCACTGCTGCACACGTCGACCGTGGTGTGCGATCGCTTGAGGCGCACAAGGTCTATTTGGACGCCCTCAGCGATCATCCGGCGCCGAAGGATATGATCCCCGGCATCACCACGAGCGGTGGAGAACTCGCCGGCGTCGACTACGCCCTGCCGATCACCGTCGTCGATATGTGAACACTTCGCCAATTGCTCCTCGTCAGCAGCCGGTGCTCCGAACCACTTCGGCCGGCACGCTGCTGATACAGAACAACCGGGTGGGACGCGTGTGCGTCCCACCCGGTTCGTACTTTGCGAGTCGAACCTTCGACCCGCGGGAGAAGATCAGGCTCCCAGAGCTGCGATTGCCGAATCGTAGTCGGGTTCGGTGGTGATCTCGTCAACGAGCTGCGTATACGTCACGGTGCCCTTCTCGTCGAGGACGACGACAGACCGAGCGAGCAGACCGGCGAGCGGACCGTCGACCATAGTCACTCCGAAATCCTTGCCGAAGGAGCTGCGGAATCCCGACGCCGTCACGACGTTCTCGATGCCTTCAGCGCCGCAGAAGCGAGCCTGGGCGAACGGAAGGTCATTGGACACGCAGAGAACAGTGGTGTTCTCCAGCCCGGAGGCGAGTTCGTTGAACTTGCGCACCGAGGCGGCGCACACTCCCGTATCGAGGCTGGGGAAGATGTTGAGCACGACACGCTTGCCCGAGTTGTCCTGTGAGTTCACATCACCGAGGTCGTCGCCGACGAGGCTGAATGCCGGGGCCTGTTCGCCCTTGGCAGGCAGTTCGCCGACGGTCTTGACCGGGGATCCCTGAAATGCTGTGTTGGCCATACTTGACTCTCTCCTTCTTCAGAGCTGACTGCTGTCACTCTCACTCTACGTGAGACGGCGCCGAGGGGAACCTGGTGAATGCAGACCGGTCATTCGACCGCCTCTCGGACCGCTGATTCCCACCGGCGGCAGACTGCCGCTCAGCGACGACGGCGGCGTGAGACGACCACGAGTGCCGAACCGAGTGCGATGATCGCAGCAGCGATGCCGATGCTTGTGGCAAGCTCGAGGCCTGTCCGCGGCAGGTCGGCCCCGCCACCTGCACCGGTTGCCGAACCGTCAGCTTCACGGCCGTCGGCGTCGCCGCCGTCAGAATTGCCGTCCGATGCACTGTTCGTCGAGCCGTCGTTCTCGGATGTTGCTTCTCCGGCATTGTCCTCCCCGTCAGCGCTTCCGGAGCTCCCGGAACCCGCGCCGTCGGAGGACCCACCGGCATCGGACTCGGCTCCAGCGGACGCCCTCGAGCCTGCCTCGGCAGTGGCTTCGCCGGAGCTGTCGGAATCCTCGCTGTCGCCGGAATCGTCATCGTCTCCGCCGGGTGCACGGCTGCTGGTGACGACTTTCCAGTTCTCGTCGAAGAAATCGGCGGGGTCGACGATCTGCTTCTCCTCGGCCCAGTCGATGAGTGCCTGACGAACCTCGACCTGTTCGTTGTAGACCTCTTTGAGTCCGTCGACCGGGTAGCCGCCGCCACCGGACTGACGATAGTTGTTGATGGCGAGGATGAACCGGTCATCGTCTCCGATTTCGCTGCCGTCAGCCTGCGTGAGGTTTTCGATCCTCTTCCCGGTCGGTTTGGAGACATTGATGTCGTAGTCGATTCCGGCCAGAGCATCGTAGTTGTAGTCCGGGATCGGAGATTCCGAGACTTCGTCGATCGCGTTCGTGCCGTCGATCGGGTCGAATTCGGCGCCTTCCTCGGTCTGTTTGAAATAGCGTGCCGAGTATTCGAGGTAGTCGCGCAGCTGAGCGCCGTTGATCTCGACTCCGGCAAGAGTGTTGTCGTAGACGTAGAGTCCGGCCACATCTCGGATCGTGATGTCGCCGGCGGGGAACTCTGCGGTGCGGCTGAAGGGTGATGCCTGCGAGATCACGGGAAGATCGGCATAGTCCGTTCCCTTCAGTCCTTCTTCAATCGTCTCGGTTTGGACGTGGGAGATGAAGTCGAGGATGGCCGTGTCTTCATAGTAGGAGGTCTTCGCCGACAGTGTTTCGGTGACCGATCCGATCTTCGTGTTCACGTAGTCGATCGTGGTCTGGTGCTGCTCATCGACAAGGTCTTTGATCTCCTGGTCCTCAGCGACCTCCCCCTGGGTGGCAAGAGCGTCTGCGTGCGGCGCGGCCTCGCCCCAGTCCACGTGGTGGGTGTCAAGATTGATCGGCAGTCCCACCTCGGATACCGACCGTGCCCAATAGTTCGGTTGGGTGATGAGCACCTCGGTGCCGTCGTCACGGGTCACGACCTGACTGGGTTCGTTCTGATGAGTATGGCCGGCGACGAGGACATCAACTCCTGGCACTTTCGCTACCGAGGTGCTGACGTTCTCCTGCAGCTGGTCCGGATCCCAGCTCTGTCCCTTCGGATCTTTGCCAGAGTGGGACAGTACGACGATGACGTCTGCGCCCTTCTGTTTCATCTCGGGCACATACTTCTGTGCCGTCTCGACCGGATCGTCGAAGTGCACCTTCCCGGACAGGTTGTTCTTGTCCCAGATGCGGCTGCCGGGAGTGGTCACTCCGAGAACACCGACGGTGATCGTCTCACCATCGACCTGCTTCTCCACCATCGCATAAGGGTCCAAATGGGACTGTCCGTCGGCGTCGTCGATGACGTTGGCCCCGAGCAGTGGAAAGTCGACCTGGTCACGGTAGGTGGCCAGCAGATCGAGGCCGTAGTTGAATTCGTGGTTGCCGACGACCTGTGCGTCGTATCCCAGGTGGTTGTAGGTCTTGGCCAGTGGGTGGGTTTGGCCGCTCGTCGTGATCGGCGCCTGTTTGGCGAAGTAGTAGGCCAATGGATTGCCTTGGATCGTGTCACCGTTATCGACGAGGAGCACGGAATCGGGACCTTTGTCCTCACGCACTCCCTTGATGAGAGTCGAGGCTCGGGACATGCCCAGCTCCTCCCCTGCCGGGTAGGGCTTGTTCGCGAAGTAGTCCCAGTTGAGTACGTTGCCGTGAACGTCAGTCGTCGCCAACAGGGTCAGTTCTCCGGTTGTCGCCGCCTGAGAGTCGGCGGGGGCATCGGCACTGCCGAGTCCGGTCGCGGAGGCGGCCGCGGGACCGGTGACGATGAGAGCGAGGGCGAGTGTGGACGAGGTCAGGGTGCGCAGACGCATGAGTCTCCAGAGAACTGGTCAGAGAGGATGAAAGTGATCCAACTCTCTTACCCTAGTGGGCGCTGATCGTTTTCTGAATGGATCTTGAGAGAAATTTGCACAAACTCTCTTGCGTTCACGCTGTGGTGGAATCGGCTCTATCAGCCTCATCCTTCGCAGACGCAGATTTAGCCTCGACGATGATGAGGATGACGACGACGGCCGCGCCGAGGACCGCAAGCAGGATCGGACCGAGTACCGGATCGACGGGGGCCAGCAGGCCGCCCGCTCCGTGTTCTTCGCCGTCGGCGCCCACCTCTGCAGATGACTGCCACGGCCAGAGCGCGCGGAGGGAACCGAACATCAGTCCTGCCATGACGATGAGGGTCCACCACCGGTGGTTGTGCAGGAAGTATTTGAGAATGTTGACGAAGACCGCCAGGCCGAGGATCGCGCCGAGCATGAAAATTCCGAGGTACCCGAAATCGCGGGAGTCGACGGCCCGCAGAGTGGTCGAGTACATACCCACTGCCAGCAGGAAGAACGATCCGGACACTCCGGGCACGACGAGAGCGCAGATGGCGATAGAGGCGACGAAGAAGACGGCGATGAGCGGTGGATTCTCCACGTCTGCCCCACCTGCCAGACTCGTCATCCAGAACGCGAGAGCGGCGGCGAGGATGAACGCCAGAACGCCGAGGAGCACGGGCTGCCGTGAGGAGCGGGCCGGCAACATCCTCAACGGCACCGCGATGCTGGCGGCGACAAGACCGAAGAACAGACCCCGGGAGAGTTCGGGGTTGCTGGTGACGAAGCCTTCCATGACACCGGCGATGGTGAACACTGCCGCGGCCATGCCCAACAGCACCGGAATGACGAGGAACCAGTCGGTGCGCCGCAGTTCCGCCAGAGCCCCCGCGGCACGGTTCGGTCCTGTCACGAGGGTCTTCGCGGCCGAAACGACGTGGGCTGCGGAGTCGATGAGCTGGTCGTAGACGCCGGTGACCAAGGCGATGGTTCCGCCGGAGACCCCGGGGACGAGTTCCGCGCTGCCGATGAGAAAGCCCCGGATCAGGTCGAGCGGGAGGAGTGCTTTGGATCTCTTCGGCGCAGCGGCGGTATCGGTCGGCGGGGTGTTCGTCATACTTTCCAGCCTATTAGATCCACCGGGCGCCGATGAGGTGCGACTCAGTCGCCGATCTCACCATCGATGTCTTCGCGGAGGATGTCCGCATGACCTGCGTGACGAGCGTACTCTTCGATGAGATGAATGAGGATCCATCGGACGTTGAACTTCTCTCCGTCACGGTCTCCTCGTTCGGTGAGCGTGTCGAGGTCGGCCACCTCGGTGAGGATTTCACGGGACTTCTCACAGGCCTGCTCGTGGTCCGCCAGGAGCTCGTCCGCGGTCATCCCTGACGCAGACTCGAAGTCCCAATCACGGTCGCTGTTCCAGTCGACGCTCGACCACGGCTCCCCCAGCTCTCGGCCCTGCAGCACTTCGACGAACCAGCTCTCCTCGACGAGCGTGAGATGGCGGAGGATGCCGCCGATCGTCAGAGACGATGAGGCCACGGTGTGGTCGAGCTGCTCGGGCGTCAGCCCATCGACCTTGCGTCTGACCACCTGTCGGAAGTACTCGACGAATTCTTCGAGCCCACGACGTTCGTTCGGGGAGTTGCTCGGATCGGTCAATGGCAGGGTCATGCTGAGCCTCTCTGACCATGCAGACGGCCTGAAGTTCGAACCAGGTGTATGAGGCTCAGTCTAGTTTTCGCCGACCGATGTCGAAGAGATTTCCTTCGGGATCTTTCAGAGTCGTCCATTCGATCCCATATTCGTCGAAAGACGCGAGCTTATGTGCACCCAAGGAGACCGCGCGGTCGACGTCCGCCGGATAGTGCGGATCGTCGAGGTCGATGTGCAGCGGGTTCTTCCCCTCTGCCCGTTCGTCGACCTTGAGGAAAAGCATTCCCGGGGTCGGTGACTCGCTGTTGTGGACTCCCCCGATGCTCGCAACGAACTCGTTGGCGCCGGGATCGATGTCGGCACCGAGGAGGTCTGCCCAGAAGATCGATTGTGCTTCCACATCGAGGCAGTCGAAGGTGATGCTCAAAGATGCCAGCGACGCCATGAGCGCGGTCCTTTCGCAGTCGGATAGGTGTTGACCCGACTCTAGAGCACCCCACAGACATGACAAGTCGAAGGCGTCATCGTCGGTTATCCGCCGTCATCGTCGCGTCACCCGCGGGGCTGGCGCGCCAACTGCCGCGACTGAGCGACGAGGCGACCGGCCGAGTCCCACAGTTCGCAGTCCTCTTCGAACATTCCGCCGGCGATGTTCCGAGTGGACAGTCGTGCGCTGATCCAGCCGGGGGCGGGCAGGGCGCGGACGTGTGCGGTCAGTTCCATCGTCGGCGCCCAGTTGAAGCGCCCGAGGTCGAACATCACCGGCGGAAACGAGTCGAGGAAGGTCAACAATGACAGCGGGTCCGGATCGGTCCCGTCGATGAACCGAATCCAGCCCTGCAACACCCCGCGACCGCTGGGTTTGCCGACCGCGAATCCTGCGGTGGCCGGATCGAGGCGCATATCGAACCGTTCGATGAGCGGCGCCGCCTTCTTGAAGTCCTCGCTGGCTTCGGCGACACCGACGCATTCTTCCGGTGGGGGCAGCTGGGGCGGCGTGGCTGTCGTGCCGACATCGTCGGGAAGGTCGCCGAGGTTGCCCATCGTCGCCATCGCCGAGATCGTCGGTGCCCCGTTCTGGGAGAGTTCGATGCCGTAGCTCGCCGTCGATCGGCCTTCGCGCAGTGTGCGCGTGGAGATGTCGACCGGACCTTCTCTGCTCGGTCCGAGATAGAAGGTGGAGATGACGAGGGGGTCCGGGGTGCTCGGGTTGACGGCCCGCAGGGCTTGTCCGGCGACTCCGAGGAGGTAGCCTCCATTCACGGCTCCGGCGACTTTCCAGCCGGCGTCGAGGTCGGCGGTAAAGCTGTGGTCGCCTTGGCGGGTGACTGCGGTGGCCTGTGAAAACTCACTGACGGTCGATTGACTCATATCACATACAGTACCAACAACTGAACGAACGTCCAGCCAGATTCAATGCCGACCGGACTGTCGTTCGTTGCCGTGACGATAGTGACCTGTTGCACGTGCCAACAGCTGCTGGTCGGTGTCGTCATCTCGCCCGAGTTTGGGAATGAGCGCGGCAGCCTTCTTTCCGCCGAGCTCCATGACGGTGCGGCCGCCTCGGCGAATGAAGAGGATTCCGGATTTGGTGATTTGGTAGTCGAATGGATCGTCTTCAAGGCTCATGTCTGGACTCCTTCGTCGGGCGCACCTTGTCGCTTTCATCTCTGCGTTGAGTTGCTGTGAGCGCTCACCGATTAGTCTAAGCGCATGAGTGTGAAGCTGACCCGGGTCGATCCACATGGCTACCACGATGATCATCTTATTGATTTCTACACCACGGAAGAGTTCCCTTTCCACGCCAGGCTGTCTCGCTGGTCGGCAGAAGAAGTCCGCCAACGGATTGCGGACGGCTATTTCATCAGCGAGGAGACCGAGACGTTCTGGCTCGTTCACAGCGAGCTGGGCCGGATCGGCATCGTCCGTCTGGAGGATCTTCGTGACGAGACGCCGATGTTCGACCTCCGATTAGCTTCGCGATTTCGAGGTCGGGGCCTCGGCGTTGAGGCATTGACCGCCATTACCGCTCATGTCTTTTCCACCACGGGAGCGATTCGACTCGAGGGTCAGACGCGCGAAGACAATCACGCCATGAGGGCGGTCTTCGACCGGGCAGGCTGGACGAAAGAAGCTCACTATCGCCGCTCGTGGCCTGTAATCGGCAGCGATCCGCTGGATTCGGTCGGCTATGCGATCCTGCGCGAGGAATGGGAGACAGGCGTCGTCCATGAGCTGCACTGGCATGATCGACGTCATTTCCGTGAGCAGACTCGTGCCGGGATCACGTATTCGTCGAATACTCCGCCATCGTGCAGTGAGATGCTCGCGCTCTACAACTCAGTCGGATGGTCGGCGTACACGAACACCCCGGAACGACTGGTCCGCAGTGTCCTCAATTCTTCGCACGTGGTTTGTGCTCACCAGGCAGAGCTGCTCGTCGGATTGGCGCGCGTGGTCAGCGACTTCGGAACACTTGTCTACCTCCAAGATGTCCTGGTCGCTCCAGGAATGCAGCGGCGCGGCATCGGGGCTGAACTCGTCGCTCGCGTCCTCGAACCTTTCGCCGATGTCCGACAGACCGTCCTGCTCACCGACGCCGATCCCGGACTGGCTGAGTTCTACACGTCGCTCGGCTTCAGCGAAGCCGCCCCGTCTGCAGGGGCGGCGGTCCGTGCTTTCGTCCGATGACGTGAAAGTGCCCCTGGCCAGAAGGCCAGGGGCACTTTCTCTCAGTCGGTCAACGAGTGACCGTCAGAGTGTGTTTCAGTTGTTCTTCTTGCGACGCATGGTCAGAACAACAGCGGCTCCACCGACGAGGAGCAGTCCGGCTCCGGCGGCCAGGCCGGTCAGCTCGGCACCGGTGCGAGGCAGATCAGATCCGCCGCCGTCACCGTTTCCATCATCGTTGCCGTTGTCGTCACCATCGTTGCCGCCGCCGTTGCCGTCTTCGTCGGCAACAACCTGGAAGGAGCCGGTGAGGGCCTCTTCGTCTTCGGTGTCGTTGGCGCCGGTGACCTGAACGTCGTACTTACCGAGGTAGGCCTCGGGGTTCGAAGCGCTGGTGCCGTAGATCGAGAATCCGACGACTCCCTCAGCGTTGGCAGTCTGCGTCATCTCGTAGTCCTTGACGCCTTCAGGCCCGTCGACAACCTTGAGGGTCACTTTCTCTCCCTCTTCGAAGCCTTCAGCCGTGATCTGCACGCCCTTGTCTTCCTTCACGAAGTCCGAAGCAGCGATCTCCTTCGGCTCGACAGTCAGCTTGCGCTCGGCCTCTGCAGCCTGAACAGTCACCGTGAAGTTAGTGGCTTCCGAGGTCTGTCCGTTAGCTGTGACCGTAGCGGAGTAGGCGTATTCGCCAGCTTCAGCAGGAGCCTCGGTGGAGAAGTTTCCATCAGCATCGGTCTTGACCGTGACGCTGCCCTCAGCCGGTGCGGCCTGGGCCTGAGCGGAACCTGCCTGGGCATCGCCAGCGGGCTTCCAGGTCAGCTTGACGTCAGCGTTCGGAGCAGCCTTGCCGGTGATCTTTCCACCTTCAACGACTGTCTGGTCTCCGACCTTGGGAGCTTCAGGCTTCTCGTCACCGTCGGCGTCGGAATCGGCCTTGTCATCCTTGCCATCGGCTGAGGAGGAAGCATCGGCATTGTCGCCATCGGCGGCAGCGGAAGCGTCAGCCTCTGCTCCGTCTGCGGCGGCCGAAGCTTCAGCGTCGTCGCCTTCCGCAGCGGACGAAGCATCAGCTTCCTTGGCGTCGGCGTCAGCGTTGTCGGAAGCGTTTGCGTCGTCTCCCTCGGCAGCGGCCGAAGCATCTGCATCTTCACCGTCGGCAGCAGCGGAAGCGTCAGCTTCTGCCTCATCATCACCCGGAGGCTCTTCGTTAGGATCAGTGAACGAGATCGACTGTCCGGACTTCTCGAGCGAGTAGTCGAGGTCGGCTACCCAGCTGAAGTCGATCTCCTGACCGTTCTCGTCCTCTGCAGGACCGCCGCCGGAGATGACGCCGACTGCAGTGTCTCCCTGGAAGACGCCGCCACCGGAATCGCCGGGCGCGGAGAACGGCTTGCCGGACGGTGCCTTAACACCGAAACCATGGACGAAGCGTCCGCTGACGTTGACGAAGTCGAACTGCTCGTTGTAGGCAGTCCATGTCTCGTTCTCGGTCAGTCCGGTCGTCCGGCCGGCCTTCTGAACGGTACCTTCGCTGTGAGCGCCGACCTTGGTGATATCAGTGGCGAGCTTCGCAGCCAGATCGTCGTCTCCGGCGGTCGACCAGTCAGTCACACCTGTCTTGACGTTGTACTTCGAAGCATCGACATTGATGACCGCGAAGTCGATATCGTCGTCATTGGGCTGAGCGTCTGAACCCGGAGGAACCAGTTCGCCACCGAACTTGTTGTAACCCCAGCTGCCGATGACGCCGAGTCCGGTCTGCTTGAATCCCTCTCCACCGACCGCAGGAGCAGTGGAAGGCTGTTCGGTCTCGTCGACCGTCGTGTCGCCCTCAAATTCCCCGCTCTGCTCGTTGATGATCTTCGCGCAGTGACCAGCGGTGAGCACGATCGGCTTTCCATCAGCATCCCAACCGGAGAATCCGGTTGAACAGGCTCCGCCGCCCTCGCCTGCCTTGACGAGGTAACCTGCGCCGCCAACCAAGTCGTTGCCGGCATAGGCCTTCAGCTCTTTGACTCCCTCAACGACCTTGACGTTCGAGAAATCCTGCTCAAGCTTCTTGGTTGTCTTGTCGGCCTTTTCAACACCGATGGTGAGCTTGCCGTTCTTGGCGCCGTATGCGTTGACACCGGACGCCTTGTCCAGAGTCTTCTGCACAGCCGCATCGCTCTGCACATTCAGCTTCTGCGGACCGTTGTCAGCGACGGCCGGAGAAGCAGCGAACGCTCCGCCCAAGCCGAGCGCCGTTGCCGCTGTGAGCGCCAGCGAACTCTGTACGAGTTTCTTCTGCATAAGTTGTTGTCTCTCTGTTCTGAGGGATCAATGTCACAAGTTGATGACCTAAGTCACGATAAGGTTACGGGGCGCACTCAGTGACTACCAAAAAAGTAGGTCGAAGACTGTGAACTTAATGTACGAAACTTCAGTAGATGTATACAAAGAGACTTGCTGTTATCGCCTCTAGGCAGTCGCCATGAATAGACGATGCCCCCGGTCAGAAGACCGGGGGCATCGTCAGTGTCAGTTCGCCAGACCGTCAGACGGCCGGCATCACAGCACTCAGTTGTTGTTCTTGCGACGCATGGTCAGAACGACCGCGGTTCCGCCCACGAGGAGCAGTCCGGCTCCGGCGGCCAGGCCGGTCAGCTCGGCACCGGTGCGCGGCAGGTCAGAACCGCCGTCACCGTTTCCGTCATCGTCGTTTCCGTCGCCGGCATTGCCGTCGTCGTTGTTGCCGTCATCGTCTCCGCCGGATCCGCCGCCGGAACCGTCTTCGTCAGCGACAACCTCGAACGTACCGGTCAGTGCCGACTCGTCCTCGGTATCGTTGGCGCCGGTAACCTCGACGTCGTACTTACCGAGGTAGGCCTCGGCGTTCTCGGCGCTGGTGCCGTAGATCGAGAATGCGGCGGCACCGTTCTCATTGGCGGTCTCGTCCAGCTTGATGCCTTCGACGCCTTCAGGCCCGTTGGCAACTTCGAGGTTGACCTTCTCGCCCTCGTCGAAGCCCTTAACCGTGATCGTCACGCCCTTGTCTTCCTTCACGAAGTCGGACGCGGCGATCTCTTTGGGGTCGACGCTGATTTCACGCTCGGCAGGAGCGGGAGTCTCGGACTCGTCCTTCTCAACGGTCACATCGAATTCGGTCGTCTTGGATTCCTGTCCGTCAACGATCGCCGTCGCAGTGAAGTTGTAGTCGCCTTCGGCCTTGGGACCCTCGACGGAGAAGTTTCCGTCCTTGTCAGCCGTGACGGTCTCAGAACCGTTCTCGGCTGCCTGAGCACCTTCAGCGGGTTCCCACTTGACCTCGACCTTGGCGCCAGCCTCGGCCTTGCCCTTGACCTTGCCCTCAGGCTCGATGGTCTGGTCTTCGGCCTTCGGAGCGGCAGGTGCCTCAGGGGTCTCCTCGCCCGGCTTCTTGAGGTTGAAGTCCGTGCCGGACTCCTCGAGCGAGTGGTCCAGGTCGGCAACCCAGGTGAACGAGGTGTTCGCATCGAGGTCGCCGCCGCCGGAGATGACACCCACGGCGGTGCTGCCCTGGTAGACGCCGCCGCCGGAGTCGCCCGGCTGGGAGAAGGGCTTGTCGATCGGCGCGGTCACGCCGAATCCGTGGACCCAACGACCGCCGACATTCTGGTAGTCGAAGTCGTACTCCGAGCGGGGCAGAACTTCGCCGTCGGTCTTACCGGTGGTGCGACCGGACTTGCTGATGGCGCCGTCCTTGTGCGCACCGACCTCGGTGATCTCGGTGGTCGACTTGGCCAGATCGTCCGAATCGGCGGTCGACCAGTCGGTGATGCCGTTCTTGACGTTGTACTTCGACTCGTCGACGTTGATGACGGCGAAGTCGATGTCGGACTCGCTGGGCTCAGGCCACTTGTTCTGGTCGGCGCCCTCGAGGAGGTCGCCGCCGAAGTTGTGGAAGCCCCACTTGCCGATGACGCCGCTGCCGGAGGCCTGGAAGCCTTCGCCGCCGTTGGCCTCGGAGATCGAGGGCTTCTCGGTCTGATCGACAGTGGTGTCGCCGTCGAACTCGTTGGTCTGCTCGTTGATGATCTTCGAGCAGTGACCGGCGGTCAGGACGACGGGCTTGCCGTCTCCGTCCCAGCCGGAGAAACCGGTCGAGCAGGCCCCGCCGCTCTCGCCGGCCTTGACCAGGTAGCCGGCACCGCCGACGAGATCATTCTTCGCATAGGGCTTCAGTTCCTTGACGCCCTCGGTGACCTTGATGTTCTGGTACTTCTTTTCGAGCTTCTTGATCTCGTCGGTCTTCTTGGCAACGCCGATGCTGAGCTCGCCGCCGTCGGTGCCGTAGGCGTTGACGCCTTCGATACCGGAAAGTGCCTTCTGGACGTGAGCTTCACTCTGAAGGTCCAGCTTCTGCGGGGCGTTGTCAGCCATCGCCGGTGAGGCGACGAGCGCGCCGCTCAGGCTCAGCGCCGCAGCGGCGCTGATCGCCAGTGAACTCTGCACGAGTTTCTTCTGCATAAGGTTGATTCCCTTGATCGTTGTCGATGCTTCGATTGCCCGACCCCGTCAACAGGCTTCGCCGCGACTCGGCGGTTCATGCTTCCGGTGTCAGATTTCCAACCGTGTGAAAGGTTACGGTTTGATCACGACGCAATGCAAGAACCATCAATGTCGCAGGTGAACACAACTTACAGAAGTCGGACTACACAAGCTGTCCTGTGTTCTTCCAGGTCGCTCGAAAACGGTGCCGTTATGATCAGGGGCATGCCGAACCACACAAAGCTTCGCCCCCTGGCCTCCGTAAGACCCGCCTCGAGGCTCGCGCTCGGACTCGCGGCCCTTGCTCTCACTCTGCCGCTGGCAGCCTGTGATACCGGCAACGACCCCCGAAACCCCAGCTCCCCCTCCCCCACCGAGTCCAGCGAAACCACGTCTCCCAGCGACGACGCCTCCAAGCTCGATCCCACCGGTAAATGGACCTCACCGGAGAAGGGCGACCCGTTCCTCGAATTCTCTGACGACGGCTCGCTCGAAGGCTCTGACGGCTGCAACGCGATCGTCACGAGCTGGAAGGTCAAAGGCGACGAGATCACCATCGACTCCTTCATGTCGACCCAGAAAGCCTGCGCTGGCGTCGACACCTGGCTGAGCAAAGCCTCAACGGCGACTATCGAAGGCGATGTCATGAAGGTCAAAGACAGCAACGGGAAAGTCATCGGCGGACTGGAAAAGGACGACAAATGACACAGGAACTCATCGGCCGCTGGACGGCCGAGACGAACGAGCGGGCCTTCCTCGAGTTCACCGAGGACGGCTCACTGCACGGCAGCGACGGCGCCAACAACCTTATGACCTCATGGTCGGCCGAGCCCGAGGGTTTGATGATCAAGTCCTCGATGATGACGCTCAAAGCCGCTCCCGGAATGGTCACCTGGGTTCCCAAAGCCAGGAGAGTCGAACCCGACGGCGACCGTCTGCACCTCTTCGACGCTGCCGAGAACCACCTCGGCGACCTTCATCGTCAGCTGCACGGCCCAACTCACAAGCTCGGCGGTCGTTAGATGGCCGGAGGTCTGATCGCACTCCTCGACGATGTGGCCGCACTCGTCAAACTCTCGGCTGCCAGCCTCGACGATGTCGCCGCAGGTGCGTCACGAGCCGGTGCGAAGGCGGCTGGGGTCGTCATCGACGATGCCGCGGTGACGCCGAAGTTCGTCGAAGGAGTGGACCCCAAACGCGAGCTTCCGATCATCCAGCGCATCGCTTTGGGCTCCCTGTTCAACAAGCTCGTCATCATCCTCCCGATCATTCTCCTGCTCAGCCAGTTTCTGCCCTGGCTCCTCACTCCGCTGCTCATGATCGGCGGCACCTACCTCTGCTATGAGGGTGCCGAGAAGGTCTTCGAGAAGCTCGGCTGGATCGCCCACCACGAGAAGGACACCCCGGCCGCCGAACAGTCGACCGATGGCAAGGCGGCAGAGAAGAAGGTCGTGCGATCGGCCATCACCACCGATTTCGTCCTCAGCTGCGAGATCATGGTCATCGCCCTCAACGAGGTGGCCGCCGAATCCCTGACCAGCCGTGCCGTCATCCTCGCCGTCGTCGGCGTTGCGATCACCGTCGGCGTCTACGGTGTCGTCGCACTCATTGTGAAGATGGATGACATCGGTCTGCATATGGCGAAGAAGGACTCACCCGGGCAGCAGAAGTTCGGTCGGTTCCTCGTCGGAGCGATGCCGAAGCTGCTCGCTCTGCTCTCTGTCGTGGGCACCTTCGCCATGCTGTGGGTCGGAGGACACATCATCCTCGTCGGCACCGATGAGCTCGGCTTCCACGCCCTCTACGGCTTTGTCCACCACCTCGAAGAGCCGGTCGCTGCGATCGCGGTCATCGGCGCCTTCCTGGGTTGGCTGGTCAACACGTTCTTCTCCCTCATCCTCGGTGCGATCTGGGGAGGCATCGTCGTCGGCGTGATCTTCGGAGTCAAAGCGCTCGTGAAGAAGGACGGCAAGAAGGACACTGCTACCGCCTGAGCTGCGGCGGCGTCCCTTGTCGCTCGGGTTCCGGGCTCCGTGAGTTGAGTTGGGCCGGTGAGAGAAGGGCTGGCCCGGTCGCCTACTTTTTGAGCATGTCCTCGATGCCGCTGTCGGTCACCAGCCAGTCGAGGCTGGCCGGGCTGGCGGCATTGACGGCGGTCGCGAATTCGGCGTCGATGAAGGCTGCGGTGCCGTTCTTCACCGACGGCAGCGAGTCATAGCTCGGATTGTCAACGACCTGCTTCTTCCCGTCGTCGTCCATGGCCCACACGAAAAGGTAGTCTGCGTCGAGCTCGTCGAGGTTCTCGGCCGAGAGAGTGAACTTGTTGATCTCTTCAGGCGTCTGGTGCTGCCCGGGTTTGAGGCCGAAGAGTTCCAGCGGTGCGGCGTTACCGAAATAGATCCCTTCGGCCCGCGGCGAGATCAGCTGATATGACTTCCCGTCGACCCCGAGGTCGGCACCGACGGCTTCGAGCTTGTCTTTCGTCGTGTCGATCAGTTTCTCTGCCTCATCAGACTTCCCCAGAGCTTCGCCGACCTGTTCGGTCATCTCATCCCAGTCGGGATTCGCCGACTCCGTGTCCGGAATGATCACCGGAGCGATGTCGGAGAGCTGCTCGTAGGTGGAGTCGTCGGCGATATTCCAGGGTGCTGCGAAGATGACATCCGGTTCGTATTCCGCGATCTTCTCGAGGTTCGGCGCATATTCGGCGTTGATGAGCGAATCGTCCGCGACATCGTCGGTGACGCCCTTCTGCCACGGCATGATCTGGTCTTTCGTGGATGCAACGGCGACCGGTGTCACGCCCATTCCCGCAGCCGCGTCAGCGGCAGGCGAATTGAGGACGACGACGTTCTTCGCACCAGCCGGGACTTCGACCTCCCCCTTGAGAGTGTCGACCGTGACCGAGTCGGCGTTGTCCGCCGCCTCATCGGTTCCGCCGCATCCTGCCAGCAGCAGCGTCGAGGCCGCCAGCACCGAGATGACTCCGAGAGCGGTCCTTGTCATTAGGGTTCTCATTTCCGGGATACGTGCGCTCAGCGCTGAGCGAATGTCTTCTTCGGTGCTCCCGCCACGATCATCGGCGCACCCGTGACCGGATCGTCGATGACTGTGCAGTCGATGCCGAAGACCTCGTTGACGAGTTCCGAGGTGATGATCGTCTCCGGAGCCCCCTGAGCGACGATCGAACCGTTCTTCATGGCGATGATCTCGTCGGCGTAGCGGCAGGCTTGGTTGAGGTCGTGGAGGACGGCGACCAGCGTGTGCCCGTATTCGTGATTGAGCTGCGAGAACAGGTCGAGCAGCTCGATCTGATAGGCGACGTCGAGAAAGGTCGTCGGTTCGTCGAGCAGCAGGAGGGAAGTCTCCTGAGCGAGCACCATGGCCACCCAGACGCGCTGACGCTGACCGCCGGAGAGCTCGTCGACGAGCCGTGAGGACAGCTCTTCGGTGTTCGTCGCCAGCAGCGCCGACAGCACAGCTGCTTCATCGGCGTCGGTCCACTGGCGCAGGAACGACTGATGCGGGTGCCGCCCGCGGGAGACGAGCTCGGCGACCGTGATCCCGTCCGGGGCGATGGACGACTGCGGGAGAAGACCCAACCGCTGGGCGATCTTCTTCGTCTTCATCTTCTCGATGTTGTTCCCATCGAGAAGCACAGTGCCCTTCGCCGGCGGCAGCAGTCGCGCGAGAGCACGCAGCAGAGTTGATTTGCCGCAGGCATTGGGGCCGACGATGATCGAGAACTTACCGTCGGGAATGCTCACGTCGAGATCGCTGACGATCTGGCGCTGGTCATAGGCCAGGTCGAGGTTCTCGGCGATCAGCGGGGAGGCTGCGCCTGCGGGGTTGGGAATGCTCATGATGCCTTCCGAGCTTCTTGGATGAGGAGCCAGATGAGGTAGATGCCGCCGATGCTCACGGTGATGACGCCGACGGGCAGTTGGATATCGCCGAACGCATGTTGGGCGATGAGGTCGGCGGCGACGAGGAGCAGTGCTCCGACAGCCGCGGAGGTCAGCAGGCTGGTGCCTTGCGCCCGCGCGATCCGCCGCCCGATCTGCGGTGCGGCCAAGGCGACGAAGGCAATCGGACCGGCCGCGGCCGTGACCACGGCGACGAGGGCGACGGCGATGACGATGAGAACGGCACGGATGGGCTCGTTGCGTACGCCCAGCGCTTTCGCCGTATCGTCACCGAGTTCCAGAGTGCCGAGATCTCGGGAGAAGAGTCCGCAGGCCAGACCGAGGACGATGGTGGCCACAGCCGCCGGTGCGATCGTCGACCAGCCCATTCCATTCAGGGTTCCGGCACCCCATGTGGCAGCGGCCATGGCGAGCTCGAGATCGGCGCGCATGATCAGCCAGGTGTTGAAGGCGTTGAGCATCGCCGTCAGTGCGATACCCACGATGATGAGCCGGAAGCCCTGGACCCCGCCTTTCCAGGTGAGCAGGTAGACGACCACGGCGGTCAGGAGTCCGCCGATGATCGCGCCCGCCGCGGTGGAGACGAAGCTCGTGCCGAAGACGATGATCGTGACGATGCCGCCGGTGTAGGCACCGGTGGAGAAGCCGATGATGTCCGGGGAGCCGAGAGGATTGCGTGTCAGCGATTGGAAGACGGCTCCGGAGACTCCGAGTCCGGCGCCGAGGACGATGCCGGCGATGATGCGCGGTGCCCGCCACTCCCCGACGACGGTATTGACGATGCGCTTCTCAGCGGCCCCGAACAGGCCCTGGAACACCTCGGTCGGAGTCAGCGAGAACTTGCCGAGCATGAGACCGGCGAAGCCGCAGGCCAGCGCGATCAGCGTGATGATTCCGGCGGTGATGACAACCCGCAGGTCGATGCGGAATCCGAAGACTCGCAGCATGGGCCGGCCGAAGTCGACTTTCTCCCCCGGCAGTGCATGCGGGTGCGCGGTGAGGCTGCGGTCGGGCACCGCGAGGTTGGTGGTCTTCACAGGCCGCTCGCCTTCTTTCGACGGACAAGGGCGATGAGCACCGGAGCACCGACGAACGCGGTGACGACTCCGACTTGGAGTTCGCCGGGTTTCATCACGACTCTGCCGATGACGTCCGAGGCCAGGAGCAGAATGGGAGACAGGACGAGTGAGTAGCCGAGGATCCAGCGCTGGTCGGGACCGACGATCCAACGGGCGATGTGCGGAATCATCAGGCCGATGAATCCGATCGGTCCGGCGGCGGCCGTAGCCGCTCCGGCAAGGAGGGTCACCGCGAGGATGGAGAGCACTCGGGTGCGGTTGACCGAGGTGCCGAGACTGGCGGCCAGATCGTCGCCGAGGGCCACGGCGTTGAGTGAGTGGGACAGTGCCAGTGCGAGCACGGTGCCGATGACCATGAACGGCAGGATCGCGGTGATCGTATCGAAATCGCGGCCGGCGATCGCGCCGACGTCCCAGGATCGGAAGGCGTCGAAGGCGCGTTCGTTGGTCAGCAGGATGGCTTTGGTCAGTCCGGTGAGCACAGCGGCGACGGCGACTCCGGCCAGAGTCAGGCGGATCGGATCGACCGTGCGGCTGCGGCCCGCGGACCCGATGACATAGACGCCGACAGTGGCGACGAGGGCGCCGGCGAACGCGAACCAGATGTAACCGGTGATCGAGGAGATCCCGAAGAATGCGACGCCGATCGTGATCGCCAGGGACGCACCCGCGTTGACGCCGAGGATGCCCGGATCGGCCAGGGGGTTGCGCGTCAGGGCTTGGATGAGACCGCCGGCCAGGCCCAATCCCATGCCGACGAGGATGCCGAGCACGGTCCGCGGCAGGCGCAGTTCGAGGACGACGAGCTGATCGTCGCTGCCGGTGGGCGCGAAGAAGGCTCGGAGGACCTCCGAGATCGGCATGTCCCTGGCGCCGATCGCCAAGGAGGCTGCGATCACGACGATGAGCGCAATGATCGCTGCGACCAGTCCCAGTACTCTTCTGATCCGCAGGCTCCCACCGGTCGGATGACTGGTGTCGGTATGCGGTTTCGCCTCGGCAGAGGTGGCGGAACCGGTCATCGAGGTGGTCCTTTGAGTGAGGTGGCGGTCAGGTGACTAAGGGCAGGCTAACCACACTGTAACTCACCGGACCACCTCAGCCAAGCGAGAGAGGTCTCACTCGGCTGTGATCTTGCCGATCCTCTCGGACACCTGCCGCTGGATCCGCGAGAGCATTCCGCTCATTCCGCGCAGCCTCAGCGGGCTGACGATCTCCGACATCGACAGCCGCAGGGGCAGGTCGGCTGGAACCGACAGGATCGCCTCGGCGGTGGCTCCGTCGAGCCCTTCGTGCAGGATCCCGGCGAAACCCCGCGTGGTCGGCGCCTCCGGGGGCGCGGAGAAGTGCAGGCGCACTTCCGCCCGCTCCCCCGCCTCGGGGTCGGCCACCTCGGTGACGAGGAAGATCGGCGACTGGCATTCGGGTACCGGCTCGAGCAGCTCCGGGTGGTCCGTGTACTTCTCCGGCAGGTCGGGAAGGTCCGTCGCGAACTCCAGCAGCACCTGGAGACGGTCGTCGGACGGGGTTTCGGCGAAGTCCGTGACGATCTCCGCCAGCGCCTCCGGCAGATCGTCGGTCTTAGGCGTCGTCGTCTCGCTCATCAGCGTCCGGGCACCTCTCCCGGCTCCGCTCCGGTGACGATCGGCACGCCGACGACATTGCCCCACTCGGTCCAGGAGCCGTCGTAGTTGCGCACGTTCTCATATCCGAGGAGGTGCTTGAGGACGAACCAGGTGTGGCTGGAGCGTTCGCCGATCCGGCAGTAAGCGATGACCTCGTTGCTGGCGCCCAGCCCTGCCTGCTCGGTGTAGAGCTCCTTGAGTTCGGCGGCGGACTTGAAGGTGCCGTCTTCGTTGGCCGCCTTGCCCCAGGGCATCGACTTCGCGCCGGGGATATGGCCGCCGCGCAGTGCCCCTTCCTCCGGGTAGGCGGGCATGTGGGTGCGTTCGCCGGTGTATTCCTCCGGGCTGCGCACATCGATGAGCGGCAGGTCGCCGAGGCTGTCTCGAACCTCGGGAAGGAAGGCGCGGATGACCGAATCGTCACGTTCGACGACGGGGTATTCGGAGGGTACGGGCTGCGGCTTGTCCGTGGTCATCTCGCGGCCCTCGGCCTGCCATTTCGCGCGACCGCCGTCCATGAGGCGGACGTCTTCGTGGCCGAAGAGAGTGAAGACCCACAGCGCGTAGGCGGCCCACCAGTTGGACTTGTCGCCGTAGACGACGATGGTGTCATCGCGGGAGATGCCCTTGGCGGACATGAGTGCGGCGAATCCTTCGCCGTCGACGTAGTCACGGGTGACCGGGTCGTTGAGTTCCGTGTGCCAATCGACCTTGACCGCTCCGGGAATATGCCCCGTCTCGTAGAGCAGCACGTCTTCGTCGCTTTCGACGATGACGAGTCCGGGATCGCCTGCATGCTCAGCCACCCAATCGGTGCTGACCAGTCGGGTTCCGTCCGAGTATTCGGCGAACTTCTCTGCGGGATCGGCCGGGATCGAAGTGCTCACGCATTCCTCCTGAGGGTTTGAGTCCAATTGTGCTCGCTGTGGCAACGTCGAGCGCGTTCAGCATATTCCCTTTCAGGGGCGGCTGAGGAATGCCGACAGCGCTGAGACGAACTCACGCGGTTTCTCCGAATGCACCCAATGCCCCGAGCCTTTGACCGTGAGAAGGGTGGTGCGGGGGAACAGACTGCGCATCTGCGGCAGGTCGTCACGGTCGACATAGTCCGATTTCTCACCGGCGACCCAGAGGACCCGATGGTCGAAGACGGCACCGCCCATGTCCGGGAAGCCTCCGATGATGTCGAGGCTCGAATGCAGCAACGCGAGGTTGGGCTGCCAGGAATACCCCGCCGAGGTGGGGCGCAGGTTCTGCAGCAGGAATCCCCTGATCGCAGCCTCGGGTATCGGGTCCCGAAGCGCCTCATCCGCGTCGGTACGCGATTCGATCCGGTCGAGGTCGAGGGAGGCGAGACTGGAGAGCAGATGGTCGAAGACTCCGGTGGACCCGCCGGCGTTGGGTCCGATGTCGACGACGACGAGGCGGTCGATGAGTTCGGGGTGGCGCAGTGCGAGCACCATGGCGACCTTTCCACCCAGGGAATGTCCGACCAGGTGCACTGGCTGATCGCCGGGATCGACCGCCTCGGCGATATGGGCCGCCACGGCATCGGCGAGCTCGACATAGTCGAAGGTCTCTGTCCATTCGGATTCACCGTGGTTGGGCAGGTCGACGAGGAGACTGGAGAATTCGGGCTCGATGTCCTTGGCGATGCGGGTGAAGTTCTTGCCTCGGCCGAACAGGCCGTGGAGGAAGACGACCAGGCGCCCGGACTCGCCGATTCGAGTGCTGTTGATGGTGGTCACGATCCCAGCCTAGCCCGTGCCGTTCTGCATATCAGCAGCCCTGTTGAGTTTCTCACCCGGCGGTCACTGCTGACGCGGGTAGGGTGAGGTCATGCACTTCTCCGAATATGACACCCGACTTGCCGGTTATGCGGTCATCGTCAATGACGACGACGAAATCCTCCTCAGCTGGTTCAACGGCGGAAAGGACCGCCTGCACGCGATCTGGACGCTGCCCGGAGGCGGAATCGAGTTCGACGAGAGCATCGAAGCCGGCACGGTCCGTGAGATCAAAGAGGAGACCGGGTTCGACGCTGAGGTCGTCCGCCCGCTGACCACTCATTCCTTCACGGAAGCACGTCGCAATCCGATCTTCAGCGATTCGACGGATCGTCCTTTCAAAGGCGTACGCGTCGTCTACGAGGCGCGGATCACCGGCGGCACCTTGGGCACGCTCGAGGTCGATGGGACGACGGATCGGGCGGAATGGCTGCCGATCGATTCACTTCAAGATGTGCGGCACGCCCGCATCATCGACCTCGGCCTGGATGCGTGGCGTGCCGCAGTGTGAGTTCTGCGCATGGGCGCGCAGCAGCGCTCGTCAGTCGGTTACTTCACCTTGTCGGCGATGAGTCCCGGAAGCTCCTCTGCGGTGTACTTGGCCGAGAGGATCGAGTTGAGTGAGAAAGCCTTGCGAATGTCGTCATTGTCGTTGGTCAGAACGAGGTCGTGCCCGTCCTTGACGGCAGGAATGCGCTTGTAGGCAGCATCCTCGGTGACATCCTTGTCCTCGATGTAGATCGGGAACGTCAGGAGCAGGTCCGCGTCGAGCTGATCGAGGTTCTCCTCGGAGATCGGCACGGAGAAGCCGTCCGCCTTCATTCCGGCGATCGTCTCGGACTGCTTGAAGCCGAGCTGCTCCATGACCTGCACGCGACCTGATTCCTCGACGTAGGCACCCCATCCCTCGGAGGTCTTCGCTGCCACGGTCACGGACTTGTCCTTGAACTCCGGATGGGCTTCGCGCGCATCGGCGTAGGTCTCGTCGAGGTCGTCGAGCAGCTTCTTCCCGTCGTCTTCCTTGCCGAGCGCCTGGGAGACGAGGTCGACCTGCTGGTCCATCGTCGTCAGGTAGTTGTCGCCGCCTTCCGGCACTCCGACCGTGGGAGCGATCTCAGAGAGGCGGTCGTAGCGCTCCTTCTCTCCGGAGCTGTTCGTATCGAGGATGACGTCGGGCTCAAGTGCGGCAATGGCCTCGTAGTCGGGTTCCATCGTCGCGATGATCTCCGGAGCTTCGTCGTAGAGATCTTCGGCCCAGGGGCCGACGCCCTTGCCGCCGAACTCGACCCAGTCAGAGGCGCCGACGGGCTGGACTCCGAGCACCAGAGCGGTCTCGGCATCGCCCCATCCCAGCGCCACGACCTTCTGCGGGTCGGCGGGCACCTCGACGGCGCCGAACTTCGTGTCGACGGTGGGCCCCGAGGCCTCGTCGGCTGAATCTGCTCCTCCGCCGCAGCCGGCGAGGACGAGAACGGAGGCAATCACTGGGGCGAGAATACGGCGCATGGAATCCTTCTTGAGTAGTTAGGCGAGCCTAGCTTAACCCATTTCTCCGGCGGTTCGAATCCGACCGCACGGCCGCCTCGGCGAGGAATCGACCAAGGGATCAGGGAGCCTTGATCTCGAGCCCTTCGACGTCCATGTCATCGAGGGCGACCATGCGTGAGCGGCGGCCCGTGACGATGCGGTGGATGACCCACAGAAGCAGGAACGCAGGAAGCCCTGCATAGGCGCTGGCGACCTGGAGCAGCTGCCCGTTGACGATCGCCTGCACGTTTTGCCCGATGATGACGACGATGAGCATGATGAGCGCGATGACCGGGCCGATCGGGAACAGCGGCGCCCGGTACGGCAGGTCCGCTACAGCGCGCCCCTGCCGCACATAGGCGCGGCGGAACCGGAAGTGGCACCAGGCGATGCCGACCCAGACGATGAAGCCGGAGAGTCCGGAGACATTCATCAGCCAGGTATAGGCTCCACCGTCACCCATGATCTCGGTGAGGAATCCGAACAGTCCGATCATGGCGGTGGCCAGCAGCGCCATGACGGGGACTCCGCGTTCGTTGAGTCGGGCGAACAGCCTCGGCGCGGTTCCCTCTTTCGCCATGGCGTAGAGCATGCGGGTGGAGGCGTAGAGGCCGGAGTTGCCGGCGGAGAGGATTGCGGTGAGGATGACGGCATTCATCATTCCGGCGGCCACTGCGATTCCGGCGCGTTCGAAGACGAGAGTGAACGGTGAGGCCGTGATGTCCTCATTGTTCGCCGAGGCCAGCAGCGAGGGGTCGGTGTAGGGCAGGAGGAAGCCGATGACGGCGATGGCGCCGATGTAGAAGAGCATGATGCGCCAGAACACGGTGCGGATGGCGCGCGGCATGTCCTTGCGCGGGTTCTCCGACTCCCCCGCGGTGACGCCGACGAGCTCGGTGCCCTGGAATGAGAATCCGGCGATCATGAAGACGCTGATGATGGACATCCAGCCGCCGACGAAAGGAGCTTCTCCCGTCGTCCAATTGCTCACCCCGGGTGCAGTCCCGCCGAGGATGCCGGCGATCATGAGCACACCGAGGACGAGGAACGCCAGCACGGCCGTGACCTTGATGGCGGCGAACCAGAATTCACCTTCGCCGAAGGCCTTCGCCGACAGGAAGTTCAGCCCGGCCAGCAGGATGAGGAAGACCGCCGCCCAGATCCACGAGGGCACGTCGGGGAACCAGAAGGACATGATGACGCCCGCGGCGACGAGTTCGGCAGCCAGGGTGATCGCCCAGTTGAACCAGTAGTTCCAGCCCATGGCGAATCCGAACGAGGGACTGACGTATTTGGTCCCGTAGGTGTGGAACGATCCGGCCACGGGCAGGTGGGTCGACATCTCGCCGAGGGACTGCATGACGAAGAGGACCATGATGCCGATCGCGGCATAGGCCAGCAGGGCGCCGCCGGGGCCGGCTTGTGAGATCGTGCCGCCGGAGCCGAGGAAGAGCCCGGTGCCGATGGCACCGCCGATGGCGATCATCTGCAGGTGGCGGGACTTCAGTCCCCGTCGGAGTCGGCGTTCTTCGTTCGCCGAGGCGGCTGGCATTCCCATGGTCATCCTCGTTCGTGGTTCGGCAGGTCCGCGCACGAGGACCCTGGCCATTCCTACCACAAACGGAGGCATCCACGGCCGACGAAGATGCAGGGTGGGAGGAGGGTCACACCCTCTTCGGCGGGGATTCGAGCAGATGCAGTATCGGCTTGAGCGCGGTGCGGATGCTGATGAAGCGGAACGCCTGGTCGCGGCCGAAGGCGAAGAGGCGGGATCTGCCGAACATCAGTCGCGCCAGGGACCGCGAGTTGTCATGAGCGGCCTCGACTCGCGGCCGCTGGCGGGCCTCGAAGCGTTCGAGTGCGGCGACCATCGAGGAAGGTGCGGCCGGCCTGCGAGTACCTGAGGGGGCGGCTGGCCCGCCCCCGTTTGAGACTGCACCGGGCCCGGTCGACAGGGCGGAGAGTTCGTCGGCGAGCACTCCGGCCGATTCCATCGCCATTCCGGCGCCGATTCCGGCGGTGGGAAGGAACCCGGCGGCGGCATCGCCGACCAGAACGGCGCGACCATGCCTCCACCTGTGCGCCCGCGAATCTCTCAGCGGCCAGAAGAACGGCGCTTCGGCCTCTTCGACTGCGGTGAGGCAGGCGTCGATCCGCGGAGTCAGCATCGTGAGTCGACTGCGGACTTCGGCTGCAAAACGTCGGGGGCCGAGCGGCTGACGGGTGTCGGGACAGCCGAGAAAGACTCCGACGTCGCCCTTGACCGGATACATGCCGAGGAAGAATCCATCGCCCCAGATCTCATCGACGGCGCCCTGATCGTCATCCGTCTCGGCCCAGCAGACCCATCCGCCCCATGTCGTGTCCACTGTCGACACCGGCGAAGGCGTGCCCGAGCCGGCAACGGCGGTACCGCCGGAGTCGCTGGTGGCGATCGCGGCGAGTTCTCTGGTCACGAGCCGACGGGTGTGGGAATTCATTCCGTCTGCGATGACGACGGCATCGAATTCGAGCACTTCTTCGTGGCCACGGCTCTGTTCCTGCTCTCCAAAGCGCTGTCGGCCGACGCTCGCCTGGGCCAGAGTCACAGTGGCGCCGTCGCCGGACAGACCGGTCACTGTGGTGCCGAAGGCGATCGGGCAGTCGCTGCCGGTGAGCACGTCGAGCAGCGCTGAGCGGGAGATCCCGCGATAGTCGCCGAAGTCGGCCAGAAGATCACCGAGGTGGTCCTGTCGGAGGACTTTCCCGGTGTGTGCATGGGCGATATAGCGATCGATGCCGACGCTGGCTTCGAGGTAGGCTTCCCGGCACTCGAGTTCTTCGATGATGGGATCGACCATAGGCATGAGGGCGAGCATATATCCGGCACGATTGTCACCGATCATCCGACCGGAATCGGCCGACCGATCGATGAGGGTCGGGTGCATCCCGCGACCCCGGAGCAGCTGCGCCAGGGTGATCCCGGCGATTCCGGCTCCGACGATGAGAATGCGCGGCTCGTCCGAGTCCACGTGCTTCAGCTGCTCGTTGACCGTTGCCGCGATGATCATGCGTGGTCTCCTTCGTCGGGCCGAGGCTCACACAGCGTCGGTCCGCAACTCCCCGTCAGCGGCCGGTGCCTGAGGCAGCCCGCGGACGAGCTCGGGACCCAAATCAGAGATGCTCCGGGCACCCATGAGTCCCATGGCGGTGAGGATCTCCTGTCCGATGAGCTCGATTGCCCGCTCGACTCCGCGCTGGCCTCCGGCCATGAGCCCGTACAGGTACGCCCGGCCGATGAGCACGAAGTCGGCTCCGGCGCACAGTGCGGCGACGACATCGGTGCCGGACATGATCCCGGAATCGAAGATCAGCTCCATCTCCGGTCCGACCTCCGCACGGACTTCGGCCAGTGAGGTCAGCGAGTCCGGAGCCCGATCAAGCTGCCGGCCGCCGTGATTGGAGACGACGAGTCCATCGGCTCCGATCGACTGAGCGCGGCGGGCATCCTCGGCGGTGAGAATTCCCTTGACGAACAGGCGTCCGTTCCACTGTTCGCGGATCCACCGCAGGTCATCGAGGTCGAGGGTCGGGTCGAACATCGTCTTCGTCATCTCCGCGAGGGACTGGGAGGTGTTCGACAGCGACGCGTATTTCGGCGGTTCGGTGGTGAGGAAGTTGAACCACCAGCCAGGTCGATAGGAGGCGTCGAGGATGGTTCCCAGCGTCAGTCGGGGCGGGATCGTCAGACCGTTGCGGTGATCGCGCAGACGCTGACCGGTGATCGGAGTGTCGACGGTGACCAGCAGGGTCTCGTAACCGCTGGCGGCGGCCCGCTGGATCAGATCGAGGCTGCGCTGCCGATCCTTCCACAGGTAGAGCTGGAACCACCGGGTGGAATCCGGCGCCGCCTGCGCGACGTCTTCGACCGAGGTCGTGCCCATCGTCGACAGTGAGAACGGGATTCCGGCCTTCGTCGCCGCACGCACTCCGGCGACCTCGCCTTCGGAGTGCATCATGCGGGTGTAGCCGGTCGGGGCGATGCCGAAGGGCAGCCGGGTTCGGGCACCGGCGATCGTCGTCGACGTATCCGGCGCATCGACTCCGTGGAGGATGCGCGGAAGGAGCTCAACGTTGCCGAGCGCCTCACGGTTCTTCGCCAAGGTCCGCTCGTCCAGAGCGGCACCGTCGACATAGTCGAACGGCGCGGTCGGCGTCACGCGCTTGGCGATGCGGCGGAGGTCCCAGATGTCTGCGGCCGACTCCAATCTGGCTGCGACCCGGTCGAGTCGGGGCAGGTCGAACTGCAGCAAGGGGGCGAGCTCACTCAGATCGGGCAGTCGGCGCTTCATCTCTCTCCTCGTTCTCGGTTGAGGTAGGCGAGCACTGCCGCGACACGGCGGCTCGTGGTCTCCCCTGCCTGGAGGCCGAGTTTATCGAAGATGGAGCTGATCGCCTTTTCGACGGAACTGACCGAGACGAAGAGCCGTTCGCCGATTCCCCGGTTCGACAGTCCTTCGGCCATCGCCTCGAGCACTTCGCTCTCACGTGGAGTCAGCGTCGACAACGTATTCTGCCTTTCCGAGGTGGTGAGCAGCTGCCGGACGACGTCGGGGTCGATGACCGTTCCTCCCTCTGCGATCCGCTGTACGGACTCGAGGAACCGGTCGATGTCGGTCACCCGGTTCTTCAGGAGGTAGCCGACGCCCACCGATTCGGTGCTCAGCAGCTCCGTCGCATACTCCCTCAGCACATACTGGCTGAGGACGAGGACTCCGATATCCGGGAAGCGACGTTTGATCGCCAACGCCGCTTCGAGTCCTTCGGTGGTGTGAGTCGGAGGCATCCGCACATCGACGATCGCCAGGGTCGGGCGCAGCTCGGCGACCGCCCGCAGCAGCTCCCCTCCGTCTCCGACGGACGCGACGACGCTGATCCCTTCGTCTTCGAGCAGACTGCGGACGCCCTCTCGCAGCAACACCGCGTCATCGGCGAGGACGACGCGCATCCGGTTCTCTGTCTGGACCTCTGTCGTGTTCACTTCTGTCTCTTCTCCTTCGTCGTGCTGCCGTCCTGTGCGTCGGTCCCGAACGGGATCCGAGTTCGAACTGTGGTGCCTGCGCCCTCAAGGGAGTCGACCTCGAGACTCCCGTCGAGCGCTCCGACCCGCCGTGTGAGCCCTTGGAGCCCTCCCCCGCGCGGATCGGCTCCACCGACACCGTCATCGGAGACGGTCACGGTCAACGCGGTCCGGGGCTCGGCGACGATACTCACCGTGATCGCGGACGCCTCGGCGTGTTTGACGACATTCGTGACGGCTTCACGGACGACGAAGTAGGCGGCAGATTCCACTGCGGGCGGAAATCTGCCTTCCGGCACGGTCACGAGGGTCAGCGGAATAGGACTGCGACCGGCGATCCTCTCGAGCACGGTTCGAAGACCATGGTCGTCCAGCGCAGTGGGATAGACCCGCCAGGCGACTTCCCGCATCTCGTCGATGAGGTCCTGGGACTGGACCAGCGCATCGTCGAGCAGCGCTTGGGACTTCGCCGGGTCAGAGGCACGCCTGGCTCGGGCGATGAGCACGGACAGGGAGACGACATTCTGCTGCACGCCGTCGTGCAGGTCCCGTTCGATCCGGCGTCGTTCCTCGTCGATGGCGAGCACGACTCCACGGCGGGTCGTCAGCAGCTCGCTGATGCGGGTGTACACGGCGAAGGGACGCTCCACCTCGACGAAATGAGCGTCGATGCGACCATGCGCCCAGCTTGCCGCCTCGGCCAGAGCGACGGCGCCGATGAGGTTCGCCGCCCCGTAGAGGACACCGACGAAGAGCGTGGGTTGCGAGATCGACCACATGTCGAACCCGATGTTGACCGCTCCCCCGATGAAGAATCCTTGGAAGAGCGATCCGAGAGTCACGACGAAGAATCCGCCGAGGAGGTTCGCGGTGGGAATGATGGCGAGTGCTGCGACCAAGCCGTTGCCGAGCAGGAACCGACGTTTGGTCGGCTCGTCGGCGAGGACGAGTCCGAACCCGCGAGAATGCCGAGCGAGTTCCCAGCTCCGCACCTTCGCGGCCATGCGTGAGGTGGGCGGAAGCACGGAGGCCATGAGCAGCGGCAGACACAGCAGACCGCCCCACGCGACGGCGAGTACGGACCGCGCCCACCGCGCGGTGAACATCCGTACTTCCGGAGGAAGGCGGGTGGACAGCGCGCTCGGCCAGGGCATGAGTCGATCGTAGCAACGCCTGACGCCGCCTCCCAGAGGTTCGGCCGCAGTCTCGGATTCCGGTTTTCCGCAATGGCACCTGCCGGTCGGCCGCACTGACCGTGCGCCCGACCGCGTACCGGCCCTGCCGTCTTGTGCCTAGCGTGGATGAGTATGGATCTCGCACTCGAGCTGCTCACCGCCACCCTCACCTCTCCGTGGGTGTACCTGCTCATCGCCGTGGCCGCGGCACTGGACTCGCTCGTGCCGATTGTGCCGTCGGAGACTCTGCTCATCACCGCTGCGACCTTCGCCGCGACGGGGCACCCTCACCCGGCAGGACTCGTCCTCGCCGCTGCCGGAGGGGCTCTCCTCGGGGACCTGGCGGCTCACCTCGTCGGCCGATTCGCTGCGACCGGGGTCGGCCGATGGCGACAGTGGGCGAGCATCGCGAACCTGCTCGACTCCGCCCACACGGTCTTCTCTCACCGAGGCGGGACCGTGCTCATCGCCGGCCGATTCGTTCCCGGGGGCCGCAGCCTGGCCACCATCGGCTCCGGTCTGCTCGGGTTCCCGATCCGCACTTTCCTGCTCTGGGACGGGATCGGCAGTCTCGCTTGGGCGCTCTATTCGACGGTGATCGGACTCATCGGGGGAATGATCTTCGAGGACCGGCCGCTGCTCGGAGTCGCCGTGGGCATCGGCATCGCCCTGGCCATCACCGGCAGCGCCGAACTCGTCCGCCGATTACGCCGGCGCCGCAGAGGACGCGCACGTCACCGATTCACCGAATTCCAAGCCCGAGATGTCACGATGGCAGGGATGTCTCAAACATATGTGTGGTACGTCAGCTACGGGTCGAACATGGCTCGCGATCGGCTCGCCTGCTATCTGCAGGGCGGGCGACCGCCCGGGGCGATGGTCACCTATCCAGGTGCCAGGGACGCAACACTGCCCCGCGCAGAAGCCGGGATCGAACTGCCCGGAACGATCTATTTCGCCGGCGAGTCCAAGGTGTGGGGCGGCGGCATGGCCTTCTACGATCATTTCCTCCCCGGACCGACCCCCGCCAAGGCCTACCTCATCACTGCCGAACAGTTCGCCGATGTGGCGGCACAGGAGATGCACCGACCGCCCGAACCGGACAGTCCACTGGAACGCCTCGTCTTCGATCTGGCAGCCGGCAGCTCCCACTCTCTGGGTCCGGGCGGGTACGAGACGCTGCTCGTCCTCGATGATGTCGACGGTGTCCCGATGGTCACGTTCACCGCCGCGCATCGTTCGTCCGACGTCGAACACGCTCAGCCGCAGGAGCCGTATCTGGCGATGCTGCGCACCGGCATTGCCGAAGTCAGAGCCGCTTCTGGGCTTCCCCTGCCCGCAGCTGCACAAGTGTGAGGTCGAGCAGCGGAGTCGCCACTCCCAGATCCTCCGCCTTGATCGACAGGTCGCCGAGGATGTGCTCCGTTTCGCTCGGCAGCCCTGCCGTCACATCCCGGTAGAGGGATGAGGTGAAGGCGGAACCGTCCTCGGTGAGCATCTTGATAGTCATGGCGTGGGAGGCTTCCGACACCGGGTGTCCTGCCGCAGCCGCCACGGCTTCGAGCTCATCGACGATGGCATACACGTGCGATCTGCCGCCGGCTTCCATGATCGCTCCGACCGGGGCGCGGAACAGGCAGGTGACGACTCCTGCCGCGGCGATGAAGATCCATTTCTCCCACAGCCCGTCGATGATTCCATCGACGGTCTGGAGTTTGAATCCGGGCACATCGAGCGCCTCGGAGATGCGTGTGGGCACTTCGGCGCCGTGGAGATCTCCGATGGTCATCACGGCCAGGTCGGTGAGCTGGACGACGGCTCCGTCCCTGATGGTGCCGACGATCTTGACGAACCCTCCGAGCACCTGTCCGGGGTATCTGCTCTGCAGCTTCTCGATCTGAGCCATGCCGTTGAGGAACGGAATGATCGTCGTCTGCTCGCCCACAGCCGGTCCGATATCGGCGATGACCGAGTCGAGTCCACCCGCTTTGACCGCGACGATGACGAGGTCGAAGGTTCGTGGTGCGGCTGTGAGTTCCTCAGCGGTGATGACATCGACCTGATTCGTCCGATCATCACCGGGTGCAGTGAAGCGCAGCCCCTCCGCGCGGACCGTCTCCGCCCGTGCCTGCCGGAGCAGGAAAGTGACATTGCGTCCGGCCTCCTGCAGATAGGTGCCGAACGCTCCGCCGGTCGCCCCCGCCCCGGCGATGAGAATCGACAGGTCGGCGCCAGCACCCATTCCGTCGGATGCGCTGTCAGCTGCTTGGGTCATTCCAACTCCTCCTTGAGCTCCCGCGCGGCCGCAGCGGGATCCTCAGCCGAGGCTATCGCACGGACGACGACGGCACGCCTCGCGCCCGCCTGACGGATCGCGTCCAGCCTCTCCCCGGTCGCGATACCGCCGATCGCGAACCACGGTTTGGCCGCCTCGGCGGCGGTGGCGGTCAGCAGCGCCGTCCCCACAGAGGCGCGGCCTGGCTTCGTCGGGGTCTCCCAGACCGGCCCGACACAGAAATAGTCGGTCTCCGGGTCCGCCTCGGCGGCGAGCGCCTGCTCGAGGGAATGGGTCGAGCGGCCGAGGATGACATCGGGTCCGAGCACAGCCCTGGCCTGAGCACTGGTGAGGTCGCCTTGACCGACGTGGAAGACGTCGGCGTCGGTCAGCAGCGCAACGTCGGCACGGTCATTGACTGAGAAGAGCTTGTCGTGACGGGTGGCGATATCTTTGAGGACCTCCAATGCCGCGATCTCGGCGCGGGCCTCGAGGCTCTTGTCCCTCAGTTGGATGATGTCGACACCTCCACGGTAGGCGGCGTCGAGGAACTCGGCGAGGTCGCCCTGACCGGTCCGGGCATCGGTGCACAGGTAGAGCTTCGCCTCTGCCAGTCGCGCCTCTCTCCAGGCTCTCTTCGTCTGCCGCGCTGCGGTGCGCGGTGGCATCTGTGTGGTCATGGTCATAGAGTAGAGGAGTTCGCGGGAGCCTCCCAACGAGGCTGAGAGGGCGTAGGAGCCGACCGTCAGACCTGATGCGGATCATGCCGCCGGAGGGAGAAGCTGTGAGAGTCATTGTCGTCGGCGCCGGGATCATCGGCCTGTCCACGGCCTGGTATCTGCGCCGCCTCGGTACCGAAGTCACCATCATCGATCCTGCGCCCGCTCAGGGTGCGAGCCATGCTGCCGCAGGGATGCTCGCTCCCGCCGCCGAGGTGGTCTGGGGGCAGACTCCCCTGTACCCGCTGATGCGAGCCTCCGCGCAGATGTATCCTCAGTTCTCCGCCGAGGTGGCGAGCGCCGCTGGCAGCGATCTCGGTTTTTCGGATGCCGGAACATTGGTGTGCGCCGGTGACCGAGCTGATCTGCAGGCTCTGCGGGAGCTGCGCGATGCACAATCGCGGTCCGGTTTCGCCACCGAGCTCATCACCGGCAGTGCTGCCCGCCGGGTTGAGCCGTCGTTGTCGCCTGCCGTCGCCGGGGCAGTCCACATTCCAGGCGATCACTCGATCGACCCCCGTCGGCTCACTGCCGCATTGCTGACTGTCCTGTCCTCTCACTCAGGAGGCTTCATTCGCCAGCGGGCGGCCAGCCTGATCAAGGACGGCGATACGACTGTGGGAGTCGCACTGGGCGATGGCCGCCGGTTGGAGGCCGATCAGGTGATCATCTGCGCCGGCAGCGCTGTGTCCGCGATCGTCGGTGCCCCGCAGCTGCCTCTGCGTGAGGTCTGGGGTGATGTTCTGCGACTGCGCGCCTCCGCGAAGGCGACTCCGCTGCTGAGCCGCACCATCCGCGGGCTGGTCAATGGTCGCCCCGTCTACCTGGTTCCTCGCCCGGACGGCGAGATCGTGCTCGGTGCCAGTTCGCGTGAGGACGGACTCTCCGGCACTCCGGCCGGGACGATTCACCGGCTGCTCGCCGACGGGCAGCGACTGGTCCCGGGCATCCTCGACGCGGAGATCACCGATATCACCACCCGTGCCCGGCCCGGTTCTCCGGACGACCTGCCGATGATCGGCCGCATCGATCCCGGCTGCATCGTGAGCACCGGGTATTTCCGCCACGGCATCCTCTTGGCCCCGTTCGGCGGCAGGCTCGGTGCCGAGCTCGCCCTGGGCGTCGCCTCCGACTGGCCTCCTGACGGGACGCTCGAGTCCGTGTCCCCACACCGCTTCACCACAGACCACACCAGTGCCTACCCGATGAGGAGCAACGCATGACCGACCACGAACACTCACCGACCATCGTCCTCAACGGCGCTCGCCATGAGCTGCCGGGTGCCACCTCGGCGCTCGACCTCATCGCCGACGTCACCGGACGGGAACTGAACCCCGATGGGACACCAGCCGACGGCGGCCGCCTGGGCATCGCCCTGGCCGTCGACGGTGAAGTCATCCGTCGCGGTGCCTGGTCCGACTACACCCTGGCCGACGGGCACACCGTCGACATCGTCACCGCTGTGCAGGGAGGTTGAGATGACCTGGACGATCGATGATGTGGAGATGTCGTCTCGCCTCGTGATGGGCACGGGAGGGGCGAGTTCCCTGAGCATTCTCGAAGACGCACTCGTGGCTTCGGGAACCGAGCTGACCACTGTGGCGATGCGCCGTTTCGATGCCGAGTCCCGCGACTCAGTGTTCACAATGCTCCAGCGTCTGGGTATTCGGGTGCTGCCGAACACCGCCGGCTGCTATACGGCCCGGGATGCCGTGCTCACCGCCCGACTGGCCCGAGAGGCGCTGGAGACGAATTGGGTGAAGCTCGAGGTCATCGCGGATGAGGACACCCTGCTGCCGGATCCCATCGAGCTCTTCGCCGCAGCCGAGGAGCTCGTCCTCGATGGGTTCACGGTCTTCGCCTACACGAACGACGATCCGGCCCTGGCGAAGCGTCTGGAGGACGCTGGCGTGGCTGTGGTGATGCCGGCCGGTGCTCCGATCGGCAGTGGGCTGGGCATCCTCAACCCTCACAACATCGAGACCATCGTCTCCCGTGCACAGGTGCCCGTCATCCTCGACGCCGGTGTCGGCACCGCCTCCGATGCCGCTCTGGCGATGGAGCTCGGGTGCACCGCGGTGCTGCTGGCCTCGGCGGTCACCCGCGCCCACGATGCTCACGCCATGGCCCGGGCGATGGCTTTGGCCGTCGAGGCCGGGCATCTGGCGGCCGGAGCCGGGAGGATTCCCAAACGACCGTTGGCATTGGCATCATCGCCGTTCGATGGAATGGTCGCAGCACGATGACCACCGTTGCCGCCACTCCTCCGTCGCTGCCTCCTCTCGTCGACCCCGTGGAGTCTCTGTCCCGGACGGAGCTGGAACGCTACTCCCGGCACCTGAGCCTGCCGGGATTCGGACTCGAGGGACAACGGCGTCTGCGGGCCGCCTCGGTGCTGGTCATCGGCGCCGGCGGGCTCGGGGCTCCAGTCCTCAACTATCTCGCGGCCGCAGGAGTCGGGTCGATCACGATCATCGACGATGACGTGGTGGAGGCCTCGAACCTGCAGCGCCAGATCATCCACCGGAATGCGGATGTGGGCCGACCGAAGGTCTCATCTGCCGCCGATGCCGTGCACCGGCTCGATCCGAACTTCGAGGTGCGCACGATCGCGGAACGGCTGAGCCCGGAGAATGTGCTCGGTCTCTTCGCTGAACACGATGTCGTCGTTGACGGGGCGGACAACTTCGCCACTCGGTACTTATCCAATGATGCCGCCGAACTCACCGGCACCCCGTTGGTGTGGGGCACGATCTTCCGCTTCGCCGGTCAGGTGAGCACGTTCGTTCCCGGTCACGGGCCGATGCTGCGCGATCTGTTCCCGGATATCCCGGAACCCGATTCGGTGCCCAACTGCGCCGAGGGCGGAGTCCTCGGTGTGCTGTGCGGAACCGTGGGCTCGGCGATGGCAACCGAGGCGATCAAGCTCATCTGCGGCATCGGTGCCCCATTCATCGGTCGGCTGCTGCGCTATGAGGCGCTGACCGGGGAGTACTCGACCCTGCGGTTCTCCCTCGATCCCGACCGTCCCCCGGTCACCGACCTCACCGAGGTGGCTGCCGCCTGTGCTGTGGACCTAGACGGCGGCGGCGTGGCAGAGCCTGCGGCGGATGAGATCGACGTCGCCGAATTCCTGTCCGTCGAAGACGATGTGTTCGTCGTCGATGTGCGGGAGGACTGGGAACGTGAGCTGGCGGCCATCCCCGGCTCGATGCATCTGCCGCTCGGCGCCCTCCGAGACGGCGGGTGGCAGGCGCTTGAGTCGTTGCTCGGTGCCTCCGGCCGGGCTGAGGCACCGGTCGATATCGTCTTCCACTGCAAGTCCGGGGCCCGATCGGCCGAGGCCGCCCAGATTCTGTCCCGATCGGTCCCGACCGGAGTACGTCTGCGCTCGCTTGCCGGGGGCATCGAGGCGTGGGAGGCCGCCGCTCGCGCCTCGGCAGACCAGAGAGACCAGCGACCGGCAGATTCGAGGACCTGGGTACCGGTTCGCTCAGGAGCCGGGCCGGTCGGCCAGTCGTGATCGCAGTCCCCGTTCGCCGGCTCTCATCACTGCCCCATGCATGAGTCCGGACAGCGGTCGCATCGCACTGATGATCGTTCTGCTCGTCGTCACACACCACAGAGAATCGATTGTCGTCACCCCCTCGGTGGCGGTCAGAGTCCATCGGCCTTCGCCGCGCAGATCACCACTCGCCCGGAACCGGATGTGATGGGGTGCATCGACCTCCTCGACTTCGATGGAGAACCGCAGAGACCACCCGACCGGTGCGTGGACCAGAAGGCGGGCTCGGCTGCCTGGGGTCACCGGCAGATCGGCGGCATCAACGTCAGCCTGTGCAGCCCCGACCCTTTCGGCTGCTGTCAGTCCCGGCCACCACCCAGGCCACTCGTCGACCTGTTCCAGAACCGCCCACACCGATTCGATTCCGGCGTCGGTGGTCCAGCGGTCGTTGAAATGGAAGGGTGCGGACTCTCCGGGCTGTGGGGTCACATGATCGTGGCTCATGGTACGACGGTAGTGTGAAAGATGTGAGTGAGGACAACTTCGTCAGCAATCGTCGGCTATCCCCTCTGGGCGGTCGCAAACCGACCAAGGACGATCTCGCGGCTTTCGCCACGGACGACCCGGATGCGATCGACGATATTCTGCCGAGCGATTCCTCCGGGCTGAAGATGCTCATCGTCGGTATCAATCCGGGGCTGTGGACGGCCGCGGTGAATGCGCCGTTCGCACGTCCCGGCAACCGTTTCTGGCCGTCTCTGCATCAGGCGGGTCTCACCGATCACCAAGTCGATGCCTCGTGTGGGCTCGAGCCTGCGGATGAGCTGCAGCTGCTCAGTCGTGGAATCGGTCTGACCAACCTCGTGGGGCGAGCCACTGTCCGCGCCGACGAACTCTCCCGGCAGGAGCTGCGTGAAGGTGCGGCTCACCTCATCGAGCGTCTTGCCGATATCCGACCCCGGGCGGTCGCGATCGCCGGGATCACAGCGTTCCGCACCGGCTTTCAGGTGCCGAAAGCTCAGCTCGGCCGGCAGGATACGACGCTGATCGACGGGTGGCCGGCTGATGTGGCGCTGCATGTGGTTCCGCAGCCGAGCGGCCTCAACGCCCACTATCAGATCCCAGACCTCGCGCGGATCTGGCGAGAGGTCTGGGACAGCATCGACGGCTAGGACCGTTGGACAGGTCCGGTGAAGCTACCCGGCCCCGGTGAAGTGCTGCCGACAGCGAGCGACATAGGTATCCAAGCCACCGATGTGGCTGGCGTCGATCTCAGTCGCGGCCAGAGTCGCCTCGGGTGGCTGAACTGTCCGTGCTGCGTCTGGTCCGTTCGGGCTCTCCGTCTGTTCCAAACGCTGGTGGAACACAGCGTCCTTCCCACAGACTGTGCACACCGCCGTGAGTCTCAGGACCTCCTCAGCGACGGCCATGAAGCTGGGCAGCGGTTCGAACGGCTGCCCGTCGAAGGTCACGCACAGTCCTTCGACGATGACGTCGAGTCCACGGCTGAGGAGGTCCTCGACGGCGGGGACGAGCTCCGGGCCGAAGAACTGCGCCTCATCGATGGCGATGAGGTCATAGTCCTTCTGTAGGGCCGCCCCTGCAAGGGACGCGACGTCTCCGAGCGGCACTGCGGGGATATTCACCCCGGTGTGCGAGGTGATCGTGGAGATGTCCGATCGGGTGTCGAGCGAGTGGGACACGACGAGGACATCGATTCCGGCAATCGTAGCCCGCCGGACCCTGCGCATAAGCTCTTCGGATTTTCCGGAGAACATAGGTCCGGCGATGACCGTGAGACGACCGGTGTCAGTCATCGACGCTGACTCTCTTGGAGTCGGTGTCAACGGTGACTTCCACGTCTCCGCTGCCCTTCTCGAAATCGAACTGGTACTCCTGCTTGCCGTCGTCGAATTCGAGTTTCCAGCTCACGAGCTTTCCGTCGGCTTTCTTCTGGGCAAGTTTGAGAGCGTCGTCGAAGGCCATCGGATCGTTGAGGTCGATGGCCTTCTCTTTGTCATCGGTCGAGTCCTGCTCGTGTTCGGCGATCTTCCCGGTCTCCGCGTCGATCTCGACGTCATGGTCGGTGTTTCCGTCGAGGATGGACACCTCGTACTGCCAGGCCTCGTCTTTGTCGTCCCAGTCGAGCTCGATGCCATGAACGATTCCGTTCCCGACTTCCTCCTCGGCAGTCTTGATCGCGTCTTCGGCACTGATGGCCGGCGATTCTTTGCTCAGGTCGGCACCGGCGCTCAGGCCTTTCCCGGACGATTCCTCCGCCGGCCTGGTTTCATCGCCGTCATCGTTTTGGCCATCGTCGCGCTGATCCTCGCCTCCGGCAGGGCTGGCCTCGGCCGATTCGCTTGCCGCGGACGAGTCCTGCGCCTCATCGCCTCCGTTTCCGGAATCACTTCCGCCACACCCGGCCAGGCCGAGAGTGAGTGCTGCAAGTCCGGCCACTGTACTCATTGCCATGCGATTCGTCTTCATGGCTGCCACGCTAGCAAGCGAACACCTTTCACAAGTCGTTTCTGAGAACAATCTCATCTGAAGGGGTTCGAGACTGCTGGTCAGTCAAGGCAGAATTCGTTGCCTTCGGGATCGGCCATGACGATGAAGCCGTGTTCCAACGGCGGGTCCGGATCGACTCGGCGCAACCGAGTGCCTCCGAGTCCCGTGAGTCGGGTGCATTCTGCTTCGAGTGCATCCATCCGCTCATCGCCGTCGAGTCCCGGAGCGGCACGGACGTCGAGGTGCACGCGGTTCTTCACCGTTTTGGGCTCGGGCACCGTTTGGAAGAAGACCCGAGGACCGACCTGTTCAGGGTCTTCGATGGCGGCACGCATGTTCTCGGGACCGAGTTCGACGCCGAGTCCGGCGATGAATTCCTTCCAAGCGACGAGGGGGTCGTCGTCAGCACCGAGTCGCACCCCCGGAGGTCCTGGAATGATGTAGCCGAGTGCTTCGGCCCAGAAGCGGGCGAGCCTTTCGGGGTCGTGGCAGTCGACGGTCACCTGGATTGTTCGGCTCATGGTCGGTGGCTCCCTATTGTCCGGTTCTGCCGTCGATGCATTCACGCAGCAGGTCAGCGTGACCACAGTGGCGGGCATATTCTTCGATGCGGTGGACTAAGAATTCCCGAACCGCGATGTCTTCTCGGCCCACGTGTGTGCCGAGGTCGTCGTGTCTGCTGACTTCAGCGTCGGTGGCGGCCTGCTCCTGTTCCAGTCGGGCGAAGGCATCGGTGAGGACGGTTTCCTCGGGGTGAGACGGAACATCACTGAGGTCGAATGCGTCATCCAAGCTCCCATAGATCGGGGGTTCGGGTTCGCCGTCGTTGATCCAATTCCTCCAGTCTCGCTCCACTTCGGTCATGTGACGGACCAACCCGAACAGCGACATCGTCGACGGTGGGACGGAGAGCTTCATCATCTGCTCAAGCGTGAGTCCCTGGCATTTCAGATCCAGGGTCAGCCGGTAGTCGCGCAGGTAGCTCAGCAGTGTGGCGAGTTCTCCGTCGGGACTGTGTCTGTCGGAGCTGCGGGGGTCGTCGTCGGGATCGACCCACATATCGGGGTAGACGGTGGCAATGCTCCAGCGCTGTGGTGAGGTGGACATGATGGTCATTCTGCTCCGGTGGACGGCTGAGCACCAGGGTCGAAGGCGCTTTGCCAGGGTTCAGACAGCCAAGCTGTCATCGAGTTCGAACAGGCTCGGCATCTCCTCTCGGATCATGATCCCGAAGGCGAGCGCACCTCCGAAGAGTCCCTCGATCGTGTCGACGGTCTGCAGCACCCGGTCCCGGGAGAACTCGGGCATGAGCTCTCCGTATTTGAGGTAGCCCTTGAGTGATCCGGTCGCGGCGGCCCTCACACCGAGTCGCCCGGTGATGAGCCAGATGATGCATTCGGTTTCGAACCGCGCCTGGACTCCCTCAGCCTTCGGCTCGACCGACGCCGCACCGAGGTCGCGCCCTGGCCTGCGGTGGTCGGAGAGGCTGAGCGCGAGTTCGCTGAGGAGATGGATGAGCATGACGGAGGGGCTGCGTGTGTGCGGAAGGTCGTCCGGCAGCAGGTTCTTCCGGTGCAGCGTATTGATGACTGCGTGCAGTCCATCCCAGGTGGGTGGGCTCGCCGCGGGCAGAGACCTGAGACCGTCGGTCGTGCGATCGGGCCTCTGCTTCGCACCGCGGGCCGCTTCGACGGCGGAGAGCTGCGGGGACCGACGAACAGCGGCGAGCAACTCATCCCATGACATCGGCAAGTGACGGTCGAGCAACTCGGCAACGTGGGAATCGAATGGTTTCGACTTCTGATCCATGTTCTCACGGTAGGCGCAGCCCCTGACACGAGATTCGGCGCCGGTCGGAGTCCGTGCCCGGGCGGCGGCGGTAGGCTCGCTGTGAAACAGATTCAGCGGGAAAGGAGAGAGTGTTGACCGAGCACAATCCGGATCTTCATCTGCGGATCGGGCGGGAGGAACTCGTCGTCCGGCAGCGCTACCAGGTGATCAGCATCGCCAATGATGTGCTCATCGGCCTGTGGTTCCTCATCGGCAGCTTCATGTTCTTCTCCGAATCACTGACCTATTCGGGAACCTGGCTGTTCGTCATCGGCAGTGTCGAGATGCTCATTCGCCCGGTCATCCGCCTCATCAGGCATCTGCACCTGCAGAGGCTGCGCAGCCCCGCAGCTGCCGGAGACGATTCCTTCGACTACTGACCGCTGTCATCCGCTCTCAAATATCCGCCCGCCATTCCATCATGACCGGGCTCGCCCGTCGATAAGCCGCAGTCTGCGGTGCGCGAACTCGTTCGCCCAGCGCTGGTCGTGTGTTGTTGCCAGGACAGCGCCTCCACTGTTGAGGAACGACTCGATAATCGCGTTCAGTCGGGTCATTGCCGCGAGGTCGCGCCCGATCGTCGGTTCGTCAAGCAGCAGCACCGTCGTTTCGGTCATCAGAGCCGAGGCGATGACGATGTCTTTGCGCCTGGCCACATCGAGGTCGAAGGGATGGTCGTCGGCGACCTCGGTCAGGTCCGCCTCGGCGAGGACGCTGTCTGCGGCTGCCAGGCGATGGTCGCGCACTCGCTTTCGGTCTCGCCGTCGATGCGGCGGCAGCGGAGCGGCGTGAAGCAGTTCGCGTGCCACTGTGGCTGCGGAGAGCTGCAGTCCTGCATCCTGTCCCACCCATCCGAGGTGAGCACTGCGCGCGTGGGCGGGCAGGGTGTCCAATCGGATCATCTCGCCGAGGCGGCTGACTGTGATCGTGCCCGTCACGGACGCCGACCGGTCGAGCAGGCCGAGGAGGGCCCGCAGAAGCGTGGACTTGCCGGCCCCGTTGGCACCGGTGACTGAGGTGAGTTCGCCGGGCCGCAGATCGAGGTCGAGGCCGTCGAGGATTCGGCTGCTCCCCCGATCCACGGTGAGGTCGCGAACGGTGAGCAGCGGATCTGCCTGTGACCTCAGCATCGTCGAGAGAGTCGCATCATCGTTCGGGCGGCTGTCCCAGATTCCGACGGATCGAACCGTGGGAGTCGCCGTCTGCAGCCGACCGGCGTCAAGGAAGCGGACCTCTTCGCAGATCCGGGTCAGTTCGTCAGTCTGATGACCGGTGATGAGCACAGCCCCTCCCCGATCACAGAATTCCTGCAGCACTGTCACCAGGCGCACACGCATCTGCGGATCCAAGGACTGTGCTGGTTGGTCGAGAACGAGCAGGTCGGGCCCGGGTGCGAGGATCCGTGCCACCGCGACCAGTTGCCTCTGCCCTCCGGAGAGCGTGTCCAGCCGTCGGTTCCATAGGTCTCCGATGCCGAGGAGCTCGAGCAGGTTCCGGGCTCGGCGGTGGGCATCGGCCGGATCATGCCCGTACAGTCGACACGCCAGCTGGGACTCGTCACCGACGTGGCTGGTCATTCCGCTCAGTTGCGCTTCCGGGTCATCGCCGAGCAGCGCCACGGTTCCGTTCCGGTCGATGGTGCCGGTCAGGGCTCCCCGAGAGACGAGCTGTCCGGCGAACAGGCGGCAGAGAGTCGACGTTCCCGATCCGAGCGGTCCGAGCACTGCGGTCATGGTGCCGCTGACAACGTCGAAAGTGATTCCGCTCAGCGCGGCAGTGTCCTCTCCA
The DNA here is from genome assembly GCF_013168765.1 of Brevibacterium sp. CT2-23B. Taxonomy (NCBI): domain Bacteria; kingdom Bacillati; phylum Actinomycetota; class Actinomycetes; order Micrococcales; family Brevibacteriaceae; genus Brevibacterium; species Brevibacterium sp. CT2-23B. Next base: position 284,176 of record NZ_JABBYK010000001.1, on the reverse strand, counting down.
CGATAGGTGAACCACGCGTCCGTGATCGAAACGGTCATCTCAGGCACCGCCGATCAGCTGCGCGGCGCCCGGCAGCGGGAGGGATCCCGTCACCGAGGCGACGATGAGTCCGATGCTCACGAGCGGAGTCAGGATCCGCAGGAGGCTCTGCCCTGTCCCGTCCGTGTGGTCCTGGAGCGCAGTCGCGGTCGCGTTCGAATTGAGTCCGCTGGATTCGAGCACGTCGTGACGTTGGTCGACGGTCAGCAGGATCGCGGTGACGAGTCCTGTGACGATTCCCGGCAGCAGTCGGATGCGCACCCGCCAGGAGTCGGTGGCCCAGCCGCGGGCCTGTCTGGCTTCGATGATGTGTCGGGTGCGTGCGCCGATCATTGGGATGAGACCGATGGCAGAGGCGCACATATAGGCGACTGCCGAGGGCAGACGAAGTCGACGCAGACCGTCGAAGAGGCGAGCGGAGTCGGCACCCAGACCGAACATCGCGCACAGCCCGATCAGGGCGCTCACCCGCAGCCAGATCTGAACGGCGATGCTCAGTCCTTCGACGCTGAGGCGAGCGGGTCCGACCTGCCAGAGCACATGCACATCGGTTCCGGGGTAGAACAGCCCCTGCACGACGATCAGCACAACCAGAGTCGGCAGGCACAGGAGACCTACTGTCGTCGCCCATTCCCGCAGTCGCACGGCAGGTGAGACTGTCACGGTCACGACCGTGCCGGTCAGGATGATGACCGGCACGATCGGAGAGGGGATTCCGAAGACGAGCAGCAGGCTGCAGGCAAGGATGATCAATTCCGTGGCAGGGTGCAGACGACGCTTCGGGCGGTGAGCCTCAGCCGCGTCAACGGCGGCGTGCGTGTCGGAAGAGGCGTGACTCATTCCGCCGGCTGTGCCGATTCGGCCTGTTTGGTCAGATCGGGGCCGTCGGACTTCTTCGCCCGGGGGCGACTATGAGCGGCGAACTCGTAGCGACCGACGATGCGTTTGGGCAGCGACTGGATGACGACATAGGCGAGGGCGAAGATGAGCGCCTTGTCGACGATGTCGGAGACCATGCTCTGAGCGAAGGTGGCATTGAACATCTCGAGGCCCGTCGCTTGGAGGATCGCGACGACTCCCCCGGTGCCGGCCCCCAGCCCGCCGCCGAAGACATAAGCGGCGACGGGTGCTCCGATGGCGCCGGCGGGAACACCGGCGACGGCGCCGACGATGATCGCGGTCCAGGGTGTGCGGAAGACTCCGAGCCTTGCTGCCCAGCCGGCGGCGGCGCCGATGAAGGCGGCTCCGGAGCTGAAGGCGATGACGCTGGGGCTCAGGGTCACGCCCCAGATGAGGTTCGAGATGATTCCCGTGAAGGCACCTGCTGCGGGGCCTGCCAGGACGCCGATGAGCACGGTTCCGATGGAGTCGAGGTAGAGGGGCACGGGCGTGTAGTTGCCGATGATCTGCCCGATGACGACGTTGAGGGCGATGGCGACCGGGATGAGCGCGAGAACGCTGCGGGGAATGAGCGGGAGAGTGCCTGCGGCGAGCAGAACTCCTCCGCCGAGATAGCCGAGCATGACCCACAGAGTGGTGTATCCGAGGTCAACGCCGAGGTTGGCAGGTTGGGTGAGGAGTACGGCGACGTAGGTGCCGATGACGATGAGGGTGCCGAGCAGTGTGAGGATGAGGGGAAGAGTGCGGTTGCGGTTTTGTCCGGGACCGACCGTGGTGGTCGGCCCCTGCCCAGACTTTCTGGAGTGTGCGGTCATGCGGGTGGTCCTTTCATCAGGGTGGCGCTCAGGTGGTCGAGGAAGGCAGGAGCGTCGATGGCGCGGATGATCTCTGCGTTCACGGGGCGGCCCCACCGCCCCAGCCAGTCGGCGACGGTTTCGCCTCGTGTGAGTGTACCCGTGAGTTCGACATCGACAGGTGCCCACAGCGTCGACGCCCATGGCAGGTCCCCCGCACTTCCCCTCACGGGCACCGGGGCGGACGGCTCCCGGGAGTCGGAGTCCGATCCCTCGAGCTCTGTTCCGGTCGACGTTGTGGTGTCTTGCCGAGCCCAGGACAGAGCGCAGGCGAGGACGAACGGGTCGTGGATGTGGGCGAGGTAGCCGAGCCCGTCGGTTTCGTGGAATTCGAAGTAGAACCGAAGCGCCTCGGCCAGTTGTGCGAGTACTGATTGCCAGCGGTCATCGGCACCACCGGCAGAGGTTCCGTCGAGGATGGTGGCGAGACGCTCGGGTGTCATCTCAACGGCTTCGGTCGCTTCGATCGGGGCGATGACCGGAAGGTGGGCCAGCCTCTCCTCCTGTCTGGTGCGGTCGAAAGCGGCAAGCACCTGGGCGGTGGACTCAGGGTCGAAGGTGACATTCCATTCCGTCGTCGGGTGGGTGTTGCCCCGGTAGTTGAACGCTCCTCCCATGATGAAGAGACGTTTGAACAGACTCGGGAGTTCCGGGTCGATTTCGAGGGCCAGGGCAAGATTCGTGGCTGGACCGATGACGACACCGAGGAGCTGTCCGGGATGGGCGTGGGCAGCATCGACCCAGGCCTGAGCCGCCGTCACCGAACTCACCGGCGTGCTCGGGGCCGGCAGCCGCGCATATCCCCGCCCGGACTCCCCATGGGTGAGGTCGGCATATTCCAGGGCTTCGCCCGTTGCCGTCTCCGCTGCCTGCGGATCCATCTGCAGGACCCGCCATGCCAGCGGAAGGCTGTGGCCGGCGTGGACGGGAATGTCGCTGCGTCCGGCCAGCGACAGCCATCCGCGGGTGTTCTCGACGACTTGTGCGGTGGCGACGTTGCCTCCGGATGCGGCGATGCCGACAACGTCGACGTCGTCTTGGCAGCACAGGTAGGCCAGTGCAATAGCATCGTCGATTCCGGGGTCGCAGTCGAGGAAGAGCGGCAGAGCGGCAGGCATGGTTCTATTCTGCCGGATCCGGCTGTGTCACCACCGTCGGATGCGGGCCCAGTTTCCGCAGGCTTGGGTTGATCCCCGTCTCACCAGTCGGCAGCAGAGGTAGAGCTTCGCCGAGGGAGGTCCGTCGATTCCGAACCTTTCTCTCATGTCGATGGCTTCCTCGCTGCCGAAGGGAGTGCCGATGACTTCACCGAACGGCATGCTGGTGATCCACGGTTTGGCCGCGAAGGTGAAGGCGTTGAGGAACATTTCACAGTCACAGCAGCAGGCACCCATGCTGCTCAGCCGCGCGAGCAGAGCCGTGGCGCGTGGAGCCGTACGGTCGCGGAAGCCTTCCGCGAACCGGTGGGTGCCGTTGCAGCCGAATTCGCCGAGTTGTCGGAACACGTAGCAGGCCAGGCATTCGCCGGGGCGCGGAGCGAAGACTCGGGCGGTCTCCTCGTCGATGATCGTTCTGACGTCGTTGTCAATGGTGTTCTTGTCCATGGCCACACAGTCCCAGACGGCACTGACATGACATGAGGCGAATTAATATCGTTCATCGATTTCCGTCCTATTTATGCAGGTCGCAACTGGAGAAGACTTTTCACCTTAGAATCGGACCCATGAGCATTCTCGTCATCGGTGAGGCCCTCATCGACATCGTCAGCACGCCCGGGAGTCCAGACCGATATGCACCGGGTGGAGCTCCAGCCAATGTCGCTCTCGGGCTGGGCCGCCTCGGCGTCGAGGTCGAGTTCCTCACCGATGTCGGTGATGATTTCCACGGCGGGTTCCTTCTCGCTCATCTTCAGGAGTCTCATGTCACTGTGCTCGCTTCACCACGTGGCGCCACGTCGACGGCGCTGGCTCGCCTCGCCGATGACGGCTCCGCCGAGTACGAGTTCCACCTGCGGTGGGACCCTGACTCTTCCCTGCTCACGGACGCACCTCGCTCCGTTGTGCATTTCGGCTCGATTGCGGCATTCCTTTCGCCTGGCTCCGCAGTCATCGATGATGTTCTCGCCTCTGCGACCGGGGCTTTCGGTACGCATCCTCGTCCGCTCATCTCCTTCGATCCGAATATCCGACCGTCGATCATCGGCTCCCGCGAAGATGCGCTGCCGCGTTTCGAGGAGTTGGCTCGTCGAGTCGACGTTCTCAAACTCAGCGACGTCGATGCGAACTGGCTCTATCCCGATCTCGACGAGTCCGCACAGGTCGACCGTCTTCTCAGCCTCGGGGCGAATCTGGTCGCCATGACTCGCGGTGGTGAGGGTGCGATCGTGGCGACCGCCTCGGCGCGGGCATCGGTGACCTCAAGGAAGGTGGAAGTCAAAGACACGATCGGGGCCGGGGATACGTTCATGGTCTCACTCATCCACGACCTGCATGCTCAGGAGAACGCTGTGTCCGATCTCAGCACGGCAGAACTCACAGCCCTGGGAGATCGCGCATCGGCGCTTGCGGCGATCACGGTCAGCCGTGAGGGTGCGGATCTGCCGTGGGCCGTGGAACTCACGAACTGAGGAAGTCGCCGAGCTGTCGCAGGCAGATGTCATGGCCGTTGCGGTGTCCGTCGATCATTCCCCGACCGACGAAGGACACGACCTGGTCGACGAGCTCGACCCGGGTGCCTGTCGGGATAGCGGTCAGGGTCCAGGTGATGATGGCCGTCGATAGTATCTCATCGTCTTTGGTGAGAGTCTCCGTTGTGACGATGTGACGTCCCGGCGCAAGTGAGCAGTACTGCCCGGTGGAGACGAACTCGAGTTCTCCCGGTGACCCACAGCGGGCCCGGATCGCTCCGCCCGGACGGAATTCGTCGATGTCGCAGACTATCTCCTCCCCCTCGGGAACTCCCCACTGCACGCGCTGATCCGAATCGGCGAAGGCGTTCCAGACCTTTGAGACCAGATGCTCGAAATCAGCGCCGAGGCTGATCGTCGCGGTCACTGGCGCGCCCTGGTCGGATGCTGCCTCACTCACCGAAGAACACCACCTGGTTTCCGTCCGGGTCGGTGACCGGCAGGATGCGCTGTCCGCCGCCTGGGGACGGTTCGTCATGGTCGATTCCGGCCGCTCGCAGACGCTCGGCCATCGTGTCGAGGTCGTCCACGTCGAGAACCACGTTGGAGCGTCCGGCTCGCTGCGGGTCCTCCCAGATCTGGATTCCGAACCTCTCGTCGAAGAGCCATTGGGCCAGCCCCGCCATCGGCTTGTCATCCGGCTGTCTTTCGAAGAGTCGGGAATACCATTCGGTCGCTTCCTTCTCGCTGGTGACAACGATATTGGCCATGAGTCCGGTGATCATGATCGCTCCTTCGGGATCAGTCTTGAGATTGAGTGATTGCATTCTGCAATCACTTATTCCATGGAAGCACACATCGGCCCCGGGAACAAGAGCGACGCTCAGCTCAGCCCCCGAACGGGGCCAACGCAAACCGGCCCCATGCGAGGAACGCAAACACCAGCAGGTACGCGGTGTCCCCCGCCATCAGGCCCCATTCGCTGCGCCGAAATCGTGTCGTCGCCGCCCCCGTCATCACCAGCATGAGTCCACACGCCGCGATCGGCGAGAGAACCGGAAGGATTCCCGCCAGCGGGGGCACGATCAGTCCGATCACGCCGAGGAGCTTGATGGTTCCGATGACTTTGATGTGCCCCGGACTGAAATCGTCCACCCAGTGCTGGCTGCGAGCCAGCGCCCGATACTTCTCCTTGGACAAATTCACCTGCGAGGCTCCGCCGATGCCGAAGGCCACTGCCATTGCGGCGGCGACGACCCATAGTACGATGTCCATCATTGCGATTCTCCTTTGCCGAAAGAGCCCGGTCGGACTCTCACTCTGTTGACGCACCGCCGCCAGGAAAGGTAACAACCATCGCGCAGTCATCTTCGACCTCAGAGTTCGAAGCTCATCGCCCTCGCCTCACTGCGTTGGCCACGAGAGTGCTCGGCTCGCACTCGGACGCCGAGGATGCCGTTCAGGAGACGTGGCTCCGCTGGGAGCGGAACGGCCCGGAGTCCATCGACAATCTCGGCGGGTGGCTGACCCGGGTCATCGGACGCATCTGCCTCGATGCGCTCCGCCGACGCACCACTCGGGGAGAATCGTCGCTTGACGCCTGGCTCAGCGAAGCAATCGTCGACGAGGATGACCCGACGCCCGAGCAGAATGCAACTTTGTCGGATTCGCTCGGACCGGCCATGCTCATCGTGCTCGACTCGCTGCGCCCGGAGGAGCGAGTCGCGTTCGTCCTCCACGACATGTTCTCAGTGCCCTTTGCCGAAATCGCGGCCGTCATCGGATCCTCGGAAGCCGCCGCGAAGATGGCCGCCAGTCGGGCCCGGCGCAAGGTCAAGGACACACCACCACCGTCCGGAGAACTTTCACAGCGCCGTGCTGTCGTCGACGCATTCCTCACTGCCGCACGGCTTGGAGACTTCGACGCTCTGCTGCACTTTCTCGACCCGGGACTGACGTGGCACCGCAGCAACGCCCGCGGCCACATGGTCCGGATGGGTGCGAACGAGGTGCTCGCAGCGATTCGGCGCGGCGATCCGGACAGGATCGAAGTTCGAAAGGTCAACGTCAACGGCGAGCCGGGTCTGCTCGTTCTGACCGCAAGCGGTCACCGTTTGGGGCTCATGGCATGCACCGTGGCAGACGGCAGATTGGTCGGCATCGTCTCGATCACCTCAAGGAAGCTGCTGGAGCGACTGAGACTGCCCGGGCAGTCCCCCGCCTGATTCAACTTCCGGAGATCTCCGCTTCATAGGCGGCCTGCAGTTGCTCTGAGGAACGCGGTTGGTCAGGATTCGGGCGCGGCACACCAAGGTGGGTCTCCCGAAGTTCGTCCATGAGACCTGCGACGAGTCGGGAGTCATCGGCCATGATTCTGGATCGGATCGTCAGCTCCGGTGAGGTCTCCCGGTGGGTCATTCCCCATGTTCCGAGGGCGACCATGACCGGCAGAGTCTGGATTCCAGCCTCGGTGAGGGAGTATTCAGCTCGCTGCCCGCGTGCGGCTTCCGCCTTCGTCAGCAGCCCTTCGTCGATGAGCTTCTTCAGACGGCTGGCGAGCATGTTCGAGGCTATGCCCTCATCGTTGCGGGTGAGCAGCTCGCGGAAGTGCCGACGATTGCCGAAGATGATGTCGCGGAGGACGATGAGCGACCAGTTGTCTCCGAGGACCTCGACGGCGGCATTGATCGCACATCCTGAACGCGGCTGCGCGGGCATCGATCCACCTCCAGTGATTGCATTCTGAAACTACTTAATCTTACACTGGGTCCACTTCCCCGGAACCCACGCCATCCGTCGGACTGAAGACATCAGCCGAACCATCACATTGGAGTGCACATGGCCAAAGCGTGTGTCAACAACCTCTTCGTCTCCCTCGACGGATTCGCTGCCGGCGAGTTCGTCACCTTCGATCAGCCGATCGGCGAAGCCCAAGCACTGTTCTCCTACTTCGACGGCCGCGGCATCGAGGGCGTGGACAAGGTCGACGCCCCGGTGACCGCAGACCGCGCTCTGTTCGCCATGTGGGGGCAGGGCATCGGAGCCGAGATCATGGGCCGGAAGAAGTTCGGTCCCCAGACGGGGCCGTGGCCCGACGACGGCTGGCGTGGCTGGTGGGGTGAGGAGCCGCCGTTCAAGACCCCGTGCTTCGTTCTCACTCATCATCCGCGGGAGCCGATGGAGTTCGACAACGGCACGAGTTTCCACTTCATCGACGCGTCGCCCGCGGAGGCACTCGCCGAGGCGACCTCTGCCGCTGACGGCGGCAATGTCCGCATCGGCGGCGGTCCTTCGATGGTCAGACAGTTCCTTGCGGACGGCCTCGTCGACTTCATGCACCTCGTCATCGTCCCGGTCACCCTCGGCCGCGGGGTCTGGCTCTGGGAAGGACTCGAGGGGTTGGAGAAGGACTTCACGATCGAGAGTCTCACCACGGCCAGCGGTCTGACCCATCAATTGTGGAACAGACGAGGCTGAATCTCAGCGGCGACTCGAACCGGACTCGTCGGAACGCCCGATGGCCTGTGGTCTCGGTTCGGAGACCACAGGCCATCGGGTAGGGACGGGACAGCGCCCGCATGGATTGTCAGGTCAGTTGATCGCCTCGGCGATGGGGGTCTGCCCGTCGTAGAAGTTCACAGTCTCACGCACAGCTGCAGATTCGGCGATGACGTGTGTGATGACCTCGGCGACGAGTTCGCGGGAGGTCACCCGCACCTCGTCTGCCGGGCGTTCACCGTCGAGATCGCCGGCCGCATCGGCGATGAGGACCTTGCCGCTGGAGGGCTCGAGGGTCAGACCGCCGGGTCCGAGAATCGTGAAGTCAAGGTCGCTGGCGCGCAGGTGCTCGTCTGCACCGGCCTTGGCCTCGACGTAGGGGTAGAACGAGCTCTCGGGGTCGACGCGATCACGGTCGACGCTCGCACTGGCATAGGAAACCATGACGAAGCGCTTGACGCCCGCCTGCCCGGCGGCGTCGATCGATCGCTTGGCTGCTTCGAGGTCGACGGCCTTGGTCCGGGCCGGGTTGCCGCCGCCGGCGCCTGCGGAGAAGACGACAGCCTGGGCTCCGGAGAACAGATCGGCGAGCGCCTGAGTGTCGGCGGTTTCGATGTCGAGGACGACCGGGTTGGCCTCAGCGGCTTCGACATCTGATGACTGGTCGGGGTTGCGGATCACCGAATCGACGGCGAAGCCTGCGGCCTTGAGCTTGGGCGCGGCCAGAAGTGCGATCTTTCCATGGCCGCCGAGAATGACGACACGAGTTGAATCAGACATATCTACCTCCGTTGTCGGTGAAGCTTGGCATTCGGTACAGCGATGCCACTTGCGCGATTATTCCCAGTCCGCCGGTATTCTGAGGACCATGACCGACGACTTCTCCCCCGCCGACGTCGTGCGCCGGCTCGAGCGTGGACAGCAGGTCGTCATCCCCTCCTCGAAACGCAACGTCTTCACTGCTTTGGCCATCGCGGTCCCGCTCGGCATCGGCCTGCTCGCCTTCTTCGTCTACATTGTCACTGCAGCTCTCGGTGACGGAGGCAGCCCATGGGTCATCGTTGCGAACCTGCGCATGTGGGCAATTGTCGCTGGCATCATCGGATGCCTCGTCGTCGCGCCGGTCGGCGTATTCGTGCGGCTGCGCAGGCACGAATCCCTCGTTGTCTCCCCCACCGGCGTCGCGTCGGCCCGGCGCGGTGAGGTTCTGCCCGGGACTCTGCTGCCATGGCACGATATCGAGTCAGTGGTCTTCGAATCGGCGGTGTCTCCAGGCCCGAAGGTGCTCGCTTATATGCTCACCGAAGAGGCAACCCGCCGACTCATCGGACGCGGGCGCAATCCGCGCATGCTCGTCAGAAGCGGATTCGTCCTCTCACATCGCCGACTCTACCCGGTCCTCAGGGCCGCTCATGCCCGTTTCTCACCACACGTCCATGGACACCGATAGGCCCACACATCCTCGTGCCTTACCGTTGAGTTCATGATCCGACGCCTCCTCGCTCGCGCTTTCTGGTCCTTCAGCAAGTGGAACCTCGTGACCGAGCCCGCTCCGAACCGTCCGACCATCCTCGTCGGCGCCCCGCACACTTCGAACTGGGACTTCGTCGTCATGCTCGCGATCGCGTGGCGCATGCGCGTCGACGTCCATTGGCTGGGTAAGCATTCCCTGTTCACCGGCTGGCGGGGGCCGATCATGCGGGGACTCGGTGGGATTCCCGTCGATCGGTCGGATCCGAGCAAGATCGTCACCGAGGTGGTCGACCGCATGCGAGACGGCGAGGTCTTCGCGCTCGTCATCACCCCGGACGGCACCCGCGGCGGACACACTCATTGGAAATCCGGGTTCCATCGCATCGCGATGGCAACGGGAATGCCCGTAACGTTGGGCTACCTGGATACCGCGACCCGGACGACGGGGCTGGGCCCGACCCTGGAGATGACCGGCGACATCGCCGCGGACATGGATCGGATCCGCGAATTCTACGCCGACAAGCGTGGAATCCGCCCGCACCTGCAGATCACGCCGAGGCTGCGCGAAGAAGACTCCGCCGGTGACGATCGCGAAGGCGAAGCGGAGCCGAACTGAGATGGACGGTGATCTGCGCGTCCCCGCCGGGCCGGGTATCCCCGCCGGGCTGGTCATCCCCGCGTCCGACCTGTCCGAACAGTTCTCCCGGTCATCCGGCCCGGGCGGCCAGCACGTCAATACCTCCGATTCACGGGTGCAACTGAGCCTCGACCTGGCCTCAGCGAGATTCCTCACCGAGGTTCAACGCGAGCGAGTGCTCAGTCGGTTGGCACCACGACTGTCGGGCACCGTGGTGACCGTGACTTCGGAGAAGCAGCGGTCACAGCTGAAGAACCGTCAGGACGCACGCATGCGTCTGGCGCAGCTGCTGCGTGAGGCGTTGGCTCCGCCGGTGCAGAGGCGAGCGACGAAGCCGTCACGCAATTCCCGTCGTCGCCGAGTCCGGACCGAACAGCGGCGGTCGGAGATCAAACGCAACCGTCGCAGGCCCCGTCTCGATTGAGCCCGGGTGGTGACAGCGGTTGACGTGAAGAGCAGAATGGGCGACATGAACAGCATCGACATTCTCACCGACCTGTCCCAGCGCCCTCTCCAGGCAGCACAAGCTCTGCCCGACCTCTCCCCCGAACAGCTCAACAGCCGTCTGGGCGGTCATCCGAATTCCGTCGCCTGGCTGCTGTGGCACAGCGGCCGTGAGATCGATGTGCAGCTTTCGGACCTCACTGGCCGTCCTCAGCAGTGGGAGGACTTCCGAGAACGATTCGGACTCGGCGAGGCCGGCGACGGCTTCGGGCTCGGCCACTCCCCGGAACAAGCAGCCGAGATCCGCGTGGACGATCAGCAGCTTCTCGTCGACTATCTCCACGCCACTTTGAATGCGTTCATGGAGTACTTGAAGACGCTGTCCGAGGAAGATTTCGATGAGATCATCGACGAGAACTGGACTCCTGCGGTCACACGCGGCGTTCGCATGGTCTCGATCATCGACGATGCGATCCAGCATGTCGCGCAGGCGGCTTTCATCGCGGGCGCGACTGCTTGACCTGGTTCAGGGGCGGCGGAAATCCCTGACTTCGCCGAGGATGCTCATCCCGGCCGCACGGTAGGTGGCGACGGCGGCGGTGTTCGATGACGGAGTGGCCACGGTGATGCTCGAGGCTCCCGTCCCGCGCAGGCCCGCGGCCGCGGCCAGTGTCATCTCGACTCCGAATCCGTGACCCCGGTGGTCGCCGTGGACGCCGAGTGGTTCGATGACACCGGGGCGCCTAGGACCGGCCGACCAAACGGTTGTGGCACCGGCTGGAGCGCCGTCGGCGGTGAATCCGACGAGACATTTGGCCTGCTTGTAAGCGTGATCGTCGGCCATGGACCGCCAACGGTCCGCAGTCAATGAGGACCCGGGAAAAGCCGAGGATTCGACCGCGATACGGTCGGCGATACGGTTATCTGCTCTGTCGGGGTCGACCGTTTCGATCCGCTGGGTAACGGATGGGATCGGTTCGCTCAGATCTCGGTGGAGCGTGGTCCACGCTTCGTCGGATCCCCATCCCGCCTCGGTGAGGGTATGTTGCAGGGCGGATCCGAATCGAGCTTCGACGATGCCCTTCCCTGCCGGCAGCAGTTCGGAGAGATCTCCGGTGAAGTCGGCCAAGATCGCCTCAGCGAGCGCTTGGTCATCGGAGTGATCGGGTGAGATGGCCATTCGGATGAGTTCGGATTCGTCGAGGAATCCGACGGCCGCGGGGTCGTCACCGACCGTCCACACCCGCAGTGCCGAGGCGAGCGCATCGGCCCCGAAACGCTGATACCAACCGAGGTCTCCGGGATGTACCTGGACGGGCAGTCCTTCGCGTTGCCAGGACGCGACAGTGTCGATGATGTCCGGCCGGTCCGTCGTAGTCGGTGTCAACATGGTCATTCCTCTGTCCTCGCCTCTGCGCGCCAGATGACTTCACCGTCGTCGATCTCGTCGGTCGGTTGCAGTCCGAGACAGACAGCGATTCGGGCGGAAGCGGCGTTGTCAGGATGGATGGCCGCTTGCACCACAGTCACGAGATGATCCGCCAGCCAATCGACCATGGCTCGGGCCGCCTCGGTGCCGAATCCCTGCCCCTGGCTGTCGACGCCGATGACCCAAGCGATGTCGGCTTGATAACCGGTTTCGGCTCTTGTCACTGTGGCCTGAACATATCCGACTGCAGCGGACTCAGCCGTTTCGCGAACGATCCAGTTCAGCCAGCCGGCGTCACCGGTCGGTGAGGCACCTGCGGATTGGAGTGCATAGAGTCGTTCGAGTTCGGACCGGCTCGGGCTCGTCCCACCGATATGGGTGTATAGGTCGGGTGAGGACAGTGTCTCCACCATCTCCGACGCATGGTGGACTGCGAGCGGCTCAAGCTGCAGCCTGTCGGTGACGATGGGTGTCGCCTGTGGCCAATTCACACTGCGGTTTGAGCTTTCTGCCGGGTTCACGGATTCAGCTCTCGTTCGTTTGAACGGGCCTCGTCCGATTGCTGACGCGGGAAGCGAAGTCGACGATCTCCGCCTCGACCTCGAGGCGGGTGGTCGGTTCGTTGTGGACTTCGTGGCGGACTCCGGCGAAGACGCGGGTGCGCACATCGTCGTGTCCGGTCGCGCGGAGGCGGTTCGCGACGTGATAGGCGCCTTCGCCGTAGTTCGCGACAGGATCCTGGTCACCTGCGAGGATGAGCACCGGCAGACCGCTGGGGATCGTCGCGTACCAGGAATCGGCATTGGCACCGTCATAGAGTTCGACGAAGCCCTGCAGGAATCGGGAGCTCATCGGGGCGCCGAAGTTGTTGAAGGGGTCGCGCCCATGATCGGCGACGACAGCCTCGTCGAGGGCGACCCAGGCGGTGGGGCCGGCATCCGGACCGAAACGTTCGACGAATCCGTCGAAGAGCTGGCCCACCAATTGATCGGATGCAGGTTCGGCTCGTCGGTTGCCGGTGGCCGCCTCGGCGAGTTCGACACGGTCGATGGTCTGATCGATACCGCGCATCTGCGCAGCGATTCCACACAGAGCCAGCCCCGCGAGGCCAGCCGTCGGATCGGAGGCCATGACCCGTGCAATCATCGATCCCCAACTGTGACCGAACACGATGTACGGCAGATTCGGGAGGATCTCTCGAGCCTCGCGCTGGAGCGTCAGTTCGTCGGCGACGACCACTCGAGCGGCGTCGTCACCTGTATCGACCCAGATTCCCGACTGCATGGCCGTCCGGCCATGGCCGGAATGGTCATCGGCGACGACGGCGAATCCGGAGTCGACGAGGGTGGCGATGAGGTGGTGGTAGCGCCGGGAATGCTCGCCGAGGCCGTGGATGATGTGGATGATGGCTCGAGGTTCAGTGGTCGGTGTGTAGAGCCAGCCGAAGACCGTGTCACGATCGTTGTGAGAGGTGAACTCGATTTCGTGCAGGGCCAAGGTGGGACTCCTCTGTCGTCACGTGTGTCCGCACCGCCGTGGTGCAGTTCGCAAAACCTGTGGAATGCAGATCACCCTACCGCACCGATTCGACCTGGGTGCGGGGACCCTGGGTGCGGGGACGGAGGCTTTCACCTGCTCAATGGCCTTCGGCCCGGCTCGCGGCCACCTCATGCCAGGTGAGTCGCACCTCTCCAGACGTCTGACGAATCGCCTCGACGAGGTCGTCAGTCGCTCCGATGACAGAGCTGATACCGTCCTGACCCGACGATTTGAGCACGATCTGCCATCCAATTCTGCCAGTCGACGGAGACGTCTCCGCCGTATAGCCTCCCCCAAAAGTGAACTTCTGTGCCTTCGGCGACATCAGCATCGGGGTCGGGCCTGAGAGCAGCCTGAAACGTGCGCACCGCGCGCTCGGCGGTAGCACCTGTGATCGAGGCCCGGACTTGAACTACGGTCCACACGTCGAACGGCCAGTCGTTGAGCCAGTGGTCTGACGGTGTGAACGGTTTGACGTCGGTTCCGCTGTGCATGCATTCCTCCTCAGAGGTTCATTGACAGATGTTCATCGGCCCTCGGCGACATGCGGATTCGCTGCCTCATGAGCGAGTCTCTCACCCTTCCTGACGACCGTGGGCCCGGTCGTGGGCGGATATCCAGGATCAGGCATATCCTTGACCCATGCCGTTCGAAGCCGTTTCATTCACCGATGTCTCCACCGCGGGACTCGAATCCTCCCCCATCGCCGAGGCGCTGGCTGGTCTGCGCGCCAACGAGGCACGGTACTTCTCCAACAAATACAAACACACATTCGCCGTGGCCCCGGCCGCCGAGGTACAGGAGGCCCTGAACTGGGTGGAGGAGATCCTTGACTCCGAGCGTGAGATCGTACCGACCTCGCCTGCCCTCGAAGTCAGCATCAATGACGTCGATGGCATCTATTGGGTGCACGTCTTCTACGAGTCCGGGCTCGCAGTCAATGTCCTATGGACACGAGCAGACGATGGCAAGCGGGCCGTCGGCTTCAAACTTTCGGAGGGGATGGACGTGCCTCCCGAGCTGTCGGCGTTCAAGTTCGCCCGTCAGAAGTCGAAGCTCGCCGGGGAGATCCGTGGATCCTTCTTCAAGATCAAGGGTGATCATCCCCTGCCGTAGCGTCACGACGCGCAGGTCCTGAGGCCGCGACCGGCCGTTTTCACTCCTCGGTCGTTCGCGGTCTCAACTCATCGAGTTCAGTCTCTGAGAACATACTTCAGGGTTTCGACCACTTGATCCGTCGTCTGGCACCAGGCCTTGGCTTCGGCATCGACTTCTTTGAGCGGATGCACGATGTCGGCATCGTGGAGGGTCACATAGGGTGTGCCGAGTGCCGCGCAATAGCCGGCATCGAAGGCGGCGTTCCATTGCTTGTACTTGTCTCCGAAGCGCACGACGACCATATCGGCCTTTTCGATCAGGGTCCGGGTGCGGATGGCGTTGACCTTCGCCGACTGGTGATCACGCCAGAAGGCGCTATCGTTCTCGCCGAGGTGGTCACCGGCAGCATCGCTGGCAGGGTGGTCGGTCACGGGTGCGGTGAAATCGATATCCAGACCGGCCGCCTCGGCTCCGCGCTTGACCTCATCGCGCCACTCGGTGTGGATCTCACCGGACAGATAGACAGAGAAACTCAAGTCGATCACTCCTCAAACTTATGGCAGATGGGACTGCTCTCCCTTTAAGCACCACCATAGCCAATCGGAAGTGAGACGCTCAGCCCCGACCGCGCGGCCGAGCCCCAGACATCGCACGAAGTGACGTCTGCGGGCTCAGCCCGGCGATCGTCACCGTCAGGAGGTTGCCGTCCTGACGATATCGGCGATGCGCTTCTCGGCGGCCTCGTCGATGGTCTCGAAGTACCATGCGGCGGGCATCAGCGATCCGTCGGAACCACCGGCTGGGGTGAGTTCGACCTTTTCCGTGAGGGCCAGGTTGACCCGCTCGTCATTACGCAGTGTCACCAGTGCAGGAGTGCTCGCGGACAGAGCATAGGCTGGCATGCCATACCAGATCCGCGGTTTGAGACTGGGGGCGACGGTCACGATGATGTCGTGCGCTCGCTGCATGAGCGATCGTTCCGGTTCGTCCATCTTCGCGATCTTGTCGGTCACCTGGGACAGGTTCTTCTCGTCTTTGGTCGTCATGTCATGTCCTTACGTCAGCCGGTGTGTCGCACCGGCGGTTGAAGACGGCGCAGAAATGCGCCGCACCCCATCTGGACATGTTCCGGGCCGACCGGAGCTCTCCGCAATGATTCAGGCTTAGGTACCTGGAAGTGCTGGCAACCGTACGTGCTGCCGGTTTCCACGATACCTGCATCGATGCCTCCCCGCCAGAGCAGCCGAGATCCACAACGGACGTGTGGCTAGCGAAGTTGTTCGGATAAGTAGGCCTCTGCGATGCTCAGGTGTCCCTGGCTGCCGATTGAGTTCTTCGCCTTCTGCGGGTACGCATGATTGGCGAGGGGAACTTTCACGGTTGTGACGTCGACGCCACGACTTCGGGCCGATTCGGCCCATGAAAGCTGGTCGGTTGGGGTGATCACGTCATCGCGCATCGCTGTCATCATGAGCATCGGCGGCGCGGGTGCTTTCAGATGCGTAACGGAATCGGCCACTGCATAGCGTTCCGGATACTCCTCCGGTGTGCCACCGGTGTAACTGGTCGCGAACAGGCGCGTGCCGGATCCCGCACCGGGCCCGGTGGGTGCGTTCTCGTAGAGGCCCGTCACGTCGAAC
The DNA here is from genome assembly GCF_013168765.1 of Brevibacterium sp. CT2-23B. Classification (NCBI taxonomy): domain Bacteria; kingdom Bacillati; phylum Actinomycetota; class Actinomycetes; order Micrococcales; family Brevibacteriaceae; genus Brevibacterium; species Brevibacterium sp. CT2-23B. The sequence continues at coordinate 267,999 of NZ_JABBYK010000001.1, read as the reverse complement.
GCCGGGTAGTCGGCAATCACCGCCGCCGGAACCGGAACCTTCCCACCGCAGGACGATTCGGCGTCGCCTTGCGCTGCGGCACCGGCGGTATTGGCGACCATGTTGCTGCCCGAACTCTCGCCCCAGAACGCAAGGCGATCGGTGTCTGCACCGATTGTGTCTGCGTGGGTCTGAATCCAGCTTGCCGCACAGGCGACCTGCGATGGTGCGCTCTGCCAGGTGGCGTTATCCAGGGTGGCGAGTTCGTATTCGACCGATACGACCAGGTAGCCGTGATCGGCGAGTTCACGGAGCTCTGAGCTCGCTGCGTTCGGTTCGCCTGCGATCCAACCGCCTCCGTGGACGTACATGATCGTCGGAGCTGAACCCTTCGCTCTCTCAGGTTCGTAGATCGATACGGAGAGGTCATCGCCTGAGCTGGACTTGTCGTACACTTCCTTGCGATCAGGCGATGCCGAGTCGATCGCCGAGAGCCCGAACGTCGCAGTGAACAGATTCACCGAACCACCGGCCGAGGTGATGGCAACGAGGAGCACAATGACGACAGCCAGATTCGCGATTGTGCTCACCGCTCCGAATCCTGTCACCACAGCTCCGGTCCGTCGTCGGCCTCGGCGCAGGCAGAAGATTCCAAACCCAAGCACAATCGCTCCGGTCACAGTCGCTATCGGCGCAATCGTCGGCGCAAACCGAGCAGCGGCGGAACTGAACGGGCCAAGCCCGGGAATAAGCGATGCCAGGCCGATGACCGCAGCGATCGCACCGAGCACGAGCGCGAGGATGAGGCCCGTTGCCCGAACTGTTTTGGTCACGCGCTGAGGCACCGCGGGCTGTGACGAATTCTTGCTGGCTGTCATCTTCGGTCCTCGCCTTCCGAGCTTTCGGGTTGAGATTCCCTCTGCGGCAGATCTCATCGTGGCGGTCACCTGCTGGCGCCAGGGGTCACTCTAACGCAGGCTGATTCTCACGACCTTGATGAATCAGGTGCGATGACGACTATTCGTGCCTATCTTTGACGACGTCAGCAGCCCAGAGGCAATGTAGCCGCATGACGCTCTTTCGCACGCCTCAGATCGTGCTGTTCACCCGCGACATCGACCGCGCGACGAACTTCTATCGGCGCCTCGGCTTCGAGGAGGCATTTCGCACCCCTCGAGTTGGAACACCCATACACGTCGACCTCACCCTAGATGGGTACCGAATCGGGCTCGCAACTGAAACGAGCACCCGCAATGACCACTGCCTCGACCCGGTCGCCGACGGCCAGCACGCAGCGGTGATCCTCTGGACTGACGACGTCCACGCAGGCTACGCGCATCGGGTCGATCTCGGTGCAACCCCGATCAAGCCACCGGAACCTTGGCTCGACCACCTGCTCATCGCTTGGGCCGAGGACCCAGAAGGACATCTGATTCAGGTCGTGCAGACTGTCAGCTGACCAAGTCTCGCCCGCAGTACAAGTCATACCTTGAACCGGAACTCCACCGGAATGCTTCACGGAAAGTGATCAACCCTCCGAACCCAGATAATCAGGAGTCCGCACCATAGTCGATCGTGTACTCCCGCATGATTCCTTCCGTCACTCGGCCCCAGTCACTGACCCGCACTCGCGCTTGATGGGAATCGAACGCATGCTTGTCGACGAACCTCTCGGACACCATCCACACGAGTGGATCCGCCGTCGGTTCGACACTGAAGTGAAGACACCCGGATTCGGCGCGAGTGAGCTCGACATGCCGGTCAAGATAGCCGGCGACGATGTCCGCCTCGTTGCCGTCGGCACAGATGAGCCTGCCTCTTAATGTGACGACAGACATGCGGCCTCCAGAGGTGTGAATGCGGCGACAGCATCACGCAACAGGCGCTGAACCATCCGCAACTCGTCGTTCGACCGCAGGTTCATCCAGAACTCCTTTGGTGCTGTCCTCGGTCACGGCTGATCGAGCAGCGCAATGCCGAAACCGCCGACGACGGCCCGAACTTCGTCGAGGTAGCGTTGCGCCTGTTCGGTCAGCGGGATCCCGGAATGATCGATCCAGCCGATCTCGATGCGTTCATCGACCTCGAGTGGAATCGCGACGATGGCCGGATCGAGATCGTCGCTGATGATGCCCGTCGAGATGGTGTAGCCGTCGAGACCGATCATCAGATTGAAGATGGTCGCACGGTCAGAAACCCGGATCTCCTGCTTGCTCGACAGGGTGGAGAGAATCTCCTCGGCGAAGGAGAACGAGTTGTTCGCCCCCTGGTCGAAAGTGAGGCGCGGCAGGGCAGTGAGATCGTCAAGGGTGACGCGGTGGCGGGAGGCAAGCGGGTTCGTACGAGAGATGAAGATGTGAGGGGAGGCGAGGAAGAGCGGGTGGAACGCAAGCCCGGAATCTCGCAGCAGTTTGTCGATGACCTTCCTGTTGAAGTCGTTGCGGTAGAGGATGCCGAGCTCACTGCGGAGCGTGCGAACGTCTTCGATGATGTCCCAGGTACGCGTCTCTCGCAGTGAGAACTCGTACTCGGCAGCATCGCTGGCCTTGACCATCCGAACGAAAGCATCGACGACGAACGAGTAGTGCTGCGCCGAGACTCCGAGCAGACGCCGTGACGGTGGGCGCCCTAGGTAGTGCTGCTCGAGGAGTTCCACCTGTTCGACGACCTGCCGGGCATAGCCGAGGAACTCCACACCGTCGTCAGTCAACGTCACCCCGCGGGCGGATCGGACGAGCAGAGCGCGATCCACACGGGTCTCCAGGTCCTTCATCGCGGCAGACATGGTCGGCTGAGAGACATAGAGGAGATCGGCGGCGGCGGTGATCGACCCCTCCGACGCGACCTCGATGAAGTACTGGAGTTGCAGCAGCGTGATGTTCTTCAGACCTCGAGACATAGATCAAGGCTATAGGAATCCATAGTTCCCCCGAGTTACCCGATGACCACAGGGGACGGGCAGGATGGATCACAGACACGCCAGCGACCACAACCGGCCGCACACCCACCGAATTGGACGTCCATGACACCTGAGTTCTCATTCAGCATCACCACGACTCGATTCGACGAGGACTACTCGCCGTCGGAGAGCACCCGAGCGACGACGAACTTCGCCAACCTCGCCAGGGGCGAGGACCGTCAGCAGAACCTCCGCACTGCTCTGAGCATCATCAATCGCCGCTTCAACGAACTCGCGTCCTGGGACAATCCCGACCGGGATCGCTATGTCCTCGAACTCGACATCGTCTCCGGAGGACTTCACTTCACCTCGGGCGGCCGGGAACAGGAGTTCCCGCTGCTCGAAGTCCTGGATATCCAGATCATCGACAGACTCACTGGAAAACGTCACCCCGGGATCGTGGGGAACAATTTCTCGTCCTTCGTCCGCGATTTCGATTTCAGCGTGCGGCTGCCGGCTGCCAATGAGGCCGCAACCGAGTTCACGGTCCCCGATGACTTCGGTGATCTGCATGGCAAACTATTCCAACACTTCCTCGATTCTGCCGCCTATCGGGAACGGTTCCAGACGGCACCCGTGATCTGCATCAGCGTGTCCACGAGCAAGTCGTACCATCGGACCGAGAATCACCACCCGATTCTCGGGTTCGAATACCAGCAGGACGACTACTCGCTGACCGATGACTACTTCGCAAAGATGGGACTCCAGGTGAGGTATTTCATGCCATCGGGCAGCGTCGCACCGCTGGCCTTCTACCATCGCGGCGACCTCCTCGGCGACTATTCCGATCTGGCGCTCATCGGCACGATCTCCACGATGGAGACTTTCCAGAAGATCTATCGGCCAGAGATCTACAACGCGAATACCGCCGCCGGAGAGGTCTACCGGCCGACGCTGGACCGGCACGACTTCTCGGAGATGCCGGTCACCTATGATCGCGTCGAACGCAACCAGCTCGGCATCAGACAGGGAAAGTTCACGGAGGAGTTCTTCGTCAACCCGCACCGAGAGATGCTCGAGCAGTGGGCGTCCGACCGACCCGTCCCAGTCGCATGACCGCAGGAGAAGAAACGATGACCCAGCCGCTGTTGCCCACCTCAATCGTCGGCAGTCTGCCGAAGCCGTCCTGGCTCGCGCAGCCCGAAACCCTCTGGTCCCCCTGGAACCTCCAAGGCGATGCCTTGGTCGAGGGCAGGCACGATGCCCTGCGCATCTCGACTCATGAGCAGACCAACCGCGGCATCGACATCGTCAGCGACGGAGAGCAGACCCGCCAACACTTCGTGACGACGTTCATCGAGCATCTCAGCGGAGTCGACTTCGAGAAGCGCAAGACGGTTCGGATCCGCGATCGCTACGACGCAAGCGTACCCACAGTCGTCAGCGCCGTGAGCCGTGAGAAACCGGTCTTCGTCGACGATGCGAAGTTCCTCCGCCAGCAGACCGATCAGCCGATCAAGTGGGCGCTGCCGGGACCGATGACGATGATCGACACACTCTATGACGACCATTACAAGAGCCGCGAGAAGCTGGCATGGGAATTCGCCACGGTCCTCAATCAGGAGGCAAAGGATCTGGAGGCGGCGGGAGTGGACATCATCCAGTTCGACGAGCCCGCATTCAATGTCTTCTTCGAGGAGATGAAGGACTGGGGAGTCGCCGCGCTCGAACGAGCAGCGGAAGGTCTGCGGGCCGAAACCGCAGTGCATATCTGCTACGGCTATGGGATCAAGGCGAACAACGACTGGAAAACGACCCTCGGGTCCGAGTGGCGCCAATACGAGGAATCCTTCCCCCTCCTGCAGCGCTCGAGCCTCGACATCGTCTCGCTCGAATGCCACAACTCCCATGTCCCGATGGACCTCATCGAACTGATCCGCTGCAAGAAGGTCATGCTCGGTGCCATCGACGTGGCAAACGAGACCATTGAGACACCGGAGGAGGTCGCCGCGACTCTGCGCAAGGCTCTGAAGTTCGTCGACGCCGACAAGCTCATTCCAAGCACGAACTGCGGCATGGCCCCCTTCGCGCGCGACGTCGCCCTCGCGAAGATGAGCGCCTTGAGTGCGGGAACAGCGATCGTCCGCAAGGAGCTGTCTAGGGGCTGATCGCCGCCGCACTCCATCCGCACACGTCCAGAGCCGTCCGGCCTCTCCGCAACTATTCGGGCGTTCTGAGCCGGGGAAGTGCAGTGACAGCTCAAGCTGTCGTTGCCACAGTGCCCCAGCCTCTGCCGCAGACGTTGAAGCGGAACCTTCGGCAGACCGGATTCCGCGAAGAGTCGAACGGCTGCGCGACTACGAGAGGTGTGATCGCAGAGATCCTGTCGCGCAGCACCCGACGCTCACGACGCAGCCCGCAGCTCGACTTCAGGTTCATCCAGAACTCTTCCGCCGTGTCGAAGCCGATGCGGGCGAAAAACTGCACCCAAATTCGTCGACTACCCGTCGCGACGCACGTACTCGGCACAGACATCGACGATCCGAACGGCCGCGGTGATCGCTTCAGCCACGTCTTGGTTCGTCGCTGTCGGTCGATCGTCGTCGGGATACTCAGTCGCGTTGCGCACTTGACGCATCCACTCAAACTCGCCCAAGGCACTGTCGTTGACGAAGCCCGCTGCCGCGATCCCGGTGTTGCGATGAGCTCCGCCCACGGGTCGGACACGGAACCCTTCGGCGGCAAGAACCGCGACGAGCGCTTTGCGCGCACCATCGTACGCCGCTGTGAACGCCATCGCGTGATCGTCGGTATCAGCAAGCAGCTCTGCCGTACGGATATGGCGTTCTGCGGTCACGACCACAGCCAGCGCATGCTCGCGATTCCGCTCCACACGCTCCAGTCTTCGGTTCACGAGCATCTGATTGACGATCTCAGGCAAGGATCTCACCGGACCTCACATCGACTAAGGGGCGTGACCGAATCGTCGAGACGAACGGCGACGGGTCCTCAGAGTTCCAGTCAACCGGTGCGATACGCGTGATGTTCACGGGCAAGTCGAGCTTGTCACCTGCTTCGGCCGCAATCCCCGAGAGCGTCCTCCGCGGCGTCTCCCCCACGACGAGGACGTCTAAGTCGTTGGGAAACTCACCGCTTTCCCCGGACCGGCGCGCGGCCCAAGATCCGTAGATCAGCAGCTCCTCCACCCCGTCGATCCCGTCGAAGAGCTCACGCAAGACCGGCACCGGCCCGTAGGTCGCCGCGATCAGATCTCGCATCAGAGCGAACAATGGGTGGTCGGCATTCGCACTCACGAGACGGTTTCGCCCCTCATACCGGTCACGAAGCACGGCGGAGTCGACCAGTCGCCCCACTTCGCGGTGCACGACCGGGCCGCTCGTGTCCGTGCGCCGCCCAAGCTCTGCCAGCGTAAACTCCCGCTCAGGGTGCCCGAGAGTCTCGGCCAGAATCGCCCCAACGGCATCCGAGCGCACGAAAGGCGTCAGCTGCGGTGCGATATTCTTCATAGAACACGAAGATATCTTCCACTTATAGGAAGAGTCAAGAGTGTGGGCATCACTCGATGGACCGGAACTCCACCGAGTTCCGGCACGGAACAACGTCTCAAACCCCACGCTCGGCAAGCACGGGAGACCTCAGCGGAGGAACCATGTCTCGATCACGCCCTGAGTCTCTGGCGTACATGACGCACCAATGACATCCCTTGCAGTGATCCATCGAGCCGCGACGTGCTCGTCCGAGAGCTTCACAATACGATCGGCCAACGGCACTGACACTGTGAACTGTCGCGTCAGTCTCCCCGAAGCGGATCTATAGTCGAAGTGCTCAAGGAAGTCGCCATCGATCACCTCAGACTCGAATCCGACTTCTTCGAGCAGTTCACGATCAAGCGCCGCTGTGAGTGACTCCCCGACCTCAACGCCACCAGAGGGCAGTTCATCGATCCCAGGCAGGAAGTCGTCCAGTTCGCTACGAGTGACGACCAGCACAGACCCATCTGAATGTATCACCGCGCCGACCACGAACTTCTCCACGCCGTCACGTTGTGCAGAATCGCGGAGCTCTTCCACGAGGACAGTCACGCAACCTCCAACGGTGTGATCGCGGCAACCTTGTCGTGCAGGACACGGCGCTCAAGCCGAAGCTCGTAGTTCGACTGCAGATTCATCCAGAGCTCCTCGGACGTTCCGAAGTAGCGCGCCAGACGGATCGCCGTATCAGCGGTGATCCCCCGCTTGCCGTGCACGATCTCGTTGATCCGGCGTGGCGGCACGCCGATGGACACCGCGAGCTTGTTCTGAGTGATCCCGAAGCCCTCGATGAAGTCCTCCATCAGGATCTCTCCCGGGTGGATCGGCTCGATCAGGTCGGCCTCAGTGGTAGTCGACGAGTTCGACATCGTCCGCACCTCCCTCTCTCCAGACGAAGCAGATACGCCATTGCGCGTTGACGCGGATGCTGTGCTGCCCGTTTCGGTCGCCGACCAGACGCTCCAGGCGGTTGCCCCGCGGGACCCGGAGATCCTCGACATCCTTCGCCGCATGGATCAGCTCGAGCTTCCGCATGGCCGCCCGCTGCACCGTCCGGTCGACGCGCTTGACGTACTGCTCATGCCAGATGCGCTCGGTGTCCTTGCTGCCGAACGATCTGATCACGAGAGCATTCTATAACGGAAACCGTCAATAACGCTAGACGTTAAACCGGAACTCGACCACGTCCCCATCGACCATGATGTAATCCTTGCCTTCCATCCGGACCTTGCCGGCGGACTTCGCGGCAGCCATCGAACCGTTCGCATCGAGATCATCGAAGGACACGATTTCGGCCTTGATGAAGCCCTTCTGGAAGTCTGTATGGATGACTCCGGCCGCCTCGGGGGCGGTGGCACCCTTCGGAATCGTCCACGCACGGGATTCCTTGGGCCCGGCCGTCAGATAGGTCTGCAGACCCAGGGTGTCGAAGCCGACTCGGGCGAGCTGATCGAGTCCGCTCTCTTCCTGGCCGGTCGATTCGAGCATCTCCCGGGCTTCCTCCTCGTCGAGTTCGGCGAGTTCGGACTCGAACTTCGCGTCGAGGAAGATCGCCTCGACGGGAGCCACCAGTGCCCGCATCTCATTCTTCTTGTCCTCATCGGCGAGCACCTCGTCGTCGACATTGAACACGTAGAGGAAGGGCTTGACCGTCATCAGCTGCAGCTCGCGCAGTGCACTGACATCGAACTTCTCGGCCTGCATCGCCTGGTAGAGCGTCCGCCCGCCTTCGAGGATCTCGGTGGCGGCATCGATCGCAGTCAGCTGCTCAGCAGGAGCGCGCTTGCCCTTGACTTCCTTCTCGATCCGGGGCCGAGCCTTCTCCAATGTCTGGAGGTCGGCGAGGATGAGCTCGGTATTGATCGTATCGATGTCGTCTGCGGGGCTGATCTTGCCGTCGACGTGGACGACGTCGTCGTCGACGAATCCGCGGATGACCTGGCAGATCGCATCGGCTTCGCGGATGTTGGCGAGGAACTGGTTGCCCAGGCCTTCCCCTTCGGAAGCGCCGCGCACGATTCCAGCGATATCGACGAAGTCGACGGTGGCATTGAGGATGCGTTCGGAGCCGAAGATCTCAGCCAGTCGCGTGAGTCGCTCGTCCGGCAGCGGGACCACACCCACGTTCGGTTCGATCGTCGCGAACGGGTAGTTCGCCGCGAGAACTTGGTTCTTGGTCAGTGCGTTAAACATGGTCGACTTGCCGACATTGGGCAGTCCCACGATTCCAATAGTCAAAGCCACGGTATCCAAGTCTAGCCGTCGCCGAGGTGGTCCTCGAATTCTCGTGTCAGTGCCCTCTGTCACCCTGGGATCATGAATGCTTTCCCCGCATCCGCAGTCATCATCGTCTTCATCGTGGCGATCGTCCTCGCCGCCGCGCTCGGATTCCTCCTCGGCCGCAGTCTCACCCGTTCCCGCTATCTCGAGAGACTCACTCGCGCCGAGACCACGTCACGCATCCTGTCCGAGCGCACCGAAGATCTCGAGGCCGATGCGCAGATGGCCGGTGAGATCACCGCCGCCATCGGGCCGTTGGCGGCAAGCGTGAAGAATCTGCAGGAGAACCTGCACTCCCAGGACCGCACGCAGATCGAACAGATCACCCGACTGAACTCCCAGATCGGGCACCTCAGCCAACAGAACCTCCGCCTCCAGGAATCGACCGGGTCACTGGCCAACGCTTTGAACTCGACGACCCACCGTGGAGACTGGGGCGAGGTCCAGCTCAAACGCATCGTCGAATATGCCGGCCTCCTCCCCCACGTCGACTTCGACACGCAGGTCAGCGCCGACCGGGACGGCAAGCGCCATCGCCCCGATATGGTCGTCCACCTGCCCGGCGGCGGCACGATCGTCATCGATGCAAAGACTCCCCTGTCGGCGCGGATGAACGAGGATTCCGGCGAGGCGGCCGACTCCGGCACGGGCGGTCAGGACCATGCCCGCGCCCTGTTGCGCCATGTTGATGCGCTGGCATCGAAAGAGTACTGGAAGGCGTTCGAAGCCTCCCCCGACTTCGTCGTCTGCTTCGTGCCCACCGACGGTCTGCTCTCCGCGGCCGCGGCAAGCTACCCGAAGATGATCGATCATGCACTGGGCAAGAACGTCGTCCTCGCCTCACCAGCGACTCTGCTGGTGCTGTTGAAGACCGTGGCGCTCAACTGGCGGCAGGCGGACATGTCCACCTCGGCGGCCGAAGTGCTGCGGCTGGGCACGGAACTCTACGAACGCATCGGCACTTTGGTGACTCATGTGTCACGGATGGGAGCCAGCCTGGACCGCTCCGTCGAGGACTACAACCGGTTCGTCTCGTCCTTGGAGTCCCGGTTCCTCGTCACCGCCAGAAAGTTTCCGTCGACCGGGATCGTCGCCGACGAACTCGATGCCGTGGCCGAACTCGATACTCGCACTCGCGGCATCAGCGCAGAAGAACTCAGTCGGCCGCGGGCCATGGACTTCGACGGACGCGGTCCGACTCATCTGCGTGATCGGCAGACGGGGACAAGCTGAGAATCGACAGCGTTCGTCGACTCCGTTGAGTCGTGGAACTCCCCGTCGCGCCGCGCAGCGGAATTGCTCAGCTCAGCCGAGCTTGCGCAGTTCCTTCGGCAGCGAGAAGATGAGGTCCTCTTCGGCGGTGACGACCTCTTCGACGGTGTCGAATCCGTATTCGGCCAGCAGCTGCAGCACGTCCTGGACGAGGTTCTCCGGAACGCTCGCACCTGAGGTGACACCGACCGTGGCCACGTCGTGGAACCATGTCTCGTCGATCTCGCGGGCGAAGTCGACACGGTAGGCAGCCTTCGCCCCGTGTTCGAGAGCGACTTCGACGAGGCGAACGGAGTTCGAGGAGTTCGCCGACCCGACGACGATGACGAGATCCGCGTCGGGCCCGACCTTCTTCACCGCGACCTGCCGGTTCTGTGTCGCGTAGCAGATGTCATCGCTGGGTGGATTCTGCAGGTGCGGGAAGCGCTCACGCAGGATCTCAACCGTTTCCATGGTCTCGTCCACGCTCAAGGTCGTCTGTGAGATCCACACCAGCTTCTCGGCATCGGGAACCTCGATGGTGCGGGCCTCTTCCGGGCTCTGCACCAGTGTGATGTGCTCCGGCGCCTCGCCCATGGTGCCTTCGACCTCTTCATGCCCGGCATGGCCGACGAGGAGGATGCGGAAGCCGTCCCGGGCGAACCGGATGGCCTCCTTGTGGACTTTCGTCACCAACGGGCATGTCGCATCGATCGTCGACAGCGAACGCTGGGCAGCCTCGGTGTGCACGGCCGGTGAGACTCCATGAGCGGAGAACACGACCCGAGCACCTTCCGGGACTTCATCGGTGTCATCGACGAAGACGGCCCCGCGTTCGGACAGGGTCTCGACGACATGCCGGTTGTGCACGATCTCCTTGCGGACATAGATCGGTGCGCCGAAGTGCACGAGGGCGCGCTCAACGGCGATGACAGCACGATCCACGCCGGCACAATAGCCTCGCGGTGCGGCCAGCAGCACCCTCTTGTCTGCATTGACCGGAGTGCGGATCTCGCCCGGTGCCAAACGCCGGCGCGGAATGGTCGGGGCAGGTACTGAAACGACGCTCACCCGTTCAGTCTAAGCCGGAGCCATCGACTGCGGCCAGGAATGGGCTGCGTCAGTGCCGTTCGTTAGGCTTGGGATTCGGAAGGGGACTTAAATGGCGCAAAGAATTTCCGGCACTCCCGGCACGCTCGGTGAAACAGCCGAGCCGAAGGAGCTCGCCGCCACCGCAGCCGAGACCACGGCGGAGAATCCGTGGCCGCTGAGTCTGCTGTCTTCGAAGATGAAATCCTATATCGACCGCATGTCGAGCGTGTGGATCGAAGGGCAGGTCGTCGAGCTCAACCATCGAGGCAAGGCCAGCTACCTGACCCTGCGCGACACCGATGTCGAGATGTCCTTGCCGGTCCAGATCTGGAAGAACGTCCTCGACCGCACCGGGGCTCCTCTGACCGAAGGCAGCCACGTCGTCGCCAATCTCAAAGCCGATTTCTGGACTAAGACCGGTCGGCTGACGATGCGCGCCAACGATATCCGCGCCGTCGGCCTCGGCGAACTCCTCGCCCGCCTCGAACGATTGAAGAAACAGCTGGGCGCCGAGGGGCTCTTCGATCCCAACCGGAAGCTGCGCCTGCCGTTCCTGCCGAACCGGATCGGGCTGATCACCGGACGGGATTCGGATGCGCAGAAGGACGTCATCCGCAATGTGCACCTTCGCTGGCCTGCCGCCGAATTCGAAGTCCGCAACTGTGCAGTGCAAGGCCCGGATGCCGTGCCGGGAGTGATGAAGAACCTCGCCGAACTCGACGCCGACCCGCAGATCGATGTCATCGTCATCGCCCGCGGCGGCGGCAGCATGGAAGACCTCCTGCCGTTCTCCAACGAAGCCCTCGTCCGTGCCGTCTCCGCCGCGCAGACACCGGTCGTCTCGGCGATCGGGCACGAGGCGGACCGGCCCATCCTCGATGAGGTCGCTGACATGCGGGCGTCAACACCAACAGATGCCGCAAAGAGGATTGTTCCGGATGTCGCCGAGGAAGGCATGAATCTGCTGCGTGCCCGTGCCGAGCTCGAAGCTGCCGTCAATCGCATCCTCGACCGCGAACAGGAGATGCTCACCGCCGTGCGATCACGGCCGGTGCTCGCCGAACCGCAGACGATGATCACCGCGCATGAGAACGAGCTGACAACGATCCGCCGCCGCAGCCTGCAGGCGACGAACGGACGGCTCATCCAAGCTCAGAACGAGATCCAGCATCTTCGTTCCCAAGCCAGGTCCCTCTCTCCCCTGCGGACGTTGGAGCGCGGCTACGCCGTGGTGCAGACCGACGAAGGTCAGGCCGTCCGCAATGCCGCCGAAGTCGCCGCCGGCGACACCGTCCATGTCCGGGTCGCTCGTGGTCGTTTCGACGCAGATATCACCGAGGTCACTCCGGAGACCGACGATTGACTACAACTCCACACTCTGTCCACGTTTCACACACTCTGCGAAGGAGACACCGATGACCGAACCGACGACCCAACAGGACCAGCCCGATATCAGCACGCTCAGCTACGAGCAGGCGCGCGAAGAACTCGTCATGACCGTCAAGCGTCTGGAGACCGGCAACCTGCCGCTCGAAGAGTCACTGCGGCTGTGGGAGCGCGGCGAGGCTCTGGCCGACCGGTGCCAGGCGTGGCTCGACGGAGCACGGGAACGCCTCGACAAGGCCCGTGAGGAAACCTCGAACGACACCGAATAGAACTTCGGGTCAGCCTGGGATCACTTCAGTTCGGCGGCGACCTGATCGGCGAAGCTGTTGACGGTGTCCGGCGCAGCGGTGGCAGTCAGAACGACATACATATCGCCCTTGTGCGTGACCCAGTATTCCTTAGCTTCCTCGGTGCGGTAGACCTGGAAGTCGGCGCCGCCGACGGTCACCTTCTCGGCGGCGACAGCCTCATCGGTCTTCCGCTTCGCCCAGTTCGCACTCGCTTCGGCCTGTTCGATGCTCACCCATTGGTCGTCGGGGCCGATGAACGACATGTACCACGAGGTGTATTCGGAGTCGCCCACGCGGTCGAGGCTGGCTTCGTTCGACGTCCATCCGCGCGGGATCTGCGGAACGATGAGGTCGAAATCGGCGTTGCCCTGGGACTGCTCGGCGATCCCCTGATAGTCGACGACACGTTCTGAGTCGACTTCGGGCTGCGGGGCGAGGAACAGGATCCCGACGGCGACCGCCAGACAGGCGAGGATCGCGATGACCATATTGACCCAGTTCGAGTTCTTGCGCAGGAAGCGCATCTCTTCCCGGGACCCCGGCAGCATCACTCCGGACTCATCAGCCATGGACTCTCCCCTAGGACTCGTCGTCGCCTCGTCGACGACCGTTCGAGTACCCGTCTCGTCGGCAGCATTTCGGACATTCACACCGCCATTGTCCTCGGCTCGCGCGCGAAGGGCCAATTCCGGCCCGAGGACGTGACTGCGGCCACAAGCGGACACCGCTGTCGCGACCTCGATCACAGGGGTGGCACAATTGGAGGCATGAGTGACTCCAAAGAGCCTGTTGACGTGAAATCTCACCATGACCGAGGACGAGTTGATGAGGAGGCTCCGCCTGTCGCAGTGACCGACTCATGGTCACAGAAGGCTCAGGTCGAGTCGGATGCTCCGGACCGCAACTTGGCTCTGGAGCTCGTCCGAGTCACCGAGGCCGCAGCCATCGCCGCCGCCCCCTGGGTCGGCCGCGGCGACAAGAACGCAGCCGACGGAGCAGCCGTGGCCGCGATGCGCAATGTCATCTCCACCGTCCGCATGGCCGGCACCGTCGTCATCGGCGAAGGTGAGAAGGACGAAGCTCCGATGCTCTTCAACGGCGAGCAGGTCGGCGACGGCGGAGGACCGCACTGCGATGTTGCTGTCGACCCGATCGACGGCACTCGCCTGACCGCTCTGGGCATGCCCAATGCGATCTCGGTCATGGCTGTGACCGAAGACGGTGCGATGTATGACCCCTCTGCCGTGTTCTACATGGAGAAGCTCGTCACCGGCCCCGATGCCGCTGACGCCGTCGACATGCGTCTGCCGATCGCTGAGAACATCCGCCGCGTCGCCAAGGCGAAGGGAACGAAGGATCCCGCCTCGGTGACGGTGATGATCCTCGACCGCCCCCGCCACCAGCAGATGATCGATGAGATCCGCGCCGCCGGAGCCCGCATCCAGCTCATCACCGATGGCGACGTCGCCGGAGCCATCGCCGCCTGCCGTCCGGGAACCGGCGTCGACATGCTCATGGGCATCGGCGGTACCCCCGAAGGCATCATCACCGCCTGCGCCATCAAAGCACTCGGCGGAGTCATCCAGGGCCGTCTGTGGCCGCAGGACGACACAGAGCGCGAGGCCGCGGCCAAGGCCGGCCTCGACATCAATCAGGTGCTCAACACCGATGACCTCGTCACCGGTGACAACAGCTACTTCGTCGCCACAGGCATCACGAACGGCGACCTGCTCGACGGAGTGAAGTTCCAGGGTGGCCACGTCACCACGCATTCCCTGGTGATGAGGTCGAAGTCGGGGACCGTCCGGCAGGTCTTCGCCGAGCACCAGGCCGCGAAGACCCACTCCTACGTGGAGGCCGCCGAAGAAGCCGCACGCCGCGGATTGGTCTGACCTCCAATCGCACCCGGTCCCGGGCGCGATGCACACAACTCGGAAGCAGGTGCGAAAGCAATGCCCAATCAGGCGTGGAAGCGACTCCTCGAGGGAAACCAGCGTTTCGTCGACGATGTCCCTCAGCACCCCAACCAGGACACGGCGCGACGTGAGTCACTGTCGGGCAGCCAGACCCCGTTCGTCACTCTCTTCGGCTGCTCGGATTCCCGAGTCGCCGCAGAGATGATCTTCGATGTCGGCCTCGGTGACATGTTCGTCGTGCGCAATGCCGGACAGGTCGTCGACCCGGTAACCTTGGGCTCGCTCGAATACGGAGTCGAGATGCTCGGCACTCCCCTGCTCGTCGTGCTCGGCCACGACAGCTGCGGGGCCGTGACCGCCGCCTACAACGCCTACGACTCGGGTGAGACTCCCCCGGGATTCATCTCCGACGTCGTCGCCCGCATCCTGCCGACAGTGGCCCGGGCCCGAAAGAACGGGCGCACCACGATCAACGAGACCGTCGGGCAGAACACCATGGACACGGTCGACAAGATCATGCAGCTGTCCACGATCATCAAGACCGCCGTCGACGACGGCCGACTCATCATCGTCGGACTCACCTACCAACTCCACGACGGCCACACTACGGTCGTCGCCCAATACGGAGGCGACGAGGCCGCGGTCTCCACCTATGCTTCCTGAGCGACCAGCCACCTCGGTGGA
Organism: Brevibacterium sp. CT2-23B; assembly: GCF_013168765.1. NCBI lineage: Bacteria > Bacillati > Actinomycetota > Actinomycetes > Micrococcales > Brevibacteriaceae > Brevibacterium > Brevibacterium sp. CT2-23B. The sequence continues at coordinate 252,671 of NZ_JABBYK010000001.1, read as the reverse complement.
CAGCCGTTCAGTCTCCCAACGAGCCTGAGCTCCGCAATCATTTCCCAGGCACCCAACGGAAAGGACAACAATGACCGAAGAATTTCGCATCGAACACGACACCATGGGTGAGGTCAAAGTCCCCAAGGACGCCCTCTACAGCGCACAGACCCAGCGTGCCGTCGAGAACTTCCCGATCTCGGGCAAGACCCTCGAATCCGCTCACATCGCCGCACTGGCTCAGGTGAAGAAGGCCGCTGCGAAGGCCAACGCCGAACTCGGCGTGCTTGACGAGGCCCGCGCCACAGCCATCCAGAACGCCGCCGACCGGGTCATCGCAGGCGAGTTCGACGCCCACTTCCCGATCGACGTGTTCCAGACCGGCTCGGGAACCTCGTCGAACATGAACACCAACGAGGTCCTTGCCTCGTTGGCGACCAAGGCGCTCGAAGCCGACGGAATCAACGTCCACCCGAACGACCACGTCAACGCTTCGCAGTCGTCGAACGACGTCTTCCCCACCTCGGTGCACCTGGCAGTGACCAAGGCCCTGGTCAACACCCTCATCCCGGCCATGGACACCCTGGCGACTTCGCTGGAGAAGAAGGCGAAGGAGTTCTCCTCGATCGTCAAGTCCGGACGCACCCACCTCATGGATGCCACTCCGGTGACTCTCGGTCAGGAGTTCGGCGGCTACGCAGCTCAGGTCCGTTACGGAATCGAGCGCATCGAGGCTTCCCTGCCGCGCGTGGCAGAGGTCCCGCAGGGCGGAACCGCTGTGGGCACCGGCATCAACACCCCCGACGGCTTCTCCTCCCGCGTGGTCGAGATCCTCGCCGAGGAGACCGGACTGCCGATCACCGAGGCTCGCAACCACTTCGAGGCCCAGGCCAACCGCGACGGACTCGTCGAGGCCTCCGGTCAGCTGCGGACCATCGCCTACGGCTACATGAAGATCTGCAACGACCTGCGCTGGATGGGTTCGGGACCGAACACCGGCCTCGGCGAGATCGCCATCCCCGACCTGCAGCCCGGTTCGTCGATCATGCCCGGCAAGGTCAACCCGGTCATCTGCGAGGCCACCATTCAGGTCGCCGCACAGGTCATCGGCAATGACACCTCCGTGTCGCTGTCGTCGACCAACGGCGCGTTCGAGCTCAACGTCGGCATCCCCGTCATGGCCTCGAACCTGCTCGAGTCGATCCGCCTGCTCGCGAACGCCTCGACCGTCATGGCCGAGAAGATGATCGACGGACTCACCGCCAACGAGGAGCGTGCCCGCTTCCTCGCCGAGGCGAGCCCCTCCATCGTCACCCCGCTGAACAAGGTCATCGGCTACGAGGCGGCCGCGAAGATCGCGAAGCACGCCGTGGCTGAGAAGATGACCGTCAAGGAAGCGACGATCGCGCTCGGCTTCGTCGAGAACGGCTCCATCACCGAGGCGGACCTCGACAAGGCCCTCGACGTCACCACCATGATCGGCAGCTACAAGTAAGCCTCCGATCTGACAGAACGAAACGGCGCCCGGACGGATACCGTCCGGGCGCCGTTTCGTGTTGGCGGCCCATTTCGAGTCCCGTCGACCGCCCACCCCAGCGTCGACCGCTCACCGAACAGCACGCGACATCGGCGGTAACGTGATCGGTCGGCGACCGGAGCAGAGGCTCAGGACCGGAACGGGTCGAATTCCTCGAGTACATCGGTGACCAGGGCAGCGATCTCCGACCGCTCCGACCGCGTCAGCGTGACATGCGCGAACAGTTCGTGGCCTTTGAGCTTCTCGATCACCGCGGCGACTCCGTCGTGCCTGCCTACTCGCAGGTTGTCGCGCTGGGCGACATCGTGGGTGAGCACCACCTTCGAGTTCATTCCGATGCGTGAGAGCACGGTCAGCAGAACATTGCGCTCCAACGACTGCGCTTCATCGACGATGACGAATGCATCGTGGAGGGACCGTCCGCGGATGTGGGTGAGCGGAAGCACCTCGAGGATCTCCCTGTTGACCACCTCGTCGATGACGTTCTTGCTCACCAGCGCACTGAGGGTGTCGAATACGGCCTCCGCCCAGGGGTTCATCTTCTCACCTTCGCTGCCGGGCAGGTAGCCGAGGTTCTGTCCGCCCACTGCGTAGAGGGGACGGAAGACCATGATCTTCGAGTGCTTGTTCTCCTCGAGCACCTTCTGCAGACCTGCCATGAGGGCCAGCGCGGACTTCCCCGTTCCGGCTCGCCCTCCCATCGACACGATCCCCAGGGCGTCGTCGAGCAGCATGTCGATGGCGATCCGCTGTTCTGCCGACCGTCCGTGGACGCCGAAGATGTCACGATCCCCGCGCACCATCGACACTCGGTTGCCGCTGCGCACACGTCCCAGTCCGGATCCGCGCGGTGAGGTGATGACGACCCCGGTGTTGACCACCTCGTCGGAGACATCCTCGGTGACGACCGACCCCGAATCGTAGAACTCGTTCATCTGCTCGTCGTCGAGGCCGAGCTCGCTCATCCCGGTGAACCCGGAGTCGACGGCCAGCTCCGCCAGATACTCCTCCGCGTGCAGACCCAGGGCCGAAGCTTTCACTCGCATCGGCACGTCCTTGGTCACGACAACCACGTCACAGCCTTCGGCAGAGAGGTTGCGGGCCACGGCCAGGATGCGGGTGTCGTTCTCCGTCCGGTCGAAGCCGACCGGCATCGTGGAGGCGTCGATGTGGTTGAGCTCGACCCGCAGCGTTCCGCCTGCGTCACCGACGGGAATGGGCTGATCCAACCGGTCGTAGTCGGAACGGAAGTCGTCGAGGATGTGGAGGGCTTTGCGTGCGGTGAATCCGAGTTCGGGATGATTGCGTTTGCCCTCGAGTTCGGAGACGACGATGAGCGGGATGACGACGTGGTGTTCGGCGAAGCGCAGAAGCGCTCCGGGATCCGACAGCAGCACCGAGGTGTCGAGAACGTAGGTGTGGACTTTTTCAGCCATGAGGACCTCTGAGGCGTGAGTTCCGCCGAGATCCGGTTCTGACATCCCCCGATCTCGGGTTGGTGTCGACCAACTACAGCCAACCTAACCCGGTTCGCCCCCGCAGGCGGTAGCGGCACGCGTGCTCGGGCAAGTCAGGGTCATGAACTTCGAGTGAATGCGGGATTCCCCCGTCAGACGGCCGCTGGGTCTCGCCGGCGGCGGGCACGACCTATTTGCCGAAGCGCCGCTGCCGCAGACCGTAGTCGCGCACGGCTCGGAGGAAGTCCGTACGGCGGAAGTCCGGCCAATAGGCTTCGCAGAAATAGAACTCCGAATAGGCGCTCTGCCACATGAGGAAGCCGGAGAGTCGCTGCTCTCCCGAGGAGCGGATGATGAGGTCGGGATCGGGTTGGCCCTTGGTGTAGAGGTGTTCGCCGATCTGCTCCGGCGACAGTTCGGAGATGATCGACTCCAGGTCCATGCCGTCGTCGGACCGTGTGCGCAGCAGGGACTTTACAGCATTGACGATCTCCTGCCGACCGCCGTAGCCGACGGCGACGTTGACGCGCATTCCACAGTCCTCGGTCGTCGACACCGCTTCGAGGCGGGCACGCAGATCCGGGGGAACGATGTCGAGATCACCGACGAGCTGGACGCCGACGCCGTCGAGAGCCGCGATCTTCTCCACCAGGTCCGAGATGATCTCGATGAGGATCGACACCTCTTCTGCCGAACGGGCGAGGTTCTCTTTGGACAGAACGTAGAGAGTGACGATCTCCACATCGATCTCGTGGCACCAGCCGAGGAACTCGACGATCTTCGCCGCTCCGGCGCGGTGACCGTCAGCGGTCGTCGCACCGAACTCCTTGGCCCACCTGCGGTTGCCATCGGTGATGACCCCGACGTGACGTGGAACCGGAACCGACTTGTCGAGCTCACGTTTGAGCCGTCGCTCGTACAGCCGATAGAGCAGGTTCACGGGTCGCGCCACAGCTGTCCTCTTCCACATGGGTCGTCGGTCGGTTCGAATACTGTACAGACTACTAGCCGACGATGCTGAATGAGGCCTCAGGTCCGCTGGCTACCATGGAGCTATGAATGCTTCGCTCACCGATTCCTCTCCGGTCGTTCCCGACGGCGCCGGGCCGGTCGGTTCAGCGGGCGCGGATGACGTTCCGCCCGCCGATGACCACCGCATCGCCCGTCGCCGCTCAGCACTGCGCGCCGAACTGACGAAGTTGGCGGGTCAGGTCAAGCCGAAGCTGCGCGGTTGGTTCCACGCCGGGGCGTTCCCTCTGGCGATGATCGGCGGCCTGGCTTTGGTGATCATCTCCCCGACCATCGAGTCGCGCATCGCCGCCGCGATCTTCGCCGTCACCGGCATGCTGCTCTTCGGCACCTCCGCCGTCTATCACCGAGGCCGCTGGCGCACCCGCGTCCGCCTCGTCCTGCGGCGGCTCGACCACGCGAATATCTTCCTCATCACCGCCGGTACGTACACACCGCTGGCAGTGCTGATGCTCCGCACCGACCAGGCAGTCCTCCTGCTGTCCGTGCTGTGGGGTGCCGCCGCACTCGGCGCTGCCTTCCGTACGATCTTCACCACCGCACCGAGGTGGCTCTTCGTCCCGATCTACGTCGGGTTCGGCGTCGCCGGAGTCGGGTACATTCCCCAGATCTGGGCCACGAACTTCCCCGTCGGACTCCTCGTCGTAGTCGGCGGCGTGTGCTACATCGCCGGCGCGGTGATCTACGGGATCAAGCGCCCGAACCCCTCACCGAAGTGGCTCGGCTTCCATGAGATCTTCCACATCTTCACGATCCTCGGCTACGGCTGCCACCTCGCCGCACTCATCATCGCCGCCGTCGCAGCCTACTGAACTCCAATCGACTGAGTCCGCACGGACGCACACGGCGCGATCACCGATCGGTGATCGCGCCGTTGTCTGTGTGCGCAGGACCTCAAAGCCTCAGAGCTCAGGCTCGTTCATTGCGTTCGTCGGTGGATTCGGAGGAATCGATCGGCTCCTCCGCCGAGCCGCCTCGGCGATCTGCATCGGATGGTCCGGTATCGGCGGACGCGTCGGAGTCGCTGTCAGCGGTCTCCGGTTCGGGTGCCTCCGGCCCTGAGAGCTTCGACTGGTTGGGCACCACATGCCTGCGCAGCGGGATCGGATAGGCATCGCTGGCGCCCGAGTGCGCCCGCACCCGACGGACACGGCGCAGGGCGTCCCTGATGAGGAAGATCGTCAGGACGACGATGGCGAGGGTGGCCAGGAAGCCGACGGTTCCGGGCGTCACCAGATCCGGGTCCGGTGTGCCTCCGTCCGGAGTCGGGGCTGGAGAGGACGCGAAGATCATGCGCGGGTGTCGCTTTCGGTCGGGACGGCGGAATCAGCGTCGAGGTCGTCGGCAGCCGGCGAGTCCGGGAGCATCCCCTCGGCGGGAACGCGACGACCGTCATCGAAGGTCACTGCGGCGAACAGGTCGGTCTCTTGGAAGTCCAGTTCCCGGTTCAGCGGCTCACGGTCGGTGAGGTCGAGAGCCAGCTCGAACTCTTCGGTCGGCCAATACGTACGAGCGGCCTTGCGCGATGCGGAGAAGAAACCGCCTTCGGGATCGATCTGAGTGGCGTGGGAGAGCAGCGCACGATCGCGGGCAGAGAAGAACTCGGAGCAGGAGATGCGGGTGCTCAGCCAGTTGTGGCGCTGGTTGTCACGCTTCTTGAAATCCTCGAGGTGGTCGGCGAACGGGGACTTGAGTCCCGCCTCGAGCATCTTCTCGTGGATCGTGATCCACTTCTTCGCCGACAGGTCCTGGTTGAAGTAGATCTTCTGCACCTGCCACGGTTCGCCGAGCTCGGGATGCGAGGTCGCATCTGCGGCGGCTTCGACAGCGGCCATGGTCACAGCGTGGTTCTTGATGTGGTCGGGGTGAGGATATCCGCCGAGCTCGTCGTAGGTGGTCACCACCTGAGGACGGAAGGTGCGGATGATGTGCACGAGGGGAAGCATCGCCACCTCGTCGGGAACCCGATAGAAGCATCCGGGAGGAGTCTGGTTGTCGAAATCGCCGTCGGGCAGTCCCGAGTCGACGTGACCGACCCAGACATGTTCGGCGCCGAGGGCTGCGGCAGCGGTCGCCATCTCCTCTCGACGGAGACCGGCGATGTCGCGGCTGGCCTTCGGACTCTGCAGGAGAGCGGGATTGAGGATATCGCCGGCCTCGCCACCGGTCATGGTGGCGATGAGCACCCGGGCACCCAGTGAAGCGTACTTCGCGCTCGTTGCCGCACCCTTGGAGGATTCGTCGTCGGGGTGGGCATGGACGGCCAACAGGCGCAGTCCATGGTACGGAAGCGAAGTCATATCCTAAATGTCCCTTTCGATTCAGCCTGGTGGCCACCTGCTGCCGGCGCTGCGGCTGACATGATCGCCGGCAGAGGATCGACTACTCTAGATTAGTGCGCGAAGTACTTAAAGAGGAATTCAATGACTGAGGTAACAGTGGCACCACCACTGCATGATGATCGCTACGGCCGGACCAGCAGACCCAAGCGAGAGCTGAGTCGTCGGGCGAAGATCATCGCCGTCATCGTCCTCGCCGTGGTGGTCGCCGTCATCGCTGTCTGGGCATTCCGCCCGCAGACGAATCCCACAACACCGCGCACCCTTGACTATTCGGTTGTCGACGATTCTTCAACGCGCGTCAGCGTCGGAATATTTCCTGATCAGAAACGCGACGTGCACTGCATCGTCCAGGCCACGAATGAGCAGGAAGCGATCGTCGGATTCACCGAGGTGACCGTTCCCGCCGATCCGAACGCCGATCCGAATTCGCCGAAGCGCATCGACGTGGACCTGGCCACAACTCAGCTGGCTGCCTCCGGCCACGTGGACTCCTGCTGGTTCGAATAGGCCGAACCTTCGACCGCTTCGACCGCCTGGTGGAAGCACAGGAACCCGGTCGCACGAGTCTCTTCGAATAGTTCTCGCACGGGAACGCATCTTGCGGTCGCGAACCTCCGCCTCACGGCCGGGGACGTGATCGAACTCATCGTTTTTCTCCGCAGATGCGTTACACTGTAGTTTCATTCAACTTCCGGGCGTGCCCATACGCCCGGTTTTTTCGTTGCCTGACACGCCCGTCAGTGCACCGACCGAAGAAGGAGAAGTCATGACCGAGGAAGTCACCCAGGAAGAGACATGGTTGACCCAGGAAGCCTTTGACCGCCTGTCGAAGGAACTCGAGCATCTCTCCGGACCGGGTCGTGCAGAGATTGCTGAGAAGATCGAAGCCGCCCGCGACGAGGGTGACTTGAAGGAGAACAGCGGTTATCACGCTGCGCGTGATGAGCAGGGCAAACAGGAAGCACGCATCCGCCAACTCGAGGTGCTGCTGCGGAACGCGAAGGTCGGCTCCAGCGACAGCGACGGCAAGACCGTGGCACCCGGAACCGTCGTGACCGCCAGCGTTGCCGGCAACTCCATGCGATTCCTGCTGGGCAACCGCGAGATCGCCGGAGACTCCGATATCGACGTCTTCTCGGAGAAGTCGCCGCTCGGAGCGGCTGTCCTCGGCGTCAAGGCCGGAGACAAGACCTCATACGAGGCTCCGAACGGCAAGACCATCGAGGTCAAGGTCGATTCCGTCGAAGCCTTCACCGGCTGATCGAGACCGAAAAGAGAAGTGGGCGGGTGCGATCGCACCCGCCCACTTCTCTATTCATTCCGGTTCAGGCGCGTCCTTCCGGACCCCGATTCAGACGAGTCCTGCCGGGTCGTCTGGTCCGAGCCTCAGGCATCGGGGCCCTTCTTCGGCCGTCCGGGTTCGGCCGAACCGGTCTCACCCGACGTGGTCGGACCGGTTGATCCGGTTTCCGTCGAATCGGTCTGTCCGGAACCTGATGCACGTTCGTCTTCCGCGGACTCGTGGACGGCATCGGTGAGCCGTTCCTTCGCCGTCTCGAGGACTGCCGTGGCCTCGCGTTCGTCCGGGTCACGCTCGGCGTCGTCCTCCGCTTCGTCTTCGTCCGAATCACCGGCGTTCGTACGCACGATATAGCTGACGACGCTGTTGAGCACGGCAACCAAGGGAACGGCGAAGAGAGCGCCGACGATGCCGAAGAGGAAGCCGCCTCCGGTGACTGCGAGGATCACAGCCAGCGGATGGACCGACACTGCCTTGCCCATGAGGAACGGCTGCAGCACCTGGCTTTCGATCTGCTGGACGGCAATGACAACCGCGAGCATGATGACGGCACTGACCAGACCGTTCGATACCAATGCCACGAGCACGGCGACCGCACCGGAGGCGATGGCTCCGACGACGGGGACGAACGAGGTGAGGAAGACGAGCACGGTCATGGGGATGACCAGCGGGATCCCGAGGAACGCAGCGCCGATGCCGATGCCGATCGCATCGACGGCGGCGACGAGGATCTGGACCCTCACGTACTGCACGAGGGTCGTCCACCCCTTCAGAGCGGCACCCGTGGCGACGGGACGGGCCGGGACCGGCAGCAGGTTCATCACCCACCTGAAGATGTTCTGCCCGTCGTAGAGGAAGAAGAACGTCGCGAACAGACAGACGGCCATACCGGTGAGGAAGGTGCCCACCGAGGAGGTGGCCTCCAGGGCGCCGCCGAGAAGCTGGCTGCTGTTGTTCTGGAAGAAGTTCGTCGCGGTTTTGATGGCGTCGTCGATATAGCTCGAGATCGTCGTTGCGTCGATGCCGAAGGGGCTCGAAGCCAGCCATCCGCTGATCCCGGACACACCGGCAATGACCTGTTTGACGAGGTCGGGCATGCCGGAATAGATCTGCTGACCGACGAGGCCGAAGAGTCCGAGCACGACGACGATGAACCCGATGAAGGAGATCGCGGCGGCCCCTCCTCGAGGCACGCCCTTCTTCTTCAGCCATCCGGTCAGGGGCGCGAGCAGCGCTGCCAACAGCAGAGCAATGAGCACGGGCAGCACGACGCTGGAGATCTTCGACAGGAGCCACAGCGCCACACCGATCGCCACGAGCACGACGATCGACCGCCACGACCATGCGGCAGCTAGCTTGAGACCGGGAGCCACATACGGTTTGGCCTCGGCTTCGATTCGGCTGAGTGCGATCTCCTCGGGACTGACTGCCTGCGATGGGGTAGCTTCGGGTTCGGACGAGGAGTGAGAGGAGCCGCGTCCGCGCCGGAACGCCTCCCATGCTCCTCGGAGTCGGTTCGGAGGATGCTGCTGATCGTTTTCGCTCATGACTCAACAATAGTTGTTGATGCAGTGACAAAGGTGCAATGATGACGCCGGAGGAGGGAAATCAGTGGGAAGACGCTTGATCTACACGCTGGCGACCATGGGGGCGACCGTCGTCGGCGCCGGCGCCTCGGCGGCGGGACTGCTCCGCCACCAGGCCGGATCGCTGCGCCGTTCCTTCGACGACGACAAGAACCGTCGCTTCTCCACCTTCACCGAGGCGATCGCCGCCCCACGTGACAACGACGATGACGACTCCGCCGCTCTTGCCATCATCGGCGACTCCTGGCTGTGCGGGGTCGACGTCGACCCGGAGCAGGCGCCCCCGACCCTCATCGGGAGAGGCCTGGCGCGGATGCTCGGCACCACCGTCCGGGTCCAGACAACCGCACGCCCCTCGGCACTGTCGGATGATCTGCACCGACAGGTCGACGAAGTCCTGCGCTCGCCGTGGCTCTCGCGCCAGCTCTCGGACCGCTGGAGCGACGACCGCCGGTTCGCGATCATCTCGATCGGCACCGGCGACATCATCCACCCGATCCAGGCGACCATCGGCGTACCCGTGCTCAACCAGGCCATCAACCGGCTCCAACGCGAGGGCCGCTACACCGTGTTCGTTCTCGTCTGCCCCAATCTCGGCGGTCTGCCGGGGCTGCGCGATCCTCTCAAGACGTCGCTGCGCCGAACCTCGCGGGTCCTCGCCGGCTCTCAATGGCTGGCCGCCCTGGCCGCGCGTGCGGTTCCGCTGCGGTCGACGGGATCGCTGAGCGGAACGACACGCCGGTCTCTGCTCAACGACTCGGGCCGATTCCCCAGCGAACTCGGCTATGCGCAACTGTCCTCGACGCTGCTGGCCGCAATCGCCGAACGCATCGATGCACCGGTCGTCGTCGACCGCAGCCTCGACATCCCCGAGAAGGGCGAAACCGCCCGCCGACACGAACTGGTCCCCGGCGCCGAGGCGCAATCTGCTGCTCAGAACGATTCGGATATCGAGGCGCAGACCGGCGCCGAGGCGCAGCCAGATGCCGAAAAAACAGCAGTGACAGAAGACGCCAGCCCCGAACCGGTCCCGAATCGTTCGGAAGCAGCCTCGTGATCCCCGTCGTCCTCGCCTCCCAATCTCCTTCACGTCGCCAGATCCTCCGGGACGGCGGGATCGACCCGGTCATCATCGTCTCCGAGGTCGACGAACGTGCCATCGAGGACGATTTCACCGGCTCCGTCGGCGAACTCACCACAGCGTTGTCGGAGGCGAAGGCGCGTGCGGTCATCGACCGGATCATCACGTCCGCTCCCCCGACACTTGACGGCGCGGACACCGTGGTCGTCATCGCCGGGGATTCCCTGCTCGAATTCGACGGACAGGCCATCGGCAAACCGGGAACGGCCGATCGCACTCGCAACGTGTGGTCGGCGATCGCCGGTCAGTGGACACAGCTGCATTCGGGCCATACGGTCGCAGTGCTCACGCGGGCGCAGCCAGCGAACGGCACAGCCGGACGAGCGGGAGCTGACAGCAGCGGTGACAGCCCCGCCCCTGCCGGTCGAACCGACTCGGCGCCCTTCGAACTCGGCGCGCTGCGCTCGCAGCGGTCGGCCACCTCGGTGCTCATCGGCTCACCCAGCACGGAGGAGCTCGAAGCGTACATCGCCACCGAAGAGCCCTTCCACGTGGCCGGGGCGCTGACGATCGACGGCTACGGTGGGGCCTTCGTCGACCGGCTCGACGGCGACCACCTCACCGTGCTCGGCCTCAGCCTGCCCGTCGTGCGCGAATTGGTCACCGACATGGGCCTGTTCTGGCCCGATCTGTGGACTCTCAAGCGGTAGACTCGACCCTGGTCCGGTGACACGCCCGAGGACATTGAAGTTCTCGTCCCAATTTTTTATCGCTGTCCTACAAACCCTTGGTGCTGTTCTCTAAATTGTTCTGTGATCGTACAAAGGAGCACCATGACCACAGTCCTCTCCGACTCCACGACCTCGGTACTGAGCACCACTGTTCCGACCGGGGCCGTCCGCCGAGTCCTCATCGCCAACCGCGGTGAGATCGCTCTGCGCATCATCCGGGCCGCCCACGACCTCGGTATCAAGGCCGTCGCCGTGTACACTCGCGCCGATTCCGATGCCGACTTCGTCGAACTCGCCGACGACGCGTGGCTGCTGGACGGTTCCGGAGCCGGGGAGACGTATCTCGACATCGAGAAGATCCTCGCCTTGGCAAAGCGCTCCGGCGCCGATGCCGTCCACCCCGGTTACGGCTACATGGCCGAGAACGCGCAGTTCGCGCAGGCCGTCATCGATGCCGGGCTGATCTGGGTCGGTCCTCCCCCGGCGGCGATCGAACTCCTCGGTGACAAGTCCGGAGCCCGTGCCGTCGCCGAAGCCGTCGACGCTCCGGTTGCGCCCGGTTCCGACGGCGCCGTAGCCGATCTGACAGAGGCCGCCGAGGTGGCCGACCGGATCGGGTTCCCCGTCGTCGTCAAGGCCGTCCACGGCGGAGGCGGGCGTGGCTTCCGCGCCTGCGCTGCTGCCGAAGACCTCGAAGCCGCCTATACTGCAGCGACCCGCGAGGCACAGAGTGCCTTCGGGCGCGGTGAGTGCCTCATCGAGAAGCAGATCGTGCGCCCCCGTCACCTCGAGACCCAGTGCCTGGCCGATGCCCACGGCAACGTGCGGATCGTGTCCACGCGTGACTGCACTCTGCAGCGCCGCAACCAGAAGATCATCGAGGAAGCACCCGCTCCGTTCCTCACCGCCGAACAGGAGCGCATCGTCTCCGAAGCCTCGTCTCGCCTGCTCGCCCACGTCGGCTACGTCGGCGCCGCGACGTGTGAGTTCCTCCTCGGCGAGGACGGCACGATCATCTTCATGGAAGCCAACGCGCGCATCCAGGTCGAGCACACCGTCACCGAGGAGGTCACCGGAGTCGACCTCGTCGGTTGGCAGGTGCGCATCGCTTCGGGCGAGGCGCTGCCCGACGAATTCCCCGCCGTGCGCGGACACTCCTTCCAGTTCCGCATCAACGCCGAAGACCCCACGACGTTCTTCCCCGCCACCGGCGCAGTGAAGAACTACCGTGCACCTTCGGGTCCCGGAGTGCGTCTGGATTCCGGCATCGGCGAAGGCAGCGTCGTCGGCACGGACTTCGACCCGATGCTGGCCAAGCTCGTCGTCACGGGTGCCACCCGTGACGAGGCCCTGGCACGAGCACGCCGGGCCCTGTCCGAATACCGCATCGAGGGCGTCTCGACGCTGCTGCCGCTGCATCGGGTGCTCGTGAACGAACAGGCCTTCGCGACCGATTTCAAGGTCTGGACCAACTGGCTCGAAACCGCTTTCGTCAATCCGCTTGTCGATCCACAGCTAGGAGAACAGATGAGTACTGCAACCGACAGCTTCAGCGTTGTGGTCGAGGTCGATGGCCGCCGCATGACCGTTTCGGTCCCCAAGGACGTCATCTCGGACCTCGGTCATGTTCCCAGCCCCAGCGTGCCGCGGCGCAAGCGCGGGCTGAGCAGCCGCAAGGGTGCGAAGATCGCCGACGACTCGAATGCGCTCAACGCTCCCATGCAGGGCACCATCGTCTCCGTCTCCGTCAACCCCGGTGACACCGTCGAAGCCGGTGACACCCTCGCCGTCATCGAGGCCATGAAGATGGAACAGCCGCTCAAGGCCGGCCACTCCGGCACCGTCTCCGAGGTGCTCGTCGGCGCAGGCGCCTCGGTGAAGTCCGGTGAGGCGATCATCCGCTTCGCCGCCTGAGCCGCTCCCGCTCCTGCCTCCGTTCGCTCCGGCCTGCGGTCAGGAGTCACGAACACAGAAGTCCCTGCCCGGATCACCGTCGAAGATCGGTGATCCGGGCAGTGATGTATTCGGATTCGGCATCGTTGCCGGGACATTCCAGACCCGCGGCATAGGCGTCCTCGGCCTCCGCCGTACGACCGAGTTCGTCGAGGGTGATCGCCCGTGCGATGTGGAAGGGCCGGTAACGCAGCAGCTGCGGATCGTGGGCCAGTTCACCGAGTGCGCTCATGGCCGCTTCGGGACCCGAGACCTGCCCGAGGGCGATCGCGGTGTTGAGAGCGACGACCGGCGACGGATCGAGGCCGGACAGCATCCGATAGAGCACGAGGATCTGCTTCCAATCCGTGTCGGCGAATCGCGCGGCGTCGGCGTGAAGGGCGGCGATCGCCGCCTGGATGGTGAATGCCCCGGCTCCCGGTTCGCCGGCGGCCACGTCGACGAGTCCGGTCCCTTCGGCGATGAGGCGTGAGTCCCACAGGCTGCGGTCCTGCTCGGCCAGCGGCACCGGCCGGCCATCCGGCGTCACACGGGCGGTCTCACGTGCCCGTGTGAGCAGAAGCAGAGCCAGCAGGCCACGGGCTTCGGTCTGCTCGGGCAGGTATCCGACGAGCAGTCGGGTCAGCCGGATGGCTTCGTGCTGCAGATCGACTCGAGTATGTTCGGGTCCTGCAGTGGCGTTGATGCCCTGAGTGAAGATGAGATAGAGGACGCGCAGCACTCCGGGCAGCCGGTTGCCGAGTTCATCGGGCGCTGGGCGGCCGAAGGGAATCCCGGTCTTGAGGATCCGCTGTTTGGCACGGACGATCCGCTGTTGCATCGTCGCGGTCTCGATGAGGAACCCGGCGGCCACCTCGGCGGTGGTCAGCCCCGAGAGGAAGCGCAGGATGAGCACGATGCGTTCGTCCTCGCGCAGGGTCGGGTGGGAGCAGGTGAAGAACAAGCCGAGGCGCTCGTCGGGCAGATCCGCGGCATCCATCTCCTCGCCGAGGCGCTCCGCGTGATCGTCGTGGTCACCTGGTCGCAGCTCGTCCTCGATGCGTAGGCGGGCGAGATGCCGGGTGCGCGCCTCATCGGAGCGGATGAGATCGATGGCGCGGTTCTTCGCCGTGGCCATCAGCCACGCCTGAGGGCGTTCGGGCACTCCCCTGCCCGACCACGTCTCGACCGCGCGCAGCACGGCATCGTGGAGGGCCTCCTCGGCGAGGTCGAAGTCACGGAACCGGGTGACCAGCGCCGCGAGCAGCCGCCCGTAGTCCTCCTCGCCGATGGCGCTGAGGACGCGGGCGGCCGCATCGGGGTCGGGGTCCATCAGTAGTCGGCCACCGGACGGATCTCGATGTGTCCGGCCTTGGCTGCGGGGCTCTTCTTCGCCCAGGCGATCGCCTCGTCGATATCGGCGACGTCGATGACGTAGCTGCCGCCGACGAACTCGTTCGATTCGGCGAACGGGCCCGAGGTGACAAGCGATTCGCCTCCGGATCCGCTCACCCGGACCCCGAGTTCGGGTCCTTCGAGGGCGAAGCCGCCGACGACGATCCCCGCCTCGCTGATCTCCTTGTCGAATGCCATGAATTCTTCAGGGTCCGCTCCGCCGTCCTCACCGCAGTCAGGATCCTGTGTGCGTCCCATGAGCAGAAGTGCGTATTTCATGTCGTTCTCCTTCGTCGTTCCTCATGTCATGCCGGGCGGCCTGACACCATGATGACGGTCGAGGAGCGACCGGATCGACAGCTGCGGAGAAAAACTTTCCTGCGATCGTCGGATCGACGATTCAGAGGTGACGGTGGAGCTTCCGTGCCGCTTCGGTCAGCGAACCGCTCACCGAGGGGTAGACGACGAAGGAGGCGGAGAGCTGATCGACGGTCAGCCGGTTCTCCACTGCCATGGTGATCGGCAGAATGAGCTCACTGGCTCGGGGACCGACGACGACTCCGCCGAGGATGGAGCCGGATCCGCGCCGAGCGAAGATCTTGACGAAGCCGTCCTCGATGCCGAGCATCTTGGCGCGCGGGTTCGTGTCCAGCGGCAGCATCACGGTGTCGATGTCCGTCGGGTTCTCGCGGTAGTTCTGCTGAGTGAAGCCGACGGTGGCGATCTCGGGTGCGGTGAACACGTTCGATGCTACATTGCGCAATTTGAGAGGCTGCACGGCGTCGCCGAGCGCGTGGTTCATGGCGATCCGCCCCTGCATCGCTGCCACCGAGGCCAGCGGCAGCACACCGGTGCAGTCACCGGCCGCGTAGATTCCGGCCCGCGAGGTCCGCGAAACGCCGTCGACGACGATGTGTCCGGATTCGCTGACCCGGACACCGGCCTTCTCCAGGCCGAGACCTTCGGTGTTCGGAATCGAACCGACGGCCATGAGGCAGTGGGATCCTTCGACACGGCGACCATCGGCGAGCACGACTTCGACTCCGTCGTCGGTGCGAGTCACCGAGGCGGCGCGGGAGCGGGAGAGGACATTCATGCCCTTGTTGCGGAAGACGAATTCGAGCACATCGGCTGCGTCCTCGTCCTGGCCGGGCAGGACCTTCTCACGCGAGGACACGAGGGTCACCTCGGTGCCCAGTGCCCGATAAGCCGAAGCGAACTCGGCACCGGTGACACCGGAGCCGACGACGATGAGGTGCTCGGGCAGTTCGTCGAGGTCGTACAGCTGAGTCCAGGTGAGGATGCGCTCACCGTCAGGCTGCGCAGTGGGCAGCTCACGCGGGTGGGCGCCGACCGAGAGCAGGATCGTCGAGGCCTCGAGGGTGTACTCGGTGCCGCCGGATTCGACGACATGGACCTGGTCGCGACCGGCCAGAGTCGCCTTGCCCTGGATGGCTTTGACACCGGCCCGAATGAGGCCCTCGTAGATGTCGTTGGCCTGAGCGTCGGCGAGGGAGAGGATGCGCTTGTTGACCGCTTCGAGGTCGGCGGTGACTCGGCGCGCAACGGCCTCGGTGTCCTCGGAGTTCTCGATCCGGATTCCGAGCCCGTCGGAGCGCTCGATCTCGTCCATCATCTCCGCGGTGGCGATGAGCGACTTCGACGGCACGACGTCGGTGAGCACGGCGGAACCACCGCACCGATTCTGCTCGATGAGCATGACATCGGCACCGAGCTGAGCCGCGACGAGCGCGGCTTCGTAGCCGCCGGGGCCGCCGCCGATGATGACGACGCGATCTGCAGTGGAATCAAATTCAGTGTTCACATACTGATTGTCTCAAATCGCCACGATGCTGGCGAACGGCCCCCTGGGGATCGACCGAATGGTTCCTTTGGGATCTGGTGGAGATCGGGCCTGGGCCGGTCCGGAATCGGTCCGGTTACGGTCCGATCAGTTCGGGTCGACCACCACGGCGGTGTCCTTGTGCAGGGTCGACAGACGCACATAGGACTGGGCGTTCTGCCGGACCTTCTCCACTCCTTCATCGGTCATCTCCCGGCGCACCTTCGCCGGCACACCTGCGACGAGCGACCGTGCGGGGATCTGCGTGCCTTCGAGGACGACGGCGCCCGCTGCAACGAGGGATTCGCTGCCGATATGGGCGTCGTTGAGCACTGTGGAGTGCATTCCGATGAGCACATCGTCATCGACGACGGCACCGTGAACGAGTGCTTGGTGGCCGATGGAGACGCGCGCGCCGATGACGACGGGCTTGCCGGCGTCGGTGTGCATGACGGTGTTGTCCTGCACGTTCGAGTCCTCACCGATCGTGATCGGGGCGGCTTCGGCGCGCAGAACACAGCCGTAGAAGACGCTGGCGCCCTTCCGCACGTGCACGTCGCCGACGAGAGTGGCACCGGCTGCGACGAACGCCTCCGGATCGATCTGCGGTGTGTGTCCGCCGACGGAGACGATGCGTGGGCTGGCGAGATCGTTGGTCATGAGTCCTCCATTGGTTCACGTGATGTCTGTGTGCATTCACCTGCTGTCTGCATGTGCCTGACAGTCTAGGCGGAGACGCTCAGACAGGCCCGGAAAGACGAATCGCGGACCGATTTGCGCGATCGCCCTCATAGCAGGACAATGGGGAAAATTCTTGTCAGAAATTTCACACTGCCGGACCCTTGTGCGCCCAATTGCGTTATGTGAACCTTGACTGTGAGAGTTGCACGCCCGGAATTCGGGCGTAGTCAACCGCGTTCACTGAATTCGTCGAAAGGTCACCATGGATTGGCGACACCGTGCAGCATGCCTCAATGAGGATCCGGAGCTCTTCTTTCCGATCGGCAACACCGGACCCGCGCTGCTCCAGATTGAGGAAGCAAAGACTGTCTGTCGCCGTTGTGAAGTCGCAGAGACCTGCCTGCAGTGGGCCCTCGAATCCGGTCAGGATGCCGGAGTCTGGGGCGGTCTGAGCGAGGACGAGCGCCGCGCTCTCAAGCGTCGTGCCGCTCGCGCCCGCCGCGCCGGCTGAGTCGCCGGCCATTGAGAAGGCGGTTCCCCCGGACTGCCGAAGCGATAACTGAATCACCAGCCACACCTGCACCGAAGACTGAGTCCCTTGTCCCGACGGCGAAAGATCGTCGTCGGAACAAGGGACTCAGTCGTGTGCGCGCACGAGCGTCCGGCCGAATGTCGACCGACACCGGAGCGTGGCAGCTCTGCGGGTCGGTCCGACGGGCCTCGCTCAGTCGTAGGAGTCCGGGCGCAGCGGAACGTCGAGGACGGCAACTGTTCCGCCGCCTTCGCGCGCCTGCCATTGGATCGAACCTGCCAGGTCGGCCGAGACCAGCGTGCGCACGATCTGCGTGCCCAGACCATTGCCCGGATTCTGCGTCTCCCCCAACCCAATGCCGTCATCGGCGATCGTCACGCTCAGGTGGTCGCCGTTGCGCTCCGGGGTCACCCACACATGGCCGTTGAGCGTCTCCCCCGGTTCCAGGCTCTCGAGGTTCTCGGTGGGGAATCCGTGTTCGATCGCGTTCGTGATCAGCTCCGTGATGGCCAGGGCCAGAGAGGTGGCATCGGCGGAGGAGATGGTTCCGAAGCTTCCGCACCGTTTGAGTTCGATATGCACCAGGGGGCTGGTCAGCTCGGGAGTCAGACGCAGTCCCTTATCGACGACTTCGTCGAAGTCCACTTCGGATTCGACGCCTTGGCTGAGCACATCGTGGACCACGGCGATGATCGAGACCCGGCGCATCGCCTCCGTCAGCGCACCCTTGGCCTCGGGGCTGTCGATGCGGCGGGTCTGCAGCCGCAGCAGGGCGGACACGGTCTGCAGATTGTTCTTCACCCTGTGGTGCATCTCCTTGATCATCGCGTCGCGGGAGAGCAGCTCGCGTTTGCGGCGACGGATCTCTGAGACGTCACGGGCGAGGACGATCGCACCGACCCGCTCACCCTCGTCCGTCAGCGGAATCGCGCGCAGGGACACACTCGTTCGCCCGACTTCGAGTTCGGTCCGCCACGGGGCACGCCCGGTGAGCACCAGTGGGAGGGTCTCATCGACCTGACGCAGCTCTGCACTGAGGTTCGAGACCACCTCGGAGAGATAGCTGCCTTCGATCTCTCCTCCGTAGCCGAGCCGGTGCATGAGCGATACGGCGTTCGGGGAGGCATACTGCACATGCGAATCGCGGTCGAGGATGAAGATGCCGTCGCCGACTCGCGGTTCGCCGTGCCGGGCCCCGGACGGGGCATCGCGATCGGGGAACGTTCCCTGCACGATCATCCGCATCAGAGCCATCGCCGTTTCCCGGTAGTACTTCTCCAGGCGAGACGAACCTCTGCGTCGGACCTCCTCCGAATACCGGACGACGAGCGCGATGGCCTCGCCGCTGCGGATGATCGGCACCGCCTCGGCGAGGATGTCGACGTCAGAGGATCCGGCGCTGATTCCCATCTCTCGGGCCGCGGCAACGTGGGAGACAGAGCTGCGGGTGCTGCTGGCCCGGTCAAGCAGCTCTTTCTCCAGACCGGTCGCACGCGCTCCGATCAGATCCCGGTTGAACAATGTCGCCCCGGTCGTCGATCGGGCATGAGCCAGGACCGTGTAGGCACCGTTGGGCGACGGCACCCACAGCACGAGATCGGCGAAGGAGAGGTCGGCCAACAGCTGCCAGTCGCCGACGAGCAGATGGATGTGTTCGACGTCTGACTCATCCGTGATGCCCTCGGCCGCCAGCAGTTCGTTGAGCACCATACGTTCCTCCAAGGTGAGATCAGCAGACCCGCGTTGCGCGGATCTGCTGAGATGTCGATGTTCAGACGCTACCACTTAATCGGTCGGTGTTCGGACCCACCGAGGCGACTGTGTCCGCACGATCCCAACTGACCTGCCGATCGTGGTCGCCCTGCCGGTCACCGCTGTCGAACCGATCAGGAGTGTCCGGCCGGTCGCGGACGCACTGCCGATCGCGGCCGACCATGGTGTCGACCGCGACCGCAATCGGCCTCAGCCGTTGTGTTCGCTCTCCCAGGCCGAGGAGCGGACCATCGACCGCAGTGAGCGCAGCAGCACAGACAGCGGCGCCTGGGTGACGGAATCGAGACCGAGGATCGTCTCCGTCGTCTCCAGCACCCGCCCCACGACAGTCTCGTTGCGTTCGAGCCATTCGGCCAGGCGCTGCTTCGCCCGTTCGTCCGGGGTTCCGGAGATCGGCGAATCCGTGGCGGCCAGAACCGTGCCGGTCACCGACAGGATCGCGGCGTAGTAGTCGTCACGCATGGATCCGCGGGCCAGCGCAGACCACCGGTCGCTGCGATCGAGCTCTCCGATGAGGGTGAGGATCTGCGAACCGGAGAAGCGTTCGTTCACGGCGTAGTAGACCTCTGCGACATCCTCGGCGGATTCGTTCGCCCGAGCTGCCAGCTGGGTGATGTCGAGCAGCACGAACTCGTCGAGCAGGGCGGCGGAGCGCCACGCGAGTTCGCTCGGCACGCCTTCGTCGATGTAGCTCTGCGCCTTCGCCTGCATGGTCTCGGCATCGTAGCCGTCGACGAGGTCCGGGACCCGGGAGCGCAGTGCTTCGACGACCTTGCCGTACATCTCGATGCCGGAATCGACGTCGAGGCTGTCCGGCGCCTGCTGCACGAGCCAGCGCGAGGAACGATCGAGGACACGCACATAGTCGTGCTGGAGTTTCACCTGCACCTCGGTCGGCACCTGGTTGTCGAGTGCGCACACTGCGTCGAAGAAGTCATCGAGTCCGAAGATCTCCGAGACCACGACGAACACGCGTGCGATCTGCGGCACCGACGCCGGTGTCTCTTCCAACATCCGGTAGATGTAGGTCAGTCCGCCGCGGTCGACGAGCCGGTTGACGAGCTTCGCCGTCGCGATCTCCCGGTGCAACGGGTGTTCGGGGATGAGTTCGCCGTATTTCTCCTGGAGAGCATCCGGGAAGTAGGACACGAGTTCGCGCCGCATCCACGTCTCATCCGGCACGGTGCTGGCAAGGACCTCATCGGCGGCGTGCATCTTCACATAGGCCAGCAGCACGGCCAGTTCAGGCGACACGTAGTAGCTGAACTCGCGTTTGGCGAGCTCATCGGCGTTGGGCAGGAATTCGACCGCCCGGTCGAGATCGGCATTCTTCTCCAGGTAGCCCAGCAGCCGGCCGTAGGTGCCCGACATCGATTCGGTCTGGGCCCGAGCCTCGCCGAGGACGACGTTCTGCGAGTAGTTGTTCGCCAGCACCCGATCGGCGACCTGATCGGTGAACGAGTGCAGGACCGCCTCCCGTTCTTCCGCGGCGAAGGCTCCCTTGTGTAAGAGCGTACGCAGGAGCAGCTTGATGTTGACCTCGTGGTCGGAGCTGTCGACGCCGGCCGAGTTGTCGACGGCGTCGGTGTTGACCTCGACGCCGCCCAGGGCGGCCTCGACACGTCCCAGCTGTGTCACACCGAGATTGCCGCCCTCGCCGATCACCCGCGCCCGCACATCGGCGCCGTCGATGCGGATGGCATCGTTGGACTTATCGCCGACGTCGGCGTGGCTCTCGCTCGAGGCCTTGATATAGGTGCCGATACCGCCGTTGTAGACGAGGTCGACCGGTGCCTTGAGGATCTCCGACATGAGGTCGGCGGGGCTGCGCTTTCCGGGTTCGACTCCGAGCACCGAGGCGGCTTCGGGGCTGAGGTCGATCGACTTCGCCGACCGGGAGAAGACTCCGCCTCCTGAGGAGATGAGGTCCCTGTCGTAGTCCTGCCAGCTCGAACGCGGCAGGTCGAAGAGGCGTTGGCGTTCGACGAAGCTGCGGGCGGCGTCGGGGTTCGGATCGAGGAAGATGTCCCGGTGGTCGAATGCCGCGACGAGGCGGATGTGCTCGCTGCGCAGCATGCCGTTGCCGAAGACGTCACCGCTCATATCGCCGATGCCCACGACGGTGAAGTCCTCGGCGGCGGTGTTGAGTCCGAGTTCGCGGAAGTGGCGTTCGACGGATTTCCACGCGCCCCGGGAGGTGATGGCCATCGCCTTGTGGTCGTAGCCGACCGATCCGCCGGATGCGAAGGCGTCGCCGAGCCAGAATCCGCGGCGTTCGGCGATCGCGTTGGCCACATCGGAGAACCGTGCCGTGCCCTTGTCGGCGGCGACGACGAGATAGTAGTCGTCTCCATCGTGGCGGACGACACGGTCGGGGTGGACGACGACGCTGGAGTCGTCGCTGCCGTAGGTGAGGTTGTCCGCAACCTCGAGCATGCTTTCGATGAACACCTCGTAGGCGGCCTGACCGGCGGCCATCCACGCGTCCCGATCGCTCATCGGCGGCAGCTGCTTGGGGAAGAAGCCGCCCTTCGCCCCGGTGGGCACGATGAGCGCGTTCTTGACCATCTGGGCCTTGACGAGACCGAGGACCTCGGTGCGGAAGTCATCGCGACGATCCGACCACCGCAGCCCTCCGCGGGCGACGGTGCCGAAACGCAGGTGCACGCCCTCGACCTGCGGGGAATACACCCACATCTCCAGAGCCGGCTTCGGCTTCGGCACGAAGCTGAGCTCGTCGGGCCGGATCTTGAGCACCAGGGCGGTGGGCAGAGCACCGGATTCGTCGATGTAGTAGTTCGTGCGCAGGGTCGCCCGCAGCAGTTCCAGCGAGGAGCGCAGCACACGGTCGGCGTCGAGGCTGGCCACTTCGCTGAGGGCGGCTTCGATCGCGTCGTCGATCTCGGTCATCGTCGCTTCGCGTCCGGCGTCGTCGACGTCGGGATCGAACTTGGCGGAGAAGTAGTCGACGAGCAGCTTCGAGATCTGCGGGTTGTCGCTGTAGACCTCACCGACATAGGCGTCGGAATAGGTGAATCCCGCCTGGCGCAGGTACTTGCCCAGTGCGCGGATGATCGTCACATGCTGCCAGGAGAGTCCGGCGACGACGAGGCGGTCGAAGACCCCAGCTTCCTTCTTGCCGTCCCAGCCGGCCATGAAGGCCTCGGCGATGCGGTCGTAGTCGTCATCGGCCAGCTCTTCGGAGAAGCTGAGTCCGAAGTCGTAGATGTAACGATGGGAACCGTCGGCGAGGTCGAGTTCGTGGGGTCGTTCGTCGACGACGTCGGCGCCGAAGGCCGTGAGGAAGGGCAGGACCTCGGACAGGCTGACCCGGTCACGACGATAGAGGACGAGGCGCACGGAGGCATCGGTGTTCTGTTCGGGACGGTAGAGGCGCACCGCCGGACCGTGACCGGCGTCGAGGGCTTCGAACCGACCGACATCGGCGACCGCCTCGGCGGGGGTGTGGTGCTCGCCGTAGCTGGGAGGGAACGCCTTCGACCACAGGTCGGCCCGGGCATGCGAGGCGCCGGAATCGCCGGTCTCGGCGGGGACGAGGAACGCGTGGACGTCTTCGGACCAGGAGCGAACGGCCCCGACGATGCGTGCCTCGACTTCGTCGGCGCCGATCTGCGGCAGTTCGCAGTCACGGGCGACGCGGGCCACGAAGTGGATGCGGGCCAGCGCGGATTCACTCAGCAGCACATCGAAGTCGACGCTGTCGGCGTTGTAGAACTTGCGCAGCACTTCCTGCACGCGCACTCGAGCGTCGGTGTTGTAGAGGTCGCGCGGGAGGTAGAGGATGACGGAGACGAAGCGCTGGTAGGGGTCGGTGCGGACGAACACGCGGGACTCACGACGCTCCTGCATGTCGACGATCTCCATGACGACGTCATAGATCTCCTCGGTGCCCTCGTGGAGCAGGTCCTCGCGGGGATAGTTCTCAAGGACGCCGAGAAGTTCATTGGCCGAGTGGGATCCGGTGGGGAATCCGCTGGCCGAGAGGATCTTCGCGACCTTCCTGTCGATGACCGGGATGTTGAGGACGCTGTCGTTGTAGAACTCGGGTTTGAACACTCCGACGAAGCGCCGCTCGCCGACGATCTCACCGTCGGCATCGAAGGTCTTCACGCCGATGTAGTCCATGAATGAGGATCGGATGACGCGGGAGCGGGAGTTCGCCTTCGTCAGCACCAGCACATGCGGTTCGAGCGCTTTGTCGGCGACCGCCCGGCTGAGCGGTGACTTCACGAGGGGGCGCAGTGCGGAGATGCCCATCGAGGTGTCCTCGATCGGTTCGAGGCTGCTGTGTTCGGCGTCGTGGGTGTAGTCGTATTCGCGGTAGCCGAGGAAGGTGAAGTGTCCGTCGAGCCAGGTGAGCAGGGCGGCGGCGGATTCGGCTTCTGAGGCCAACTCCGGGCGCGGCGCGTGTGCGCTCAGCTCGGCGGCGATGTCTTTGGCCTTCGCGGCCATCGCCTGGGCATCGCGCGCTGCCGCGGCCACGTAGTCGAGGACCCCGCGCAGCCGTTCTTCGAGTGCATCGAAGTCGCTTTCGGAGATGCGGTCGATCTCGAGGCGGATCCAGGACTGCTGCTGTGGGGCGCCGTCTTCGCTGTCGGCAGGATCTTCGGAGACCGTCGGAATGCTCGCCGTGTCCGCACTGAGCGTGGGGGCCTCTGCCGGGGAGAGGATCTTCTCGTCCGGGCCGTTGCCGGTGACTGTGATGATCGGGTGGTGCACGCGGCGGATCGCCCTGCCGTTGGCAGCGAGGTCGCTGACGATCGAGGACACGAGATGGGGCATATCGGCGAGCACGATGGCGATGACCGTGTGGTTGTCGCTGAATTCCGGCGAGTCGACGCTCGGATTGTAGATCGCGATCGCCGGACGCTCACCGTCGTATTCGGTGCCGAGCGCGAAGTGACGGGCCGCCGCGGCCGCGTAGGCCTCGGGATCGGTCGCCCCTGTTTCGAACCGCGGATAGTACGCATCGAGGAAGTTGTCGGGAGCCGATTGCCCCCTCTGCTTTCTCCACTCTTCTGCAACGTTCGAAATTGAGACCTGAGTCACTGTTTCACCTCTATGATCAACGAGCATTCGTCACGCGATTCGACGCCGAATCGTCATTCCCCACACTATGCCCAAATATCGAGAAAGGCACGCCGAGCGGCCTACGGTGAAGTACCGTTCATTCGCTGGCAAACTGGAGCTATGCGATCTCTGACTCTCAATCATGAATATTCGGTTGATCTGTCGACATTCTTGGCCAAACTCGCCGACCCCGGCGTGTGGGAGAAGCTCGGTTCCGAGGCCAGTGCCGAATACATCGACCCCGACACGGAGATGACCGTGCGGACCCCGATGCCCAAGGCCGAGCTTCCATCGGCTCTGGCCTCTCGGCTTCCCGACAACACCGTGCTGGTCGAGGTGTACATGATTCCCGGGGATGTCCTCGGTGATGATGCCGAGATCCGCATGTCCGCACGCGCCGCAGGCGTCCCCGTCGAGATCGATGCGGTCCTCGAACTGCGCGAGGCCGAGTCAGTGACGAAGCTGGCCGCTCATGCCGAGATCAGCTCGTCGATCCCGATGTTCGGCGCAATGATCGAACAGGCTGTGGTCCCGATCCTGGAGAAGCGCCTGAGCGACCGGCTGCGCCGCTTCGAATCCGCCTGATCCCGGGGCCGGCGTCGGTTCAGGCCTGGTCGCCGAGCAGCTGTTCCAGTTCGGAAGAGTCGTACCACAGCAGATCGGAAGCGCCGAGGTGGTCCTCGGCTGCACTGGAGTCCGTGTCCTCGGCCAGCTGCACCGCCTCATCCCAGACGGCGTCCTCGTCGAGGTGGAAGCTCGCAACCCGGACCATGTCGACATCGGCAAGGGTGATGAGCTCGAAGCCTTCGGTCAGCGGCGCGGCCGGGCTGGACTCTGGGGCGTCATAGGCCACGATGACACGCCGCTCGGGAGCCGCCTCGGTGCCGATCTCGGCTTCAGCAGGAGCGAACACTGCGTTCGCGGCCAGTGCCGCGGCGATGCACATGGCGTCGAATTCAGCGGATTCGAACTCCTCACCGCGCAGACGGCGCCCCTGAGCGTCGGGGGCGACGGCGCGGACGTCGGTCAGCGTCGAACGCAGCGCGGTCAGGGTGGTGGGAATGTAGCAGCGAATGGCCATGCCCCTCATCCTAGTCCTGTGGTCCGCTCCCCTGGCTCACCCTGACTTTCTGCGGGCGTCCGCGGCGGCCGGCGCCGCGACGGTCACGGCCGCCGACGGATCTGCGAGAACGGCGGCGGCCCGGCAGAAGCTCGTCGATCATCGCCGCGATGTCCCCGACGAGGACGGACCGGGGATTCTGCTCCTGCAGAGTGTGGCCGGCGAGCATCGCCGCATCGGCCGTGGGCCGGTCATCTCTGAGAATGAAGTCCGGAGTGATCCGGGCGAATCGATCGAGGACTTCACTGATCCGCGTCTCAGCGGGATGGCCGACCGCACTCGAGCGCACCTTCGTGATCACCAGCCGCATCTTCTCGCGCACCGCCTCGGCCCGTGGTGTGCCCAGGAGTTTGACCAGTCGCTGCAGGCCGATCGGTTCCCCTGCTGCGAGGACGAGCACGATATCGGCGGCCTCGAGCGCGGCACGGGTGGCGCAGTGTCGATCGTAGAAGGGGTCGGCGAGGTCGTCATCGGGATCGATGCGGTCGCTGACGTCGACGATGACGACATCGTAGACCTTGGCCAGGCGTTTGAGCACAGACTCGAGGACGGAGGCACGGATCTCCGGCCACCTCTCGGGCCGAGTCAGCCCGGTCACCGCATGGAAGCTCTCACGGATCGATGCATGCGGCACCGCATGCGCACCGAAGCGCCCGACCGGGTCCGACTGCGACCGGCAGAGGCTGGCCAGATGCGAAGATTCCTCTGTCAGCCCGAGGGTGGACGCGACCATGCCGGAGACCGTGTCAGCGTCGACGACGACGCTGCGCTTGCCCTGACGAGAGGCCTGATCAGCGAGGTTGACGGCAGTGAGAGTGCGTCCGGGCGACGAACCGGTCCCCCAGACCGTGATGACCATTCCCGCTCCTCCGACCGGCCCCGGCGGCGATATCGGACGCGGCGGGACCACAGTGGAGGCACGGAGGTCGTCGATCGCCGCGGCCATCGTCGTCGCGTCGGCGTCCGTTGCGACGACGGCGCTGATGCCGACTGCTTCGAGGGCGTGCGCGTCGTCGCCGAATCCGAGCACCTTCGCACCGGAGGCTGTGATCGCGGCAACCACCTCCGCGTCGAGGCCGGGAAAGTAGCAGCCGATGATGACGACATCGGCTCCGCCGGTGCGGCAGTGTGCCAGCAGCTCCACCTCGTCGGCGGGGCGGGCGACGATCGTGACGTCGTCGATCTCGCTGAGCAGCTCGAAGAGGATGAGGTCGTATTCGAAGTCGACCGCCAGCAGGACCTGCGTCATCACTGCTCGCTTTCATCGGCAGGAACGAACGGGGCACCGACCACGGAGAGCACACTGCGTCCGTCGAGTGCGGCAAGCACGCCGGGCAGGTCCACCGAGCCGACGAACACTTCGATGCGGGCGCCGTCACCTGCCCCGAAGCTGCCTACATCTCGATTGATATGAGCGACCGGGGCCGAATCGACGATCTGCTCCGGCGGTGTGCCGTCATCGTCGAGCCCGTTCTGCTCCGGCTGGGCCCAGACGTCGACGAGGCTGCCCGAGTCGACGACGCTCGGGACTGAGCCGGCGATGTCGATGGCTACGACTCGCCCCTCGAGTTCTGACACTGGCGCCACCGCCGAGGCAGCCAGCAGTTCGCCTGCCGCCACGACGCTGCGCACGCTCGTGTTCGTCGGCAGCTCGGAATCGGCAGAGAGATACTTCTTGCCGAGACTGGCGAGATTGACCTCGGCCACTGTGAGGTCGGCCGGTTCGAGGATCTCACCGGGGACGAGTGCGCGTGCGCTCGCCCAGACCCGGGTGGTCGAGTTCGCCGAGGTGACGAGCAGGTAGGTTCCGACGACCGCGAGGACGACGAGCATCGCACCGACGAGGAGGCGCGCATCGGTCCAGCGGGGTCGTCGGATTCTTTTCGAGAGCTCCATTGCATCTCCAGATTCGCAGAAGTTTCGCTGACAGAAACTGCTTCTCAGTGATAATATTGGGCATCAAATGATGCCAAAGCAAGGTTTTTGGCCGAATGGACTAACAAGCAGATGGACATCTGGTGGCAGATGGACATTTGGAATGGGAGAAGACACCTCATGGCCGTCGAAAGTCGCTTCCTGCCGCTGACCGATGTGGCCGAGCTGCTCAATGTCTCGATCGCACAAGCTCGGGCCCTGGTCCGCTCTGGCGATCTCCGCGCCATCAAAGTCGGAGGGCGCGGCCAGTGGCGTGTCGAGAAGTCCGAGATCGAAGCGTATATCCAGCGCATGTACGAGCGCACCGAGTACCAGATCAAGACCGGTTCTATCGAGGACTGACCCACTCGCTTCGGCTCTGATCTCCATCATGGACGAGTCATCCGAAGGGATTCGTCCGGGCGTGGACGGCGTTGATCGCCGCGAAGGGAATGATCCTGCCAGCGATTTCGACATAGTCGGAAGCAACGAGGGCGCATCGCCCCCGAATGCTGCCCGCACGGTCCGCGACATCGATCGACACCTCTTCATAGGCGGCTGACCAGCGGCGCAGCGCCGATCCCAGGCCCAATCTCTCCAGCCCGCCAGCGTCGAATCGATGCACTCTCGTGGTCAGCCTGAATCCGCGGACAGCCCTGATTGCAATGACGGAGACTTCGACTCCGGCGAGGACGATGATGTTCCGACCGAGGAAGCACGCCGTCCCCGTGATATCCCGATCCGGCATCGTCACCTGCACCGTCGATCCCAGCGCCCCGCGCATCCGTTCGAGCAAAGTCCTCTCGGCCGCCTGACCGGCCACCTCGTCACCGAATTCGCCTCTCCTGACGTGCGCCTGCGCCGCCGCGTCGGCGGCTTCGATATCCGCCAGGAGTGCATCGATCCGATCGTCCATAATCGCCAAGCCTGCCCCAGCTGTAGTCCACTTTCAAGACTTGAAATGAAGACGCACCGAACTACAGTCATGTAGTTAGAGCTGACCCATTGACACCAAATAACATCTAACGGCATCATTATGTTCAATATCCAATGGAGGATGTCTAGATGTATCTCTTGATCGCATGTGCGAGTTCGTGGCTGGTCCTGCTCGGTTCGTTCGCCGCTGCGTGGGAGCGGCTTCCTCAGCCGTGGACGACCAGCGACGTCGTCGTCATCGTCATCATCGGCACCGGATCGCTCTTGTTCGCACGGATCGGACTCATCTCTCTGCTGGCCCTGCTGCTGCAGGTCCTTCCCACCGGCCGTTTCCGGTCGGCGCTTGCCGGATTGGTCGTCACGGCAATGCCCCGGATACTCGCGTCGAGTGTTCTTGCCATCGTCTCTGCCGGCCTCGTGGTCCACTCCGCTCAAGCAGCACCGCTCGCTGGTCCCGGCCCTGACCCCGCATCGTCCGCACAGGCTCCTTCCGTCGCTGCGCCGTCTGCGCATACTCCGTCCGCCCCTGCCGACCCCGGCTGGCCGACGATCGACGATGATCAGAGGTCTGCGGACCCATCCGACGATGCGGGACGGTCTCAGGATGAGCAGCCGCCAGACGGTTCCAAGCCGCGAAAGGAATCCGAGCCACCCGCCCGAGTCCGCCCGCCCGATCCCGGCTGGCCCACAGAACCGCCCGCAGACAGAGCGCCTTCAGCACCACCGGCCGACCGGCCGTCGGACGGGCCGATGGAGGGGCCCGGCGAATCCGACCAGTCAGGCGAATCCGACCACAGCAGGGAGCCGAATGAGCCAGGCGACAGTGACTCTGCCGCCGAGCCCGCGGATCCTGGAACCGCCACACATGTTGTGGCTCAAGGGGAGAGCCTGTGGTCGATAGCTGCCGATCTGGCCGAGACCCCAGAAGAGATCCCCCAGCTCGTCGCGCACGTCTATGCCGCCAATGAGGACACCATCGGACCCGATCCGAGCCTCATCATCGCAGGTCAGAGATTGGAGATTCAGAAATGACCGCCCCACTCACCCTCACTCGGCCGCAGGCGTCGGCACCGCCTCGGCGAGAGGTCGCAGCGTCGTCCACGGAATCGCAGAATCGCCGGGTCAGCGGGCAGGTCCGGGGCCTGGAAATCGCGGACGACCGGGCGCGGATCGCGGCCACGGCCACCTCGTTGGCGATAGCCTGCCTCGAAGTCCTCTCCGGCGTCAGACGCAGCGAGACGATCGCCCGATGGGTCCAACCGGAGCTGCTGGCGAAGATCGACCACCGCTGTCAGCTGCGCGCCGAGGTGGCACCCCACAGGGCGACCGTGCCCGGAACACGGACGGTGAGGCCGGGAACCGCGCACGTCTGCCAGATCAGCCCTGAGATCGCCGAGGTCACAGTCATCGTCGCCGCCGCAAATCGCGTCCGGGCGGTGGCAGTCCGCTTGGAACTGCTCACTACCCGGTGGACGCTGACTGCGCTGCAGACGATGTGAGCCGCTGTCGGCTCGGAGTCAGCTCTTGGCCTTCTTCTTCGCGCGACGTTCGGCGCGATTGACCGGAGCCGGCTCGTCTTCGTCTTCGGATTCGGAAACCGAGGCGGAACCACCCTCGGACGGCGCCGACAGCTGCATCTTGGGAGTCTTGTGACGCAGTTCCTCAGCGTCGACCTCGACCTCGGGTTCGTCACCATCGGAACCGGCCGATGAGGTCACCTGAACCTGCAGAGTATTGGTCAGGCGAACGACGTCCTCCTTGATCCCGTCCTGCATGGTAGTGAACATCTCGAAGCCCTCACGCTGGTATTCCACCAGCGGATCGCGCTGGGCCATCGCCCGCAGTCCGATGCCGTTCTTGAGGTAGTCCATCTCGTAGAGGTGCTCACGCCAGCGCTTGTCGATGACAGAGAGCACCACGCGGCGTTCGAGTTCGCGGGTGGCATCCTCTCCGAGTTCCTCTTCGCGCTGGGAGTAGAACAGTGCGATGTCGGACTGGATCTCCTGATTGAGGCGGTTCTTCGTCAGGTTGCCGAGGCCACCGAGTTCCTCGGCGAGGTCGTCGGGGGTGATCGACGGTGAGTAGATCTTTCCGAGAGCCTCGAAGAGCTCGTCGACCTGCCATTCCTCGACCGGTCCCGTCGTCGCCTGGGCGACATAGGCGTCGATGACCTCTTCACGGAAGTTCGCGACCTGATCTTCGAGGTCGGCGCCGTCGAGCACACGGCGGCGCTCATCGTAGATCACAGTGCGCTGACGGTTGAGCACATCATCGTATTTGAGCACGTTCTTGCGCTGCTCGGCATTGCGCTGCTCGATCTGCGACTGGGCCGAGAGGATGGCGCGGGAGACCATCTTCGATTCCAGCGGCACATCATCGGGCACGTTCGCTGTGGCCATGATCCGTTCGGCAGCCCCCGAACCGAAGAGCCGCATGAGATCATCGGTCAAAGACAGGTAGAACCGGGATTCGCCGGGGTCTCCCTGGCGGCCGGAGCGTCCGCGCAGCTGATTGTCGATGCGACGGGATTCGTGGCGTTCGGTGCCGAGCACATAGAGTCCTCCGAGCTCGACGACCTCTTCGGCCTCTTCCTTGACCTTGTCTTCGGCGGCCTTGAGCACCTCCGGCCATTCGGACTCGTACTGGTCCTCGTTCTCGGCGGGGTCGAGGCCTCGACGTTCCATTTCCGCGACCGCGAGGAACTCGGCGTTTCCTCCGAGCATGATGTCGGTACCGCGTCCGGCCATGTTCGTGGCCACAGTGACGGCGTTCTTGCGTCCGGCCATCGCCACGATCGACGCCTCACGGGCGTGGTTCTTCGCGTTGAGGACTTCATGCTTGACGCCGCGTTTGGCCAGGT
This sequence comes from Brevibacterium sp. CT2-23B, assembly GCF_013168765.1. Classification (NCBI taxonomy): domain Bacteria; kingdom Bacillati; phylum Actinomycetota; class Actinomycetes; order Micrococcales; family Brevibacteriaceae; genus Brevibacterium; species Brevibacterium sp. CT2-23B. The sequence continues at coordinate 221,552 of NZ_JABBYK010000001.1, read as the reverse complement.
GCTTCGACAGGTATTCGCTCTTCTCGACGCTCGTCGTGCCGACGAGGACGGGCTGTCCGGTCTCGTGGCGTTCGACGATATCGTCGACGACGGCGTCGAACTTCGCGACCTCGTTCTTATAGACGAAGTCGGACTGGTCGACACGTTGCATCGGCTTGTTCGTCGGAATCGGGACGACACCGAGCTTGTAGGTCGACATGAATTCCGCGGCTTCGGTCTCGGCCGTACCGGTCATTCCCGAGAGCTTTTCGTAGAGGCGGAAGAAGTTCTGCAGAGTGATCGTCGCCAGGGTCTGGTTCTCTGCCTGAACCTTCACCCCTTCCTTCGCCTCGATGGCCTGGTGCAGGCCCTCGTTGTAGCGGCGGCCCTTGAGCACACGCCCCGTGTGCTCGTCGACGATGAGGACTTCGCCGTCGAGGACGACGTAGTCCTTGTCCTTCTTGAACAGCTCCTTGGCGCGGATGGCGTTGTTGAGGAAGCTGATGAGCGGGGTATTCTCCGCATCGTACAGGTTGCCGATGCCCAGGTAGTCCTCGACGCGTTCGATTCCGGGTTCGAGGACGCCGACGGTGCGCTTCTTCTCATCGACTTCGTAGTCGCGATCGGTCTTCAGACGCTTGACGACCTTGGCGAATTCGCCGTACCAGCGGTTCGCATCGCCTTCGGCAGGACCCGAGATGATGAGCGGGGTGCGCGCCTCGTCGATGAGGATCGAGTCGACCTCGTCGACGATGGCGAAGGCATGACCGCGCTGGACGAGCTCGTCCGCGGACCAGGCCATGTTGTCGCGCAGGTAGTCGAAGCCGAACTCGTTGTTCGTGCCGTATGTGATGTCTGCGGCGTACTGCTTGCGGCGCAGGTCCGAGGGCATATTCGCCTGGATGCAGCCGGTCTCCATGCCGAGAAAGCGGAATACGCGGCCCATCAGTTCGGACTGGTAGGTAGCCAGGTAGTCGTTGACCGTGATGATGTGGACCGGATCGCCGGTGAGCGCGTTGAGGTAGGCCGGGGCCGTGGCGACGAGAGTCTTGCCCTCACCGGTCTTCATCTCGGCGATGTTGCCCAGGTGCAGAGCGGCGCCGCCCATGAGCTGGACGTCGAAGTGCCGCAGACCCAGGGTCCGGCTCGATGCCTCACGAACGGTGGCGAAGGCTTCAGGAAGCAGGGAGTCGAGGCTCTCGCCGTCCTTGTAGCGCTCCTTGAACCGGCCGGTTTCCTCCCGCAGTTCGGTGTCCGTCATCTCGCTGAACTCATCGGACAGCTGATTGATGGCATCCGTGTATCGGCGGAGCTTCTTCAGAGTTCTGCCTTCACCTGTGCGCAGAAGCTTCTCGAGGAAATTAGCCACTTTTCTCCTAATCGGCATGTCTGCCGGACAACGACTCGAACGACTGTATAGCCCCTAGCTTAATGGCAGGTGAGTACCTTCGAGGTCCACGGCGGTCAGGCCCAGCCACGCAGCCATCGTCATGAGCTCGTCCGTCAGCTCGGTGATGTGCTCCTCCCCCGGCTCCCATGTCACCTGGTGAGCACGCAGGATGCCCGCCGCCCGATCCCTGTGCAGGTCGACTCGCCCGACGAGGCGATCACCGAGGAGGAACGGAGTGACGTAGTAGCCGTGCACACGCTTGGCCGCCGGGGTGTAGATCTCGATGCGGTAGTGGAAGTCGAAGAGCCATTCGATGCGCGGTCGGTAGAAGACCAAGGGGTCGAACGGCGCCAGCAACGCTCGGGCATTCACGGTGCGCGGGGTCCGAGCCTCATGCCATTTCAAGGCGGGGACACCTTCGACGTCGACTTCGCGCAGCTCTCCTGAGGCGACGAGTTCGGTGATGGCGGCGTCGGTCGGTGCCCGCCGCTGCCGAAAGTAGTCGGCGATGTCCTCGGACCGGGAGATCCCCAGGGCACGTGCCGCGATACGGGTGAGTTCGTAGACATTGTTTTCGACCCCGGATATTCCGCGTGGAAGCTCCGCATTCGGGTCCAGCCCCAGCCGAGGATCCTCCGGCGGCCCGTAATTCAATGGCAGCTGCGGCAGCTGGGGTGAGACGTCACGGGCCAGGGCATAGATGCGTTCGAAGTGGTCGTTGCGTCCCGAGGCGCTGATGACTCCACCGGCGAACAGCGCTTCGAGAGCGACTTTCACCTGGCTGGGATTCCAGCCCCAATGTCCGCGGTGGATCTCCGGCAGATCGTGGTCGACCACCTCGGCGACTTCACGTGCCGTCATCGGCCGGGTGGACAGGGCGGTGAGGACGCGAGTCTGGAGGTTTCGGAACTCCTCCCCGGTCTCCGGGTGGCGCTGTCCGAAGTCGTTGCGCCACCATTCGCTGTGGGCGCGGGCGAAGTGCTTCCATGTCTGCGGCGGCACGAAGGCCGCGGCGTGTGCCCAGTACTCGACGCCCATGCGCGGAGAAGAGTAGAAGAGGCGGTCGAGGGTCTCCCGCGGGTAGGGACCCAGGCGAGAGTAGAAGGGCAGATAGTGGGATCGGACGACTCGGGCGACTGAGTCGATCTGGGTCAGTCCCAGGGTGGCGAAGACCTTCTTGAGGTGTCGGGCGGTGACCTTCACCGGTCGCGGTCGGTCCAGTCCCGTTGCCGCGATCGCCGTCCTGCGGGCCGCGGCACGTGTCATCCTCTGCATACCCCAACGCTATACCCCAGTTACTACCTGACGGCGGCCCAGCAACCTCGCGCGAGGTTGCTGGGCCGCCGTCAGGTAGTAATTGGTCAGTCGATGGCTTCTTCGAGGTCGTGGTCGAGGGCGATGACTCCGTAGCTCCAGCCCTTACGGCGATAGACGACGGACGGCTTGCTCGACTCTTCGTCGATGAACAGGTAGAAGTCGTGTCCGACGAGTTCCATTCTGTTCAACGCCTCTTCGATGCCGATGGGTGAGGCGGTGAAGGTCTTCTCTCGCAGAACCACCGGCGAATCGCCTTCGGCCTTGATGCGGCCGTTCGTCTGGTCGACGCTGTGGTCCGCTGCAGACTTCGCGTCGTCGGCGTTCGCATCGGGAACCATCGGTTCGGCCACCGGCATCTTCGCCAGCACCTCGGCGGTGGATTCCTTGCGGTGATGTCCCGACCGGGGCACCTTGTGCCGGTCTCTCGCTCGCCTCAGTCGTTCGACGAGCTTCGCCCATGCCAGATCGAGTGCCGCATATTTGTCGCTTGCCATGGCCTCTGCCCGAATTGCCGGTCCCTTCGCCACAACCGTGAGCTCGACCCGCTCACTCGTCTCGGGCTGGCGGGAGTTCTTCTCGTGAGTGACATGCACTTCGACACGCTGAGCGCGAGGGGCAAGCTGCTCGACCTTGGCGATCTTGTCCTCGATGTGGGCTCGAAAGCTGTCGGAGATGGTCAGTTGACGGCCGTTGACAACAATGTCCATGATGTGTCCTTAGCGACTCGCTCGTCGGATTCATCCGATCCCATGCCCTTGGATGGGTAAACACCGTTATACAGTAAAGGGAGAGACAAATCGAGTGCCCCCGCGACCGAGACCGAGAACAGCTCCTACAGCGGGCCTGATCTGCACCGATGCTAGCAGACGTGCGCTTTCTGCCAAGGTTGCGCCGGTGGTGGAGAAGTCATCGATGAGCAGGTCCGTCGGCGCGGATTCGGTGCCCGACACGGGACGGACTTCCGCGATCTCAGCGATTCTCCTCCGGTCGAGATATTGGGTCCGCTGAGCATTCTGAGCCCGCTCGATCGCCCCGAGTCCGACCTGGTCACGCGATCGTTTCGCCGCGAGCACATCGTGGACTTCCAGGGGCAGCTCCGGCGACAGCTCCTTCGCCCGATTCGCCAGGGCGGCCGTATGCGATCCGCCTCGACGACGTTTGGCCCGATCCGAACTGGGCGCCGGAAAGAGGCGGATCGCCCCACCCGAGTAGCCGATGAGATCGAGGGCGGCGACGATCGAACGGGTCAGAGCCAGGGCCAAGGGGTCGAGGATGTCCCGGCGTCCGTCGTCCTTGAAGCCGACGACCATCTTCGAGATCCGCGAGTTGTATTCGCAGACCCCGACGATCGGAATCGTGCCGTAGCGCGGTTCCATCGCCCGTGGGATCCCACCGAGCAGCTGCAGGCAGCGGGTGCACAGGGACACGTTCTCCCGCCCACAGCCGGCGCACCGGCGAGGCAGGAGCAGTTCGCCGAACTCCCCGAGCAGCCCCATGGGAGCAATCTACTGCATGCCCAGCTCGGGGTGCCGGCGATGAGTCGCCTTCCAGAACAGCCGCGCACCGCCGCCCGACGACCCAGCCGGGAGGGGAAAAGCTCCACGGCCCAGCCGGGAGAGGCAAGGCTCCGTGGGTCAGCTGGGACAGGCAATGCTGTGCGGGTCAACCGGGATAGGAGGGATCCTTCGCTTCGACGTCGACGAGTTTCTGCCAGGCGTTCGAGTTGTAGCTGTACAGCGCGCCATCGGCACCGGTGACCAGGATCGAGCGTCCGTCCACTCCACCGGCGATGCGGCTTCCGTCCGAGACCTCACCGAGCTGTTCAGCAGGGCCGGTGACTCCGATGCGGAACGGCTGCGCTGATTCGCCTTCCTCTGCGGCCAGAGCCACGAGAGACGTCGCCCCTGCCCATGAGACATCCTTGATCTCGTGGAAATTCGCACCCACTTCGATCGGCGTTTCAGAGACATGACCGGCTGGACTGCCCGCCTTGTCCCTGGGGATGCCGACCACATCGACGCGATCCGGTTCCCCTTTGTGGCGACTGAGCAGCGCGATACGAGTGCCGTCTCGGGAGACCTCGATATCGATGAGCTGTCGACCGTTGAGGAAGTCGGCGGCGACGGTGGAGGATTTGCCGTCACGACCGACGGCCTTGAGCTCGCCCTTGTTCTCAGCCTCACCCGTCCATGTCGTGTTGAAGCGATCGATGCTGGGGCGCACGAGCTTCTTGCCCTTGAGGATCGGAGTAGCGTCGACGGCGTCGGACTTCAACCGCATGAGCTGCTTGCCGTCGTCGGCCAGATAGACGTAGAGAGAGTCGTCCAATGACACCGCGGGATCGCTCGCCTTCGCCTTCTTCAGATTCGGACTGTTCTCGACCTTGGCCACGGTGGTGCCCGAAACCCGAGAGAGGTGGTCGTCGGCGAGAACCACGGGTGGCCCGTCCACCTGGACCGACGTATCGGTCTTCGGCTGCAGACTGGCCGGAACCGTCTGCCCGCCGATGCTCAGATCGATTGCCGAGATCGAGGGAATGACCTGCAGGGTGGTGGCGATCTGCTGACGGATAAGTCCCTTTTCGCGGTCGGACGGGGCCGGGTTCTGCGGTCCCAGGGCCACATTGGCGACGCCGTTCTCGATCGTCACCACGTTCGAATCCGAATCGCTGAGCTTGGCACCATCGGGAATCGACGTGATCACCGCTCCCGAGAGGTAGGGAGCGGGTCCGCTGAGCAGCTCGTTCATCAGCACCGTCGGGGTCGAGGAAGACCGGAGGAACCAGCGGGAGTCAGGGACGAGATACGAATAGTCGGAGGTGAAGAACTGCAGCGAATAGTTGAGGAAGATCGTCTGGAAGTCGGTCTGGCTGATGAGAAGCCCGTCCGGCGCCGAGGAGATCCTCCACTCCCCGTTCTCCTGCCGCAGCGAGAATTCCATCGTGGACCGAGTGCCCGGTTCGGTGGAGTTGTACACTCCGGAGGAGTCGACGAGACCGACGACCGGGGGCGAGATGCTCATCGTCTTCTGGTCGGAGGTGGTTCCGACGTTCAAGGAGTCGAGATCTGTGCCGTTGGGCAGCACCGACACCGATTCCTGTGGGCTCCATTTCTGCGCCTCACCCTCGGTGAGGAATGACCGCGCCACGGAGAAGTTGTTGCCGGCGCCCGCTCCTGCACGGAGGAACCCGCGCACGATGTCCGATGGGCTGTCCCCGGGTTCGGGACCGTCGGGGATCCGCGCGTTGTTCGCACCTGCATCGCCCGAGTCGTCTTCGATATGGCCGACAGGCGATGACGTCGGGATCGACGAGCAGCCGACGAGGGTCAAGGCGGTGAACACGGAGACCAACACGGTCTTCACTCGCAGCCCTCTGGGCTTCGTGCGCATCATGACCGTCCTCCTTCTCCGTCGTCCATGCCGTCACCGTCCAGGTCCGGACCGCCGACGTCCGTGGACCGCGGCCCAGTCTCGGCGGTGCCTGTCTCAGAGCCGTCGGCAGCCGCGCTGTCCGACTCGTCGGCGGCGGCCCCATCGTCCGAGACCGCCTCAAAGGAAGTCGTGGTCGTCTCCGTCGATGATGACTGCGGGGCCGCCTCGGCGACGGATTCGTGGTCATCTTCGAGCATCTCCGGCTCGGTTTCGACGACGATCGGGATCGATCCGGTCTGGATGCGGACTGAGCCGTCCGAGGACAGCGGTCCCGCCACGAGCGCGGAACCGCGGATCTGCGCATCGCGAGGCGGCAGAGGCAGAGGTGAGGAGGTGATCTCCTGATCGGGGCGCCGGGGAATCGTCAGCCGGAAGCACGATCCTTCGCCGAGTTTGCCCCAGACCTGCAGCCAGCCGTTGTGCAGGTGCGCGTCCTCGAGTGAGATCGCCAAGCCCAGACCCGACCCGCCGAGGGTGCGCTTGCGTGCCGGATCGGCACGCCAGAACCGGTCGAAGACGTGCTCGACCTGCTCTTCGTTCATGCCCACTCCGTGGTCGCGCACGCTCACAGCCACCGCCTCGGCGTTGGAGGCGACATAGACGTCGACGGGGTTGTTCTCACCGTGTTCGATGGCGTTGACGACGAGGTTGCGCACGATCCGGGTGATCCGCACCCGGTCGACCTCGGCCATGACCGGTGAGGAAGGAGCGTGGACGACGATGGCGGTGTCCATCTGTTCGGCCACCATCGACACGGTCTCGATCACCGAGGTCACGATCGCGCCGATATCGACGGGCTTGGGCACCAGCGCCGCGGCACCGGCATCGTAGCGGGAGATCTCCAGCAGGTCGGAGAGCAGGTTGTCGAACCGTTCTGCCTGCGAGTTGAGCAGTTCCGCGCTGCGCGCGGTGACGGGGTCGAGGTCGTCACGGGAATCGTAGATGAGGTCCGCTGCGGCACGGATCGTCGTCAGGGGTGTCCGCAGTTCGTGGGAGACGTCGGAGACGAACTGCCTCTGCAGCACCGACAGCCGTTCCATCTGCTCGATCTGGTGCTGGAGGGTGTCGGCCATATCGTTGAAGCTCTCACCGAGGACGGCGATCTCATCGTTGCCGTGGACGGGCATGCGTTCGTCGAGGTCACCATCGGCGATGAGCCGGGCCACCTCGGCCCCGGTGCGCACCGGTGTGACGACGAGTCGGGTGACGATCCAGGCGACGGCACCGACGAGGACGACGAGGACGAGGGCGGCGACGAACATCGAACGCTGCACGAAGTTGAGCGTGTCCTGCTGTTCGCTGAGGTCGCCGAGGTAGTAGAGCTGGAACTGGCCGGCGCCCGGGATCTGCAGCTCCTGGGTGATGAGCAGACCCGGTCCGGTCCCGTCGGGCAAGCTCACCGACTGGTAGAGCTTGTCGTCGGTCGGGGCCTTGCGGATGGCCTCGCGGAGTTCATCGGAGACGGGCACCTGCGTGGCCTCACCGTCCTCATTCGACCCACCGGCGGTGATCGTCGAGAAGGAGGAGTTCGGGTCCTTCGGCTGCAGGGTCAGCGAGTACACCGACCCGGCCGAACGGTTGTAGATCGAGGACAGCTGCGAACTCAGCGTGTCCTGGGTGACCGCCTGCCCGTCGACGGGTGCCAGGGAGCGCAGCTCGGCCAGGATCGACCGAGTCTGAGAGGACAGGGAATCCAGGCGGGTGTCGAAGAGACCGCGGGCGATCTGCTGGGACATATAGGTTCCGACGCCGAAGATCGCCACCGAAGTGAGCACGATCGTGAGCACGACGATGCGGACCTGCAGGGAGTGGCTGAACGATCGGAGTATGAAGTTCCAGAACGTCTTCAGTGCCGAGGCCGCGGTGCGAACGGGTCCGTCCGCGGCTGACTCGGAAGTCACGCGGCTCGGCCGGCCTTATAGCCGACGCCGCGGACGGTGACGATGATGTCCGGCTTCTCCGGATCGCGTTCGATCTTCGACCGCAGACGCTGCACATGGACGTTGACCAGTCGGGTGTCGGCGGCATGACGATAGCCCCACACCTCTTCGAGCAGGGTCTCGCGGGAGAACACCTGCCACGGTTTGCGAGCCAGGGCGACGAGGAGGTCGAATTCGAGAGGGGTCAGCGACACCGGTGATCCGCCCTTGGTCACCGTGTGGCCGGCGACGTCGACGACGACGTCGCCGACGGTCAGCAGCTCGGGAGCCTGCGGTTCGGAGATCCGCAGCCGAGCGCGGACACGGGCGATGAGCTCCTTGGGCTTGAATGGCTTCGGCACATAGTCGTCGGCACCGGATTCGAGGCCGAGGACGACATCGACGGTGTCGGACTTCGCCGTGAGCATGATGATCGGCACCGAGGAGATCTCACGGATCTCCCGGCAGACTTCGAGTCCGTCCTTGCCGGGCAGCATGAGGTCGAGGAGCACGAGGTCCGGATTGACCTTCTGGAATTCTTCGAAGGCCTGGTCTCCGGTGGCGCAGAAGAAGGGCTCGAAGCCTTCGCTTTTGAGCACAATTCCGATCATTTCGGCCAAAGCCGTGTCATCATCAACTACGAGGATTCGAGCGTTCATGCTCCCATTGTCCCTTATGTTCGCGTGTTCTTCGGTTCCCGACACTCCTAGCCTATCGGGCGTTGTCGACTGCCTCATGCACCGGATCCGCCGACAGCGGAGACCGACGGTTCAGCTGCCGCGCCGCACGGCCCCCTGCAGCGGGCCATTCACTCCCCGAAGCCGACCGTCGGAACGGCCGCCCGACCTCCCTCCCGATCGCCCCTCAGACCAACCCCGAACCGTCCCCGGGCCGTCCCCCGACGGCCGGGATCGACACGGCCGACGCGCACCGAATCCGACAGGGAGGCCTCTCGGCACTTGCCGGCGAATCATGGCAGGATTGGCGTGATGGGACAGACGAATGCATGGACCTCGGAGGTCGACTGGCACACCGGCCGCTGGCAGCGGCGTTCGCCGTCCCCGCCCTCGCGCGGATGGCAGCCGCCTCCCCCACGCGGGCTCCTGCCCAAACGTCCGCTGACTTTCATCGAGGCGCTGGATTCGGGATTCCGCCTGCTGCGTTTCGTCCCGACTCTGTCCATCGGCTCCTCTCTCATCGTCTTCTCCCTCTGGAGCCTGCTGCTCGCCGCGATCGGTGCCCTCATCGCAGTGCAGTTCCTGCCGTTCTTCAACGACCTCAGCGGCAATGAGGATGCCGCCTCCGGTTTCATCGCCCTGGCCCAGCTGGGTTCGGTGGCACTCAGCCTGCTCAGCCTCGGTTTGGCCCATCTGCTCTCCGGCATCATCGCCACCGGAACCCGCGCCTCCTTCGGCGCCCGCAGGACCACTCTGTCGATGGCGTGGAAGTCCCTGTCCGGTCGCCGCCTGCGCCTCATCCTGGCCACACTGCTGATGAGTGGAATCAACCTCGGCCTGCTGCTGGCCCTCACCGCCCCGACGCTGCTGTTCCTCGGCGCCGATTCGGCGATCCTCGCCTTCGTCTGGGCCGCATTGGCCGCCCTGCTGTGGTTCGTCGCGCTCATCTGGGTCAACCTGCGCCTGGCGTTCCTGGGTTCGGCGATCGCGGTCGAGGACCTGAGCGTCCGTGCCGGAATCCGCCGGTCTTGGAAACTGACCGGGCGCGGCTTCTGGCGAATGCTCGGCCAGCTGGCGCTCGGTTATTTCCTGTCCAATCAGCTCGTCCAACTCATCATCACCCCGATCGTCTTCATCATCTCGGTTCTCCTGGGCGTCGGCATGACGACGACAACCGAGTCGACGACGGCGCAGGCGGCCATCGCCATCGTCTCCGTGGGTCTGCTGCTCGCACTCACGCTCATCTCCTCCGCCGTCCTCTTCGCCTATTTCGCCTGCCTGGTCACGGTCTGCTTCTTCGATCAGCAGATGCGCTCGGAGGGGCTCGACCTCGTCCTCATCCGCGCCGAGGAGGACCGATGATCCTCTCCCCTATCACCGAGGCGGCCCGCCACCTCCACACCGCCGCGTCCTCCCAGCCGGGCGCGGCACAGCTTCGCGCCGCCTCGGCGAATATCGACCGGGACACCGGCCGCGAATGGGTAGAGCACGAACTCTCGAAACCGGAATACGCCGCCAACGACCTCACCCCCTTGGAACGGATCGGCCGGTGGCTGTCCTCCCTGTGGGATTCGCTCGTCCATGCCGCCCTGGGCGCGAACTCCCCGTGGCTGCTCATCGTCGTCGTCCTCGGTCTCGCCGCGATCATCGCCCTCATCGTCTGGCGCGTGCGTCGGGCCGGATTCCGCCGCGTCGGCGTCCCGCTGTCCGCGTTCGATCCCGTGGTCTCCCAGCCCGAACCGGGCCCGTGGCGCGAGAGCGCGGCCCGGGCCGCGCAGGCCGGGGACTACGAGACCGCGGTCATCGACGAATCCCGAGCGATCTTCGCGATCCTGTCCGTCAAGCAGATCGTCTCGCTCGAGTCCTCGGCCACAGCGAGTGAAATCGCCCGTTCCGCCGAGGCGGCCCTGCCCGAGCACGGATCCGCCGTCCACGGGGTGGCCGAAGTCTTCAACGACCTCCGCTACGGGGAGGCGACCGCGGCGAAGACACGTGCCGACCGCAGCCTCGGCGAGGTCTATGCGGATCTGTGCGCACTCGACCGGACGCTGAGCGCACTGCCGGTCCGCCGGGAGGCAGCTGTATGAGCGCACAGTTGGATGTCGCCGCCCGCGGCACCCGGTCGACCTCGCGGGTTCCGCTGCGCGCTCGGCTGCGGTCGGCTGCGGTATGGATCGTCGCGGCCTTCGTCATCCTCGTCACCGTGATCGTGCTCGTGCTGCTGACCGGCGACGAGGAGTCCGCAGAACCCCTGCACTATGACTCGACAGAGCGCACCGGCACGAAGGCCCTCGTCGAGACCCTGCGCGACCATGACGTCGATGTCACCACCACCGAGGATCAGGAGCAGGCCCGCTCGGCCGCCGCCCGACCCGACACCACCCTGCTCATTCCCGCGAACACCGCGGCTCTGTCCCCCGGGGACATCGCCGGCCTCGAGTACGCTCTGCGCACCCACGGCAACCGGCTCGTCCTCGTCGATCCCGGTCCGACGGTGTCGGAGTTCACCGACCGGATCACGGTCAACGACAACCTCGGCCCGTTGGCCGATCCGGAGGCCACGTCCGCACCGTCCTGCGACTCACCGATCGCCCGCAGTGCCGGTGCCGTGTCCACCGGCGAGGTCGAATACGCGGAGACGGAGAAGGGCACCGAGGGGATCACCGCCTGCTACCCGTTCACCGGCCCCGGGGTCGCCGAGATCGACGGCACCGAGGTGGCTCCAGGGTCTGCGCGCGGACAGTTCCTCACCGATTCGGGCGGTTCCGTTCCGCTGACCGTCCTCGGCAGCCCCGACTGGGTGACCAATGAGAACATCGACGAAGAGGGCAATGCCTCTCTCGTGCTCTCGCAGCTGTCCCAGACGCAGAACCTCGTCGTCTACTATCCGACCTTCGACGGTTCGGGACAGGGGCAGTCGCCTCCGTCGACGATCGATTTCGTGCCCGGCTGGTTCCTCGCAGGAGTCCTGTGGCTGGTCCCCTGCCTCCTCGTCCTGCTGCTCGTCATCGGGCGCCGGTTCGGGCCGCTGGCTCTCGAACGTCTGCCGGTCATCGTGCCTGCCGTGGAGACCGTGCACGGTCGGGCCGCCCTGAGCTCGCGCAGCCACGATCGCGACGGGGCGCTGCACACGCTGCGGGCCGGAGCCCTGCTGCGCATCGCCAAACGACTCGGTCTCAGCCCCGATGCCCGCACACCCGACATCATCGCTCACATCGCGACCGTCACCGGGGCCGATCCGGGCCGTCTCCACTATGTCTTCGTCTCCGCGTCGGCTCACACCGACGCCGAACTCACCGAACTCGTCCATCAGCTCACCCAGATCGAAAGTGAGATCCCATGACTCAGCCGCCCCAGGGCCCTACGAATTCTCAGGAACCGGTCGCCTCTCAGCCTCCGGCCGCACCTCGGCCCCAGGAGCCGGTCGCGCCGCAGACCCCTGCTGCGGACAGCGCGCAGGCTCCGCAGGCTGAGCCGGACCCGCTCAGGGAGGCGTTCACCGGTGTGCGCACCGAGATCGCCAAGGCAGTCGTCGGCCAGGACCAGGCAGTGACGGGAATGCTCATCGCACTGCTGTGCCAGGGTCACGTGCTTCTCGAAGGGGTTCCCGGAGTGGCGAAGACTCTGCTCGTGCGCAGCTTCGCCGCCGCGGTCAGCCTGGACAGCTCGCGTGTGCAGTTCACTCCCGACCTCATGCCCAGCGATGTCACCGGTTCGCTGGTCTACGACGCGTCCGCCTCGGACTTCTCGTTCCGTCCCGGCCCGGTGTTCACGAACATCCTCATCGCCGATGAGATCAACCGCACCCCGCCGAAGACCCAGTCGGCCCTGCTCGAGGCGATGGAGGAGCATCAGGTGTCCGTCGGGGGACGCTCACGGAAGCTGCCCGAACCGTTCCTCGTCGCAGCCACACAGAACCCCGTCGAATACGAAGGCACCTATCCGCTCCCGGAGGCTCAGCTCGACCGGTTCCTCTTCAAGCTCGTCCTCAACCTGCCCGAACGGGATCACGAATTCGAGATTCTCGACCGTCACGCCCGAGGCTTCGACGCCGGATCCCTGGCCGCGGCAGGTCTGCGTCCGGTCGCCGATGCCGAACTCATCGGCCGGGCCCGCGAAGCCATCGCCAAGATCTACATCGCCCCGCAGATCATCACCTATATCGTCGACCTCGCCCGAGCCACCCGCCAGACCCCGTCCCTGGCCTTGGGCGTCTCACCTCGCGGAGCGACGAGGATGCTCGGAGCCGCCCGCGCTCATGCGTGGCTGAGCGGTCGGCACTATGTCACCCCCGATGACGTCAAGGCTCTGGCCCATATGTCGCTGTCGCACCGGGTCATCCTGCGCCCCGAGGCGCAGATGGACGGTCTGGACGTCGGTCAGGTCCTCGACTCGATCATCGCCACGACCGAAGTGCCCCGCTGAATGACCACCCGACTGTTCCTGCTCACTCTTCTCGGCCTCGTGCCCGTCATGCTGGTGCCGACATGGCCGACGGCCTTGATCGTGGCCGGTGTGATCGTCCTGGCAGCGGTCCTCGACTTCTTCTTCGTTCCCCGGATCCACGGTTTGGAAGTCCAGCGCACACCGGGACCGATGGCCCGCCTCGGCGACAGCACCCACAGCACGCTGACTCTCATCAATGGGACCAGCCGCCGGCTGCGCCTCCACGTCCGCGACGCCTGGGCACCGAGTGCGGGGGCGATCGAGACCCGTTCTCATCACGTGCTGGAACCGGGCGAGCAGGCAGAGGTGATCACCGAGCTGGAGCCGACTCGACGAGGCGCGCTGCCCGGCGATCTGGTGACCGTGCGCAGTCGCAGCAGGCTCGGGCTGATCCAGCGGCAGAAGAGCATCGATGTTCCCGCCTCTGTGCGTGTTCTGCCACCTTTCGTGTCCCGGCGGGAGCTGCCGTCGAAGACGCAGAAGCTGCGGGAACTCGAGGGACGGTCGGCGGTGATGATCCGCGGAATGGGCACGGAATTCGATTCGCTGCGCGACTATGTCGACGGTGACGATGTCCGGTCGATCGACTGGCGGGCCAGCGCCCGCGCGCAGAATCTCGTGGTCAAGACCTGGCGGCCGGAGAAGGATCGTCGCGTCGTCATCGTCGTCGATTCCTCCCGGTTCGCCGCCCGTCGCTGTGGTGAGGGAACGGTCTTCGACGCCGCGCTCGAGGCGTCGCTGCTGTTGACGGCTCTGGCCACGGGTGCCGGCGATCGGGTCGATGTCATCGTCGCCGATGCCCGGGTGCGGGCAGTCGCGTCGAGCCATCGGGCTCATGATCCGGTCCATGACCTGTCGGTGGCGCTGACGCCTGTGTACCCGGAGCTCTACGAAGCGAACTGGGAGTCGATCGCCGCTGCGGTTCTGCAGACCTCCCGGCAGCAGGCGCTCGTCGTCTTGGTCACTCAGCTCGATGAGGCGACCATCGCCGAGGACGTCCTGCCAGTGTTGCCGACTCTCACGGCACACCACCGGGTCGTCGTCGCCGGAGTCGAAGATCCCGCACTTGCGGACCTGGCTGCCCGGCGCGGCGACGCCGACGACGTATATACGGCGGCGGCCGCCGAGGCCGAGATGCTCGCGACGGCGTCGCTGCAGTCTCGGCTGCGCGGACTCGGCATCTCCTCCGTCCAGGCTCTGCCGGAGAAGCTTCCCGGAGCGTTGGCCGATCTCTACATCCGGCTCAAGGTCACCGGCGGACTGTGACCGCGACCCCGATCAGCGGCGAACTGTCAGCGACAATCTGATCAGCGGTCGGTGGAGATGACCGAGTATCCGGCCTGATGCTCGTCGAGATCGGCGCTGAGTCCGGCTGCGGCGGCACGCTTGCCGAAGTACCACGCGTAGACGACGACAGCCGCGGTATACGCCACTCCGATGGCGATCTTGACCGCCGGCGGAATCGGGTTCGGGGTCACGAAGCCCTCGACGAGTCCCGAACCGAACAGCAGCAGCACGAGACCGCCGGCGACGACGAGCAGCGACCGAGCTTCGGAGGCGAGCTTGTCGCGGCGCAGCCTGGGACCCGGCACCACCCAGGCGAAGAAGAGACGCAGACCCGCGGCAGCGGCGAGGATGATGCAGCTGATCTCCGGGATCCCGTGGGGCAGGATGTAGAGGAAGAAGTCGGAGGCCCGGTCGAACTCGAACATCATCGCTCCGGAGAAGCCGACGTTGACGGCATTCGATAACAGTCCGACGATGACATAGCCGCCCGTGATGCCGAGGAGGACGAACTGAACGGCGATCCACGCGTTGTTCGTCCACACGCCGACGGCGAAGAAGCCGTTCGGGTTCTCTTTGTAGTAGTCGACGAAATCATGTTCGGCGAACTGCCGTCGGAACTCTCGATCCCCGAAGGTCTCGAGCACTTCCGGATGCGATCCCGCCCAGATGCCCGACAGGACGGCGACGGCGAGGAATCCGGCGGCCACGATGACGAAGTCCCATCGCAGCCGGTACAGCGACAACGGCAGACTGATGACGAAGAACCGTCCGAGCCCGGACAGTCCTCCGCTGGGCACGGACGAGAGATGATTGCGGGAGCGGTGGACGATCGCCGAGAGCCGAGCGGCCTCGAGAGAGTCGGGGGCCACCGTCGTGATCCGCGACAGATCCTTCGACGCGGTCCGGTAGAGCTCGAGGAAACGGGTCGTCTGTTCGGGTGTCAGCGTGTTCTTCTTCGCCAATGCCGAAAGCTCCAGCCAGTCATCGCCGTGCAGCTGGGCCAGCAGGTTCGGATCCATCCCTCCACCCTATCGGAGACGACGCCTCGGCACCTCCGACTCGGCGAGAGGCACACGGCATGCTCTCGGCGAAACGACCGCCTCGGATCGCGGCAGTATGACACGATGGTCGGGTGAGTACTCTGATCACCGGTGAAGCCGTCGAACTCAATGTCCAACCGGCCGCTCTCGCGGCGCGGGCATTGAGCTGTCTCATCGACTACATCGTCTATTCGCTGGTGAATATCGGTCTGCTCATCGCCATGTTCTGGCTCATGCTCAAGGTGCTCGATCTCAACGGACTGCTTCTCGGCTCACTCATGACCGTGATGACGATCTTCGTGTTCGTGCTGCTGCCGATGCTCGTCGAGGTGCTCAGTCACGGTCGTTCGCTGGGCAAGCTCATCCTCGGGCTGCGCGTTGTTCGCGACGACGGCGGTGCGGTGCGGCTGCGCCATTCCTTCATCCGCGCTCTGCTGTGGCCGTTCGAGATCGTCTCCAGCGGCGGCGGCATCGCGGCTCTGTCCGGTCTGCTCTCACCGCAGGCCAAGCGCCTCGGCGACTATCTGGCCGGGACCATCGCCGTCAGCGAACGCAGCCGACCTCTGCCGCCCATGCACACCCATGTGGCCCCTCATCTGCACGAATGGCTGAACCGCACAGACGTGACAGCGATCCCCGATGGTCTGCATCGGCGCATCGTCGCGTTCCTCGCCATGGCGCCCCAGCTCGGTGCGGAGTCGAGGTGGCAGCGAGCGATCGAGCTCGCCACCGAGCTCAATCCCTATGTGGCTCCGGCCCCGCCGGAGGGAACGTTTCCCGAACAGTTCCTATCCGCAGTCATCCATCGGCAGCGCATCGCCGAAGTCGAGAAACAGCGCCGTCGGAACGACCGTGCGAACGCTTTCCGGTCCGGAGTCGACACGCTCCCCCACGGCCTCAGCCTCACCCGCCGCTGACGACGCAGTCTGACTGTCCGCCGCTGACACCGCGGCTCGACTGCTCTCGGTCGACGGAGCGGTCCCAGACTGCGACCGGGTTCGCCCGCTCCGCCGCCGGACCGAACCGGCAGTGCTCGATCAGTACCGGTAGTGCTCGGGTTTGAACGGTCCTGCCACGTCGACGCCGATGTACACGGCCTGTTCCTTGCTCAGTTCGGACAGCTTCGCCCCGAGCGCCGGCAGATGGAGGCGTGCCACCTTCTCGTCGAGTTCCTTCGCCAGCCGATGCACCGAGTTGCCGTAGCCATCGTGGGCGTGCCACAGCTCGATCTGGGCGAGCACCTGATTGCTGAATGACGCACTCATCACGAACGACGGATGACCGGTGGCGTTGCCCAGGTTGAGCAGGCGCCCTTCGGAGAGGACGAGGAAGTCCGTGCGGTCGCGACCGAGTCCCGCCTCGGCGGGCACGGGCACGCTCCACTCGTGGACCTGCGGTTTGATCTCGATCTTCTCCACTCCGGGCAGGCGGGACAGCCCTGCCAGATCGATCTCCTCGTCGAAGTGACCGACGTTGCCGACGATCGCGCCGGGTTTGAGCGTCTGCAGCACGTCGACGTCGAGGACCCGGGTGTTTCCGGTCGTGGTGATGATGATGTCGGCCTGGGGAGCCACCTCGGCGAGGAGGTCGACCTGGTAGCCGTCCATCGTGGCCTGCAGCGCACAGATCGGATCGATCTCGGTCACTATGACGCGCGCACCCTGTCCGCGCAGCGCTTCGGCGGCACCCTTGCCGACGTCGCCGTAGCCGATGACGACGGCGATCTTTCCGCCGATGAGGACATCGGTGGCGCGGTTGAGCCCGTCGGGCAGCGAATGGCGGATGCCGTAGCGATTGTCGAACTTCGACTTCGTCACCGAGTCGTTGACGTTGATGGCAGGGAACGGCAGAGTCCCCTGTTCGGCGAGGCGGTAGAGGCGGTTGACTCCGGTCGTCGTCTCCTCGCTCACTCCCTTGATTCCGGCGGCCAGACGAGCGAAGCGTCCGGGGGCCGATTCGATGGAGGCGGCGATCTGCTTGAGCAGGACCTTGAACTCCTCCGAGTCCTCGGCGCCGGCGGTGGGCACTCCCCCGGCGGCTTCGAATTCGGTGCCCTTGAGCACGTACATGGTGGCGTCGCCGCCGTCGTCGAGGATGAGGTTCGGTCCGTCCGCGAAGTCGAAGATCTTGTCAGCGGCCCACCAGTACTCTTCGAGGGTCTCGCCCTTCCATGCGAAGACGGGGACGCCGGCCGGGGCTTCGGGGGTGCCGGAGCCGACGACGACGGCCGCTGCGGCCTCGTCCTGCGTGGAGAAGATATTGCAGCTGGCCCACCGGACGTCTGCACCGAGGGCGACGAGGGTTTCGATGAGGACAGCGGTCTGCACGGTCATGTGCAAGCTGCCGGCGATGCGGGCCCCGGCCAGCGGAGCCGTCGAGGCGTATTCCTCCCGCAGCGCCATGAGGCCCGGCATCTCCCTTTCGGCGAGGCGGATCTGGTGTCGGCCGGCCTCGGCCAAACTGAGATCGGCGACCTTGAAGTCAGTGGAATCGAGCACGGTACCTCCATACGGCGGGCTGTCTGATCGGCTTCGAGTCTATTGCCGGGCAGGCGGCTTGTCGCGTCATGCTCGTTCTGCGGACAGCGAAGACCGTCAGCAAGCGGTCATATCCTGACTGCCCTAATTCCGAGAAACGGAAGCAGAGGACCGGTTGCCGTCGATCCGGCTTCAGGCGTGAGCGTTGACGAAGTCCGTGACTCGGCGGGTGAGCGCGTCCACCTGCGCCGAATCGGCGGCTTCGACGTTGAGTCGGACGAGGGGTTCGGTATTGGACTTGCGCAGGTTCACCCACCAGTCCGCACCCTGCAGGCCGATTCCGTCGAGGTCGTCGACGGTGTTCTCTGGGAAGTCTCCGGCATGTGCGGCGAAGTCGGCGAGCACAGCGTCGGGGTCGGCGACGGTGAAGTTGATCTCCCCCGACTGCACGAACCGGTCATAGTCGGCAACCAGACGGGAGGCGGGGGCGCGTGATTCGGCGAGGGCGGCGATGAGGTGACAGGCGGCGAGCATTCCCGAGTCCGCCCCGAAGAACTCGTCGAAATAGAAGTGCGCGGAGTGTTCGCAGGCGAAGACGGCTCCGGTTTCGCGCATGAGCGTCTTGATTCCCGAATGGCCGACCTTCGACCGCAGTGCGTGTCCGCCGGCGGCGGTGATCGTCTCGGCTACGCTGCGGGAGGTGATGAGGTTGTGGATGACGGTGGGTCGGTCGTCGCCGAGTGCCCGGGCCCGTGCGATCTCGCGTTCGGCGACGAGTGCGCCGACGGCCGAGGCCGACATCGTCGCGCCTGTCTCGTCGATGAAGAAGCAGCGGTCGGCGTCCCCGTCGAAGACGAGCCCGAGATCGGCGCCGTTGTCGACGACAGCGCGTGCCGCGTCGACGAGGTTCTCGGGTTTGAGCGGGTTCGCCTCGTGGTTGGGGAACGTCCCATCGAGTTCGGTGAAGAGGCCGATGACGTCGAAGGGCACCGAGGCGGCTCCCGCATCCGTGCCGAAGACCTCCCCGAGGAGGCGCCCGGCCATGCCGTTTCCGGCGTCGAGCACGATCGACAGTCCCGTGACCTCATCGACGTGGGTGAGCTCGCGGATCCGTGCCGCGTACTGCTCCCGCATCCGGGATGCGGCAGTCTCATCTTCGGCGATGGTCCGACCGTCGGTCTGCGGTGCGGTGATCGCGAGTTCTCTGACTCGCGAGAGCCCGGAGGCCAGGCTGACTCCGGCGGCGCGAGGTCCGCAGATCTTGATCCCGTTGTAGTCGGCGGGATTGTGGCTGGCCGTGATCATGGCGCCGGGCAGTTCGAAGATGCCCGAGGCGAAGTAGAGCTGATCGGTCGAGCACAGCCCCAGCAGGACGGCCGTCGAGCCGGCAGCCTCGACTCCCGCGGCGAAGGAGTGGGCGAATCCGGGAGAGCTCGGTCGCATATCGTGGCCGATGACCACCTCGGTGGCGGTGTGGATCTCTGCCATGGCTCGGGCCGTCGCCCAGCCGAGGGCGAACAGGATGTCGTCGTCGAGCTGGTCGGGAATGCGACCGCGGATGTCGTAGGCTCCGACGGCGGCGTCGAGGGCAGCCGTCCGGGCTCGTCCGAGTTCGGAGTCGGTCGGGATCTGCTGGGCGGGTTCGATTCGGGTCGAGTCCGGCTCGCGGTGGCTCATGAGTCGCCGATGATGCGCAGGTGACCGTGTCGACGTCCCGAAGCGGCCGGATCGTCGGCCGGTCCCGGTGCGTTCCGGGCCGGGGTCTGATCGGCGCGATCGGCGGCCTCGCGGACGGCGTCGGCGATCGCCAGCAGGTCGTCATGGCTGCGTTCGGGCGGGGCCTGCCCGGAGTCGATCCGGATGAGCTGCCAATCCACGGGCGGGGTCAGCTTCGCCGCATGTTCGGCGCACAGGTCATGAGCGCCCGGTTCGGCGCGCCTGCCCAGAGGTCCGATGACCACGGTCGCATCGGCGTGCACGTACGTCATGGTGGCGGCGGCGGGGCGCGAACAGCTGACTTTTGAACACATTCTCACGGCTGACACAGTCCCACACTCTACACGCCGCATCCCGCCGATTCGCTCAGGCACGGCGGCACCGCACGTAGAATGAAGTGCTATGAGACCAAGGCGACATCGCGACCGACATGGGCGGGGTCTGCGGTCTCCGCTGCACCGGGCCGAGGTGCCCGCGCGGCTGAGTCGGGCGGAGAGTTTTGCGAAGGTCGCGGCCGCCGAGTTCGCCCGCATGCGCAGGCACGAGCCCGTCCTCCTCTCCGAGGTGGTGCTGGCGGTCGATTCCGTCCCACCGGCGAGTTCGACAGAACCGAGCTTCGGCCGTGTGTTCCCGGCGGCCGGGGACCGTCCCACCCATATCGTCCTCTATCGGCGGGTGATCGAAGATCATGCCGGCAGTGACGTCCGGGATGCGCTCATCGCCGAGGTGGTGGCGGACCAGGTCGATATCCTCCGTCGCACCTGAGATCCGCAGTCACCGCAGGGTCCTGGTTCGTGAGACCTCAGCCGAGCCGGATATCCCGGTAGGCCACACCTGCTGGAGCGGGCGCCGGGACGACCGTGGAGATTCCGTCCTCGGTGGTCACGACGAGGGTCGCATGCACCCCATCGGCCTGTGAGCCCGAGGCTTGGGATCCTTTGAGGACGAGTGCGCGCACCGACTCCTCGGAGACGTCGCTCGGATTGAGCACGGTGGTTCCCGTCGGGTTGAGGTCGATCGATTGAGGATCGGTAAGCGTTCCGTCGTCGAGCATTCCCTGCACCTGCACATGTCCCTGACCGGGCGAGAGGTTCAGGGAGGACTCACCGGTGCGAGGAAGCGCCAGAATCTGGGTCTCGGCGAGGGAGTCGGTCGACGGGATGCTGCCGAAGTCGGCGGCACCCTTCTCACCGTCTTTGCCGATGAAGGCTCCGGCCTGGACGCGCTGAGAGGATTCGACGACGAGGCTCGTGGCGTCGAGATCCCCGAGATCGGCCTCGGCGACACCGCGGCCGACAACGGTCATCGAGGAACGGGGAATGTCGATCTCTCCAGCCGGCCCGTACGCCTTCAGGGATACCTCGGCGAGGTCACTGCTCGGGTTCGCGACCCGGACTCGCACATCCTTGCCGCTGACCCCGGTGAGCACCTGCTGGCGATCGGCCCCTGCACCACCGGCCGCGAGGTCGATGCCCTGCGGTTTGAGTCCGTCGAGGACGGTCTCCTGGACGGAACCGGCCAGGACTCCGCCGTCGACGGTGACGTCGACGGCAAGGGCCTCTGCCCCTCCAGCCAGCCCGCCCAGCGGGACGGCACGCTGCTGACCGGCCTTGATGCTGAGTTCGGTCGGTTCGGCGGATTCGCCGCCCGGGGTCATGAGCGCAACCTTCGCCTGGACGGGAACGTCTCCAGGATTGCTCAGCAGCAGCTGCGAGTTCGAGCCGGTGGCTCCGGATCCGGCGACGATCCGGAAGCTGCTCGATGCCTGGGCGCAGGTGAGGGTGGCGAGGCCCGTGAGGTCACCGGAGCTGCCTTCGACGGTTTCGAGGCCGGTTGTCAGGGCTGGAGCCCCGGGGCGGGCGAAACCGGTGACTAGCTTCGTCGAGTCGATGCTGTCGTCTCCGGAGACGAAGCCCTGGCCGGAGGGATTGTCGAAGTCGATCGAACCGCCGAGATCGGCGACCTGGAGACGGGCCGAGGAGGTCGATCCGTCTGCGGCTCCGATCGGTGCGGAGGCGGAGACGACACGGGTCGAGACCTTCGAGTCGTCGACGAATTCGGCATCGGTGCCTTCGGCTTCTCCGGCAGTGAGCAGGGGGCCGGGACAGACGACGCGGGTGTCCGCGGTGGGCATGCGCACCTGTTCCGGACTGCGGTCCAGCGTGCCGGGCGTCAGCGGGGTGAGGAACGAGGTCATGGCCACGAGCACCCCGGGCACGGCGATGGCCGTGAAGGTGACGATGCTGCGCTGGTGCTTCATGCCTGCTGCTCCTCACGACCGGTCTTCCGCGTCACATTCCCCGCCCGGCCGAAGGGGATGGCGACGATGAGGCTGAGCAGTCCGAGCACCCATCCGACGATGACGCCGATCGGGTAGAGGGGTGAGTTCAGCGAGATCTCGACCGTTCCTCCGGCTGCGGGGAGGTCGAATTCGCTTGCCCATGCCTCTTCGCCGGGCTTCGGCTGCGGCAGCGGCTCACCGTCGATGCTCGCGGTGATGCCGTGCGCTGCATCGGCGATGGTCAAGGCGCGACCCTCCTGACCGGCCGGAACCGTCGCGGTGGTGCCTTTCATCGCCGCCGTTGACACCTTCCCTTCGGCATCGCGGATGAGGAAACGGCCGCTGTAGGGTTTGTCGACGCGCCACAGCTGCCCGGACGAGGTGGGCCCGACCGGAAGGAGCCCCTCGGAGACGGATACCGAGTTGGTCAGGCTGCCGGCATCGGGGCCGACGAGGACGAAATCGACTCCGAGTTCGCCGAGGATGCTGCCGAGGTCACCGGCGTCATCGGCCGAGAGCGCGGACGCGGCCTGAGCCACGAGCACCTGGTCGGAGGTGATCGGCAGCGGGCGGCGCTGCCACGGCCACCCTCCTACGGTTTCTGCCGAGGTCACCGTCGATGTGCCCAGCACCGTGCCGTCGGCGGAGGCGATGAGGGTGGCCAGAACCTCTCCGTCGACATTGTCCAGGCGGAGAGTGCGCGCTTGGGTCTCCCCCGCTGCGCGGTCAGCGGCCAGTGCGGGGACGTTGCTGTCGGAGGTCGCGGTGACCGCTTCGGGCGAGGATGTGGCCCGTCCGGCGCCGATGGCGATGAGCCCGATGGCCGCTACTGTCACGAGCCCGACAAGGCCGCGCATCGGCAGCCGGCCGGACGCCGCGGAGACTCCCTTGGCCGCACTCTTCGCAGAGGACGAACCGGTGTCTCGGCTGCGTCCGGGGCGGCGACCGACGGTGCGGTCGGCGCCGAGGGACAGCAGCAGGATCGACCCCAGGCTGACCAGGGTCAGTCCCGCTGCGGGGTATGAGGCGATGAGGTGGAACGGTCCCGTCTCCGCGGGCAGATGCACCTGGATCGCGGCGAGGATGAGACCGCCGACGTAGAGTCCGACCGCCCAGGTCAGGCGAGAGAGTTCGAGCCGGGCTTCGATGAGGGTGAAGAAGGCCAGGATGAGCATCGGCAGCATCAGGACCGGCGCCCAGAGTTCGAGGGCGCCGGCAGAGACCCCGCCGAAGCCGAGATCGGAGATCAGCTTCGTCAGCCAGGACATGTCGAGCGGAGCAGGGAACCCGACGGCAAGCAGATAAGTCGGCACGGACTCGGTGGCCGTGGTCTGTCCGGGCATCGTGAGAAGAGTTCCCGGCTCGCGGACGACGGCCCACAGCCACGGCCAGCCCAGGAACACGGTCGGGGCGAGCAGCCACAGATGGCGCAGGCCACGTCCTGCCACGAGAAGCACCGCGGTGCCGAGGACCGTGACCAATAGGAGCAGTGGAATGCCCGCGGTGATGACGAACAGCAGCAGGCCGCTGCCCGCTGCCGCGGCGATCGATCCGTCCCTCAGGCTGCGGCGCAGAGTCAGCACCGCCAGCGGGGCACAGATCCAGACGAGGATCACGCCGAGGCGACCGTCCGACAGTGCGGCCGTGAACAGCGGAGACGCGATCCACAGCAGGGCGGCGAAGCCGCGCACCCATCGCCGTGCCAGTACGCTCCCCGCTCCCGCGTAGGCGGTGATGGCGGCCAGGATCGGCGCGGCCAACAGCAGGGAGCGGACCATGACATCGACATGGCCGAAGAAGAGGAGGGAGAGCACACCGAGGACAAGGTGGTAGGGGTCGGCCGGCACCGCCGCACCGGTCGAGACGTCGAGGTGACGTCCGAGGAGACGGTCGACGATCTCGCCGAAGCCGATGTCGGTCGAACCCAGGGCGCCGCCGTTGAGGTGGCCGGGACCGAAGAGTCGGAAGCTGATGACCCCGCTCATCACCACGGCGGCGAGGATCACATAGGTCAGGGGTGCACGCAGCAGACTGGAACCGCCGGAGATCTCCAGTCGGGAGAAGGAGTCGATGGCCTCTTCGGTGTCGCCGACCGGGTTGAGTTCGGCATCGGCGTCGGGGCCGCCGGTGGGAACCTCCGCCGGACGAGAGTCATCGCTCTCACCGCTCATCGTCCGGCGTTGAACGGCGAGTTCTTCGTCATCGGCGTAGAGCGCGGCGACATGTCCGGTGTTCGATCGTCTGGCCACACGGTTGCGACGGGCGTTGGCACGTCTCAGCGGGGCGGTGGTCGACACATCTGCGGGAAGGCCGATGAGCGCACCGAGGTGCCACCCGGCAGGACGGAAGTTATTCGACAGCAGCCCGCCGATGACTCGGCCGAGGTGGCCGAGAGCAAGGAGACAGAACAGCGAGACCAGCCCCTGACCGGCGAGGCTGAGACGGTAGCGCTGCTCCGTCCGGATCTGGGACTTCGACCTCGGCGGGTGGGGCGAGGAGCCGAGCCGGGCAGCGGACGCAGCGGAGATCTCCATCCGCGCTCGCGGGGCCAGCAGCACGCGGGCGCCGAGGTCGCGAAGACGACGGGAGTATTCGAGACCGGAATAGGCGGGACCGAGCACACGGGAGGGTGCCCCGATGCGCTCGAGTTCGGTGGTGGCCATGAGCAGGCCCGGCAGGTCGAGACCCAGAGTTTCGATCTGACTGTCGCGCTGGCCCTGGTCGATCTCCCCGGAGCCGACGGGGTTGAAACGCTCCCCCGCCGAGGTGGTGCTCACTCCGGCGGAGACGATGCGGCCGGAGCAGATGAGCTTCGGTCCGACGGCGGCGATGGATTCCGTCTCCCCGATGGCGTCGAGCAGCTCATCGAGGCAGTCTGGTTCGGGACGGGAGTCAGGGGTGAGGAACCACAGGAAATCCGACTCCGCGATCTCCGGCATCTCACCGGCTTCGCGGACCGTCCGCCCACCGAGATCCACCACGGGGATCTCGGGGTAGTGCGGACGAAGAGCTGTTTCGAGCTCGACCTTGCTGGCATCGTCGCCGGAGACGACGACGATGGTGACGGCTTGACTCACACGACCTTTTTCTTGAGCCGGCGGCGTTCGCGTTCGGACATTCCGCCCCAGATGCCGAAGCGCTCATCGTTGGCGAGAGCATATTCGAGGCATTCGGAACGGACGTCGCAGGAGGCGCAGACCCGCTTGGCTTCACGAGTCGATCCGCCCTTCTCCGGGAAGAACGCCTCGGGGTCGGTCTGAGCGCAGAGGGCCTGGTCCTGCCAGGACAGTTCACCGTCGTCTGCGGCTCCCAGCAGCAGGGACAGCGGAGAGACGGCGGAATTGTCCGGCGGCAGCGGCGTCAGATCACTCGGATCGACGGCCAGCGGATCCGGCAGCGTCTCGGGTGTACGTGCTCCCGGTTCGATGAACCAGTCTTCGGCACGGCGGGAGGTGACTCCCGGTGCGGCGGTGAAGTCTTCTCTCTCCCGCCATTCTCTCGGTGCACTTTGCACGGTTTTCCCCTTTCTCACGCTCGAGCAGGTCCAGTACCGTGACTGAGGCGATCAGTCCGATGTACGGTCGAATCCTGAAGGATCCCTGCTCGGCGCGTTCCCCTTAGGTATAAATTACACGCGTGTCATTACCGCCCCGTCAAGCCCTTATGGAGTATCGAGACACCCCGTGAGACGCTATTCGAACATGCGTTCACATGCACACGCGCCCAGAACCCCATATATAGGTCACGGCCCGGTCATAGGGCACAACCTGTGGGATTCGCCTGAGCAAACCTGGAGAATTTAGAAAGTGGGCACCCACAATGGGATTATGGAGAGATGAGAGTGGAATCACCGGTGGCCTGGCATGAATGACCGTCTGCTCACCGTCTACGCGCCTCCCGTCGAGGAAGAGATCGCGTCGGGCTCCGACCTCTCCGCGATCCTCATCAACGCCCTCCGGCGCAACCGCATCGACCTCAAGGACGGCGATATCCTCGTCGTCGCCTCGAAAGTCGTCTCCAAGGCCGAGGGACGCCTGCGTACGGTCTCAGATCGTGCCGAGTTCGAAGAACTCGTCGCGGAGACGGGCACCCACTTGGTCGCTGAACGCTCCTATCGCTCCGGCACCACCGTGCAGATCGTGCGCACCCCGGCGGGCACCGTTCAGGCAGCAGCGGGTCTCGACCAGTCGAACTCCGGCGGTGCCGTCATCCTCCATCCACTCGACAGCGACCGGTCCGCCGACGGCCTGCGCCGACGGGTCGAGCAGGCCTTCGAGGTGCGTATCGGTCTGGTCATCTCGGATACGAGTTCACGGCCGTGGCGGGTCGGGGTCGGCGATATCGCCATCGGCCTGTCCGGCTTCTCCGGTCTCGACGACCAGCGCGGTCGCCTCGACGACGACGGGCGCGTCCAGACCGTGACGGTACGCGCGATCGCCGATGAGATCGCAGCGGCCGCCGACTTGGTCAAGGGCTCCTCCCGCGGACTGCCCATGGCGTTGGTCCGCGGAGCCGGCGGATACCTCGACAACGGCCGCGAAGGCGCCCGTGCACTCTCCCGCGACCTCGGCGAGGACTGGTTCCGACACGGCCATGTCGAAGCCATTCAGCGCGGCCTGGGAGTCACCGACCTGCCCGGCAGCGCCCCTGCCGGCGACAACAGCGACGACATCCTCGAAAGGGTGTCTCGAGCGATCCGCGTCGTCCGCGCCGGGCAGTCGCGGACTCCCGGCCATGCAGCCTGGCGGATGCGGATCGAGGGGTCGGGATCGCGGATCTCGCTCAGCC
This sequence comes from Brevibacterium sp. CT2-23B, assembly GCF_013168765.1. Taxonomy (NCBI): domain Bacteria; kingdom Bacillati; phylum Actinomycetota; class Actinomycetes; order Micrococcales; family Brevibacteriaceae; genus Brevibacterium; species Brevibacterium sp. CT2-23B. Next base: position 194,803 of record NZ_JABBYK010000001.1, on the reverse strand, counting down.
CCTCTGACTCACCGGCGACCGCCCAATCGGGCGGCCCGCCCCTGCTCGAGGCGATGGTCGGGCTCGGATCTCTCGTCGAACGCCTCCATACAGCCCTCTTCGCCGAGGATCTCAGCGCCTCCACGCGCTATCACTGGGTCGATGGTGAGCTCGGGGCCTTCCCCCGCGGGGTGACGATCGACATCGGCCTCATCGTTCACTGACCCTCCCGACAGACTGCATTCGGAACACAATCATGGAAGCGGATATGGATCTCTCAGTCATCGCGCGCACCGGCGGGCCCGTCCTCATCTGGCGCGGGCCCGATTTCGATCGACTCGACCTCACCGGCCCGGTCGTCTCGAACTGGGTGAATAAGGGAGTCGGCCTCTTCGGCGACTACGACCTCGGACCGGACTTCACTCTCTTCGCTCCTCTGCCGGAGGGGCTGCACTGGCGCGAACTCGTCGCTGTCCTCAGTGTCCTGCTGGCAGGGGGCCGCGTCGTCATCGCGCACGAGGCACCGGACGAGGACTTCATGGCCTTCGTCCCCTTCGGCCACGAGGATGATGACCAGGTGGCCGACGCCGACGAGGTCTTCGTCTTCAATCCCCCGGCCCTGGCGCTGAGCACCCCGGTCGATACCGACTTCATCGACGTCAATTCCGCCATCCGCGCCTACCCCGATGTCACAGCGCGTCGCCTCGACGCTTCGGGAATCCTCGAAGTGGACGGTCAGATCATCGACTGGACGAGTTCCGAATCGACCGACGCTGCCCGCCCGCAGGGACTGCTCGCCTCGAACTCGACCCCGCTGCCGAGCGAGTGGCCGCGCTTTCTGCAGCACCTCCTCGGCGGTGGTGAGGTCCTGCTCACCAGCAGAGTCGACGATGCTCGCATCACGGACCTGGCCGCCGGGCTGGGAGTGGTCCATGGCACACTGGGCACATGGACAAAGTAGTTGATACCCCCGCAGCAGCGGTGGCCGACATTGCAGATGGATCATCGATCGCCGTGGGCGGCTTCGGTGTCGTGGGCGTGCCCGAATTCCTTATTCGGGCCCTCCAGGACCAGGGAGCCAAAGACCTCGAGGTGATCTCCAACAACGCCGGCGTCGACGGCCGCGGACTGGGCATCCTGCTCGCCGACGGACGACTCCGCCGCATCATCGCCTCGTATGTCGGCGAGAACAAGGAATTCGCCCGTCAGTACCTCTCCGGTGAACTCGAGGTCGAACTCACCCCGCAGGGCACCCTGGCGGAGAAGCTGCGTGCAGGAGGAGCCGGCATCCCCGGTTTCTACACCATCACCGGCGCCGGGACGCAGGTCGCCGAGGGCGGCATGCCCTGGAAGTACGACTCTGACGGCAACGTCGTCAAGGAATCTCCGGCCAAGGAGACGAAGGTCTTCGACACCTTCGGAGAAGAGAAGGAATACGTCCTCGAGAAGTCCCTGGCTCCCGACTACGCACTTGTGCGTGCCGCGATCGGTGACCGGCACGGCAACCTCGTCTTCCACTCCTCGGCGCGGAACTTCAATCCCCCGGCCGCACAGTCGGCTCGCATCACCATCGCCGAGGTCGAAAAGCTCGTCGAACCCGGCGAGATCGATCCGGACATGGTCCACGTGCCAGGCGTCTTCGTCCACCGCGTGGTGCCGCTGACGCCCGAACAGGTGGCGGACAAGCCCATCGAGAAGCGCACCGTACGAGAAGCCTGAGGAGACACAGAAATGTCATTGACACGCAATCAGATGGCGGCCCGTGCCGCCCAGGAACTCGAAGACGGCAGCTACGTCAACCTCGGCATCGGCATGCCGACCCTGGTGCCCAATTTTCTGCCCGAGGGTGTCCACCTCGTGCTCCAGTCGGAGAACGGCCTGCTCGGCGTCGGCCCGTACCCGACCGAGGATGAGATCGACCCCGACCTCATCAACGCGGGCAAGGAGATCGTCACGATGAACCCGGGCGCCGCGTACTTCGACTCAGCGGCGAGCTTCGGGATGATCCGCGGCGGCAAGATCAACGCCGCGATCCTCGGCGCCATGCAGGTGGCCACGAACGGCGACATCGCGAACTGGATGATCCCGGGCAAGATGGTCAAGGGCATGGGTGGCGCAATGGACCTCGTGCACGGTGCCCAGCGCGTCATCGTCATCATGGACCATGTCGCCAAGGACGGTACGCACAAGCTGTTGAAGTCGTGCGAGCTGCCGCTGACAGGAAAGGGCGTCGTCGAGCGCATCATCACCGATATCGCCGTCCTCGACGTCAGCGGTGACGCGTTCACCCTCGTCGAACTCGCCCCGGGCGTGACCGTCGACGAAGTCAAGGAGAAGACAGGCGCCGAGGTGATCGTCCCCGAGGACGTCCCCACCATCGAGGTCGCCGCCTGAGTTCCAGGTGACCGGCCCGGGCCTCACGCGTGCAGTGTCCGAACGAGGACACTTGGTGATCGAACAGTGGTCACGTTCGGATGCTCTCTCTGATCGCTCAGAAGCATCCGAACGTGACCACTGTTCTGTGTTCTGCTGCCAGCGCACCGCAGTCTTGACCACCCACGCGCTGGCGTCGACCGCCGCCGAACACCGGATTCGTCCGTCAGGACCGTCGGACGTTGCTCGACACCGTAGGAAACGCAGATTGTTGGGCCGATCCACGGTGGTTACGTTGAAGCAATCACCGCGGATCGACCCAACAATTCTGCGGGAGGCCCTGCACACCGGTTCGCAGGGGTGAGTAAGCATTCGCTGGGGCGAGTTGAGCAGACGAGCTCAGCCGCCGGTGGTGGCGGACAGCGCGCGCTCAGCGGCCGGCAGCTCCGGAATTCAGTCCGGTGGTCGCTACGAACACATCGCCGTGGCCATCGGCCGTCACCGTCGGTTCGTTGGCCGCGATGAAGGCGCTCTGCCCACGTTCGAGGGTGAGCGTCGAGCCGAGCGAGCTGAGTGTGACAGTTCCCGCGGTGCACAGCACGATCGCCGCACCGCGCCGTTCCACCGTCGTCGTGCGCGGGCACCGCAGTGCCTGCAGAGCGAAGTCATCGGTGGGTCCCAGCAGCATTCCCGAGTGATCGGGTTCGACCATCCGGGGTGCACCGGCGTGGAAGTCCGTGATCTTCGACAGCTGTTCGATGTCGACGTGCTTCGAGGTCAGCCCGCCGCGCACGACGTTGTCGCTCGAGGCCATGATCTCTATGCCTGTGCCGAAGAGGTAGGCATGCAGCACTCCGGCGTCCATGGTCAGCGCTTCTCCCGGCTGCAGGTGAACTCGGTTGAGCATGAGTCCGACCAGCGCGCCGGGGTCATGGGGATAGTCGGTGACCAGCTCGCAGAATGTCTGCGCCGGGTCGACCGCGCTGCCTGACCGGCTGATGTGTCCGACCGGCAGTTCGTCGATCCCATGGGCGGCGACCTCGTCGACGAGCCCGGGCGTCCGCGGATCGCTGAGGATGATTTCAACGGCGCGTGACAGCGCCTTGGATTCGCTGAAAGACTTCAGCGCTGCGATGATCGCTCCGAGCACGTCCAAGGACGGCGGAGTCAGCGGCTGGGAGAGCATCCGTTCGAACGTGGCTCGCACGGCCTTGCGCGGGCGGAACCCCGTGAGCGCGTGGAAGTCGGTGAGCGCGTAGATGAGCTCCGGTTTCGCCGAGGCGTCCTTGAAGTTCCGGTCGGGAGCGTCCAGCGCCGGTCCGGCCGCTTCCTCGGCGGCGAATCCGGCCCGGGCCTGTTCGCGATTCGGGTGCACCTGGATCGACAGGGCCTTGCTCGCCGAGAGCACCTTGAGCAGGAACGGCAGTCGCGCTCCGAAGGACTCGAGGGAGTCGTGGCCGAGCAGACCTTCAGGGTCCCCCGCCAGGTACTCGATGAGGTTGGGTCCGAGCCGAGGCTCGGCCTCCGTCGCCACGCCGCCCGTCGGCTGCTGCCCGCCGAGGCGGTTCTGCCGTTCCAGCGGAGCCTGGGACGGCGTGTGCCCGACGTCGAGTCGAGAGGGGCTGACCGGGTGGGCTCCGAGCCAGAGTTCCGCGCAGGGGGTGCCGTCCGGGACTGTGCCGAGGATCGCGGGAATCGCGTCGGTGCTGCCCCATTCGAACTTCTTGACCGTATTGTGCAGACGATGCACTGCGGGCCCCCTTTTGACAGGATCGATTTGGATTCACATCCGGTGATTTCCGGTTGTGCTCAGTCCAGCCTAGCCCCGCTGTCGTGGCCGGGGTCGGCACTTCACTGACTGTTCAGCCGAAGTCACAATCTATTCACCGCTTGTCACCTGCGCAGATACATATCGACCGGTCACTGCCGCAACCGGAATCGTCCGGGAAACCAGACAGTGCCCCGAGGGAGATCCACAATGGGTTCGTCCTCGGGGCACTGGCCGGCAGGCGCTGTACGCCCTGTCCTCGATGCCTGGTGTCAGCCGACTACGCGGATGACCTTGGCTCCACGGTTCAGCATCCAGCTGTAGCTGCGCTTCGTGGTGTTCGTCCGCGTCGAGCCGGCATCGTACATCTGGCCCTTGGTCTCGGAGATGATTCCGATATGACCGGGGATCCAGATCAGGTCGCCGGCCTTGGCGTCCTTGAGCGAGATCTCCTTGCCGGCGTAACGCTGCTGACTGGTTGTGCGCGGCAGCTTGATGCCGTTCTTGCCATAGACGTACTGGGTGTAACCCGAGCAGTCCCAACCGGACTTCGGCGAGGTCCCGCCCCAGACGTACTTGACGCCGAGGTTGGCCTTCGCATCCTTGATGATGGACGCACGCTGGGCCGCGATCTTCTCGGCCTTGGACGGCTTGTCCTTCTTCTTGTCGTCGTCCTTCTTCTTGTCGTCCTTGGACTTGTCGTCCTTCTTCTTGTCGTCCTTGGACTTGTCGTCCTTCTTCTTGTCGTCCTTGGACTTGTCGTCCTTCTTCTTGTCGTCCTTGGACTTGTCGTCCTTCTTGGAATCATCCTTGGACTTATCGTCCTTCGAGTCCTTGTCGTCTGCAGAACCTTCCCCGGAGTCTGCAGGCGACTTGTCATCGGTGGAATCGTCTCCCGGCGGCGTCGCGCCGCCCGGAGCATTGTCGTCGCTGACTCCGCCGGCGATCGAACCCTTGGGAGAGAACTCGGTGGTTCCGTAGCCTTCGGCCCAGACCAGACGTGCGCCTTCGAAGAGCTGCTCACCGCGGCCCTTCTTGTAGACCACGTCCGACTTGGGGTAACCGAGGTGACCCTTGACGGTCCCCTTGTCACCCCAGTACTTCATGATGGTGCCGGAGGTGTAGTGGGCGCCGGTGTTCTTCGACCAGTAGAACGAGCCCTTTTCGAAGCGCTGTGCGACGCCCCCGCCCTTGAGGCCGCCCTTCTCCGCAGAGGTGGGCAGCCCCAAGTCGGTGACTGCATTGCCCTTGTACGCCGAAGCGATCGCTCCGGACAGGTGGTAGGCACCGGTCTTCTTGGACCAGTAGACAGTGCCCTTCTCGAACTTCTGAGCCTTGGCGCCAGAAACGCCCTTGACGTCGTATTCCTTGCCGAGAGCCTTGCCGAGCTTGTTCTTCTCGGCGTACTTCTCGATCGAGGTCTTCGCCTTCGGCTTCTCGGTCTTCTTGTCGTCGTCCTTGGACTTGTCGTCGTCCTTGGACTTGTCGTCGTCCTTGCTGTCGCTGGGCTGTTCGCCGGTCTTCAGGATCGAATTGACCGTCGAACGCATCTCACCCAGCTTGGCGTAGAAGGCGTCACCCGGGCAGTCGGTCTGCCCCAGATCGCGGTGGCCGACCAGGTTCGACTTCGTCGCTTTGGAGATTCCGTTGATCGAGAACTTCCAGGCGATCGCCGAGGCGACGGCATCGCGTGTCTTCTTCGGCGGGGCCGCGCTGTTGTAGGTACCCAGCACGGAGATGCCGAAGGTTCCGGTGTTGTGTCCGGCGACGTGAGCGCCGATGACGGCCTTCGAGACGTCACCGCCGCGAGCGTGCCAGAGGCGGCCGTACTTGTCTGCGACGACGTTGTATCCGATGTCGTTCCAGCCGCGGCCCTGCTGGTGGTAGGCCTGGATACCGCGGATGATTCCGGGAACATCGGCAGCCGAGTAGCTGTTCGAACCGGAGGTGTGGTGAACGACGGCCTGCTTGATGCCGCTGGCGTAATCGGGGCTGCCGCGGTAGGCCTTGGCACCCCACGAGCTGCGCGAGCCGATCTTCGGCTTCGACACCTTCTTCGCCACGGTGTCCACCGTCGACGATCCGGGTACGTAGTTCTGGTTGGTCACCGTCGCGCCGGCGGCCGCATCGACGTTCTCTGCGGATGCCGCCTCGGCGTCGGTCGAGTCCTCGGTCGACTGCTCCGGCGCGGTTTCAGCACCGGCAGAGTCGCCGCTGACCTGATCGTCGAGCTCGACGGGATCGTTCTCGGCGACGGCCTGAGCGTCGCCGGCGTCCCGCTTCGGATCGACGAGGACGAGTTCGGCCTCGCTCGGCGCGGAGTCACCGAGGATGCGCATCTGCACAGCGGAAGCGTTCGACACCGTCATCGGCTCCGAACCCTTGTTCTGGGCTTCTTCCTGCTGCTCTTCGTCCAGGGTGTCCCAATTGCCCCATTCCGAACCCTGCTTGGTGCGGACCTGGATGCGGATATTGGACTTCGACTCGGAGAAGGTGAAGCCGACAAGGCTCGGGTTGTTCGCGGGAACGTCGAGGACATCGGAGATGAGCGCGATGTTCACTCCGTCTTCGGTCTTCTGACGGACCGAACCGGAGATGTCGTCTTCGCCCTCGGCCTTCGACTCGTCGGACGAATCTTTCGCGTCCTCGTCCTCGGACTTCGGGGTCTCGGTCTCTGCGCCCTCGGCAGGAGCCTGCTCGGTCTCGGACGGCGCCGATCCCTCGGACGGCGCGGCGTCGTCGCCCCCGGAGGTCAGTCCGGCGGAGACGTTGTTGACCGAAGCCGCAGATGCCGACGCCGAAGCGTTGACGATATCGGGCACCTTGGCCGAGGCCAGTGCAGTCTGCGACTTGAAGATATTCGGCAGATTGCTCGTGGCGCTCTGGTTGGCGGCAGTGGCGGTGGAATCACTGGAATCGCGGGCACCGGGGACGTTGAGTCCCTCTTTGCTGACGTTCAGCGCCTCTTTGGACACATCAGGCGTCGTCGTGGCTGCGGAAGCCGACGGTGCCGTGACCGCTAAGGTGCCGACCAGCGCAATAGAAGCGCAGCCCGCAACAGTGGGCAATAGATATTTCATCGTTACAGCCTTTTCGAGGAAGACAGGGAAGTTCAGGCCTCGAGGTCCCCTTCACCGTTGGCAGAACGGTGGGCAACCCCAACATCTCAAAATTGTTACACATTTTCGGCGTGTCAGACTAGCCACAGAGCAGAATATTCTAATTACACGAGTGTGGTTCCCAGTATTGACAAGGGACACACCGAGCAAAAGATTTTCCCGGAATCGTCATGGGAACGACCGATTCGGTCATTGGTCTCATCACGACCGACCTCACAGCAGCGCCTCACGGCACGTAGCAGATCGCCTTTGCGTCGGCTTCTTCGCCGTTGTCAGCTGAGGTGTCGCCGGCACCCTGTGCCAGCAGCTGCGGCCCTGAACCGGAGTTCGGATCGAGTCCCGCATCGACTCCGGCAGCGGCTGACAGGTCGCTTCCGGGAACCGAGAACGCGCCTTTGTCCTCTTCGGAGGACTTCGACGACTCCTCGATCTTATCGGCTACCAGCTGATGTGCCACATTGAAGTCGGGCTGTGACGGAGTGATACGCGGCGGGGTGAGGTCGACGGATTCGATCTTCTGCGACTTCACCTTGAGCGCGAGGTCGACGAACGAGTCCACCTGAGACGAGGGGATATCAGTCGACACGGCCCCCGGAGTGGCTTTCGCAATCGACTGGTAGCGGGTGAGCACGGTGGCCGGGTCGAGCTGTTTGACCATCGCCGTCTGCACGCAGCGCTGGCGGACCATCCGCTCGTAGTCGCTGGAGAACTCTCGGGAGCGGGCGAACCACAGCGCATGGAAGCCGTCGAGCTTCTGTTTGCCCGGTTCGATCCATCCCTTGACCGGCCCATGCTCGCCCGTGGTCGGATCGACCTTCGACGAGATCGGCACTCGCTTGCCGGAGACGAGGGTGATTCCGCCGAGGGAGTCGATGAGGTTTTCGAATCCCTTGAGATTGATCATCGCGTAGTACTGGACCTCGAGTCCGGTGGCGCCCGAAACGGCGTCCATCGTCGCCTGCTCGCCGGCAGTCTTCGGGTCCTCGAACTCATCCTTGTGCTGTTCGCCCTGCTGGAAGACGGCATTGAGCAGACATTCGTCCCCGCAGTTGTATCCCTGCGGGTAGTGCTTGTGCAACGGCGAGTCGTCCGGGAACGGCACGTTCTCCATATTGCGAGGCAGGCCGATGATGACGGTTTTGCCGGTCTTCGCATCGATCGAGACCAGCGACAGCGAGTCCGGTCGGATTCCTGTCCGCCCTTTTCCGGCGTCCGAACCCAGCAGCAGGATGTTGTATCGACCGTCGACGGGTTTGAGTGCCTTGCCCGAGGCGAACAGGTCGCTCATCAGTCCGCGCTGCGAGTTGAGAATCGTCGTCCCCCAAGCCAAGGGGCCCACGACGATGAGCAGGAGGGCACAGAAGGCCGCCACGAAGCGTTTGCGGGCCCTTCGGGAGATCGTGACGATCCGGATGCGCCGCAGGGTGTCGAACAGGCACACCGCCCAGTTGATCGCGATGACGGGCACCCAGATGGTCAGAAAGGTGAGGATGAAGGGGTTCGTGCCGATGGTGAAGAGGAACGTCCGGCTGATGAGGACGATCACACCGGCGATCAGAGCAAGGATCCAGCTGATGGCGGTGATCGACAGAGAGATCTTCGCCCAGCGGCGGTGGCCGAAGAGCAGCTGCACTCCCCCGGGCACGAGAGCCGTGACGAGCAGCAGAAGCCACGCCCGCACATCACGCGTCGGCTGCGAAGCATACGACGGGTGGCGGATCGGGTCCACATATCTCGTCTCAGCCACTGACTTCCCTTCGCTTCAGGCTCTGCTCACGGACTGCTTCCGGCATCGACATCCGCGGGTGGCCACACAGGCCGTATCGCCCCATCGGGTGTCCACAGCAGACAACTGTGCCAAAGACACTTCAGAGTCCACTGTGTTCACCTATTGTGTCGCGTGAGAACCATCGATTCCGGCACATCCGCGCCGCGCATGTCGGATTCGTCGCGTGTGCGATTCTTCACAGACAGAAGAACGGGCGCCGCAGACTCCCGTCTGGGGAATCCGCGGCGCCCGTTCGATACAGACCGGACGGCACCGTGCAGCCTTGACCAGGTGCGGCCTGCCGCAGAGCGTCCGAACCCGGTTCAGGCGAGGAGTTTGCGTCCCATCACCATCCGCTGGATCTGATTGGTGCCTTCGTAGATCTGCGTGATCTTCGCATCGCGCATCATCCGCTCGACCGGGTGGTCCACGACGTAGCCGGCACCGCCGAGCAGCTGCACGGCGTCAGTGGTGATCTCCATCGCAGCATCGGAGGCGAAGGCCTTCGCCGCGGCGCCGAAGTACGTGAGGTCCTCATCGCCGCGTTCGCTCTTGGCGGCAGCGGTGTAGGTCAGCTGGCGTGCCGCCTCGAGCTTCATGCCCATATCGGCGAGCATAAACTGGATCGCCTGATTATCGGCGATCGACTTGCCGAACTGCTGCCGATCCTTGACGTAGGCCAGGGCGTAGTCGAGCGCGCCCTGGGCGACGCCGACGGCCTGCGCGGCGATCGTGACTCGAGTGTGGTCGAGGGTGCGCAGGGCGATCTTCAGGCCTTCCCCGGGCTCACCGACGATGCGGTCGCCGGGCAGGCGGACATTGTCGAAGAGGAGCTCGCGGGTGGGCGAGCCCTTGATGCCGAGCTTGCGCTCCTTCTCACCGAAGGTGAAGCCCTCATCGGACTTCTCGACGACGAAGGCGGAGATGTTGCGTCCGCGGGCTCCGTCGGGGTCGGTCACGGCCATGACCGTGTAGTACTCGGATTCTCCGGCGTTGGTGATCCAGGTCTTGACACCATTGAGGATCCAGTCGTCGCCGTCGCGTTCGGCGCGGGTCTTCATCGATGCGGTGTCGGATCCGGCTTCGCGCTCGGACAGTCCATAGGAGAATCCTGCTTCTCCGGCGGCCACGGACGGGAAGTACTTCTTCTTGATCTCTTCGCTGCCTCCGAGCTGGACGGGCATGCTGCCGAGCTTGTTCACAGCCGGAATGAGCGAGGACGAGACGCAGCCGCGTGCGACCTCTTCGATGATGATCGCCACGGCCAGCGCATCAGCGCCCATGCCCCCGTACTCTTCGGGGATGTGCGCGGCGAAGAAATCCGTCTCGACGAGGGCGTCGTGCGCCTCCTGCGGGTAGCGGGAGTCCGCATCGACCTCGGCCGCGAACGGCGCGATCTTCTTCTCGACGACATTGCGGACCGCGGCGCGGATCTCTTCGTGCTCTTCGCTGGGCTGGTACAGGTCGAACATCATTCTCCTCAGACTTATCAAACGTTCAGCAAGCCCTATTATTCCTGCAGCGCCCGGCCTTTGTCGAGAGCGACCTGCCGCAGCTGGCTCCGATAGTCGTCGAGACGCGTGCGCACAGCCTCAGCTTCGGCGCCCTGACCGGCCCCGAGGATGCGCGCCGCCAGCAGGCCGGCGTTCTTGGCGCCGCCGATCGAAACGGTGGCCACGGGAACTCCTCCGGGCATCTGCACGATGGACAGCAGCGAGTCCATTCCGTCGAGGTACTTCAGGGGCACGGGGACTCCGATGACCGGAAGCGAGGTCATCGACGCGATCATTCCGGGCAGATGGGCCGCTCCCCCGGCTCCGGCGATGATCACCCGGACGCCTCGCGCAGCCGCGGACTTCGCCCAGTCGACCATGTCCTCGGGCATGCGGTGGGCGGAGACCACCTCGGCGCTCGATTCGATGCCGAGTTCGTCGAGGGCGTCGGCGGCTGCTTTCATCGTCGGCCAGTCCGAGTCCGAGCCCATGACGATGCCGACCGGAGCCGCCGCGTCAGTGGAGTCTTCATTCGCTGTGGTCATCTGTGCTTCCTTCGTTGCAGGCGGCTGATATCCGCGTATCGGTGCCGGGTGGGTCCGGGGTGCAGTCGGCGCCGGGACTCAGCGTGCGCCGGGTTCGCTCTCGGCCCGGAGATTCTCCGGAGCGGGCATCTGAGGATGCGGATCGACGTCGACGCCGGCGATGAAATCGGCGGCATGCCGCGCTCGAGCGAGCACGAGCTGCCGATCCTCGCCGTAGGCGTTCACGTGGCCGACCTTCCGACCCGGGCGCACCCCCTTGCCGTAGAGGTGAACCTTGACCGCCGGGTCGTGAGCCATGACGTGCAGGTACGGCTGATAGAGGTCCTCATGATCAGCGCCGAGGATGTTGACCATCACGGACACGTCCTCCCGTGCCGCGGGGCTGCCGAGGGGAAGGTCGAGAACCGCGCGGAGGTGCTGTTCGAATTGGCTCGTCACCGCTCCGTCCTGGGTCCAGTGCCCGGTATTGTGCGGGCGCATTGCGAATTCGTTGATGAGGAACCCCTCGGCAGTCTCGAACATCTCCATCGCCATGACGCCGGTGACCTCGAGGGTGCCGGCGACAGTGAGGATCGCTTCGGTGATGGCCCGCGCCTTCTCATCACGCAGATCGGGAGCCGGGGCGATGGCCTCCTTGCACACACCGTTCTGCTGCCAGGTCTCGACGACCGGCCACACTGCGGTCTGCCCCATCGGGGACCTCCCGACCATGACGGCGAGCTCCCGGGTGAAGTCGACCTTCTCCTCGGCGAGCAGCTGGGGAACCTCGTTCAGCCACTCGACGGCCTCGTCGAGGCTGTCGATGACGCGCACACCCTTGCCGTCATAGCCTCCGCGGGGCGTCTTGAGGATGAAGGGGTATCCGACACGAGCGGCGAACGCTTCGACATCGGCGGCCGAGGTGATCTCCGCCCATGCGGGGTTGGGCAGACCGAGCTCGTCCATCTTCGTGCGCATCCGGATCTTGTCCTGGGCGAAGATGAGGGCATCGGGCCCGGGGCGCACTGCGTGTCCGGCCTCGACGAGGGCCTGCAGATGCTCCGGTGGGACGTGTTCGTGGTCGAAGGTGATGACGTCGACGGTCTCGGCGAAGGCCTTGAGCGTCGGATAGTCCGTATAGTCACCGACGGTCACCTCGTTGATGACCTGTGTGGCGGGGGCGTCGGCGGTCTCCGCAAGAACGGAGAAGCGGACGCCGAGGGCTTCTGCGGCGGGGGCGAGCATGCGTGCCAGTTGTCCGCCGCCAATGACACCGATTCGAGGAAAAGTCACGTGTTCCATCCTATCTTCCGCGCCGGTCGCGGATCGACTGCGGTCAAATTGTGGATCGGCCGAGCGGTCGGCAGCTCATCTCAGTCCCAGTCGCCACAGTGAGGTCACTTCGGCGCTGCGGGCAGCGTGGAGCGCGTCGGCGGTATCAGCGGCGCGGGGATGGCGGGGCACCGTGTCGATGCGTTCGAGCACGCGCAGTCCTGCCGCCTCGATGCGTTCGCGGAGCTCACCTGAGGGCCTGAGGCCCAATCGTTCGGCGAGGTCGGAGATGATCAGCCATCCCTCCCCAGCCGGTGTGAGGTGGTCGGTCAGCCTCTCGACGAAGCGGTGGAGGACAGCGGAGTCCGGATCGTAGATGCCGATCTCGAGTGCCGAGGTCGGCTGGGCCGGCAGCCACGGCGGATTGCACACGATGAGGTCGGCACGACCGGGCGGAAACAGGTCAGTCTCGATCACGCTCACATCGGCACCAGGACAGAGACGGTCGAGGTTCTCACTGGCGCAGGCGACGGCGCGCGGGTTGATGTCGGTGGCCACCACTGTCGCAGCGCCGCGCCGCAGCAGGATCGCGGCGAGGACTCCGGTCCCCGTTCCGAGGTCGAATGCGGTGCCGGTCGTCTGCGCGGAATCCGTGTCGGTCGAAACCGGACCGACGTTCCTTCCCCACGGCAGGGGCGTCTGCGCGACGAGATCGAGGTACTCTCCCCGCACAGGCGAGAAGACGCCGTAGCGCGGATGGACGGAATCGCCCAGAGCCGGGATCTCGACTCCTCGCAGCTGCCATTCATAAGCGCTGAGCACTCCGCCGAGTTCGGTGAGCGACACGCAGACCGGTCCGTCGGCCGGGCCGTAGGCGGCGCGGCAGGCGGCGGCGACGTCGGGGGCACGGCGCAGGGCGAGGTCGAAGTCCGGGCCGAGCTCGACGACGACTCTGCCGAGCAGCCGGGCCCGCTGCTCGATGGCGTCACGTTCCGCGAAGAATGACAGCGCGGGATCGAGAGCAGGGCCATCGCTGTCCCCGGGTCCCACGAATCGGTCTCTGCCCCGTCTGTCGCGGGACCGACCCCGGCCGCCGCGACAGCCGCCGGAACGTCGACCCCCTGTGCCTTCACGGTTTCCGCCGCGGTCGCCTCTGAGCCGACGGCTCATCGCCTGGACGAGTTGACGGCCGTTGTGGAAGTCTCCGCGCCACAGCAGTCCCACTCCGGCGCGTGTCAATCGGCAGGCTTCGTCGGCGGTTGTCTCGTCTCCGATGATCTGCACAGTCGCGGGAGGCGGCGCCCCGTTCTCAGAATGCCAGTGGGCTGTGCGGCCGATGCCGTCCTCGGTCCAGCGGATCGTCGTCAACGGGTGCTCCCAGAAGGTCGGTGGTGAGTCATCTCGGCTGCAGTCGGCACCGCTCACACGACGAGCAGCGGGATCTCCAGCTCCTGCTCCGTGGTGGAACCATGGTGACCGATGAGGGCCAGCGCCGAGGCGGATTCCACTTCCGAATCGACCACGGCGAAGCCATCGGTGCAGATGACGAGGAAATCCCCGATCCGCGGATAGACGTGCGGGGCGACTGGACCGAAATAGCCGCGGTCGATCGCCGAGGCCTTCGGCAGGATGAGCCCGCGGTCGTCGAGCGTCTCCTGCCAGACCGAGAGCACGTCCGCCTCCGCGCCCTCAGCAGCGTAGAGATGCAGTGCGCGCGGCTCTCCGCCGACGTGGCGCAGGCCGGCCTTGAGCTCAGGGAGTTCAGCGAGGTCGAAACGACGTTCGTGGTCGACGTCGACCATGCCGTGGTCGGCGGTGATGAGCATGGTCGCGTCGTGCGGCAGGTCGGAGGCGAGTCGGGACAGGGCGAGATCGACGCGTTCGAGTTCTTCTGTCCAAGCGGCGGAGTCCGCACCGTGCACATGACCGGTCTTGTCGAGATTGCCCCAATAGAGGTACACGAGGCGGCGACCCGGAGCCCTCGCCTCGGCGAGAGCCTGGGCACAGCGCTCCTCCAGGCTCTTCGAGTCCCGGAATCTGCCTCCGCGCAGCGAGGCCCGGTTGAGGCCGCGTCCGGCGAACTTCTTCTCTCCGAGGCTGACCACATCGATTCCGGCATCGGTGAGGCGTTCGAAGAGCGTCGCATCGGGGACCCAGGCGACGGGGTCGACGTCGAGGTTCCACGTCAGCTGGTTGAACACCGCGTCCTTCTCCGGGTCGAGGACGCGGTAGCCGACCACGCCGTGGGCGCCGGGCAGGCGGCCCGTGGCCAACGACGACAGAGAGTTCGCCGTCGTCGACGGGAATCCGGCGGACAGGGTACGGCGTGTTCCGGCCTGCGACCGGAAGAAGGGAGTGTACCCGCTGTAGCGGCGCAGCTGCTGCTCCCCGAGACCGTCGATGAGCACAACGATCGTCGCCCGGGACTCCCGGTCGAGTCCGAGCGTTCGTGCACGATCGGACATCGGCGCATCGAGGGCGTCGGCCGCACCGAGGCTCAGCGCCGCGGCGGGAACGACATCGGAGAGCATGGGACCCGCATAGTCCGGGGGCCCCAGGCGCTCAGCACCGGATGGGTCCTGCTGCCTTTGACTCGTCGAGTCCTCGCTCATCAGCGGCGCGACCGCAGCCGGGCTTGGAAGACTGCGGCGCGCAGCTTCCCGGCGAAGTCGGCCATTCGGTCGACGGCGGCCTGCCCTTCGGCCTCGGCCGAGACCCGGAGCATGACATCCTCGGCGAAGATCGATCCGCCGTATCCGTGATCGCCCATGCAGTTGGGATCTCCGCAGGTCTCGGGGAAGGCCTCGATGCGCTTCGACGCACCCCAGGACATGGTCAGCGAAACCTCGACGGGCTTGTCACCGGGCTTGTAGGCGGCCGGATCGGCGAAGGTGCGGCCGACCATCACGGTGCCCAGGCGATCGAGTTCGATGTCCTCGCTGCTCGTGACGGCGCGGGGTTTGGCGCCGGGTTCCGCGTTCGGATCGTCATCGACGTGAGCCAGTAGGAGGCGGGTCTCGGTGAGGACGAAGGCTGTGACATGCCGGTGGATGGATTCGATGTCGACATGTGTGTCGATGTGGACGAAGTGGGCCAAGACCGGTTCGTCGTAGAGCGAGTCGGCGAGGATGCCCTGAGTGAGCTGGGGATAGTAGCCGGCCGACTGCAGATCGTGAACGAGAACTTCGGGTAATGCCATGCCCACTATTGTGCCCCACTCCTCTGACTTGTCCCAGCGAGGTCGGCCATATCAGGACGCCCGACGCATATGCTGGGACCATGGAAGACTATCCTGCCGGGTGGGAAGCCGATGTCGTCCTCCGCGACGGCGGCACCGCCCACCTTCGCCCGATCACCCCTGACGATTCCGCTGCTCTGGCCCGCATGCACGAGGCCCAATCGCCGGAGTCCGTCTATCTGCGCTTCTTCGCTCCGCTGCCCCGGCTTCCCAAACGCGACCTCGACCGCTTCGTCAACGTCGACCACCACGACCGAGTGGCGCTGATCATGCTCATCGGCGACGACATCATCGGCGTCGGCCGCTTCGATCGGATCACCGACACCGACGCCGAGGTGGCGTTCAACATCGCCGACGCCCACCAGGGTCGCGGGGTCGGTTCGATCCTGCTGGAGCATCTGGCCGCGGCCGCGCGCGAATCGGGGATCCAGCGATTCACCGCCGAGGTGCTTCCCCAGAACCGGTCGATGCTGCAGGTCTTCCAGGCCGCCGGCTACGAGGTCTCCCGCGGTTTCGATGACGGTGTCGTGGCCGTGAAGTTCGACATCGATCCCACGGCACGGTCCATCGAAGTGCAGGCCTCCAGGGAGCACAGGGCCGAGGCCCTGAGCGTGCGCACGGTCCTCCACCCCGCCTCGGTGGCGGTGATCGGCGCCAGCCGCAAACGCAACTCCACCGGACATCTGCTCATCCGCAACATCACGGCCGCGAAGTTCACCGGCGACCTGTGGGTCGTCCACCCCGAAGCCGATCAGATCGCCGGCGTCCAGGCCTATCCGAGCCTCGCCGATCTGCCGGGCAAGGCCGACCTCGCGGTCATCGCCGTGCCCGCCGAGTCCGTCACCGAGGTGGTCAAGGACTGTGCCGTGCACGGGGTCAAAGCCGTGCTCGTCATCTCCTCCGGATTCGCCGAGACCGGTCCCGAGGGGGCCGAACTCCAGCGCCGCATGGTCGCAACCTCCCGCGCCTACGGAATGCGCGTGGTCGGGCCGAACTCCTTCGGATTGGTCAACGAGGCCGCCGACATCTCGCTCAACGCCTCTCTGGCCCCGTTCCTCCCGGCTTCCGGAACGCTCGGGCTCTTCAGTCAGTCCGGGGCGCTGGGCACCGCCCTGCTCGCGGCGGCGAAGACCCGCGGACTGGGCATCTCCACCTTCGTCTCCGCAGGCAACCGCGCCGATCTCTCCGGCAATGACCTCCTCCAGTACTGGGAGGAGGATCCGGCCACGCAGACCGTCGGTCTCTACCTCGAATCCATCGGCAACCCGCGCAAGTTCTCGCGCATCGCCCGTCGAGTCTCGCGCGTCAAACCCGTCGTCGTCATCAAGTCCGACCTCACGGGCCGGGAGCTGCCGCCCGGGCATATCGTGCGTACCTCTTCCCTGGCGCCGAACACCCTCGACCAGGTGCTCGAGCAGGCGGGAGTGATCCGCGCGGATACGATCCACCAGCTCTTCGACCTCACCCAGGTGTTCTCGACCCAGAAGCTGCCGGCGGGCCGCCGGGTCGGGGTCATCGGCAACTCCGCGGCGATGAGCACCCTGATCATGCAGCGCGCCCGTTCCGAAGGTCTGCGCGTCGACACCGAGCCCGTGTCCCTGCACCCCGAGGTCGATGCGGAGACCTTCCGGACCGAACTCGATGCGATGTATGCCCGCGACGACGTCGACTCGGTCATCGTCACCTTCACCCCGTCGGCCGGTGCGGAGGAGACGGAGATCGCCGGCCTGCTGTCCGAGTCGGCCGCACGCTCGGGGAAGACCACGGTCGCCTGCTTCCTCGGCATCCACGGTGTCCAAGACGAACTGACCACGTACCTCACCGATGAGGCCGGCAGCCGGGTCTCCCACACCGTCCCCAGCTATATCGGTCCCGAAGATGCTGTGTGGGCTCTGGCCAGGGCCACGGACTATGCCCGGTGGAGGGCCGCCGACCACGGGCGCTACACCGAGCTCGACGACATCGATGACAAGAAGGTGCGGACGATCATCGACGCAGCCCTGGAGGGGGCACAGCCGGGCTCCCCCGTCAGGCTCGAACGCGACGACGCCCGCGACCTGCTCAGCGCCTACGGAATCGAGGTGCTTCCCTACGTCACGGCCTCCTCGGTGGACGAAGGAATCGCCGCGGCTGAGAAGATCGGGTATCCGGTCGCCCTCAAGGCCGTGACCACGGTGCTGCGGCACCGGATGGAGCTCGGCGGTGTGCGCCTGAACATCGACACCCCAGAGGAGCTCGCCGAGGATTTCACCGCGATCCAGGAGACCATCCGGCAGCTGGCCGGTGAGGATGAGCCGCTCGTCGACGTCCAAGCTATGGCCCCGCATGGTGTCCCCTGCGTCCTCCGCGCCGGTGAGGATCCGCTGCTCGGTCCGCTGCTGGCGTTCTCTTTGGCCGGGGACACCACGGAGCTGCTCGGCGATGTCGCTCATCGGGTCGCCCCGATCACCGACAAGGAGGCCGGGGACATGATCCGGTCGATCAAGGCCTCCCCGCGGCTGTTCGGCTATCGCGGTCTGCCGCCGATGAACATCGAACCGCTGCGCAATGTGCTGGAGAGGCTCGCTGTGCTGGTGGAGAACCATCCGCAGATCCTCGAGCTCGTCATCCACCCGATGGTCGCCACAGAGACCGAGTCGCATGTGCTCAGCGCCCACGTCGACCTCCTGCCCGACCCGACTCGGATCGACAGCACCCGTCGACTGCTGAGCTGAGACGGATCGGAGCAGACGCCCGCCCAGCTGAAAGGAGAATCCACACCCGCCGCAGGCCGTCTTCGAATTTCACTGTCACAGCGGCATATTGGCGCGTCCTATACCAATTCGCAGACTTGACGGGTAGTGTCTGTATCCGTTCACCACGAAATGTTATGAATTCGTGTTTTAATGAATGGCCGCTCCGGCGGCCATTGTCTGTGGCCAGTCACTGGTCATCCACCGTCCCAGGCGCCCGCGTTCAGCAGGTGTCCCATGAGAGCGAGGCCTCACAGTCATGATTTCGCGCAGAGACGTCGTCACCGACTCCGCGATCGCCGTAGTCGCCGAACAAGGAGTCCGCGGACTCACCCATCGGGCAGTCGATGCACTGGCCGAACTGCCGGTGGGGTCGACTTCGAATGTCTACCGCACCCGCGATGCCCTGATCACCGGAATCATGGAACGCATCGGAGAGCTCAACTCCCAGCAGCTCGAACGCCTGCCGGAGCTGGTACGTGCTCCGGGCGCTGACCCGATCGAGGTCGCCATCGACTTCTGCATGAACTGGCTGACCACGGACCGCAACCGGTTCTACACGATGATGATGCTCAGCCTGGATCCGGCTCTGCCGCCTGAGGCAGTGATCGCCAAGGAGAAGAACCTCCGCGCGATCAGGGAATTCATCATGCGCTTCGCCGGCATCGACGCCGAATACGCGCAACGGGTCAACAGCTCGGTCGCGGGCATGATGGTCAGCGAACTCGTCGCCGGCACGGCTGAGCGCTCGCATGTCGAGGCATACCTCAAGGAGTTCTTCCAGTGGCTGCGCAGCGGCCGCGACGATGCCTGAGCTCCGACACGAACCCTCCGGGGACGCCCGATTGAGCAGGAGTTCGCAAATCGAACGCTAGAATCGACGGGTGCCCTCCCCCGCTGAGGTCTAGCCTCGGCGCGGGCGGGTGTTCGAATCGAACAGTTCGTGCGTCAAAGGAGTTCCATGCCCGAAGGCAGAGTCATCGAAGTCGACGTCTCCTCAGAGATGGAGAGTTCGTTCCTCGAATATGCGGTCTCGGTCATCCACTCCCGCGCACTGCCCGACGCCAGGGACGGCCTCAAACCCGTCCAGCGGCGCATCGTCTACCAGATGGGCGATATGGGGCTGCGCCCTGACCGCGGACATGTGAAGTCCTCGCGCATCGTCGGCGATGTCATGGGCAAGCTCCACCCGCACGGCGACACCGCGATCTACGACGCCCTCGTGCGCCTCAGCCAGGGCTTCATCATGCGTGTGCCCCTGGTCGACGGCCACGGCAACTTCGGCTCCCTCGACGATGGTCCCGCTGCCCCGCGCTACACCGAGGCTCGACTCACGACCGCGTCGATGCACATGATCGCCGGGCTCGACGAAGACGTCGTCGACTTCGTGCCGAACTACGACAATACACTCACCCAGCCCGAGGTCCTGCCCAGCGCTTTCCCGAATCTGCTCATCAACGGCGCCTCGGGCATCGCCGTCGGCATGGCCACGAACATGGCCCCGCACAATCCCGGCGAGGTCATCGCCGCCTGCGCCCACCTCATCCGCAATCCCGATGCCGGCCTCTCGGAGCTCATGCGCTTCATCCCCGGCCCGGATCTGCCCACCGGCGGACGGATCATCGGCCTCGACGGAGTGCGCGAGGCCTATGAGACCGGTCGCGGCACCTTCCGCACCCGCGCCACCGTGTCCATCGAGAACATCAGTGCCCGCCGCAAGGGAATCGTCGTCACCGAACTGCCCTACCTCGTGGGACCGGAGAAGGTCGTGTCGAAGGTCAAGGACGCGGTCGGGGCGAAGAAGCTGTCCGGAATCGCCTCGATCGATGACTATTCGGATCGCAAGAACGGCATGCGTCTGGTCATCGGCGTGAAGAACGGCTTCAACCCCGAGGCGGTGCTGGCCGAGCTCTACCGCCAGACTCCCCTCGAGGAATCGTTCAGCATCAACAACGTCTGCCTCGTCGAGGGACAGCCGCGGACCCTGGGACTGCGCGAGCTGCTCATGGTCTACCTCTCCCATCGCATCGACGTGGTGCGCAGGCGCACGGTCTTCCAGCTGCGCAAGGCCAAGGACCGGCTCCACCTCGTCGAAGGTCTGCTCATTGCGATCCTCGACATCGATGAGGTCATCCAGCTCATCCGCTCCTCGGACGATGCGGCCACGGCCCGCACCCGCCTCATGGACGTCTTCGAGCTCTCCGAGCTGCAGGCGACCTACATCCTCGATCTGCAGCTGCGTCGGCTCACGAAGTTCTCGCGTCTCGAACTCGAGGCCGAACGCGACGAGCTGAAGAAGACGATCGACTACCTCGAATCGCTGCTCGCCGATGAGGCGAAGCTGCGGGAACTCGTCGCCTCGGAATTGGAGTCCACGGCCGAGGTCATCGGCTCTCCGCGACGCACCGTCCTCATCGAAGGCTCGATGAAGGAGCTGACGGCCAAGGGCAAAAAGGCTCCGACGAACCTCAAGATCGCCGATTCTCCCTGCCGGGTGCTGCTGTCGACCTCCGGACGCATTGCGCGCACCTCGGATGCCGCGCCGCTGGCACGTGAGGGTCGCCGCTCCAGCCATGATGCGCTGGTCTCGGAGATCGTCACCACCACTCAGGGCAAGGTCGGCGCCATCACCACCACCGGTCGACTGCACGTGGTCGACGTCGTCGATCTGCCCGCCCTGCCGCCGGCCGCGGCACGGCCCAATGTCGCCGGCGGTGTGAAGATCGCCGAATATGCGGCGCTGGAGAAGAACGAGAAGATCATCGGTCTGATCGACCTCGACCGGGAATTCGTCCTCGGCACCGCCGACGGCGTCGTCAAACGCGTGTCGGTGGCCGGTCGGCCGAACAAGAACGAGTGGGAAGCCATCACCCTCAAGGGAAAGGACTCCGTCGTCGGGGTCGCCCAACCCGAGGACATCGACGATTCCCTCTCCGTATTCGTGACCTCGAATGCTCAGCTGCTCGCCTTCGACGCCTCCGGTCTGCGTGCACAGGGCTGGAACGCCTCGGGTGTGGCCGGAATCAAGGTGGCCGCCGAGGCGAAGGTGATCTTCTTCGGAATGACTCCGAAGGCGGCGAAGACCGACGAGGACGGAGCCGCGGATGCCGAGCTCGGCAGCTTCGCGCTCGTCACGATCGCCAGCGGTGAGAACTTCTACGGCGCCCCATCGTCGTCGATCAAGGTCAGCGAATTCTCCGAGTTCCCGACCAAAGGGCGAGCCACCTCCGGGGTGCGCGCCCACAAGTTCCTCAAGGGCGAGACCGAACTGTCACTGGCCTGGGTCGGCGACTCTCCGCAGGCTGCTGCCACCGCCGGCGGTGCACGCACGCTTCCGGCCGAACTGTCCCGTCGCGATGGGACGGGATCGCCGTTGGAATCGAAGATCGATGTCATCGGCACCCTGCCCCGCCTCGGCGGTGCCGAATCCGCCGACCGTTCCCCGGCGGCCGACGGCGACGAATCGGCTGAGGCATCGGCCGAAGCTGACGCTGATTCTGCATCCGGCACCGGCGAAGAGAAGCCGAAGTCCGGCGGAAAGCGATCCGCGGGCAAGGAACAGCGGGGACAGCAGGGATTGGCGACGAGTTTCGATGAGCTCGATCTCGACCTCGATGACGCCAAGGACGAGATCGCGCGGTCGAAGTTCGACACCGAAGGCGCCGTGATCGTCTCCCATGACGACGAGGACGACGACTCCGCCCTGTTCTGAGCTCGGACCGGCCCTGACGGAGGGCCCTGCTCTGGCAAACCACTCGGCCCGTCGGCCGTTTCAGCAGCTGAGCCCAGCACCTCGGTGCTGGGCTCAGCTGTCTGCCGCCTGTGCTGTCAGCGGCCGCTGCAGCCGCTCACTGGTCTGAGTTCTCGGGATCGTCGTCGAGGTCGAGGCGCATCTTGGCGGCGGTGCCGCGCTTCATCTCACCGATGGCGGTCTCGCCGAGTCCGTGCAGCGAAATCGAATCGCGCGGTTCGAAGACGTAGTCGTCCGAGGCCGAGAGCACTCGTGCGGTCTCCTCGTCGGTGAAGATCGTCCCTGGGTCGG
Source organism: Brevibacterium sp. CT2-23B (assembly GCF_013168765.1). Classification (NCBI taxonomy): domain Bacteria; kingdom Bacillati; phylum Actinomycetota; class Actinomycetes; order Micrococcales; family Brevibacteriaceae; genus Brevibacterium; species Brevibacterium sp. CT2-23B. The sequence continues at coordinate 172,495 of NZ_JABBYK010000001.1, read as the reverse complement.
CCACGGCCGTCAGGCGGGCGGCGAGGTTGACGCTGGAGCCGAAGATATCGCCGAGGCGGGAGAGCACCCGTCCCCAGACGAAGCCGACGCGCGCCTGGGGCAGGTCCTCGGCGGCGGTCACGCGCTCCATCAGCGTCATGGCGATCTCGGCCCCGGCCAGAGGGGTCGACGCGGCGAAGAACACTTCATCGCCGACGGTCTTGATGACCCGTCCGCCGCCGGTGGCGACGATGTTGTAGGCCATGCCCTGGAACTCCTGGACCATGTCCGCCAGCTGCCGTGGCTCCATCTTCTGCGACAGGCGGGTGAAGGAGACGAGATCGATGAATCCGACGGCGCGGGCCAACGGCATCGAGGAGTCGTACCAGCCCTGCCTGTTGTCCATGGCCAGCCCGTCGGAGACATTGACGTTGAGACGGCCCATGACGTCGGCGAGGTTGCGCCGCCAGGAGTAGGTGAGCATCTTCTGCAGCGGGTCGATCATCTCTTCGACGACGGCCAGGGCATCCCGGCGTGCTTCCGGGTCGGTCAGTCCCTTCTCCTCGGTGAGGAATTCGACAAGGGTCTCCATCTGCCAGACGACGAGGCGGTCCGTCGTCTGGCCGATCGCCCTGGCCAGGGACAGCGCGGTGGTCTGGTCGATGAGACCGTCGGCGACGGGCTTGGCCCAGATCCGCAGGGCGTGCGCATCGCTGACGGTGTAGGCCTTATCCGTCGGCTTCGCCTGGGACATGCCGAGGGCCCGCCACATCTTCCGGGCCGAGACCGTGGAGATCCCGCCGAGTTTCGCGGCCTCCCGTCGGTCGAGGACGCGCTTGCCGTCGAGCAGGATCTCTTCGAGTCGTTCGGCCGCGGTTCGGGTCTCATAGATCGTGTCGTCGAAGTCGGGACCGTCCGCGTCGAGAGCTCCGTCGGCGTCGTCCTCGTCGATGATCGGCAGCGCTGTGGTGCGCGGATCCTCACGCAGTCCGCTGAAGAAGTCCTCATCGACGTCGATGTCCGGGTCGGCCGCATCCGCATCCGCATCCGCATCGGCAGCATCCGCGGGGGGTGCGCCAGGATCAGCCGTGACCTCGTCGGCGAGCTGCGCGCCGACCTCTCCTGCCTGAGGAGCGGACCCCGTCAGGCCGCCGACAGGCTCGTCATCGCCGTCGACGTCATCATACGGATCGCCCGCACTCGACTCGGCCGCCTCCTCGGGGAGGGTGTCCGGGGAACGATCGTCCGCCTCGGCGGTCGACGAGGTCTCACCGTCGTCCTTCGGCTCCGGGCTCGGCGAAGAATCGGGGGCGGACCGGCTATCCGACTCCGTCCGGGGTACGGCATCGGACTGGGACAGAGCGGTCGGCTGCGATGCGTCGGCGGACCGGGGCGCGTCGCTGTGCGACTGGGTGCCGGCGTCGGCCGGCCGAGTCTCTGCGGAGGTGCCTGCGGCTTCTCCGACCTCGGGTGTGCCCAGCCGTTCCGGTTCGACGATGTCGAATCCGGCGGTGAAGTCCGAAACCGCCATCAGTCTTCGCTCCTCTCCGCAGCGGTCGGGGCCGCGGCCGGACGCAGATGGTGGACGTCTCCGGCGCTTAAGCACACCTGATCGTCGATGATGAGGTCGGCTCCTGCGTCCAGCCCCGTGGCGGTGCCGATGATGTCGGAACCGTCGGGCCTCTCCACCCGAACCCTCGATCCGAGCGTCACCATATGATCACGCAATCTCCGCGCTGTGCGGCTGTCGCGGAAATCCTCATCTCCATAGTCGATCAGCTCTCTGTAGCAGGGGATCAGTGTGCCGAGAATCGAGATTAGCAATGCTTCATGATCAATTTCTGAACCGTCGGCTCCGGTTTCGATCGCTATTGAGCTCGCGTCTTCGCGCGGCAGATCAGCAGGCTCCAACCGGGTGTTCAGCCCCATCCCCAACACGATCCGCGGTCCGCCGGCCAGGGGTTCGACGCGTGCGAGGATCCCGCACAGCTTCCTGCCCTCGGCGGTGAGCACGTCGTTGGGCCATTTGATCGCGGCGGGCACTCCCGCCTCGGTGACGGCGGAGTGCACGGCCTCACCGGCGATGAGCGGGATCCATCCCCATTGGGAGAACCCGGCCGGGGGTGTGAGCAGAATCGACCACGTCAGCGACCGGCGGGCGGGCACCGTCCAGGTCCGGCCCAGTCGGCCGTGTCCGGCGTTCTGGAAGTCGGTGCCGCGGATGGTGAATTCGGCCACGGGCGAACCGGCGTCGGCTCCTTCTCGGACCACTCGCGCAAGTTCGTCATTCGTCGACGTGCAGCTATCGTCCCAGATCAGCGGCGGGAGCGAGAGACCTCGGTCCGCAGCGGTGCGGCGCACTGAGTCGACGTCGACGAGGAGGGAATTGTGTTGGCTGTTCACCAGACCACTCTAGATTCTTTTGGTGAGAGTGCACAACGAAGTCTCACGTCATCGTTATTGTGGAGACATGACGGATACCCCACGGACCACAGCCGAGCGCATCGACGCATTCACCCAGCGCCGAGAAGCAGCCCACACGGGCAATCAGCGCTCGGTGGACAACCAGCACAAGCGCGGCAAACAGACCGCCCGTGAACGCATCGACGCTCTCCTCGACGCCGACTCCTTCCAAGAGATCGACGAATTCGCCCGCCATCACAATCACCAGTTCGGGATGCAGGACAACCGCCCCGACGGTGACGGAGTCGTCTGCGGACTGGGCACGATCGAAGGCAAGACCGTCGCGGTCTTCGCTCACGACTTCACCGTCCTCGGCGGATCCCTCGCCGAAGCCAACGGCCGCAAGATCGTCAAGGTGCAGAAGCTCGCTCTCAAGCTCGGCTGCCCGATCATCGGCATCAACGACTCGGGAGGCGCCCGGATCCAGGAAGGCGTCGGATCGATTGCGCTGTTCGCCGAGATCTTCCGCCTCAATGTCGCCTCGTCCGGAGTGATCCCCCAGATCTCGCTCATCATGGGCCCCTCGGCCGGCGGCGCCGTGTACTCCCCCGCACTGACCGACGTCACGATCATGGTCGATCAGATCAGCCACATGTACATCACCGGCCCCGACGTCATCAAGACCGTCACGGGAGAGTCCGTCGGCCATGAGGAGCTCGGCGGCGGACGGACGAACAACACCGTGTCCGGAAACGCGCACTACCTGGCCTCGGATGAGGACGATGCGCTCAACTATGTGCGCGACCTGCTCTCGTTCCTGCCGCAGAACAACCTCGACCCGGCCGATGCCGACGAATTCGAGTCCGATCTGTCGGTGACTCCCGAGGACGAGGCGCTGGACACGCTCATGCCGGATTCGCCTTCGCAGCCCTACGACATCCTCGACGTCGTCACCACGATCCTCGACGACGGCGACTTCCTGCAGGTCTCCGAGCTCTTCGCTCCGAACGTCGTCACCGGCTTCGGCCGCGTCGAAGGGGTGAGCGTCGGCGTCATCGCCAACCAGCCCATGCAGCTGGCCGGCACCCTCGACATCGACGCCTCGGAGAAGGCCGCACGCTTCGTGCGCCTCTGCGATGCCTTCAACCTGCCGATCCTCACCTTCGTCGATGTGCCCGGGTTCCTGCCGGGCACCGACCAGGAGTACGGCGGCATCATCCGCCGCGGCGCCAAGCTCATCTACGCCTACGGCGAGGCCACCGTTCCGCTCGTCACCCTGATCACCCGCAAGGCCTACGGCGGCGCGTACTGCGTGATGGGGTCGAAGCAGCTCGGTGCCGATATCAATCTCGCCTGGCCGAGCGCGCAGATCGCGGTCATGGGCGCCCAGGGTGCGGCGAACATCGTCTATCGCCGTAAGCTCAAGGCCGTCGAAGAGGCCGGAGAGGACGTCGAAGCGGCGCGTGCCGAACTCATCCAGGACTACGAGGATGCGCTGCTCAACCCGTACCTGGCCGCCGAGGAAGGCTACATCGACGCCGTCATCAAGCCGAGCGAGACCCGCAGCCGGATCGTGCGTTCCCTGCGTGCGCTGAAGAACAAGCACGTCGACGCTCCCGCGCGCAAGCACGGTAACATCCCCCTATGAGCGATGATCTGCAGACCGACGCCGAGGCGGACCTGCCCGGCGAAGTCGACGCCGAGGTGACCGGCCCCGGCGAGGACGCGGCCGCCGAGGAGGGCGCGGCCACAGCCTCAGACGGGGCGCTGCGGGTGCCCTCCGTGGAGGGACGCTCACAGGTGCGCGCCGATGACGGCGAACCGATCAGCGACGAGATGGCCAGTGCGGCGGCTGTGGCCGCGGTCGTGGCGATCCGTCAGGTGGCGATCGCCTATGCGGCCCAGCAGGCCAGCGCGGAGGCCGAGTCCGAAACCCGCAAGGGCGATCGGGCGGGTTTCCGGGCTCCACGCCGCAATGTGCGCAAGCGCCTCCCCCAGACCTGGGACCAGCACCTGGGTCGCTGAGGCCCCGCCGGACCCGGCCCTCGACGGACTCCCGTCTGCTGTTTCTCTAGTCGGCTTCTTCGCGGAAGAGCGCACGCAGTTCGTTGAAGAGTCTGTCGATCACTGGTCCCGGATCTCCGTCGACTCGTCGCATCCGGGTGAACGTCGCCTTGAGCGCCATCATCGCCAAGGCGGCGACGGCTTCGGCTCGCGGGGAGACTTCGATATCGTCGTCGGCATATTCACCGGAGTGAGCCCCCATGACGTCCACCGGCGCCGAGGAGGTCCCGTCGAGTCGGCGTTGGATGATCTGCCGGAAGAGCCGTTCGTTGTTGCCCATCCGCGACATCTGCAGCGGTATCAGCGACGGGTCCTTTTTCAGCATGAGATGGTACTGGTGCATATCGTCGCGCTTCTCCATCCGAGTGGCGACGATGAATGCGAGCAGATGTTCGAGGTCGGCGACGAGACGCCCCTGGGGTCCCCCGGCTTCGAATTCCTCGATGGCCGGTTGGTCCTCTTCGTCGAAGACGGTGTCCGCGCGACCGAGCAGCGCCTCGTCCTTCGATGAGTAATAGTTGAAGAAGGTTCGTCGGGAGACTCCGCAGCGCTCACAGATGTCTTCGACGGTGACGTTGTGATAGCCCTTCTCCAGGGCCAGGTCGATGGCGGCACGGCGGAGAGCCTGCCCGCGTTCACGCTTCTTGCGTTCGCGCAGTCCCTCGACCGGCGGTGACGTTTGGACCTCTGAACCAGAACTCATGGGTACAGTATTGCAGTCGCTGCATTTTCACCGGAAATGCGTTGAGCGCCCGTCTCAAGCTCAGTACCCGAGTTTCGCGTTCGTGAGCACCGGAACCGTCTCCGCTGCGGTATCGGCGGCGCTGAGGTCGATCTCGACGATCTCGAGTCGTTCGGCACCGTCGAGTGAGTTCAGCACCTTCCCGAGGGGGTCGGAGACCAGACTGTGGCCGACCCCGGTCGGCCCCTTCTTCGGAACCGGGACGCCGGTCACTTCGGGATCGGCTTGGCCGAGGGCGGCGATGAACATATTCGAGTCCAGGGCACGGGCGCGGGCGAGGATCTCCCACTGTTCGGCCTTGCGCGGTCCCGCACCCCAGGAGGCGGCGACGACGGTCAGGCGTGCGCCCCGCCGACTGAGTTCGGCGAAGAGCTTCGGGAACCGGATGTCGTAGCACAGGGCCAGGCCGATGTCCTCGCCGTCGATGGTGAAGAGCACCGGCGCCTCTCCCGCCTCGACGGTGTCGGACTCCTTGAATCCGAAGGCGTCGTAGAGGTGGATCTTCGCATAGTCGCTGCGCCGGCCGTCAGGGGAATAGACGGCGAGCAGGTTGATGACCTTGTCGTCCGTGGCCGCGAATTCGCCGACGACGACGGTGATTCCGGTCTCGGCGGCGAGCTCGCTCAGCGCGGCCCGCCACGTCTCGGAGTGCTCCTCGGCGATGGTGCGCAGGCCGGATCCGAACGCCGACATCGTCGCTTCGGGGAAGACGACGAACTGTGCGCCTGCCGCGGCGGCCCGGCGGGAATAGGAACGGACCTTCTCAAGGTTGTCGGCCACCTCGGTGGTGGTGTTGATCTGAGCGAGCGCGAACTTCATTCTCATCCTCCAGTCGTTCCCTCCACCCTATCTCCCCAATTACTACCTGACGGGGGCCCAGCAACCTGGCGCGAGGTTGCTGGGCCCCCGTCAGGTAGCAATTAGCGGGATCAGGTGAGGTATTCGCGGCCGGGGCGACCGCCTCGGCGACGTCCGTGCACCCACACGTACACGCCGATGGCGACCACGACGAGCCCGGCACAGACCAAGAACATTCCGTTTCCGCCGGTGAACGGGTAGAGGAATCCGAGGACGACCGGGCCGATGCCGGACCCTGCGTCGAGGAGGAGGAAGAACGACGCCGTGGCCACGGGAACGCGGCTCATCGGCACGGATTTGACGGTGATTGCCTGCATGCACGGCATGAGGGAGCCGAATCCGAGGCCGATGAGCACTCCGGCGAGGACGATCCCCGTCATCGTCGGCCACAGCGCCAGCAGGACATTGCCGGCGATATCGGCGATGAAGACGGGGAAGATCACCGCATTGTCGCCGAAGGTGTCCTGCAGCCGTCCCACGAACAGACGGGCGAACAGGGAGGCCACGGCGAAGGCCACGAAGAACAGGGACGCGGCGGAGGCGACGCCGTGTTCGGCCGCATAGCCGGCGAGGAACACCAGCGCCGCCGCGTAGGCGATGCCGGCCAGAAGCATGACCGAGCCGATCCGCAGCCCGTCCCGATCGACGAGGGTGCCGAGTTTGAGATGCCATTTCGTGCGCCGCTGATAGTCGCTGATCTCCTGCAGGGGCAGCCGGATGAGGAAACAGCAGATGAGGGCGAGGACGGACATGAACGCCGAGGCGACGAAGAGCATGACGAAGTCGAACTCGCGGGGCAGAATGACGCCGAGGTACGGTCCGAGCGCCGTCGACAGGGTCGTCGCCGTGCCGAAGTATCCAGTGCCCTCTCCCCGGCGGGAGGCCGGGATGATGCTCTGGATGGCCGTCATGATCGCCGTGTTCCCGGCGCCGAAGGCGATTCCGTGGACGATGCGCAGCGTCAGGAGCAGAGTGAGGTCGCCAGCGAAGATATAGGCCAGTGAGGCGAGCACGGAGACCGCCATGGTGATGATGAGCAGTTTGCGCCTGCCGATGAAGTCGAGATACTTCCCGGTGAGCACGCGAGCGACCACGGCACCGACGACGAACGATGAGGAGGCGAAGCCGGCTGCGGCCTCACCGGCGGAGAACCGCGCCACCGCGTACCCGGCCATCGACGTCATGAGCAGGTAGAAGACCATCGACATCGAGAGGTTGAGCCCGATTCCGACGATGAAGTCCTTCGTCCACAGCTTCGCTCGTGCCACTGGAGATCGGTCTCACTTTCTGCTGCCTGCGGGGAACAGTGACACATTAGCGGGTTCGCGACGATTGCGTGGTCCGGTCCACCACGGATGTGACTCAGCTCGCGATAGGGTGGTCATCATGACTGTGAAGAGAACCCCTTCCGCCGTCGATGCGGTCGCTGAAGACTACGTCGATGACATGCTCGCCCTCTCCCCCTCGCTCGCCCTCTACCTCGGTCTCGACGGTGCACAGGGCTTCGACGACTTCTCGCCGGCCGGACTCTCCGCGCTCAATGACGTCACCGTGCGGACGCTGGCTCGCCTCGATGATGTCGCGGACTCTTCCGACCTCGACGATGTCGACCTCGTGACCATCGATGCGATGCGTGATCGCCTCGGCGTCGACCGGGACTACTTCGCCGCCGGGATCAAGCACGCCAGCCTCAATGTCATCGAATCGCCGCTGCAGCAGGTCCGCGACGCCTTCGACCTCATGCCCACGGATACCGTGGCCGATTGGGAGACGATTTCGACCACCCTGGCTGCCGTGCCCGGCTCGCTGGCCGGATACCAGGAGTCCCTGGCAATGGCGCGTGACAACGGTCGCGTCGCCGCCCGTATCCAGGTCGAGAAGGTCATCGAACAGGCCCGCGCCCTGGCCGAGCCCGGCAGCAACTTCGATCGTCTCGTCGCCGGTGCCGATGTTCCCGACGCTCTGCGTTCGGATCTCGACTCCCACGCCGAGGCGGCCCGCAAGTCCGCCTCGGACCTGGCCGAATTCCTCGGCGAACAGGTGCTGCCCGCCGCCGGTGACGACGAAGCGTGCGGTCGCGAAGCATACGCGCTGTATTCCCGCGACTTCCTCGGCGCCGAAGTGGACTTCGATGAAACCTATGCATGGGGCCTCGAAGAACTCGAGCGCATCGACGCCGAACAGCGAGAAGTGGCAGAGAAGATCATGCCCGGCGCCGACCTGTTCGAGGTCATGGACGCTCTCAACAACGACCCGCAGCGGACCCTGCACGGCACCGAGGCGCTGCGGGACTGGATGCAGGGTGTGGCCGATGAGGCGATCCGCGAACTCGGCAAGTCCCATTTCGACATTCCCGAACCCGTGCGCACGATCGAGTGCATGATCGCGCCTTCGGCCACCGGCGGCATCTACTACACCGGCCCGACCGACGATTTCTCCCGACCCGGCCGCATGTGGTGGTCGGTGCCCGAAGGCGTCACGGACTTCGCCACCTGGCAGGAGAAGACCACCGTCTACCACGAGGGTGTGCCCGGCCACCATCTGCAAGTCGGTCAGGCCACCTACGTCTCCGACACCCTCAACCGCTGGCGCCGCCTCATGTGCTGGGTGTCCGGCCACGGTGAGGGGTGGGCTCTGTACGCGGAGAAGCTCATGGCCGATCTCGGGTTCCTCGACGATCCCGGCGACTATCTCGGCATGCTCGATTCGCAGCGGCTGCGTGCCGCCCGTGTCGTCCTCGACATCGGATTCCATCTCGGCCTCGAGGCACCTGAGAGCCTCGGCGGTGGGATCTGGAACCGGGAGAAGGCGTGGCAGTTCCTCACCGACAATGTGGCCATGGACCGGTCGTTCCTGGCCTTCGAGCTCGACCGCTACCTCGGCTGGCCCGGGCAGGCACCGAGCTACAAGATTGGTCAGCGACTGTGGGAGCAGTACCGTGACGAGGCGAAGGCTGCGGCGGGTGCCGATTTCGATCTCAAGGACTTCCACACCCGGGCGCTGGGTCTCGGCTCGGTCGGGCTCGATACTCTGGGCCGTGCCATGAAGCGCTCACAGTGAGGTGAGGGACCGGATGAAGTCTGCCGAGAGTCCCCAGTCGGAGACCATGCGGGTCACCGAGGCGCTGCGCAATGAAATCATCGAAGGCCACCGCCGACCGGGTTCACGGCTCGTCGAACGCAACCTCGCCACCGAGCTCGGCGTCTCACGGGTGCCCATCCGCGAGGCGCTGAAGAAACTCGCCTCGGAAGGGCTGGTGACGAACCGGCCCAACACCTGGTCGACGGTCAGGGAGTTCTCCCCCAGCGATATCGCCGACCTCAACGAGGTGCGCACAGTCTTCGACGTCCTCTCGTTCGAACTCGCCGCTCAGCGCCATACCCGCGAGGGCCTGGCTCGACTGGAGGCCACGATGCTCAAGGGCCGAGAGCTCGCCGATGCCGGGGACGTCGCCGGTGCTCATCGCTGTGCCGCGGAATTCCACGCCATCGTCACCGAGCTCTCGGGCAATGAGCTCCTCGGCGAGATCGGTGCCCTGCTGGATTCACGGATGCGGTGGCAGCTGAGTCAGCATGATGACCTTGCCGTCGTCGCCACCGAGCATGCCGAGCTCTTCGACGCCATCGCCCGCCGGGATCAGACGTTGGCCGGGTCGCTGGCCGGTCGTCATCTGGGAACGAGTCAGGAGCAGCACGACAAGCATTCGAAGCGGTTGGCCGAGACCGGGCCCGAAAAAGCTCAGGCCGATCCTGCCGCCGCCGATCCCGCCGAACCTGCTGCGGCCGAGTCCGTCGCGGTGCCTGCCGCAGAGGATGCAGAGCCTGCCGCAGCGGATCCGGCCGACGTCGACTGACCGAGCGGCCAGCCGCTGAGCTTCTTCTCACGGGCAGGCGCATAGGTGCGCACCTTCGACGTGCTCAGCCCCAGACCGACGAGAGATTCGGCCACGCGCACGGCGGCAGCGACCCCGTCGACGACGGGCACGGCACAGCGCTCCGTGATCGTCGCCCCGAGCTCGGCCATCCCACCGCAGCCGAGCACGATGACCTCGGCACGGTCAAGGTCGACCGCCTCGGCGGCCTGATCGGTGATCGCTTCGATCGCAGCCTGCGGATTCTCCTCGAGCTCGAGCACGGCCATTCCCGATGCCCGCACGGACACGCAGTGGGAGTCGAGACCGGCCAACAGCAGTCTGTCCTCGATGAGCGGGAGGGTCCGGTCGAGCGTGGTGACGACGGAATAGCGGCGGCCGAGGAACATCGCCAGGGCGGCCCCCGCCTCGGTGATGTCGACGACGGGCACATCCAACAGCTCCTGCAGGCCCTCGCGGCCGTGCTCTCCGTACCCGGCCTGGATCACGGCGTCGAATTCGCCGGGATATTTCAGGACGGCGTCCATGACGCCGAGCGCCGCGAGATGGCTTTCGACGTTGCCTTCGCAGGATTCGGCTCCGAATTCGGGGGTCAGACCGATGATCTCGGTTCCCGCCGAGGCGGCCTGCCGTGCCACGCGGGCGATGCCCTCGGTCATGGACTCGGTCGTATTGACGTTGACGACGAGGATTCTCACGATTCGGCTCCGATCAGTGATGGGTCGGGACGGCGATCTCCTCACCGTCGACCTCACGGAAGGTGAAGTCGCGGCGGGCGATGACGAAGTAGATGAGCGCGGCGATCGCGGCCCCGGAGAACCAGGAGAACTCGGAGATGCCGGAGAACGCGGGGACGAGTGCGAAGACCAGTGAGATCGCCGAGGCGGGGATGAAGGCTCCGATGGCTCGCCAGTTGACTCCGCGGTGGTAGAAGTACTCACCGTCGCCGGCTTCGGTGTAGAGCTGAGGCACATTGACCTTCGTTCTGCGCACCACCCAGTAGTCGACCATGATCACACCGAACAGAGGTCCGAGCAGGGCACCGAGTCCGCCGAGGAAGTAGACGATGACCACCGGTGAGTCATACAGATTCCAGGGCAGGATGACGAAGCCGATGACGGCTGAGATGATGGCGGCGCTGCGGAAGTTCAGGTGGCGCGGGAACAGGTTCGTCAGCGCATAGGTCGGGGCGACGAAGTTCGCCATGAGGTTGACTGCGACGGTGAGCAGGAGCAGCGACAGGGACGCCAGCACGAGCAGGACCGGGCTGCCGATCGACTGGACGATATCGGCCGGTGAGGTGATGACGGTGCCGTCGATCTTGTACTGTGCGCCGGCCAGCGAGATGACGACGAGCCCGAAGACGAGCATGTTCACCGGGATGCCCCAGAAGTTGCCGACGACGATCGAGCCGCGCTTCTTCGCGGCCCTCGTGAAGTCGGAGAAGTTGAGCACGAAGGTGCCGTAGATGGACACCCACAATGCGCCTCCGCCGAAGATGTGCGCCCACATCTCCCAGCCGCTGAGCGCCTCGTCGGTCGACCACGCGATGGAGAAGTCGACGCGGATGAGCATCCAGACGGCCAGGGCGAGGAAGGTCACGAGGATGATCGGTCCGGCGATGGCTTCGTAGCGGCGGATCATCTCCATCCCGTAGCTGACGATGATGACTTGGATGACCCACAGCAGGGTGAAGGAGAACCAGCCGAGCCCGGAGAGTCCGAGGAATTCGGCATCGGCCCATGACTGCAGTCCGGGGAACATCGTCAGCAGCATGACGTTGAGGACGCTCGAGGCCAGGTAGGTCTGGATGCCGAACCAGGCGATGGCGACGATGCCCCGCACCGAGGCGGCCAGCTGGGCCCCGTGGATGCCGAAGGAGATCCGGCTCATCACGGGATAGGGCACGCCTGTCTTGTAGCCCATGAAACCGGAGAGGGTGAGCAGGAAGAACAGCAGGGCTGCACCGACGAGGAGGGCGACGAGGATCTGCCAGGCCCCGAGGCCGAGTGCGAAGAGTCCAAGTGCGAAGCCGTAGTTGCCCAGAGAGTGCACATCGTTGGCCCACAGGGTGAAGACGCTGTAGGCCGTCCAACTGCGCCCCTCCTTGCGGGATGGGGCGAGATCGGCGTTGTAGAAGCGCGGACTGATGCGATGAGCCGCCAACTGTTCGGGGCTGGGCCCCAGGCGTGTGGGCACTGGTGCCTCCGCCGATTCGGTCTTCCTCATGCAGTCCACTCCTTGGATCCGGTCAGCGTCCAAACTGGGATACCAAAAAAGTAAACACAGCTCTGTGACACCGTTCATCTGACCGATTCAGAGTAACCCAGCTCACACCCCACTGGCAATGAGTCAGGCCGGGCGATTTCGCTGCAGCCTTACATATGCGACTCGCAACCGCATCCGGGTCACTCGGGGACGCGGCCGGGGAACGGCCGAACGAGCATTTCACTCGATGGCATACCATTCATTCTCAATGTGACCGTTCCCGCTGGTCATGGCCGCTCGGGCACGTCCCATCTGAAGTGCACTGCTCTGGGCAGTCACCGCCGGTCGCGGGCCTCAGTCTTCGTGCTCGACGTCCTTGGCCGTCGGATCCCAGGCGACGATGCCGACGGCGATCGCACCCGCCAACGGTGCGCAGGCGACGATCCAGAACACACCGGTGCCCAGCGAGGCCGCAAGGATCGGGAACATGATGAGTGAGACGATCGAGAAGGCACGCAGGACCGACTGGTTGAAACCGATGCCGATTCCGCGCAGACGGGTCGGATACGACAGGGTCGCATAGTTCATGAGGTTCGCTCCCGGTCCCCCGGCTTGAGCGAAGACGAACGCAGCGAGCATGGCTACCGCGACGAGGACGAGAGCCCCGTTCGGGATGCCCACGATCGCCAGCGTTCCCAGCGCCAGGGCTTGGATCACGAATCCGAACAGGGTGATCCTCCGGGTCCCGAAGCGGTTGACGATGCTCATGCCCAGGAGTCCCCCGAGCGTGCCGAAGCCCAGATTGATGACCAGTGAGGCGATGATCGTGATCAGCGGAGTCTGGTGGAAGAGCGTGGTGATGATGAGCGGGGTGCCGTAGGCGACGGCGTTGTAGCCGAACGTCGAGAACACGGAGACGCAGAGAGCGACGATCGTACGGACCCGGTAGCGCGGGGAGAAGAGTTCGGCGAACCCGGCCCACCGTCCGCCCTTGGCCGAACTGTCCGAGGCGTTCGCGGTCTCGCGTTCCCCCTCGGGAGCGAGTTCGACATTGAGGTTGTGATGGCTGCGCATGACTTCGACGGCGCCGCGCAGATCGCCCTGGTTGGCCAGCCATTCGGGTGATTCGGCAAGGTAGCGGCGACGAACGAGGAGGACGATGAGGGCGGGCACGGCACCGAAGCCGACGACGATGCGCCACAGAATGGCATGTTGGTCGTAGGGCAGGGTGATGAAGATGATGAGCACGATGACGTAGCCCATACCGGTGGCGAAGTACCAGGCCGGCGACCAGGCGTTGACCCGCTGCGAGCGGTTCCCCTTGCCTTTGAGCTTGGAGAATTCGGCGAGGAAGGCCATCGCCACCGGCAGGTCGAGACCGACGCCGATGCCCATGACGAAGCGGAAGGCGATGAGGACCCATTCGTTCGGTGCCACGGCGCAGCCGATGGCTGCGACGACGAAGAAGACCATATCGGCCATGAAGAGTCGGTACCGCCCGAACCGGTCGACGAGGTATCCGCCGAAGAGAGCGCCGATGACGGCACCGACCATGATCGAGGCGTTGACGAGTCCGGTCATGAAGCCGTTGAGGCCGAACTGCTCCTGGATGGCGGTGATGCCGAAGGCCAGGGACGAGAAGTCGTAGGCGTCCATGAAGATCCCGCCGAGCGCGAGGATGATCACCGCCGTCGTCTTCGTCCCCTGAGAGCCGAATTCAGCGAGGATCGAATGGATATCGGCCGCCGAGGAGACGATGCGCGGAGTCTGCGTTCCGGCCTGCCTGTTCTGAGCGGCCGCGGAGGGTGTCTGTGCCGCGTTCGCGGCGGGATCTGTCGAAGTCACAGTCGACAAGTATGGTGTCGCGGCGGCCGCGCGCTGTCACCTGCCGTCACAGTTCGTCACGAACGCCGGTGCAGGCACAGCGCACCCGGAAACGCTGCAACCGGACTCACAGCTCAGTCGAGGCGGTGGCCGCGGCGCTCCGGAATGAGGAACATAGCGAGGAATTGGATGAGGTAGATGATCGGCAGCAGCGCCAGAGCGAAGCCGAAGCCGAGATGCCCCGCAAGAAGGGCGATGACGACCGGTGCCAGCCCCCCGATGGCACGGCCGATGTTGAAGATGACGTTCTGCGCCGTCGCCCTGATCGCCGTGGGATAGAGCTCGGCAAGCAGCGCCCCATGGCCTCCCAGCATTCCGTTGGCGAAGGCGCCCATGAAGAATCCGCCGGCCAGCAGAGCACTCGGATCGGTGAGCTGGCTGTAGGCGAGGATGGTGACGATGGCTCCGGCCTGGAAGATCCAGAAGGCAGGACGTCGACCGAGGCGGTCGGCGACCTGGCCGAAGATGAGGATCCCGGCGAGCATTCCCATGACCGTCACCGCTGTCCACAGCGAACCCTTGGTGACTCCCAGATCCATCTGCTCGGACAGGTAGTTCGGCAGCCAGGTGATGATGCCGAAGTAGCCGAAGTTCTGCACGCTGGTGAGAATCGTCAGGGCCAGGGTGATCTTCACCGTGTCCCGATCCTTGAACAGCGCGGCGATCTTCGCACCGAAGGAGGTCGGCACTCCGTCCGTATCGAGGTTCCCACGGGCGACTTCGGCCTCCGTCTCCTCGTGTTCCCGGGCCCGGACGAAGGTCTCCGGCTCCTCGACTCCGCGACGGATGACGAAAGCGAAGACAGCGGGAACGAGTCCGATGACGAACAGTGCCCGCCAACCCCACAGGGCGATGACGGGAGCCGAGACGACGGCTGCGGCGAATACGCCGAGCTGGAAACCCACTCCCACCCATGATGTGGCCCGCGCTCGCTGGTCGGCACGCACCGCCTCGGCGGCCAGGGCCATGCCGATGCCGAACTCACCGCCGATTCCGATTCCGGCGATGAACCGGTAGGCCGCGAGATCCCAATACCCCTGTGCCAGCGCCGACAGTCCGGTGAACACCGCGAAGATGAGGACCGTCCAGGTGAGCACCCGTACCCGGCCGTGACGGTCAGCGAGGGCACCGAAGACGATTCCGCCGACCACGGCACCGAGCAGAGTGATCGTCGACAGGGACCCGGCTGCGATGTCGCTGAGCCCGAATGAGGCGATGATGCCCGATAGGGCGAAGCTGAGAATGAGGAGGTCGAAGCCGTCGAGTCCGTAGCCGACAGCCGCGGCGGCGAGAGCTCTGCGCCGGTATCCGCGATCGCCCGAATCATCAGTGGTGGTCAGCGGAGTCGATGCACTCATTCGCGGTCTCAGTTCGGTTCACGGATCGGAAAACGGCCGCAGACCATTATGCCCCACGGCCGTTCCACGATTCGTCGGACCCCGTGTGATCAGACGCGGGCACCCTCGCCGAGGCGGAACCGGGCACCCGTGTGGTCCTCGGCCAGGCGGGGGCCGGCCCCGGTGAGCTGCTCGCGCACCGTGGCACCTGCGGTCGGTTCGGGCAGGAGTCCGCGGCGGCGCAGTTCGGGCGAGACGTACTTCGTGAAGCGTTCGGCATCGGCCGGGCGCACGGCCGCGGCGATGTTGAATCCGTCGATATCGGCTTCGGTCATCCACCGTTCGAACTCGTCGACGATGGTCTCCGGCGATCCAGTGATGACCGGTCCGCGTCCGCCGAGGGCGACGAACTCCGCGAGGTCCCGAATCGTCCAGGGTTTGTCTCCGGCCATGGTGGTGAAGGAGGCGAGCGCGGATTGGTTGGCTTCGGTCGAGACGTATTCGAGGGTGTCTTCGGGGTCAGCTCCCGAGAGGTCGACTCCGGTCCATCCGCCGAACAGGGACAGCGCGGATTCGGTGTCGACGTAGCGGCGATAGTCGGCCAGGCGAGCCTCGGCGGCTTCGTCAGTGTCGTCGACGATGACGGTGGCCAGAGCGAAGATCTTCACCGCGTCACGGGCGCGTCCGCGCTCTTCGAGTCCGTCACGGACCTTGTCGACCCAGCTGCGCAGGATCTCCGGGGTCGGTCCGGAGAAGAAGATCGCCTCGGCGTGGTCGAGCGCGAATTCCTGGCCGCGTTTGGATGCGCCGGCCTGGAAGAGCAGCGGGGTGCCCTGCGGTCCGGGGACGGCGAGCGCCTGACCGGGGACGGTGAAGAACTTGCCGTCGTGGCCGATGTCGTGGACCTCGTTCGGGTCGACGAAGACGTTGGCGTCGGCATCGGCTTTGAGTGCGTCCGGAGTGATCGAGCCCTCGAACAGCTTGTACATGACCTCCATGAACTCATCGGCCCGGTCGTAGCGCTCATCGTGCGGGATCTGGCCCTTGAGCCCGAGGTTGCGGGCAGCGGAGTCGACATAGCTGGTGACGATGTTCCAGGCCACACGTCCGTTCGTGAAGTGATCGAGGGTGGTCAGGGTGCGGGCGAGCAGGTAGGGCTTCTCATAGGTCACCGAGGCGGTCACGCCGAATCCCAGCGTCGTCGTGGCTGCGGCCATGGCGGGGACGGCGACGAGGGGGTCGAGCAGTGGGAACTGCACTCCCCCACGGTTCGTGACATCCGCGTTGCCGCCGTACACGTCATAGACGCCGAGGATGTCGGCGAGGAAGAGGGAGGAGAATCCGCCGTCCTCGAGGGTCTTGGCCAGGTCCGTCCAGAAGGACAGTTGGGTGAATTCGTCGACTCTCGATTCCGGGTGGCGCCATAGTCCGGGTGACTGGTGGACCGGGGTCATCATGTCGAAGGCGTTGAGCAGAATCGGTTTCGTCATAAGAGTCTCCTAATCATGGTGGTGCGATGGGTGCGGGCCGACGTATCGGCGGGTGCGTTCAGGCCGCGGTGCGCGCGAGCGCTCGGGCAGGATCTTTGGCGCCGATGGCGGCGATGAGCGAGAGGACGCACAGCAGGGTGAGGTAGCCGCAGATGAGCCACGGCGAGTGGCCGCCGGCGACGTAGAGCAGGGCCGCGACCATCGGCATGATTCCGCCGCCGATGACGGTGCCCAGCTGGTAGCCCATGTTCACACCCGAGTAGCGGACTTCGATGGGGAACTGTTCGGCGAACCAGGCCGCCTGGGGACCATAGACGGCATCGTGGGCGAGATTCATGCCGAGGATGACGACCAGGGGCAGCAGTCCCAGCGGACCTGCGTCGAGGAAGGCGAAGAAGAACCAGCCGAATACTGCGATGCCGATGAGTCCGAAGATCGTCACGGGCTTGCGACCGATCCGGTCCGAGGCCCACCCCCAAGCCGGTCCGGTCACCAGTCCGACCGCCGAGGCGATCATGACGGCTGTGACTCCCGAGGTCGAATCGCCGCGATTCTCCGCCAGGTAGCTGAGCATGTAGACGGTGATGAGGTAGAAGACGCTGTTCTGTGCCAGGCGCAGTCCGATGGTGACGAGCAGGACCCGCGGATGAGCGGTCAGCACCTCCCGCAGCGGTGCTTTGGCGACCTTTCCGGAATCCTTGAGCTCCTGGAACTCGGGCGCATCGGAGACGCCGAGGCGGATCCACAGTCCCAGTGCCACGAGCAGCGCGGAGGCGAGGAAGGGGATGCGCCAGCCGAAGGCCTCGAACGCTTCATCACTCATCAGGTTCTGGACGAGGAAGAAGGAGCTGGTGGCCAACAGCATTCCCGCCGCAGATCCGATCTGGGTGAAGGATCCGAAGAGACCGCGTTTGCGGGCGGGTGCATGTTCGACGGACAGCAGAGCCGATCCGCCCCATTCGGCACCTGCCGACAAGCCTTGGACGATACGCAGAACGACGAGGGAGACAGCGGCCCACCAGCCGATGGCGTCGAAGTTCGGGACCAGGCCGATGAGCGTCGACGCCGTCCCCATGGACAGAAGGGAGACGACGAGCAGAGCCTTGCGACCGACACGGTCGCCGAGGTGGCCGGCGACGATTCCGCCCAAGGGCCGAGCGAAGAATCCGACGGCGAGAGTAGCGAAGGACGCGAGTCGGCTGCCGAGCTCACTGTCGGAGGGGAAGAACTGGACGTTGAAGATCAGGGCCGCGGCGGTGCCGTAGAGGTAGAAGTCGTACCACTCGATCGTCGTCCCGGCGAAGGCCGAGGCCAGCACCCGCTTCTTTCCGGACAGGAGCCGCTGCGGCGGGTCCTGGGTGCTCGGTGCGGTGGCCGGCGTCTGCGTCATAGGGCTCTCCTCTGCGGCGGGGTTCGGGCGGCTCGCTGCCTGACGAGCGCATGATTCGCTGAGCAATCTATGCCCGAACCCCGTCACCGACCGCACGCTTCCGTCACGCCCCGACTCTCAGCGTCATATGCGGTCATAAGTCGTCTTCATATGACCTCGGCCACGACACCGGCGCCTCCGCTTTGCAATGATCGACCTCAACGACCCCGACAGACGAACCCATACTCTTGGATTGCTCAACGGAACAGCGAGCGTCATCGCATCAGCTGGCATCTGAGACACCGACGACCACACGAACGCAGAGGTGAAGGAATGACACTCTTGGCAGACCGCACCGCACAGTCACCGGCCCCGGTGACCCCCGCAACACCCGAGGCTCTCCGCGAGGCCTTCTCCCATTTCCCCCAGGGAGTAGCGTTCATCGGCGCCGAAATCGATGCGGCGCCCCTGGGTCTCGTCGCCTCCACCCTCACCGTCGGCGTCTCCCTCGACCCACCCTTGGTCAGCGTCGCCGTCCAGAACACATCGACCACCTGGCCCACCCTGCGTCGAGCTCCCGAGCTGGGGATCTCACTGCTGGGCACTGACCAGGAGCACCTGGCCAGGCAGTTGGCGGCGAAGGATCGCAGTCGACGATTCACCGGCGTCAGCCCTGAGGTCACTGCCGGAGGCGCACTGACGATCCCCGGCAGCTCAGCGTTCCTCTGGACCCGGCTCTACGATGAGGTCGCGGCCGGCGACCACACCGTGGCCCTGCTCGAGATCCTCGGCACTCGCAATGACGACGGACCCGAGGCCCTGGTCTTCCACCGCAGCGAGTTCAAGGGACTGCGCGTTTCCTGACCTCGCCTAAGTGTCACGCCCCACCCTTGACTCACATTCGAACTCGTGTTCGAATGATGTCATGCGGTGGAACGAAGCGAGCGCCAGCACCGACCCCAGCACACCTGTCCTCTTCGGGACGAAGGGACTGGTCCGGTCGGTGCAGACGCCGGAATTCTCAGGAATCACCTTCCACGAGGTGCTGGCGAAGTCGGCGCTGAACAGGGTTCCCCAGTCCAGCTCGATGCCCTTCTCCTGGACCGTCAACCCCTACCGCGGCTGCTCACACGCCTGCGTGTACTGCTTCGCCAGGAACACTCACCGTTACCTCGATCTCGATTCCGGGACCGACTTCGATCGCCAGGTCGTCGTCAAGATCAATATCGCCGATGTCCTCGCCGCCGAGGTGGCGCGTCCGACATGGAAGCGAGACCATGTCGCACTCGGCACGAACACCGACCCCTATCAGCGCGCCGAAGGCCGCTACTCCCTCATGCCGGGCATCATCAGCGCACTGGCCGAACAGTCGACTCCGATGTCGGTTCTGACCAAGGGCACGCTGCTGCGACGGGATCTGCCTCTGCTGGCCCGCGTCGCCGAAGACGCTCCTGTTGAGATCAGCATGTCGATCGCCGTTCACGACGACGCTCTGCAGCAGAGCCTCGAACCCGGCACGCCGACGGCGAAGGCCAGGCTGGCCACCGTGCGCGCGGCCGCAGAACTCGGGTTCGATGTCACCGTTTTCATGATGCCGATCATGCCGAAGCTCACCGACTCCCGTGACCACCTCGAATCCGCTCTACGGGCGATCAAGGACGCCGGAGCCGCGCGAGTCGTCTACGGGGCGCTGCACCTGCGCCCCGGCGCCCGCGAATGGTTCTTCGAATGGCTCGAACACAACCGCCCCGAGCTGCTCCCCCGCTATCGCAGGATGTACGCCGGCTCATCCTACGCATCGAAGGAGTATCGGCGGTGGCTCGGTGAGCGCATCAACCCCCTTATCGACCGATATGACCTGCGCGGACGCAGCGATGACGACTACCCTGCGACCTCGCGGATGCGCGGTCGCCCAGAGTCGAGCCGAAACCGGCAGACGGTGGGCGTGCCAGCGGCTCCGACGCAGCAGCTCACCGCCCCATCGCAGCAGGCTCTGTTCTGAGCCGGACCTGCGGAATAACCATGAGATGGACACGGTTGGCAAAGATATGAAGATTGAGATCTGGTCGGACATCGCCTGCCCCTGGTGCTATATCGGAAAACGTCGCTTCGAGGATGCCCTCGACGGCTTCGCTCACAGGGACGACGTCGACGTCCAATGGCGCAGTTTCCAGCTCGATCCGAGCCTGCCCGATCACTTCGACGGCACCGAGACCGAATACCTCAGTCAGATGAAGGGCATGCCCGCCGCTCAGGTGCGGCACATGTTCGACCATGCCACAGAGCAGGCTGCCGGAGTCGGCCTGAACTACGACTTCGACTCGATCGTCGTGGCCAACAGCTTCACCGCCCACCGCTTCCTCCACTTCGCCAAGACCCACGGACTCATGTCCGAGGCCAAGGAGATGCTGCTCTCGGGCCACTTCGAGAAGGGTCGCGACATCGGTGACGTCGACTACCTCGCCGAGGTGGGACGTGAGATCGGCCTCGATCCCGACGAGGTCCGCCGGATCCTCGCAACCGATGAGTTCTCGGACGAGGTGCGGGCCGATATCAGTGAGGCCCGCGCGCTCGGCGCCAATGGAGTCCCGTTCTTCGTCATCGACCGCAAGTACGGGATCTCCGGAGCCCAACCGGCGGAGGTCTTCTCTCAGGCACTCGAGACGGCCTGGGACGAAGGGCAGAAGCTCACGGTGCTCGGCGGCACTCCGCAGTCAGCGGACAAGGACGCGGCCGAGGTCTTCGCCGACGGCGCGGTCTGCGGCCCCGACGGCTGCAACTGACCAAAACACCTGTTATTGCTACCTGACGGCGGCCCAGCAACCTCGCGCGAGGTTGCTGGGCCGCCGTCAGGTAGTAATAGCAAGAGGTCCGGGCGAAGCTGTCTGCTGATCAGAGCAGGGGAACGCTCGGGTAGCGCACCGCGCCGTCCGGGTCGGTCACCGGTGCACCGAGCATTCCCGCCGCCGCATCGATGAGGAAGCGGCCGACCTGCTCCCAGTTGCCCTTATTGGCGTCTTCATTCATCTTCGCCTCCTGGTCGGCGCAGACGCCGACGACCATGCTCCCCAGCAGATAGGCGCGACCGCGCAGAACCCCTTCGGGGATCCCGTCGACCGCTCCGTTGATGAATCGCAGATCATCGGGCAGGTCCGCGTCCCCGATCACCTCTTTGGCCACCTCGACGGCGGAGGGGACAGCCGAGATCTGAGACATGAACTGCGCCCGCCAGCTCGGCTTCGGAAGGCTGTCGAGCAGCTCGATGAGCGGGCGCAGACGAGTCGTGACGAGCTCGTGGATGTTCGGTGTCTCACCCAGCTGCTCCGTCAGCTCACGCCTGCGCCGAGCCATTTCGTCATGGTGGCGCACGACGAGTGCGCGCAGCAGCCCCTCACGGCCGCCGAAATGGTAAGCGATCGCCGAGTGATTCGCAGCCCCCGCGTGTTCGACGATGCGCCTGTTCGATACCGCATCGATCCCATTACGCGCGAACAGCTCTTCGGCGGCGTCGAGCAGGGCATCCCGCGCCCGGTCACTCTGGATGGTCATCCCCTCATCTTTCCATTCGCGCTCGAATTCACAAGTTCTCGATTTTTCACTTTTAAGTCACGTGTCTTAAACTGGCGAAGTTCACAGTGGTCGACGGGGATCACACGATTTCCGATCCTTGAAGGGGACGACAATGTCCGATAGCCAACCGCGAACGAGAAAAGAGGCCCTCGAGTCCGAGCACCCGACATCGCACCCGGCTTCCGACTCCGAGGCCGGCTCGACTGTGACCACCGAGGACCAAGCAGCGGCCAAACGCGCGAAGGCCGAGTTCATCGGCCGCACCGTTGCGATCTTCGTCATGCCGCTCATCTTCGTGGGCATGATGATCACGAGCTACCTGGGGACGATGCACTCCCCTGAAGCCAACGACATGCCCATCGTGGTGGCCGGGTCATCGGACAGGGCCGATGATGTGGCATTTGCGATCAACGGCGCCGAACCCGACGCCTTCGATATCGAGACGACCGATGATGTCTACGACGCCCGCCAGGACGTCTATGACAGGGAGGCCTCGGCGGCGATCATCGTCAAGGGCGATACCGCTACGGTCGTCACCGCCAGCGGAGCCGGGGTCCAACAGTCGACCACCGTCGAGCAGCTCGTGCGTCCCGCGCTCGCTGAAGACGGGTTCACGGTCAACACCGACGACATCGTCCCGTTGCCGGACAACGATCCGTCCGGGATGGCGGCGATGTTCCTCATGACTTCCATCGTCATGGCCGGCTACATGCCCTTCAGCGTTCTGCGGTCGAATTCGCCTGAACTGCTGAAGTTCAAACGCATCGTGCCGATCCTCGCCGGGTGGTCGGCTGCCATCGCCGGCCTCGTGTGGACCGTGGCCTGCCCGATCCTCGATGTCGTCGATGTCAAGGACACGGCGGCCGTCCTCGGCATCGCCTGGCTGGGCGTTTTCGCCATCTCCTCCGTCCAGCTCTTCATCACCCGCCTCGTCGGGGCACTGGGTGTGATTCTCGGGATCCTCTTCCTCATGGTCCTCGGCATGCCGTCGTCGAATATGGCGATGCCGGTGTACAGCATGCCGAAGTTCTTCCGCTTCACCCACGAGTTCCTGCCGATGCCGGCGATCGGCGAGTCCCTGCGCTCCGTGCTCTACTTCGACGGCAACGGAGTCACCGGACACCTGTTCGTCCTCGCCCTCGGCGCGGTGGCCGGTCTGCTGCTGACGAAGGTCTACGACCACTTCTACGCCAAGCGCAATGAACACCCTGTGCCGCTGGATGTCAATGTGGCAGCGATCCACGGCGGCCGGAGGCCGGATACGAAGCTCATGCGCTACATCTCGCTCACCCTCTTCCCGCTGGCGATGGTGACCATGATGATCACGTTCATGCTCGGAGCGATGCATTCGCCGACGCCGAAGGACATGCCGGTCGCGGTCGTCGGGTCCTCGGTCGAACAGGCCGAAGACACGATCAAGCAGCTCGATGAGCAGATGGACGGAAAGTTCGAGTTCACCGCGCTCGATGACAAGGGCGAAGCCCGTCGGCTCGTGGAGAACCGCGATGAGGTCGCCGCGCTCGTCCTACCCAGCGAGAAGAATCCGGATTTCGAGCTCTTGGCCAACCAGGCCGGCAACAACGCTTCCTACCGTGTGGCCGTACAGGTCTTCGAACAGGTGGCTCAGGCGCAGGACTCCGATCTCACGGTCGACGACCTGAAGCCCTTGCCCGATCGGGACAAGAACGGCGTGGTTGTGATGTACGTGGCGATGGGATGGATCCTCGCCGGCTTCATGGTCGTCATCGTTGCCGCTAACGCCAACCCGTGGACCAGGCCGCTGAAGCGGATGCTGCCGATCATCGTCGTCTACGCACCGTTTATGTCGCTGATCGTCGCGACCATCGCCGGTCCGATCACAGGAGCCGTCGACGGGCATTTCGCGGCGCTGTGGGGTGCCGGCATCATCGCCATCGCCTGCATCTCCATGTTCGCCATGGTCTTCGAAAGGCTCTTGGGCATGTTCGCGATCATCCCGGTCATCGGCACGCTCATGTTCGCCGGCGTGCCGTCGTCGAACGGAGCCCTCTCGCAGTATATGGTGCCGAAGTTCTTCGCCACATTGCACGATTTTCTGCCGATGGCCGCCTCGGTCGAGACCATCCGCTCGATCCTGTATTTCGACGGCGATGTCGTGACCGAACATCTGCAGGTCCTCGGCCTGTGGGGACTGGTGTCGCTGGCTCTCGTCTTCCTCATCGATGGCATCAAACCGCCGCGCACGGCCCATGATTTCGGCAATCTCCACCTCGAACGCGAGCGAGAGATCGCCAAGGAACAGCGGAAGCAGGCATTGGCGTTGGGCATGTCCCCGGATCATGCGAAGTCCGACGCCGAGGCGGCCGATCAGGACTCCGCGCCCGGCCAGGAGTCGTACCAGACCGTTCAAGGCTCCATCGTCGACGACGGCACCGACGCGCAGGAGTCGGATCGCCGAGCCCCGACAGCCGGCGACGGTCAGGCCCGCAGCCGCAGACCTCACGAGGAGTCAATCCCCTCCACAGTCTGACCTGCTACCTGACGGCGGCCCAGCAACCTCGCGCGAGGTTGCTGGGCCGCCGTCAGGTAGTAATTGGGGGTTGTTCGTTGGGGGTGGGGCTATGGTGAAGGCACTATGGTCAACTCCGCGTCGATTGAGAACATCATGAGCAGCACCGGCCTGTTGGAAGCCGGCCTGCTGCTGGCCAGCTTCGTCCTGTGCTCCCTCATCGGCTTCGAGCGGCAGTTCAGGCAGAAGGCCGCCGGGTACCGCACCCACGTGCTCGTGGGCATCGGCACCTGCGCTTTCACTCTGATCTCCGCGTATGGATTCGCCGGAGTGCTCGAGAACGACGTCCGCCTCGACCCTTCACGAATCTCCGCGCAGATCGTCTCCGGAATCGGCTTCCTCGGCGCCGGAGTCATCTTCAAAGGACGCAACATGGTCCGCGGACTCACCACCGCCGCAACGATCTGGGTCACCGCGGCCGTCGGAATGGCCTGCGGTGCGGGAATGCTGCCCTTGGCCGCCATGCTCACTGCTCTGCACCTGTTCACGCTGTTCGTCATCGCGCCTCTCATCCGCAAGATCCCCAACAGCGACCATCGCAAACTCCTGCGCATCACCTACCACGACGGGGCCGGTGTCCTCCGCGAGATCCTCGCTCTGGCCGGCCGAATGGGTTTTGCGAATACCATCGTCGATTCGCGCCGCTTCGAGTCCCCCGACGAGACGCGGATGGTGCAGGTCGATGTGAGGTTCGACGGAAAGCGGCCTCTGCACCTGCTCGTCGCCCCGCTCATGGAACTGAGCGGCGTCGAAACGGTGAGCATGCGCGAAGACCGCGTCCACTCGGTCGATGACGACGGCGATTCCGTATGAGCAGCCGACGAACTCAGAAATCGACGCTGGAGATCACTGCTTCGATTCCGGCCCGGACCCGCAGCCGGGAGGATTCGCCGAAGACGGTCGACTGGACGACGGCCCCCTGGATCATTGCCAGCAGCCCGGGCACCATTGCCGCGGCACGAGCCCGCGCGCCTTCAGCGTCCGCTCCCCGCTGATCCTGCAGATAGGCAGCAAGATAAACGGTGAATTCTTCGATGAGCGTCTCGAAGACCCCACCGGCGAAACTCGCGAACTCCTTGTCGTAGGAAGACTCTCCCCAGACCTGAACCATGACCGAGGCGAACGGATTGTCGATGAGCAGGGAATCGATGAGCTCGACGAACACCTCGGCAGGAGCTGTCACCTCACTTCCGGACTTGGCCGCCTCGAGCACCGCCATGCGCGGCTCCATCACCCGGCGGGCGACGTCGATCATCAGGTCGGCCTTCGACGCATAGTAGACATAGACCGCTCCGGCCGACAGCCCCGCTTCCTTGACGATGTCGGCCATCGACGCACCGGCGAACCCACTGCGCGCGAAACAGGCCAGCGCCGCATCCTGAATCCTGGCACGCATCGCACTCCTGTGCTCCTCGGTGACCTTCGGCACATCTCCCCCAAAAAACGAATGACCATTCTTGATATATCCTAGCGGATGGATTCATAATGAACGAGTATTCGTTTTCGATGATTGGACAGACATGCCAACCCAGATACTCAGCAGAGAAGACAAGGCCGACCGCTCGGCGGTGAGCGAGACACCGGAGAAGGCGGCGCAGGCCGCTCCCCCACAGTTCGGACGCGCGATCCTCGTCGCCGTCCTCGCCGCCGCCGTCGTCAGCCTCGTCATGCTCGCCTTCAGCTGGCCGACCGTGACCTCGGACCCCAAAGACCTGCCGATCGCAGCGGTCGGAGACGAAGAGCAGATCGACCAGATCGCTGAGAACGCCCCGGACGGCATGCTCGATCTCAGGACCGTCGACTCACGCGCCGAGGCGGTGAACCTCATCGAACAGCGAGAGGTCTACGGCGCCTTCGTCCTCGAGGACGAACCGGAGATCCTCATCGCCAAGGCCGCCTCCCCTGCTGTCGCGCAGCAGCTCAGCGGAATCGGCACCCAGATGCAGCACAACATCGACCAACAGGCGATCTCGGGCCTCCAGGAAGGCACGAAGAAGATGCAGGAGCAGATGCAGAAGGCTCTCGAGGCCGCTGCCTCCGGTCAGGCCCCGCCGCAGGGCAACCCGGCCGGAGACGGCGCCGATCCGGCCGCCTCGGCGACGGAGGTTCCGCAGGTGAAGATCACCGACGTCGTGCCGCTCTCCGACGACGATCCCTCCGGTGCGGGACTGGCCATCGCGGGTCTGCCGTTGACCCTTGGCGGCATCGTCGGCGGTGTGCTCACCAGCATGGGCATCCGTTCACGGCGGATGCGCCTGGTCGGCACCATCGTCTACGGAGTCGTCGGAGGACTGGCGCTGGCCCTGATCATGCAGACCTGGTTCGGGATCCTGCAGGGGAACTTCGCGATCAATGCCCTGGCGATCGGCTTGTCGATCGCGACCACGGTCGGCCTGATCAACGGCTTCGTCTCCCTCATCGGACCTGCCGGCATCGCGTTCGGTGCAGTGCTCACCATGCTCATCGGCAATCCGATCGCCTCGCTCAATCAGCCGAAGGAGTTCCTCGCCGGCTCCTGGGGCGATATCGGTCAGTTCTTCGTGCCCGGAGCGGCGGGCACGCTGCTGCGCGATCTCTCCTACTTCCCTGACGCGCCGTCGGCTCTCCAGTGGTGGGTGCTCAGCGCTTGGCTCGTCGTCGGCATCGCGCTCATCCTCGTCGGCCACGTCCTCGCCCACAGGAAGGCGCACACGGCCGCCCACTGACAAGCTGCCGCGTCGTTGGACTCCCATCGATCCTGGTCTTCACTTCATGTGAGGACTAGGCTCGGTGGGAGTCTGTGGTTTCCTCTGTGGAACCGAGAGGATGACATGGTGGCATTTTCCGATGTGACGATCTGCCGCACCTGCGGGGTGGAGACGACGACGCCTCCACCACAGCTGTGTCCGATCTGCGAGGACGATCGGCAATGGGTTCCTGCCTCCGGCCAACAGTGGACGACTCGGGCAGGCCTCGAATCCGAGGGCCACCGCATCGCCACCACGGAGAGGGAACCCGGTCTCTTCGCCATCCGCGTCGAACCGAAGCTCGGGATCGGGCAGACCTGCTATCTCGTGTGCACCGATTCCGGCAATGTGCTCTTCGATGTTCCCGCCTATATCGACGCCGAGGCGGTCGCGGCGGTCCGGGACCTCGGCGGAGTTGCGGCGATCGCCGCCAGCCACCCGCACATGTTCGGCACCCAGTTGGAATGGAGTGCCGCATTCGATGGAGCTCCCGTCTTCGTGTGCCGGGCCGACCTCGAATGGGTGCAGCGGACCGGCCGGGCCGTCTGCCCCTATTTCCACGAGGCGGAGCCGGTGCCGGGGGTGAGGCTCCGGAGGACGGGAGGTCATTTCCCCGGCAGTGCGGTGGCAGTCTGGACGGGCGCCGACGGCGCCGGGGTCATGCTCAGCGGCGATTCGATCGGTCCGGTGGCGCGATCGGGGTGGGTGACGTTCATGCGCAGCTTCCCGAACTATCTGCCGTTGTCGGCCACGGTCGTCAGGCGCATCGCCGCTTCGGTGATCGATCTCGACTTCGACCGCATGTACGGCAACTTCGGTCAGTCGATCGGTTCCGGGGCACACTCTGCAGTGCAGACCTCAGCAGAACGCTATGCCGAATGGGTCTCCGGCGACCACGATCACCTCACCTGAGTTTCCCCCGACGGCCCCTCGGTGCGAACCGAATAAGGCCCGCCGGTCAGCGCGACCGGAACTGCGCGGTGACGGGGCAGTCGAAGGGGTCTGCTTCGCCGAGGCCCACCCGGTTGAGGTAGGCGATGATGATCTTGTAGGACTCGAGCAGAGTCGTCTCGGTGTAGGTGATGTCCTTCTGGCGGCAGTATTCGCGGACCATCGGCTGCACCCGGTGCAGGTTGACGCTCGGCATGCTGGGGAACAGGTGGTGTTCGATCTGATAGTTCAGACCGCCCATGAGGAATCCCATGAAGCGACCGCCGGAGATATTGCGTGACATCAGCGTCTGACGGCGGAGGAAGTCGATCTTCACATCTTTGGGAACGATCGGCTGTCCTTTGTGGTTGGGGGCGAATGATCCGCCCATATGCACGCCGAAGACGGCGAGCTGGACGAGGAAGAAGACGCTGCCGATGAGAGGACCTGCCGCCCAGATGGCGAGCGCGGGGAACCCGATGAGGCGGATTCCGATGAAGACGCCTTCGATCCAACGGCGTTTGATCGACGACTGTCCCCGGACGATGGCTTTGACGGATTCGACGTGCAGCTGGAGGCCGGCCAGGGTCAGCAGCGGCAGGAAGAACCAGCCCTGACGTGCGGCGAACCATTTGGCCAGACCTGTGCGTTCACGTGCATCCTCAGGAGTGAAGACGAGGGCGCCGGGAGCGATGTCTCCGTCGACTCCGGCCTTGTTCGGATTGGCGTGGTGAAGCGCATTGTGCTTCTTCAGCCACCATCCGTAGCTCAGTCCGATGAAGAGGTTGCCGATGATCGTCGACACCCACTCCCCCACCTTTCCGCTGGTGAAGATCTGCCGGTGTGCTGCGTCATGGGCGACATAGGCGGTCTGGGTGAACAGTGCACCGAAGACAACTGCGGTCGCCATCTGCCACCAGCTCTCACCGATGAGGAAGAGCATGGCGAAGGATGCGACGTAGCCGAGTCCGAGGAGGACGAAGCGCAGGGTGTTCCAGCCCGGCCGTCTGGCCAGCAGGCCCGCTTCTTTGACCTGCGCCATCAGCGCGCTGAAGTCGCTGGTGAATTCCTGTTCGGCGGTTCCCCTCTTCGCTCGCCTGCGTTCGAGCACTGCGGCCCGCGTGGCCCGATCCGGTGCCGGAGTCGACAGATCGGTCGCAGTTGGGGAAGACGGTTCGGAAGTCATGAGGTCAGACGGGTTCATGGTTCCCACCGTATGGATGCCCGCGCCGTTTTTCGTCACCCCTGGGAGCCGTTCTTCACCCCCTACTCGGGTAGGGGGTCCGAGGTGAGGACAGGTGCAGAACTCAGCTGTTGGGGACGATGAGACCTGATTCGTAGGCGGCGATGACTGCTTGGGCGCGATCTCGGGCATCGAGTTTGTATAGGATCCGGGAGACGTGGGTCTTCACGGTCTGCACTGCGATGTGCAGACTCGCCGCGATCTCCGTGTTGGACGCTCCGCGGGCGACTTGGATGAGGATCTCGCGTTCTCGGTCGGTGAGTTCGGGCAGCGCTGTGCGGTTGGGCTTCTGTCCTCCGGTGGCGAAGTGTTCGATGACCCGTTTCGTCACGCTCGGCGCCAGGAGCGCTTCGCCTCCGGCGACGATGCGGACCGCCTCGGCGAGTTCACTGGGCGGGGCATCCTTGAGGAGGAAACCGCTGGCCCCGGCGCGGATGGCATCGAAGACGTAGTCGTCGATGTCGAAGGTGGTGAGCATGATGATTCGGGGCTCGGCATTCGCGGCGACGATCGTGCGGGTTGCTTCGATTCCGTCCATCAGCGGCATTCGGACGTCCATGAGGACGATATCGGGGTCAAGGTCGGCGACGAGCTCGACGCAGTGTGCACCGTCTTCGGCCTGTCCGATGACCTCGATATCTGCATGAGCGCTCAGCAGCGCGGCGAAGCCGGCGCGGACCATCGCTTGGTCATCGGCGATGACGATCCTGATCATGGGGTCTCCTTGTCCGTGGCCGAAGTGTCCGTGACCGGTGTGTCGGCGCTCGGTTCACCGTCGTCGGTCGAGCGTTCGCGGGGCGAAAGCGGCAGCACTGCTTCGACTTCGAAGCCTCCGTCGGCAGTGGCTCCGCTGCGGATCTCCCCACCGACGGAGGCTGCCCGTTCGCGCATGCCGATCAGTCCCTGCCGGCTGTGCTTCTCGTGTTTCGCGGCCTCGCCGGGACCGTCGCCGTGGTCATTGGTTACGCTGATCCAGACGGCTGAGTTGCCACCGCGGATGCTAATGGCGATGGCAGAGTTGCGGGCGTGGCGGATCGCGTTGCTCAGGGCTTCTTGGATGATGCGGTAGCCGGCGAGTCCGGTGCTGTCGCGCATGAGGTGGTCGATCGGTTCGCCGCTGCGTTCGACGGTGACCTGCACTCCGGCCTGTCGGGCCTTCTCGATGAGCGGGTCGATCTCGGAGAACTTCGGCTGCGGCGCCAGTTCGCCTCCGCCTTCATCGTTGCGCAGGACGCTGAGCAGTCCGCGCATCTCGGTCAGCGCTGTGCGGGCGGAGCTGGAGATGTCTTCGAACTCTTTGGCCACTTCTGAGTCGATCCCGGCATGGCGGAACGGTGCGCTGGAGGCTTGGATGTTGATGATCGACATGCTGTGGGCGACGATGTCGTGGAGTTCCCTGGCGATGCGGGCCTTCTCCTCGATGGTCACGCGTTTGGAGTGCTCCTCCGCGGTGTTCTCCTTCTCCTGGACCAGTTGGGAGCGGATGAGCTGCCATTGCTGGATGATGACCGCGGCGAGGTAGACGCCTCCGGCGATGCAGGAGTAGATGAGGATGTTGACGATGGCACCGTCAGTACGGGTGTCTGCGACGAGCAGATGAGTGATGAGCACCGCGGCCGCCGAACCTGCGATGCTGCCGAGCAGTGCGGCCAGGGCCACTCCCCAGTGGGCGCGGAGGCCGATGATGAGGATGATGACGATCTGAGTGATCATCATCGGAACCATCCACGGCCACGGCACACCCGACACGAGCGGCCCCAGCAGCGGCAGCACAGTGCAGGCGGCGATCGACATGATCGTGCCGAAGAGCGGTCGCAGCATGGACAGCGGCATGGACCCGACATGGACGATGGTGACCACGAAGGCCAATGCGACGGGGGCCTCGTTGACCGAGACGGCGATCGACGATTCCACCGCGAGCATGACGATGGCAAGCACGATCACCGCGACCCAGGCCAGCGCCTCGGGGTTGAGTCGACGGTTCGGGGGCATGAACCTGTCGAAGACTACCATCACAGACACCCGGTTCCCTTCTGTGATTCCGGCCGACCGTTGCGATCATAGCGCCTGTGCTGCTTCATCACCTGTGAACGGCACATAGTGGTCAGTTCCCGGTCCGGAACCGAGAACTCCCCGTTCAGCTTCCGCGGATCCCGTCGGCCAGGTGCGCATGCCGAGTTCCCGCGAACTTCGCTCGGCTGCCCCAGGACAGCACGAGGTAGAGCACGAAGGAGATGGCGAAGGACGGGATCGTCGCTCCGATCGGGCTGGGATAGGCGTAGGTGAGCACATAGGACGCCAACGCCCCGAGGACCCACACCCCGACGGCCACCCAGTTGACTCCGCGGGTGTAGGAGTAGAGGCCGCCGGAGTCCTTGAGGATGTCGGGTGAGTAGGCACCGCGTTTGATGATGTAGTAGTCGACGATGAGGATGGCGAAGACGGGGACGAAGAACGCCCCGATCATCGTGAGGAAGTCGGTGTACTGGTCGAGCAGGGCCAGCCAGGTCGATCCGATGATCGAGATCGCGCCGAGGATGAGGGCCGTCGGCAGGAACTTCAGCTTCGTCCTGCTCTGTGCGCCGACGACGGAGTTGACCATTCCGTAGACAACCATCGTGTTCGTGGCCATGACCGAGAGGAAGATGACGATGGCCAGCGCCCACCCGAATTCCGCGGCCAAGGCCGTCGGATCGAATTCGGCCGGGTCTCCCCCGTCGAGCAAGATGAAGCTGAACGCGGTGAGACCCAGCAGCATCGCCAGCACGGTCGAGGTCAGGTAGCCCAGACCCGATCCGACGATTCCGGCCTTCTGAGTCCCGGCCAAACGGTTGAGGTCGCCGGAGAGCACGGTCCAGGAGATGGCTGTGGAGATGACGATATCGAGTGCGAGGACCGGAGTGAACTCGAGCTCCGGCAGGCTCTCGATTCCCGCATATTCGGCGGGTGAGTGTCCCGTGAACGCGATGACGAAGACATAGGCCATGACCAGCAGGATGAGAAGAGCGAACCAGGGTTCGGCCTTCTCGATCCCTTCGTGGCCGAGGATCGCCAGTCCGACGACGAGCGCCTGGCAGAGCACGGAGAAGAGGATCGGGTTGGAGAATCCCGTCGTCTGGGCGACGACGTAGTTGACGCTGATTCCCGCCAACATGGCCTGCACCCAGCTCCATCCCATGAGGATGATGACGTTGGCGGCGACCGGCAGGAAGCTGCCCTTGGCGCCGAAGGCACCGCGGGTGATGGCCATGGTCGCCAGGCCCGTGCGGGTGCCGATGTTGCCGATGAGCGTGAGCACGATGGTGCCGATGAGCGTGCCGACGATGATGACGATGACCGCTGTGGTGGAGTCGACGCCGGGGACGAACAGGGTTCCGGTCAACAGGGTCGTGACGACGAGGTTCGCGGCCAGCCAGATCATGAACATCCGTCCCCCGCTCAGGGTTCCGCGGATGACTCCGGAATCGTGGCCGGATTCCAATCGCTGTTCCAAACGGCGGTACCAGTTCACTGCGCGCCCTCCTCGGCGCTGGGCTTGTTTTCGGCGGCACTGGGACCAGCCGCCGACGAGCCGTCGGCAGGGTCCGGGACCGTGGAGAGGTGTTCGTGGATGGCGATGAGTTCACCGTCACCGAGGCGGCGGAAGACGATCGATTCGCGTTCCCGGTATGATTCCCGCCGGTCTGCGGTGTTCACGGTCGTATCAACGGTGTGGGAGAACACGGCTCCGCCGGGGAAGGTCTGGACGAGCTGGTCCGATGAGGCGCAGGCGGCCACTGACCAGCCGTCGGCCAACCACGAAGCCCACTCCCTTTCATATTCCGCACGAGTGTTCAGGCGTCGCGCTTCGGGGTGGAAGACGAACGAGGCGTCCTCGGCGAATCGGGAGAAATACGACTGAGTGTCCGTGGCGGCGAAGGCATCGACGATCGCCGAGGCGGCCGTGAGCACATCGGATTCGCTGGGCTCCGGTGTGGATTCGTTCATGATCGACGGCGACCTTTCGCAGACTGAGAGACGGAGGATGCCGCGCTGAGTCCAGACGACTCTCGTGCGGCCCGATAAAGCTGAATGACACACTAACGAGTCTGTGATCGTCCGCACTATCCGCGATGGACGAATTCTGCCCTCAGTTATACGAAGCGGCGAATCGGCGACTGAGTCCTTCCGCTGAACGTCGCTGTGAGTTCATATGCCGAATGGACCTGATCGCACCAGGTGACATGCATTAATTTGAGTCGCATGCCCATGTGCTGCCCGACATTCCCCGGCTGACGTTCGAAGGAGAAGTTGAACCCATGAGTGCAGAACTGATCTGCGTAATCGTCCTCGGACTGATGTTCGTCATCGGAACCTGGCGGGACATCAATATGGGCCTGCTCGGCTTCATCGCGGCCGCCGGCGTCGGCGGCCTCGTCCTGCACCAGGCGCCCGAAGAGTTCCTCGCAGGATTCCCCGTCGACCTCTTCCTTACGCTCGTCGGCCTGACCTACCTCTTCGGCTTCGCCCAGAACAACGGCGCGATCGAAGTGATCGTCCGCTGGTGCGTGAAGCTCGTCGGCGGGCGCATCGGGCTCATGCCCTGGATCTTCTTCGCACTGACAGCTGTCCTCATCTCGCTCGGGGCGCTCTTCGCCGTGGCCATCATCGCCCCACTGGCATTGTCGTTCGCGCGACGTCATAGGATCAATCAGTTCATGGTCGGTCTGCTCGTCGTCCACGGCGCCCTGGCCGGCGCGTTCTCGCCCATCAGCGTCTACGGCATCTTCATCAACGACTATCTGACGAAGAACGGCCTCACCCCTGCGCCGCTGACCTTGTTCCTCGCCCCGTTCATCTTCAATACCGTCTTCGCGGTCGTTGTCTGGTTCGTCCTCCGTCGCCGGCCAGGACTGCGCGCGGAGGCAGATGGGGCTCACCCCCACCCCGAGTCCGAGTCCGACGGCGGAACAACCATCCGTCTCACGCGCTCTCAGATCCCGACCCTGATCGGGCTCATCGCGATGGCGCTGTCCGTGATTATCTTCAGCTGGGATGTGGGCCTGGTGACCATCACGATCTCGGTAGTGCTCGCCGCCATCGACCCGGCCGCCGGCAAGGCCGCGCTGTCGAAGGTCTCATGGTCGATCGTCGTCCTCATCTGCGGAGTGCTCACCTACATCGCCGTGCTGCAGGAGGCCGGAACCGTCGAATGGGTCTCAGCCGGCATCTCAGCGATCGGCGTCCCCCTGCTGGCAGCGCTGCTGCTGTTCTACATGTCCGGCCTGATCTCCGCGCTGGCGTCGTCCTTGGCGATCATCGGTGTCGTCATCGCCCTGGCGGTGCCGTTCCTCAAGTCGGGCGACGTGCATGTCGGAGGGTTCGTCGCGGCGCTGGCGATCGCCGCGACCATCGTCGACATCAGTCCGTTCTCGACCAACGGCGCGATGCTCCTGGCCAATGTCCATCCGAGCATCCGCGACCGCTACTACAGACAGATGATCGGCTACGCCGGCCTCATGTGCCTCATCGGGCCAGGACTCGCCTGGGTGGTCGCCGCGGTGCCGACCGTGATAAGCGGCTGAACCGGCGGGGCCGAGGCCCCGCTGCCGCTCACATGTGCCCGGTCGTGAGGAACTTCTCGTGCCAGGACAGAGCCTCGGCGAGGATGTGCGGGGTATGCCGACCGGTCGGGTTCGCCGCGATCGCACGCTCGAGGTAGTCGGTGAGACGGTCCCGGTAGTCCGGGTGGGCGCAGTTGTCGATGATCTTCCGTGCCCTGGCCACCGGCGGCAGTCCGCGCAGATCGGCCAGGCCCCGTTCGGTGACCAAGATCTGAGTGTCGTGTTCGGTGTGGTCGATATGGCTGGCGAACGGCACGATCGCAGAGATCGCTCCCGCTTTGGCCTGCGAGTTCGACACGAAGAAGTTGAGGTAGGCGTTGCGGGCGAAGTCACCGGAGCCGCCGATGCCGTTGATGATCGACGAACCGGTCACATGCGTGGAGTTGACGTTGCCGTAGATATCGGCCTCGACCATTCCGTTGATGGCGATGATGCCGAGTCGGCGGATGGCTTCTGGATGGTTCGACATCTCCTGGGTGCGCAGCAGGATCCTGCCCTTGTACGACTCGATCCGGTCGTTGAAGTCCGCTGCCCGTTCGGCCGAGAGCGAGAACGCCGTCGCCGACACCGAGGTGAGCTTTCCACTGTCGATGAGGTCGAGCATTCCGTCCTGGATGACTTCCGTATAGGCCGTCAGTCCCGCGAACTCGCTGTCGGCGAGATTGCCCATCACCGCATTGGCGACATTGCCGACTCCCGACTGCAGCGGCAGCAGCTCCGGCGGCAGCCGATCTGCGGCGATCTCATGACGGAGGAAATCAACGAGGTGACCGGCGATCTCCCTCGAGTCCTCGTCGGCAGGTTTGAACGGCAGGTTCCGGTCCGGAGCGTTCGTCTCCACCACGGCGACGACCTTCGCCGGGTCGACACGCAGATAGGGGTCCCCGATGCGCTGCATCGGCTCGAGCAGTTGGATCGGCAGCCGCTCGGGCGGGCGCCGGGTTCCGTAGTAGACGTCGTGGAAGCCTTCGTACCCGCGCGGATGCCAGTCATTGACCTCGAGGATGACCTTGTCGGCCAGGTCGAGCCATGTCTTCGAGTTCCCGACGGAACTGCCGGGGACCAGCAGACCGTTGGGCAGGATCGCCGCGACTTCGACGACGGCGACGTCGAGGTTGCCGTAGAAGCCGAACCACGCCTGCTGAGCCGAATGGCTGAGGTGAGTGTCGACATACGCGGTGTCACCCGAATTGATCGAGGCCCGCATCGCCGGATCGGATTGGAACGGCAGCCGTTTGCTCACCGCGTTCGCCTCGGCGAGTACCCCGTCGAGTTCCGGCGCCGTCGATGCTCCCGTCCACAGTTCGATCCGGAAGTCCTCACCCCGATCATGGGCGGCCTGAGCGCGTGCGGCGACCGCCCCCGGCACTGCTTTCGGGTACCCGGAACCGGTGAAACCGCTCATAGCCACGCGTTGGCCATTGTCGATATGGCGGGCTGCTTCCTCAGCGGTGACAGTCTTCGTGCTCAGCTCGGGGCAGGTGATTCTCGACATGACTCGCAGTCTATCGGTGAGGGACTCTCGGTCGACGAGGTGGCCCCACCACCCAAGGAGTGCAGGGTCGGCTCCGCCTCATTCCCTGCTCAGGACCGCGTCAGTGCCGATGTCTCGGACGACTCGGAATCCGATGTTGGACGCCGATGAGTCCGGAGTGTTCGAGGAGCGGGCGGCCACCCGGTAGCGATTGCAGTAGGAGTCGTGGCACAGGAACGATCCTCCGCGCATGATCCGCTTGTCTCCGATGTCCGGGCCCTGGGGATCGGATTGCGGGGAATGCTGGTAGTAGTCGCGAGCGAACCAATCGGCACACCATTCCCAGACATTGCCGACGGTGTTGAACAGGCCCAGCCCATTGGGCGCGAAGTGTCGGGCCGGTGCGGTGCCGATGAAGCCGTCGTCGAGGGTGTTCGTACGCGGGAACTGACCCTGCCAGATATTGCAGTTCCATTCCCCGTCGACCAGCAGGCGATTGCCCCACGGATAGCGGCGGCCCTTCAGGCCCCCGCGAGCGGCGAGCTCCCATTCGGCTTCGCTCGGCAGCCGTGTCCCGGACCACGCACAATAGGCCTGGGCGTCGTCCCAGCTGATGTGGACGACAGGATGGTCTCTTCGGTTGTCGATGGTCGATCCTGGACCTTCTGGTGCGGCCCAGCTCGCCCCGGAGACCTCGACCCACCAGGGCACGCCTGGAGCCTGACCGAGGATGTGAGCCTCTGCTCCCGGATTGGACTGCAAGAGCATGGCGAAGACGGCCGAGGTGCCCAGCCTCTCCGCGGTGGTGACGAACCCCGTGTCGGCGACGAACCGGGCGAAGTCATCATTCGTCACGCTTGTCGTCGCGATCTCGAATTCGGTGAGGTTCACGCGGTGACGTGGCCCCTCACCGTCGTTGGGATGCCCGTCGCCGAAGGGATCGCCCATGTCGAAAGTGCCGCCGGCAGTGACGAAGTCGAAGCTGAAGGCCTCGGACGGCTCCCGGCAGCCATCGGCCGCGACCGGCAGTTCATTCTTGGACTGGTCGCGGCCTCCCGCTGTCCGGACAGCTGCAGGGGCACAGCACGAATGGGCGTTCTGTACCCCGATGTCACTGTCGTCGCCGCTCATCATCCGGTGCACGTGCCCCTTTCGATCGGTGTCCGAAGCTGCTGTACGGACGCTCCGATCACTTTAGGACTTTGCGGCAGGCAATGACAGTCCGGGTCCGGTGGCCTCAGGCGAAGAGGCTGACACCACCCGGCCCCACGAGGCAGCCGACGACGATGAGGACGATGCCCCACAGCAGCTGCTTGCGGAAGATGGCGAAGATGCCGGAGATGACGAGGATCGCTGCGATGATCCAGAGAACGAAAGCCATGATGAGCTCCTTATTTCTATTGAGTTGCCTCAGTCGAGGTTGGTTCATCCTTGCACAGAATTTCGGGCGAAATACGGCGTTCTTCGCCAACACGCCGGTTTGTTCGCAATCATGACCAGCCGGTGACTACTCCAGTGATTCCCGCTGCTTTCTCGGCGATAGCCGCCGGAAACGGTCGCTGTCCGTCAACTTCGTCTAGGGTGAAAGCTGAGAGTCTTTCACGCCGATCACGCCTGCAGGTGCGCGTGCTGACGTTTGAGGAGAAGAGCTGGCTGTGACCCGATCACGAACCGACGCCGAAGTCGGAAACGGTGCCGGCATCGGACCAGGGACAATGAGTGGTCCCGTGCGCAGCGGACTCGTGCCATTGTCTCTGCTCGCCGCCTCGGCGCTCGTCTCGATGGCCGTCAACCCCGAGGTGGTGACCGCGGTCGTCATGGTCGCAGTGATGGCCGTCGGCGCCGGACCCCGCCTCCGTCGAGGGCGTCCATGGACGCCTGCCGACGCGGTGACGACCGGCCGACTCGGACTGGTCGTCGTGAGCACCAGCCTGATCCTTGAATCCCCACCCGGCCTGAGCTGGCCGACCGTGATCGTCGGCTCGCTCGCACTCGCCCTCGACGGACTCGACGGATTCGTGGCCCGCCGAACCCAGGTCACCGAGGCGGGAGCCGGATTCGACGAGACGGTCGATGCCCTGTTCATCCTCATCCTCGCGTTCGCCCTCGTCCCGATGTGGGGGTGGTGGACGGCACTGCCGGGACTGTACTACTACGTCTTCCGCCTCATCACGGCGTTCCGTCCCCAGTGGCAGCAGCGGTTGCCGTTTTCGCAGATGCGCAAGGTGGTGGCCGCGGCTCAGGGCATCCTCCTCATCACGGCGGCATCTCCCCTGGCCCAAGCTCACGAATGGATCGGCTTCGGCGCGGCCGGGCTGGCCCTGGCCGCTCTCACTTGGTCATTCGGCCGCGATATCATCTGGCTCGAGCGTCATGCACGGTGACTACAACCATCCCTCCTATACTGCTGGAATGACGTCGATGCGCAGCCGCACCGGGACCGAGACCCTCGTTGTGGGACCGGTCAGCTCCCTGCCCACGGAGCACGGAACCTTCGCCATCCGATCATGCACCCTTCACGGAGTCGCACACACGGTGATGACGATGGGTGACCCCGCCGCCAGCGCCCGTCCCTTGGTGCGTGTGCACAGCGAATGTCTCACCGGAGATGCTCTGGGCTCGCACCGATGCGACTGCGGGGATCAGCTGAACGCCGCCTTGGCGGCGATCGCGGCCGAGGGCCACGGAATGCTCATCTACATGGCCGAACACGAAGGCCGCGGGATCGGTCTGGCCGCGAAGCTGCAGGCGTACGCACTCCAGGACGAGGGGCTCGACACCGTCAGCGCCAATCGAGCTCTCGGCCTGCCCGATGATGCCCGCGACTATAGGGCCGCAGCGGCGATTCTCCACGAGCTCGGCTGCCCGCGCATTCGACTGCTGACCTCGAATCCGAGCAAGCAGAGTGCGCTCGAAGAGTCGGGCGTCGACGTCGTGTCACGGGTTCACCTGCCCGTGGCCGACCGCCCCGAGAACAGCACCTACCTCGCCAGCAAACGACAGCGGATGAACCATGACGTGCCGTCTGACACCGATGCGCACCAGTCGCCCGGGAATCTGACCGGCACCGGTGAGGACATGTACGGCCTCCTGGCCGCGAACGAGGAAGTCGTCGCCCAACTCGCGCAGAGTCAGGACGGGTTCATCGCCACCCGCACCGGCGATGCCTGCTTCGTCTCCGGAACCACAGATCGGACCCATCTGCACCGGATCCGAGCACATGTGGGAGCGGTCCTCGTCGGCGCCCAGACCGTCATCGCCGATGATCCGCGGCTGACCGTGCGCGCGGTGTCCGGCCCCGACCCCGTCCGCGTCGTCCTCGATCCGCACGCCCGTGTTCCGGTGACGTCGACGGTGTTGAGCACCGGACCGACACCGACCGTATGGCTGATCGGCGCCGAGGCGGCTCCCAGTCCGAATGTCGGTGACCACGTCCGTGTGGTCCGTCTTTCCCCGTCGGCGACCCCGCAGGACATCATCGCCGTCGTCCGCGGCCAGGTGGCCGGGTCCATCCTCGTCGAAGGCGGCGGACGCACGGTCTCATCATTTCTGGCCGCCGGTGTTCTCGACCGTCTGTTCCTCACCACCGCTCCGGTCTTCATCGGAGACGGTGTGCCAGGTATCCGCTTCCGCGGAACCGAGGTGATGGCGAAGGCTCTGCGCACACCGTTCCGCCGTTTCGAACTCGGCGACGATATGTGCACCGAATATCTGCTCAGTCCGGCTGCCGTTGCGCATTCGCAGCCGAGTTCGGCTGCGCAGGGACCGGCAGTCGGCGCCTCCCCGCAATCCGCACGGTGACAAGTCCGGGCAGGGTGGAGATCACCGCGAGCAGACCGTAGCCGGTCGATGCGGTGACAGCGGTCTCCATCGATACGGAGATTCCAGCGGCGATGAGGCTGACGCTGAGTTCGCGCACTCCCCATCCGCCGACACCGATCGGAAAGCTCATCGCGGCGAGTCCGACGACTGCGAGAACCGGCACGATCGGGCCACCGAGAGCGGCCATCGCGATGAGATAGAGCACGAAGAGGGCCGTCATACCCAGGGCCGAGGACAGCCAGACGATGAGGCTGCTCCGCCGATCCATTCCGCGCATTCCGCAGACGGTGGCGACCAGCGCCAGGGCGGACACGGCCGCGGCGAGAATCGCCAGTCGGCCGGAGACGCCGATGAGGCTGAGAGCGGCAGCGGCGAAGAGGAGCGTCGTCGTGCTCAGCCGTTCGGCCCCGACTGCGGTCAGCGGCGACCACCATCTCTTCGTCCCCGTGTGACGGTAGACGGCGACTCGGGCCAGGTCTCCGCCGAGGCCTCCAGGCAGAACCATATTCAGCAGTGATGAGGAATAGCAGTCGGCGAGCGCCCGTGACCAGGTGATGGCAGTGCCTCTGTAGGCGAGCAGCAGTGTCCAACGCAGCGCCTGAGCGCCGGTCATGACGAATCCGCACGCGAGTGCGGCCAGGACTGTCCAGACGTTGAGGACCTGCCATCCGTCGACGAGTGCTCGAGCGCCGACGACTCTCACCGTCAGAGCCAGCAGCGCGACGGTGATGACGAGCATGAGTGCCCTCTTCGCCCAGGTCATGTCATCTCTGTCCCGACTGCCGGGGTGGTCATACGAACCGTTGGGTTCTCCCGTTCGCGTGCACGGTCGGTCGGATCGATGAGCACATCGAGGTGGTCGACTCTCACGATCAGTCCCGAGTCCAGCTGGGCCTGCCGTTGTGTCCACCAGTCCCGTGCGGCTGCGGCGAGCGCAGGGTCTTCCTCACAGGCTGCGTCGAGACGTTCGGAGAGGAATCTGGCGAGGAAGGTCCGGTCGGCTGGGGCCGTGAGATGCCAGGGGCTGGGGCCCTTGACTGCGGTGAGTCCGTGTCGGCGGGCGAGGTTCATGAGGCGTTCTGGCGCGTGGTGACCGAGCCTGCCGTCGCGATGCTGGTGGGAGGTGAAAGCTGCATCGACGGCTGCGTCGTGCGGATGGACCGGGTCGAGCTCCCACCCACCGACGATGCTGAGCAGGAACAGTCCGAGGCCGTCGTGGTCTTTGAGAGTGCGGACAACGGCGATGAGGTCGGTTTCTGTGAGGACGTCGAGGAGGGCACTGCAGGTCAGCAGCATCTGAGAACCGTGGAATTCGGATGCGGAGAGCAGCTCAGCACTGACAGTTGGGAGGGCAACGATCGGGGTGCAGATCGTCTGTGCGTGCGGAAGTGCCGTTGCCGCAAGGTCGAGGGAGGCTTGGTCGGAGTCGAGGAGGATCCAATTGATCTCCCAGTCAGGCAGGCGAGTGCGCAGAGCGGTGTCGAACCATAGCGCCGAGTTTCCGGTGCCTGCTCCGATGTCGATAGCGAGCAGCGACTTCGTGTCCGGCTCGGTCTCTGCGCTCAGACGGGCGACCGCGTGATCGAGCAGATGCAGCGACTCCTGCCGTGCCGCGTCATCGATGGGACGGCGCAGTTCCAGCCAGCCGGGTTCGGCCGCAGTCACGCGCCGCTCCTCTGGGATTCATCCGCCACTCCGTGCGCTCCGTGCAGTGGAGCCGAGGCAGGTGGTGCGGCCCGATTTGAGCGGTCGCCGGTGACGCGCACGACTACGGCGACGGTGTCAGCCCAAGAGCGAACGGAGTTGGGTCGGTTCCGGTGGGCCGAGTCGGCAAGTTCGCTGCGGAACTCGTCGTCGGTCAGCCAGCGGTGCAGCGCCTGCGTCCACGCGCCGACGGTGCGGGGGAGGCCGAGTCCGGCCCCGAGGGGCTCTTCGGCTCCGGTTCCGGCGGTGACGAAGGCGGGGATTCCGGCAGCGGCCGCCTCGGCGACGACCATCCCATAAGCCTCCGAGTGCGAAGGCAGCACCAGCAGGGAGGCGCGGCCGTACAAGGCATCGATCTCGGCGGGGCTGAGTTCTCCGACGATGTCGGCTCTGCCCGCGGGCAGGTTCCGGCACGCCGATTGCAACCGGCGGCCGTATTCGGTGTCCACAATCGGGCCGGCGAAGGTGACCCGCCATGGCAGTTCTGCAGCCGCTTCATCGTGTACTCGGTCGTCGGATCGTGCTGGATCCTGGGCCATCATCTCTGTCACGGCTTCGGTGATGAGCAGCTGTCCTTTGTTCTCCTCGATGGCACCGATACACACGACATGGCTTCCACGGCCGCCTGTGCTCTGTGGGCGGGCAGGGTTTCCGGGCACGGCTGCCTCGGCACGGATCCCGTATCGGGATTCCAGACCCGCAGCGGTGAATCGGCTCGTGGTGATGACCGCGGGTGCCGAACTGACGACCTGCCGTTCGCGGTCGCGACCGACACTGTCATCACTGTCAGCCAGGCAGTGGATGAGCGGGAGGAGTCGACCCTGCCCGTTGCGGTTCATGTGCGCAGAATCGGCCATCACCTCGGGCAGAGCGGTGGCGATGAGCCCATCGAGGAGGACGGGGCCGGGCACTGCGGCCAGGAGTTCGTGCACTGCTGCTGACTCGGCTGGTCCCGGTTCAGCCCAGGAACCGGGCACCGAATGGAGCACGATCTGAGATTCGGATGCCTCGGCGAGTGCCCGGTTGAACGCCGCTCCCCCACTGATGCGGCCGAGGTCGGGTTCAATGAGGTGAAGGCTCACGTCCGCTCCGGAACGGTGTATGTGATCGCTGCTCGTGGATTCTCACGCAACTCGATTCTGATGCCGATCTCGGGGCGGTCAGCCAAGGATTCGGCGAGGCGCTGACCGATGTACTCGGCGATGGCTTCGGTTGTGCTCAGCCTCCCGGCGAAATCCGGGTGTTCGTCGAGGTTCGCATAGCGCAGTGTGGTCAGTGCCTGATCGAGCAGACTCATAGCCTCTCCGATGTCGAGGACGACGGAATGTTCGTCCAAACTCCGACGGGTGAAGGAAGCTGAAACGTCGAGTGTGGCCCCGTGCATTCCTTGGGCGGGTCCGAAGAATTCGTCGGCCAAGCTGTGGGCGATCATCACATGGTCGTTGACAGTGAGTCCGTACATCAGATTCTCCTTCTCATCCGGTGGGCACGATTATTCATCGAGCGGGGACTGATGTTCAGTGGCGACTGTGGTGTAGTCGAGGACGTGGCAGAGAGTGGACCGGGCGAGGTCATTGCCGTCATCACCGCTGAGTTCGTCCATGATCGTCGGCAGCTCCGCCCAGTCGGAGACTCCGGTGATGAGGGAATCGAAGCGGTCATCGCTGAGAGCCTCCAGGGCCGTGTTCATCCGTTGGGCGCGGGTGCGCCTGGCTCGGTGGCCGACCGCGACCTCACCGACCTGGGAGGCGATGATGCTCAGTCGGCGGGCGTGGAAGTCTGCGCCGAGCGGCACACTGGGGCTGTCGCTGCCGTACCAGGAGGCTTCGATCACGGTGGCGTCGTCGCCGATGATTTCGAGTCCGCGGGCCAGTCCTGCTTGGCTCCCGGAAGTGTGGATGACGAGGTCGCAGTCGGAGGAGGCGGCGTCCGGGGCGAGCGCGGTGAGGCCGAGGTCGGTGAGCAGTGTGCGTCTGTGCGGATCGGTCTCGACGATTTCGAGACGGTCGAGCGGCATTCGAGAGGCCAACAGTGCTGTGGCTGTGCCGATCATCCCCGCACCGATGACGGCGACACGGTCGGCGAAGCGCGGCGGCTGCTGCCAGAGGATGTTGAGACCGGTTTCGACGGCGCCGGCCAACAGCGCCCGATGGTCGCTGATGGACTCGGGGACGAGGTGGGCATCGGACGTGGTCACAATGTGATGGGAGTGGTGCGGCAGCAGGCCGAAGACGCGAGCGCCGATCCAGTCCCGCGGCCCTTCGTCGACGA
Source organism: Brevibacterium sp. CT2-23B (assembly GCF_013168765.1). Lineage (NCBI taxonomy): Bacteria > Bacillati > Actinomycetota > Actinomycetes > Micrococcales > Brevibacteriaceae > Brevibacterium > Brevibacterium sp. CT2-23B. The sequence goes on along the minus strand of NZ_JABBYK010000001.1, from coordinate 128,399 downwards.
CCCCGACACCGAGGTAGCCGTACGACACCGGGAACGGAAAGTCGCCGAGCTGGTGAGGAGCCCGCATCAGGGTTTCGACGCGGGCGGGGATCCGGCCGGTATGGACAAGTGATTCGGTGCCTTTCGACACCGCCGAGGCGGTCGTGGCGATCCGCAGCTCGTCCCCTGAGTCGGGGTTCACATGCGGGGTGGGCACTTCACGCCAGCCCCCTTGCCGGGCGGCTTCGGTCCAGTACTGCCAAGCCATATCTCGATCGTACAGGCGCCTCAAGCGTGATGCGGACCCCGACGACGCCCGTGACCGTGATCAGGCTGATAGTCGGCGATCGGACCACTACTCTGGGACCATGACTGATTTCCTCAAACTGCGGAAGTCCGCCCCGAACGGCTTCTTCGCCGCCGAGGCCGCCGGCCTGAGATGGCTGGCCGAACCAGGTGTGGTCCCGGTCGTCGAAGTGTTCGAGCACGGGCCGGATTTTCTCCGGCTGCGCCGTCTTCGAGAGACCGGTCCCGACGCCGAGGCGGCCGCGACCTTCGGTCGTGACCTCGCCCGGCTCCACGATGCAGGTGCTCCCGGTTTCGGTTGGTCACCGAGCCCGCAGTCATTCTTCGGCCCCCTCGACAGTCCCTTCGAGGTGCCTGCCGAGCCCGTCGACGACTTCACCGACTATTGGGTCGAGCAGCGCTTACGACCTCTGACCGCTGCGGTTGCCGGGGATCTCAGGGGTGAGGATCGGGCAACGGTCGCCTCGGCGATCGATGCCATCGCGTCTGGCGCCTTCGCCGGCGTCTGCGGTGAAGGCGAGGAAACCCCGGCGCGCATCCATGGGGACCTGTGGGCGGGGAACCTCATGTGGACGCCGACCGGAGTGACGCTCATCGATCCGGCCGCACACGGCGGCCACCGACTGGAAGACCTCGCTTTGCTCGCGCTCTTCGGCACCCCGTTTCTCGAGGAGATCTTCTCCGGCTACGAGCAGGCCCACCCGATGCCGGACGACTGGCAGGAGGACCTGCCCGCGCACAGCTTCTTCGCTCTGCTTGCCCATATCCGTCTGTTCGGCCGCGGTTTCCTCGCGCAGACGGTCGGTGCCGCCCGGTCGATCATCGACCGGGCGGCACGGCTGAAGGGCTGATTCACTTCAAGGAGATCTCAACCGGGTCGGAGAACAGTCCGCCGGAGAAGGTCAGCGTGTTCGGATCGACGTCTTCGGGCACATCGAAGACGAGAACGCCTTCGGCAGTGTTGCCGGGATTGATCTCTTCAAGGAAGAGGATATTGTCTTCTGCTGCGTAGATTCCGGCTTCGGAGTCAGCTGAGTAGGTGTTGCCGGCGTCGTCACCGAGTTTGATGTCGTCTTCGAAGAAGTAGTTCGGTTCCGATCCGGTGTTCTTCACTGCCAGGCGGATCTGGACGAACTCTCCCTGCGCCTGGGCATTGAGGAATTCGTCACCGACCTGTGAGACGCCGTCTTCGACCTTCGCAACCGTGATCTCCCAGTCATCGGCGGCCACAGTGTCTCCGATTCCGTGTGAGGCTTCTGCCTTGTCTGCCATCTTCTCTTCGGCCTTCTTCTCGGCAGAGGCTCCGTCGGCCTCGGTTGAGCCGGCCTGCTGTCCGTCGGCAGAACTCGTGCCTGACGAGTCCGTCGACGTGTCGTCGCCTCCGCCGCCGAGTGCGCTGAACATGGCGATGACGACGATGATGACGATGAGCCAGAACCACCAGCGCTTGAGCAGCGGCTTCTTCTGCTTCGGCGGTTTCTGACCGAAGCCGCCAGGCTGCTGCGGCGGGTAGGGGCCACCCGGGTTACCGCCTCCGGCACCGGGATGGGCCGGTGCCCATTGTTGCTGGTTCCCGTACTGTGGAGCCTGCTGGGGATGGGGCTGGTGCTGGGGGATGCGGTACTGCGGGCCGTGAGGGGTCTGCGGCGAGGACGGGGGCTGCGGCGGGTTCTGGGGGCTCTGCGGCTGGGACATGACGCTCCTTCGAGGATGCTTGACAGCTGATGTCTCGAGCTTCGTTCGTCGCTCGTTCGAGCGCGTCCGCCTTCGGGCTGGTCTTACAGAGCCGATCGGTTGACGGTGCCTGGCCGATCGATGGACTACATGCGTCAGTGCCGGCGGTTACGATTCTTCTGTGTCAGCTCATCCCGTCCCTCCGACCGTTCCCGGTCGTGAGCCCCAAGAGTCCGGCCCGGCGGTCGGTCGGCGGCTGCGGCCGCCTCGCCGACTCCCCCGCGGCGTGCGCATCGTCCTCGGCATCCTCGTCAGCGTCGTTCTCTATGTTCTCGGGATCTTCGTCTCCGCGATGGCCGTGACGGCCAATGCCTGGGCGTTCACGGACGGTGAGCTCAATGACATCGGAATCGTCGCTGTCCTCCTGCTCTTCCTCGCGTGGATCACAGTGTTCGTGCGCCGACGGTGGCCGTGGGTGCCTTTCATCATCGGAGCCCTGCTGACCGCCGGCTGGGGCGATGCTCTCCTGCTGCTCATCGCGCTCTTCCACCTCGTCATCCGCGCTCCCAAGCGCCAGGCCGTCATCGCTTCGACAGTGGGCGTTGCCCTGGTCGTGTTCTCGACAGTGAGGATGCGCCTGGCAGCGCCGGAGCACAATCCTTTCGGTCTCTTCTTTCTGCCCGACCCGACGCAGGTGACTGATGCCGAGGCCATGGTTCCTGCCGACGAGTCCCTCTTGGCGATGACGATCGTCACTGTGACTGCAGCGCTCATCGGTCTGGGCGTCAGCCTCGGTGTCGGTGTGCTGCTGCGGCGGACGAAGCGGATGCGGGCGGTGGAGTCCATCGCCGAACGGGAGACGCTGCGCAGCGAGTCCTTGTCTGCCGAGCTGGCCCGACAGTCCGAGCGGGAAATGCTGGCGCGAGAGCTCCACGACACTCTGTCTCATCGTCTGTCGGTGATCTCACTGCACAGCGGTGCGCTGGAGGTCGGTGCGGGCACGGATCCGGAGGTAGCCTCGACTGCCTCTGCTCTCAGGCAGGAGGCACGGGCGTCCGTGGAGGATCTGCGCCATCTGGTCGGAGGGGTCAGAGACGGCAGGCTCCATGATCCGAATCCCCAGCAGGAGTCGACGGCACCTCCGAATCAGGCGTCGATGCGGTCGATCCCGGCGCTCATCGCCTCCGTCCAGTCGACCGGATTGGTCGTCCGGCCCTCCGTCATGCTCCAAGACGTCGATGCCTGTCCTGCCGGCCTCGACCGGGCGATCTATCGCATCGTCCAGGAGGCGCTGACGAACGCAATGAAGCATGCACCCACAACACCGGTCACTGTCGAACTGACCTTTTCGGCCGCGGACGGCGCCCGGATCTCCGTACGCAATCCGGTGTCGGCCCCGCCGAGGCCGACTCAGTCGCCGTGGGCTCCTCCCGCCGAAATCCAAGCGCAATGGGGTCCGCCGGTCGACGGACCATCACCGGAGTCGCCAGCGCACCTCGCTTCGACCGGGTCGGGAGCCGGACTGATCGGCATCCGCGAACGCGTGGATCTGTTCGGCGGTGAGACCTCGATCGGAGTCCGCGACGGAGATTTCTGCGTGGACGTGACCTTTCCACCGCTGTCGACCGCGGCGGATGACTCGACCTCCGGTCCTCCCCTGCAGCAGTGACGTGTGGTGTCCGTGCCCTCGGGTAATGTGACATGCATGAACTCAGCCGACTCTCCGATCCGCGTCATGGTCGTCGATGACGATGCCATGGTCATCACCGGGATCAGGGGAATTCTGCAGGCAGCCGACGATATCGAAGTCATCGCTTCGGCAGCCAGCGGTGAAGAGTCCATCGAGAAGGCCACTCTGCACTTCCCCGATGTCGTGCTCATGGACATGCGGATGCCGGGGATGGGCGGCATCGACGCGACCGAACGTCTCCTCAACGGGGTGCGCCCGCCGAAGGTGGTCGCCCTGACCAGTATGAGCACCGATGACTATCTTCTGCGTGCTCTCGAAGTCGGCGCCGCCGGTTACCTCCTCAAAGACATCGGTCCGCTCGAGCTCGCCGAGGCGGTCCGCAAGGTACACTCCGGCGAACCGATCCTGGCACCGCAGGCAATGCGACAGATGATCGCGAAAGTCACCTCGAATCCCGACCGCAATCTGCAGCGGGAAGCGGAGCAGCTGCTGGCAGAACTGACCGAACGGGAGTTGGAAGTGGCACAGCTCGTTGCCGAAGGCCTGTCGAATTCGCAGATCGCCCAGCAGACCTTCATGAGTCTGGCGACCGTGAAGACACATCTCAACCGGATCAACATCAAGCTCGACACTGACAATCGTGTGCGTGTGGCGACGACGGTGGTCCGTGCCCGCGGACTCCTCTAAAAATTTACCGTGTCTTAATCCCGCACCGCAGAAGTGATTGCCCACTCCGTCTAAGATCGACACTGATGGTTGCTGAGTCCTACGTCGAATCCGAAAAGATAATCGGCAGCCCCTCAGATCGCAGTCAGTGGACACAACGAGCACAGGGGTTGCTGTCCTGGGCAACCTCATTCTGGGTCTTGGCCGCCGCTTTCATCGTCGTCACATTCGCCGCGGCAGGCCCGCTGCGAGTCTGGGACTACAAGCTCAATCGACGGTGGCTCTATCTCTTCGAACCCGATCTCGTCTGGTTCTTTCAGCACGTCCTCGACCCCATCGCAGGCCAGGCCGTCTGTCTTCCCGTCTTGGCGATCACCGCCATCGTGCTTGCGCGCAAACGTCGGTCCTGGCGACCGGTCGTCTTCGCGGTCGCTGTCGAAGCTGCCTTCTATCTCGGCATCGGCTCACTCAAGGTGCTCTTTGCCCGCCCGTCGACGACTCTGCATGATCCGCGGTTCTTCGAAGGCGGTCTCATCGACATCGGCGGCCGCGGAATCAGCTACCCCTCAGGGCATGCCTCCGAAGCGGTGCTCATCTACGGTGCTGTCGCCTACCTCATCGTCACCTATGCGGATGTCTCGACGAGAACCGCGCGTCTGCTGTGGTTGGGTGTCGCCGCCGTCAGCGTGAATTCCGTGGTCGTGTCCTTCGCTCTCGGCTGGCATTGGGCCACTGACCTGATCGGCGGCCTGCTCATCGGCGGAGTGTTCCTTCGGCTGCTCATCATCGCCGACAGACGAAGACCCGACTGCAGCGTCTGAGCCTCAACAGACAGATACCCGCCATCCGCATGTGAAGACAGATGACGGGTATCCAACTGTCAGTTCTTGAACGAACTCACAGCCACGAGTCGTCGAGGTCGGCAAACGTCGTCTCTCTGCTCTCCACGAGATCGAACCAAGGACCGGTCTGCGGCAGTTCGTGAGCAAAGAAATACCGCGCCGCGGCGATCTTTCCTTTGAGGAAAGCAGAGTCGCCACGTTCACCGATGGTCGTCTCGGCGGCCATGCCCTGCTGCAGCCACAGCCAGGCCATGACCGTGTGGCCCACTGCTTCCAAATAGGTCCACGCATTGTCGAGAGCCACCGTTGGATCCCCGCTCGACCACACTGCGGCGGTCACGGATTCGATCCGATCGACGGCCTTCTTCAGCGCCGCGGTCTCGGCGCACCAGTCGGAGCGGTCGGCCGCCTCGGCGAGGGTCTCCCGCATCTGCTCCAGCAACACCTGCAGACCGACCCCACCCTTCATGACGACCTTACGGCCGAGCAGATCCTTGGCCTGGATGCCGTGCGTGCCCTCGTGGATCGGGTTGAGCCGATTGTCGCGGTAGAGCTGTTCGACATCGTGATCGCGAGTGTATCCCGCTCCGCCGAGCACCTGAATGGCGTGGTCGTTGGCTTTCAGGCACCACACACTCGGCCAGGTCTTGACGATCGGGGTGAGCACATCGAGCAGCAGTGCCGCACGATCCCGCTCGACTTCGGAATCAGCAGTTTCGGATTCGTCGAGCAGACGCGCGGCATAGAGGATGAGCCCGAGCCCGCCCTCGACGTAGCTCTTCGACGACAGCAGCATGCGCCGGACATCGGAGTGCTCCGCGATCGGGATCGGCTCACCACCGGATCCCTTCGCACCGTCGGGACGACCCTGACGGCGATCGCGGGCATAGCGGAGGGCATCGAGGTACCCGTGGTACCCCAGTCCGACCGCACCTGCTCCGACACCGATGCGAGCCTCGTTCATCATGTGGAACATACAGGCCAGACCCTTGCCCCGCTCCCCCACGAGGTAGCCCACAGCACCAGCGGAACCGGCCGGAGTGTGCGTGCCCTCACCGAAGTTGAGCAGAGTGTTCGTCGTTCCGCGCCACCCCGTCTTGTGATTGAGCCCGGACAGAACGACATCATTGCGTTCACCGAGGCTGCCATCGTCGTTGACGAGGTACTTCGGAACGAGGAACAGACCCAGACCTTTGACACCTGGCTGGTCACCCTCGGCACGGGCCAGGACGAGGTGGACGATGTTCTCCGAGAGTTCGTGGTCGCCGCCGGAGATCCACATCTTCGTGCCGTGGACGCGGAACGCATCGTCGCCGCCCTGGGGATCCGGAACGGCTTTCGTGGTGACATCTCCCAGGGAGGATCCGACCTCGGGTTCGGACAGACACATGGTGCCGAAGAAGCGGCCGTCGAGCTCAGGCACTACGTACTTCTCGATCAGTTCTTCAGTGCCGTACTCAAGCAGCAGATTGGCGTTGGCCATGGTCAGCATCGGGTAGCTGGCGGTGCCGATATTAGCCGCCTGGAACCAGGCGAAGCAGGCCTTCGCGACCGTCTGCGGCAGCTGAATTCCGCCGACGCTCTCATCCATCGTCGCCGACAGCAGGCCGATGCCGGCGAACTGGTCGAGCGCAGACTTGATCTCAGGAATCAGCGTCACCGCAGTGCCGTCGAAAGTCGGTTCATTGAGGTCGGACTTCCGTGCATGGGTCGCGAACCGCTCCTTGGCAAGCTCCTCGCTGGCTTCGAGCACGGAGTCGAAGACTTCACGCGAATGGTCGGAGAAGCGAGGTCGGTCGCAGAGTTCGTCGACCTTGAGCCAGTCGTAGAGTTGGAACTCGATGTCCTTGGCGGAGAGGATGGATTCTGTCGCAGTCGTCAAGACGCCGTTGCCTTTGCTCTGTTCAGTCACGAGACCAAACTAGAGCTAAACGTTCGTTAAGTAAAGCGATTCGCCCTCTCACAGTGCAAAGGTTTGGCTATTGATCAGTTGTGAGGTCCGCCAGACGCTCCTCATCCCTGGGTTCAGGCCCCCGCGAGAGCTATAATTCTCTCTACAATCTGCGTGGGAATGGGGCGAAGGATCATGACCGCAGAAACGCATCGATCATCGAAGTTGGCAGAGACGATCGAAAAGTTCTCGAAGGCGTTCAAGAGCGCCAACATCGGCCAGGGGCAGAAGGTCGGCTACCTAGAGGACAGTTCCGAAGAACGGCTGCAAGCCACGGCCGAACACGAGGGAGTGAAGCTCTACCGCAATCCCGACGGCTCTCATCTCGCTGTCGACGAATCCCACTCGAGCTACGACGACTGATCATCGATCAGCCTGAGAGCTGATTCGTCGGCTCGAGCGAACATCAGCAGCCCGGTACACGGCCATCCGCGTGCCGGGTTCTGCTGTGCCCCAGGTAGGATCGCCAGGGCCCTGATGCCACGCCGACAAGTCGGCGGAACAACGATGCTGAAATGAAAGGCAGAGCCTATGCCCTCCCCCACTGCCTCGCCGGCGCAGACGTCTGATTCGAAGCCGCATCCATCGAGTTTCCTGCGGATCCTCCGCAACTACCGCTTCCCGCTCTTCATCCTGGCAGGAGTGGTCATCGGCGCGATCATCGGCCTCGTCTTCGGGGAACGTGCCACCGTCATCAAACCGTTCGGCACGCTGTTCATCAACATGATGTTCACTCTCGTCGTGCCGCTCGTGTTCTTCTCCATCGCCTCCGCGGTCGCGGGAATGTCCTCGGCCGCGCGACTGGGCAAGATCATGGGCAGCATGCTCGGAGTCTTCGCCGTCACCGGCATCATCGCTTCCATCGTCATGGTCGCCGCGCTGCGCATCTTCAACGCCACGGACGGCGTCCAGGTGGAGATGCAGGAGCCGGAGAACGTCGAGGACGTCGGGTCCATCGGCGACCAGCTCGTCCAGACCGTCGTCGTCGACGACTTCTCGAAGATCCTCTCCGCCGAGCACATGCTCGCACTCATCGTCTTCGCCGTCATCGTCGGCTTCGCCACCAGCAGGATCGGCGACGCGGGCAAGCCGTTCGCCCAGTTCCTCAACTCCGGCACCGAGGTGTTCCTCAAGTTCACCTCGATCGTGATGTACTACGCCCCGATCGGCCTCGGTGCCTACTTCGCCGCTCTCATCGGTGACCTCGGCTCCCAGCTCGTCGGGGACTATGTTCGCGCGTTCCTCGTCTACTACCCGGTGGCGATCGCCTACTTCATCCTCGCGTTCACGTTCTACTCCTTCCTCGCCGGCGGCCGCCGAGGCGTCTCTCGGTTCTGGGGCAATATCCTCGAGCCCACGGCGATCTCCTTGGGTACGTCGTCCTCGGTGGCGGCGATCCCGGCGAACCTGCGTGCCGGAGAGAAGATCGGCGTCCCCCGCGACATCCGGGAGACGATCGTGCCGATCGGTGCCACGATCCACATGGAAGGATCGAGCCTGTCCGCGATCCTCAAGATCGCCTTCCTCTTTGCCGTGTTCCAGCGCGATTTCTTCACCCTGGAGAACATCCTCATCGCCATCGCCGTGGCGCTGCTGGCCGGAATGGTCATGGCAGGAATCCCCTCCGGCGGCTTCATCGGCGAGCTCATGATCATCACCCTCTACAGCTTCCCGGCCGCGGCACTGCCGATCATCCAGATCATCGGAACCGTCATCGATCCCCCGGCCACCACCGTCAACTCCGTCGGCGATCAGGCGAGTTCGATGATGGTCGCCCGCATCCTCGACGGTAAGGACTGGATGGACAAGGCCGACGAGGATGATCACGATTCGGTTCCGTATGCTCAGTGAATCTGTCACACTCCCGAGCTCGCAGATTCGGTCAAGGCTCCTTCTGGCCGAATGTCTCGGAGATGTCATAGGAACGCAATAGAACTTCCGCATTTGCGACTCAGCGTCTCAGCTTCTGTTCAGATTCAGGCAAACGGCTCTCACCTGGGCTGACGATACTCAATTCCAGCAATGTTCCTGATCTGCAAGAGGAGATGTCACCATGCCCGCCTTCATCAGCACTCACGCCGCAAAGTGGGGCGTCGCCGCATTAGCCGGCCTCGCTTCCCTGGGTCTCGCAGTCGGTCCGCCAGCCGCCTCCGCCGATTCCGCGCCCGCATCCAGTGCCGCTCCGGCACCCCAGAGTTCGGGACACCCGAAGGGTACTGTCAAGTACGCGGACAGACTGATCACCGCCTACGGCATCGGTGATGCCGTGGTCGTGGATCAGCTCGCCACGAAGAACGTCGTCACTGCCCTCGCCGAGCACAACGACGGGCACGCCAAACGTTGGCATCGCACGTCAGCCGATTCCGGCAAGGGATACACCTGGGTGTCCTACACGAACCTGGACACACATGAGGTCATGAATCTGACAGTGAGAAACGCGACCGCCGCGGACAAAGGCCGCGATGCCGTTCGTGAGGTCGAGTTCGTCGGCTGAGAACGACCCATTGACATCCCGTTGACCAGATTCTGGTCGGCATCTTGTCAGCAGGGCTGAGCAGCTCGGTAGACTCGGGAACCATGGTCGCCCTGAATGAAGTCCCGCGCCGTCGCTACACCGCGGGGCCGACGCCTCTCCAACATCTGCGGAGCCTGTCCGCCGAACTCGGCGGACCGCGGATCTGGATCAAACGCGATGACCAACTGGGGCTGACTCAGGGCGGGAACAAGACGCGCAAGCTCGAGTTTCTCATCGCCGATGCCCTGGAACAGGGCGCAGACACGCTCATCACCGTCGGCGGGGTGCAGTCCAATCACTGTCGACTGACCTTGTCAGCTGCACGCGTCGAGGGCCTCGACTGTCACCTCATCGTCGAAGAGGACCTCGGACCTGACGGCACCGCCCTCGGACCGGCAGGGTCGAACCCGCCGCAGTACACGGGCAATTTCCTGCTCTTCGACCTCCTCGGCGCGGATTCGGTCACGATGCTCGGCCACGGGGCCGACCTCCTCGGCGAGGCTGAAGAACTGGCTGAGAAGCTGCGCGGCGAGGGCAGGAAGCCTTACGTCATCCCGGTGGGCGGGTCGAATCCGATCGGTGCGCTCGGGTACGTCGACTGTGCCGTTGAGATGCTCGACCAATTCGCCGAGGCGGGGCTGGATTCGCCCACGATCGTCACGCCCAGCGGTTCGGCCGGAATGCAGGCCGGACTCGTCGTCGGCCTCCACAGAGCAGGAAGCGATGCTCCGGTCATCGGCATCAACGTCAGCCGGACACAGGCGGAGCAGGAGCCGAAGATCGTCGACCTCGTCGATTCCACGGCGCACTTCCTCGATCTGCCCCCGGTCCCTCGCGACGCCACAGTGGGACTCGGCGACTATGTCGGGACGGGATACGCTCTGCCGACTCCCGAGATGGTCGAGGCCGTGCGTCTCTTCGCCCGCACCGAGGGCATCGTCCTCGACCCGGTCTATACCGGCAAGGCAGCGGCCGGCCTCATCGACCTCATCAGATCCGGCCGTTTCTCTTCCGAGGACGAGGTCACCTTCATCCACTCCGGCGGAGTCCCCGGACTCTACGCCCGTACCCGGGCGTTTGCCTGAGCACCACTCAGCTCCCACCACCGACGGAAGGCACCCAGATGACAGTTTCGACAGCAGACCTGTGGGACGAACGCGGCGACGAGCTCTATTCGATCGCTCTGAACTTCGGCGATTTCGGAGCCAAAACGTCATTCTCCGGACCGGCCCGCACCATCCGCTGCTACCAGGACAACGGACTGGTCAAGCAGACCCTCAACCAGCCCGGCGACGGCGCCGTGCTCGTCATCGACGGTGACGGATCGATCGCCACCGCCCTCATGGGTGACATGATCGCCGAGGCAGGAGTTCGAAACGGCTGGAACGGCGTCGTCATCAACGGTGCCGTCCGTGACCGTGAGGCGCTGGCCGAGATGGAGTTCGGCATCAAGGCTCTGGCCAGCAACCCGCGCAAGAGCGCGAAGGACGGTGCCGGTGAGATCGACGTGACCCTGGAGATCGGCGGCGCGACGATCCGCCCGGGAGCGATGGTCTTCGCCGACGCCGACGGCGTTGCAGTCGAGAAGTAGGGCGGCAGAGACTCAGCGGTGAATGGTGTCGAAGCTCTGTTCGGCTGAGTCCCAGATATCGGCAACAGCGATCTGACCATCAGCGGTGAGCTCTTCGACAGTCGACCGGTCGTAGAGGTACGCCCACTCCCCTGCCGACACGACTCCGGTGACCACGAGGATGTCATAGTCGAAACCCGCCCGTGACGTCGCCTGGACGATGAACGCCGTGGCTTCCAAGTCTTTGACTCTGTCCTCGGTCGAGGCGAAGTGGACATGAAGGCGTTCGGGTTCGGTCTCCTGGTTGAAGTCGGGGTTCGTCTCGGATTCGAGACTCACCTCGACGCCGTCAAAGGACTGCGCCACATAATCCGAGAGCTCGTCGAGGGAATCGAAGCCCTGCTCCACGACATCCAGAGTCGCCGTCGGCGTCGTTTCGGATTCCGACGATGAGCCGGAATCGGAGCCGCAGCCGCTGAGAGAGATGAGTGCGGCGGTCAGGAGCCCAGCGACGGCGAGAGCAGGGGCGGACCTCGATTCGAACCTCATGGCACCAGCCTATCGGCGGACACGCGTTGGTACCGCATCGCCTCGGTCGCACCGTGGGCGCTCCGGTGGGATCCGGGGCGCCTCGGTGCAGATCGGGAATAGATCCATCTCCCATTTAGTTGAATCTTCAATCATATTGACCTACACTGGCAACAACAGCCGATCCGCTCAGGAGAACAGCATGCCCACCACTCCCATTCAGGCGCCAAAGCCCACCGATCTGCAGACGCCCGTCGTCGATGAGAAGCGACTCAGCGCTGCCACCGGAATGGACGCCGTGACGCTGCGCGTCGGCGATCTCGAGAAGATGTCGAACTACTACTCGAACGCCCTCGCCATGGAGCCCCTCGAGGAGACCTCCCGCGACAGTGAGGTCCACCGCGTGCTCGGCCGCGGCACCACTCCCCTGGTCAAGCTCGTCGCAACCCCGGGCCTGCCCGGCGTCGACCCCAAGCAGGCCGGCTTGTTCCACACCGCGTTCCTGTTCGACACCAAGGAAGCCCTGGCAGCCACGGTCGCCCACGCCGCGCAGAACACCAACAGCACCTTCGTCGGCTCCAGCGATCACCTGGTCAGTCAGGCCTTCTACTTCACCGACCCCGAAGGCAACGGCATCGAGCTCTACATCGACCGAGCCCGCTCGGAATGGACTCACTCACTCGACGGTGAGGTCCAGATGGATACGCTCTACCTCGATCCGAACCGCTTCCTCGAACGCCACCTCAACCAGGACGTCCTCGCGAACACTGCCGCCGAACCCGGCATCGTCGGCCACGTCCACCTGCAGGTCGGCAATATCCCGCAGGCCCGCGAGTTCTACGTCGACGCCCTCGGCTTCGAACCCTCACTGTCGTCGATGCCCGGAGTCCTCTTCGCAGCGGCCGGCGGCTACCACCACCACGTGGCCATTAACACCTGGAACAGCCGCGGTGCCGGCCCCCGGGCGGCCAGCCTCGGCCTCGGGGATGTGGCGATCACCGTTCCCGGGCGCGAGGATCTGGATGCACTGGTCGCGCGTCTGCGTGCGCACAGCCTCGATTTCGCCGATGACGGACGTTCGGTGCGAGTCGTCGACCCGTGGGGCACGCAGGTCACTCTGGCCACCGGAACCAGCTCCATCGACGAGACGCTGGCGCGCTGACACTCCGCCGGTGCGAAGAGCTCCGCCGGTCAGAACACGCTGAGGCGGGTGATGCTCAACGGCATCACCCGCCTCAGTCGTCTCCGCCGAGATCAGCTCTTGAAATGCACTCGCTCGACAGCCGCCTGCGGATGAAGGTCGAGTCGACGCAGCAGCTGAGCGTTGAGGGCGACGACGATCGTCGAGATCGACATCAGGATCGCGCCCACGCTCATCGGCAGAACGAACCCGATGGGAGCGAGGATTCCTGCCGCCAACGGCACCGACAGCAGGTTGTATCCGGCCGCCCACCACAGGTTCTGCTTCATCTTCCGGTAAGTCGCGCGAGAGAGCTCGACGATCGAGAGCACTGAACGCGGATCGTCGGAGGCGAGGATGACTCCGGCAGAGCCGATGGCCACGTCGGTTCCGGCACCGATGGCGATGCCGACATCGGCCTGCGCCAAAGCCGGCGCATCGTTGACCCCGTCACCAACCATCGCCACACGACGGCTTTCCCCCTGCAGCTCGGAGACCTTCGCAGCCTTGTCAGCGGGGTGGACACCGGCGTAGACACGGTCGATGCCGAGCTCGGAGGCAACGGACTGCGCGACCGCCTCGGCGTCTCCGGTGATCATCACGACCCGCGCACCGATGGCATGAAGCGCATCGACGGCATCACGCGATTCCGGGCGGATCTCATCGGCCAGCCGCAGGGCACCGACAACGGCTCCATCGACGAGCACATGGAGGATGATGGCGCCTTCGGCCCTCCACGCTTCCGCGGCCTTCGCCTCGGGGGCATCGTGCGCCTCGAGCAGCCTGGGTCCACCGACCTCGACCGTCTCGCCTGCGATGACGGCTCTGACACCGACCGCAGGTGACGAGGAGAAGTCGGATGCACTCGGCACGTCGATCCCTCGATCAGCGGCTGCCTTGACGATGGCGGTGGCCAACGGGTGTTCGCTGTCGGCTTCGGCCGCGGCGGCCAGACCGAGCAATTCATCCTCGGTCCGCGCGGCCCCGTCGCTCGGTACAGCCTCGATGCTGGTGACTGTCGGCTCACCTTTCGTCAGGGTGCCGGTCTTGTCGAAGAGCACTGAATCGACCGTGCGCATCGTCTCGAGTGCGAGCCGGTCCTTGACGAGGACACCGGCACGGGCCGCGCGCTCGGTGGCGATGGAGACGACCAGGGGAATGGCCAGGCCCAGGGCGTGAGGACAGGCGATGACGAGCACGGTGATCGTGCGCACGACCGCCGAGTCAGGCATACCGATGAGCGACCAGACTACCGCGGTGATCACGGCAGCGCCGAGAGCGAACCAGAACAGCCAAGCCGAGGCCTTGTCGGCGATGCGCTGCGCACGCGACGAAGAGTTCTGAGCATCGGAGACCAGCTTCTGGATTCCCGCCAGCGTTGTGTCATCACCGATCGCGGTGATCTCGACCCGGAGCCCGGAATCCGTGGCGACGGTGCCAGCCACAACGGCAGCGCCTTCGCCCCGTCGGACCGTGGCGGACTCTCCGGTGACCATGGACTCGTCCATATGGGCCGAACCGTCGATGATCCGACCGTCGGCGGGAACCGAGGAGCCGGGACGGACGAGGACGATGTCACCGACGACAAGCTCGCCCGGAGCGATGGCCACCGTCTCCCCATCGACGATCTTCTCCGCCTCATCGGGCAGCAGTGCGGCGAGACTGTCCAGCGCCGAGGTGGTCTGTGCCAGTGAGCGCATCTCCATCCAGTGACCGGCGAGCATGATCACGACCAACAGGGCCAGCTCCCACCAGAAGTCGAGCTGCGGGTCGAGCAGACCCAACGACGAGCCCCAGGAGGAGATGAACGCGACCGTGATTGCCAGTGCGATGAGCAGCATCATGCCGGGGCTGCGCCCCTTGATCTCGTCGAGCCCGCCGGTCAGGAAGGGTTTGCCGCCCCAGACGTACATGACGGTGCCGAGGATCGGCGCGAGCCATCGGAGTGCACCGAGGATGCCGGTTTCGGGAACCTCATAGCCGACGAGGTGGCCGAACATCGGGCTGAACGCGACGACAGGCACGGCGATGACGAGCATGATCCAGAACAGGCGACGGAACTGCGCGACGTGATCGCCGTGACCCGCATGCCCTGCGTGCCCGCCGTGGCCCGAATGTCCGGAATGTCCCTCGTGACCAGAATGTCCCGGTTCATCGGGCCGCATATGCCGATGATTCTGCTGGTTGTCCATACCCCGAAGATATACCCCCTAGGGGTATAAATCAACGGTGAGTCCCCTCACGTGCAATCCCATGCAACCCTGGCTCTCATGTCGCAGGCGCTCTAGCGTCGAAGAACGCCGAACGGCCCATATAGGCCTCACGAAAGGACTCAACATGAGAGCAGCACGGTTCCACGCACGCAAAGACATCCGGATCGACGATATTCCAGAGCCCGAACTGCAACCGGGCACAGTCGCCATCGACGTGGCATGGTGCGGGATCTGCGGAACTGACCTCCACGAATACCTCGAAGGGCCGATCTTCGTCCCACCGGCGGGCCACCCCCACCCGATCTCCGGCGAATCCGCGCCGGTGACTATGGGACATGAGTTCTCCGGCACGATCACCGAACTCGGTGAAGGTGTCAGCGATCTGGAGGTCGGCCAGAACGTCGTCGTCGAGCCCTACATCATCGCCGACGATGTCGACACCAGCCCCGGTCAGAGCTATCAGCTGTCCGAGAATATGAACTTCATCGGCCTCGGCGGTCGCGGTGGCGGGCTATCGGAGAAGATCGTCGTCCAGCGTCGCTGGGTCCACCCCATCGGCGACATTCCACTCGATCAAGCTGCACTGATCGAACCGTTGTCAGTCGCGCACCACGCAGTTGTGCGATCTGATGCTGGAGCAGGCCAGATCGCCGTCGTCGGCGGCGCGGGCCCGATCGGCCTCCTCACCGCCGCCGTCCTCAAGGCCAAGGGGCTGACCGTCTACATTTCCGAACTCTCTGAGGCGCGGAAGGAGATGGCACTGTCGACTGGCGTTGCCGATGAAGTTCTCGATCCGCGAGATTCCGATGTCGCAGAGACCGTTCGCGAGCGCACGGATGGGCGAGGAGCCGACGTGGGATTCGAATGCTCGTCCGTTCCCGCGGTTCTGGACATGCTCATCGACGCCACTCGCCCCGGAGGCGTCATCGTCAACGTCTCCATCTGGGGGCATAAGCCCGAAGTCGATATGCCGAAGCTGGTCCTCAAAGAGATCGATCTCAGAGGAACGATCGGCTACTCCGGTGACCACCCCGAGACGATCCGACTAGCCGCCGACGGAACCATCGATCTCTCCGCATTCATCACCGCACGCATCGGCCTGGACGAACTCGTCTCAGGCGGGTTCGACGAACTCATCAACAACAACGAGCAACACGTGAAGATCATCGTCGATCCGCGCGCCTGAACTCCCAGCCTAGAGAGCACCAGCCCAACATCAGAAGGAGGCCGTTAAGGATCCTCCGCCTACACCCGGCCCCTGCCGGACTCTCGAGTCCGGCAGGGGCACCGCCTTCGTAGCGACACTCCTTCAGCCCAGGAAAGCGGCAAGAACAACGGGAACGAACGCCGCGCAGGCATTGTTGAAGCCATGAGAGACGACTCCCGGCCAGACCGATCCGGTCCGGTGGAACAGAATCCCATTGATGATTCCGACGATGAACGCAACGGGAAGGACGGGGTTGATTCCGTGAGCGAGGGCGAAGATCGCCGCGCTGACGATGATTCCGACCCACGGCCCGAAACGCAGCAGCCCCGATGTGAGCACACCACGGAAGAAGAACTCCTCCCCGAGCGGCGTCAGTATCGAGCCCATGATCACGGTGCCGATGACCGCGAGCACTCCCCCGGCGGCAGCAGCTTGATAGTCGCCCTGCACGTTCTCAATTCCGCCGTTGACCGAATAGGCGATCAGCGAGACGATCGCGCCGAGGATCCAGCAGACCACGCCGAGTCCGGCGCCGAGGAGAAGCGACTTCCAGGATGCCTTGCGCAGCCCGAAGGCGGCGAGTCCGCGGCGCTTGATCACATAGGCGGCGGCGAATGCGGCCAGTCCCATGACCCCGGACAGCGCAAGCTGAATGACGCCGCCCAGCTCGGAGAGACCATCCGGAATCATCTTGAGGATGAGGAAGACCGCACCGAATGCGAGCACATAGGCGATGAGGCCGACGATCATCTCCGACCAGCCGGGGCGGTCGGCCCGGCTGGGCGATTGAACTGAGGTGTCGATCTGGAGTTGCATGACTCGGTCCTTCCGTAGAGCTCCGAACTGCTTGACACCCTCAGCAAAAACTGTGCCCTAAGGGCAGGGTCAAGGGTTCAGCCAGAAGTTTCTTCGGATTCGGCCGGTGCTCGATCCTCACCCGCCGTCCCATTGATCTCCTCGACCCGCACCAGCACCTCGATCTGGGCGCGATTGTAGAGCCGCACCATGGCCTCACCGATCGTCTGCTGCATCCTTCTGCGCTTCCTACGCGGAACGTCGTCGAGGAGATCCGCCCAACCGTACTTCTCGCCGATGGCCTTGACCTGCGGAGCATATCGTCGAGCCAGGTTGTCTCTCACTTCTGCAGAGGCATTCGGGGAGATCGATTGAAACTCCCGCGATGCCTCGGTCGAGTTCACCTCGGCGAGCATCGCGCGCAGGGACGCCACAGACTTCGCGTCGAGGACCTGGGAATAGACGAGGAGCAGTCCTCGATCCGCTTCTGTGAGGGTGCCCCGCACCTCTCCGAATCCGCTCGGCAGATCCATGGCAGTGCCGTGATCGAGAATGGCCGCGATGTCCTCGCGCATCTGCTCCCGACGAGAGATGTCAGCTGCCAGCTCCGCATCCAGCGCCCTCAACGCCGAGTGCATCTCTCCCACCTCTTCGGCCCGCCCGCCGTCGCGAACGACCGCACCGTCGCCCTGACCACTTCGACCCCGAGCGTCGACCATGAGACCGGGCTCGAAGTCGCGGATCTGGCTGAGCGAGAAGCCGAGTTCGCTCAGCCGCCTGATCTGCAGCAGCCGCACAAGGTGCTCGGCACGGTACTGCTTGTAGCCGTTCGCGGCGCGTTCCGGCTCGGCCAGCAGCCCGCGATCGTGATAGTGCCTCACCGTCTTGACCGTCGTACCGGCCAGATCCGCCAAATCACGAGTACTCCATGCCATCGGCGACGGTCTCCTCCCGACTACTCGACTGCGCGGAGCCCGAACGGTTCGATGCCAGAGCGCCGCGACGCAGTCCCGCGCCCTCGTGACGAAGCCTATCCGGACCGTACCCCTCAGCGCATTCACCGAGCCGAGACGAACGCACCGAGATTCAACATTGCATAAATGCGCAGTTATGACACATACTTGCTCATACTGTTCAACTTCGATGCTGATCGTCGACTGCCCAACGGGCATCGCACATCAGGTCGAAGCCAATGAGAACCACACGCCCTGGCTCCCTGAGCCGGCCTCACTGCGGAGGACCATATGGACCTGCAACTCATCCTGGCGCTGGTCGCCGGAATCGCGACGATCGTCGTCATCGTGCTCGCGACCCGGCTCGACGCCTTCATCGCCCTGCTCCTGGCAGCGGTCGTCACCGGCATCGTCGCCGGCCAGGACCTGCTCTCGATCGTCGACTCCATCACCACGGGCTTCGGCGACACCCTGGCCAGCATCGGCATCGTCATCGGACTCGGTGTCGGCATCGGCAAGATCCTCGAAGTCTCCGGTGCCGCCGACTCCCTTGCCCGCGCCTTCCTGCGCGCCTTCGGCAAAGGCCGTGAGCCCTGGGCAATGGGCACCGTCGGCTCCCTCGTCTCCATCCCCGTCTTCTGCGACTCCGGATACGTCATCATGAACCCGCTGGCCCGCTCGATCGCCCGCGTGAAGAAGGGCGGCTATGTCACCCTCGCCCTGGCTCTCGGCTGCGGAATGACGCTGACCCACCATATGGTGCCGCCGACGCCCGGTCCGCTGGCAGCCACCGGCATCCTCGGCGCCGATATCGGTGCAGTCATCCTCGCCGGTCTCGTGTTCACCGTCGTCCTTCTGCCCGTAGTCGTCGTCTACGCTCGCTGGATCGGACCGAAGCTCGAACCCGTCCTCAACGCCCAGGTCAAGCATGATGTCTACGCCGAGGCGGTCGCCGAAACCGCATCAGGTTCCGCCGGAGGCACCGTCCTCACCGCCGAAGGCGGAGACGCGACGGGACCCGATTCCGCTCCCGATTCGTCGAAGAAGCCGGGCGCCTTCCTCGGTTTCCTTCCGCTCATCGTCCCGCTCCTGCTCATCGTCGCCAACACCGTGAGCACCGCGATCGACAAGAACGCTCAGGGCGAACTTGCCGGAGACGCCTACGAGCCCTCCGCCTGGGTCGCACCTCTGGCCTTCCTCGGTAACCCCGTCGTCGCTCTGATCATCGGCCTCGTCCTCGCCGTCTACACGTTGCTGCCCCGCGTAACCCCACGCAACCAGGTGCAGAGTTGGCTGGCCGACGGCGCCGCCTCAGCCGGACTCATCCTGCTCATCACCGGCGCCGGGGGAAGCTTCGGACTGGTGCTGCGCGAGTCGGGCGTCGGTGATGCCCTCGCCGAGGCGATCGCCTCGATCAGCCTGCCGGCCCTCCTCGTCCCGTTCCTCATCGCCTCGCTCGTGCGTCTGGCTCAGGGATCGGGCACGGTCGCGATGATCACCGCCGCCTCGGTGACGGCTCCGCTCATCGCCCCGCTGGGACTCGACCCGCTGGTGGCCGTGATGGCCTGCACCGCCGGTTCGATGGTCTTCTCCTACTTCAACGACTCCTACTTCTGGGTCGTCACCCGGTTCACCGGCCTCGACGGAATCAATGCCATCAAGGGCTGGTCGGGAATCACCACCGCCGTGTGGATCTGTTCCCTTCCGCTGCTGTTCGTGCTCGACTTGGTCGTATGAGCGCCTCCCGAATGTCCGACTCCGAAACGACCGCAGCCGCCTCGGCCCAGGCGAGTCCGCGCATCCTCATCGTCGCCGACGACCTCACCGGCGGAAATGCGTGCGGAGCCCTGTTCGCCGAGGCGGGGCTGCGGACGATCACCGTCACCGATACCAGGCCGGCCGGCAACCTCGACATCAGCGGACTGCTCGATGACTTCGACGCGGTCGTCGTCAACACGGACTCCCGGCACCTGCCCGCACGGCAGGCAAGTGAGCTCTACACCGAGCTCATCGAAACCGCCGGGGCTGTCGACCTCGTAGCATGCCGAATCGACACCACCCTGCGCGGCAACGTCGGACCCGCCGCGGCCGCCGCCATCTCGGCCCGCAGACGATCTCTCGCCGCGACCGACGGGCCACGCCACCGCGTACTGGGCCTGTGCGTGCCGGCGTTCCCTGCCGCAGGCAGAACCACCGTGCAGGGGCGACAGCTGCTGGGCGGCCGACTGCTCGAACACACCGAGCTCGCCCATGACGTCCGCTCCCCCATGCGCACCTCCGTCATCGAGGACATCCTTGCCGCCGGCACGGATCTCAACAGCCGCCTCATCGATATCGCCACGGTGCTGGCCGGTCGGGATGCCGTACGCACCGCCGTACTCGACGCCATCGGCGAAGGAACGGACGTGCTCATCGCCGATGCCCTGACCACCGACCACATCGACCTCGTCGGGTCCGTCATGGCTGAGATCAGCCACGAGCTCGCCGAGGCGGCTTCCCCCGACATCC
Organism: Brevibacterium sp. CT2-23B; assembly: GCF_013168765.1. NCBI lineage: Bacteria > Bacillati > Actinomycetota > Actinomycetes > Micrococcales > Brevibacteriaceae > Brevibacterium > Brevibacterium sp. CT2-23B. The sequence continues at coordinate 107,822 of NZ_JABBYK010000001.1, read as the reverse complement.
GCGACCGGGCAGGTCTGGCCGACGGTGAGCGGTTGGACTGGGTGACCATCGACCCCGGGCCCGGCAGCCTCGCCCTGGCTCAGTCTCGGCTGCCGACTCGCGCCGACGGCATTCTGCTCGGCATTTCGGGATCGGCCACTGAGGTCACCCGTGCACAGCTTGCAGCAGTGGCCGAGGACCCCACGATCACGGTCCTGCGTGCACCTTTGGACGACGCGGGACTGCCCGATGTCGAGGCCGCACTCGGCCTCATCGATCGGACCGCCTCGGCGCGGGCGATCATCATCGCCACCGTCCTCGAGACCAGCGACCTGCGCGAACTCACCGACGCTGAATCCGAAGAGACGACACGGCGCCTGGCACTGATCGCCTCGGCGGTCATGTCCGCCATCCCGGTCTCCGGCCTCTACACCACCGGCGGGGACGTCACTGCCACGGTGATGCGCGAGCTCGGTGCGATGGGGATGGAGATAGACAAGGAGATCGTGCCTCTGGCCGTGGGCGGTCGCCTCGTCGGCGGAAGCGCTGACGGACTGCCGATCGTCACGAAAGGCGGGCTCATCGGTGACACCGGCACCGCCGTCGACTGCCTCGAATTCCTGTCGACGACTGCTCGCGTCAGGCGAGACTGAATCGTGCACGACGACCCCAGCACCCCACCCACCGACATCCATCCGAACCATCTGAGGAGACAGAAATGACAGCACCAGCACTCGCCGTGACCGTGGGTGACCCGGTCGGAATCGGACCGGAGATCACCGCCACGGTGCTTGCGGAGTTCGCCGGCAGAGACGATCAGCATGGAATCGCTGTGGCGGATCTGGCCGTGATGAAACGGGCCGTCGACGTCCTCGGACTCGACGTCGAACTGCGCTCCATCTCCGACTGGTCGACCCCGTCAGCCGGTGAAGGCGTCATCGACGTCTTCGATATCGGCGTTCTCGGGGATGACCTTCCTGACTGGGGAGTCGTCGATGCCCGCGCCGGCAGGGCTTCGGTGGCCGCGATCGAGCTCGCCACCAAGGCGGCCATGGATCAGCAGGTCGCCGGCATCGTCACCGGCCCCATCAACAAGGAAGCCGTATGGAAGTCCGGTTCGCAGCACCTCGGGCACACCGAGATGCTCGGTGAGCTGACCGGAGTGACGAAGCAGGACACGATGTTCGTCGTGGAGAACACGAAGGTCCCCGACCACAAACTCCAGATCTTCTTCGCCACCCGCCACATGTCCCTGCGCAAGGCTCTCGACGCCCTGACCGTGGACACTCAGGTCGACTCCATCGAACGCGCCCATCGTGCCCTCCAGCTCTACGGCGTCACCTCGCCGAGACTGGCCGTCGCTGCTCTCAACCCCCACGGTGGCGAGAACGGCGCCTTCGGCGACGAGGAGATCGAGATCCTCCGCCCGGCCGTGGAGAAGGTCAATGCGGGTGGCGCCTTCGAAGTCGCCGGACCGATCCCGGCGGATTCCGTCTTCCACCAGGGGCTGACCGGCCGCTATGACGGAATCCTCTCTCAGTACCACGATCAGGGGCACATCGCATCGAAGACCTTCGACTTCGACGGCACCATCTCGGTCACCGTCGGATTGCCGATCCTGCGCACGTCGGTCGATCACGGAACCGCCTTCGACATCGCCGGTCAAGGAATCGCCGATGCGGGCACCATGCGCTCGGCCTACCGCGCGGCCATCGGCTACGCTCCGTTCGTCGACGGCATCCGCGCGGAGTACCTGCCGCAGTAGGCTGAGTCGTATCTCCGGCCGCGGCGTCGCTGCGGCCGGATCACTGCCGAATGAGAGGGAGAACAGATGGCGATCCGCTCAGGGACTCAGCGCCGCCGCGAAGCCATTCTCGGCCTGCTCAAAACCGGCTCGTGGAGCATACCTCGCCTGGCCGAGGCTCTCGAGACCTCGGAATCGACGATCCGCCGCGACCTGCGTGAGTTGGCCGCAGACGGCGAGATCATCCGCACCATCGGCGGAGCCGCAGCCGCCGGCTATGTCGAACCGCCTTTGGGCGAGCGCATGGAGCAGCAGGCGGAGGCGAAGGACACGATCGCCGCACGAGCGCTCGAACGACTCGACGACGCCCGAGTGCGCACCGTCTTCCTCGACGCGGGTTCGACGACCGTGCGTTTGGCCGAGCGGATCAGGGACCGCAAAGAGCTCACCGTGTTCACTCGCGGTCTCGAGATCGCGCTGGCCTTGGCTCATCCCGCCGGCCCCACAGTGATCATGGTCGGCGGCGAGGTCTCGACACTGTCGCACGGCACCACCGGCGCGCTGTCCGATCATGCGCTGTCGCGCATCCATGTCGACGTTGCATTCCTCGGTGCCGATGCCGTGGATCCGGCACAGGGCCTCGGCGAACCGAGTCTCGACGAAGCACGCACGAAAGAGCTCATCGCCGAGCGGGCCGGAGCAGTCGTCGTCCTCGCCGACAGCTCGAAAGCCGGCCGCGATGTCGCCGCATGGGCGCCGATGCCGCCCGGCTGGACGTGGATCGACGAGCACGCGTCCCACCGGCACGATTGACAATACTGCGCTGACAACTCCATTCGCCGACCACCGTGTGATCGACGACATCTGATTCTCGCGACTTCTGTGTAGAATCCCGGAGGCAGTTTCAACAGTGACTGCCTGGAGGCTCGGCATTCGTGCGAAATCCGAGCCCTGGTCTCACAAGGAGAAAGCTCTATGAGCGAACCCCACAACTCGGGTGCTGACACTGACAACGCCGCTGGGGGCGGCAAGCTGCGCAACCGGCACATCACCATGATCACGCTCGGCGGCATCATCGGTGCAAGCCTCTTCGTCGGATCCGGAAACGTCATCCGCTCGACTGGACCGGCTGCCATCCTCTCCTATCTCATCGGCGGACTTCTCGTCTTCCTCGCCATGCGGATGCTCGGTGAGATGTCGGCGCGACGACCTGCCGTCGGCTCCTTTATGGAGTACGCGAACGAGTCCTTGGGCGGGTGGGCCGCCTACCTCGTCGGCTGGCTGTATTGGTACTTCTGGGTCGGCGTCATCGCCTATGAAGCGGTCGTCGGCGGCGGAATCATGTCAGGCTGGTTCCCCGCGATTCCCACCTGGCTCTGGTCCCTCCTCCTCGTCATCGTCTTCATCGGCACGAACGTCCTCTCGGTCCGCGTCTTCGGTGAGGTCGAGTTCTGGCTCGCGAGCATCAAGGTCATCACGATCGTCGTCTTCCTCATCGTCGGTGCACTCTTCGTGTTCGGCGCCTGGCCCAACGCGACGAATTCCGTATCCAACCTGTGGGACCACGGCGGTTTCATGCCCATGGGCTTCAGTGCCGTGATGATCGGCGTGGCCACCGTCATCTTCAGCTACTTCGGCACCGAGATCGCTGTCATGGCATCGGCCGAGTCGGTCGATCCGGCTCGCGGCATCAACCAGGCCACTCGGACCGTCATCTGGCGGATCATGTTGTTCTTCGTCGGCGGCGTGCTCATCATCGTCACCGCGGTTCCCTGGGATGAGTTGCCCGATCCCGATACGATCGCTCCGTTCGCTCATGTCTACGGTCTCTTCGGTCTGCCGGGCGCCTCGGCGATCATGACGATCGTCCTCTTCACCGCCGTCATCTCGGTGCTCAACTCCGGCCTCTATTCGGCCTCCCGCATGTTCGCTTCCCTGGCCGACAAAGGGTATGCGCCCGCGCTCATCCGCAAGCGCTCGAAGACGAACGTCCCAGTGGCCGCTCTCATCGCTTCGAGCCTCGGTGCACTGGCGGCAGTTGTCGCCAACTTCACCGTCCCGGCATCAGGGATCTTCGACTTCATCATGAACTCCGGCGGTCTCGTAGCCCTCTTCGTCTATGTCTTCATTGCCCTCGCCCAGTGGCGCATGCGACTCAAACTCAGCCCGGCCGAGCGAGAAGCTCTGACCTTGAAATCGTGGCTGACGCCGATCCTCAACATCTTCCTCATCATCGTCGTCATCGGCGTCGTCGTCATCATGCTCCTCAGCGAGGACGGCCGGGCACAGGTGTGGACGAGCCTAGTCGCCACTGCGGTGCTCTTCGCCGTGTGGCCGCTGGTCAAGCGTCGCCTCAACGCTCGCGGGATCGATACGTCTCCGGCGATGGATCAGCGTGCAGCAGCCGCGGCGAAGGAATCTGCGGCGTCCTGATCCAGCGCCACCGTTCTGACACCTGAGCCATTCGGCCTGAGTCGATTGAGTGGAGGGATCGTGCATATGCGCGGTCCCTCCGCTCTTTTCGCGAACGGGGGTGGGCGCAACGGTCGGCTGAGGAGAAAGAGAAGACTACTCTTTTCGCTTGCACAGACAAATTCGGTCATTGATTGAGTTTTCTGTCAACCCGATTGCCATAACGATAACTTCACTGTTCCCTGTGAAGAAGACTTGCCGCTCCGATATTGACGACGAAGAGCATTCTTCCAGGTCAGATACGCCAAAGCCGAATATTCTCCTAATGACACGCCGATGATTTGACAGGATTCTTCGATTGAGAAGCTGAGCACAGGCTCGTAACGTGGCTTCGGTTCGAATGAAGGATCACTTCGACTGTGGTCCACATGACTGGAGGAATTCATGAGTATCCCCTATACCTCAGGATCCGCATCACCTGCTTCCCCGCCCGAACCTGATCTCAAGACGGTCCGCAAGGCCGTCGCCGCCTCCGCCCTGGGCAATGCGACGGAGTGGTTCGACTACGGTCTCTACGCCGTTTCAGTGACCTATCTCGCTCAGCACTTCTTCCCCGGCGAGCATGCTCAGCTGATGGCGCTGCTGACGTTCGCAGTGTCCTTCATCTTCCGCCCACTCGGCGGGATCATCTGGGGCCCGATGGGCGATCGCCTCGGCCGCAAACGCGTATTGGCGCTGACGATTCTGCTCATGGCCGGTTCCACCTTCTGCATCGCGCTGCTGCCGTCCTACGCCACGATCGGCGTCGCCGCACCCATCATCCTCGTTCTGCTCCGCGTCATCCAGGGCTTCTCCTCAGGCGGTGAGTATGGTGGTGCCGCCACCTTCATGGCCGAATATGCCCCGGACAACCGGCGCGGATTCTTCGGCAGCTTCCTCGAATTCGGCACTCTGGCCGGAATGGCCGCCGGTTCGCTCTTCGTCCTCCTTCTGCAGCTCGGACTCGGCGAACAGACGATGACGGAATGGGCATGGCGGATTCCGTTCGTCTTCGCCGGTGTGCTCGGCGTCGTCGGCCTGTACCTGCGCTCACAGCTCGACGAATCCCCTGTCTATGAAGAGCTGGACAACAGCGATCAAGGCAAGTCCGTCAAGGAGGTCTTCGCGACCCTGTTCGCGAACTACAAGAAGCAGCTCCTCGTCCTCGGCGGCATGGTCGTCGCGGTCAACGTGGTCAACTACACGCTGCTGTCCTACATGCCCACCTACCTGCAGAACCCGGTCGGCATGAGCGCGAACGCCTCACTGACCGTGATGTTCCTCGCCCAGGCATTCATGATGATCCTCATCCCGTTCGGCGGAATGCTTTCGGACAAGGTAGGACGCAAGCCCGTCTGGTACTTCTCGCTCATCAGCCTCTTCGTCGCGGCGATTCCGATGTTCATGCTCATGGCCAATGGCTTCGTGTGGGCACTCATCGGACTGGCCGTCCTCGGTGTCCTCTACATCCCGCAGATCTCGACCATCTCGGCAACGTTCCCGGCGATGTTCCCCGGACCTGTGCGCTTCGCAGGCTTCGCTATCTCTTACAACGTCTCCACTGCACTGTTCGGTGGCACCGCACCCTCGATCAGCGATGGACTCATCGGCGCGACGGGAAACACCATCATTCCCGCCTACCTCGTCATGGCTGCATGCGCGATCGGTTTGATTGCCACGATCTTCATGAAGGAGACGAACGGTGCCTCGCTGCGCGGCTGCGGCCTCCCCGAGACCGGCGCGGACGTCATCCTCGACGAATCGGAGCTCGTCGACGACGCGAAATGACCGTCCGGACCCCTCGTGACCGCATCTGAGTGACGCGTCACCTACGGCAGAGCAGACCGGCGGCACTACAGCGGAACTTCCGTTGCAGTGTCGCCGGTCTTCTGCGACTGAGTCTGGGTTAATCTCGTGTCATGGTCACGTTGATTCCCGAACAGCCAGATTTCAATGGATCTACGGCCGAGGAGCTCGTGTGGAATGCTCTGTGCCGGCAGCTGCCCGATGCAGCGGCGATCATCCATGGTCAACGACTGACCGGCGATGACAAGGATGTCGAGATCGATTTCCTCATCCTGTGGCCGGGCGCCGGCATCGCCGTCGTCGAGGTCAAAGGCGGACGCGTCGACGTCGTCGACGGCGCTTGGTTCACCTCCGGCGCCCAGGGAAAGCGAAACCGACTGCCCACCTCTCCCCTCGAGCAGGCGATGATCGCCAAGCACACCCTCGTGGACTATCTGCGCCCGCGGCTCTCCCGCCTCCCCGGACCGATCAGCCACCTTGCGGTCCTCCCCTACACGGAACTGCCGAGCGACTGGGACCAGCCGGACGCGCCGAGGCATCAGCTCGTCGACGGCACCGAGATCGGTTCCCTGGCATCGAAGATCGCCACTCAGCTGCGCTTCGACTTCGACCCCGAACGCCACGACCTCACGGCCGGCCACGAGTTCGTGCTGAAGAACCTCCGCAGGACAAACCAGGCGGTGGAGAATCTCAAGCTCAGAGCCTCCGAAATCTCTGACCGAGCCGATGCCCTCAGCCGTGAGCAGGCGAAGCTCATCCGCATCCTCCGCCACCAGAATCGTGCCGAGATCAGCGGCGGTGCAGGATCGGGCAAGACCTATCTGGCCCTGCTCAAGGCCAGAGCGCTGACGCAGGAGGGGAAGAAGGTCGCCCTTATGTGCTATTCCCGCGGGCTCGGCCGCTTCCTCCAGCTCTTCACCGCACAATGGCCCGAAGTCGACCGGCCCGCGTTCGTCGGGCTCTTCCACGACCTGCCCATCAGCTGGGGTGCGCCCACCGGCAGCGACGACGACTCGGAGTACTGGGAACAGCGACTGCCCACGATGCTCAAGGAACTCGCCGACGAGCGTCCGCGCAAGAGACTCTTCGACGCCATCGTCATCGACGAAGGCCAGGACTTCAGCCTGCTGTGGTGGGAAGCCGTCCAATCCTGCCTGCGCAATCAGCTTGCCGACACCCTCTACGTCTTCACCGATGAGCGCCAACGGATCTTCGACCGTCACGGCGAATCACCGATCACGATGAACCCCATCCAGCTCGACGCGAATCTCCGCAACTCATCGCAGATCGTCGCCGGAATCGCCGACCTCGCGTTGGAACCGCCGATCGCACGCAACGGGCCCGGCGACGAAATCGAGTGGATCGACGTCGGCCTCGAGGATGCCGTAGCCGAAGCAGATGGGCAGGTCGAAGCACTCATGGATGCCGGGTGGAACGCCGGCCAGGTCGCACTGCTGACCACCGGATCCAGGCATCCGGAGCAGAAGAACATCGTGGAGAGTGAAGGGATCGCAGCCTACTGGGATCAGTTCTTTGCTGAAGAGGACGTCTTCTACGGGCATGTGCTCGGTTTCAAAGGACTCGAAAGGCCCGCCGTGGTGCTCTGCCTCAACGGGTTCAGAGACCCCCAGCGAGCCATCGACATGCTCTACGTCGGTATGTCGAGAGCGACGACGAAGCTCATCGTCGTCGGTGACCTGACCATCTTCGACGAGATCTACGGCTGCTGATCGCTCAGCTTCTCACCGGCTCTCGTCGGTGGGTCTGCGATGTCAGTCCGGTGCCGCACCCAAGAGCAGGGTTCGCGCGGTCCGCTGCCAGGTGGTGAGCATCGGCTCCCGGTGTGGGTCACGTCGGGAGAAGGTGTAGGTCACGGCCATTCCGCGCATGCTCGCGAAGATCATCGTGAAGACCTCATCGAACTCCGGGTTCCGCGTGACCGCCGATCCGAAGAGCTCACGGGCATTGTCCCTGACGCGGTCGAGGACGATCTTCTCGTGCTCACGGACGTTTCCGGCCAGTTCATCGTCGGTGCGCGAAGCCGTCCACAGCTCGAGGGCAGAGAAGAAGCTGCCGTGCATCAGCCCCGTCCACAGGGTCCGAATCGCCCAATCGCTTCTGGCGTCGGCGGCGTCGGGTCGTTCCGATTCCAGTATCCGACCGAATTCGTCGTCCTGGTCCTCCAGCCGTAGGCTGAGTCTCTGTTCGCCGAGGCGGCTGACTGCAGCCGTGAGCAGATCCTGCTTTGAGGGAAAGTGGTGGAGCAGACGCCCCCTAGTCACCCCCGCGATCGATTGGACTCTCACCGTCGTCGTCGCCGCATATCCTTCGCGCAGCAGGCATTCGATCGTGGCATCGAGGATGAGGTCGCGTGAGCGCGCAGTGCGTTCGGCCTGGTTGCCGGCATCCATCGCATCCCCTTCTGCCGTGTTCCGTTCTGGAGCTGTTCGACACCGCAGAACTGCGGTCGAAACGGGCTGCTTCCGACTATCTCACAGATCCAGTCTGTATTGACTGTTTTTCAGGCGGATGCCAGACTGAACGCACGCTCAGTGACCGGGCACACATCATCGCCTCGGCCCGAAGACCGGCCTGTCTGCCCGCCCAGCGACAACCACTGCTTGAGAAGAGGACGCAATCGATGAAGAGGAATCTGTACAACGAGGATCACGAGGCATTCCGAGGATCGGTCGCTGCATTCCTCGATCGCGAAGTCGTCCCCCACTTCGAGGATTGGGAGGAGAACCACCTCGTCGATCGGGAAATGTGGCGCAAGGCAGCGCAGTCGGGCATCATCGGCCTGGCCATCCCCGAGGAGTTCGGCGGTGGCGGCGTCTCCGACTTCCGGTTCGAGATGGTGCGAGCCGAAGAGATCGCCCGCCGTGGCGTCGGTGCGGCCACGAGCGGCTGGGGCGTCTCAGACGGAATCGTCCCCGGCTATCTCATGGAGTTGGGCACTCGGGCGCAGAAACAGAAGTACCTGACGGGACTGACCTCGGGCGCGATGATCGGGGCGATCGCCATGACCGAACCGGATGCCGGTTCGGATCTGCAGGGCATCACCACGAAGGCTGTCCGCGACGGCGACAATTGGATCATCAACGGCGCCAAGACCTTCATCACCAACGGCATCCACTGTGATTTCGTCATCGTCGTCGCCCGCACGAACCCGGAGGCGAAGGCGTCTCAAGGCACTTCGCTGTTCATCGTCGAGGCAGGCACACCTGGGTTCGAGAAGGGCCGCAAACTGAAAAAGCTCGGCCTGGATGCCCAGGACACTGCCGAACTCTCGTTCACCGATGTCCGGGTGCCGGCCGATGCCCTCCTCGGCGAACTCGATCAGGGGTTCATCCACCTCATGGTCAACCTCCCCACCGAACGCCTCCTCATCGGATCGGGAACCCTGGCATCGGCGCGGGCAGCGCTGGCATGGACGGCCGAATACGTCTTCGACCGCCCCGCTTTCGGTCAGACCATCGGCGACTTCCAGAACACTCGTTTCGAACTCGCCGAGCTCGAAACCCGCGTAGACGCCCTGGAGGCGTTCGTCGACCGCTGTGCCCTGGCTCTCAACGAAGGCGAACTCACCGCGGTCGACGCCGCCAAGGCGAAGTACTTGGGCTCGGACCTCGAGATCGAGGTCGTCAATCGCTGCCTGCAACTCTTCGGCGGCTACGGCTATATGCTCGAGTTCCCCATCGCTCGCGCCTACAAGGACAACCGCATCCAGGCAATCTTCGGCGGAGCGAACGAGGTGATGAAGGAACTCATCGGACGCGATATCGCCAAGCGCAACCGCAAGAGGTGATAACGCCCGCGGCTACTCTCCCGCGACTTCGAGAACGACCTTGCCCATCACGGAACGGCCGTCGAGTTCCCTGATCGCCGAGGAGGCCTCGGCGAGCGGGTAGTTCGCGTGGATGCGCGGGTTGAGGTCACCTGCGGCAACGTGCCCGAGGACGGCGTCCCACTGCTCGTGGATGAAGTTCGAGTGACCCCAGGCCGCCGCGCCCCAAGCGACGCCGTCGACAGAGATGTTCTTCAGCAACAGGCGATTGACCTTGATCGAGGGGATTTCACCGGCAGTGAAGCCGAGAACGAGAAGCCGACCGAACGGAGCGAGCACTCGTGTCGAATCGGTGAATCGGTCGCCGCCGACGGGGTCGAAGACGAAATCGACGCCGCCCGGACAGATCTCCTTCGCCGCGTCCTTGAAGCCGTCGGCGAGGACGACATGCGTGGCGCCGATCTCGCGAACCGCTTCAGCCTTCGCCTGGGTCGAGACGACGGCGATGACTTCGAGGCCCATCGCCAGACCCAGCTGCACTGCGGCCGAACCGAGACCGCCTGCGGCTCCGTGGACGAGGAGGCTCTGGCCAGGCTGGGCATTCGCGCGCACCCGCAGTGCGAAGTCAGCGGTGAGCACGTTCATCGGCATGCCTGCGGCATCGGCCAAGGAAACCGAATCCGGGACCTTCACGGTGGCCTCGTCACCGGCGACGAGGTATTCGGCGAAGGTACCCTTTCCGGTGATCGCAGCAACGCGGTCCCCGACGGAGTAGCGGGAGTCCGGACCCACCTCGGCGACGACGCCGGAGGCCTCGGAACCCAGAGTGAAGGGCAGGTCGTGCTTGACCTGGTACATTCCGCGAGTCTGCAGGACTTCGGGGAACGTCACGCCGGCATATGCGACCTTGATGAGCACCTGGCCCGGCCCCGGCGACGGGCGCTCCACATCGAGATGCTCCACATCATCGGGGCCGGTCAGAGCGGTGACGCGAATGGCTTTCATTGTTTCCTCGCTATCGTTGTGACGCACACGGAACACTCGAGCTCCGGTGTCGGCGGTCTTCTCACCTCTATCACACCGAGCGGCTATGACCGTGATCACTTTCACGGCTTGACTCCCCCGCTCGGGATGAATACTGTGAACTCTACTGAACGACTGTTCACTCGGGAAGGTCAAGGATGACACAATCACCGGCAGGGTTCGATGCGGACAGCATCGGCAGATGGATCGAGCGGAGATTCGGGATCAGCGATTTCGACGTCGAAGTGATGTCGGTCGGTCGGTCGAATCTGACGTTCACCATCCTCGTCGACGGCAACCCACGCTGGGTCCTGCGCCGCCCTCCCCTGGGCCACGAGGGCGGCAGCGCTCACAATGTCGCCCGCGAGGGCCGGATCATGGCAGCGCTCAATGACAGTGACGTTCCGGTGCCGACCGTCCTCGACATCGTCGACGACCCCGAGGTCCTCGACGTGCCCTTCGTGTTCATGGACCACTGCCCGGGATTCCCGATCAACACTCCCACCGAGTGGGAGTCCATCCCACCTGAGAACCGCCGCGACTGTGCATTCGGCATGGTCGACGCGCTGGCGGCGATCCATTCCGTCGACGTCGATGCTGTCGGATTGTCCGATCTGCGTCGACCCGGCGGACTCATCGACCGGCAGCTGCGTCGTTGGATCGGGCAGGTCGAGAAGATCGCGATGCGCGAGACTCCGACAATCCACGAAGTCCACGATGTCCTCCGCGAGGCCATGCCCGACCCTGCGGGCTCGCCCGTGGGAATCGCACACGGGGACTTCAAACCGAACAATATGATCTTCGCGCCGTCGGGGTCGGTCAACGCCGTCGTCGACTGGGAGCTGACAGCCATCGGCGAGGTGCTCACCGACCTCGGCTATTTCGTCGCCATGCTCACGGTGCCCGAACAGTACACCAGCATCTGGGTGCCCCGAGCCGACGACGGTTTCCCCACCACAGACGAACTCATCGACCGCTATCAGGAAGTCAGCGGGCACGAAGTCCACGATGTCAGCTACTACTCGGCGTTCGCGATGTGGAAACTGGCCTGTATCCGTGAAGGCGTCTACACACGACTGGCGACTGGCAAGATGGGCGACCTCGATCTCGACCCGGAAGAGGCCGGAGCCGGGGTCGAAGACCTCGCTCGCCAAGCCCTCGACCTGTTGGAGAGATCATGACCTCATCCCTGGCTGGCAAACGTGCAGTGGTCACCGGGGCCGCCGGTGGAATCGGCGCCGCCTTGGCCGCCGAGCTCATCGAACGCGGTGCGTCAGTCGTTCTCGCGGACCTCTCCCCCACGGTCGTCGACACCGCCGCCGAACTCGGCACCTCGGCATTCGCGTGGACGGGGGACGTGTCATCGGTCGAAGGAATCGGTGCGCTCATCGATTCTGCCGACGACCGCCTCGGCGGGATCGATCTGTACTTCGCCAATGCCGGAATCATCGGTCCGGCGATGCTCGGAGACTCCGACGCCGACTGGGACGCGATCATCGACGTCAACATGCGCGCCCATATCCGCGCCGCGCAGGCACTCGTCCCCCGCTGGCAGGAGGCCGGTTCCGGGTATTTCGTCGCCACCGCCTCGGCGGCAGGACTGCTCACGCAGATAGGCTCGGCCGCGTATTCGGTGACCAAGCATGCGTCAGTCGGATTCGCGGAATGGTTGGCCATGACCTATCGCGACGACGGAATCCGCGCCTCGGTGGTCTGCCCGATGGGAGTGAACACGAATCTGCTCGACGACGCCGGATCCGCCGGCGGCGCCGCCCAGAAGGCCGTGACCTCAGCCGGAACCGTCCTGGAACCCGCCGAGGTGGCCGCCATCGTCCTCGACGCCGTCGAGAACGAGCAGTTCCTCATCCTGCCGCACCCCGAAGTCCTCGAGATGTACCGGATGAAAGGCAGCGACTACGACCGCTGGCTGCGCGGAATGTCCCGATACCAAGCCCGACTCAGCGAACAGTGACACCGAGCCCACCACCGAGTGAGACTCACCCGAGACCAGACCTCACAGCAGTGTGAGACCCACCGAGAAGCAAGGAGCCCACGTGTTGGAAATCAGCGAACGCGGACGCGAGTATCAGGAGCGTCTGAACGCCTTCATGGACGAATTCGTCTACCCGGCCGAGCCGGTCTACGCCGAGCAGATGGCCGCGGCGGCCAGCCCCCACACACAGCCGCAGATCCTCGAAGACCTCAAAGCCGAAGCGAAGAAGCAGGGCCTGTGGAACCTCTTCCACCCGCACCCGGAATGGGGACCCGGGCTGACGAACCTCGAATACGCTCCATTGGCCGAGATCACCGGGCGCAGCCTGGAGATCGCCCCCGAAGCGATCAACTGCAATGCACCGGACACCGGCAATATGGAGGTCTTCACGGTCTTCGGCACGGATGAGCACAAGGAGAAGTACCTGGGGCCCCTGCTCGAGGGTGAGATCGCTTCGGCCTTCGCCATGACCGAGCCGGCCGTGGCCAGCTCCGATGCGACGAACGTCGAGATGAGCATGGAGCGCACCGACGACGGATTCGTGCTCAACGGCCGCAAGTGGTTTGCGTCGAACGCGATGCACCCGAACTGCCGGGTGCTCATCGTCATGGGCAAGACCGATCCCACCGCCGAGGTGCACCGTCAGCAGTCGATGCTCGTCGTGCCGATCGATGCCGCCGGAGTCACCGTGGTGCGCAACCTGCCCGTATACGGCTACGCCGACCGGGAGGGCCATGCCGAGATCATCTTCGAGAACGTGCTCGTGCCGTTCAAGGACATTCTCAAGGGCGAGGGCGAAGGCTTCGCCATCAGTCAGGCGCGCCTGGGTCCGGGCCGGATCCACCACTGCATGCGTGCCATCGGAGCCGCCGAGCGGGCGCTCGAACTCATGGTCAAGCGCGCAGAATCTCGCGTGACTTTCGGTGAGAAGCTGTCGAACCGGGCGAACATCCAAGACTGGATCGCCGAGTCCCGGATCGAGATCGATCAGGCTCGGCTGCTGACCCTGCACGCCGCGGACATGATGGACAAGTACGGCAACAAGGTGGCGAAGAACGAGATCGCTGAGATCAAGGTCGTCGCACCGACGATGGCGCTGAAGGTCATCGATCGGGCGGTTCAGGTCCACGGCGGCGGCGGAGTCACCGAGGACTTCCCACTGGCCCGGATGTGGGCGCATATGCGCACCCTGCGTCTGGCCGATGGACCGGATGAAGTGCACAAGCGCTCCATCGCCCGCAATGAGATCAGGAAATACCGCGGCTGAGGTCGGCTCTTCCGCGATACAGTGAGACCCCACCGGGCCCGCAGCAGTGTGCACGGGCCCGGCACCGCCTGCGAAAGGATGTTCAATGACGAACAATTGGTTTGAGGATCGCCCATGGATCACCACTTTGGGCGATCTCGCTCAGGAGCCCTATGTGCTGCCGGATTCCACGCCCTTGGCCGACCTGGCTGCAACAGTCGACGCCCGTGGCGACGAGGAAGGCATCAACTACTACGGATTCACCCTGACCTGGGCGGAGTTCGACCGGTGGTCGACAGCTTTCGCTGCCTTCCTCTCGGCCCACGGGATCAAGCCCGGCGACCGTGTCGGCATCTATGATCAGAACACCCCCGCGTTCGCGATCTCCACCTATGGGGTCTGGAAAGCCGGAGGCACCGTCGTCCCCCTCAACCCCATGTACCGCGGCGAGCTCGAGCACATCTTCGCCGACTCCGAGGTCAAGGGACTCATCGTCTCTCAGGCTGCCTATCTCGACCGGGTCAAGGACTATACCTCGGACCTGCCGCTGGTTGTGCTCAGTGATGACCGGAGCTTCCAGACGGATGGCCCTGATGCGATCTATGCGATGTTCGACAAGCTGCCGCGCTTCGAGGACCTGCCGCCGGCCGAAGGACGTTTTGCGTTCGCAGAGGCGGTGGAGGACAACCTCGATACCGACTTCACCCCGTACTCCCCTGCTCCGTCGGACCTCGGTCTCATCGCCTACACGTCCGGCACCTCGGGACGGTCGAAGGGAGCGGCAGCGACTCATGCGAATATCTCGAGCAACTCGCGCTACTGCCTGCGCAACCCGATCCTGGGTCCCGGCGACGGCTACGTCTCACTGGCTCCCCTGTTCCACATCACCGGATTCATCTGCCAGTTCCTTGCGGCCGTGGCCGGCGGTGCCCGGCTCATCCTGAACTATCGTTTCGAACCCGGTTCGCTCATCGCTCTATGTGATCGGCAGAAGCCTGCGTACATGGCCGGCCCGGCCACGATCTACACGGCGATGATGGCGCACCCCGACTTCAGCGCCGAGAAGTTCGCATCCTTCAAATCCCTCATGTCCGGCGGTGCACCGCTGCCCGAAGGACTGGTCAACAAATTCGAAGAGCGTGCCGAGATCTATGTCGGTCAGGGCTACGGCCTGTCGGAGACCTGCGCCCAGGTCGCCACCGTGCCGCATGGATTCCAAGCCCCGGTCGACCCGGACAGCGGGAACCTCGCCTGCGGTCTGCCGCAGCCGGATGTGATGATCCGCATCCTCGATGACCACGGTCAGCCCATGGGCCCCGGGGAGGTCGGAGAGGTTGCGATCTCCGGACCGCAGGTGGTCTCCAGTTACCTCAACAACCCGCAGGCCACCGCGGAGCAGATCCCCAACGGCGAGCTGCACACCGGCGATGTCGGGTTCATGAATGAAGACGGGTGGCTGTTCATCGTCGACCGGAAGAAGGACATGATCAATGCCTCCGGCTTCAAGGTCTGGCCGCGGGAAGTCGAGGATGTGCTCTACATGCACCCGGCCATCCAGGAGGCAGCTGTCGTGGGCATCCCCGATGACTACCGCGGCGAGGATGTGTCGGCCTTCGTCACCCTGCAGCCCGGCGCTGAGGCGACCGCTGAGGAGATCATGTCATTCTGCCGGCAGAAGCTCGCTTCCTATAAGGCTCCGCACCAGGTGACGTTCATCGATCAGCTGCCGAAGACGAGTTCCGGTAAGATCCTGCGACGGACCATCCGCGCCGATGCCGTCGAAGCCGCCCGGGCGGCCAAGGCAGCAGCGGGCACTGCCGACTGAGGCTGGGGCCAGGGCGGTCTTGCGCGAATCCGGCTTCCGCGGCGTCGGTGTCGTTCAGGGGACGCGGGATGCCGGATACTTGTCTGCCTCGCTGACAGTCTCCGGAGTCTGTTCGTCGTCCTCGACAATGCCTGCCATCTCCCATCGGCCGTGGACCGGGCAATATTGGAAGCGATACGCACCGAAGCGGATGGATTTGAATGACATCAGCGGAATCCAGCGAGTGCGGTAGTACCCGCCGCCGGAGCAGCGGACGATGACTTCATCGGCATAGGTCTTCTCGCGCATGACCCCCAGGTTAACGCATGCTTCCTTGTCGACGCCGAGACTGGACGCCGAGATTCAGCCCAGGCTGACGGTTTCGGCGCCGCCGATGGAGGCGAAGCGGTCGGGCTGACAGGTGAGCAGAATGACCTGAGCCGTGCGGCCGACATTGCCGAGGATGACGTTGAGGGCGGACAGGCGCTGCTCATCGGAGAAGCCGAAGGCATCGTCGAGGATGACCGGTGCTCCGGCTTCCGCATCGACGAGGGTGGCGACGGCGAGTCGCCCGATGAGCGCCAGCTGTTCCTTCGTCCCGCCCGAAAGCGCGTCGAAGGCCACGGTGCGTCCGTCGAGCGTGCGGGAGACGATTTCGAGGTTCTCGGAGATCTCCACCGACAGTCCCTGACCGAAGATCACCCGACCCAGCTTCTCGATCGCCTCCTTGAACGGGGCGACGTACCTCCGCTGAGCCTCTTCCTTGTGTGCGAGCACGGTGTCGCGCAACAGTCGGATCGCATTTGCCTGCCGCTGCATGCGAGCCTGCTTCGACCGAATGGACTCCACGTTCTGCTCTGCAGCTTTGAGCTTGTCGTAGATGCCCTCGGCCGCACGGTCATCGATGAGAGCCGAGAGCTGATCGACCTCCTGCCGGTCCTTCTCCTGCTGCTTCTGTTTGCTGTCGACGAGCTGGAGAGCGTTCTGCAGTCGCATCTCAAGAGTCTCGGGGTCGGCGGCCTCGTATGCGGAGCGTGCGGCAGCGGCTTCGTCCTCAGCCTGTGTCTGTGTCGCCGTGGCAGCGGTCAGTGCTTCGTCGAGGGACTCATCGGAGTTCGCTTCCCTGTCCATGCTCAGGCGGGTGCTGAGGTTCTGCAGCGTCGTCGCCGCCTGTTCGCGCGTCGACTGTGCACGCACGGCTGCCACACGTGCCTCATCCCGGTCGGTGCGAATGCGTTCGAGCGTGGTTCTGGCCGTCTCGACCTGCGCGGTCGCATCGTCGACGGCTGCTGACGTCGATTCGACCAGTGCTTCGAGGTCGTCGATCGATGCGGCGGTTCCGCTCGTATCAGCGGGGTCCCCCGCCACGTGTTTGGCTCGGGTGAGCGCGGCATCGAGTCCGTCGCGGTCGTCGTCGCCGATGAGCACCCGCAGAGTCGATGAGGCTTCGGCCAGCACGGACTCGGCATCGGTGCGCACCTCGCTGCGTTCGCGTGCCTGTTCTAGGGAGGTCACGCCGAGCCGGTCGAGTTCCGCGTCGAGAAAGGTCTGCGCGGAGTCGAGGGCCCGGTCGAGTTCGGCTGGTGACTGTCCCGGTCGCACAGTGATGTCGACGACGGAGTCGACGAGGATCTGCAGGTCCGAGGTGACGGCGAATTCCTCGGCGGACCCCTTGGGCACATCGGTTCCGTCGATGCTCACGGCGGTATCGCCGAGGCGGCGGGCGACGATCTGTGCGGCGGCCGCGGTCTTCGCGTTCTGCGCAATGCGCAGCTCGGTGAACAGTCCTCCGAGTTTCTCCACGTCTTTCGCGGTCACGGTGATCGACCCGATCGTCGCTTTCGCCTCGGCTGCTCTGCGTTCCTGGTCGCGGATGTCGGCCAGCCTCTTCCGCAGAGTGTCGACCTCTCTGCGTGCGCGGGCCCGAGCGAGATCGGCGGCTGCGGTCTTCGCTTCAACCTGAGCGGTGAGGAGTGCGGCCTGTTTGGCCTCGAGGCCCTTCTGCGCCTCGGCGAGAGACGAGTCCTCTTCCTGCTGTGCGGTCGTGACCGTCTTGAGTGCATCGTCGGCAGTCTTCACCGACTCTTCGGCCGCGGTGACCTCGGTGATGAGTGCCTGACGTCGGTCTCGCGCCTCCTCGGCACGCTGACGTTCTCTCTGTGCGACGCCCGCGCGTTCGAGAGCTCGATCGAGTTCGGTCTTGAGCCCGGACACGGACTGCACAGCCTGTTCAGCCTCTTCGCGTTCGGTCACGGCCGATGCCAGCTGAGTACGCCCATTCGTCAGCCGCTCGGCTGCTCGAGCATGCCGGTCGACGAGCCCGTCCATATCGGCGCTGCGAGCCTTCAGTTCACGATGCTGCTCTTCGGCGCCGGGGAGTTCTTCGGTGAGCCTTCGCAGCTCACCCGTCTCCTTGCCCTTTGCCGTGAAGAACCTCAGGTATTCGGTTTCGACTCTGTCGAGGAAGGCATCGTGGTCAGCCGGTTCCTCCCCGGCCTCGCCCAGAGCACCGTGCAGTGCCTTGATCTCGGCCAGGGAAGCCTGGTCGAGGCTCCGGCCCTGAGCGACGTCGAGAGCGTCGAGCAGGTCGACATCGACGGTTTCGTCGAGGATCGCCAAGAACCGCTCATGTGCTTCGCTGCCGCTGAGCTGTTGGGGGACGGGGTTGAGAATGCTCAGCTCGGTGAAGGGCTGTTTGATCCAGCGTTTGCTGTATCGGAGTTCGTAGTCCCCGGTGCTCAGGTGCAGTTCGACTTGCGGACCGACGTCGGAACCGACCGGTTGGGTGTCTTTGACGCTGGCCTTGCGGGAGCTGTCCTTGTCCTCGCGCAGCTGCGTGATGGCCTGATGGATCGAGGACTTCCCGACCTCGTTCGGGCCTTCGACGATCGTCACCCCGGAGCTGAAGTCGACGGTGGCGTCGCTGATCGCGCGGTAGTCGATGAGGCGGATGGAATGGAGTCTCATGAGCCGCTCCTGGCGAATCGGTAGAGCAGACCGAGTGCGTCTTGGGCCGTGACTGCTGAGTCGTCGTCTGCGGTGGCACGTGCGGAGAGTTCGTCAAGAGTCTCCTGCAGGTATCCGCTCAGTCCGAGATCGGCGAAGTCGTCGTCCGCAGCGACGACGGCCAGGTCCATGTGACGCTCCCAGAGTGAGACGAGCGCGAACAGGTCGGAGAAGTGGTCGAGCTGTTCGTCGAGTCGGGCCTTCGCCGCCGTCGGCAGAGTGCCGCGCAGGATCAGCCACACCGCCGTGCGGTCCTTGTCGGGAACGACATTCATCCGCTCTTCGAAATCGGCGACATCCTCGGCGGAGTTGAGGTCGGCTTCGATGACGGTGAATGCCCATGTGCCGACGTGGACCTTCTCGACCTCGGCCCGGTGGGTGTCGGCATCGATGTCGACGAGGAGCACGTTGCCCGGATCGGTCTCCCGCCGAGAGGTCACTTCCGGTGCTCCCGGATACCAGATGCGGTCGGCGACCTCGAAGGTCGCGTGCCGGTCGCCGAGCGCGACGAACTGGGCCCAGTCGTCGCGCAGCAGTGCCTGCAGATGGTCGGTGTCGATGGTGGCCAGCGATTCCCGATCCGGGTCGAGGACGCTCACGGCTCCGTGGCCGGCGATGATCCGGATATCACCGGCAGCCACCTCGGCGAGGTCTTTCGTCGCTGTGGCGACGAGATCCCCTTGAGGATGTTTGGAAGACCAGGGGGCGCCGATGATCTCGACCCCGGAAACGACGGTGAACGGGTCGCTGCCGCGCAGGACATGCACATGCGAGGGCACCCGTGAGGAGAAGGCCGGGGAGTCATAGATCGATGCGGCGTCCAAGGGGTCATGGTTGCCGGGAAGCAACACGACCGGCACGGTGAAAGCGTTGAGGACTTCGAAAGTCCGGGCGATGATCGCGCGGTCGAGCTGGTTGGTTTCGAACACGTCCCCGCAGACGAGGACGAACTCCGCGCCCGTCTCGGCGGCGAGCGCTCCGATGCGGGCAACGGCGTCGAGGCGGGCGCGGTGGAACCTGGGCCGGGCCTCGTCGCTGAGGTAGTGCGCGGTCATGCCGAGCTGCCAGTCCCCCGTGGCGATGAATCTCATCTGCTCCTCCTCAATCGGTCCCATCCTACGGTCGCAGGCCCACACTATCGGCAGGCACTGACGCGGGTGTTCTGCACCACACAGATACCCTCAACCGCTGACTTAGGTTAGGCTAAACATTTGTGAATGCGATTGCACTGACTGCCACCGGCCTCAATCTGGGCTACGACCGCACCGAGGTCGTCCATGACGTGAGCCTGACGATCGTCCCCGGACGGGTCACCGCCCTGCTCGGACCCAATGGGTCGGGCAAGTCCACCGTCCTGCGCTCACTGGCCCGGCTGCACCCGATCACCTCGGGCGACGTCGTCATCACCGAGGCCGACGCAGACACTCCATCAAGCACTCTGACGGCCAGAGAGTTCGCCCGGTTCGTCACCCTGCTGTCCCAGTCGCGCCCGCACCCGTCGGGCCTCAGTGTCCGTGAGATCGTCACCTTCGGCCGCCATCCGCACCGTAAGCGCTTCGCCGGGCTCACCGACGTCGATCGCGCTGCCATCGATCGCGGCCTCTCCCTCACCGGCACCATGGCGATGGCCGACCGTCCGGTCGACCAGCTCTCCGGCGGCGAGCTCCAACGCGTCTGGTTGGCGACCTGTCTGGCCCAGGACACCGGAGTCCTCCTGCTCGACGAACCGACGAACCATCTCGACCTGCGCTACCAGTCGGAGATCCTCGACCTCATGCGCGAACTCGCCGACGACCACTCCATCGCCGTCGGCGTCGTCCTCCATGACCTCGAACATGCCGCCACCGTCGCCGATCACGTGGTCCTGCTCGAACAGGGCCGCATCCGCTCGGTCGGCACCTGCGAAGACGTCTTCACCGCCGAGACGCTGAGCGAGGTCTACGGGCTGCCCATCTCGACCCGGATCGATGCCGACACCGGCCTGGTCCGGGTCGAAGCCCTCCACCGACGGACTCGTCGCCCGGCCGCAGCTCTCTGAGCACCCCACCGCACCTTCTGACAGTCACACCCAGAAATCGCACCACCTCATCTCCGATCGCCGATCGGTTCACAGAAAGAACACCATGACCAGAACACCTCTGTCACGCACCTCGTTCGCCGCCTTCGCCTCGGCAACGGCGGTCTGCGCACTGGCCCTGACCGGGTGCGGCACCACCGATACCGACGCCCCTGCAGATGCGAAGGGACAGACCTCCGCATCGTGCGCGGACGACTCGAGCACCACCTCGGCGGATCCGGTCACCGTCACCGACGACACCGGCCACGAGATCGAACTGGACAAGCCGGCGGCGAAGGTCGTCTCTCTCGAATGGCAGTACACCGAGGATCTTCTCTCGCTCTGCGTCGATCCCGCCGCCGTCGCCGATGCTAAGGGCTTCACCACCTGGGACACGGCAGAGAAGCTGCCCGACTCCACCACCGACG
Source organism: Brevibacterium sp. CT2-23B (assembly GCF_013168765.1). Classification (NCBI taxonomy): domain Bacteria; kingdom Bacillati; phylum Actinomycetota; class Actinomycetes; order Micrococcales; family Brevibacteriaceae; genus Brevibacterium; species Brevibacterium sp. CT2-23B. Next base: position 86,499 of record NZ_JABBYK010000001.1, on the reverse strand, counting down.
TCGGCACTCGCCAGGAACCCAACGTCGAATCGATCCTGTCGGCCGATCCGGATCTCGTCATCATCGAAACGACGAACCGCAAGGACAAGATCGTCGGTCAGCTCGAGAAGCAGGGAATCCCTGTGATGGCGATGGCCGGCGCCGACGGCAAGGATCCCGTCAAGTACATGAAGGACACGTTCACCACCGTCGCCGAGGCGACCGGTCGCACCGAGCGCGCCGACACCGTGCTCGGCGATTTCGATGCGAAGCTCGAAGAATCGAAGAAGGCCATCGCCGAGGCGGACCCGGCCACCACCGAATTCGTCTACTTCGACGGCTGGGTCAACGGTTCGAATGTGGCGCTGCGTCCCTTCGGCCAGGGTTCACTCATCGGCGAACTCGGCGAGGAACTGGGCCTGAAGAACGCGTGGACCGGTGAGGTCGACCCCGCGTACGGACTCGGCCAGACCGATATCGAAGGCATCTCGAAGGTCGGTGACGCGAACTTCTTCTACACCGGGACCGAGGACCCTGAGTCCGAGGACTATGTGGAGCTGCTGAAGAAGAACGACATCTGGGCGAACATCCCCGCAGTGAAGGACGACCGCACCACGGCCTTCCCGGCAGGCATTTGGACCTTCGGCGGACCCAAGTCGTCCGAGCAGGCCCTCGACGCCTACGTCGACGCACTGACCAAGTAGACCGTGGCCTCTCCCCTGACCCGTCCGAACACCTCCCAGCAGACGGCTGCGGCACCGGAACCGACCATGGTTCCGGTCCGCGGCCGCGGAATCGTCGGTGCCCTGTCGACCGCCGCCGCACTGCTCGGCCTCATTGCCGTCCTCGTCATCGCCTCCGCCTGGCATATCACGCAGGGCACCTCGGGCATCGGCATCAGGGAACTGTTCACGGCCGTGACCGGCACGCTCTCCCCCGCCGAGGATAGCCCCAGTGCCCGTGACATCCTCCTCGGATCCCGGCTGCCGCGCGTGGGGGCGGGCATCCTCGTCGGCCTCGCCTTGGGTGTGGCCGGCGCCCTGTTCCAATCGCTGGCGCGCAACCCCTTGGCATCGCCGGACACGCTGGCGGTCACCGGCGGTGCGTACTTCGCCGTCACCGTGGTCACTGCCTTCGGCATTGCGATTCCGATCTGGGCCTCGGGAGGGGTCGCCTTCCTCGGCGGCCTGCTTGCCGCAGCCCTGGTCCTCGGCCTGGCCGGAGGCGCAGGAGCCTCGACGACTCGGCTCGTGCTGGCGGGCACGGCCACGGCGATGGCGCTGCAGGCGGCGACATCGACTCTGCTCATCCTCTTCGCCGAAGAGACGACGAGTCTCTTCTCCTGGGGTTCGGGCACTCTCAATCAGCTCGACGGGACCGCGGCCCTGCGCAGCATTCCCGTCATCGCTGTCATCGCCGGCGGTGCGATCCTGCTGTCGAGGCGTCTGGACCTGCTCGGTCTCGGCGACGACGCCGCCTCGGTGCTCGGGGTTCCGGTCAGGTCGACGCGGGCCATCGGGATCCTCCTCGCCGTCATGCTCACCGCCACTGCGGTGACCCTGGCCGGTCCGATCGGCTTCGTCGGCCTCTGTGCCCCGGTCATCGCCCGGCTCCTCGCCCGCGTCGTACCGAGCCTCGGCCGTCATGCCGTGCTCTTTCCCGCCGCCGGTCTCATCGGTGCGATCATCGTCATCGTCGCCGATGCCCTCCTGCGCGCGATCGTCGGCGCCACCGAGGCGATCACCCTCCCGTCGGGAGTGACGACGACTGTGATCGGGGCGATCGTGCTCGTTCTTCTGGCGCGATCGATGCGCACGGCATCACCGGCCGCGGCCACCTCGGCGGCGAACTCGGCTGTGGTCGGTCCGCGACGTGCCGGGCTCGTCATCGGCATCGGCGTCATGGTCCTCATCCTCGTCGCCGTGACCGGTCTGCTCACCGGGGAACGGTTCTACCTCCTCGGCGATGTGCTGCTGTGGTTCCAGGACCGGGCGGCACCCGTCATCGACTTCGCCTTCGATTCTCGGGCGCCCCGCGTCGCCGCTGCCCTGGCTGCCGGTGCCGCGCTCGGGCTCTCCGGCACTCTCGTCCAGGCCAGTGCGCGCAACCCTCTGGCCGAACCCGGCCTGCTCGGCATCACGGGTGGAGCCGGGCTGGGTGCCGTCATCGTCGTCACCCTCATCCCCGGCGCCGGGGTCGGGCTCGTCTCTGCGGTCGGCATCGTGGGCGCCCTGGTCGCCTTCGCCATCGTCTACGGGCTCTCGTGGCGAGGCGGAATGAATACCGATCGTCTCGTCCTCATCGGCATCGGGCTGTGGTTCGGGTTCACCGCGCTGACCACGCTGTTCCTCGTCCGCGCGAATCCCTGGGACACGCCTGCCCTCTTCACGTGGCTGTCCGGATCGACGTACGGAAGGGCGTGGGCGGATATCGCACCGGTCACCCTCGCCCTGCTCGTCGCCGTACCGCTGGCGTTCGTGTGGACGCGCGAGCTCGACCTGCTCGCCCTTGATGATGACACCCCACGGCTGGTCGGGGTTCCTCGTGAACCGGTGCGTCTGGCAGTGCTCATCACCGCCGCCGTGCTCGCGGCGGTGAGCGTATCGGCAGTCGGCGTCGTCGGATTCATCGGCCTCGTCGCCCCGCACGCTGCGCGCGCTCTGGTCGGCGCCCGTCATATCCGGGTCGTGCCCACGGCGATGCTGCTCGGAGCCGTGGGCCTTGTCGTCGCCGACGCCGTGGGGCGCACGGTCATCGCTCCGGCGCAGATACCGGCCGGTCTCATCGTCGCCCTCATCGGCGCCCCGTACTTCGTCTACCTGCTGGCACGCACCCGCGCCTGACATTGCGTGAGACTCGCAAGGTCCCGCGCTGCTCCTCGCCTGCCCGGTTGCCTTGCAATTCGATGTGCACTCTCCAGCCGATCCGAGTAACGATCAGCAGATGAAAGGTCGCCGCCGAGTCACGATGGCATTCGGCGGCGACCTGTGTATCGTTCGGTTGTCAGATGATTCCCGTCGGCACCAGCAGAGCCCACGCAAGAAGCGGGGCGATGAGGACGACGAACCCGGCGTAGATCATGAGGTCGCGCCAGATTGTTTTGGCTTCGCCGCCCTGTGTGTTGGCAATGATGAGCGCACCGTCCGTCGAGAACGGAGAGACATCGACGATCGTCGCCGATACCGCGAGCGCCGACATGACGGCTGTCGCGCTGAGGGCACTCTGCTCGAGCAGAGGGATGGACATCGGAATCAGGGCGGTGAGCAGCGCAGTCGAGGATGCGAAGGCAGAACTCACTCCGATGACGTAGCAGAGGACGATCGCGACGATGAGTGGAGCACCAATTGCCACCGCCATCTTCGAGAGCGAATCGATGACGCCGGCGTGGGTGAGCAGGCTGACATAGACGATCATGCCCGACACCAGAAGGACGGTCGACCACGAGATTCCTGAGACGAGGTTCTCGGAGCTCTTCAAGGAGGTGAACGCCAGCACGAGTCCGCACGCCAGTCCGAGGAAGCCGATCGGCAGCTCGAATCCGACCGCGCCGACAACCATGACGACGATGAGGCCTATGGTCAGCCACACCTGACGAGTCATCGGCGATGTCGCTGTGCGCACCTCGGTCTCTACTGCGACTGCCGTTCCAGAACCGCTTCCCTGCCGAGGCATCCTACCGTCAGAGTCGGGTCCTTTGCTTCCCACACCGGAGTCTCCATGAGCTCCCCAACTCTCAAGGTTGTCCGGGTCGGGCACTGTACGCAGTCGCCCGAGGGCCTTCATCACGACGACAGTGAGAATAGTGACCAACAAGTTGATGACATAGGCTGCGAGGAAGAGAGCCCCGCCGTTGATCTCGAAGCCATTGGCCTCGGCAATGTCACGAACAATGTTTCCGGACACGGAGATCGGTGAGAACCCACCGGCGTGTGCGCCGTTGATGACCATCGCTCCCATGACTACTCCGCTGTAGCCGGTCGAGGCACAGAAGCCCATGGCTGCCGGTGCCAGCAGAGCAACTGCGGCGGGAGAGAATGTGCCCATCGCTGTCAGCAGCGAGGAGACGACGAAGAAGATCCACGGCACGATATTGATACGACCCCGGACTGCGCGGATAGCCAGATCCACGAGGACCCTGATGGTCCCGTTCTTCTGGGCGATGCTGAAGAAGAAAGTCACGCCTACGATCGTCAGCACGATGCTCGCGGGAAACTCCTCAAGGATCTCCTTGTCATCCATGCCGAAGACGAAGGTGCCGAAGACGAAAGCCCCGACGAGGCCCATGATCCCGATATTGATGGGCCATTTGGTGGCGGCGATGAACATCACCACCAGCACCACGAGCATGAGTATCTGAACTAGGGACATGGGTGTTCCTCCAACTTCATTGTCAGCTGATCTTCCTTGAAAAGATTCAGGTATTCCTAGGGACGGTCGTTCATGAGACCAGGGGCAGATCTATGTCTGCGTGGGCAATCCGCCGCGCCACCCGTCTGACTCCGAGACGAGCGACTTGCCCCGACCCGGTGAGCTGAACTCGACAGACGATGACTCCGACGGGGGTGCCGATTCGGATAGCCACCTCGTCGTCGGCGTCGGTGTGCTGAAGAGCCCGCTTGTCGATGACGTCATTGACAAGACTTCCTTCCACGAATGAAGCCCGTGCCAGGGCGATCGCCGAAGTGATTCCGATTGCGGGATGCAGATCGAACATCGAAACCATCCGCGCAGAGATGTCGTAGTCTCCGGCGGAGATCCTCTCTCCGGAGATGCTGGTGTAGTCGGACGGCGGCGCGATGAGGCCCACCTTGGGTACGGCGGGGCTCGGCTCCTCGCCTTCGGCGCTCAGTCCCATTGACCTCGATGCGGCCGATCGAATCTCGACGAGCTCATTGAGTCTCAGACGGATCTCCGCGGTCGGCTCGGCCCCGGAAAGTCCGAGCTCAGCGGCACTGACGAAGCAAGCCGGAGCACCGGCGTCGATGCAGCTGACGGTGATCGAAACTCCGTCGCAACTCACCTCGGTGGCTGCCTCTCCGGTCGGCAGCAGCTCGCCGGTTGAAGCACCGTCGACGTTTTCGAAGAAGACGTTGACCGGAATGCCCGGCATCGAGCTTCCCGGTATCGTTTCGGAGCCGTTCGATGGAATCTTCTTTCCGGGTGTAGCTACATGAGCGACCACGACGGAACGAGTATTCTCATTCACCATCCTCACCGGAGTGACTTCGCCGCCAGGTCGGACCAATCCGTTCTGGACCGCGTAGAGCGCGACAGCCGAAGCGCAATTGCCGCAGTTCGACGTGAACTCGACCGCCGACCGGCCGATTCCGACCTGCGCGAACAGGTAGCTGACGTCGATGCCGGGGATCGCCGACGGCGAAATGACGGCAGCCTTGGAGGTCGTCGAGGAAGCCCCACCGACTCCGTTGAGCTGACGGTCATCTCCCGACCCGAAGGCCGCAGACAAGGCTTGCGCGATCCCAGCTCTGTCCGCCGGCATCTCGTCATTGGCGAACAACCAGCACTTAGACGTTCCGCCTCTGTACCACTGTCCGTGGAGCTGACTTTCCACTCGCTTCTCCTTGGTCCATCGCCGCTGTCTGCGACGACGAACATCAAGTTTTCACATCGGCCAGTTAAGTTCAATCAACACTTGATAATCTCTCTATAAGCTACGCTTAAACTATGAGTTCAGCGCCTTACAACGTCGACCGCCTCCTCCTGCTGCTTCTCGTCTTTCGGACAGGCAGCCTCTCTGCCGCCGCCGACGAACTCGCGTTATCGACCTCGGCAGTGTCACAGCAGATCAGCAAACTGGAACGCGAAGTCGGCCTTCCGCTTGTCGTCCGTCACCCGAAGGGCATGCGCCTGACAGATGCCGGAGTGAAACTCTCGTCTTATGCGGCGACCATCGACAATGCGCTCACAGCCGCAAGGAACGACATGTCCGCGTTTGCTCAGCTCGACCGAGGCGAAGTTCGGATTGCCACATTTCCGACCTTCGCCGCGTCGGTGATGCCGAAGATCCTTCAGCATTTCCATGAACTGCATCCAGACCTCGATGTGACGGTCAAGAGTTACCGTCTCGACCGCATCCAAGAGGCGCTCGAACGCCGCGAAGTCGATCTCGCGACAGTGTGGGACTACCCCTGGGCGCCGATCGACGACCAGATCCCCGTGACGACGACGCTGCTCAAAGAGCCCACGATGCTGCTTCTGCCATCAACTCACGCCTTAGCACGACGCAGAGTCGTGGAGCTCAAAGAGGTGGCGGACAATCCATGGATCACTCGCTCTTCCCACCCCGTGGCCTCGGTGCTCGGACGGATATGCAGTGATGCCGGGTTCGCGCCGCGCATCGTCTTCGAGGCCAATGACTACCAAGAGCTTCTGGGCATGGTCGCCGCCGGGCTGGGGGTGGCCATCGCCCCTCGCCTTGCAGTCCATTTTCATAGCCCTGACGTGAAGGTCGTCTCCATCAGAGGAAATCCAGCGCCGAGACGCATCGTCCTTTCCCAACTGCCCGAACGAGTGCCATCACCGGCCGTGCTGTCTCTGGTTCGCGCATTCCGCAAGATCGCCAGCGCGAAGGAATGGCGGACCTAGCAGCTCCCTCCGACTCCAGGACCGAGCATCTCCACATGCGACGGTCTCAACGATGTACGCACTTTCTCATCAGTCCTCGATTGCCCACGCGGCCGCGTGCGCGCGGATGAAATCGCGCAGGCGCTCGACGACGCGGCCGGGCCGACGCACAGCCGAACACAGCGCGACCTCACGCACGTATTCGGCCCCGTCCAGAGCCACCTCGGTGATTCCGTCGACCGGACGCACTGCGGGCGGGATCAATGCCACGCCCATTCCACGACCGACGAATTCGCGGATCGTCGAGAACTCGGTGACCTCGATCTTCACCTCCGGATCGAATCCGCTGGCCTGACACCAGCGGTCGGTCAGCACCCGGAGGTTGTAACTCGCAGGGGTGGCGATGAATTCCTCGGACGCCAACCGATCCAGGGTGATGCTGCGGACACCTGCCAGCGGGTGCACATCGGGCAGCGCCGCGATGATCGTCTGTCGTGCGAGCACCTCGTGGCTGACCTCGGGCGGCGGCGGAATGATGATCGCCAGATCGAGAGTGCCCCGCTGCAGATCAGCGACGAGCTCGGCACCGTGGGCCTGTTTGAGATCGAGGCGGATGCCAGGATGAGCCCGGTTGAAAGCCGCGAGCAGGTCGGGCACCTCACCGGCGCCCATCGTCAGCGGAAATCCGAACCGAATCGTGCCGTGCTCGGGATCGGCCACCTCGGCGAGATCGGCCAGCGCCGCATCGATCTCCGTCAGCGGGGCACGCACCGCAGCCACGAGATCCAGCGCTGCCGTCGTCAGACCGATGGCGCGTCCGCGCGGAACGGTCAATGGCACCCCGAGGTGGCTTTCGAGGGCGCGGATACGTCGGCTCATCGTGGATTGGGGTATGCCGAGGGCGGCGGCGGCCTCGGTCAGATGCCCGTCCTGATCGGCCAGCTCGACGAGTTCCCGCAGCGCCGTCAGCGGCGCCGCGCGGGACTCGGATGATCGTTCCATATTCGGATCATACAGTTCCGATCGCGCATTGGACGGATGATTTATGGGGGCGCATGGTGAGAATATGACTGCGAACCCCAAGCACACCGACCAGCTGCCCGATGCCGATGTCGTCCTCATCGGCGCGGGCATCATGTCCGCGACTCTCGGTTCGATGCTGACTCTGCTCGATCCCGATCTGCGGATCCTCGTTCTGGAGAAGGCCGAAGACATCGCCGGAGAGAGCAGCGACCCGTGGAACAATGCCGGCACCGGGCATTCGGGGTACTGCGAACTCAACTACATGCCTGACCCCGCCGATGGCGCGAAACCGGCAGAGATCGCCGGACAATTCCACCTCACCCGCCAATGGTGGGCCCATCTCGTCCGACTCGGGCTCCTCGACCCAGCGGAATTCATCCACTCGGCCCCACACATGAACCTCGTCTTCGGGGACACGGACGTCACCTACCTGCGTCGACGCGTTGACACCCTGAAAGCCGACCCGCTGTTCTCCGCAATGGAGTACACAGAGGATCCGGACACTATCGCCCGGTGGGCTCCCCTGACGATGGAGGGACGAGCCGACAGCGACGAGCCCATGGCGGCGGCCCGTCACCCTCGCGGCACCGATGTCGATTTCGGCGCTCTGACTTCGGCACTGCTGAGCATCGGGTCCACCGAGGTGCGAGCGGGTCACACAGTGACCGGGCTCGAATCGCGCACATCGGGCTGGACGGTCAGCGGATCGACACCGGCGGGACCGTTCGCCGTGCACGCGAAGACCGTGTTCGTCGGGGCCGGCGGCTTCGCGCTGCGACTCCTGCAGAAAGCCAGGATCCCCGAAGTCCGCGGCTACGCCGTCCTGCCGGTCGGGGCCGCTTTCTACCGGTGTTCGACCCCGTCGGTCGTCTCCCGCCATGATGCGAAGGTCTATGGTCAGGCCGATGTGGGCGCCCCGCCGATGTCGGTGCCGCATCTGGACCGCAGAGTCGTCGACGGCAAGGAGCATCTGCTATTCGGCCCCTATGCGACCTTCAGCACGAAGCTGCTCAAGCACGGTCGCCTCTCCGACTTCTTCACGACGGTGCGGCCTGACAACCTACATGTCATCGCGGCCGCCGGTCTGCAGAACCTCAGTCTCGTGTCGTTCCTCGTCAAGGAGCTCGCCGCCAGCCCGTCCCGGAAATTCGCGCAGCTGCGACGCTATCTGCCCCTGGCCCGACGCAATGAGTGGACCCTGTTGCCGGCCGGGCAGAGGGCCCAGCTGGTCAAACCGGATCGGCAGAAGATCGGCGTCCTGCAGCAGGGCACCGAACTCGTCGTCTCCGCCGACGGCTCGATCGCGGGTCTGCTCGGGGCCTCCCCCGGAGCATCGACGGCGGTGCCGATCATGGTCGATCTGCTCAAGCAGGCCTTCCCCGCCCAATGGCACGACAGCTGGGGGTCCCAGATCGCCGAGGCGGTCCCCGACCTCGATCGCACCGACTGGACCGCCGAGGCGGTCGCTCGTTCCCACGCCACGACCGATGGAGCGCTCGGCCTGTCCCCGGTCAGCCTCGCGTGACCCGCGCGGACTTCCGCTGCGCGTACTCGGCAGGGCTGAAACCGGTGACGCGAACGAAATCCGTGCTGAAGTGCGATTGATCGAACCATCCGAAGTGCGCGCCGAGGTCGGCCAGAGTTCCGTCCCACCCGCGGTCGATCGCTGCGACCGCGTCGATGATCCGTGCCCTGGCCAAGACCTTCTTCACCCCGACTCCGCAGAAGCTGCTGAATATCCGCTGCAGCGTACGCTCACCGATATCGGCTCTCTCCGAGAGGACCTTCAGGCTCACGACTTCGGGGTCGGACAGGATGTCGAGCACCCGCTTCAATCGTTCGAACGACGGGGTCATCTGCGGCCGCCAGGACAGCAGCCAGCTTTCCACCGATGCGGCCAATTCGCTGAAGTCGGGCGCCCCGGCACTCTGCGACTGCGCAAACATCTCGGAGAGTCCGAGGTCGGCATCCAACCTCGGAAACCACAGTTCGGCAGGGACGGTCGAATCACGGATGCTCGCCGGCTTCTCCTCGGAGAACGCCAGTGTCGCACCCGGCTGAAAGTTCACGCCGAAGACTCCGCCGCGCCCGAAGATTCCCACATCGAAGCGCCGTTTGGTGACCGGACCGGTCACCCATGCCCCAGGCCCGTCCACGTGCGCCCGCCGGCTGTCGCCGAACTCGAAGGTCAGATGGATGGTCGGTTCGGACAAAGTCGCCGTCTGATAACTCTCGCCCTCCGGCAGATCCCACTCGACGGCCCAATAGCGTTTGACGAAGGGGCGCAGGCGCTCGGCGACGACACGAACGGACGAATAACGCGCATGCTCGAGCATCTCCCCCGGCTTGAGCACACGTCCGAAGAAGTGCTGCGGCATCTCTTCGCCCGGTGACGCATTTTTCCTAGTGACGTCGTCGTCCATGGCACAAGAATGTCAGACATGACTGAAACACAGAAGACCGACACCGCCGCGACCACCGCCGACAACTCCACTACAGCACCCGTCGCCACACTGGCGATGGTCACTCTTGACGCCCCGAACGCTGCCGTTCTCGGAGAGTTCTACTCTTCAGTCCTCGGCTGGCCCATCGCCTATTCGGACGAGAACTATGCCATGCTCACCGGTCCCAGCCATGCACTGGGCATCGGCACGATCCCGGACTACCAGCGACCGAGCTGGCCCGACGACGGACACAAGCAGTTCCACCTCGACCTCGCCGCCGACGACATCCATGCGGCAGCCGATCGCTGCGTCGAACTCGGAGCCACCCGAGCCGAACCGCAGCCTGGTGAGACCTGGGTCGTGCTCCTCGATCCCGCCGGTCATCCGTTCTGCATCTCGGACGCGAAGAACTGGGGCTGAGCATCCCCGGAGACCTGACAGCCGAGCCCTCAGCTCCGTCCGACCTTGTCCACCCGCACAATGTAGTGAGACCCATCGAGACCATCGACGAGGATCGTCGCCTGATGCCTCGCATTCCCTCCGGAGACGATCCAGTTGGGCTTGAGCACTCCGCGCAGACCGCCCGCAGGAGTGATATCGATGCCCATTCCGAGCTTCACCGTCTTGACGACCTTCGCACGTGCCACTGATCGCGCGGTCCGCTCCGCCTCGTCCCGAGTCGGCAGCGGTCCCGACTGCTCGCCGATCAGACGGGGCCACTCCGATGATCCCGCCGTGGCGCCGCGAGGGGTGAAGTCGGCGATCATGCCCCTGCCCGACACGGCGTTGACGAGCACATCCATGCGCTGCCCCTGCCCGGATGCGCTTCTACGGAAGAGTCCGCGGGTGCGCACATCGAGGGCGGCCCACCAGAACGGATGATGCACCGCTTGGACCTCGGCGAGCGCGTCAGGGAGTTTGCGCTGGAAGACGGCGAGCGCCTCGGCGGCGGTGACGTGCGGGTCCATCCGCACCGGATCCTCAGCCCGCGGATCCGGGCCGACCGGGCGCCCGGTTCCGATCTCGGCACTCATCTCAGACGTCCTTCGGAACCTGACCGGCCAGGGAATCGTTCTGACCGGTGAGCATGTGTGCTGGGATCGCGCCGATCTTGTCGGTCTCCTTCATCGCCTCGAGGACGTGGGCAGGCACCGGACGCGAACGTTGAGTGGCCAGGGAGACGAGGATGAGGGCCAGGGTCGAGCACACGATGCCGACTCCCATCGGGTCGACTCCGGTCACGTCGACGAGTCCCGTCAGCTGCCAGACGACGGACGACACGGTGCCGGCGATCATCGGCCAGATCGCTCCGGGCACGTTCGCCTTCTTCCACCAGGCGGCGGCGATGTAGACGGGGACGAACGCGGCGCCGAGCACCGTGGTCGAGAAGATGACCACCTCGGCGACGGCCGGCGGATCGTTCACGGCGACGAAGTAGCCGATGATCGCGAGCACGAGAACGGTGAACCGGGAGACCCAGACGGACTGCTGGTCGGACATGTCCTTCTTGAAGAAGCGTTGGAACAGATCCTGGCTGGCGATCGTGCCCGACTGCAGCAGCAGAGCGTCGGCTGTGGACATGATCGCAGCCATGATTCCGGCCATGACGATGCCCACGGCGAAGTTCGGCAGCACAGTGTCTGCGACTTCGAAGACCGCGAGCTCCGGATTGTCCAGGGTCGGCAGCAGGATGAGCGCCATGATGCCGACGATGTAGGGGGCGGGGATGAACAGCAGGTTGAAGCCGGTGGCGTAGAGGCTGGCCCGCCTGGCCACCGAGGGCCGCTTCATGGCCATATGGCTGACATTGACGTGCGGCCAGCCCATATAGCCGATGGAGAAGACGAGGACGGCGCCGACGATGACTCCCCATTGGACGGATTCGATCCCGTCCGGTCCCCACATGGTCAAGAGGTTCGGGTTGATCTGTCCGACCGCCTCGTTGCCGGCTGTCCACCCGCCCACGGCCTGCAGACATCCGATGAGGATCCACACCATGCCGATGAGCATGATGATCGCCTGCACGAAATCGGTGTAGGCCACGGCGAGGTAGCCGCCGAGAAAGGTGTAGAAGACGATGACGCCGACGGCGATGAGCAGCGCCCAGGCGTACGGAATGCCGGTGACCATCTCGAGTCCGCGCCCGCCGGCAATGAACTGACTCATCACGTAGAAGAAGATGCAGAACAGGGCGACCGGCGCGGCGATCGCGCGGATCCACTTCGACGGATATCGATGTTCGAGGTATTCGATCGAGGTGAGTGACCCGAGGATCTGGGAGAGCTTGCGCATCCGCCGGCCCAGGATCGAGAGGTTGAGAACACCGCCGCCGATGTCGCCCATCGCGTACCACAGAGAGAAGTAGCCCTTCGTATACGCCAGCGATCCCGCACCGAGGAACATGTATCCCGACATCGACGACGACTGCAGGCGCAGAGCCGTGACCGCAGCGCCCAGGCTGCGACCGCCGAGCAGATATCCCTCGCTGCCCTTCGACCAGATCTTGAGCGTCCACACGCCGATCCCGGCCATGGCGAGGAAGTAGATGACGAGGAACCAGGTTTCGATGTTCATGCCGCTCCCCCGTTTCCTTCCGCCGAGGCGGCCCCGCCGTCTCGTCCGTCCGCTCCGTTCGCGGTTCTCGCCAGGGCCTGATCCTCAGCCATGTCCTCGGCCTTCCAACCGCGGGAGAGGAAGACGAAGACGAGGGTGTAGATCACCCAGATCGCGGGGATGCCGACGATGATGACGACCGTCGCCGTCGGAAGACCGAACACGTTGACCACCTCGTTGTGATGCGGGAATACAGATGATGTGAGTGAGATTACAAGTTATCGCGAGAAGCCTGAGTCTGCAGCGCCAAGTTCGCATGGTGGGAACGCGGGGCACGACTGTCTGACCGACCTGTCGGTTCGATGCGCATGTCCGTTCCGCAGCGCGGGCTCACTCAACGGTGAACTGGCGCTCGTGGAGTCCCGTCGCGGCACCCGGAATGGCGGGCCGGCGTTCCGAGGTCTGCACGTTTCCGTCCTGGTCGACCGCGCGCACGCTGACCGTGTGCGTGCCGGTGCTCAGTCCCGTGTGCTCGCATCGCCACTGGCGCCAGGTGTCGGCGGTGAGTTCTTCGCTGAGTTCCGCTTCCGCCCAGTCGCCGTTGTCGATGCGCACCTGCACCTTCTCGATGCCTGTGTGCTGCGCCCAGGCCATGCCTGCGGTGACGACCCGGCCGCCGCTCTTGGGGGTGACAGTGGCCCCGGGGCGGGGCACGTCGATGCGCGAGGCCACCAGCACGGGCCCGTGCGTGGCCCAGCCGCGCGTCGTCCAATATGCCTCTTTGTCCGCGAACCGGGTGATTTCGAGATCGGTCACCCATTTCGTTGCCGAGACGTAGCCGTAGAGTCCGGGGACGACCAGGCGTGCCGGGTATCCGTGGTCGCGTGGCAGAGCATGACCGTTCATGGCCACGGCCAGCAGGGCCGCGCGATCGTCGGTGAGCACTTCGAGTGGGGTGGAGGCGGTGAAACCGTCATCGGAGCCCGAGAGCACCATGTCCGCACCGGAGTGCGGTTTCGCCCGTGCCAGCAGGTCCCGGATCGGATAGCCCAGCCATTTCGCATTGCCCACCAGGTCGCCGCCGACCTCGTTCGAGACGCAGGCCAGGGTCACATAGTGCTCCTGGAGCGGGAGGTCGAGGAGTTCGGCCATCGTGATCGTGAACTCGTGCTCGACCATGCCGTGGACGCGCAGCATCCATGTTCCCGCGTCGATCGACGGCGGGAAGAGCGCTGTGTCGATGCGGTAGAAATCCTGGGTCTCCGTGACCAGCGGGGTCAGTCCGGGCACGTCGAGTTCCGCTCCGGTGGGAATCTCCGTCGCCGAGGCGGCCGGCCGTGGGAGGACGAGCTTCGTCACCGTTCCTGCCGCACTGCGGGCCAGTGTGGCCGCGGACTGCCCGGCCGCGACGGCGGCGATGCCGACCGCGCTCAGCCCCGCGGCCAGCCCGAAGAAGGCCCGTCGACCCGGCCTGGCCGGAGTTCGATGCTCCGTGTCGGCTCCGGCTTCCTCGGTGTCGGAGCGAGCCTCAGTGCCTCCACCGGTGCGAGCCGGGACAGTCGCGAGGCGGAGGAGGACGAGGAAGGCTGCGGCCCCGGCGGCGATTCCGCCGAGACTCGGCAGAGTGGCCACAAGCCCGGCACCGGAGCTGAAGCCGACGACGGCAGGCAGCAGGCCGAAACCGATGAGCAGGACGAGCGCCAGACCGCGACGGCGAGCGCCGATCCACCCGATGATCGCACCGCACCCCGCCCCTCCTGCCACGATCGTGATGACGAGGGCGAATTTGTCGTGAGTGCCGAAGAGGGCGATCGCGGACTTGATGAGCACGGTAGGCATCAGCGGGATGAGTGCCTGGCCGATGAGCAGAGCAGGAGCCGACGCCACGTCCAGGCTGCGGGCGATGAGTTCGGCCGTGCCGAAATAGATGAGTGTCGCAACGACCCCGGCGAGCACAGAGGGCCACGTTCGCTGAGTGCTCCCCACCATGCCCTCCTTCTCCCCCGTGCTCAGGCCAGGTTTCGACGCAGGCGCACGGCCGCCTCGGTGAGGGCGCTGATGCGGTTCTCGCGATCGGGTTCGGGCAGTGTCCGAGCCGAACGCAGTCCGTGTTCGAGGAGCACGACGACCTGGTCCGCGAGGTTCTGATCGCCGAGTTCGGGGACCGGCCGGGCATCGGATCCGATCCATGAGAACTCGGCCAGGGCCTCACGGATGACAGCACGTCTGCTCGGTGCCGGTGGGGCCGCCTCGTCGAGTTGGGCAGTGGTCAGGGAGATGATCCGGATGCGCAGGCGGCGCACCTCGGTCTCGAGTTCCGCCGCTGCCGTGGTCATGGACTCATGATAGTCCTCGTCGATGGGAACAGCGGCGGAACCTCGGACGATGATCAGGCGTCGGCCACCCAGACGGTCATGGTCTCCTGATAGGTGTCCAGGGCTTCCGGGCCGTTGTCGCGGCCCCAGAATCCGGACTGTCGCAGTCCGCCGAACGGGGTGGCTTCGGTGCCTTCGCTGTAGCCGTTGACCGCGAGGGTGCCCACTCGGATCCGGCTCGCCCACCACCGCACTTGGGCGATATCCTCGCACCACACGCTCGAGGCCAGCCCATAGGGTTCGCCGTTGATGAGGTCCACAGCGTCGTCGCGGCTGGTGCGTCGCAGCAGCTGGGTCACGGGGCCGAAGATCTCGCCGCGACCGAGTTCGCTGTCATCGGGCACACCTTCGATGACGGTCGGCGGGTACCAGGTGCCGGTGTCGGGGACGTCGGCACGGGTGTTGAGGATCCGCGCTCCCTTCTCCACGGCTTCGTCGACCCAGGCGGTGATGCGATCGCGGGCGCGAGCATTGATCACCGGACCGACATCCGTATCGGCATCGAACGGATCGCCGACGGTGAGTGCCTCGGTCGCCGTGATGAGCGCGGTGCGGAACTCGGCGAACCTCTCGTCATCGTCGCCGACGTAGATCACCCGAGAGGCGGCGGTGCAGTTCTGGCCGCTGGTGCCGAAGGACGCACCCGCGATGTCGGCGGCGATCGCCTCGAAATCCGTGGCGTATGCGGAGTCGACGATGTAGCCGGCCCGTCCGCCGAGTTCGAGGGAGACCTTCTTGAGGTTCGACCGGGCCGAGGATTCGAGGAAGGACCTGCCGACGGGTCCCGAACCGGTGAAGGTGAGCACGTCGATGTCGTTGTGCAACCCCATCGCGGCGCCGATGCCTGCGCCAGTGCCCGTGAGGACGTTGAGGATGCCGTCGGGCACCCCTGCCTCGGTGGCGAGCCTGGCGAGGTGGAGGGCGCTGAGCGTCGAATCCTCAGAGGTCTTGACGACCATCGCATTGCCGGCGGCCAGCGCCGGGGCGATCTTCCAGCCGAGCATGGCCACGGGATAGTTCCACGGCAGGATCGCTCCGACGACCCCGCTGGGCACCTTCGTCACCCAGCCCCAACCGTCAGGATTCTGCAGGTAGCGTCCGTCGTCGCGCGAGATGAGGTCGGCGCTCAGTCTGAGGTTCGCGGCGACATCGGGGACGTCTTCCTCGACGCTGCCGAGGGCGACCTTTCCGGCTTCGATGCCGTCGAGGTAGGCGATCTCTGCGGCATCGGCTTCGACGAGGTCGGCGAGGCGACGCAGCACCCGCGCCCGCAGCTTCGCGTCTCCTGCCCAGTCGGCCTCGTTGAAGGCGGTGCGCGCTGTGGCGACGGTGTCATCGAGCTGCTGAACGCTGGCCGGGGACAGGCTTCCGATCACTGTTCCGTCGCTCGGTGAGATGAGACCGATCTCGTCGCCGGTGCCGGTGACGGCGCGGCCGCCGATCCACTGTCCGAAATTGCCGTCGATGATGGCCCGAAGCGCGGTTCGACCGCGGTCGACGAGGGTGCTGTCAGTTGAAGACGTAGGGCTCATGCTGCGTGTTTCCTCTCCAGTTCGGCGATCGCGTCGAGCAGCGATGCCAATGAGTCGGGACCGGCTGTCGGCAGGGGTGGACGCACCGGTCCCTGTTCGTGACCGGTTCGGCCGAGCGCCTGTTTGATGAGTGAGATGAAGGCGGAGTCACCCTCGATGAGTCCGAGGGCATGCCCGAGGCTTCTCCATAGGTCGACGGCGCCGGCCCAATCACCGCTGTCGGCCAGCTCCCACAGTCTCTGGCAGTGATCGGGCAGCAGCCACGCCGAGGCCGCCACCCAGCCGCTGGCGCCCTGGGCGAAGCCCTCGAGGGCGATTCCGTCGGCCCCGACGAAGACCTCGGTGTCCTCGCCGAGGCGGTCGCGCAGCTCCCGGATCCTTGTGGCTTCGCCGGAGGTCTCTTTGACGCTCCAGAGTCGGCCGGTTTGCTGGAGCGCGGCGAGGTGGTCCGGGAGCAGGTCGGTGCCGGTGGAGTGGGGATTGTTGTAGACCATGACCGGCAGTTCGGACGCGGTCAGCACCGGGTGCAAGGCGGCGATGACAGCGTCTGGTTCGAGTCCGCCGTAGAAGGGAGGGGTGACCATGACGGCGTCGGCGCCCCAGCCGGCGGCATCCGAGATCTGGGCCGACATCTGCGCCGGAGTGTAGGCCATACAGCCGATGACCACGTGCGCCCGACCGTCGACGGCGGAGACGATGGTCTTGATCTGTGCTTCCCGCTCAGCGGCGCTGAGTGCCAGCGCCTCCCCCGTGGCGCCGAGGCCGAGAAGCCCGGTCACTCCTGAGGCGAGCACCTCCTCGACGCGACTGCCCAGGGCGTCGAGGTTCTGGTCTCCGTCGTCGAAGTAGGGGGTCGTCGGAACGGCGAACACACCGCGCATCGGATTCGTCATCGAATCGTCCTCTCAGGCCATGAGGTCTCTGGTCCGCGCTTCATCGATGAAGACGGTCCGCCGACGCTTCTCGTCGGTATCTCTGACGATAGGCAGAAAAGTGATCACAAGCAATGGGCAACTCGCAACGGACGGTGAAGGGCGGACCCCCTTCTCGGGGATCCGCCCTTCGTTCAGCGTTCGGCCGCGACCCACTTGCGTGGGGCGAGCACGTCTCTCAGTCTCTGAAGTAGGAGATCAGGCGCAGAATCTCAATGTAGAGCCAGATGAGGGTGACCATGAGGGAGAACGCGCACATCCAGGAGTACTTCTCCGGGATCTTGTGCTTGACCCCTTCTTCGATCATCTGGAAGTCCATGATCAAGGTCATCGCGGCGAGCACGGTGGCCACAAGACCGATGACGATGCCCAGAGGGATGCCGAAGATCTCCATGCTGCGGACCCCTCCGGTTCCGAAGGCCAACCCGAAGACGAGGTTGACGATCGAGAAGATCGCGTAGCCGCCGACGGCGATCACCATGAACTTCATCATCTTCGAGCCGTAGCGCACGCCCTTGAACTTGAAGAGGGCGAGCATGATCGCGAAGACGCTGAGAGTGGCGAGCACGGCCTGGACGACGATGCCGGAGTACAAGGACTCGAAGATCGCGGAGATGCCGCCGAGGAACACACCCTCGAACACGGCATAGCTGATGATCAGGGCCTTGTTCGGTTCCTTCTTGAAGGCGTTGACGAGGCCGAGGACGAGGCCGATGAGCATCGCCGGGAGGGCGAGGACAGGCACGAACCAGCCGACGACGGCACCGGCGAGGAGGATGACGAAGAGCACACCGGTCTTCATCATCACATCGTCATAGGTCATCGCACGGTCGGCGACCTGGGGCCCGGCGTTGCGGTTCTCCGCGGCAGGCTGGTTGAAGAGGTTGTTGAGTTCCTGATCGGACATGACCGGCTGGTTGCGTCCGGCCTGGGCGCCCTGGTTGATAGCCCGGTTCATCATGGGGTTACTCACGGTCGAGATCCTTTCGATCTGAGTAGAATATGCGCAGCCGGGAGGCCGCACAGATGATCGTTCACGGTCACAGTCTAACCGGACGGTCTGGACGGGAACTGAGGATTCCCGCCTGCAGCGTCCGACGTTGCACGATCGTGATGCTGTGGTGGACAACACCCGATCGTGCGCGAGAATTCCCGGATCGGCCCATCGGGTGACCGACTCAGCCCATCTGATAGTGAGTAGCCGCGCCCGGTCCCCACGGAATTCCGGTGGCCCACCAGACGAAGAACAGCAGTCCCCAGAGGATGAACATAGCGAAGGACAGCGGGATCGTGAAGGAGAGCACCGTGCCGATGCCGGCGTCCTTCTTGTATCGCTGGATGAAGCCGAGGACGACGACGAAGTACGGGCTCATCGGGGAGATGATGTTCGTCGTCGAGTCACCGATGCGGTAGAGAGCCTGGGTGGTCTCCGGGGAGATCGACAGCAGCATGAACATCGGGACGAGCACCGGTGCCATGAGCGTCCACAGTCCCGAGCCGGAGGTGAGGAACAGTGCACCCACTGCGACGAGCAGCCATCCACCGAGGAGGATGACGAACGGTCCGGTGTTGAGCGCCCCGAAGACCTCGGCACCCTTGATCGCCATGATCTCGCCGAGGTTGGACATCTTGAACAGCGCGAGGAACTGGCTGGCGGCGAAGAACAGGACGATGACCGGTACGAACGGCAGCAGCCCCTTGCCCATCATCTCCGGGATATCGGCGGTGTGCTTGATCGATCCGGTGGCGTAGCCGTAGACGATGCCGACGATGAAGAAGCCGAAGCCGATGATCGCGGCGATTCCGGCCATCAGACCCGAATCGGGACCGAAGCCTCCGGCTTCATCGCGGAGGAATGACCCGGCGGGCCAGGCGAGGGCGAACAGCACCGCCGCGCAGATGACGATGGCGACGACGGCGATGATGATTCCGCGCTTCTCGTTGGCGTCGAGGGCCATCTTGACGTCGAAGTTGTCAGGATCGTCGTCGGTCTCCTCGTCGAGTTCGATCTGGTCGGCTCGCTTGGACAGAACCAGCTCGGTCACCAGGGTCACCGCGGCAGCGACGACGAACATGGAGATGAAGTTGAAGTAGAAGTTCGCGACCGGGCTGACGGAGTAGTCGGCGTCGATGATCTGGGCGGCCGAGGTGGACAGGCCGCCGAGGATCGTGTCGAGCGAGTTGACCATCGGAGCCGCCGAATAGCCTCCCGAGGTCGCGGCATAGGCGACGAGGCAGCCGAGCAGCGGATTGCGGCCGACGGCTTTGAACGCGAGTCCGCCAAGAGGAATCATGATCATGTAGGACGCGTCCGAGGCGATCGATGAGGCGGTTCCGGCCAGGGCCACGATGAACGTGATCCACTTCGGCGAGGCTCCGGCGATGGTTCCGCGCAGCATCGCCGGGATGAGTCCCGACTGCTCGGCCACGGCCACGCCGATGAGCACGATGAGGACGAGTCCCAAAGGCGGGAAGGTGACGAAGTTGTTCGTGGCCCCCGCGACGATCTCACGCAGCGACTCGGTGGAGAAGAGATTCGTCACCGTCACCTTCTCGTCCGTTGCCGGATTGACGGCGTTGAGCCCGGTGGACGCGAAGATCGCCGAGAGGATCATGACGATGACTGCCAGCGAGAGGAACAGCCAGAACGGGTGAGGCAGCTTGTTGCCGGCCTTCTCGATGATGACGAGGACCCGCATCAGCCAGCTCAGCTCGGAGCTGTCTTTCCTCGTCTCTGCGGTCGCAGGTGTGGTGCTCGACATCGGTTCTCCTCGGTCAGGGCGGCGCAGTCGAATGCGTTGAGCCAGGTGCAGCTCATGTGAGAGCGATCACCTCAAGGTGCAAGTCTCATGGACAATCGGCGTTGTGTCACGGGAATCTCAAATACCGGATGCACATTCGCTCCGCACCTCGCCGAGGCGGTCGTGCGGTTCCGTTCACATCGACGTCGATGAATAGACCGGGGCGCCGACCGCAGGTATCTGCGATCGGCGCCCTCTCAGCCGGCAGGCGACTCAGCACCTCAGATAAGGGTGGGCCGCCTCGGCGATATCAGCGCTCGAGGTCGCCGCGGATGAACGCTTCGACGGCTTCGTGGGCGGCGTCGTCGTCCTGCTGCTCCGGGGGCGACTTCATGAAGTACGAGGAGGCGGAGATGAGGGCTCCGCCGATTCCGCGGTCGAGGCCGATCTTCGCCGCACGTACGGCGTCGATGATGACGCCGGCGGAGTTCGGCGAGTCCCACACCTCGAGCTTGTATTCCAGGGACACGGGGGCGTCTCCGAAGTTGCGGCCTTCGAGGCGGACGAAGGCCCACTTGCGGTCGTCGAGCCATTCGACGTAGTCGCTGGGTCCGATGTGGACGTCGCGGTCGGACAGCTGGGCGGAAGTGTTCGAGGTCACGGCCTGAGTCTTCGAGATCTTCTTCGATTCGAGGCGCTGCCGCTCGAGCATGTTCTTGAAGTCCATGTTGCCGCCGACGTTGAGCTGGTAGGTCCGGTCGAGGACGACGCCGCGGTCTTCGAACAGCTTCGCCATCACGCGGTGGGTGATGGTCGCACCGATCTGGGACTTGATGTCGTCGCCGACGATCGGGACACCGGCGGCACGGAACTTCTCGTCCCATTCCTTGGTGCCGGCGATGAACACGGGCAGGGCGTTGACGAAGGCGACCTTCGCGTCGATCGCAGCCTGAGCATAGAACTCGACGGCCTTCTGCGAACCGACGGGCAGATAGCACACGAGCACATCCGCCTCGGCGTCCTTGAGAGCCTTGACCACGTCGACGGCCTCGCGATCGGATTCGACGATCGTGTCGCGGTAGTACTCGCCGAGCCCGTCGAGGGTGGGTCCGCGCAGGACCTCGATGCCGGTCGGCTCCACATCGGCGAGCTTGATGGTGTTGTTCTCGCTGGCAGTGATCGCCTCGGCGATGTCGACGCCGACCTTCTTGCCGTCGACGTCGAAGGCGGCAACGAAATCGATGTCACCGACGTGATAGTCCCCGAACTCCACGTGCATAAGGCCGGGAACCTTCGTCCCGGGCGACGCGTTCCGGTAGTACTCCACGCCTTGGATCAGGGACGAGGCGCAGTTGCCCAGTCCGGCAATCGCGACTCGAATCGATTTCGTTCCCACAATTCTCCTTTGTCTGTTTGGGTTTCACCGAGCGGCGGGAATGTCCCACGCGGGCGGTTCGCCCTGCGGGGCTTCGCTTCGGCCCCAACTATCCATAATAATCTCCGCGTCAAAATGCCGGACACCGGCATCCGATCGCGGCAGCGCTCGTCTCAGCTGACGACCAGAGGTTCGAGGACCAGGTCGGGGTGGTTCTTCTGCACGCCCTGCAGCCGCCACCGGTCGGAGAACAGCGCCAGCAGCTCTCCGTCGGAGCGGTGGAGGACCTCGACCGAGCGTTCCCGGGCCAGGGTCGGCACGCATTCGGGAGTGGTGCGTCGGGCGAGGGAGAAGTTGAGGCGCTCCAGGGTGCAGGGAGCGTTGAATTCGTTGGTCATCCGGTCTTCGGCGACTTCGAACTGCATGGGTCCGACGGCGCCGAGCACGGGTGCCTGATCACCGCGCAGGTCCGAACGCAGCACCTGGATGACGCCTTCGTGGTCGAGCTGTTCGATGCCGCGGCGGAACTGCTTGTACTTCGAGGAGTCCTTGGCACGGATGACCATGAAGTGTTCGGGTGAGAACGTCGGGATGCCGGGGAACTCGACCTTCTTGTCGAGGTAGAGGGAATCACCGACGCGCAGAGCGGAGGCGTTGACCAATCCGACGACATCTCCCGGGAACGCTTCGTCGACGACATCGCGGTCGCGACCGAAGACCTGCTGAGCGTATTTCGTGGCGAAGGGTTTGCCGGTGCTGGCGTGGGTGAGCACGGTTCCGCGTTCGAAGACTCCCGAGCAGACTCGGATGTAGGCGAGTCGGTCGCGGTGGTGGGAGTCCATTCCGGCCTGCACCTTGAAGACGAATCCGGAGAAGGGATCGTCGACGGGGCGGGGCTGGTCGTCCTTGTCCAGGCGGGCCTCGGCGGGTGGGGCGAGGTCGACGAGCAGGTCGAGGAGTTTGTGGATGCCGAAGTTGAGCACGGCCGAGGCGAACATCACCGGGGTCGACTTGCCGGCGAGGAAGGTCTCCTGGTCGTGGTTCTGGTCTTCCATCTCCAGCAGATCGGACTCATCGACAGCGGTCGTCCACGCATCGCCTTCGAGGTCGGCGGCCGCCTCGGACGTGTAGGTGTCCTCACCGGCGATCGTGGCGCCTCCGTCGGTGCGGGTGTATTTCGTGTACTCACCGCTGATGCGGTCGAGGACTCCGCGGAAGTCTCCGGACTGCCCGACTGGCCAGGTGATCGGGGTGGGCAGGAGGCCGGTGCGCTGCTGAACCTCGTCCATGAGTTCGAGCGCGTCGAGGCCGGGACGGTCCCACTTGTTGACGACCGTGATGATCGGAATATTGCGATGGGCACAGACTTCGAAGAGCTTCATCGTCTGCGCCTCGAGGCCTTTGGCGGCATCGATGAGCATGACTGCACAGTCGACGGCGGAGAGCACACGGTAGGTGTCCTCGGAGAAGTCGGCGTGGCCGGGGGTGTCGACGAGGTTGAACACGGCGTCGCGGTACTCGAACTGCAGGGCGGCGGAGGAGATCGAGATTCCGCGATCCTGCTCCATCTGCATCCAGTCGGAGACGGTGGCGCGGCGACCGGCCTTGCCGTGGGTGGCTCCGGCCTGGCCGATGGCGCGGGCGTGGAGGGCGAGCGCCTCGGTGGTCGTCGATTTGCCCGCGTCGGGGTGGGAGATGACAGCGAACGTGCGGCGGCGGGACGCCTCGTGTCGGATGTCCTTGACGGAATACTGGCCAGAAGTCACCGCAATATCCTATCGTTCTTCGCGCCCATCCGGCGTGTCCGCTCAGTCACAGTGTGGGGCCAGCTTGTGCCGGGCGTCCGGCGGCCGGAACCGTATGCGCGAGGAGGCCCGTGGGCGTTGCATCCAGCGTCCTGTCGGAATCGGCCCATATGCTGGGGGACGATGTCTGAGGAATTCGTCGAATACGCCGGCCGTTCGGAGCCGAAGGAACGCTGGCTCAAAGCCTTGCCGCTCATCGTCGCGGGAGTCCTGGGAGTACCGCTGCTGTGCGCGGCGATCTGGTTCTCCTGGCAGATTGCGCAGACGACGAAGTACCTCTTCGATCTCGGCACCTCCGGCACCGAGGCGGCCGGGATGGTGCTGCTCAGCCTGTCCGGGGCCTTCTGCCTCATCTTCTATCTCGCGTTCCTCTTCATCGGCACTCGCCGTCGCACGTGGAAGTGGCGCATCTGGTGGAGTGTCGCCACCCTTCTTGCCGCCGGAGCTCTGCCGTTGTGGTGGCTCTGCAGCGGCTTCTTCGCCGACGTCTGACCCTCACCCGCTGCCGAGACGGCCGCTGCCCCACACAGGTCCTCGCAATTCCTACGTTTGGCGGCAACACCTCCCGCTGGTGGCGCTTCCTACAGGTACTCGCGCGTCACTCACACTTCGTGACACAACGCCCCTCTGCAACGAGGTGTTGTGCCGCTGCCGGTGAGGGATGCTCGGGTCAGAGCTGGGCGAGAGCCTTCGCGATGCGCTTCTCCGACACCGGATGTGCCGTGCCCAGCGAATTCGCGAACAGCGACACCCGCAGCTCTTCGAGCATCACAACGACCTCGACCCACTCGGCAGGCAGCGACACGATCAGCTGCGGCCACTCGGCCTTCGCCAGCGCCGGGAATCGATTGCCGATCTTCTTGACCACATCGCTGCTGCAGCCGGTGACTCGATCCATGAGCTGCTTGTCACGGATCGGTGAGTCCTGCATTCCGCCGATGCGCACCACTTCGGCCTGCACCCAGCGGGGCAGCTCGCGAAGCATCTGCGGAGTCATCGCCGCAATGGCGGCTGCGGTCGTCCGGGAGGCTCGCCACGCCTGCACATCGGCGAGGTTGGACAGGATCGCCAACGAGGATGCCTTCGACACGAGTTTGTCGAGCTCGGTCGCCGTCTGCAGCGCCTTCATCAGATGCGGCAGCAGCGATGAACAGGTCAGCGGCAGCTCGGCGTCGACGTCCTTGCGCAGCTGCGCGAACTCATCGGCGGTGGCCACCCATGACGTCTCGGCCGGCCCCAACCGGTCGGCGACGAGGCCGCGGATCCCGACTCGAATCAGTCCGACCAGGAGCTCGTCTGCGGTCTTCTGGTGACCGGCGAGGATGAGCTTCTCCTGAGTGGTCAGCCCGTCCTGCAGGTACTTCAGTGCGTCAGACGTGTGCTGGCCCAGCAGGGTGATGATCGCTTCTCGCGTGGCCAAGCGTGCCTGCGCTGCTGTGTCGAAGGCGACGAGGTCGACCGAGCTCGCACGGTCCGCGAGCCCCGGAACGACACCGACTGCGGCCTGATCGGGATCGGCCAGCTCACCGAACGACCAGTCCGTCAGGCCGGTCTTCGGGGTGAACGCGCTCTGCTTCTGGCGGGCCTTGCGCACCTGGGGTGTGGCTTTCGTTCTCAGAGCAGACAGATCCTCGCCGAGACCGACGGTCTTCTTCCCATCGACGACCCGAAAGGTCAGCCGCAGATGGGCGGGGATCCGCGATCGGTCGAAATCGTCGGCGGTGACCGTGATCGGCACGAGGTCGTTCAGCCCTCCCCCACCGGCGCGTTCACTCAAGTACGCGGCGAGCACCTCCGGCAGGCTTCCCTGGTATGGGGTGAGCGCCGGCAGAATCTCGCGGGCGACGTCGGGAGCGGGAACGAAGTAGCGGCGTTTGCTCTTCGGCAATGACCGGATATAGGCGGCGACGAGTTCTTCGCGCAGGCCGGGGACCTGCCAGCTGAATTCGTCCGCGTCGACCGCGGGCACCGCCTCGGCGGGGATCTCCACGGTCACCCCGTCCTCGGTGCTGCCGGGGTCGAAGGAGTAGCGCAGCTTCGCCCGCGTGCCATCGGCCAGTTCCCATTCCATCGGGAAATCCGAGGCCACCGAGGCGGTCAGCTCCTCACTGTCGTCGCTGAGCAGCACCGAGGTGGTGAGGTCGAGCAGGTGCGCGTCCCGTCGCTTCTGCTTATACCACCACCCCCGGAAATCCGCCGCCGAGGTGATCCCCTCCGGAATCCGTTCGTCGAAGAATTCGTAGAGGGCATCGTCCTGGTCGAGCACGCGACGGTTCCGTGTCCGCGAAGCCAGTTCCTCGGCCTCGTCGATGACGGCCGCGTTGTGTTCGAGGAAGCCGAAGCGTTCGTGCCAGTCGCCTTCGATGAGACCCTTGCGGATGAACGCGTCCCGGGCGGCCTCGGCGTCGATGGTGCCGTAGCCGACGCGGCGGTCGCTGACCAGAGTGACCCCGTAGAGGGAGATCTTCTCGTACACCATCGATGCGCCGGCCTTCGTCGACCAGTGCGGATCCGAATGTTGGCGGGTGACCAGGCCACCGGCTGCTTCGACGACCCAGTCCGGGTCGATCGCGGCGACGGTGCGGGCCCACAGGCGGGAGGTCTCGACGAGTTCGGCGGCCATGACGAAGTCGGGGTTGACCTTGAAGAGTCCGGATCCGGGGAAGATCGCGAATCGGGTGCCGCGAGCTCCCTGATAGTCCTTGTGCCGCTCCGACCGTGAGCCGATCATCGTCAGCAGACCGGTGAGCAGGGACCGGTGGATGGCGGCGGCATGCGGGTCGAGTTTGGCAGCCGCCACCTGCTTCCCGGTGTCCCCGGCCGGACCGGTCGCGCCCTGCTTCTTCGCGCTGCGTTTGGCGGCGCTGAGCTCGGCGAATCCGATCTTGCCGTTCGCACCTCGTCCGCCCTGAGCGCTTCCTTCGCCCCGACCGCCACGGGTGCCCTGACCGCCAGGAGCATTCTGCCCCTCACGACCACGACCGCTGCAACCGCCTTGACCACGGTCGGAGCAGTCACCGGGCTCGGCAGCATTCATCTTGCCCCCGTCGCCATCAAGAGCGGATCCGGCCGTGTCGGCATCGTCGCCCGGCTGCCAGACGGATTTCTCGATGCGAAAGCCGGCCGAGCCGAGCAGAGAGCGCAGCTGACCGACGAGGTCCTGCCATTCGCGGATGCGCACGAAGTTGAGGAACTCGTCCTTGCAGCGGCGCCGGAACTTCGAGGATCCCATGTCCGCCTGCAGACTCTGCAGGTAGTTCCACAGGTTGAGGTAGGACAGGAAGTCACTGCCTCGGTGGGTGAATCGGGCGTGCTTCTCATCGGCGGAGGCTCGGACCTCCGCCGGACGTTCCCGCGGGTCCTGGATGGACAGCGCGGCGACGATTACGGTGACCTCTCCCCCGCAGCCGGCCTCCGCCCCCGCGATGACCATTCGGGCCAGGCGGGGGTCGATCGGCAGCACTGTGAGTTTCCGACCGATCTCGGTGACGTGGATCTTCCCTGCCGAGTCGCTGGTCAGCGCCCCGAGTTCGGTGAGCATCGTCCGTCCGTCACGGACGGCCCTGGCCTCTGGCGGGGTGAGGAATGGGAAGTCGAGGATCTCCTGATCGCTTGCGGCGAATCCCAGTGAGGCCATCTGCAGGATGACGCTGGCGAGGTTCGTGCGCAGGATCTCCGGATCGGTGAATTCGGGACGCGAGTCGAAGTCGTCTTCCGAGTACAGGCGGATGCAGATGCCGTCACTGGTGCGCCCGGAGCGGCCTTTGCGCTGGTTCGCACTGGCTTGGGAGATACGCTCGATCGGCAGTCGCTGCACCCGGGTGCGGTTGGAGTAGCGGGAGATGCGGGCGGTGCCGACGTCGATGACGTATTTGATTCCGGGCACCGTCAGCGAGGTCTCGGCGACGTTCGTGGCCAGGACGATGCGAGGTCGTGAATGGGGTTGGAATACCTTCTGCTGCTCCCCCGCCGAGAGTCGGGCGAACAGCGGCACGACCTCCCAGTTGCTCATCCGCGGACGTCTGCGCAGGTGGTCACTCAAGGCGTCGGCGGTGTCGCGGATCTCCCGTTCGCCGGAGAGGAAGACGAGGATGTCACCGGGTGCCTCGGCCGCGAGTTCGTCGACGGCGGCGATGATTCCGTCGGTCTGCTCCTCGACTCCGGTTTCGTAGTTCCCGGATTCGCCGGGCCCGTCGACATCGTCATCGGCAGGATCGTCCCCGAGAGGCCGGTACCGCACCTCGACGGGGAAGGTGCGGCCTTCGACGGAGATGATCGGAGCGTCATCGAAGTGAGCGGAGAACGATTCGGGGTCGATCGTCGCCGAGGTGATGATGACTTTGAGGTCGGGACGTCGGTCGAGCACTTCCTTGAGATAGCCGAGGAGGAAGTCGATGTTGAGGCTGCGTTCGTGTGCCTCGTCGATGATGATGACTTCGTAGTCGCGCAGCAGTTTGTCGCGCGAGAGCTCGGACAGCAGAATGCCGTCGGTCATCACCTTCACCCGAGTGGAATCGGCGACCTGCGCGGTGAACCGCACCTGGTAACCGATGGTGCTGCCGAGCTCCTCGTCGAGTTCGTCGGCGATGCGCTCGGCCACAGTCCGGGCGGCGATGCGCCGAGGCTGGGTGTGGCCGATGAGTCCGTCGACCCCGAGGCCGAGGTCGAGGCAGATCTTCGGCAGCTGGGTGGTCTTTCCCGATCCCGTCTCGCCGGCGATGATGACGACCTGGTTGTCCCGGATCGCCTCGGCGATCTCGTCCTTCGCCGCGGTGACCGGCAGATCCTCGGGGTAGGTGACGGTGACCGGATGGGCAGCGCGGGCGTCCTTGAGCCGGGCTCGGCGCTGCTGATGGTGCACTGCCGTGGTTCTGCGTCGCTGCTGCGAACGCCCACGTCCGTTCTTCCCGCGCCGAGGCGGCCGTCCTGGATTCGTGTTCGCTGGGGTGGTCGACGGGGTCGGGTTCTCTTCTGCCATTGCGTCTCCCAGCTTAGCGGCAATGCCCAGACTCGGCCCCGCCCAGGCGGGTTACTGCCCGCCGCCCCAGAGTGGGGCGAGCGCCGAGTAGAGCTGCTGGATGCCGAGGATGATGAACAGCAGTGCTGTGATCGCCAGAGCGATGTTCGTGTGCAGCTTGTTGGCCCATTCCTTGGGGATCTTCTTGCCGTTGAGGAGGCCGAGCAGAGTGACTGCGAGGAACGGCATGAACAGCGAGCCGAGGACGCCGTAGGCGAGGATGAGTCCGATCGGTTTGCCGAGGATGAACAGCAGCATCGGCGGGAACGTCAGCCACAGCACATAGAACTTGAAGTACTTGCCGCCGGTCAGGGTGTCGGGATGTCCGCCCGGCTTCTTGCGCATATGGCCCCAGAAGTCGGCGAACATCAGGGACACTCCGTTCCAGACTCCGATGATCGAGGAGAAGGAAGCGGCCCAGAATCCGACGAGGAAGCCTATGCCCACGACCTCGCCGTAACGGGCTTTGAGGACGTCGGCGAGGTCGAGCAGTCCCTTGTCCTCGGCAGAGATCGAGACTCCCGCGGCACGGACGACTTCGGCACCGACGATGAGCATAGCGATGACGAAGATGCCGGTCATCACGTACGCCATCGAGTTGTCGATGCGCATCACCCGCATCCACTTCGGAGTGTGCCAGCCCTTCTCGCGCAGCCAGTAGCCGTAGGCGGCCAGGGTGATGGTGCCGCCGACTCCTCCGGCGAGCGCGAGCGTGTAGATCACTCCGCCCTCGGGGATGATGGGGATCAGCCCGGTGAGCATATCGGGAATGTTCGGCGCGGCGATGATCGCCAGCCCCACGACGGTGATGAACATGATCCCGACGAGAACGGCGGTGATCTTCTCGAACACGCCGTAGCGACCGAACCACACCATGACGAAGCCGGCCAGGCCCATGAGCACCGACCACACAGTGAGGTTGAGGCCGGGGAAGAGCGCGGCCAGCGGCAGTGCCGCCGAGCTCATCGCCGTGGCTCCGTAGACGAAGCCCCAGATGATGATGTACGGCCCGAAGTACCACGTAGTCCAGCGGCCGAGCGATCGCCACCCCTCGAAGATCGTCTTCCCGGTCGCGAGGCTGAACCTGCCGGCTCCTTCGACGAGGACGATCTTGAGGATGACGCCGACGATCACTGCCCACAGCAGTCCGTAGCCGAACTGGCT
The DNA here is from genome assembly GCF_013168765.1 of Brevibacterium sp. CT2-23B. Classification (NCBI taxonomy): domain Bacteria; kingdom Bacillati; phylum Actinomycetota; class Actinomycetes; order Micrococcales; family Brevibacteriaceae; genus Brevibacterium; species Brevibacterium sp. CT2-23B. The sequence goes on along the minus strand of NZ_JABBYK010000001.1, from coordinate 56,974 downwards.
GCCGGCCACCAGGGTCGCCACCATATCCGCGGCACCGACGCCGGTGGCCGCGACGACGAGGCCGGGACCGATGACCTTCCATTTGGCCGGGCCGGAGGCCTCTTCGATTCCGGAAACGGTCTCTGCGTCGCCCCCGTAGCCGGGGCCGGAACCGTTCGACTGCTCACTCATGGAGTTTTTCGCTTTCATCTTCGGCCGCGCACAGACTCACCGAGCGGTCGGGGATCCTCCATCGGGTTCTCCCGCATTTCGGCGGCGCAGCGGTCTCAGCATGTCCACAGTCATGATAGGTGACAACGGCGCTGTCGTGTCATCGGTCACCATCCCTCGCGACGGTCGGCCCCGTCCCGCCGCGCCTCAGAAACGGTCGGCGATGGTTCGCAGACGTTCGAGATACGTGTCGTGGTCGAAGTCCTCCGGCAGGTTCGGAGCTGCCTCGGAGAGTCCGGCGGCGCCGTCGATGCCTTCCCGGACAATGTCGATCTGGCCCACATGCCGGGTGAGGTCGACGAGGACGTGAACCATGATCTGTCCCAAGGTGGTCTCGTCGCGGCCCGTGGGCCAATGCGGCACCCGTCCCGGCGAATCCAGGCTGAGCGAGTCGATGGTCTCGTCGGCGAAGTCTGAGACGCGAGAGTAGAAGTCGAGCAGATACGCGGTCGTCTCGGACTCGGTCGCGCACCAGTCGGCCTGCGGATCGAGGTCGATGTCCGCGTCGCTGACGACCTCTTCCCGGTTCGGCCAGGTTCGGCCGAAAGTGTCGCCGAAGTAGACGATCTCGACCTGTGCCATGTGTTTGAGTGCGCCGAGGAGGTTGAATCCGGTCGGGGTGCGCGGCCACCTCAGGGACCTCTCATCGAGTCCGGACAGCTTCCATCGCAGGTTCGTCCGACCCCGGCACAGGGACTGCTGCAGGAAGGACTTCATCGTCTCGTCGTCGCTCATGAGCATAGGCTTCCACACCATCTCTGCGCCGTCTACGGTTATCCTCGAAGGGTGAGTGAGAACAATTCGTCGCAGGACTCCCGCAGCCGCATCGCCCGACGGGTCTTCCCCGACGGAGTCGACCCCGATCCTCGCTTCACCCTGGCCAACGAGCGGACCTTCCTGTCCTGGATCCGCACCGCGTTGGCGTTCATCGGCGGCGGAATCGCCGTCGAGGCCTTCACCTCGGAGATCTTCGGCACCGGTCTGCGGGCGACCCTGTCGATCGTGCTCATGGTCATCGGCTTCATCCTCGCCGCCGGTGCCGCCGTCCGCTGGCATCGCATCGAATCGGCGATGCGTCGCAAGACCTCGCTGCCGCTGCCGCTCATCATCCCCATCGTCAGCCTCGCCTCGGCGCTGGGAGCCGGTCTCCTCGTCCTGGTGTTCGCCGGCCTACTGTGATGCCGACCCGCTCACCGCGACCGCAGCCGCATGACGATCCGGCTCTGCAGCCGGAACGCACCGTCCAATCCTGGCTGCGCACGAGTCTGACGATGACGGTCGTCAGCCTCATCTTCATGCGCTTCATCCACGTCTTCCAAGGCTGGTCGGTGGCGCTCTTCGTCGTGTGCATGGGCATGGCCATCGTCGCCATCGCCATGCAGGTCAGACGCTACCGGCTAGGTTCGGTCTCGATTCGGGCCGAACGCGGTCGGCCGTCGCCGTGGGCGGTCATCTTCCTCACCACCTCGGTGTGCCTCATTTCGGTGCTGAGCATCGCCTCGGTCATCAAGATCAGCCTGCTCTGAGGCTCTCCAGCCGCTCAACTTCCCAGACCTCCTGATCGGCATCCCACCTGCTCCCGCCCGACATCGCGCACACCTGCTGCGCATGCCGCGTTATGAGACCGCCGTCCGGTCCGCTGAACTGCACGCCTAAACTGGTGCGTATGAAGGATGCACGCGAAGTCTCCACCGCCCCACTCGTCGCCGTCGGCCTCATCGGCGGCTTCCTCACCGCCCGCGAGACCGGGATCCGCCCCCTCGGCGGAGTCGTCCTCGCCGCAGCGGGTGCCTACGCCGCCCGCTCCTGGTATGTGAAGAAGGGCTGGCCCGCCGCCACCGGACTGAGCTTGGCCTACCTCGGCGGGTTCGGTGCCTCCCATCCCCTGGCGAAGAAGATCGGCGCATGGCCGGCCGTGTTCGCCGTCAGTGCGGTCAGCGCCGCAGCCTCCTATGTCGTCTCCGATATCGCCGAGGCGGACTGACCCCACCGCCGAGGAGGCCCGACCTCCGCACCCCGCCGCGGATTCCGCCCGGCGACGATCTCGACCGTCCCGAACTGATACCCGCTCTACGGGACTGACACCAGCCGCACCAGACTGACCGCGGCACTCCCAGACGCAGGAAGCGAGGAGCCGAGCAGCCCATGCTGGCCGTATTCGAAGGTTTCGCCGTCATCGCCGGAGTCATTCTGGTCGGGTTCGTCCTCGGCCGCTCCGGCGTTCTCGGTCCGCACGGTCAGCAGGTCATCGCGAAGCTCGTCTTCTACGCCGGCACCCCGACGCTGCTCTATGTCACAGTCTCCGAGACCGACCTCGGGCTGATCTTCAACACCGCGCTCTTCGCCACCGGCGGCTCGGCGCTCATCGTCGGTGCCGCTCTCTTCGTCCTCACTAAGTGGATCAGAAAGCGCAGCACCGGGGAGGCGATGTTCTCCGCGTGGGCGACCAGCTACGTCAACATCGGCAATCTCGGCATCCCGATCGCCGCCTATGTCCTCCGCGACATCGGCTATGTCGCCCCGGTCCTGCTCTTCCAGCTGCTCGTCCTCGCCCCCATCGGCATGGCCGTGCTCGACGGTGCGGGCAAGAAGCAACATGATTCGCACTGGTACTCCGCGATCCTCCAAGTGCTCAAGAACCCCATCGTCCTCGGTGCTGCAGCCGGTGTGGCCGCCTCGGCGACGGGCTTCGAGCTGCCGCGCTTCGTCTTCGAGCCCATCGACATGATCGGCGCCACCGCGGTCCCGGGTGCCCTGTTGGCGTTCGGCATCTCGCTTAAGGACGGGTGGGGAATCCCCGTGAAGGGCAGCCGCGCACAGCTGAGCTACATCACCGGCGCCAAACTCATCGCTCAGCCGGTCATCGCCTGGGCCATCGGCGGCCCTCTGCTCGGCTACGACGGGGTCGACCTCTTCGCCATCGTCGTCACCTCCGCGCTGCCGACCGCGCAGAACGTCTACATCTACTCGATGCAGTACCGACAATCCGAGGCGCTCATGCGCGATGCCGTCTTCATCACCACCGTGCTCTCCGTTCCGGCTCTCGTCATCATCGCCGCCCTCCTCGGCTGACTCCGCGAAATCGGCCGCCGTGGCGTGTCCTCCCGGGCTAGGACCCTGTGGTCACTGACAATGGGGATGTGTCCAGAGACGAGAAGAACGAGACCGAAGACCTCCTGAGCAGGCGGATGAGTTCAGGGTCTGCCAGTGCTGCCGATAAGCAGTCGCAGGCCCCTCTGGAGGCGGCCAATGATCCCTCGACCGACACCGAGGCGTTCGATCCGATCACGGATCCCATCGCCGAGGATGCCCCCAAGCATTCCGCGGATGCGAAGCCCTCGACGGGCCCGGTGAGGGTGACTCCCGCCCACTCGACGAATCCGGCCTCTCAGCCCGCGAGCACGCGTACCGCCGATCACACCGCCGCGCAGAAGTCCGCCGGCACGGATTCGGCCGCCGTTGCATCGACAGCCGGGGCATCATCCTCGACCGATACCGGGGCCACACGCGAGGTGCCGCAGAATGCGCGCACCGCGGTGATGAGCGAAGCCGATTGGGCCGCCGTGTCGAAGGCGGCGACGTCGACCGATGCCCGCGATCCCGAGGTGCCCGAACGACGTCGGTCCGTGCTCGATGTCATCGGCACGATCTGGATCATGCTCGCCACCCCCTTCGTCCTGTTGGCTCTGGCAGTGCGCTTCGTCGCCTCGGGGATCTTCCTCAAGTTCGAGTACTTCCGGCCCGGCTTCCCGGCCGATCGGTTCGGCTTCAGTGCCGCCGACCGTGAGCACTACGGGACCTATGTCATCGACTACCTGCACAACTTCGATTCCCGGCGCTACCTCGCCGATATCGTCATGCCCAACGGAGAGCCGATCTTCATCTCCGACGAGCTCAGCCATATGGCTGACGTCAAGGGTCTGATCTCGCTGCTCTACCTCGTGGCTCTCGTCGGCATCATCGGATCTGTGCTGTTCGGCATCTACATGTGCCGCAAGAACGGATCGGGCATCCATGCAGGCGTGCGTCTGGGGTCGATCTTCAGCATCATCTTCATGGCCGCTGTCGCCGTTGTCGCCGTCCTCGGCTGGGACAGCTTCTTCCGCGGGTTCCACAAGGTGTTCTTCGCCGATGGGACCTGGGAGTTCTACGCCGATGATTCGCTCATCCGCCTCTTCCCGCCTCAGTTCTGGGTCGATGCGGGCATCGCCGGCGGCGGGCTCTTCGTGCTCCTGGCGATCATCCTCTTCCTGCTCAGCTTCACCGGGCACAAGAAGCGCCGGGCGCTGCGCAAGGCACGGAAGGACGCCGCTGCAGAGATCTGATTCGGTTTCTTCGCCGCAGTCCGGAGCATCGGCCTCCGGCGGCACAGCGGCGCGTCATTGCACAGCGGGTTCGAGTCCCGCTCCACGGTTCCGGCCGGGTGGTCTTTCCCCTTCCACCCGGCCGAATTTCTGTCCGAAATCATCCGCGTATGAGACCAGCGATCTCCGATCCCCCGCCTCGGTGACGGTGGACGACTGCGGGCTAGTCGTCGACGGCGTCGCGGCCGCGGCGGACCAGAAGCGGGTCGGCTTCGTAGACGACCGAGGGGTCTTTGTCCTCATAGTCGAACTGGTTGAGGAAGTAGCGCATCGCGTTGAGGCGGGCGCGTTTCTTGTCATTGCTCTTGATCGTGATCCACGGAGCGTGGTCGGTGTCCGTGCGGCGGAACGTCTCTTCCTTCGCCTCCGTGTAGTCGTCCCAGCGATCGAGGGACTCGAGATCCATCGGTGAGAGCTTCCACCGCCGCACCGGGTCGATCTGACGGATCGCAAACCGGGTCCGCTGCTCTCTCTGGGTCACGGAGAACCAGAACTTCGTGACGTGGACTCCGGAGTCGATGAGCATCTTCTCGAACACCGGAGCCTGTTCCATGAAGGTCTCGTATTCGTCGTCGGTGCAGAATCCCATGACCCTCTCGACGTTGCCCCGGTTGTACCAGGAGCGGTCGAACATGACGATCTCCCCGCTCGTGGGCAGGTGGGAGATGTAGCGCTGGAAGTACCACTGTCCGGCTTCGCGGTCGGAGGGTTTGTTGAGTGCGACGACGCGGGCGGCACGCGGGTTGAGGTGTTCGGTGAAGCGTTTGATCGTTCCGCCCTTGCCGGCAGCGTCACGACCTTCGAAGACGATGACGTGTTTGGCGCCCGTGTCCTGACCCCAGTACTGGAATTTCAGCAGTTCGACCTGCAGTCTGTACTTCTCGAGTTCGTACTCTTCCCGGTCCATCTGTTCGTCGTACGGGTATCCTTCCCGCCACGTTTCGACGGCCCGGCCCATGGGGTCGATGAGGTGCGGATCCGTGGTCTGACTGTCCTCGACGGTGTACCCTTCGAGGCGGAGTTTGTCGATGTACTCCCGCAGATTCTCTTGGAACAGATTGTTCACGAGATCCTTCCCTTTCGCTGTCGACACCGGGGTGTGCCTCGTGCACGATAATGTGCCGAGATGAATATCAGGTTATGCGATCGACGTCGCGTCGCGGGATGATTCCGACGCTCAACAGTGGGGCGATGGCGATGAGTCCGAAGGACAGCGGGTAGCCGAATGCCGTCACCAGGGCACCGAATCCGGGGCCGAGCAGGGCCGACATGACGAACTGTCCCGTGTTCTGGGCTCCCAGCGCTTTGCCCGACCAGCGCGGTCCGGCGGCTTCGGCGACCGAGGCGAAGGCCAGTCCGTTGTCGGCCACGGAGACGGCTGAGGCGAGGATGAAGACGACTGCGGCGACGGCGGGCAGCTCCGTCAACGACAGGATGGCGATGGCCACGACGACGATCACGGCTGCGACGGCGACGATGCGCATGAGGCCGACGCGGGATCCCGTGCGATCGGAGAGCGCGCCGACGACCATGCGGCCGACTGCTCCGACGATCTGCGCGATCGCGACGATCGCTCCGGCGGCGCCCGCGCCGATCCCTTGGACGACGATGAGCCAGACGAGTCCGTAGGTGGAGAACGCGAACTGCGGGACGACGAGGAGCGCGGAGACCGCGTGGATGCGCCACAGGAAGGAGTCGCTGCGGTAGGGATTGATCGTCGAGGCGGCGCTGGGCTTCCCCTCCCCCGCCGAGGCGGTGCCCGGTTCGTTCTGTCCGTGTCGTTCCGCCTCCGGTAGGGTGTCGCGGTCGGGGTCGGCCACCTCGGCGCGGGTGGGGGTCGGGTCCGGTGGGTTGCGGATGAGGGCGAAGCAGATGAGGGCGAGGACGCCGGTCACGGCGGCGACGAACCAGAGGTAGGCGGGGAATCCGCCGGCCGCGGCGATCGGTGGGATGGTCACAGCGGCCACGCTCGTGCCCAGTGGTTGGGACATCTGGCGAATGCCCATGGCCAGTCCTCGGCGGTGGCGGGGGAACCAGCCCATGACGACGCGGCCGGATGCAGAGTTGACCGAGGCGGCCGCGGCACCGGAGGCGGCGATGACAATGACCATCCAGATCGGCGAGTCGACGACGAGCACGGCGGCGGCCGAGAAGGCAGCCGTCAGTCCGATGCCCAATGTCATCGCCAGACGTTCGCCGAATCGGTCGGCGAATGCGCCCCAGGCGATGAGGGTGAGGATGAGTCCGAAGCTCGGTGCGGCCGCGACGGTGCCGGCCTGGGTGAGTGTGAACCCGAGGTCGGAGTGCATATAGGGGATGAGGAAGGCGGGTCCGGCGATCGCGATGGTCGCCGCCATCTGCGTGAGGACGCCGACGACGAGGATCACCCAGGCCTGCCGGGTGGGTCCGTTCGTCGTCATCGTTCCAGGTTAGCCGTGTGCCCGGATCGTCCGCGGAATGTCTCAGATCGCGGTGGCCGGGCTTTGCCGATAAAGTGTGTTCTGAGCATTCCCCCTATAGCCCAATCGGCAGAGGCAGTCGACTTAAAATCGATTCAGTGTGGGTTCGAGTCCCACTGGGGGGACCATTCTTCGTCGTCGTCGAGTACCGACCGAGATCGCCGAATCGCGTCGAGTGCGGCATGATCGTCCTATGCCGTTCCTTCTTCTCAGCCCAGGTCAGGCACCGTTGCCGATCGCCTCCGTCGACGATGATCTCGCCCGCAGCCAGCACGGTCCCGCCGTTATCATCACCGCCACCGAGGCGGCCTCCCCCACCGCGACAGACGACTCCACCGCAGCCGATTTCCCTCCGCTGGGTCGCCCGGTCGCCTTCCGTGAAGCTGGAGGCGACTGGACGGAGATCGGCTTCGAGGCAGCCGATCATTGGGTGCAGATGGGTTCGGACCTGCGCAGCCGCCTCGTCGAGGATCATCTTGCGACGCTCAACGTCGCCGAGTTCAAACAGGCGACGAACGGCGGCAGCGCCTCGATCATCACGAACAACTGGGTCTACTCCGGTTCACCTCGGGTCTATCGCGTCGCCGGAGAGCTGCGTGATTTCGTCACCGTGCTCGGACAGCTCTCCCGCGGCTGATCCCTATTGCTGCTCCTCCGCAGTACGAGTGTGACAGCATCCGCCACACTCGACTGGTCGACATGCGACCCATCGTCTCTGCCGAAACGCCCGCACCAGCCGCCGGTTGACCGTTAGGCTCCGGTCACCGGAACGCTCGCAATCCCGCGGACGCATGTGCCTCGTCATGGCGGTCCCGGTTCTCGACGATCTCCGCGACGTTGGCCTCCGCCCACTTCCGAAGCGCGGCCACAGGATCCTGCAGCGATCGCCCGAGATCGGTGAGCGAGTATTCCACCCGCGGTGGCACCTCGCCGAAGACCTCGCGCTCGATGAGGCCATCGGCGACAAGCGATCGCAGGGTCGAGGTCAGCACCTTCGGGGTGATCCCGCCGATGGCCAGCCGGATCTCGTTGAAACGCTTCTGACCGGAATCAAGAATGTCGACGATAAGCACCGTCCACTTGTCTCCGACGCGATCGAGAACCACTCGGGTCGGACATTCAGGGTCGAAGGCATCGCCTTCCCAGCGAACTTTCATACTCATAGCCCAATAGTATCCTTGAGGTACTCGATATCCAAAAGATACCTTAGGAGAGTCAGACTACGACATCCACCGTGCACCGCAGTCGCGCCGCACGAAGAACGAAGGGACTCTTATGAAGATCGCACTCTTTGGAGCATCGGGAATGATCGGCTCTCGCGTCGTCGCCGAGGCGGCCTCTCGCGGGATCGAGGTCACCGCCATCACCCGCTCCGGCACCGAGGTGGCCGGAGCGACCCGCTCAGTCGCCGGCGACATGGCCGATGCGGAGCTCGGAGCACGCATGGCCGCCGATCACGATGTCATCGTCTCCACCACCGGACCCAGCCGCACGGGCGGGGACCACCAGGAATGGCTCGAAGCTCTGTCGGCCCTGGCGAAGGCCAGCGGCGATACGCGACTGTTCGTCGTCGGCGGTGCCGGTTCCCTGTTCGCCGGGGACACGATGCTCAAGGACACCGAGGGCTTTCCTCCCGCGTACAAGGCTGAGGCAGAGACCGGCACGAAGGCCCTCGAGCTTCTTCGTGCCGCGAACCCGTCCCCGTGGACGCTCATCTCCCCCGCCCCGGAGATCGCTCCGGGTGAGCGCACCGGTTCCTACAATGTCGAGCTCGAGGTGCCCGCGGGCGACTCGATCTCGGCCGAGGACTTCGCCGTAGCCATGGTCGATGAGATCGCCGAGCCTGCGCACATCGACGCCCGCTTCACCGTGGCGAACTGAGCAGGACGCACTCGCAGCAGGGCCTGCAGATATGACTGACGCCGGGGATGCATCTGCATCCCCGGCGTCAGTCGTCTCATCAGGGCTTGTCGCCGGATGGCACCGGCTGCCTCAAGTCAGGCCTTGGCAGGTTCCTTCTTCGGAGCCGGCTTCGAGTTGGCGGCCTCGACGAAGTTCTTGCGCGGAACATCGAGGTCTGCCAGCGGCATGGCGTCGCGGCCGAGGACGGCGCTGACGAACCAGTTGCCGAAGACCCTGACCTTGCGGTCCATGGTCGGGATCGCGTAGCCGTGGTAGGCGCGGTGCATGAGCCAGGCGAGGAGTCCGCGGGCTTCGAAGTCACCCATCTGCGAAACACCCTTGTACAGGCCCAGGCCTGCGACCGTACCGATGGTCTTGTGGAAGTACTGCTTGAACTCGGTCTCTCCGCGCAGTGCGGCGAGCACGTTGGCAGCCAGCACCGGAGCCTGACGCACAGCATGCTGAGCGTTGGGCACGCAGAAGCCTGCCACTCCGCCGCCGGACAGGTCGGGAACCGCGGCGTTGTCGCCGGCAGCCCAAGCGCCCTCGACGACACCGTCATCGCCCTCGACCCGCAGGTCGGCGCGTACGGTGACGTTGCCGCGTTCGTTGATCGGCAGGTCGGAGTCGATGAGCATCGGGTTGGCCTTGACACCGGCGGACCACACAATAGTGTCGGCGTCGAACTCTTCGCCGTTCGAAAGCTTGACGTGCTTGTCGGTGCAGTCCTGGAGGAAGGTCTCGAGGTAGACGTCGATTCCGCGTTCGCGCATGTGCTCGACGACCCAACGGGCCTGAGCTTCGCCGACCTCGGGCATGACGCGGCCGAGGGCCTCGACGAGGACGAAGCGGACATCGGCTTCGGTCAGCGTCTCGTACTGGGCGATGGCCGAGCGGACCATGTCCTCGAGTTCGGTCAGCAGCTCGATGCCGGCGAATCCGCCGCCGACGAAGACGAAGGTCAGAGCCTTGCGACGCTCCTCGTCGTCCTCCATGAGTGCGGCGTCGGCGAGGCGGGAGAGGAGGTGGTCGCGCAGGGCGACGGCTTCCTCGATGCGCTTGAGCGCGATCGCATTCTCCTTCAGGCCCGGGATCGGCAGCGCACGGGCAACCGAACCGGAGGCGAGGATGATGTGGTCGTAGTCGAGTTCGAATGCTTCATCGTTCTCGGGTTCGATGGTGGCGAACTTCTCGGCGTGGTTGATCGAGGTGACCTTCGCGGTGATGACCTCGGCACCCGGCAGGTTGCGGCGCAGCGGCACCACAGCGTGACGAGGCTCGATCGACCCGGCTGCCACCTCGGGGAGGAACGGCAGGTAGGTCATGTACGGGTTGGGATCGACCACGGTGACGGTGGCTTCGCCCCGACCGAGGTTCTTCAGCAGATTCTGAGCGGCGAGCAGGCCGACCGAGCCGCCACCGACAACGAGGATTCGTGGACGCAGTTTTGAGTTTCTGATGAGTGCCATATTCCCATGCTAGACCCTTGTGAAAACTTTCACTAATTGTTTGTCCCACGGACTCGAACGCCCCAGATCAGAGCAGTTTCTGCACCTGACTTCAGCGGCGACGGCGGGCGAAGGAGACGATCGAGATGATCATGAGGACCACGGCGATCAGGGCTCCGGCCCCGAGGACGGCGAAGCCGAGTGTCGGTGTCGACTGCGTGGCGACGATATCGGTCGGCGCGAGAGCCTTCGGGCTCTCGGTCTCATCCGGTGCCGCGGTTTCGGTCTCTTCTGACTTCGCATCCCCGCGACGATGCATCTTCACCCAATCCGCCAGCTCATCCTCGGCGGAGGAGACGTTCTTGGGCGCTTTCGCCTTGATGGCGCTCTGCGGGTCGACGCGCCCCCAGCCGACGATCGGGTCGGGCTTGCCCTTCTTGCTCACGCCCTTGTGACCGTCCACCGGTTTGGCACTCGACTGCAGTATGGCTCGCACCTCGTCGGCGCTGAGGTCGGGGTTCTCGGAGCGGATGAGCGCTGCCACACCGGACACGACGGGTGAGGCGAAGGAGCATCCCTGGCCTTCGGCGTAGCCGCCGCTGTAGTACGGAATCGGAATGTCCTTGGCCGGACCCATGAGGTCGACGGCGGTGCCGGGTGCGGTGGAGTCGTCGAGGACCTTCCCGTTCTGGTCGAGTCCGCCCACCCCGATGACGCCCGGAACCGTCGACGGCGACCATGCCTGGGTCGCTCCCTGTGAGGCGTTGCCGACGCAGGCGACGACGAGCACGTCCTTTTTGTACGCGTAGGCGAAGGATTCGTCCCAGCTCTCCGGCCAGCCCGGATCGTCCCATCCCAAGGACATGTTGATGACCTTCGCTCCGGAGTCGACAGCCCATCGGATGGCTTCATCGGCCTGTTCTCGAGTCGATCCGGATTCCTTGGGGCGGTCGGGGCCCAGCCACATCGATGCCGACAGGATCTCGGCGTCCGGGGCGACGCCGGTCGGCCCGGCACCGACTCCTCGGCCGGCGATGACTCCGGCCACGGCGGTGCCGTGGTGGATCGTGGTCTTCCCTCCCAGCGGGGTCTTTCCGTCCTTGCCCAGTCCGCTGAAGTCCTTGGACTTCTTCACGACGCCCTTGAGGTCTTCGTGGTCGGTGTTGACGCCGGAGTCGATCACTGCGACCTTGACTCCCTTGCCCGTGGATTTCTTCCAGACCTTGTCGATTCCGTAGTCTTTGATGAACCACTGGCCGGGTCCGGCCTTCGGCGCGGCCATGACGGGTTGGGTGGTACCGACGACGAGTCCGAGGACGACGGTCGTGACGGCGAGGAGTCGCGCGGCGGCTCTCACGAGCTCGTCAGCGCGAGGTCGAGCGCGGTCCCGTCGAGGATGTCGGTTTCGGAGATCCGAATATCCAGCGATCCTCCGGCGGCCGCCACGGCTTGGTCGAAGCGGGCGACGATCCTGGCGAAGAGCAGCGATCCGGCGCCGATGACGTCGACGCGTCCGGGATGCATATACGGCAGGTCCGTGCGTGCCTGGCGGTCCATGGCCAGAAGCTTTCGGGATTCGTCAGCGACGTCGGCGACGCTGATATGTGCTCCGTGGATGCGCTCTCGCTGGTAGCTTTCGAGTCCGAGGATGCCTGCGGTGATGGTGGTGACGGTGCCGGCGACTCCGATGAAAGTGCGCGGGGCCGCGAAGTCGACGATCTGCGCGGCCTGGTCGAGCTGGCCGTCTATATCGGCCAGAGTTGCCTGGATCTGGTCCTGGCTGGGAGTTTCGACCGGCATGTGCCGTTCGGTCAGACGCACCGATCCGATGTCCATGCTCACGGCCGCTTGGACATCGTCTCGGCCGAGGACGAGTTCGGTCGAGCCGCCGCCGAGGTCCATGACGACATAGGGTCCGTCAGCATCCGTGAGGCCGGCAGTGGCGCCGAGGAAGGACAGCCGGGCCTCTTCTTCACCGGCGATGACGTCGGGGACGACGCCGAGGATCGAGAAGATCCCGGCGAAGAACTCATCGCGATTCTTCACGTCGCGGCTGGCCGAGGTCGCGACGAACCTCAGCTTCTCCGGCTGGTACTCGGCGGCCACCTCGGCGAATTCCTTCGCCACGGCGAAGGTGCGCTCGAGCGCCTCAGGTGCGAACTCGCCGGTGGCGTCGACGCCTTGGCCGAGGCGGACGATCCGGGTTTCGCGGCGCAGGTCGGTGAGGGTGCCGTCGGCGGCGACATCGGCGATGAGCAGGCGCAGGGAGTTCGTCCCGCAGTCGAAGGCAGCAACACGCATGGCAGGTCCTAGTCGGTGGATTCGGTGGGGGCAACGGTCTCGGCCAGCGGAGGCACATCGTTCATGAACGACAGTGCGCGGTCGCCGATGGGGTTGATGCCGAGCCCGGCGGACAGCGAGTGGCCGACGAGGGCGTGGAGGCATTTGACCCGGTTCGGCATTCCGCCTGCGGAGTAATCCTTGATTTCTTCAACTTCCGCCAGGCCCGCTGCGGAGCCGATCTCAGAGCGGACGTCGAGGTAGGCCCGGTGTGCGGCGGCGTAGGCGGCGGCGAGCTCTTCGTCTTCGCCGATCTCCGTAGTCCATTCGGCCATGATTCCCGAGGCTTCCAGCCGCGAGCATTCGGACACGTAGGCAGGATGGGTGAGGTAGAAGGTCGTCGGGAACGGCGTGCCGTCCTCGAGGCGCGGAGCGGTGGCGACGACGAGGGGTTCACCGGATGCGCTGCGGGCGGCGATGCCGACGACGCCTCGGGGAATGCGCCCGAGTTGGTCTTGGAGGACAGCGAAATCCGCCTCGGTGCACTCTGTGATCATCAGCTCTTCTCCACGGTGTTGCCGGTCTCCTGAATGGACTCCAGCAACTCAAGGTACCAGGCCTGCTTGCGAACCGGCCGTTCGGGCTCGGATTCCTCGTCGACGGCCTCTTGATTCGTGACGATGACCGCGTTCTTGCCCTTTTCCACGTAGTACTGGTCTTCGCGGGCCTTGCGCTTGATGTAGGCGGGGTCTCTGAGGTTCTCGTTCTTCTCTTCGAGGCTCTTGACCTCGGCTTTCGTCGTCTCGATCTCGTTATTCAGGGCCGCGATCTGCTGGGCCTGTTTGAGCGCGGAGTTCAGGGGCGAGAGGAACGCGAGGAGGACGGCTGCGACGACGAGGAGGAAGATGCCCGTGCGCACCGACATGCGGCGGCCACGCGCCTCGGCATCCGTGCCGGCATCGGCTTCGATGACCGGTTTCGGGCGTCGACGAGGGGTGGCTTTGCCAGGAGCCGATTTCGGGGCACTTCGTCTGGGCTTGCTCGGGACCATGCTTCTTTCCTCTGCGACTGGGGATCGGGGAAGAGTGTCGCAACATCTCCAAGTGTGCCGTGTCCGCATTCCCTGCGCGAGGATTTCGGGCTCGTGGCGTGTTCGATTCTCACGTATCCTCCGTCACGTCCGGTCCCGCCCACTCCTCCCCCGCGAGCATCTCTCACCTCAGCCCGTGCCCGCCCCAGGAGCCATCTCAGCCTCGCCTCCCGCAGGCATCTCACACCACTACTGCTTCCTCCTCCCCGCAGCCCCAACTCCTACACCCACGACGGCACCCCTCACTCTTGGCAGCAAACCACCTCGCTCCTGCGGTGCGTTATGCGCCTCGGGGTGACGGATGTCCGAAGATCGCCGCCGTCGATCACCTGACCTGCGACCAGTCATCTTGCGAGAGCTCCGCCCGATCAATGCCCTATCCACAGAGTTATCCACAGACAAGAGAGCGCTCATTGCTGTTTGGTTTCGTTTATTGCATTTTAGATGCATGTATAAACTATTGAGCACCGATGACATCCTTCGGCTCGGATTCAACCATGGCGACATCAGGCGCGCCCGCAGATGTTGCCTCCGACGGCTGTCGCGGGGCACATATCTCGTCCGCCACGTCTGCGAACTGGACTTCCATCGCCCGCTCTGGGCGAGCATCGCCGAACAGGTCCACCAGGTCTTCATCGAGCACGGAGACATCCGCGACGATATCAACGATCTCAACGCCTCGGTGATGGCTCACTTCGCACAACGTGCCGATCGGAGAACCGACGACGCGAAGTCGAACCCACCGGCGGAGATCTTCTCGCACATCTCCGCGGCCCTCATCCACAATCTGCCCATCTCCCACCCTGTCACCCACCAGGTCGAGGTCGTCCGGCGGGGCACCAACCGCAAATTCAAGACTATCCACGTCCGCGGCGGCATCATCCCGCAGAACCACCGCGCAACGATCAACGGCGCCGAGGTGACCACACTCGAACGCACACTCATCGACGTCGCCCGCAGCTACAACCTCGACGTCTCTGTGCCGATGATCGATGATGCGCTGCACCGAAAGCTGACCACCAGGGAGAAGATCCTCACGAAACTCGCTCAATGCTTGGAGAAGCGCAATTCCGCGAAAGTGCGACTGGCCATCGATCTGGCTGATTCTCGCCGCGAATCCCCCGCCGAGGCGGTCGCCGCGGTGCGATTCTACGAGCACGGGATCACGGGGCTGGAGCCCCAAGCCACATTTCACGCCGATTCATTGCGGCGCGATATCCGCGTCGACTTCTGTCACCGCCGGGCTCGACTCATCATCGAGATCGACGGCATCGGCAAGCTCTATCTCGGCTCAGGTGTCCCCCGCGAGGAGCTCGAACAGGAACGCCGTCGCGAGCAGTGGCTGCGCGACCTGGGGTGGCAAGTGATTCGGATCAGCTGGAAGGAACTGTTCGAAGAGGCGAAGTTCTATGACATCCTCCGCGTCATCCGCCGTACGCAGAACGCCACCGCCTGATCCCCACCGCGGGCATCTGTGCCGCAGATGCATCGCGGACCGCAGCGCACCGCCGCGGACCGCCGCACCAGGCGGCACATCGCTGCATAGGGCGAGGCATCCCGCACCGCGGCTGTCATTCACCCCTATTTCGTCGAGCACACCGTCTCCCATGGTGCGATTGGCAGAGTTTCATCCCGCACCGTTGCCGGCAGCTCCTACAGGTGCTCGACCATCCTTCACCCGCAGTGACTCGTCAGAGTGGTGCAATGGTGCCAACTGCGAGGAACGCGAGACTTAGCCGCCAATGGGCGGATATGAGACCACCGGTGACAGATGGTGACGCGAAGAGCCGGGCCCGGCAACGGAGAATCGTCGCGATGAGGAGACTTCGCGGTGAGAAGTGCGGCCCCGGATGGACGAGGACCCGAAGGCGGGAAGACTCGAGACGAGAAGCCTCGGATGAGGGTGGGCCGAAGCTGGAAACACCGAGGCGGGGCCGGGCGATCGTTGTAGTCGTCCGGCCCCGCCTCGGGGAGTTCAGAGCCCTGCTCGCCTCAGGCTTCGAAGCGCGGGAAGGCGCTGCGGCCCGCGTAGCGTGCGGCATCTCCGAGCTGCTCTTCGATGCGCAGCAGCTGGTTGTACTTCGCGACGCGCTCCGATCGTGCCGGGGCGCCAGCCTTGATCTGACCGGCGTTGGTCGCCACGGCCAAGTCGGCGATGGTCGTGTCCTCGGTTTCGCCGGAACGGTGCGAGATCATCGTGGTGTAGCCGTTCGTCTGCGCCAGAGACACAGCGTCGAGGGTCTCGGTCAGGGTACCGATCTGGTTGACCTTGACCAGCAGCGAGTTCGCCGTGGCGTTGTCGATACCGCGCTGTAGACGCTCGGGGTTGGTCACGAACAGGTCGTCGCCGACGAGCTGCACCTTCGAGCCGATCGTCTCCGTCAGAGTCGCCCAGCCGTCCCAGTCGTTCTCATCGAGGGGGTCCTCGATCGACACGAGCGGGTACTTCGCCAGCAGCTCTTCGTAGTAGGAGGCCATCTCCTCGGCGGTCTTCTTGCTGCCTTCGAACTCGTAGGCACCTTCGGCGTAGAATTCCGAGGACGCCACGTCGAGGGCGACGGCGATATCGCGTCCGGGACGGTGCCCGGCGATGTCGATGGCCTCGATGATGAGGTCGAGCGCCGCGGCGTTCGAGTCGAGGTTCGGAGCGAATCCGCCCTCATCGCCGAGTCCGGTCGAGAGTCCGCGTTCCTTGAGCACTCCCTTGAGCGCGTGGTAGACCTCGACGCTCCACTGCAGCGCTTCGTGGAAGCTGGCGGCGCCGATCGGGGCGATCATGAATTCCTGGATGTCGACGTTCGAGTCGGCATGGGATCCGCCGTTGAGGATGTTCATCATCGGCACGGGCATGACGTGCGCATTCGGTCCGCCGAGGTAGCGGTAGAGGGGCAGATCCGCCGAGACCGCTGCCGCGCGGGCCACGGCCAGCGAGGTGCCGAGCATCGCGTTCGCGCCGATGCGGGACTTGTTGTCGGTGCCGTCGAGTTCGATGAGCGCCTGGTCGACGAGACGCTGGTCGTCGCTTTCGAGTCCGACGATGACTTCGTGGATCTCGTCGACGACAGCGTCGACGGCCTGGGTGACGCCCTTGCCCAGGTAGCGCTCGGGATCTCCGTCGCGCAGCTCCACGGCTTCGAATTCTCCGGTGGAGGCACCGGAGGGAACGCCGGCACGACCGACGGACTCATCGGCCAACAGCACTTCCACCTCGACGGTGGGATTTCCCCGGGAATCCAGGATTTCACGGGCGTTTGCGGCAACGATCTCGGCCACTGAGTACTCCTTAGCGTTTGGTTTCACATGGGGAACATGTGCCTGGAGGACAGCTTAATGCACCGCGCGTCCAGGCTCACCCTCGGTCCGGGCCCCGGTTGGGCTCGGATTCGAGCAGCCATTGCCGCAGTCGCTCGGGCGTCGCCGGGTCCATCCCGTGCGCGAGCAGGTAGGCTTCGACTCCCCTTGGCTGTCCCCCGTCCTTCGCCGAGGCGGTCCCGTGCTCGGCCTCGATCCGATCGAGGACCTCGTGCATGAGTTCGGGAGGAGCAGCGGTGGCGGTCTGGGCGAGGTTGCCGGAGATCCCGGCATCGGAGAAGTTCCTGGTGATCGCCTCGAGGAAACCCCCGGACAGGTGGGTGGAGGTGATCGCATATTCGTCGACGATCTCCTGCCGTCCCACACCGAGGAGATCGAGCAGGAATGCTCCGATCACGCCGGTGCGATCCTTCCCGGCAGAGCAGTGGAACACCACACCATCAGCGCAGTGTTCGGCGATCAGGTCGACGGCGGCGGCCAGCCGGTGACCGAAGTGCGTGATCATGAGCTCGTAGATGCGGCCGAGGCTCCGGTCGCTGAGATCCATTCCTGTCGCCTCGGCGGCGGCTTTCATTTCTTCCCTGCTCAATGGTCGGCTGGGGAAGAAGTGGTCGTCGAAGACGGGCAGCTCGATATGTCGGATGTCGAGGCCGTCGAGCGCATCCGGCAGTTTCGCCCTCTCGCCGATATCGCGCAGATCGATGACGGTGCCGATGCCGAGTTCGCCGATATCGGCGCGCGCCCGATCGCTCAGCTGCGCCAGACCGTCGGCGCGGAACACCTTCCCGGATCGCACTCGGCTCTCCCCCGCCTCGGCGGCGGGCCCTCCGAGGTCACGGAAGTTGAACGTGCCTTCGATCTCGAGCCTCTCCAGACTCATCGACTTCCGTCCTCTCCTCGCGCTGCGGCCTTCTCTTCCGCTTTGATCCGGCGGTACTCGCGTTCGACGTCGTCCAACGATGCCATCTCATCTCCGGGATCGTCGGTGAAGGCCAGGGGGTGACGACGGATGAGTTTGGCTTCGAGGCCATCGATGATGGCGCCGAGGCTGTGGCCGTAGTCCTGCCCGCTGCTTTCATCGAGCAGGGCGGAGTGGAAGAGCACTTGGTAGAACACGTCGCCGAGCTCGTCGACGACGGCAGCCCGATTCTCAGCGGTGGGTTCTGTGTTGAAATCCTCGAGGGCGACGATGAGTTCATCGGTCTCTTCCCTTGCGTATTTCTCGAGGCTCTGATGATCTTGTCGGCTCGACCAGGGGCAGCGTCGCCGCAGAGTCGCCATGGCTTCGATCACCGCTTGGAGTCCCGGTTCGTCACGTTCACCCACGAAATATCCTCCTGCCGGCACGAAAGACCCCCACCGCAGAAGCGGTGAGGGCCGATTCGTCGGTCACTTCGAGAATTTGTCCTTGACCGAGGCACCGAGGTCCTTGACCGACTCGCCGACGTCTTTGGCCTTGGCCTTGAGCTGATCGGTGGCACCTTCGGCCTTGAGCTGGTCGTCACCGGTCACATCGCCGACGGTCTCCTTGGCACGGCCGCCGAGGTCTTCGGCCTTGTTCTCGAACTTGTCGTCAACACCCATGGGGATTCTCCTTAGTGGACAGCTGCGTGATTTGCACTTGCTGCGGATGTCTCCGCGTTTCGCACTCTACGCCACCGCCCTGGCTCGTGGGCCGAACAGCGGTGAACAGTCGGAGAGTTCTCAACCGTTCTTCGCGGCTCCGGCCTCCGTCACTTCCGTGGCATCCGACTCGACGACAGGCAGGATGGCGTCGAGGAACTGGTGCGCCCACCGCAGGATGTCCGAATCGGTCATCTCCTTGGAATCGAATCCGGTGCCCGCCATCGGCTTCGGGACGAGGACCGAACGCAGCGCCGGTTTGAGCAGAGACTTCGGGTACAGACGCTTGAGCCTGACCACCTGGGAGTCGGAGAGTTCGACGGGTCCGAAGCGGATGAAGTTGCCCTGCATGACGATGTCGTTGACCCCGGAAGCGCGGGCGCGGATGCGCAGCCGGGCGACATCGGCAAGGACACCGACGGGTTCCGGGTAGGGGCCGTAGCGGTCGATGAGCTCGTCGAGGACTTCCTGCAGTTGTGCTTCGTCGGTCGCCGCGGCCAACTTTCGGTAGGCCTCGAGACGCAGTCGTTCGTGGTCGACATAGTCGGCCGGCAGGTGGGCATCGACGGGCAGTTCGATGCGCATGTCCGCCTCGGGTTCGGTCTCCTCGCCGCGGAATTTCGCCACGGCCTCTCCGACGAGTCGGACGTAGAGGTCGAAGCCGACGCCTTCGATATGGCCGGACTGCTGGCCGCCGAGCAGATTGCCGGCCCCGCGGATCTCGAGGTCTTTCATCGCCACCTGCATTCCGGCACCCAGTTCGGTATGCGCGGCCAGAGTCGTCAGACGATCGTGTGCGGTCTCGGTCAGCTGAGTGTCCGGCGGGTAGAGGAAGTAGGCGTAGGCGCGTTCACGTCCACGTCCCACGCGTCCGCGCAGCTGATGCAGCTGGGAGAGCCCGTACTTGTCGGCGTTGTCGATGATCAGCGTGTTCGCATTCGCGATGTCGATTCCTGTTTCGACGATCGTCGTGCACACGAGCACATCGTATTTCTTCTCCCAGAAATCGACGATGACCTGTTCGAGTCGGGTCTCGTTCATCTTGCCGTGGGCGATGGCGATTCGCGCCTCTGGCACCATTTCGGCGATGTGTCCGGCGACTGCTTCGATATCGCGGACCCTGTTGTGGATGTAGAAGACCTGTCCTTCGCGCATGAGCTCGCGTCGGATCGCAGCCTTGATCTGCTTGTCTTCGCGTTTGCCGACATAGGTCAGCACCGGGTGCCGCTCTTCCGGAGGTGTGGCCAGGGTCGACATCTCGCGAATGCCGGTCACCGCCATCTCCAGGGTGCGCGGGATCGGGGTCGCCGACATGGCGAGGACGTCGACGTTCGTCCGCAGCGCCTTGAGAGTCTCCTTGTGTTCGACGCCGAAACGCTGCTCCTCGTCGATGATGACGAGTCCGAGTTCTTTGAACCGCACCTCGCCGCTGAGCAGTCGGTGGGTGCCGATGACGAGGTCGAGCTTGCCGGCGGCGAGATCCTCCTTGACCTTCTCCGATTCCTGTTTGGTCTGGAACCGGGAGAGGGCGCCGATGGTGACGGGGAATCCCGAGTAGCGTTCGGCGAAGGTCTCATAGTGCTGTTGGACGAGCAGAGTGGTCGGCACGAGCACGGCGACCTGCTTGCCGTCCTGGATCGCTTTGAACGCGGCACGAACCGCGATCTCCGTCTTCCCATAGCCCACATCGCCGCAGATCAGACGGTCCATCGGCACGGTCTTCTCCATGTCCGATTTGACCTCGTCGATGGTGGTCAGCTGATCGGCCGTCTCGACATAGTGGAAGGCGTCTTCGAGTTCACGCTGCCAGGGAGTGTCCGGCCCGTAGGCGTGGCCGACGGTGGCCTGGCGGGCCGAATACAGTCGGATGAGCTCCCCGGCGATCTCCTTGACGGCCTTGCGGGCTCTCGCCTTCGTCGTCTGCCAGTCGGCGCCGCCCATCTTGTTGAGGTTCGGGCTCTCCCCGCCGACATAGCGGGTGACCTGGTCGAGAGCATCGCTGGGAACGTAGAGGCGGTCGCCGGGCTGTCCGCGCTTGGCAGGCGCGTATTCGATGATGAGGTATTCGCGAGTGTGCTTGTTCGCACCTCGGCCCGTGGTCCGCTGCGTCATTTCGACGAAACGTCCGACACCGTGCTGATCGTGGACGACGAAGTCGCCGGGGGCCAGATTGAGCGGGTCGACCTGGTTGCGTCGACGGCGGGTGGGCAGCTTGCGCATATCCCGCGTCGAGGTGGCCGCCGCCCGACCGAGCACATCGGCCTCGGTGAGCACGGCGAGTTTGAGATCGTCGAAGACGAAGCCGCCGAAGGACGCGGCCGTCGTCACGGTCACCAGGGCTTCGGGCAGATCGGTCGGGTCGTCGACGAATGAGGCGGGCACTCCGGCTTCGGAGAACACCTCGACCATGCGACGGCCCGGACCCTGGCCTTCGGTGAGCACGAGGATGCGCCACTTGTCGTGGATGAGTCCCTTGACGTCGGCGAGGATCGCCTCGACGTCTCCGGCATAGCCCTTCGGAATGCGGGCAGGGACGGAGAAGATGTTCTCCTCGGGACCGGCGAGCTCCTCGTCGGTGGCGAATCCGCCGATCTCCCACCAGGCCAGGCCGATGAGGCGAGCGCCTTCGGCCATCTCGTCCACGGTGCGGAAGCTGGCGGCAGACAGGTCGATCGGGGTCTCTCCCCCGCCGGCTGCTCCGGTCCAGGCGGCCTCGAGGAATTCGTTCGTAGTCTCCACGAGGTCCGCGGCGCGGGCGTCGACGCGTTCGGGTTCGGTGATGATGATCTTCGATCCGGCCGGCAGCAGAGCGATGATCGGCTCCATTCCGTCGGCGAGGACGGCGGAGAGCGATTCCATCCCTTCGACGGCGACTCCGCCGGCGATCTTGTCGAGCATATCGGCGGCGCTGGGCACCTCCTCGGCGAGATCCGCGGCCCGCTTCCGCACCGAATCGGTCAGGAGCAGCTCCCGGCACGGCGGTGCCGATAGGCGCAGGGGTTCGTCACCGTCGTCGGTGGGGATCGAGCGTTGGTCGCTGACGGAGAATTCGCGGATCTCGTCGACCTCGTCTCCGAAGAACTCCACACGCAGCGCTCGCTCCGAGGTGGCCGGGAAGATATCGACGATTCCGCCGCGCACAGCGAATTCGCCGCGTCTGGAGACCATATCGACTCGGGAGTATGCGAGTTCGGTGAGCCGTTCGGCCAGATCATCGATCTCGTATTCGTCGCCGACGGCGAGCTCGACCGGCTCGATGTCGCCGAGTCCTTTGGCCAGGGGCTGGAGGAAGGCGCGCACGGGCGCGATGATGAAGGTCAGTTCCCGGCCGGGAGTGGGGTGGGCGAGGCGGCGCAGCACCTCAAGGCGCTGGCCGACGGTGTCCGACCGCGGAGACAGCTTCTCGTGCGGCAGGGTCTCCCAGCTGGGGAAGATCGCGATCGATGCCGACGGCACCCAGTCGGCCAGCGCCTGGGCGAGGTCTTCTGCCTCACGTGTCGTGGCGGTGACGATGAGCTGAGGCGCCGAGGCGGCCCCGTCGGTGGTGACGGTGCGGCGCAGGATCGACGGCCACAGTCCCTTGATCGCATCGATCGTGCCACCGTCGGTGTTCGCGTCGTTGAAGGCCGCGACGAGTTCGGTGATGGTGGGATTCCGGCGGGTGAGATCGAGTCCGTTGAGCACCCGAACAGTCTAGGCCACGCGGCTGACACGACCCATTCGGCGCCCTCTCGGCAAGGCCCGAGGACCACGGGAGTCGAAAACGTGTGAGGATGAGCATATGGCCATGAAGAGAACCGTCCTTGCAGGTTTGGCTGCGGCGACGCTCCTGCTCGCAGGGTGCACGGCCGATGCCGATGACGACATCGCTGTCGCCGAACGGTGGGACTTCCATTCCCGCCCCGAACTCGCCCCGCCGAAGGTCGATATCGACTCCGGGGCCTTCCCCGACGACAACGGAGACCTGGAGATCTTCCTCGCCCCGAAGGGACAGACGCAGACCGATGACACGTCCTGGGTGGGCGGGCTCATCCTCGACTCCGCCGGTGACCCGGTGTGGATCAGAGACGACTCCGAGGCGCTGTGGGATCTGCGCGTCCAGGAATATCAGGGGAAGCCGGTGCTCACCTGGTGGGAGGGACTGGCCGAGACTCCGCACACCGCCGGCGAGGTCGTCGTCCTCGACGACTCGTATCAGGAGATCGCCCGTGTCGGCATGGGCGGCGAGCTTCCCAAGGACACGTCCGACCTGCACGAGACGACGATCACCGCCGATGACACAATGTTCCTCATCTCCTACGTGAAGACGCAGACGGATCTCAGCTCAGTCGGCGGAGCCGAGGACGGCTGGGCCTGGGAGGGCATCGTACAGGAGGTCGACATCGCAAGCGGTGATCCCCTGTTCGAATGGCGCTCCCTCGACGCCGTGCCCATCGATCAGACCGAGACGGAGCTCAAGGAAGGCGAGGGCACGAAGGACGAGCCCTTCGACTACATCCACCTCAACTCCGTGTCCGAGGACGATGACGGCAGGGCTCTCCTCGTCTCGGCGCGCAATACCCACGCTGTCTACCAGCTCGACCGGAAGAGTGCCGATCTCAACTGGGTCCTCGGCGGCAAGGCCTCGGACTTCGAGATGGGCGAGGGCGCACAGTTCGCCTGGCAGCACGATGCCCAGCGCCGCTCCGATGGGACGCTGACCCTGTTCGACAATCACGCCGCGCCTCGGCTCGGCGACACCCGCGGCCTGCGCCTCGACGTCGATGAGAAGAAGAAGCGCGCCGAGGTGGCCACGGAGTATCCCGCTCCCGACGACCGTTCGTCGGGCAGTCAGGGCAACTTCCAGGAGCTGCCGGGCGGCAACGTCGTCCTCGGCTGGGGTTCGGAGCCCTACATCTCCGAGTTCTCCAAGGACGGAAAGCTGCTCGCCGACCTCACCTTCACCGGCGGATCGAACTACCGCGCCTACCGCTTCGACTGGCATGCCCAGCCGACTGCTCCCCCGACGGCCACGAAGTCGCAGCCGCAGTCCGACATCACTCGGGTGCACATGAGCTGGAACGGTGCCACCGAGGTGGCTTCGTGGAGGGTGCTCAGCGGTGACGACGAGGAGCACCTCGTCGAGAACACCGAGGTCGAGCGCACCGGTTTCGAGACGGCGGCGGACATCACCCCGAACGGTCCGACGATCATCGTCGAAGCTCTCGACGCGGACGGCAAGTCCCTCGGGTCGACCAGAGCGGAGCCTCAGAACAGATAGATTCGGGAGTTGGACCGGTCGTGAATATTTCGAGGCGATAACGGGCCTAACGGAACGATCACGATTGCCCGGAAGGCCCGGATGTTCGGGGTTCTCCAATCTTCATCACCCACAATTGGATCATGACCGACCACTCCCCCCGTTTCTCCGCCGAGGAATCCCGACTCCTCTTCGGCCCTGACTCCACCGACTCCGGATCTCCCCGCT
This sequence comes from Brevibacterium sp. CT2-23B, assembly GCF_013168765.1. Taxonomy (NCBI): domain Bacteria; kingdom Bacillati; phylum Actinomycetota; class Actinomycetes; order Micrococcales; family Brevibacteriaceae; genus Brevibacterium; species Brevibacterium sp. CT2-23B. Next base: position 32,819 of record NZ_JABBYK010000001.1, on the reverse strand, counting down.
CCGGCCGTTCCGCGAATCCCCCGGTTGCGCACCTGAACACCACCGTCGACCGGCCACATCTGCTTTCCCGGTTCGCTCCGGTGCTGATCGTCCTGGCCGTCATGTGGGTCATCGAGATCGTCGATGCGATCCTCCCCGTCGACCTCGACGTCTTCAGTCTGGAGTCATGGAATCCGCTCTCGCTCTACGGCCTGGTCACCTCGCCGCTGCTGCATTCGGGATTCGGCCATCTGCTGGCCAATACTTTCCCGTTCCTCGTCCTCGGCATCGTCATCGCCTTCGAAGGCAAGCGTCGTTTCTGGACGGTCACGGGCATCACCGCGCTGAGCTCCGGGCTCGGGGCGTGGCTGACCACGCTGCCCGGCCAGCACATCGTCGGTGCGTCCGGCATCGTCTTCGGATTCTTCGGCTACCTCGCGTTGCGCACCTGGTTCACCGATGACCTGCTGCGCAAGATCATCTACTTCACCATCGGCCTGTTCATCTTCGTCACCTACGGCGCATCGATGATCTTCGGCATGCTGCCGCAGACGAACGACATCTCCTGGCAGGGCCACCTGTTCGGATTCGCCGGCGGCATCTTCGCCGCATGGTGGCTGCACCGTCGCCCGGAGAAGCAGAAGACGGCCTGAGTCCCGGGCAGCGCCCGCTGCTTGGTCGGCACCCGAGGTGCGATCAGCGGGAGTGGAACTTCTGCTGCATGTCGGTGAGCCCGTTGACGATGACCTCTTCGACGGCATCGGCGAGGTCGGAGACGAACATCGGCAGGGTCGTGCGTTCGTCCTTCGAGAACGGGCGCAGCACATAATCGGCGGTGTCCTGTCTCCCCGGAGGGCGTCCGACTCCCGCTCGCACCCGCAGATAGTCCTTCGTCCCGAGCACCGAGGTCATCGAACGCAGACCGTTGTGCCCGCCCTCTCCCCCGCCGAGCTTGGCCTTGATGGCATCGAAGGGGATGTCCACATCGTCATGGACGGCGATGATCCGGTCGGTGGCGATTCCGTAGAAGTCAGCCAGCGCGCGCACCGGTCCGCCGGATTCGTTCATATATCCCGTCGAGGTGGCCAACACCACCCGCGGACCGGGCAGTCCCGGGACGCTGCCGCCGGGCAGCCGCCCGGTGCCGACGTTCGCACGCAGCTTCGTCCGCGTCAGCGTGGTTCCGATGCGGGAGGCGAGTTCGGCGATGACCATCTGTCCGATGTTGTGCCGTGTCGTTTCGTACTTGGGTCCGGGATTGCCCAGCCCGAAGACCAACCATGCTTCGTTCGACATTGCCGTCCTTGTCCGTCCTGTCCGTGCCCGCTGACCGAGTGGTGGGGCTTCTGCTCGCCGCGGGGCGAGAGGTGCGCCGGGTTCGCTCTTGAGAAACGCATTCGGTGGGCCGCCCAACAGGCGGCCCACCGAACAGCGTAGTCAGTCAGTGCTCCTCACGGCACGTTGAGTGCCGGGAGGAGAGAAGATCACTCCTCTTCGGAGGTCTCTTCCTCACCGGACTCCTCAGCGGCCTCTTCCTCGGTCGACTCTTCAGCAGTCTCTTCCTCGGCGTCGGACTCGGTGTCCATCTCGATCTCTTCGGAGACGTTGACGATGAGCTGCTCTTCGTCGGCGATGAGCTCGACGCCTGCAGGCAGTTCGACCTGACCGGCCAGAACGTGCTCGCCGGCGGGACGGCCTTCGATGGAGACCTCGATGAGCTCGGGCAGCTTGGTCGCATCGGCCTTGACGGCGATGGTCGACTCCTCCTGCGAGACCATGGTGCCGGGGGCGGCTTCACCGATGACGTGGACGGGCACGTCGACCTCGATCTTCTCGCCGCGCTTGACGATGATGAGGTCGAGGTGCTCGATATCACGACGGACGGGCTCGATCTGGACGTCGCGCGCAATGGCGAGGACGTTCTTCGATCCGTCGGTGCTTTCGATCTCGAGCAGCGCGTTGGCGTGCTTGAGAGCTAGCATGGTGGCGTGTCCCTCGAGGGACACGTGCACGGGGTCTCCGCCGTGGCCGTAGATGACAGCGGGGATGCGTCCCGCGCGGCGGATGCGGCGCGCTGCGCCCTTGCCGAACTCGTTGCGAGCTTCGGCCAGAAGTTTGAAGTCAGCCATTTTCTCTCCTTCGTGGTGAACTTGCCTTCGAGCACCACGGCGAAACAGCCTGAGCACCCACGCGAATCACGAACCCGATGGGTTCGTTTCGTGGGGCAGGACCGCGTCGATCACGGAGACATCAGTCTCCCTCGCCGAGGCAACCAGACTATTCTACGGCACCGTCCGTTTCGGCACCAATCCGAGAGGTCACCGCTGCAGCGCACGCATCGATTCCGGTTTCGGTGAGGAGGATGTCGTAATGGTTCGTCCCCTGCACATCGACGATGTCCATCTGCGGCCATTGCCGAGCGAAGTCGTCGGTCGTCTCCGGCGGATACAGGCCCGGTTCGGCGGCGACGAGGTCGCGCTCGGCGAAGAGGAAGACCACTTCGGACTGGGTTCCGTCACTGCCCATGATCGTCTCCAGGGCATCACGGTAGGCGGAGCCGGTGTACATGTCGGCCGAATCGGCCTGCATCGCCTCCACCGACGTCGACGGCTGGAACGAATGGTCGTCCTTGGCCGCCAGATCGTAGACGAAGCTCTCGGTCGCCACGGTGTCGAGGCCGTCAACGAAAGCGGGGTGAGCGGCGAAGAACGCCAAGTACTCCTCGACGCTGCCGAAAGTCATCGACAGCCGCTCGGCGGCCGGGCCGAGGACGGCGGCGATGAGATCATCGGTGTCGAGGTCCTCATCGTTGAGGTCGTCGACGGGGCCGTCTCCATGGGGCTGCCCCACTGGCAGGGGAAGTCCCCCGTCGATGAGGACGGGGCCGCGGAAACGGCGAACCGCCTCGGCGCCGGTGTCGACGTTCGGCTCAGCCGACATTCCGGCCAGGGTCATGGCGACGAAACCGCCCATGGAATGACCGACCAGGGTGACCGGCCCCTCCGGGGCGAAGGCATCGAGCACGGCGGTGACATCCTCGGCGTGGGCGGCCATCCCGAACGGGCCGGGCAGGGTACGCGAGTCGGCTCGTCCGCGCAGGTCGGGCCCGATGATGCGGACGCCGGGCAGTGCGGAGACGAGGCCCGCGAAGAACAGGTGGTTGGAAGTGATGCCGTGGATGACGCACACGGTGGGCACGCGCCCGGGGCCGCTCGCCACCGGCTCCCACACTCCCACGGACAGCTGCCCGCCGGGGACGTCCACGCGGTACCGGTTGTAATCGTGTGAGGACATCGTCCCTGATCCCTTCGCCGAAGTCTTGCCTCCAGTGTAGGACCTCACGGCAGTCCAGACGATGCGAACCCCGAGCCGCATCGACTCGGGGTTCGCATCTGATCCGGCGCGATTGCGCGGATTTTCGGGCCTCAGCCTTCGGGATCAGACCTCGAAGAGACTCGTGACCGATCCGTCTTCGAAGACCTCGTGCACGGCACGAGCGATGAGCGGGGCGATCGAGAGCACGGTGAGCTTGTCGAAGATCTTGTCCTCGCTCAGCGGCAGAGTGTTCGTGACGATGACCTCTTCGGCCACGGAGTTCGACAGGCGTTCGACGGCCGGGCCGGAGAACACGGCGTGGGTGGACACGACGATGACGCCCTTCGCGCCGGCGGCCATGCAGGCATCGGCGGCCTGGACGATGGTGCCGCCGGTGTCGATCATGTCGTCGACGAGCACGCAGGTGCGACCCTCGACCTCACCGACGACGCGGTTGGCCTTGGTCTCGTTCGGTCGGGTGATGTCGCGGGTCTTGTGGATGAAGGCCAGCGGCACTCCGCCCAATGAGTTCGACCAGTTCTCCGCGACCTTGATGCGGCCGGCGTCGGGCGAGACCACGGCGAGGTCGCCGGGGTACTTGTCCTTGACGTAGCCGGCGAGGATCGGCATCGCGATGAGGTGGTCGACGGGGCCGTCGAAATAGCCCTGGATCTGCGCGGTGTGCAGGTCCACGGTGATGATGCGGTCGGCGCCGGCGGTCTTGTACAGATCGGCCACGAGGCGAGCGGAGATGGGCTCGCGTCCGCGGTGCTTCTTGTCCTGCCTGGCGTACGGGAAGAACGGTGCGATGACGGTGATGCGCTTGGCCGAGGCACGCTTGAGGGCGTCGACCATGATCAGCTGCTCCATCAGCCATTCGTTGATGGGAGCGCAGTGGGACTGGAGGACGAAGACGTCGCTGCCGCGCACTGACTCGGAGTAGCGGACGTAGATCTCGCCGTTCGCGAAGTTGTAGATGTCGGTGGGGAGGAGTTCGGTCCCCAGATTCTCCGCGACTTGCTCGGCGAGTTCGGGATTTGCCCGACCGCTCACCAGGACGAGCTTCTTATCGCCCGCCGTCGTTATCTCATTCACTGATCCGTTCCCCTTCGGATGCGTTTTCGGCCGCCTGCGCTGCAGGCGTGCCCGGACGGTTTGTCTGAACCCAGCCCTCCAGGTTGCGCTGTGGGGCCACCGAGATGGCCAGCGCTCCTGCAGGGACATCCTTGCGCACCGTCGTGCTCGCACCCGAATAGGCGCCGTCGCCCACGATGACAGGGGCGACATACATATTGTCCGAGCCCATGCGTGCATGCTTGCCGATGACGGTGCGGTGCTTGTTGACGCCGTCGTAGTTGACGAACACCGAGGCGGCTCCGATGTTCGAGCCCTCCCCGATCTCCGCATCGCCGACGTAGGAGAGGTGGGGCACCTTCGCACCCTTGCCGATGTCGGCGTTCTTCGTCTCCACGAAGGTGCCGATCTTTCCGGACTCACCGAGCTTGGTGCCCGGACGCAGGTAAGCGAACGGTCCGACGTTGGCTTCCGGACCGACGACGGCGAGTTCACCGTGGGTGCGCACGACCTTGGCGTTCTCCCCCACCTCGGTGTCCTTCAGCGTGGTGTCGGGGCCGACGACGGCACCGGAGCCGATGTCGGTGGCGCCCAGCAGCTGGGTGCCCGGCAGGATCGTCGCATCGGCGGCGATGGACACGTCGACGTCGATCCACGTGGTGTCGGGGTCGATGATGGAGACACCGGCACGCATGAACTTCTCGCACTGCCGGCGGTTGAGCTCCTTGCCGAGGTTCGCCAGCTGCACGCGATCGTTGGCTCCCTCGACCTGCCACAGGTCGTCGGTGGCCGTGGCGGCGACGGGGCGGCCCGCCTCACGAGAATGTCCGATGACGTCGGTGAGGTACTTCTCACCCTGCGCGTTGTCGGTCGTCAGCGAGGCCAGGCCCTCCTTGAGCGCCGCGGCGTCGAAGGCGTAGATGCCGGAGTTGATCTCACGGATGGCCCGTTCGGTCTCGCCGGCGTCCTTCTGCTCGACGATGCGCAGCAGGGATCCGTTCGCGTCGCGGACGATGCGGCCGTACCCGGTCGGGTCGTTCACCTCGGCGGACAAGACGGTCACGGCGTTGGCGTTGGATTCGTGGATCTCGACGAGGCCGTTGATGGTCTCCGTCGTCAGCAGCGGCACATCGCCGTAGGTGACGACGACGGTTCCGCTGAGGTCCTCGGGCAACTGGGTGAGCGCACATTCGGTGGCGCGGCCGGTGCCCGGAACCTCATCCTGATCGGCGATGAGCAGGGTTCGCTGAGAGGACACGGGAAGGGAGTCGAGGTGGGCGACGAGCTGATCGCGCTCATGGCGGACGACGACGATGAGGTGCTCGGGAGAGGTTCCGGCCGCCGCGGCGACGGAGTGATGGAGCAGGGAGCGTCCGCCGATGGGATGCATCACCTTGGGAAGAGCCGACTTCATTCGAGTGCCTTGGCCCGCTGCCAGAACGATGACGGCGGTCGGATGAGTCTGCGACATAGTTGAATCCTTCGCATGTCGGGTTGGGCCAGCTCCGCCCATAGGATTCGAACCTATACTGCACGGCTCCAAAGGCCGGCGTGCTGCCATTACACCAGGGCGGAACAGCGTGCACCAGTAGAGGGGCCCGCGCTCACGAGACACCATCATGCCACTACGATTAACTGTATGGAAATTCTACGCGAGATTCTTCTGACCCTGCATCTGCTGGGTATGGCCATCATCGTCGGCGGCTATTTCACCGTCATCCGCTCCCCCAAAGTGATGCCCGGAATGCTCCACGGCGCCTATCTGCAGCTGGTCACCGGCCTGCTGCTCATGGGGCTGGCCGAGATGGGCGATGGCGACGTCAACCATATGAAGCTCGGCATCAAACTGGTCGTGGCGATCCTCGTCACTGTCTTCGCGTTCATCGGCAACAAGAAGCAGAAGGCCTTCGCCGCCTCTGCGCCTGCAGAGGGCGGGGCAGGCGTGAAGGTGGCGAACCCGTCGGCGACCATGGCGCACCTGGTGGTGGCCTTCGCGGTCATCAACGTCATCGTGGCCGTCTTCATCCACTGACCCTCCCCAATTACTACCTGACGGCGGCTCAGCAACCTCGCGCGAGGTTGCTGAGCCGCCGTCAGGTAGTTCTGAGGGGTGTGAGCTCGTGTCTGAGGCTGACGGTATCGTTGGTGGCGACATGACTGCTGCAGCTGAACACACCGACCATGCCGCCGGCGCCGACTCCCGAGCGGCCGAACTCCTCACCGGACTCAACCCCAGGCAGCGCGAGGCCGTAATCCATACGGGATCCCCGCTGCTCATCGTCGCCGGAGCCGGATCGGGCAAGACGACGGTGCTCACCCGACGCATCGCCTACGCCTTGGCCACCGGTCGCGCCCACCCCGGCGAAGTCCTGGCGATCACGTTCACGAACAAGGCCGCGAAAGAGATGGCCGAACGCGTGTCCTCGATCGTCGGCCCTGCCTCCCGCTCCATGTGGGTCTCGACCTTCCACTCCTCGTGTGTGCGCATCCTCCGCCGCGAGGCGAAGGTGCTGGGCATGAAGTCGAATTTCACGATCTACGACGCCCAGGACGCCCAGCGCCTCGTCGCCCAGATCCTCAAGGAGCTCGGCCTCGACACGAAGAAGTACGCCCCGCGGGCCATCCTGCACCGAATCTCGAACCTCAAGAACGACCTGCAGACCCCCGACGACTTCATCCCGCGGCCTAACAATCCCGCCGACGAGGTGCTCGCCGACGTCTTCAAGCGCTACACCTCCCGTCTGCGCCTGGCCAATGCCTTCGACTTCGACGACCTCATCGCAGAGACCGTCCACCTCTTCGGCGCCTTCCCCGAGGTGGCCGATTCCTACCGTCGCCGGTTCCGCCATATCCTCGTCGACGAGTACCAGGACACGAACCCTGCACAGTATGCGCTGATCAAAGCCCTGGCCGGTGACGGCGCAGGAGGGCCGACGGGTGCCGAGCTCACCGTCGTCGGCGACGCCGACCAGTCGATCTATGCCTTCCGCGGCGCCACGGTGCGCAACATCGTCGAGTTCGAGAAGGACTTCCCGAACGCTGACACCATTCTGTTGGAACAGAACTATCGGTCGACGCAGAACATCCTCGACGCCGCCAATGCCGTGATCGCGAACAACGACGACCGCCGGGAGAAGAAGCTGTGGACCTCGGAGGGTTCCGGCGAGCAGATCGTCGGCTGGGTGGCCGAGAACGAACAAGGTGAAGCCCGGTTCATCGTCGATCGCATCGATGACCTCATCGACGAGGAGAAGTACACCTATGGTGACTTCGCCGTGTTCTACCGCACGAACGCTCAGTCGCGCGCCATCGAAGATGCGCTGGTCCGGTCCGGAATCCCGTACAAGGTCGTCGGCGGCACCCGCTTCTACGAGCGCAAGGAGATCAAGGACGCCCTCGCCTACCTGCGCGTCGTCGCCAACCCCGATGACGACGTCAATCTGCGCCGCATCCTCAATGTGCCCAAACGCTCCATCGGCGACCGCACCGAGGGCATCATCGCCGACTTCGCCGACCGGGAGAACATCAGCTTCTTCACCGCCCTGGGCCGCCTCGACGAGATCCCTCACCTGAGTTCGCGCGCCCTGACCTCGGTGCAGAAGTTCTACGACCTCATGCAGGACCTGCGCTCCACCGCCGAATCCTCCCCGCTCTCCCGGGTCATCGAGGCGATCCTCGAACAGTCCGGGTACCTCGAATCGCTGCAGAAGAGCACCGATCCGCAGGACGAGTCCCGTGTCGACAACCTCGCCGAACTCGTCGCCGTGGCCGAGGATTTCGTCGCCACTCGGGAGGCTGCCGCAGTTGCGGAACCGGACACCCCGGATGACACCGACACAGACGACGGCACCGACACCGAGGCGACCGCCGCCCCGGAGCCCAGAGGCACAGAGACCGAAACCGCCGCCGAGGCGGTCGACCCCGACGTCGATGACGTCGGTTCCGCAGACGCCTCCGCTGCGCCGGGCGTCGGCGCGGCGGCCATCGATCAGTTCCTCGAGCAGGTGGCTCTGGCCTCGGACACTGATCAGATCCCCGATGCCGAACTCGGTCAGGTCACACTGATGACTCTGCACACGGCTAAGGGACTCGAGTTCCCGGTGGTCTTCCTCACCGGGCTCGAAGACGGAGGATTCCCGCATTCGCGTTCCTTCGAGAATCCGCAGGAGCTGTCGGAGGAGCGGCGTCTGGCGTATGTCGGGCTCACGCGTGCACGGCAGCGTCTGCTCGTCACTCGCGCCGAGACCCGGAGCATGTGGGGTCAGCCTCAATACAATCCGCCGAGCCGGTTCCTGTCCGAGATCCCGGAGAACCTCATCAATTGGGAGAACACGGGCAGCTTCTCCGGCGGGTTCGCTTCGGGCGGCTTCGGTTCCGGAGGTTTCGGCTCCGGCGGCTATTCGTCCGGATACTCGGGAGGATCACGCGGCTTCGGGTCATCACGGTCGTCCGGTGGCGGCTCCCGCTCACGCTCGAGTGCGAGTTCGTCGACACCGGTTGCCGGATTCCCCAATCGGATCCGACCCAATCGTGAGGTCATCTCCGTCGAGGTCGGCGAGAAGGTCTCGCACGAGTCCTTCGGGCTCGGCACCGTCACCGAAGTCAACGGTGTCGGAGACAAGACCGTGGCCGTCGTCGACTTCGGTTCGGCCGGATCGAAGCGGCTGCTGCTGCGCTACGCCCCGATCGAAAAACTCAGCTGAGGCAATGGTGCAGTGGATGCACGGCCAAGCCGTGCATCCACTGCACTGAGCCGTTCTCTCGCGCAGCGAAGCCACTCGTGCCCCGATAGTTGGTATCGACTGACGCTAGCCAGAACACAAGAAAGCGCCGAGGAGAATCACATTCTCCTCGGCGCTCATCCATGCCGGACGCGGCTATGGATTAAAGATCATTCGTTGCCGAGCTTGTCATCGGCTCCGTCGCGACCCTGATTGATCTGGTCTTCGAACTTTCCACCGGTGACATTGTTGGCTGCGTCCGAGGCCTTGTCCAGGCCCTGGTCGCTGATCTCTTCACCCTTATCGCTATTCAAGGCGTCCTTGGCTTTGTTAGTAAGATCGTCGAGTCCCATGCTGTCTCCTTTCATCGGAAAAGGTTCGAAGCGAACCTCTGACGCCACTCACCTTGCCACTATTGTCGACGTGACGACACCTGCGCGTCCCATTTCTCAGCGAATGCACATAAGGAACGTCGCCGAGACCGACTACTCAGCGGGTCAGCGGTACGAGGAACGCAAGCCCGACCAGCAGTCCGGCGAACACCAGACAGGTCGTGATGTCGACGACCTTCGACCGATTCGCCCACACTTCGGTCCACGGCGGCGGCATCGCTCGGAACCCGGCGAGACCGGCAGGAACGACCGCGAGGACGACAGCACCGAGGCGGAAATCGATGACGGAGCACGCCGCGGCGACGGCGACGCCCAGGAGACAGCCGAGCAGCACCCAGTCACGCCGAGTGGGATGCGCGTATCGCCGTTTCCAGTAGATCCATCGCTTCGCGATCGGCCCTCTCCCCCGCCGTGCGTGGCGGGGGTGAGGCCGCTTCATCTCAGTGGAAGAAATGGCGGCTCCCGGTCAGGTACATCGTGATCCCTGCCGCCTCCGCGGCCGCGATGACCTCATCGTCGCGGATCGATCCGCCGGGCTGCACCACGGCGGTGACTCCTGCGTCGATGAGGATCTGCAGACCGTCGGGGAACGGGAAGAAGGCGTCGGAGGCTGCGACCGCACCGGTGGCGCGTTCGGCTCCGGCACGTTCGACAGCGAGTTTGGCCGAGTCGACGCGGTTGACCTGACCCATGCCCACACCCACCGAGGCTCCCCCCTTGGCGAGCAGGATCGCGTTGGACTTCACAGCCCGTCCGGCCTTCCACGCGAATTCGAGATCCGCGAGGACCTCGGGTGCAGCTGCCGGACCAGCGGCCAGGGTCCAGTTCTCGACGGAGTCGCCGTCCGCCTGGAAGGCGTCGCGGTCCTGTACGAGGAACCCACCGCTGATCGGCTTGACCTCGTCTGTGGGCACATCGATGTCGCCGAGTTCGAGCAGTCGCAGGTTCTTCTTCGTCGTGAGGATCTCAAGTGCCTCGGCGCTGAACGACGGAGCGGCCAGGCATTCTGTGAAGATCGGCTTGATCGATGCTGCGAGCTCTGCGTCGACCTCGCGGTTCGTGGCGATGACACCGCCGTAGGCCGACAGCGGATCGCATTCGTGGGCGGACTTGTGCGCAGCGGCAGCGGTCTCACCGACGGCGATTCCGCAAGGGTTCGCATGCTTGATGATGGCGACGGCCGGCTGCTCGAAGTCGAATGCCGCGCGGATCGCGGCATCGGTGTCCGTGTAGTTGTTGTACGACATCGCTTTGCCGCCGAGCAATTTCGCACCGGCGATTCCGGCGGTGCCGTCGGAGTACACGGCAGCAGCCTGGTGCGGGTTCTCTCCATAGCGCAGGTCGGCGATCTTCTCTCCGGTGAGGCCGGCGAATTCGGCCTTCTCATCGGTGGCGAGTTCCGCGGCGAACCAGGAGGCGACGGCCGCGTCGTAGGCCGCAGTGTGGGCGAAGGCGCGGGCGGCGAAGATGCGGCGGGCATCGATATCGAAGCCGTCTCCGGAGGCTGCGTCGAGCACGGCCGAGTAGTCGGCCGGATCGGTCACGACGGTGACCGTAGGGTGGTTCTTCGCCGCCGCACGCACCATCGAGGGTCCGCCGATGTCGATCTGTTCGATGCAGTCATCGAAGCCGGCTCCGCTCGCGACGGTGTCGGCGAAAGGATAGAGGTTGACGATGACGAGGTCGAAGGGCTCGATCTCGAGTTCGGACAGCTGTTCCAGGTGCTCAGGCTTGCGGGAGTCGGCGAGGATGCCGGCGTGGACGCGCGGATGAAGGGTCTTGACCCGCCCTTCGAGGCATTCGGGGAACCCGGTGAGGTCTTCGACCTTCGTCACCGCGGCTCCCGCCTCGGCGATCTTCGCTGCCGTGGATCCTGTCGACACGATCTGGACTCCGGCGGCGTGGAGGCCGCGAGCCAGCTCCTCCAGCCCGGTCTTGTCGTAGACGCTGATCAGCGCTCTCTTGATCGCGCGGGTTCCTGTCACAGATCCTCCTCGAGGTTCGGTTGCCGGTCGGTTCTTCTCACGGCGGGGTCAGTGGGCGGTCATCGCCGAGGCGACATATCCGCGGACATGTCGCCCTTCGACGACGAGGTCGGTGTGGGCCAGATGTGCCAGCAGACGCACGAGCTCTTCGCGTTCCCGGGCTTTGATGTTCTCGTGCACGGTCTCCTCGGTGTCGTCATCGCCGATGGGCACCGCGTACTGAGTGATGATCGGTCCGGTGTCGACTCCGGTGTCGACGAGGTGGATGGTTCCGCCGGTCAGCTTCACCCCATGGGCGAGCGCGTCGCGGACCCCGTGTGCACCCGGGAACGACGGCAGCAGCGCCGGATGGGTGTTGATGATCCGGGACGGGAAGGCCTCGACGAAGCTGGGACCGAGGATGCGCATGAAACCGGCAGAGACCACCCAGTCCGGGGCGAGCTCGGCCACCGTGTCCTTCAGCGCCAGGTTCCACTCGTCGCGGTCGGCGAAGTCCTTGGGCCGGACGACGAAGGAGCGAATCTCGTGCTGTTCGGCTCGGGTCAGGACCCCTGCGGTGTCCGAGTCGGCCCCGATGGCGACGATGTCGACTCCACGGGTCCCGTCGGCGAAAGCGTCGATGACGGACTGCGTGAGGGTACCGGATCCTGATGCCAGAAGAACGATGCGCACCCGCACAGTCTAACGTCTGCAGCACATGGACGATGCCCTGCTGTCATCGTGCGGACACGGCCCGCCGAGGCATTTGTCAGTCGACTGTGAGAAACTGATCCAGTGACGTCACCGCAGAATACCGAAGAGAAGAAGGCGCCGACTCCCGAAGAGGAGGCACAGGCCGCACCGGCACGACACGGGCTCGTCCTGATACTGCTGATCCTCGCCTCGGTGCTGACGTTCACGTATCAGCTGCCGTTCAAGCTCGCCGCCATCGGCTTTGCCATCGCTGCCGTCGTCTGGTCGGTGAAGTACATCGTCGCCGTCGTCAAGACCAAGCAGCGCCGGAACATGTCCTTGGGCATCCTCGGTGGTCTGCTCAGCATCTACCTCATCTTCTCCACGATGTCCTCGGTCATCCTCTGGCCGGTGCAGTCGAAGTACGAGGAATGTCTGCGCGACGCGATCACGCAGCAGGCGCAGCTTTCATGCTCGAGTGAGTATCAGTCGGGTCTGGGTGACTGGTTCAAGCAGGTCACCGGCCAGGATCTCGACCTGCCCGGCACCAAGTGATCCACGGGGCCACGGTCCCGATCTTTCAACGCTGATCCCCTCACCGAGGATGCCCTCGGTTCACTCCTGGCCCGTCACCGAGGCGGACTTCCGTTCACGCCACAGCCGCGGTGAGTACGCTGCCTCACCGAGGCAGCCCAATCCGTCACCGAGGCGGCGCCCTCGTCTAACGCGGTTCGTCTTCGTCGACGATGTCGTCGGCGACCGGTTCCGCGTTGTCCTCATCGAACGCATCCGCTGTGCGGTCCTCTTCGAACGCGCCCGCTGTGCCATCCTCGTCGTCGGGGTACTCTTCGTCATCCTCAGCGAATTCAGTGTATTCGACGTGCAGACCGGAGAGTCTGATCAGTAGGAGGCCGGCGGCCATTCCCACACCGATCCACCCCGTGATCGCCAGCGCCGACGTCAGGGCCGAGGGTCCGAATCCGGAGAGACCCAGCGGGCCCAAGGCCCCACCGGCGAACAGTGCGATCACCTCGAGGGCGACGAACAGTATCCCGATCGCAAGCCCCAGTACCGTCCACGACTGTGCGGCGATGTCGCGGGCTCGGTCGCGGCCGAGGATGACGCACAGCAGACCGAGCAGCACGAGAAGCGCCGGTGCCGCCGCCGTCCAGGCGGGATAGTCACCGTCCAAGAGCTGCAGCACGTGCACATCGGGCACGGGCGCCGAGGTTGAGGTGAATGCAGAGCTCGTCCCGGCCCCGCCGATGCTCACTCCCGTCCCGGCGGTCCACGACAGGGCTGAGAAGAGGATGCTCGGGGCGAAGAGCGCCTGAACGACGATGAGGCCGATGCCTGCGGCGACCGGTGAGCTGTAGACCTGCACGGTGCCGGCGACATCGCTCCAGCGGATCACGATTCCGACGACGAGCACGATCGCACCGAGTGCCGCAGCGGCCCACAGCAGACGGCGTGCGAGTCCGACGGAGACAGTCCAGGTGTCATCGGCGATCACGGCCAGTCCGGGGATGTCACCGATTCCTCGCACCCGAATGAAGGCCCACGCCACAGCCGTGACGAGGAAGAGGAAGAGCCGAAGGAATCCGAGCGGAGTCACCGTGGCCTGGCCGACCAGGACCGCCACGACGAGCAGAGGACCGGCGTATGCCACGACGAATGTGCCCAGAGCCGTCCCCATGAGCGCCCACCATCCGCCGGGATCGTCGTCGCTCTCGGCCGGGCTGTCCGCTGCCGTGCTGCGGGCGACTCGTTTGGCCCCCGTTGCCACCAGCAGCCACAGGCCGACAGTCACGAGGCTCGGCGCCAGCGAGAAGTCGAATCCGAGGGTCGAGACACTCAGTCCTGACACCGTCGCCCACAGTGCGAACGCCCATTCGGGAATCGCCGAGTACGGCAGCTGCGAGCCGAGCCCGATGATCCAGAAGACGATGGCGACGACGAATCCCGCGGGAACGACGATGAGGTCGATCTTCACGACTTCCATGAGGGCTGCGAAGATCGTCCGACGGTAGGGCTGAGGGTGAGGAGAAGTGTGCATCAGGACCATTTTCGCCTAACCCGGCTCGGCTTCCCGGTATTGACCACGCGATTCCCTGCTCCGGGAAGTACAATTGCGCCAGGACAGGCTTGTACACGCAAAGGATGACCCCACGATGAGCAACGGGAACGATCACCCCAATTTCCCGCCACCACCCAGCGAGCCTCCGGAGAACGGCGGGTCGAAGCCCGAGTCGGAGTTGCCGACGGATGAGGGCCTTCCGGGTTCGGTCTCCGATGACGCCCCCACCGCAACCGGCGGTTCGGCTCAGTCCGGAAGCGGTTCCTCGGTGCCCGATGACCAGGCACCACCCTTGGGAGCTCCGGGCAACGATGCGCCGGAACGACCGACGGTCGCTCCGGCTGCTTCTCAGCAGAACCAACCGCCTCAGTATTCGGGCCCCGGCGCCCAGAACGATCAGTCCTTCATCTCCGGCCAGCAAGGCGGAGCCAACGGTCAGGGCGGCCCACAGGCGGGTCCCTATCCCGGTGCCCCGTCTCCGAGTGACCAGCCTCAGAACGGGCAGTATCCGAACAACCAGTACCAGAGCCCGCAGCAGCCGAACGGCGGCTACCCCGGGGCTCAATCGCAAGGCGCTCAGCCGCAGGGCGTCCAACAGCCAGGCGGTCAGTATTCGAATGCGGCATATCCGGGGGCGTCTAATCAGCCGTACCCCGGCGCTCAGGACCAGCCGGGCCAGTTTAACTCCGCCCAGAACCAGTCCGGGCAGTATCAGACGGGGTCGGGTCCGAACGCCCAACAGACCGGTTCCGGTCCTTCCCAGGCGATTCCGCAGCCTGCACCGGCTCCGGGTTTCGCCGGCGGTCAGAGCACCGCGACGCGTGCCGACAATCGCCCCGATAAGAAGAAGAGCAAACTTCCGCTCTTCATCACCCTCGGTGCGGTCGCGCTGGTCATCATCCTCGTCCTCGTCGGGTTCTTCGTCATCGGCAGCGTGAACAAGAACAAGTACGGACCCGACAAGGTCGCAGAGGACTACGTCGAAGCCCTGAACAAGGGTGATTTCGCAGCCGCGGAGAAGATCGCCCCCTCGACACGGCCTGAGGGCACGAACCTCGATCTGCTGCAGAAGGAATTCACCGATTCCTCATCGGCGAAGATCGAGAAGGCCAAGGTCGAATCGTCGAAGACCGACGGGGACAAGGGCACCGTCGTCGTGTCCTACGAGCTCGACGGCAGCCCCTACAATGTGGAGCTCTCTGCGACGAAGGACGGCAAACAGGACCTGTTCTTCGACAAGTGGACGATGAAGGGCCCCGACCTCAACGTCATCTCCCTCGATATCCCCGCTGCCGACGGTCTCGCCGTCAACGGCAAGGACTACAAGGCGAAGTCGGGCACCACGTCGTTCGCTGTCTACCCCGGCAGCTACGACTTCACGATTCCGAAGAGCAAGTGGATCTCCGAAGCTTCCGATACGGCCAAAGTGAACTTCCCGAAGGCCTTCGCCCCCGGCGGACAGCCGAACAAGGGCCAGGTGTCCCCCACCACCCTCAACCTCGATCTGTCCCCGACCGGCGCCTTCGACAAGGAAGTTCAGAAACAGGTCGAGAAGGAGCTCAAGAAGTGCTTCGACAACAAGAGCATCGAGCCGAAGTGCGACTTCATCAAGTACGACCCGACCGAGATCCCAGTCGGCGGTTCGGACAAGAAGCTCGATGATCTGGCGAAGAAGAACACCGCCAAATGGGACATGAAGGAGATGCCGAAGGTGAAGGCCAGCTTCGGCGCCGGAGACACGAACACCGGCTCGTTCTTCACCGAGAAGCCAGGCAAGTTCAACTTCTCCGTCGACGGCAAGAGGGCCGGCTCCTCGTACTTCTCCAACGGCAACTCCCTGTCGGTGTCCGGAAGCGTGAAGATCGACGGAGACAAGCTCTCGGTCGAATTCTTCGACTTCTGACCCCAGGGTCCACCGCCGACACGGTGCACCTCACCTCCCCGAGGTGAGACACCCACCGTCACCGAGGCGACGTCCAAGTCACAGCGGGCCTGTGACGACCGATTCCCGGTCGTCGCAGGCCCGCTGTCGTCGTTCTCTCAGACTCCGACCGACCTAGTCGGCAGCTCGAGGTCGGCCGCGGCTTCGAACCAGGCACCGGCGGCCATGACGAGTTCGTCGGCGAACCGTCGTCCGGCGATCTGCACTCCGATGGTCCGACCGTCGTCCATGGATCCGGCCAACACCGTCGCCGCAGGCTGTTCTGACATGTTGAACGGCATGGTGAACCCGATATGCCCCATCGGTTCGTGCACCTGCGGGTACGGCATCGGCTGCTCGGCCGGGAATGCCGCTTCCGGAGCTGTCGGCGAGATGACCAGGTCGAACTCGGCAGTTGCTTCGACCGTCCGCCGCCGGATCTCCTGAACGCTGTGATAGCAGCGCATCAGGTCGACTCCGCTGGTATCGGCTCCGTCCTGTGCCCACTGCTGGATATAAGGCAGAATGAGCGCCTGTTCGTCGACAGGCAGCGCCTTGAGGTCGGCCCACGACCGGACCCGCCAGAACAGATCCATGTCGCGGAGGTGATCATCGTCGATGAAAGGATCGACCGTGACGATTTCTGCACCGGCCGCAGAGAACCTCTCTGCCGCCTCGGTGACGGCCGAGCGCACCTGCGCCGCTGCGGCGACCCCGCACCCGGCGTCGAGCTGCACGCCGATGCGCAGTCCCCGCGGGTCGAAGGCTCCAGCCGAGTCGCTGCCCGGCAGAGACTGCGCATCATCGGCGGCGAAGCGCGGCAGCCGCGAATAGTCGCGATCGTCCGGGGCGGAGATGATGTCCATGGCGGCTTTGACGTCGGCCATCGTCCGCGCCAGCGGTCCCGCACATCTGCCCAGGTAGGGGGCGTCGAGAGGCACGCGGCCGAAGCTGGGCTTGAGCCCGGCCAGACCGAGCCACGTGCATGGCAGGCGGATGGATCCGCCGATGTCGGAGCCGATGTGGATGGGTCCGTATCCGGCGGCTGCCGCGGCTCCGGCTCCGGCGCTCGACCCTCCGGTCGTCAGGCTCGGGTCCAGCGGTGAACGGGTGATTCCGTGCAGAGAGGACACTCCTGAGGAGAGCATTCCCCAGTCGGGCATCGTCGTCGACCCGAGGATGACGGCTCCGGCTTCTTCGAGACGCTCGGTGATCGGGGCATCGTGGCCGGCCACCGGCATCTCCACCCAGGCGTGGCCGCTGGGCAGCGGAACTCCGCGGCGGGCGATGTTCTCCTTGATCGTCACGGGCACCCCGTCGAGGTCGCTCAACGGTCGTCCCTCTCGCCAGCGTGCTGCGCTGGCAGCGGCGGCGTCCCGGGAGCGTTCGTCGTCGCGGTGGAACAGGGCGTTGATGGTCGGTTCGCAGTCGTCCATGCGGTCGACGACCGCGGAGTGCACCTCGACCGGGTCGAAGTCCCCGCCGGCGAATCCGGCTGCCATTTCGGCCGCGCTGCGGTCGGCAAGCGATGTGGTCATATGCTGCCCTTTCTCTCGATGGTTCGTGGCGCCCTGCGCGCGAGCCGGTCTATCCGGCCGCGAGTGCTTCGGCCAGGCTCGGGGTGGCGGCGATGAGGCGCCGCGTGTACTCGTCCTGCGGGTTCGCGTAGATGTCCTCCGTCGCACCCGATTCGACGATCTGTCCGGCTCTCATGACGATGACCTCGGAGCACAGGTGTTTGACGACGCCGAGGTCGTGGGAGACGAAGAGGAGAGTCAGCGCGTACTCGTCGACGAGGTCGGTGAGCAGGTTGAGGACCTGCGCACGCACCGAGACGTCGAGGGCGGAGACCGGTTCGTCGGCGACGAGGATCTGCGGCCTGGTCACGAGGGCCCGGGCGATCGAGATGCGCTGTCGCTGCCCGCCGGAGAACTGGTGCGGGTACCGGCGCAGGGAGTCCTGGTCGAGGTCGACGGCGGCGATCATCTCCTCGACCCGTGCTGCGCGTTCGTCCTTGTCGACTCCGGCGGCGATGAGCGGTTCGGCGACGATGTCGGCGATGCGCATCCGCGGGTCGAGCGAGGCGAACGGATCCTGGAACACGATCTGCAGGTTCTCGCGCAGGCGGCGCAGAGCCTGTGAGCTCGCGGCTTCGACCCGGATGTCGCCGACGCGCACATGCCCGGTGGTCGGTCGGTCGAGGCCGGAGAGGATGTTCAGCAGCGTTGACTTCCCCGATCCCGACTCCCCCACGATGCCCAGGCGGGCTCCGGCCGCGACGCTGAAGTCGATCCCGCCCAGGGCGGTGACGTCCGATCGTCTGCGACCGAAGAGTCCGCGTCCGCGGAAGATCCGGGTGACGTCCGAGACCTCGATGAGCGGTGCCGATTCCCTCACCGAGGGGGTTCGGTGGTCATCCCTCACCGAGGTGGTCCTGACGCTGTCTTCGTCCGTCGACCCCGCAACGGCCGTGCCGGTGTGATCCGGTCGGGTCGAGATCTGCGGTTCGTCACGAAGATCCCCCGGCTCCTCCACATCGACCGACGCCTCTGCTTCGCCGATCTGCGGCCCCGAGTAGGCGAGCGCGGTCTTGAGCGTGAAGAGTCGGCCGCGGTCGTCTGTGGCTTCGAGATCCGAGGATGCCAGGAGCCCCCGCGTGTACTCGTGCTTGGGCGCGGTGAAGATCTCGTCGACGCTGCCGGACTCGACGATGCGGCCGTGGTACATGACGATGACCCGATCGCAGACTCCGGCGACGACCGCGAGGTCGTGAGTGATGAACAGCAGTCCAGCCTCCACCGCCGAGACCCTCTCGGCGATGAGGTCGAGCATATGCTTCTGCACTGTGACGTCGAGGGCGGTGGTGGGCTCGTCGCAGATGAGCAGCCTCGGCGAATTGGCCAGGGCGATCGCGAGCATGACCCGCTGCCGCTGCCCGCCCGACAGCTGGTGCGGGTAGGCGAACCGGGCGCTGTCGGGGTCGGGCATGTGGACGTCGCGGAGCAGTTCGCGCACACGCGTCGGAATCTGCCCCCGCGGCGCCTTGCCATGGAGGCGCAGCACTTCGGCGATCTGGTCGCCGATGCGCATGAGCGGATTGAGGGCGCTCATGGGTTCCTGGAACACCATGGACACGATGTCCGAGCGCAGCCCGGCCAGGGTCTTCTCGTTCGCTTCGAGAAGGTTCCCGGAGTGCCCCTGCAGGTGCACCTGGCCACGGGCGTGCAGCTCTTCTGGCAGCAGACCCATCACGGACTGAGCGGTCAGCGATTTCCCCGACCCGGATTCGCCGATGAGTCCGACCCGCTCGCCCGGCGCCAGGCTGAGTCTGACATCGTGGAGCACCGGAGCGTCCGCTCCGGCAGGGGTGATGGTGAGGTCACGGACCTCGAGCAGGTTCTCAGGCACCTCGCGCCTCCATCTTCGGGTCGAACCGGTCGCGCAGCCCATCGCCCAAGAGATTGAATCCGAGCACCGCGAGTGCAATGAACACTCCCGGCCACAGAGCGAGCTCGGGGTGGGTGGACAGGTACTGCTGGGACTCCTGCAGCATCCGGCCCCACGACGGGGTCGGGGCCTGGGTGCCGAGTCCGAGGAAGGACAGCCCTGCCTCGGCGAGGACGGAGATCGCGAAGGCCACGGACGCCTGGACGATGACCATTCCGGCGATGTTCGGCAGCACGTGGACGACGGCGATGGCCGGGATCCGACGGTTCGAAGCTCGCGCGGCGCGGACGTATTCGGAGCCCAGCACCTGCAGCGTGCCGGAGCGTGCGACGCGCGCGAAGCCGGGGATCGCGGCGATGCCGACGGCGACCATGGCCGGTCCCGTCCCCGGCGAGTAGACGGCAGCGAAGATGATCGCCAGCAGCAGCGCGGGGAAGGCCAACAGGATGTCGTTGGCCCGCATGATCACCGCGTCGAGCCACATTCCCCACGGCTGTTTCGCGAAGAAGGCGGAGATTATTCCGATCGGGGTGCCGATGAGCAGGGCGATGCCGACGGCGACGACCCCGACGAGCAGCGTGATCCGCGCCCCGACCATCACCCAGGTCAGCGTGTCCCGTCCGAAGGTGTCGGTGCCGAACGGGTGGGTGAGGCTGCCGCTCTGCAGTCGGGCGGCGGGGTCGATCGTGGTCGGGTCGTACGGGGTCCACACGAAGGAGATGAGAGCGAGTCCGACGATGAGCACGACGAGGCCCGCGCCGATGATCATCGATGCGTTCGCCCGCCGTCCGCTCCTGCGGGACCGGCCCGGCCCGATCTTCGCCGAGGCGGTCGCGTCGGTCGCGTCTAGAGCGACGGGATCGACGTGGTCGCTGGGGCTCTGGGCACTGGTCGGGGTCGGGTTCATGCGGCGTTCCTGATCCGGGGGTCGACGATGGGCACGAGGATGTCGACGATGAGGTTGATGATGAGCACGAGCAGGACGAGGACCATGACGATGCCCTGCACCGCTACGAGGTCACGGTTGGCGACGGCGCGGACGAGTTCGGAGCCGATTCCGGGCAGAACGAAGATCTGTTCGATGATCACGGCCCCGACCAGCAGGGTGGCCAGTTGGACTCCGGCGACGGTGATGACGGGAATCGCCGCATTGCGCAGTCCGTGCGCGAACAGCGCCTTCGTCTTGGTCAGTCCCTTGGCCCGGGCGGTGCGGATATAGTCTTCCCGCATCACATCGAGCACGGCCGAACGAACGTAGCGGGTGAGGATCGCCGCCTGCACGAGAGCAAGCGACACGACCGGCAGGACGAGGCGGAGAAGGAAGCCGCCGAGGCCCTCGATCGGAGCCATCCAGCCTTGGGACGGGAACCATCCGAGGGTCAGAGAGAAGATGATGACGAGGATGATCGCGGCCAGGAAGTTCGGGATCGCGATGCCGACCTGGCTGATCGCCGAGATCGTCACGCCGATCCAGTTGCGCTGCTCGAGGGCGGCGAAGGTGCCCAGGGGCACGGCGATGAGGATGGACACGGCGATGGCGGCGATGACGAGGATCGCCGTGACCTGGACGCTGTCGACGATGACGGGAGTGATCTCGGCACCTGTGACGTAGGAGGTGCCGAAGTCTCCGGTGAGCATTCCTCCCATCCAGTCGAAGTACCGGATGAGAGGTGGCCGATCAAGCCCGTATTGGGCTTCGAGCGACGCTACTGCCTCCGGGGTGGCATTCGTTCCCAGCGCCACCTGTGCCGCATTGCCCGGCAGCAGGCTCATCAGGGCGAAGATCACCACCGAGGCGACGAGGAGGGACAGCGCGAACTGGATCGCGCGGTTGATTGCGTAGGTGAGCATCGACGTGCGCGGTCAGGACCAGCTGAGGTCGGCGATCTTGAATGCGTCGGAGACGCGGTTGGCGGGTATCCCCTCGACTCCGGACTTGGCGATGACGAGATTCGGGAACAGGAACAGGAAGTCCGAGGCGGCATCCTCGGTGATCGTCCGCGCGATCTTCTTCATTCCCGAGATGTACTCGTCGTCGGTTCCGGTATCGGCTTTGTCTGCCAGCTTCTTGATCGTCGAATCGTCGTAGCCGATGTAGTAGTCCTTCGAGAACACGGTGAGGATGTCGCGCGGTTCGGCATGGTTGATCACCGACATGTCGTAATCGTGTTCGGTGAAGGTCTTGTCCAACCACACGGCTGGGAACTCCTGAGTCGAGATCTTCGCCTTCAGTCCGACCTCTTCGAGCTGCGCGGAGACGATTTCGGAGATCGCCTTCGCGTACGGCAGGTTCGGCACGGTGAAGGCGAATTCCTCGCCCTTGATCCCGGCTTCGTCGACGAGCTGCTTGGCCTTCTTCGGATCGTACTTCCACACCCCGGTGAGGTCTTCGTAGTACGGGTCGGTCGGGGGAACCATCGAGCCGATGAGCTCGCCGAAGCCCGCCCAGGCCGTGTCGAGGACGGCCTTGCGGTCGATCGCATGCATCACGGCTTCACGGGCCTTCTTGTCTTTGAAGATGCCCTCGGCGTTGTTCATCGACAGCACGACTTCGCCGTTCGTAGTGCCGGAGACGATCTGATAGTCGTCGCTTTGGAACTCTCCGGCCAGTTCGGGGGCCTGGAGGTTGGAGACGAGGTCGATCTCCCCGGACTTCAGGGCGTTCGAGGCCGAAACCGCGTCTTTGAAGTATTTGAACTGGACCGAGTTCAGGGACGGCTTCTCGCCCCAGTAGTCGTCGCGGGCGGCGAAGTCGATGGACTGTCCGCGTGTGAATTTTTCGATCGCGAAGGGACCGGTGCCGACGGCTTCGTTCGCCAGGTCGTCGGTGCCTTCGGTGTCGAAGACGGCTCCGACGAGGCTGGTGAGGTTGAACAGCCAGGTGTTCGACGGTTTCTTCAGTTCGATCGTGACGGTGGAGTCGTCCGGGGTCTCGATGGACTCGACGATGTCCATCTTCGACTTCAGCGCGTTCTTCCAGTCCTTCTGCACTCGTTCATAGGAGTACTTGACGTCTTCGCTGGTGAAGTCCGCACCGTTAGAGAACTTCACACCATCCTGGAGTTCGAAGGTGTAGGTCTTGCGGTCATCGGACAGTGTCCAGTCCTTGGCCAGTGCGGGCTGGATCTCCCCCTCGCCGTCCAACCGGACGAGCGATTCGTAGACGTTCTCCATCAGCGCTTCGGGAATGGCGACTCCCGAGGTGGAGGTGAAGTCGAGGTTGACCGGTTCGGCGGTGAAGGCAATCGTCATCGAGTCCTTCTTCTGCGCATCGCCTCCGGTGTCGGAGGCTCCGGCCGAACAGCCTGTGATCAGCAGGCTCGTGGCGGCCGCTGCCGCCACCCACGTCATGATGCGCGGAGTCTTCATTGTTCTCCTCGATTTCGCCGACCACGAAGAGGGTCGTTCGCCAACACTCAAGCATCGTCAGTGTATCCGAAGTTCTCAGCTGGTGAGGCGGCTGTGTTCAGATGCTGAGCGTTTCGAGGAGGAGGTTCAGAGATTCGATTCGTCGGCGAGAATCGCGGCCAGTGCGTCGAAGGCGAATCGGCGGTGGGAGCGTGAGTTCTTCTCCTCAGGCGTCATCTCGGCGGCACTGAGTTCGGAACCCTCGGGGACGAAGATCGGGTCATATCCGAAGCCGTTCTCGCCCTTGGGTTCGGTGGCCAGGCGCCCGGGCATGACTCCTTCGGCGGTGAACTCACGTCCGTCGGCGGTCACAGCGGCCGCCGCGCAGCGGAACTGCGCTCCGCGGTGTTCGGCCGCGATGTCGCCCAGCTGAGCGAGCAGGAGTTCGAGGTTCGCACGATCGTCTCCGTGCCGGCCGGACCAGCGAGCGGAGAAGATGCCCGGTGCACCGCCGAGCACGTCGACGCTGATTCCCGAGTCGTCGGCGATGGCGGTGTGCCCTGTCGCAGCGGCCGCGGCACGCGCCTTGATGAGTGCGTTCTCGGTGAACGTGACTCCGGTTTCGGCGACATCGCCGAGTCCCGCCTCGGCGGCGGTGAGCACCTGGGTGTCAGCACCGAGGACGGGCCCGAGGATGGTCAGCAGCTCGCGCTTCTTGCCCTCGTTGTGAGTGGCCAGGACGAAGGTCGTCATCCGGCGAGCACTTCGGACTGGATGCGGGTGAGTTCGGTGCACCCGTGGCCGGCGAGGTCGAGCAGCTTGCCGAGTTCGTCGCGGTCGAACGGTGCGCCCTCCGCGGTGCCCTGGACTTCGATGAACTTTCCGGACCCGGTCATGACGACGTTCATGTCCGTCTCGGCGCGGGAGTCTTCGACGTACGGCAGGTCGAGGAGGGGCTCTCCGTCGATGATGCCGACGCTGACGGCCGCCACTGAGTCGATGAGCGGCTGGTGGGCGGCGGGGATCAGCCCGGTCGAGCGCCCCTTGTCGATGGCCTTCGCCAGCGCAACGTAGGCACCGGTGATCGAGGCGGTGCGGGTGCCGCCGTCGGCCTGGAGGACGTCGCAGTCGAGGACGAGGGTGTTCTCTCCGAGCTTGTCCATGTCGATGACGGCGCGCAGGCTGCGACCGATGAGACGGGAGATCTCGTGAGTGCGTCCGCCCTGTTTGCCCTTGACCGATTCGCGGGTGCTGCGGGAATCGGTGGCGCGCGGGAGCATGGCGTATTCGGCGGTGACCCAGCCGCGGCCCTGGCCCTTGAGCCAACGGGGCACGCCTTCGGTCAGTGAGGCCGCGCAGAGGACGCGGGTGTTGCCGAATTCCACGAGCGCGGACCCTTCGGCTGTATTGATCCAGTCCGGAGTGATCCGGACTTCACGGAGTTCGTCTGCTGCACGGCCGTCTGCTCGCACTGTCTGCCTCTTTCGTCTCGGTGGTGGTGTCTGCTGGTCGCCGGCGATCGTCGCCGGCTCACACTGTCCAGGTGGCTCCGGGCTTCGCCAGCTCGATGGGTCCACGGTACTCCCCGGCCGCCTCACCGCGAACGATGGAGCAGTCTGTCCAGACCGGGATGTGGGTGAGCACGAGCGCGGACGCCGCGGCGTTCTGCGCCACTCGCCCGGCGCGCTTGCCGGTGAGGTGGATGCCGCGCGCAGTGTCGCGGTCTTCCTGGAAAGCGGCTTCGCAGAGGAAGAGGTCGGCGTCTTTTGCCGCTGCGACGAGGTTGTCGCACTCATCGCTGTCGCCCGAATACGTGATGACCTTGCCGGCCGCATCCGTGATCCGCAGAGCATAGGCCTCGACGGGGTGGTCGACGAGGAAGGATTCGATGGTCAGGGAGCCGATCTGGTGACGACTGCCGTGGTCGATGTCGGTGAATTCGAAGGCGTGGTCGAAGTCCGAGTCGTCTCCCCCGTTGGCCACCGGGGACTTTCCGGGATCCGTGTAATAGGCCCTGGACAGGCGTTCCTTCGCACCGGCCGGCGCGAACACCGGAGTGCGCGTGCGGATCGTTCCCGTGTCGGAGATGTCGCCGTTGAAGAACTTCGGGTCGAAGCAGTGTTTGACGTAGAGGCCGGTCATATCCATGCAGTGATCCGGATGGAGGTGGCTGAACACGATTCCGGAGAGACGATCGGTGTCGACCGTCTCCTGCAGGGGGCTGAGCGCACCGGACCCGAGATCGAGGATGATGCGAGTGGGTGTGTCCTCATCGGTTTCGATGAGGTAGCAGCTGGCGAGGGCGCCGCGTCCTGGGAAGGAGCCTGCGGTGCCGATTGCGGTGAGTCTCATATCTCGTCATCCCCTTGCGTCTGGCCGAGCAAGGTCGTCGTCAGTCGGTCCTGAATCCACGTCAGGAAGTCGTACAGGGTCAGGGTGAGGTCTTCGGATTCGGAGAGGTCCTCACGGTGGGCGTACTTCTCCTCCTGCGCCTCCTCGGTGTCGATCCCGAGGCGGACAGCGAGGACGAGTCGCAGATCGTTGAGGCCCTTCATCCAGGCGAGCACCTCGTCCCGTGTCAGGGAGATGTCATTGCCCTTGCTCAGTCCCAGCAGCACGAGGCGCACATTGTGCGCTTTGGCCTGTTTGAGATCGAACTCGGTGAGGCGGCGGAACTCCGCTGAACGCTCATCGTCCTCGGGATCGACGTCGGGCAGCAGCCGCAGCAGCGCCGGGTCCTCCGGACGGGGACGGTCGACGAGTCCGAGCCGGGCTTCCCAGTTCTCCGAGTCCGGACGGTCGTCATCGCTGTCGCTGTCTTCGGCCAGCAGAGCCGCAAGATCGGTGAACACCGTGAGCATGAGCGAGCGTTCGTTGTCTTGCAGGGTGAGGACGACATCGTCCCCTCGTGCGTCGATAGCGGCCATGTGTCAGTCGGATCCTGAATCGGGTTGGCACGCGGCCCACAGGCCGTATTCGTGCATCGCTTGGGTGTCTCGTTCCATGGCTTCGCGGCCTCCGGTGGCAACGACGGACCGCCCGTTCTCATGGACTTCGAGCATAAGTGAGTGGGCTTTCTCCTCGGAGTAGCCGAAGTAGGTCTGGAACACGAAACTGACATAGCTCATGAGGTTGACCGGGTCGTTGAAGACCACGGTCCGCCAGGGCTTGGCCAGGTTCTCGGAGGGTCGGACGTCGACCTCCGGCTCCAGGACTGGTGTCGTTGGGTTGCTCACGTTTCCACCATACGGCAGAACACTGACGCTGTCGTGACGTAAGATCGCGCCTATGAGTGATCTCACACGGACCGATTCGACGGCTTTCTTCACGGATCAGTACGAATTGACGATGGTGCAGGCGGCCCTGGAATCCGGTGCCGCTCACCGGAAGAGCCTCTTCGAGGTATTCGGCCGCAGCCTTCCCGCAGGTCGCCGCTACGGTGTCGTCGCCGGCACCGGTCGGATCCTCGAGATGATCCGCGACTTCCGCTTCGACGATGCCGAGCTCTCGTTCCTCAGCAGGGAGAACATCGTCGACAAGCGCACCATCGACTGGTTGGCCGACTATCGGTTCTCCGGCAATATCCGCGGCTATGCAGAAGGGGAGATCTACTTCCCCGGCTCACCGCTGCTGACGATCGAATCGACGTTCGCCGAGGGCGTCATCTTGGAGACGCTCATCCTGTCGGCGATGAACTATGACTGTGCGGTCGCCTCGGCAGCGTCCCGAATGGCTCAGGCGGCCGGCGATCGCCCCTGCGCGGAGATGGGCGGGCGACGCACGAACGAGCATGCGGCCGTGGCTGCGGCTCGGGCCGCGGTCATCGGCGGCTTCGCCTCGACGTCGAACCTGGCCGCCGGCCTGCAGTACGGTCTGCGCACGATCGGCACCTCGGCCCACTCGTTCACCCTGCTCCACGATTCCGAGCGGGAGGCCTTCGCCGCTCAGCTGAAGTCGCTCGGCACCGATACGACTCTGCTCCTGGACACCTATGACGTCGAGGCGGCGCTGACCACGGCGATCGAGCTGGCCGGGCCGAACCTCGGCGGAGTGCGCATCGATTCCGGCGATCTCATCGAACAGGCCAGTGAGGTGCGCGAGAGCCTTGACCGCCTCGGCGCCCGCGACACGACGATCACCGTCACGAGCGATCTCGACGAGTATGCGATCGCCGCATTGGCCGCCTCGCCCGTCGACTCGTACGGTGTCGGCACGCGGGTGGTCACCGGTTCAGGTGCCCCGGCCGCCGGCCTGGTGTACAAGCTCGTGGCTCGTGCCGATGAGGCCGGCGAGTGGACCTCGGTGGCCAAGAACTCCTCCGGCAAGCCCTCACGCGGCGGACACAAGGAAGCGCTGCGCCTCATCGACGGTCCGATCGCCGTGGAGGAAGCCGTCGGCATTCCGAGCCTGCCCGATGATCTCGGCGAAGGCCGTCGGCTCAGCGTCGATCTCGTCGTCGACGGTGAGGTCGATGAGTCGTTCATCGGCGCGGCAGGAGTGAAGAAGGCCTGCGCCCGACATGACGAGTCTTTGGCGGAGCTGCCGCGTTCGGCCAGGCGCCTGCAGGACGGCGAGCCCGCCATTCCCACCGTGTTCTACTCCGCCTGATCCACACCCGGCCCACCGCGAATCGACGAAGCCGCCGAGGCAGACATTGCGTCTGCTTCGGCGGCTTCGTCAGCCTCATGCCGACAGGGTCTCCCCTGCCGACATCCGGTGCTCACTTCTTGCCGACGAACCAGCCCTGCAGCTTCTTGATCCGAGCCTGGATCTGCTCCCGCGTGGCTTGAGCGACGGCCGGTCCCCCACATGCCTTGCGCAGTTCGACGTGAACGTTCTGGTGCGGCGTTCCGGTACGTCTGGACCAAGCGCCCACGAGGCTCTGGAGCTGGTTGCGCTCTTCCTTCATCGCTCGGTGCTCGAGCTCGCTCGTCTCCGTCTCAGGGGCCGGAGGAGCCGCCGCGGTCTTGCGCTTCGCCTGCCGGGCCTGCTGAGTGCTCAGCAGCTCACGCACCTGATCGGGTTCGAGCAGGCCGGGGATGCCGATGAAGTCGAGTTCATCCTCGGAGCCGATGGCTCCGCCGGTGCCGAATTCACCGCCGTCGTAGAGGACACGGTCGAACAGGGCTTCGGCGCCGAGCGCTTCGAAGGAGCCGAGCTGGTCCGACGAGGCGCCCTCGTTGCGGTTCGCCTGCTCCATGGCCTGATCGTCGAAGACGACGACATCGTTCTCGTCCTCGTTCTTCGGGCGATCGAGGGCATGATCGCGTTCGGC
Organism: Brevibacterium sp. CT2-23B; assembly: GCF_013168765.1. Lineage (NCBI taxonomy): Bacteria > Bacillati > Actinomycetota > Actinomycetes > Micrococcales > Brevibacteriaceae > Brevibacterium > Brevibacterium sp. CT2-23B. The sequence goes on along the minus strand of NZ_JABBYK010000001.1, from coordinate 4,613 downwards.
TTCCATCGAGTTCGCCAGGGCCAGCAGCACGGGCACCGAGGGCAGGAACACCGAGGCGGTCTCGCCGCGTTTGCGGGCACGCACGAAGCGCCCGATGGCCTGCGCGAAGAACAGCGGCGTCGACGAGGAGGTCGCGTAGACGCCGACACACAATCGGGGAACGTCGACGCCTTCGGAGACCATCCGCACGGCGACCATCCACCGGTCGGTCGAGTTCTGGAACTGTTCGATCCGCTCCGAGGCTCCCGCCTCGTCGGAGAGCACAACGGTCGGCTTCTCACCGGTGATCTCGTGCAGTCGTTTGGCGTAGGCTCGGGCCGCCTCTTGGTCGGTGGCGATGACGAGGCCGCCGGCGTCGTGGACGGTGCGTCGGACCTCGGTCAATCGCATATCTGCGGCTTTGAGGACCGCCGGGATCCAGTCGCCCTTCGGGTCGAGGGCCGTGCGCCAGGCCTGCGAGTTGATGTCCTTCGTCGTCTCCTCGCCCAGGACGTGCGACATCTCGTCGCCGGCCTTGGTCCGCCAGGTCATGGCGCCGGCGTAGGCGAGGAAGAGGACGGGGCGGACGACGGAGTCCTTGAGCGCTCGACCGTAGCCGTACGAATAGTCCGCCACCGAGGTGCGGATGCCGTTCTCGTCGGGTGCGTAGGTGACGAATGGGATCGGTGAGGTGTCGGAACGGAACGGTGTTCCGGTCAGGGACAGCCGACGGACCGCGGGGCCGAAGGCCTCTCGCACGGCATCGCCCCACGACAGGGCGTCACCTCCGTGGTGGACCTCGTCGAGGATGACCAGAGTGCGGCCGGCGGCCGTCCGGTTGTGGTGGAGAACGGGTTTGGCAGCGACCTGCGCGTAGGTCAGGGCCACTCCGTGGTAGCCGGGTGCGTGTTTGCCTTGGGAGTTCTTGAAGTGCGGGTCGAGCTTGATGCCCACGCGTGCTGCCGAGTCGGCCCACTGCACCTTGAGGTGTTCGGTGGGAGCGACGACTGTGACACGGTTGACGACTCGCTGGGCCAGCAGTTCGGCCGCCAGCCGCAGAGCGAAGGTGGTCTTACCTGCTCCTGGGGTCGCGACCGCGAGGAAGTCCTTGGGCTGCTTCTGGAAGTAGAGTTCGAGAGCCTCAGCCTGCCAGGCACGCAGCTTTCCCGCCGTTCCCCATGCTGCGCGCTCGGGGAATGCCGGTGGTAGCTGTTCTGCCGCGGAGGTCCCTGGTGCTGTTGGGAGACGATCCGCGGACATCTACTCCTGCGGTCCTTCGGACATCGTCTCGTAGATCTCTTTGCACTTGGGGCAGATCGGGAACCGCTCGGGGTCGCGCGTGGGGACCCACACCTTTCCGCACAAGGCGATCAGCGGAGTCCCGGTCACCATGGACTCCATGATCTTGTCCTTGGGCGCGTAGTGGCTGAAGCGCTCGTGATCGCCGGGCTCGACTAGCTGCTCGGACTGCTCGCGCTCGATCGTTGCTGAACCGCCTGAAGCTGGAATGGTCATGGCTCCATTGTAGTTCCCTAGAATGAGAGTCATGGACCAGGCCTACGACGATTCCCTCACAGAACGCTACCGCGAGCTCAGCGACGACATCGCTGCGGCGGTCGCCGTGGTCTCCGCTACCCGTGGCAGTGCCCTGCATGCGATCACCGTCGATTCGTTTCTCGACGTGTCGTACGATCCCCCGACGATGGCCGTCAGCGTCTATTCCGGCTCTCGGATGATGGAGACTCTGGAGACGAGTTCCCACTTTGCGATCTCGCTGCTCAACTCAGACCAGCGCGACATCTCCGAACGCCTCGGCGCTTCGGGCCAACCACTGTACGGATCGCTCAAAGGCATCGACACTTTTCCCGCCCCTCATGCCGGACAGCCGGTGCTCACCGAGGCAATCGCCTGGTTCGAGCTCAAGCTCACCGAGGTGCTCGAGGTTGCGACCCACAATCTCGTCGTCGGGGAGGTGGTGTCCATGGGCGCGGGCGCCGATGCGGGAACGAGTCGTCCCCTGCTGCGTTGGCGAAAAGGCTACGGAACCATCGGAAAGCGCTGACCTTCTCGTCTGGCTCTGACCGGTCCCTGATCACGAACCCACCCAGCACGGTCGACACGGACCGACAGGCAGGACACAGCTATCGGGGTCGATCGCGGGCTCACAGCGTACGACAGAGGCTCTGCTCAGGACCGACGGCTTCGTGGAGAAGTTCACCGGTTCTGAGCAGAGCCTGTCTTGTGGTTTGGGTTGTCAGCCTCGACTGTCAGCGCTGATCGCGGTCGTCCTGTCGGCTGTGCACAGGCGCTTTGGTCGCCCGGCCGCCGATGGACCAGACGATCAGACGACTCCCTGGGCGAGCATTGCCTCGGAAACGCGGATGAAACCTGCGATGTTGGCGCCGGCGACGTAGTCTCCGGGCTGGCCGAACTCGTCGGCCGCAGCCGCGCAGCTGTCGTGGACATCGCCCATGATCTCGGCCAGGCGCGCCTCGGTGAAGTCGAAGTCCCACGAGTCGCGGCTGGCGTTCTGCTGCATTTCGAGCGCACTGGTCGCGACACCGCCGGCGTTTGCGGCCTTGCCGGGGGCGAAGAGGACGCCGGCCTCGGAGAAGATCTTCACGGCTTCCGGCGTGCAGGGCATGTTCGCGCCTTCGGCGAGGGCGATAACTCCGTTCTTGACCAGAGTCGCAGCCGAGTCCCCGTCGAGCTCGTTCTGAGTCGCACATGGCAGTGCGACGTCGACCTCGACGTCCCAGACGTTTCCACCCTCGTGGTAGGTCGCGCGTCCCCCGCGCTGCTCCACGTATTCGGAGATGCGTCCCCGCTCTTCGAACTTGATGCGCTTGACGAGTTCGGTGTCGATTCCGTCCGGGTCATGGATGAAGCCGGCCGAGTCGGACATCGTGATGACGGTGCCGCCGAAGGCCGTGACCTTCTCTGCGGCGAATACTGCGACATTTCCCGAACCGGAGATCGAGACAGTGCGACCGTCGATGTTCTTCTTCGCGGCGGCGAGCATGTCCTTGAGGAAGTACACGACGCCGAAGCCGGTGGCTTCGGTACGGACCATGGAACCGCCGTAGGACAGTCCCTTGCCGGTGAGCACACCTGCTTCATAGGAGTTCGTCATGCGCTTGTACTGGCCGAAGAGGTAGCCGATCTCCCGACCACCGACGCCGATGTCACCCGCGGGCACATCGCGATACTCACCGATGTGACGGTACAGCTCGGTCATGAACGACTGGCAGAACCGCATGACTTCGCGGTCGCTGCGGCCCTTCGGGTCGAAGTCAGATCCGCCTTTGCCGCCGCCGATGGGCAGGCCGGTGATGGCGTTCTTGAAGATCTGCTCGAAACCAAGGAACTTGACGATGCCGAGGTTCACCGAGGGGTGGAACCGCAGACCGCCCTTGTAGGGGCCGAGAGCCGAGTTGAACTGCACGCGGAAGGCGCGGTTGATCTGCACGACTCCGGAGTCATCGATCCAGGGAACCCGGAAGATGATCTGGCGTTCGGGCTCGCAGAGCCGCTCGAGCGCGGAGAGTTCCAGGTATTCGGGGTGCTTGTCCACGACGGGGCCCAGGGAATAGAGAACTTCCTGTACCGCTTGGTGAAACTCCGACTCTCCAGGGTTACGTTGGAGCACTGTGTCGAAGATTGGCTGCAGTGATGGATGTAGACTCATGCGCACAAACATACCGTGACCCGTATAACAACAATCCGAGCGACCAGATAATGGACAGCGCTGTCCGGTCACTTCAAGTGGGATATAAGTCTTCCGCGCAGTTCCAGGGCCACTGAACCCGAAAGAATGGGCACAAGGCACATGGACATCTCGGAGATCTGGCCGCCGTTCGCACTTCATCTGCGATCAGATGATATGGAACTCTCACCCGTAAGAGAGGCCGATATTCCGGAACTCGCACAGATCGCGCGAGGCGGAGTGAGACGTGATGGAATCGAAGCCTTCCTCGTCAATTGGGACTCGGGCACCGATGAGCAGGTAGCACGAAGCCTCGCTCAATACCACTGGTCCACTAGAGCGAACTTCACCGTAGATGAGTGGACGATCGAGTTCACGGTCAGAGTCAATGGCAGGGCCATCGGAGTTCAGGGTGTGACCGGACGTCGGTTTCCACTCACGAGGACAGTCTCGACAGGATCATGGTTGGCGCTGCCTGAACAGGGCTGCGGATACGGCACCAGAATGCGAAGGATGATCATCGAAGCCTTCACCAGATACTTCGGTGCCGCACGATTTGACACAGCATACTTCGACGGCAATGACGCCAGCCGGCGGGTATCGGAGAAGCTCGGCTACTCCCCCAATGGTGATCGAAGCGCTGCCGGTCAGAACGGCACGGTCCTGACCGAACACCGCATGGTGCTCCGCGCCGAGGACTACGTCCACACAGACAGTGACCTACAAGTCACCGGCGCCGAAGCCTTCCGAACCTTCCTCACTATTACTACCTGACGGCGGCGCAGCAACCCCGCGCCAGGTAGCAGTACCCCCGTCAGGTAGTAATAAGCACCGGGCATCCCACCCACACACGAACACACTCGTTCGTGAATACAGTAATGGCCCCGCCCAAAAACTGGACGAGGCCATCACCTTAAAAAATATCGCG